>NZ_JALPRK010000023.1 GCF_023195895.1 Paenibacillus mellifer
TTTGATTTAGCCAGATGATTGACTTCCGAATTTAACTTTATTGTTCCGCAGCGGGTCCTTTAGTGAATACTTTCGTGTGCAGCAGTTCCATGGCTTGACTAATCGCCAGGCGGTCCTTATCAGTTAGCAGCTTCACACGTTCATGAAAACGGTCTTCAATTTGGGCAAAGACATCGTTGATCAATCCTTCTCCTTCCCGGGAAAGTCGGACATATTGTTTGCGCCGATCCTTCGGATCTTCCACCCTCTCGCATAATCCCTTCTCCCTCAGCTTTTTGAGCTCCCGGCTGGTGTTGGGCATCGACATCGGCATACGTTCACTGATCAAGCTGGGCGTTACCCTCCGATTCACTCCTATAAAACCAAGCATGGTAAATTGCACAGGCGTGAGTCCCTCCGGTTTGAGGATATGCGTCACCTCGTCGATTTCGGCGGAAACCGCGGTTAAGAATGCGACGAACGGATAGGGAAAATCGGTTTGTCCCATTTGAATCACCTCTACGTGTCACGATATCAAATTACATATCATTTGACAACTAAAAATCCGTCATGCTATGATTTTGTTGTCAATTGATAACTATATTCCGAAGGGGGATTTCATCATGAATAAAGTGTGGTTAGTTACCGGAAGCGGTCGAGGTTTGGGCCGTTCCATAGCGGAAGCGATTCTCGATCATGGGGATCGATTGGTGGCCACGGCCAGAAATACGGCGAGCCTTACAACCTTACAGGAGAAGTACGGAGATCGCGTAAAGCTGTTAGAGCTGGACGTAACCGATCAGACGGCTGCGGATGCGTCCGTTCAGTTGGCGGTCGAAACGTTCGGCAGGCTCGATGTGCTTGTGAACAATGCGGGCTTCAGCCATGTGGCCCCCTTTGAGCAAGTTACACAAGAACGATTCAAATCGATTGTGGATACGAACTTTTACGGTGTAGTCAACCTGACGCGAGCTGCCCTTCCCGTCATGCGCCAACAGCGTTCCGGACATATCATTAACATCACCTCCATCGCTGCCCGGACGGCATCGCCCGGACAAGCTGCCTATAATGCGGCCAAGTTCGCGGCGAGCGGGTTTACGGAATCGGTAGCCGGGGAAGTCGCTCCGTTTGGTGTGAAGATGATCTCCGTTGAGCCCGGGGGCATGCGGACGGAATGCTCCGAGTTGGCCATGAGCCAAACGCCCGATTTAATTGCAGATTACGAGCCCAGCGTCGGCTTTATGCTGAAGATGCTGGAGAGCTACAATGGTCACGAAATCGGCGATCCCGCTAAAATCGCCAAGGTCATCGTGGACTTGTCCCGCCGGGAGGAGCTCCCCGCTCATCTCGTGATTGGCAGTGATGCGTTATACGGCTTGGAAATGGGCTTGAAATCGCAAGCCGAGGCAACCGCCGAATGGGAAGCCGTCAGCCGGTCCACTGACTTTGAAGGCAGTGATCTCTCCAAGCTGGCGGGTCTGCAACTCTAATCGCTACAACCAAAGGTGCCGGTCGCGAGGCGCATAGCAGGGTCTCGCGACCTTATTTTATAGTTCACATCCCAAGGAGAACATTATCATGAGCAGCATACAAAGCACTCTGTTTAGACAGATCTTTCACCTCTTCCGAAAGGATTGGACGACGGTTGAAGGGTTCAGGAGAAGTCTAAATCGGCGCGAAACCTATCACCCACCCAAGCAAACGAAGTCTCGATACCGGGTCCATCAATTCGAGGTAAGCGAGTATCCAGTGTTTACGATAAAACCGAAATCGATGGCCCACATTAATAACCGCCGGCTGCTCTACTTGCATGGCGGAGCGTACGTTCATGAGATGTCGCCGTTTCATTGGCGATTCGCGGGAAAGTTGACCGAAGCGCTTGGCGGTACCACCGTTATTCCGATGTACCCGCTGGCAACCGCCACGCCGGCTTCTGTCACGTTGTCTTTTGTAACCGATGTTTACCAAAATCTTCTCCGTGATGCCGATTCTAATGACATCGTGCTTATAGGGGATTCCGCTGGTGGTGGAATGGCCTTGGCTTTGACCCAGCATATCCGGAACTTGGGGTTGCCTCAACCCGGGCATACCCTTCTGTTCTCCCCGTGGCTTGACGTGACACTCAGCCACCCGGAAATTCAAGCCTCGGAAGCGCGTGATCCCTTACTGGCTCGTACGGGTCTGCTGGAAGCGGGCAAGCTGTACGCCGGTGAACTTGACCCCCGCCAACCCTGGGTCAGCCCGATTTACGGATCGCTTACCGGACTAGGGCCAATCACGATTTTTTATGGGACTGACGAATTGATATTGCCTGATGCACGACAGTTGGTTCAACAAGCCCGTGCTGATGGGGTATCTATCCAAGCGTTTGAGTATCCCGGCATGTTTCACGCATGGCCGATCTTCCCGATCCCCGAAGCTTCGAAGGTGATCCGGCAAGTCGAGTTTTATATTAAGGAAGCCAGAGGAGATTGATATACTCATGAAGAATTCAAAAAAAGCGCTTCTGTTTGGAGCCAGCGGTTTCGTTGGTTCATATCTTCTGGAACAGTTGCTGCAAGATGTCGAATACGAGCAGGTTATCACTGTAGTCCGCACCCCACTGCCGATTCGCCACCCAAAGCTACACATGATTATCGGCGACTATGGCACCCTGCCGGGCTTGAAGGATCAACTGAAGGCGGATGAGATTTTCATTACGTTAGGTTCAGGCTCCTATGAAGTCGAACATGGGTACCCGGTCATGGCCGCGTCCTTTGCGAAAGAGCATGGAGCCAAAGCCGTCTTGATCGTCACGGCCGTGCAAGCCGATCCGAAGTCGCGATCCGCTTACGTTCGGGTCAAGGGTGAGATTGAACGCGATATCCTCCGCTTGGGGTTTGAGCATACCCATCTGTTCCGTCCATCGATGATCATGGGTCACCGCCCGGAGTTTCGTCCCATGGAACTGGCAGTGATGTTTATCTGGAGAATCATCAACCCATTTTTCCTCGGGAAAATGGATAAATATAAAGGCACTTCAGCGCAAGATATCGCCACAGCCATGCATCAAGCGGCTAAGCGCCCGTCAGATAAAGTGAACTTTTACTATTGGAAGGAAATGGAGGATTTGAATCGATGAAATCTAAGAAGACCGTAATCATTACCGGAGCAAATTCAGGGATGGGTTATGCCACCACAGTTGAGTTAGCCAAGAAAGGTTATCATGTGGTGATGGCCTGCCGCGACGAAAGACGCGGCCTACGAGCATTAGAGGAAGCACGCAAAGAAAGTGACTCTCCAGCTATCGAACTCATGAAGCTTGATTTAGGTTCTTTGGCACAAATCCGGTTATTTGCCGAGGAATTTCGGGCAACTTACGATGTTCTGGATGTCCTGATTAACAATGCGGGGGTGATGACCTTTAAACGAGAGACGACCTCCGACGGGTTCGAGCGTATGATGGGCATTAACCATCTGGGAACTTTTCTGCTAACCAATCTGCTGCTGGATCCCCTTAAACTTGCCAACCAAGGCCGGATCGTCAACGTCGCCTCCGTTTCGCATAAGAAAGCGAATCTGGACCTGAGCGATCCGTACCGAGAAAAGTCATTTTCCTTTATGGAAGCGTATGGACAATCCAAGCTGGCCAACCTGCTCTTTACGCTGGAGCTCAGCGATCGCATGAAAGACACGCAGGTGACGGTCAACAGCCTTCATCCCGGTACGGTATCCACCAATATCGGAGTGGATCGAAACGGCGGGTTTTGGGCCAAAACAGCGCAAACCTTAATGAAGCCTTTTGTATTAAGTCCCCTGCAAGGAGCCGAAACAACGATTTATTTGGCTGACAGCCCTGAGGTTAGCGAGATCAGCGGCAAGTATTTTCAAAACAAAAGGATAACCTCAACCTCCCCTCAAGCTCAGAACAAGCAATTGGCGAATCAATGCTGGGCTTGGAGTGAGCGTGAGGTTGGTGAGACGGTCTGATGTCTTTCATGTTAACGATTCCATCATAAAGCCTAAATTCTGACGACAGCATGTCATATTTAAAATAAAAGGACCCCATCCCCGCTTCAGCGGAAATGGAGGTCCACTTCATATCCCTAGTCGGGATCTGCACGACGTCAAAACAGCATTTGAACGATTAAGAACAAATTCAGGCCGACCACCAAAGCGGAGATGATCCAACCCAGCGTAGTGGTAATCCGGTGATTCGCCAGCCCGCCCATTATTTTGCGGTTTGAGGTGAACAAGATCAAGGGAATCAGGGCAAAGGCAATCCCAAACGACAGAATCACTTGGCTCATCACCAAGGCATTCGTAGGATTGACGCCTGAAATGATGATGGCGAGCGGTGGAATCGTCGTAATAGCCCGCCGAACATACAGGTTAATTCGCTTGTTAATGAAGCCTTGCATCACGACATCCCCAGCCATCGTACCGACCGACGAGCTCGACAGGCCGGCAATCAGCAAACCAAGCCCAAAGGAGATGGCAGTTACTGGTCCGGCAATCGTTCCGAAATGATGAAAAGCGACGTCCAAATCCTCCACCACCAGCCCATTCTTAAAGAGCAGACCTGCGGATACGACCACCATCGCCATATTCACCGCCCCGGCAATCAACATGGCCAACACGATGTCGATGAATTCCAGTTTGAAAATTTTCTTCTTCTCCGCCTCATTACGGCCGACGATACGGTTTTGCGTTAACGAGGAGTGCAGATAAATGGCGTGAGGCATTACAGTCGCCCCTAAGATACCGGCAGCCAGTAAGACGCTATCCACCCCGTCAAATCGTGGAGTCACCATACCCGCGCCAACCGCGCCAAAATCCGGATTTGCCGCAATCACCTGAAAGGCAAAGGCCAGCACGACGATCAGCACCATCGCTGCGATTCCCGCCTCCAGAGCGCGATATCCCCTCCGCTGAAGCTCCAGGATCGCAAAGGAACCTATCGCAGTGATCACGGCTGCTGGCAGCATCGGAATGCCAAACAGGAGATAAAGCCCTAAAGCCGCCCCGATAAATTCGGCTAAATCCGTTGCGATAATGACTAGTTCACTTTGAATCCACAGGAAAATCGATACTCCCTTAGGGAACCGATCATGAGCAACCTCAGGCAGATTTCTGCCGGTGGCGATCCCCAATTTGGCCGATAACGACTGAATCAACACAGCCATCAAATTCGAGGCGAAGATCACCCATAACAGAAGATATCCGTATTTGGATCCCGCTGTAATATTCGTCGCAAAGTTACCGGGATCGATATAAGCAACCGCCGCGATAAACGCAGGTCCAAGAAAAGGCAGCAGCCGTTTCAGTCCTTTCGTTCGGCCGTCTAATGCGGCATGTGCGGAGGATTTGTGATCCATTCCTTTTGCTGCAACTTGAGTGGTTTGCTGCGCAACACTTTGTTCCATCATGACAATCCCTCCCTTGCGCTGTCCAATATCCAAAGTTGTCTATATCCATTAAAGTTTCCTTAGTGCAACTTTATAGCCTTAGTATATGCTTCATTTTGAAAAATGTAAATCCATTTTCTTGCGATATTGAAAATTCTAATTGACGAAATCGACACTTGTTCCTTTGCGGTTTCCACTATGATATGGAATGTACTTATCATAACGTCTATCGATATTTCATAGGATAGAGAAGGAGCATGGATATGAACCGAAAAATCTTCAATCATCAAGCCGTTATTGCTCTCCTTGCCGCAGGTATCCTTGGCGTTGCCACTTGGGCCACATCAAGCAGTGTCGTCACGGCACAGCCAACGAAGACGACGGCAGCACAGATCCAGAAGGAAGACACCGCTCATGCCTTGGATACTTTAAACAGCTTTTATAAACCCGCCTTAAAAGGACAGTTCCCTGGAGCTGTCTCCGGACTGACGGTCGGTAAAAACACTCGGAAAGACGTCATCAAGCTGATCGGTGATCCTTCTATCGCGGGCAAGGGAAGCTTGGCATTTGATTTATACAGCGCCAATATGGGTAATCCGGGATATGCGTTATCCTACACTAAGGGTACGATTCAAGAAATGCGTTATTTCGGTACCAACGTGGAACGCCAAACCAATATCGGCGGCATCACGATGAAAATGCTGAAGCAAAACTGGTTTGCACCGGACGCAAGCAGCACGATCAAGAACGGCAACACCAAGCAAACCAAACTGACCTATATCCGCGGAGAGTATAGTCTTGAATTTATATTTAATAGCAGCACGGACCTGGATCACATCAACCTTCTGGAGAATTAATCCCCCCAAAAAAAGAGGCTGAGCCGGACGCGTGACTCTATAAGTCCACGCCGGTTCAGCCTTCGATTTCTTTCCCGCGGATCATCGCCTCCACGCGATTCTTGACCTGCAGCTTGCCGTATATGCGGTTGATATGAGCTTTAAGCGTCCCCATGCCGATGCCCAACGCCTCTACAATCGACGGATTGTCCATCCCTTCCTCCATACAGCGAAAGATCGTGAGTTCACGCGGTGTAAGCAGCGTTTCCAAGGCTTTTGAGGAGGATCGACTTCCCTTCGCCGGTCGCTCAAAGCTGGACAATACTTTACGTACATACTCGAGCGGCGTGGCGTTATCGTCGCGTAAATTCCCTTTTTGCCGTTGCTCTACATAAATGGCAAGCAACTCGGACAAACGTTGTCCTTTATCCGTAAACACCCGAACGTAATCGTCCGGTTTCGCCAGCTTTAGCGCCGCCTCCAATTTGAGCAGCGCCTCTTGCGGTTTCCCTGCCAACTGTAAAATCATCGCCTGCAACGTTTCGAGATCCAGCGCATCCATCGGGCGGTGGCCTTTCACGGCGATGGGCAGCAGCTTGTCGGATAACCGCCAAGCTTCGTCTAACCGCCCCGTCTCGATCAACAACCGAACCAGGAAGGTGTAAGGAAACAGTTGATGTACCGAAACCAGGTCTTCCGCCGAAAGACCGTAGCGCTCCTGCCATTCCATCGCCAGGCCTAAGTCTCCATGGCGCAAGCGCATCGCCGCCCGCTCCGTATCCAGCAAGATCAGAGCCTCGTCCACCCCATCGTCAACGGCTCGCCGGAATGCATCCGCGATCCAACCCTCTGCCTGCTCTTCATCACGCCTTGCTTGATAGATTCGGGACAGGAACAACGAAGCGGGGACATACACCTTCTCCGGTTGATAATGCGCTTGACTTTGTCCCTTTAAACCTTGCTTCAAATAAACTTCCGCCTGCTCTAACTCGTTGCGTTCATACATCAGTTCCCCATAGCAAACGACCACCGAATCCTGTAGTCCCATCCGTCCCATGAACTCGATCATGCTTGTGAAGAAACCGTCGGCTAACCCGCGCGGTAAATGCAGCCCCCGCTTCCCGTTATAAGACCGGAATACCGAAGGGGACAACGGCATCAAGGGAGAAGCGAAGATCAGATCCGTTCCCTGCGGACTATATTGCAAGGACAGCTGAATGTACTTCAGCGCCTTCACCATATCCATTTCGTATTGGGTTGCTTTGAAATTCCTGACGTAATACAGATAACCCAAATAGCGGTCTCTCTCCTCCGGCTCCCAGCGGTCTCCAGTCTCTTCGTAGTACTGTTCTGCTCGGTGCAAATACAATTCTGCGAGGGTGACATCCTGCGACCATAACAAGGAATGCGTGTAGGAGAAATAAAGGTACGGATGGAGCAACAACAGGTCTTCGGGTATGGCTGACAGCCATGTCTTCATCGTTGAGAACTCCCGTCGAATAAGCACGCTTCCCATCTGCTCTAGTAGACGAATAGCTTCCCCATAATTAGCTCCGGCTAAATAATAATCCACGGCCTCTTCAAAGAGTTCCCGTGATTCACACCATTCCGCCGCCGTACGAAGAAGTTTTGCGGCATTCCCAGGACGTCGGCGCTCCTCCTCCCTACGCAAGAAATCGCCGAACAAACGATGGAACTGATACCATTGCCTGCCGTCATCAAGCGGGAGTAAGAATAAGTTTAACCGGGCCACTTCCTCAAGCATTTCCGCCCCGCCGTCCCCAGCAACTGCTTGACAGAGAGAGCGGTGCAATCGCTGCAGCACGGAGACATCCAACAGAAATGATCGAATCGACTCATCCAAGGAATTGAACACCTCTTGGAACAGATATTCCTCTACCCCGCTGCGCTCAAGAGACGGCAGCCTTAATGTGCCGAGCCCCTTCTCATGACGCCAAGACAAGGCAATCAGCTTTAATCCCGTCACCCAACCTTCGGTTTGTGTAAGAACCTGTTCAAGCTGGTCGTGATCCAGCTCCTTATGCGCGGAAAGACGAAAAAACTCTCCCGTTTCCACGATATCAAATCGCATTTGAACGTCGTAAATACGGTAAACCCATCCTCGGCTAATCCAACGAGACTTGATAAAGTCGTTGTCATACCGGCTGGCGAAAGTGAGATGTATCCCTTGGGGCAGATATTCCAGCATAAAACCGACTGAACTCAAGATGTCCGGATCGTGGATCTCATGCCAATCATCCAGGATCAAGGCCAGCGGTTGAGACAAGCGATTGAACTCATTCAGTAATGCGATGATCATCGGCTCATAATGGCCTGGTCTAAGCGCTGCAAAAGAGGTTTGAAACGCCTCAGAGAACCGGCCTGTCGATCGCTCAATGGCAGCGGTGACATAATGCCAGAAGCGAATCAAATCATTATCCTTCTCGTCCAATGACAGCCATGCCAAAGGTCGGGTTACTTGATTGGCCCATTCCCGGATCAAGTTCGTTTTCCCATATCCGGCTGGAGCTGCGATATAGGTTGCCCTGCAGTCCAATGCTTCGTTTAATCGTTCGATGAGTCGAGGACGTGGCACGGACACCTGGATATCCCCAGGTATATTCATTTTGGATAAGAGCAATACATGGTTTTCTTTGGTTTCGTGCATGGCAGTCCCTCCATAAAAGATCATACCATGCTCGTGCCCGGTCGGGAACGATGAACACGAACGACTTAGGCGCGCCTTCCCCCAAAAAAACAGACCCGCGCTCCCGCGAGTCCGTCTTCCTATACTTATCAATTCACTATTCGCCCAATTGAGTTTTATAGGCGTCCAACTGCTTTTGCAGCTCCGCCAGCACCTTGTCGTAACCGGCTTGTTTCAGCTTATTACGGAACTCCTCAACCGCCTGCGCCGGATCCCCGGCTTTCCCCATCACGATAGCTGGACCAAGCTCTCCAGTGACCTGCGAAACGGCCGTTAATTCGGCTTCCACCGGCGTTTTATCAAAGACAAATTGTCCATAGACGTAAGGCTTCTTGATCTGATCGTATTCGGCGTATAACGTCTCTTCGATCTGATCCCAGGTCGTTTCACTTGGGATTTCAAACTTGTCGACCCGGCCGCCCCAGAAATCCGCATAGAAGTTGTCTCTTGCCTCTTCATAACCTTCCGGACGCGCACGTTTTCCGTCCTTGATCACATATTGCACGCCTTCCAGTCCATAGTTAATCAGATGATAGATTTCTTCATTATTGCGAATGAGATCGTAAGCCATCAGCGCGCGTTCCGGATTTTTACTGTGGGCGCCAAGGGAGGTGCCGCCATGCGTGATCGACAGCTCCATTAGGTTCGTGCCTCGCGTCCGGGAGAACGGAAACATCTGCAGCTCAGAGCCAGGCTGGGCCTTATCCATCTCTACGCGAAGTCCCGAGAACGTCTGCGTATGGTGCTGGTCGAGTCCCGACAAGCCGGCTTTCAACGCATCGCGGTTGTTGTTCTTGTTATTTAGAGCGTCTTCACGCCAGAAGCCTTGATCCGCCCAGCTCTTCATCATGGTCGCATATTTCAAGAATACGTCCTCGAAGACCGGGCTCGTTGCGGTAAATTTCTCCTCAAACGACTTCGCCGTAAATACAGGCATAAAACCGGTGGAAATCGGAAGCTCCAGCTCATCCGTATAAGATTGCACAAATCCGCCCCAGGTTTGAGCGCCTGACGCTGCATCCCAAGGAATGACATCCGGTTTGTTGTCCTTAATGTACTTCAAATATTTCTCGATTCCCTCCCAATCCTTGATTGGTTCCGTGATGCCGGCTTCCTTCGCCCAATCCCCCCGATAGAAGAAGCCGTGGTTGACCCACTGCGTATAATCGTTCTCCGGAATCAAGACGATTTTGCCGTTATATTTACTTTCGTCCCAGTCCTCCTTCGTGATGGAGTTCCACGTTTCCGGCGCATATTTCGGAAGCAGCTCATCCAAATTCATGAAAGCGCCGCGTTGCGCATTCCCCCAGGTGTCCAGCCAATCGGTTCCGATGGTGATCAGATCAATCGACTCGCCGGAGGCTAAAGCCAAATTGTATTTCGTCTGCCAATCCGCCCATTCAATCCATTTCCATTCCAGCTCGGCGTTGATTTTTTCCTTCATCAATTTGTTAACTTCCGTGAGTACTTTCTCGAATTGTCCATTCTTCGGCTTATCCCCCAGCACGAGATAGCTAATCTTCACGAACTTGGACGTATCCACTCCACTGTCCGTCTCCTGACCAGTGTTGGTCTTATTCCCTCCGTTGTTCGCCGTATCCCCGCTTGCCCCGTTATTGCCGTTTTGACCGCCGGCGCAGGACACAAGCAGCAGTACCAACAGGCTCACCATGACCCAAATTGAAGCTTGTTTCCATCGAACCATTCGTACCAACCTCCCTCTTTTATATCAAATTGTGAAACCTCAACCTTTCACAGCGCCCACCGTGATCCCCTTGATGAAATAACGCTGCACAAACGGATAGAATAAAATCACCGGGCCCGTCGCGACGATAGCCGTCGCCATCTTCATCGATTCGAGCGGGACATCCCGCAACTCCACGTTGGAGGCGGCCGCTGAATTGCGGATGAAGTCCGCGCTGGTGATGACGTTATATAAGAATAGCTGCAGCGGACGATACTTCATATCCGGCGATAAGAACAACATTGAGTTGTACCATTCGTTCCAATACCCAAGGGCGATAAACAAGCCAATTGTAGCTAGTGCCGGCGTTGTCATCGGCAGGATGAGGCGGATGAAAATCGTGAAATCCCCGGCTCCGTCGATTTTGGCAGATTCGGTGATGGCGTGGGGGATGGAACGAACGAAGCTTTTCATCATGATAATGAGGAATGGACTTAACAAGCCGGGTAGTAAAACGGCCAAATAATTGTCCTTCAAGCTCAAATATTGCGTCACGAGCAAATAGAACGGAACCAGACCGCCGGTGAACAATGTCGTAAAGTAAATAAAGAAGGAAATCCGGTTTCGATAAGCAAAATCGGGCCGTTGCAGCGCATACCCGGTCATGGCCACCAGGAACAACCCCAGCGCAGTGCCGCAGACGGTGATACCGATCGTCACAAGATAGGAGCCGATCATGAGGTCCGGATTTTCGAAGACGATTTTGTAGGAGAAGGTGCTGAACTCTCGGGGCCAGAAATTGAATCCAAACCGCTTGATCGCCGATTCCGACGTAAAGGATGTGCCAAGGACAAGCAGGAAGGGCAGCAAGCAGCATAAGGAGAAGAAGCCGATAAACAGGTAACCTACGATTTTGACGATGATGCCGCCTAGATCTGTACGGATGCTTCGGGCTTCATAAGCGTCATCCATACCTTGCACCTCCTAAAATAGTGAGTTATCCGGCGAAACCTTCTTGACCAGCCAGTTGGCCGTCATGACAACGATAAACCCGAAGACCGATTGATATAGACTGACGGCGCTGCCGATTGAGAAATTGAAGTTGGTCATGAGGGCGCGGAACACATAGGTTTCGATGATATCGGTCGTCGCGTACAATGCGGTGTTGTTTGCTCCCACCAGGTTGAAGAACAAACCGAAATTGCCGCGCAATATGCCGCCAAGCGAAAACAAGAGCAGGATGATAAAGGTGGGCTTCAGCCAAGGGAGTACGATATAACGGATTCTCTGGAACGCGCCTGCCCCGTCGATTTCCGCAGCTTCGATAATCTCGTTATCCAGGCCCATGATGGCGGCGAAATACACGATGGAGCCATAACCCGTGGATTGCCACAAATACGTAAGAACGATGATAAACGGCCAAATCCCGGCGTTCGAATACGTCTTCACCGGATCAAATCCCAGCGAGGTCAGGATGCTGTTAAGCAGGCCGTAATCATAGCTCAGCACATTGTAAGCGATCAGGCCAATCAGGACCGCCGAGATAAAGTGCGGCAGGAACATCAAGGTTTGGGTCAGCTTCTTAAACCATTTGAGGCGAATCTCGTTCAGAAACACAGCGACGACGATTTGCAGCACGTTCCCGAGCAGGATAAAAGCCAGATTATAAACCACCGTATTAAACGTCAGCCGCCACAAATCTCCCGTCATCACCAGAAATCGAAAGTTATCAAACCCGACGAACGGACTTTTGAAGATGCCATCCGTGTAGTTGTATTTGATGAACGCCAGGTACAGGCCAGGCATCGGCAGATAAGCAAAGATGATAAAGAATACGATGGCCGGCAAACACATGAGCAGCAGCGTTTTATTGTTCCAAAACCGTCTGAATCGGCCATTCTGAATCCTGTGTAATTGCGGCCGTTTGCGCACCTTCGTAGGCGTCGTGATCTCCATATGCATCCTCCCTTCTATACGGAAATAACCTCAAGGCTCTCCAATCTTCCTGCAGCCTGGTCCTCCACCGCTTCGAGATAAATGGACAGCTGCGCCTGGTTGTCATGAAACCAAGGACCCGGCAAATAAAACGAGTCCGCGCTGCCGCCAGTCATCGTTGGCCTTCCCGCCCCTCCGGGCAACCACAGCCGGCCGACGATCCGCTCATCCATAAACACGGTAAGCTTTAATCCCGAGCCTATCGCACGAACCCTCCAACCTTTGCCCTGCGCGGAGTTATGGATTGGGGCGAACAACCAGCCTGCCTTTCCAGAGTCAAGACAGAGCGGCAATTGCCCTGGAGCGGCTGAAGCAATTCTATGGTCTGCTTCTGCCTTCAGCTCAGCTTCATCTGCCGCGACAACCGTGAACTCTGAAGCTTCGACACCTTCATAAATCAGCACTTGGCCGCCAGGCTGCCCCATCGTTCGCAGCAGATACACCTCCAGCTGCAACTCTTGGCCCGGGGTGACATAAGGCTTCAGATCGATATAAGCATTCATCGGATGGATGGAACCGGCATCAACGCCATTCACCCAAAGCCGCGCGTGACCTTGTAAATTCCGAAAATGCAGGATCCACGCCGTTCGGTTAGCCGCGGGTACAAACTTCGTGCGAAAAACTTGCTGTGACGGATGATCCGCGGATAACCAGCTTCCAAAGCCAACCACCGGCCATAACGCCTCATCCATATTAGTCGCGCCACCTTGCAACAAGCGTTCACCTGTGGGATTCACGTACCAGTTCGCGGTAATGTCGTGAATGGCCGTGATCGCTACAATACCTTCCATCCCCTTCAAGGAAGGTAGGCGAAGGGCCGGGAGCCGGAGATCATCAAAATTACTGTGCCCCCAAATTTCAACGCGTGCTTGTATCTTCTCTACATCCCGTTCATTCACCGGAACAAACAGGCTGGCTCCACCCGGGGTTGAGGTTCCGATGTAGGTCCCGTCGGCATACAAAGAAATAACATCGCTGGTTTGACGGACAAGAAATCCTTGTAGCAGGTGATCCGCATTAGTCAGGTTGACTTTGGCCTCATACCAGGCGTATCCACGATAAACGCCCAACCTTTCTAGATAATCAAGCTTCGCCCCAGGCGTTAAAACTGATATGGCTTGGAATGGCGGCTTCCATCCCTCTCCTGAAACAAACTGCCACTCTAAAGCTTGCGACGAGTCGGAGATCTTCGACTTCGGTTGAGGAGTGGAAGCAGCCACCGTCCCGTCTAGGTTGATCGTTTCGGTATGAAGCGCTTTCAATCGATCTGTGACAATAACCGTGAATCGTTGTCCATCCTTCAATTCAAATCGGCAAAACGCCGTCTCTGCGCCCGAGAGAAGCAACTCAAATTGTCCCTCGCGGCTGATTACGCCCATTCCCTCCGCCACCGGCTCATGTGCTGCTTCGATTGCAAGGACGATTTCCCCGTGATTCCCCTCCATGTGAAACGCCAGTATGGCCCCGTCCTTCTGTTGTTCCGCCATGTAGAGCTCCGCTGTGGAGGAGTTTAGCCGTCCGGGTACTCCCCAGATGGACAGCGGAATATTGGCAGGCAGTGCCAACGATCTTGAAGCGGCTAAGGTCAAGACGCCGGTAGATGGAGCTCGGGTTCCTTTGTCCCCTTGCAAGCAAATTTGCTTGGCATGGTCTTCCCCATTCGTCACAAAAATGAGCTCCCCGCCGCCCTGTAACCGCAGCACATAAGGACCAAACACCCCTTCCGTTTCTCCTTGAACGGACCATGAACCAGCGGGACCGGGTTCGGACTCGGCAAGAGAGCTGCCATAGGCACGAATTAACCTGGCAAGTAGTTTGGCCTCCTGGACTTCATCGCGGAGATGTCCTTCAGGGGAAATCATACCTCCGAAGTCATAATCCGAGGTCAGAAATGCCAGCGGCCTGCCCCAGTTGTTAATGGCGTTGGTGAAGCCAAAATTCGTACCCGATACCTGGAGGTACGGTCCCAGTAGCTTGGCTCCGGTCGACAGCAGTCTGCGGAGCAAATAATGACTTCGGTTCGTTTCAGTGACGAGCAGTGGAAATCCCATTTTGTGAAGCACATCCCGATAATGCAGTACATTCTTCTCGAACTGGGGATCCCGGTCATCGGGATAGAAATTACAAGTCGGTACAACGCCTTCTGTTAGTCCAGACGCTTGTAACAGGCCGCCCTGACCGGCACAAGCGATAAGCGGAACCGATAATTGATACGCGTCTGCCATGTCGCGAAGAGCCGCTATATATCCTGCGGGGTCGGAGCAATTATAGAAGTCCAGCTCATTGTCCAGTTGGACAAAGATGACACTACCGCCGTGAGTGACTTCATGGCGATGCAGAATCGGTAGGATTTGTGCGTACCACCTGGCCACATGCTGTAAGAACGCAGGGTCATTATCCCTGAACCGCATGGCCGGCTCTTTGGCATACAGATACGACGGCAATGCACCACCGTCCCATTCGGAGCAAATATAGGGGCCTGGACGGGCGACTACCCATAATCCCACTTGCGCTGCCAGTCGCAGGAACTTCTTCGCATCCCGCATTCCGGTGAAGTCCCATGTCCCCTCATGGGGTTCGTGAAAATTCCACGGAAAGTAGACGTCGATACAGTTATAGCCAGCTTCCTTGACCTGTTCCAACCGCTCTTCCCACAATTCGGCAGGAATTCGGAAATAAAAAAGAGAGGCGCAAAGCAAAATCACACTTTCACCATGAATGCTGACCGCTTGGCCGGATAAACTTATCACGGATTCGGATTCGATACGCGTACTCATAGCGGACCACTCCTAGCGTCTGTAATATTCAATTTTAATGAATCCCATTTCATGAAACCCGTTACATTTCAGTCAACACAAAACGAATGAAACGGGTTTCATTTTAGCGTTAAATCAACTTTTCAGATGGTACACCAGGTGTTTTGGAATCTAACTTTGTCATCGGAGTCGTTGGTGAATGTAGTAAGATTTGTTGTCATTTAGGAGGGTGTGTAAAAGTAGAACTGGAACTACGAGTGGAATGTAAGGGCTTTCGCAGTTATTCTAGCTTAGCAAGATTTAAGTTGTCAATCCTTTTTTTGCCACAATCGGGCCGAAGCTCCTAACTCTAGTTAAGAGCTCTAGTAGATTCCCGAACGATCAACTCAGGCTTCAGCAAGGTTGTTTTGTTCACCTTCGATTTCGTGATCATTTGATGCAACACCTCCCCCGCCGTTCGCCCAAGTTCATGAGTTCGCAGGGATATGGTTGTAAGCTCGGGAATACTGTTGGACGCAAATGGGATATCATCGTATCCGATAATCGACAGATCTTCAGGGATGTGTATTCCTGCTTTGACAGCTGCTTTCAAGACGCCTATCGCCACTAGATCATTCAGGCAAAAAATCGCGGTTGGCCGATGGGGCAGCTCCAGCAATTGGTTCATAAACGCGGTGCCACTGGCAACAGAGAAACCTCCGTGAAGCACCCACTCTTTGCGAACCTCAAGGCCCGATTGCTTCATCCTCTTCATAAAGGCGGACGTTCGCTGCATCGTGTTGGACATATTCTGGTAGCCGCCTACAATGGCTATTTCGCGGTGTCCCAGCTCAATGAGATGTTGGGCCGCGAGCTCCGCTCCATGCTTCTCATCCACCGCCACTCGGTTTAGTCCCGATTTGGAAAGCCGGCCGTTTACGAGAAGAACAGGCAACCTTTTGCCAATCTCGACAACCTCCTCAACCAACTGATCTTCGGGTTTAGCCAAATCAACGCGCCCCCCCATCATCACAATTCCGTCCACCTGCTTCTCAGCAAGCGCGTTCAAGTATTGCGATTCTCGAAGGTATTGTTCTGCGGTGTCTACACTGGCCGAGACGGTATCGCAAAGGAAATAGGTATACCCTTGCTTGCGTGCCTCCAGATCGAATCCGGACAACACTTCGGGAAAGAAGGGGTTTGTAATATCCGGAAGAATGATGCCGATCATCCCCGTCTCTTTCTTTGACAAACTTCTCGCCAATGCGTTCGGTTGAAACTGATATTTGCTGATGAGTTCATTAATGCGCTCCCGGGTCTCTTTTTTTACCGGTGCGGTATTGTTGAGTACTCGGGAGACCGTAGCAACGGAGACGTTGGCTTCCTTGGCGATGTCGTATACTGTAATCGGTTTCATAAAATCACCTGCCCGAAATTAGTAGCACAGAACATCCCAAGTATATCAAATTTTCCAGCATTTGAGAACGGAACTGTATCTAGTATAAATGCAATTAGCCGATTAGTTCTCCCCTTCCAACAGACATTGACCGTTGGTGCCAATCACTTTCCGATACCAATGGAACGAATTCTTCCGATATCTCTCAAGCGTTCCCGAGCCGTCATCATGCCGGTCCACATAGATCAATCCGTATCGTTTCTTCATTTCAGCAGTGGAATTGCTAACCAGATCGATGCAACCCCAGACGAGATAACCCATAACTTCGACCCCATCGGCAATAGCCTCCGCCACTTGTAGAAGATGAGCCCGCAAATAGTCGATCCGATAATCATCCTCGACTGTCAACTCCCCCCTCTCGTTCGGGGTCAGCTGATCCGCGGCACCCAAGCCGTTTTCGACAATAAACAACGGTTTTTGATATCGATCCTGAAATAGGTTCAGAATGTAACGAAGCCCCTTGGGATCGATTTGCCAGCCCCATTCGCTGGAAGGAAGATGCGGGTTAGACACGCCCCCGAACAAATTCCCCTCGCTTTTTGGCTGATTCTCCGAATTGGCGGTCTCGCAAATACTCATATAATAGCTGAAGGAGATGAAATCGACCGTATGCGCGAGCGTTTCTTCATCCCCCGGCTCGAAGTCAAGCTGGATCCCGTTCTCCTGAAAGAATCGTTTCATGTACCCCGGATACTTGCCACGTGCATGAACTTCGAGAAAAAATGTATTTTGATGATCGGTGTGCATCGCTTGAATTACATCATCGGGATGCGGCGTCAACGGGTAGGTCGGCAAACTCAGCACCATGCATCCGATCTTGAAATCCGGGTTAATCTCATGCCCGATTTGAACGGCCGCAGCGCTTGCCACCAGCTCGTGATGGATGGCTTGATACAGGTCCTGTAGGCTCAGTTTTTCCTTGGGCGTCACGATCCCTCCGCTCATAAACGGATGCTCCAGGATCGAATTGATCTCGTTAAAGGTCAGCCAATATTTCACTTTATCCTTGTAACGCGTAAACACCGTTTTGGCGAAATGGGTATAGAATTCGACCAGTTTACGATTCGCCCAGCCGTTATATTCCCTTGTTAAATGCAGCGGTGTTTCATAATGGGAGAGCGTCACCATCGGTTCAATCCCATATTTCAGACACTCCTCAAACAGACGATCGTAAAATTGCAGCCCCTTCTCGTTTGGCTCGGCTTCGTCCCCCTTCGGGAAGATCCGCGACCAGGCGATCGAGGTACGGAACGTTTTGAAGCCCATTTCGGCGAATAGCTTGATATCTTCCTTGTAACGGTGGTAGAAATCGATCCCGATCAGCTTCAGATTGTCTTTGGTTGGCGCATCGGTTGGCGGCGTCTTCACGCCATGCGGCAATACATCCTGGATGGATAGACCTTTACCTTCCTCCTGATAGGCGCCTTCTAGCTGATTGGCGGCCACCGAACCGCCCCATAAAAATCCCTGCGGAAACTGTAATCCCATCGGTTATCGTCCTTTCTCTTCAAAGCCGACACATAGCAAAACAGGCCTTCCTTCAACGAGGAGGAAGGCCTGTTTCTCGGTCAGGATCGCGTTTGATTTTGCTCTGCATCCCCGCTTACGGGTTCGTATGCTGTCACATCCGGCTGCTCAGGCATAAAGCCTGATCGTGTATGCAGGGTCGTATCTTCATAAATCGTGCGTGGATCTCCATCCGTTTCGATTGGTTCTTGGTCGTGATTTGGCATACTCGAATCCCCCTTTACGCTGAATAGCGTCTCCTGGATTGTGATATTTCATTCAACCAAATACTTATATGACATATTTGCTATACGCCAAAAATGAAACAGTTCTCTTATTCATGTGTGATTTGAGGTGATAGATGAAGTCGAAAGTATGGCTATAATTGATACTTCTAATCATTCCCTGAAAAGTTTTGTCGAAGGTATTGAAATATACAATAGCATATATTAAATATATCATGTAAGCCTTTCCAATCCAACCCAATCGCGCCAGGAGGTGGATCATCGATCATAACGAAATTTCCGCTACCTATTCCCATTAAGAGAGGTGACGATTTATGTTTCGCAAATGGATCATGTTAGGTTTAGCTCTAGTATGTACGCTTACATTACCTTTAGGGGCTTCTGCAGAAAGTTCTGTTCAGGCGGATCTGAACAAGAAGGACGGTATTGTCTGGCCGAAAAATCAGGAACTCCCCACCTTCGCTAAAGCCAAACGTTTGGATGTCGCTCAAGTGTACGACGCGTCTGGAGACATCAAAATTCTGCTGACGACGCTTCAAGGCATCGTCAATCGCAAAGAGCCGAGAATTTACGTGCAGCAAAACGAGAAAGATCCCTGGATTAACGATATTCAGGTTCCTTATCGGATTCATGATGACGCAATGGACATCGTCAAGGCTTACGCCCGAGAAGTGAAAGGCGTAATCGTCTATGATCCGGCCGTTCCGGATTCCATCAATGTCGCGACAACGCTTGCCGGGTTGAAAGACGCCGTCGTGGCCAGTCCCGAATTGGCAGCGGAGCTGGCTAAGACGCCCTACCGCTTACGTGTAATTGAGGATCTGCAAGGGAAATTCCAAGATCGGATGGATGCCTACACTTGGCAGTATGAGCATTTATGGAGTCAAACGACGAAGCGGATGCTGGTCGGCCTCAGCCCCAATACGTCCATCCCGCTTCCCCCGGACAATTGGGATACGTTCCGCACGGTGCTTACCGAACCAGAACAAATCCGGGATGCGAGCAACCGGAGAACGTATGACCTTGATTTGTCCGAGTTCCTAGGTGGAGATGCCATCTATCTTCGTTTTCAAGATGCCTTCACGCAAGACGGCTGGGGGCCTGCGGTTCATGAAATCAGCGTAACGGCCGACGGCGAGGAAATCCTTCGTTTCGAAACCGGAACGCCGGAAGAGGAAGCTTATCTGTATGACCGCCAAGGCTCCAAGTTCTTACCGGGCGCCGACCACCGTTTTGCCGACAATGGCAACTATTTCGTGTACGAGTTCAACCCGCCTGCGGGTACCCAACAGTTAACCGTATCCGTCGAAATGTGGAACCAATTTACCGTCTCCGCCAGCAGTGTTCAACCGCTCTCTTCGGAGCAAAAGGAGCCGTATGGTTACCTCCGCGATTATGCGGTGGCCAACAAGGCCATGGTGTTTTGGCTCTCCAGCGGAGTACCTGAACAAAGGGCGTTGTTCGAACGGATCTTAGCGGATGTGGAACCAGGAACACCGTATTTGGGTTGGTTTGATAATGATGTTGAAGGCGAAGTCGCCGGGATTGACCTGACCTCTCGCTATGGCGTTTACGTCTTGCCTTCCGACTGGTTCCATAATATGACGGTAATGGCGGGGACAAAAGCGAAGCCGGCAAAGCCTATCAAGCCGGTAAACCCGAAGCTGAACAACAAGATCTACGTGACCTTCACGTTTGGCGAGGGCGATAATCTGCAATACGATCAAAATCATATGCGCAATCTTTGGGATGATCCTGCTCGCGGCGAAGTGCCCATGAACTGGACGGCCAGCCCGCTTCTTGTTGATGCGGCCCCTGCGATCCTAGACTATTACCAGTCCACCGCGACGAAAAACGATCTGCTGGTGGCCGGACCCTCAGGAGCCGGATATTTCAGTCCACAGGTTTGGCCGGAGGAGAGCTTTGCCCAATTCATGATGGATTCCTCCCCCTATTTGAAGAAATCCGGCATGTCGTATCCTTTTGTAATTAACCGTGAAAACAACCGAGACGTTCCTCTCACAGGTTCCAAAGCGGAATCCTATGTGAAAGAATTGAAAGTGCCTGGCCTGTTCCTTGGAGGCGGTAGCGATAATTACGTAGAAATCGTCAACGGCAATTTACCCGTTTCTTATTTCAAAGGCACGACCACTGCCAGAGATGGAATCAACATTTTGAACGATGCGAAAGCTTCTTGGGACGGGAACTCGCCGATGTTTGTTTCCGTAGGGGTCAACGCTTGGAGCATGAGACCCTCGGACGTCGTAGCGATCACGCAAGCGCTGGGACCGGAATTTGAAGTTGTGTTAGCGGATAGCTATTTTACACTGATTCGGGAAGCTTACGGCCTTCCAAAGAAACCTTAACTTAAGGAGAACCTCAATAAAAAGGCGGGACCGTCCCCAAAGGGATGATTCCGCCTTTTTCTGCTTCGGTGAGTGCTTTATAACGATTCCTTGATCACTCGTTTATAGAACAGGACCGACAACAACCCAAAGATCGAATAAAGTGCCGTATAGATCAGCATCACCAGGATCATCGGTGTCCATAGCTCCGTCCCGAACAAGAACCAGCCGGATCGGACGGCAAAATAACTATGCGACAAACCAACGGCTAACGGGATACCGAAGTTGAACACTTGCTTGAATTGAATGCCCCGCAGCAGGTTGCCTGGCGTAAATCCAAGCTTCCGCAAAATCGTATAGCTCGGCTTCTCCTCTTCCCCTTCGCCCATTTGCTTGAAATACAAAATACAACCAGAAGTAATAAGAAAGGTTAAGCCCAGAAAACCAACGATAAACATGATTAAGCCCATATTACTCTTCTGATCCATGACGATCTGATATTGGGACACGGCACCCGAACGTTCCTCGTATCCCCGTTCGTGAAAGATTCGGTTGGCTTCCTCCAGATCTTGGCGATTCACCACATCAATCCCGTAATATACCGAGTATTCGCGCTGAAGATCGGGTTTGGCATCCTTCTCCAGACGCTCGTATATCGCGTGATCGACGATCACGGGCGGCATGCCGGCCGAGAAATAAAGCGAGACGATCGCCTCCTTATTCGTATCGATGACGGTGATGGGAATCGATTCCTTCTGTCCCATGAATCGAATTTTCTCATTGGACTTCATGCCCATGAATTGCTCTACCGCATTACTCGTCCCCGCAAATAATGCTTCATCCGGACTGACGTCAATCCCTTCGACATCCTGTTCGTCGATGACAGTAAGCTTGATGATTCCGTTCGTCTCCCCTCCCACGATGGAGTTGAATACTCTCGAAACATCCCCCTCCGTCATAAGGACCCGGCGTTGGGTTTCTCTTGTCTCGATCCCGGCTTGTTTCAAAGCCTGCTCGAAAGCATCAATGTCCACCGGATCTAGCAGCGTGAAATGATTCGGCACGGTTTGCTCGGCTGATTTTTCCGTCGAATAATAAGAGATATAACTAAGTGACAACAACCCGATCGCCAGAGCCGACACGGTCGTGATGATCGTTAACAGCAGCGCGTTCGATTTCATCCGGAACATGATGGACGATAAGGATAGAACCTCATTCAGCGACAGATACCCGCCCTTCGCTTTGCGCACCAGATTAAATATAAAACTGACCGACCCTTTATAAAACAGGTACGTTCCGATTATCACCGAACCTAAGATGAGGATCATCGCCAGGAATAACTCTCTCATTTCGGTATACTTCCCACCAAACAGATCCGCCGAAATCCGGTACCCATAGAGGATCAGGCCAATTCCCAGAACGCCGATGACAATTTCGGATAATGGCATTTTGCGATAAGCATTTTCCGTGGTGGACGTCACTCGGAACAACGACAGAATGCTTTGCCGCTTGATGAACAAATAGTTCATTAACATGATTAACAAGTAGATCGCCGCAAAGACAACGACGGTCTGCACCAGCGCCTGCGAGGAGAACCGCAGCGATGCCTTAGCATCCACGCCGATAATCTGGAACAAGATCATAAGCAGCAGGCGGGAGCAAGAAAACCCGACGAACATGCCGATCAGCATGGAGCCGAAATACAAAATCAAATTTTCGCTGCTGAGAATTCTAAAGATCTTCCCTTTCGTTAACCCTATTAATTGAAAGAGTCCGATCTCTTTGCTTCGCCGCTTGATGAAGATGGTATTAGCGTAAAGCAAGAAGATAGCGACGATAGCCACGAGCAGCACCGAAGCTGCGGCTAAACCGGCAGCTCCTTTCACAGAGCCTTTCATCTCGTCTAACGCCGGATCGTACTGCAAGGTGACGAATGCAAAGTAAAGCGCAACGCTGAAGACCAAAGCGAACACGTACAGATAATAGTTTTTGAGATTTTTCCTCAAATTCCGGTATATTAGATGGGTCAAGCTCATTCCTGCACCCCGCCTAATACGCCCTGAGCCTTGATAATGTCGTTGAAGAACGCCTGCCGTGGTTCGTCGCCTTTATTCAGCTGGGAATAGATTTGTCCATCCTTAATGAAAACAACACGGCTGGTGTAGCTCGCCGCCACCGGGTCGTGGGTTACCATTATAATGGTTGCCGCGATTTTGCGGTTCAGCTCGCTGAGCTTGTTCAGCAAATCAGAAGCGGATTTCGAATCCAGCGCCCCCGTGGGTTCATCGGCAAAAATGATGCTCGGATCGTGGATAAACGCCCGTGCGGCCGAGGTCCGCTGTTTTTGTCCGCCCGAAATTTCGTTCGGGTATTTGTCCTTGATGTCATAGATGCCAAGTTCATTAGCGATTTCCTGGAACTTAAGGTCAGCTTCTTTCCGAGATACACTTTTGATGGATAGCGGCAACAGTACGTTTTCTTTAACCGTTAACGTATCCAGCAAATTGTACTCCTGAAAAATAAAACCGAGATGGGTTTTGCGGAATTCAGCCAACTCTTTCTCTTTAAGTCCCGTAAACTCTTTGCCTTCGATTCTGATGCTGCCAAGGCTGACCTTGTCGATCGAAGAAAGCACGTTAAGCAAGGTTGTCTTGCCGGAGCCGGACGCCCCCATGATACTGACGAATTCGCCTTTCTCTACCCCCAAGTCGATTCCCTTCAACACTTCTTGACGATTGAATTTGTTGCCATAACTTTTATGAATTTTGTTGGCTTCGAGTATCGCCATGATTGATCACTCCTTTGTCCTGCCCTTATCATAACTTGCGTGGGATGAGTTTTCCTGCGATTCACCGAACAAAGCAAACGGGCATGTGACATTGTTGTCACATGCCCAGGGTATGGATGTAGGCATTGCTTTTCGGAAAATGCAACGTAAAAACGGTTCCTTCACCGGGCGATGATTCCACGCTCATCCGAATCGACAGCGAATCCGCGGCTTTTTTCGCCAAATATAACCCCATGCCGGTGGCCGCGTGATCTTCATGGTTCCTCGTAGAGGTGAAGCCCTTCTCGAAGATGCGCGTCAGGTCCTTCGTTTCAATCCCCCGACCTCTGTCGCGGACGTACATCCAGGCTTGTCCATCCGGAGAAATCCCTGATTCCACGTTGATATCAGCAGCTTCGCTATATTTCACAGCATTAGTCAAAAGCTGGCGTACAATGAACGCCAACCATTTCGCATCCGTAAGCACTTCCTGAACGGAGAAGTTGAGGTCAAAACCAATGCCTTTTTGCAAGCACCATGCCCGCAGCTCCCGAATCTCATGATGCAACAGCGGCTCCAGCTTCACTTGCTCGATATACAAATCGTTTTCGATAAACGGGATCCGCTTCTGATGTAACTGCCGATCCAGAAGCAGATGGATGCGCAGCCACTCTAAGCGAAGCTGCTCTTTCAGCGGCTCGTCACCCATTCGATCGATCATGAGTCGCATCGCGGTCAAGGGAGTTTTCACCTCATGAATCCAGGACATCAGCTCGTCCTTCTCCTCTTCTAACTGGGCGACAAGCTGTGACGTTTCACTGCGAAACTTGTCCGTTTGCTCGTTTAGACGTTCCATGACGACGGATTGAAGCGGGCTCTCCGGCGCAGTAATCGTGTTTAGATCGTACGTGTCGTCCCAGGTGGCCAAGTTTTGATAAAACCGCGTTTCTTTAGGGTAGCGGATTAATAGAAAAGCTCCAAACACCAACAGGGACAAGAATACGATGTATAACATCGGCATGAACGGAATCGTCCGATCGATCGCAGCGACGAATAGAAGTAGCAGCTGCAGGACAAGCACTAAGAAGATCCAACTCAACCGCTCATGCACGTATTTTCTCATCATAATACTTGAACCTCTTCTGTCGCCATATATCCTTGACCAACCTTTGTTTCTATATAGGCGTCCAGCTCGAGGTCCTCCAGCTTTTTTCGTAGCCGATTCACGTTCACCGTCAAGGTATTGTCGCTGACGAAATGCTCGTTGTCCCATAGACTACGGATTAGCTCCTCGCGACTGACTATCCGGTTTTTCTGCTCTACGAGCAGCTTGAGGATCAGCATTTCATTCTTCGTTAACTCGATGGTCCCCCGCTCCGCCGCGATCGTATTCCGTCCATATTCGATTGTCGCACCGCGCCACGTCCTCAGCTCGACGCGCTCGGTATTGTAGTTGTATACACGGCGCAGCGTGGCCTGGATTTTGGCAATCAACACCTCGAAATGGAAGGGCTTTTGGACAAAATCATCCGCGCCTAGCTGCATGGACATTACCATGTCCGTCGGATGGTCACGCGAAGACAAGAAAATGATCGGTACGTTGGAATGAGCGCGGATTTGTCGGCACCAATGAAATCCATCAAATTTAGGCAGCTGAATATCGATCAGGACCAGGTCGGGACGAACCGCGGTAAACTCCTGCAGCACATTTCCGAAATCCTTAACGCCATAAACCCCGTAGGACCACTGCTGCAGACGTTCCCGAATTTCTTGAAACAAGGACGGATCGTCTTCGATTAGCATAATTTGAAACAAGCGAATCACCACGTTTTTAGGATTCTTTACCTAATCCAGTTTAATGGATTACGAGGCGTTGCGCTATCCTTCCGTTAAATCGCCGTTAATTCGATTTCGAAGCCCAAATCCTCGATCATCTGGTGATCTACGGATACGTCTTGTCCTTCTGTCGTCATGTAGTCCCCAACGAAGAGGGAATTGGCCGCATATAAGGATAGCGGCTGCAACGTACGGAGGCTGACCTCCCGGCCGCCAGCCACACGAATTTCTTTCGATGGACAGATGAAACGGAACAAGGCTAACACTTTAAGCGCTCTTAGCGCAGGCACCCGTCCCGCCCGTTCCAACGGCGTACCCGGGATGGCGTTCAGGAAATTGATCGGAACCGAATCGGCATCCAGCCCGCGGAGAGCAAAAGCCATCTCCACGATTTCCTCATCCGATTCACCCATGCCGATGATCACGCCGGAGCAGGGAGACATCCCGTGTGCTTTGGCGGTTTCGACCGTCGCCACGCGTTGGTCGTAGGTGTGGGTCGTCGTGATCGACGGATAGTTCTCACGGCTCGTGTTCAAATTGTGGTTATAGCGGTGAACCCCGGCTTTACTCAGCCTCTGCGCCTGCTCCTCCCGAAGAATGCCAAGACAGGCGCAAATCTTCAGCGGCATCGTTGCGCGGATTTCGGCGACCGCTTCGGCTACCTGCTCCAGTTCCTTATCGGTTGGTCCTTTGCCGGAAGCCACGATGCAATACGTCCCTGCCTTCCGCTGCATCGCTTCGCGAGCCCCAGCAACCAACGTCTCTTTATTAAGCAACGGATATTTAGGGATCGAAGCCGTCGAGATCAAGGATTGCGAGCAATAGCCGCAGTCTTCGGGACATAATCCGCTTTTGGCGTTAATGATCATGTTCAGCTTGACTTTGTTGCCATAGAAATACCTTCTGACTCGATAGGCCGCCTCCATCAACGACAGCAATTGATTGTCGTCAGCATGTAATACGGACAGTCCCTCTTCCAATGTTAAAACCGCTCCGTTCAGAGCTTTGTCGGCAAGCCAATCCCAGCTCTGTTCACCCATCTTGCGTTCGTTCATCCATCATCCCCGCTTTTTATAATCTATTGGTTTCTCACAAAAAGGCGTCAATTGTTAACCAAATGTATAATTATAGGTTGACAATTGATCTTCTAGATTTTACCTGAAAGCTTGGATGTTGTGAAGGGTTTATTCAAATTGGTATGTAGCGCGCTTGCCCCTACATAGGTTGTTATAAGGCGAAATTTTACAGGAGGGATATGTTATGCAGATACAAGTGCGACCGGGAGATACGTTATGGTATTACAGCCAGATCTTTCAACTGCCGCTGCAGTTGATCGTGGATTCCAACCCCGGTATTCAAGCGGGGAGCCTTAGCGTGGATCAGACGATTCACATCCCGGGGTTTCTGACAAGTGAATACCAAGTCAAGGCCGGAAACTCCATCTGGAAGCTGTCCAGAGACCGCGGGGTTTCGATGGATGTGATCCTGCTGCTCAACCAGACGGTAAATCCGAACCGCCTTGCGGTTGGCCAGCGGTTGCAGCTTCCGCTTCGGGTGACCTGGTTCGTGGTTGACATTCGCAAACCCTACGATTATGCCGCGCTGCGGGACGATTTGAACCGTTTGATGGACATCTATCCGTTTATCGCCTACCGAGATATCGGGAATACGGTGATGAATAAGCCTATCCCCGAGTTGCGTATCGGAAAAGGAAGCAAACGAGTGCATGTTAACGGAGCTTTTCACGCGAATGAATGGATCACGACGCCGGTGTTGATCAAATTCTTGAATCAATATCTGCTTGCGCTTACGAACAGCAGCTCGATTCGCGGTCTGGCGATGTGGCCTTATTACGAAGAGGTCACTTTCTCGATGGTGCCTATGGTAAATTCTGATGGTGTAGACCTGGTGATCCAGGGATTACCGAGCCAGGAGCCCTACCGCAGCAATGTGCTGTCTTACAATAATGGAAATACCGATTTCCAGGGATGGAAAGCCAATATCAACGGAGTAGACTTAAACGACCAATTCCCGGCTCTATGGGAACGTGAGGTTGCCAGGAATCCGGTGGAACGCGGGCCTCGGGATTATCCGGGCACCGCGCCGCTAACAGAACCGGAAGCCATCGCCATGGCCAACCTGACCCGGCAGAGCGACTTCGATCATGTTCTCGCGTTCCATACCCAAGGCCAAGTCATCTATTGGGGTTTCGAGAACCGTGAGCCGGCTTATGCCGAAACCATCGCGAATGAATTCGCCCGGGTCAGCGGTTACGAGGCCATCCGTAACGTGGAGAGCTATGCCGGATATAAGGATTGGTTCATTTATGAATTCCGTCGTCCCGGTTTTACGATCGAGCTGGGTACCGGCGTTAATCCCTTGCCGCTCTCTCAATTTGACGAGATTTATGAGGAAAGTTTGGGGATTTTGTTGGCTAGTATGTATATGTAGGATACAGTATTTTATTAATCAGGCCCCCTGCTGTTCGCAGAGGGCCATTATTGATGTTGGATCGAACATGCTATGATACTTGTATAGTTCAATGAACACTGTAGAGTAAAAGGAGTTTTGCAAATGAAAAAGAACCGTTTGGGTTCCTCTGAATTGTTCGTGAGTGAAATCGGACTGGGCTGCATGTCGCTGGGAACGGATGAATCGAATGCGATTGCCTTGATCCATGAGGCGCTGGACCGGGGTGTTAACTTTCTCGATACTGCCGATCTATACGATGCCGGAACTAATGAAGAGATCGTTGGCAAAGCCCTCGAGGGGCGCCGAGATCAAGTCATCTTAGCGACCAAGGTGGGCAACCGCCGGATTCTCGGACAAGATGGCTGGAGCTGGGATCCGTCCAAGGCGTACATCCTGTCAGCAGCCAAAGACAGCCTGCGCCGACTGGGTACAGACTATATTGATTTGTATCAACTGCATGGCGGGACGATCGAGGATCCGATCGACGACACGATTGAAGCGTTTGAACAATTAAAGAAAGAAGGCGTCATCCGGGAGTACGGAATTTCTTCCATTCGTCCGAACGTGATTCGCGAGTACGTCTCTCGCTCCTCAATCAGCAGCGTCATGAATCAATACAGTATCGTGGATCGGCGCGGTGAAGAAGCTGTTTTTCCACTGCTTCAAGAGCACCGGATCAGCGTGATCGCCCGGGGACCGTTAGCAAGCGGAGTACTGGCAGCAAACCGCGAACCGGCCAAAGGCGTTCTTGATTACGAGCTGGATGAATTGCACGACCTTCGTCGGAAGCTGCAGGAGTTGGAGACATCGGAACGGTGCTTAACGCAGCTGGCCATCCGCTATTCGCTTGCCCATCCGGCGGTGGCCGTGGCCATTCCCGGAGCCAGCTCGCGCGAACAGCTATTGCAGAATCTTGCCGCGGCTGACATTCCTGAGTTAAGCACCGCTGAGGTTGAACTGATTCGCAGCTTTAGTAAAGCAAATCAATATACGGTGCACCGTTAATCTATAAAGAAAAGCAGGCCATTCCAAGTGAAAGGCACCCTGATGGTTAAGAACTAACCACAAGATACCATTCACCAAACGGCCTGCT
Organism: Paenibacillus mellifer; assembly: GCF_023195895.1. GTDB lineage: Bacteria > Bacillota > Bacilli > Paenibacillales > Paenibacillaceae > Fontibacillus > Fontibacillus mellifer. The sequence continues at coordinate 29,044 of NZ_JALPRK010000023.1, forward strand.
TTTTTATGCAGATTTAGGTTATTTAACAGGGATCCATTCGATCCCCCAGCCGGAAACCAGTTGGGTGAAATCATTGGCTTTCAGATACAGCCGATCCCCAATGACCTTCGAGTTCGAGCGGTCAATTTGAAAGGACTGGGTCCCGGTAGAAACGGTATAACGATAGGATTTCATATTGCTCCCTGAACTCCGCTTCACTTCCCAACTCAAACGATCGGAGACGGGGCGAACTGGAATATACAACTCCCGGTCGAGCCCAAAGAAGACGAACGGCAAAGCGATTTTCGCGCCGTTTAGCGTCAAATTGGCCTCCCCCTCTTGAACGTATTCCAGCGTTTTGACCGGCAGTTGATCGGCTTCCAGATCGTCCGGTACTTCAGGTGCTTTCGTCGCAGCCGAACCTTGTACTCGATCATAAAACGCTTGAACCTCTTGATCGGTTACGCTTCTAACCTTCCGAGTACGTACATTGTATAAATGCGTCTTCCGGGTAGGTTCGTTATAAGTTAGCAAGAGTTCTCCCCGCTGTTCGTCATAGCCCAGTAAAGAAGCCAGAAATAAACGATGGGTTTCCTGCGTATCGGGATTCATGCGAACGATTTCGTTCTGTTTGGCCGTCTCGCTATACCGCTCCATGAGCAGGGAACCGTCCGGAAGCCAATAGGTCACTGGCCATACCCCACTGTCGGTGACCTGACGGATAACACCGTTCTGGTTGTTTTTCACGAACATAGCCACCCGCTTGGAATAACCTTCGAAATAGATCACCTTTCGAATGCCAAACTTGCCGCTTGGGGAGTTCTGATATCCCGTCTTCCCTATCAACCGATCCCCGGCCGTATCCAGGTAGACCTCACCGAAAGGCGTCGGAGCTAATCCCTGTGTAAATACACGCACATAGGGACTTCCCTCGCCTCCCCATAACTCGATGACCGTCTCGGGAAGCGCAAACCACGTCCCCTCCTCTGTCCGTGAGAGGACCTTCCTTTTGGACTGCCCGTCATCTGTCGTCAAGTAGGCATTATAGTAGGCTTCTTTTGTATTCGGGTTCGTATAGGCATGATAAAACTCCGCCTCTGCGGCAACTGCCGTACTTCTGATCATCGTCCAAGCCAAAGTTGTCGCTAGAACGCCGTAAACCGTCGGCCGAAGCCAGCTTTTCCTAAGCTTCATCTTTGTTCCCCTTTCCCTCTCCCATTCTATTTAGTATAGACGACGAATCCAAGGGAAAGTTACGACATTTACAGGCCACTACGGATTAATTCACCTGCCAAGCGGAGCAATTCTTCTTTCGAAAGCCGATGACCGCCATAAGTGGTTAACATAAAGTAAGCATCCTGCTTCTCGTTATACCAACTCAGGTAATGGTAGTTTACTTCTTTCCGGTCTACATCGTTGTATACCACGGTCCGCCCTTCTACCTGAAACGGTTCCGTCCGATTCTCCGGCTCCTGATAGACCGTCATATCTCCCCCATGCAGCAGGTTCACACTTAGCCCGATATGAGCCGTATCCAGAGTATAAACGCCATAGACGGAAGCCGCCTCATTCCATGGAACCGTTTGGCTAAACACCCGTTGTCCCTTCGCCCCCTCCGCCTCTGTGATTAGTTCATGCAATACCTTTTGATAATATGGTGACGTACTCAGTTGCTGAGAGATGGGATACAAATAAGGCCACACCGTTCCGTATTCGAGCGGATAATCGGCTACGGTTTCCGGCAATAGCGGTACGCCAGTTCGTTTCATTTCTTGCAGAAACATTGAGTACGAAGTCCACCGTTTTTCTTTATAGGCGAATTGGAGTTTATTCCCCATGTTGGAAGAAGCATTGGTCGGAGCCTCTTTAACATAGTACGCAATCAACTCCCCGGACTTGGCCTTTTTCAGCGCTTGCTGCTCGAAGTTATTGTTCGACACAGGTTCCGGTCGACGTTCCGGTGCCGCATACTGAACTTTGACTTCTCCCGCTGTATTACGTATTTGAATAAACTCCGAGGTTGCATATGCGGTGACGGAAATCAGCATTAGCGTGAGCAGCCCGGCAACTGCCCCCGTTGGACTCAGAAGCTTCCAGACTAACCGCTTTCGGCCCGGCTTCTCCTCCCGAATCTGTTCCATTACCCGCTGTGTTACCTCGATTTTTGGAAACGCGTCCATCCGGCTTGCGGCTTGAATCAGGCTTTCGAGTTCATGACGTTCTCCGTCTCGTGACATCCCATTTCCTCCTTCTCCTGTTCCATGATCAAAGCCGTTTGCAGCTTACGTTGAATTCGCTTCATTCGTTTATGTAACGCATTAGGGCTGACCAACAAGATTTCACTTATTTCAGCAAAAGAACGCTGCTCTATTACGCGCAGAACCACCATGTTCCTTTCCTCCGGCGTTAGTCGCTGCAAAGCTTGTTCGATCGGGTAGCTGTATAATCGCCCAAGGATCTCCTGCTCTACACTTGCTGTGGTCAGGTCCGGCTTGAACAGTCTTAGCCATTGCCGATGCATACGTTCTTTCCGAAGCAAGTTATAACAATGGTTCATCGCGATCCGGTACAGCCACGCGGAGAAACTGACCTGAGGCTTGTAGCTGTGAATGGAGCGGTAAGCCTTCACAAAAATATCCTGAACCGCATCCTCCGCATCGTAACGATTGCCGAGCAGTCGGCAGCAATAGCGGAAGATCTGCTGCTGGAAATGATCCACGATCAGCGCAAACCGTTCCCTGTCTCCTTGTTGAACACGGACAATTATCGTTTCGATGTTATTGCTATCTCGTTCTTGTTCCCGTTCCGTTTCGAACACCTCCATGCTCTTACTACACTATATAACATATGTCTTTCTGCAAAAGTGCCTCATGGACACAAACAATTCTCCAACATACAACCCATGAACGGGAGACATACTACTCACGAGCAAGCCAATATGACGAAGCAAAGGAGATATCTTCATGGGTGTGTTAGACGGCAATCCGAAGCACGAGCCGATGCATTACGGTGAAATTTTTACCATTTGGGAGAGCTCGATGGCGGCCAAGATGATCTTGTCCTGCTACCAGCTATTCACGTATCATGCCGGTGACAAAGATTTGAAAGAGATTCTAAAGGATTTGATGGATCAAGCCAAGCTGGAAATCAAGGAATTGGACAAGTTGTTAACGGACAATGGGATCACTCCTTCCCCGATGTTGCCGGAACGGCCTGAAGCGAAGTTGGAGGATATCCCGCCGGGCGCCCGTTTTGCCGATGCGGAGATCGGGGCGAAGATTGCTATGGATACCGCCGCTTCATTAGCGGGCTGCAGCGGAGCCATGGGGTTGTCGATCCGGGAGGATATCGGGGCGTTGTTTGCGAAATACCATGCCGCTAAAACGGCCTTGGCTTTAAGAATTTTGCGCATGAGCAAAGACAAAGGCTGGCTGATTCCTCCGCCGTTGCTAGTCAAGAAACCTGAGTAGAAACAAAAATGAAGGGAGAATCCTTTGCTGCGATTCTCCCTTAATTTACGTCTTCCCGTTCAATGACCGGGATCCCGCCGCGGATAGCCACCTTCATGACGAATTCCGTAGATCGCTCCCGCAGGCACAACTCCATATCTTCGGGTAGAAACGCAGGTTGCTCCGGATCGAAAAATTTGGCCGCTGCCGCCGATGCGCGTATCCGCTCCAAAGTTTGCGCCGCCGTTGGTCTACTGTCTCCGCTTAAGATCCCTGCGATGTATTCCGCGCAGGCTAGATCATCATCCCCCGTCGGATGTGAAGCGATCAAATGCAGTGACAGTTCGGGGCCCGAGCCCATGAGTCGGTTTTTGATCCAAGCCGCCGTCGTAGCCGCATTGGAAAACCCCGTTACAAATATGTGCTTGGCATTTAAGGAGTTCAAAGTGGCTTCCACGCCATTCGTTGTTTTTTGAATTAGCGTCTTTCCGGCAAGGTCTGTTTGCGCGATCCGAGCCGGCGAATTATCCAAATCAAAACCCGGAATAGGCAAGCCACTGATTTCTCCCGCTAGCAAGGACTCGGGATGATTCTGTTTGAAGCGAAACGCCTCTTCCAGCGATCCGGCTAATATAATCCTTTCAGCTCCCCGAATAAAAGCGTAATGCGCGACCGTAAAGGCCCGGATCACATCGATCACCACATGGACCTCCGCATCAACCAACCTATGGTTGTTGCCCTGAACGATTTGGATCATGTTTTCCCTACCCTTCTGCGAATTACATTACCAGCTTATGCCTGTTGGGTGGGAAACCGTGCGTATGGATGCATACCCAATTTCCGAATGACAAATAATGAACGTATTCGTAATCATTAGGTTTCGATTTCAATCCTGAGGAGCTAAACCCATGAATAACACCAAAACGCGGAAAAAGCTGCAAATCACATTTCAAAGCGACATTTCGTTCCCCGAGGAGGAGTCGGCTGGCCGATCCAAGGAGAAGGCGGAAGCCTCGGAGCAAAGCGGATCCAAAGGCCGGATATGGGAGTTTATGGCTATCGCGACGATCCCCATTGTGCTGGTGTTCGGCAATTCAATGCTAGTGCCTGTCCTTCCGGAAATGCAACGTCAACTAGAAATCAGTAAATTTCAGAGCAGCTTGATTATTTCCCTCTTCTCCTTGGCCGCTGGACTATTCATCCCGGTGATCGGTTATCTGTCCGACCGGTTTGGTCGTAAGAAAATCATCATTCCCGCGTTAATCGTTTATGGTGGCGCCGGGGTATTAGCCGGTTTCGGAGCCATTTGGAACTCCTATGCCGTTATAATCGCAGCACGGGCCATTCAGGGCATGGCGGCAGCAGGAACAGCACCTATCGCTATGGCGCTGGTGGGTGATTTGTATAAAGGCGGGACAGAAAGTAAAGCTCTGGGATTGATTGAAGCATCCAACGGCGTCGGCAAAGTGCTTAGCCCCATTATCGGTTCGTTGCTGGTGCTGATCGTTTGGTACGCTTCTTTTTTCGCGTTTCCCGTATTCTGCGCTTTATCGCTGCTTGCCGTTATGTTTCTGATCAAGGAACCCAAATTGGGCGAGAAACAACCGTTAAAGTCCTACATCCATAAAATCGGACAAATTTTCCGTAAAAAAGGGAGTTGGTTGATCACCTCCTTCTTTGCCGGATCGTTGGGACTGTTTATTTTATTCGGGGTTTTGTTTTACTTGTCCAATACCTTGGAGGAAGCTCCCTACAATATTGACGGAGTCCTCAAAGGCGCTGTATTGGCCATCCCCCTGCTCGGCATGGTCATTACTTCCTATACGACAGGCAGCCTGATTAAGAAGAAAGGACTGTTGATCCGCTGGCTGATGAACATCGGGCTGATCATGATGACACTGGCGCTGGCGGCGACGATATTTTTCTTCAAGAACATTTATGTATTTATCGGCTTGCTGACGGTCAGCAGCATTGGGACCGGCCTGCTTCTGCCTTGCTTGAATACGATGATTACCGGCGCGGTGCAAAAGAGCGAACGCGGGATGATTACGTCTCTGTATAATAGCCTGCGGTTTTTAGGCGTTGCCTTTGGTCCGCCCCTGTTCGGGTGGATGATGGACATTTCCGACCGAGTCGTGTTTATCACCGTGTCCAGCTTATCCCTGGTCACCCTTGGACTGGTCTTTTTCATGATCAAACCTCCTCGTCAAATTAGTTGATCTCCCTCCAATATTTGTTAATTCCATGGGCACCTGCTGCGATGAATTCGCATATGATGCCTATGTCATCGGTGAAACGATAAGTTAACAAGGAAACGAGGAGATTCCAGTATGAAGAGTACCTTACGTGCCGTCTGGCCTGCCGAGTTGTTTGATCCGAGCGGACTTCGTCAGACCATCGAACCGGAAGGAAGCTTGCCCGAGCTGCAGGTTACCGGTTCGGGTCTAACGATGGTGATCGATAAAGGACTCGGGCGGACCGCCTTCATGGATTTCATTGAACTGGCCGCGGGTTACGTAAACTGCATCAAATTTGGTTTTGGAACCGCTCCGCTCTACAGTACGGAGCTATTGATGTACAAGATTAACCTAGCCAAGCAACAAGGAATCATGGTGATGCCTGGCGGGACGCTGCTTGAGACGGCGGTTCAGCAGGAGGTTGTCCCTGACTTCTTCAATACGATCTGCCGGCTTGGGTTCAACGGCATCGAAGTGTCCGACGGTACGATCGAGTTGCCCCGTAAACGCCGTACTGAGCTGATCCAAGAAGGGAAAAGCCGAGGGCTTCGGGTTGTCACCGAATTTGGCAAGAAATTATCCGGTTCCCTTATCGATGCCACTCACTTGGCGGAGACCCAGGAAGCCGATCTCGAAGCCGGAGCTGAGCTGATGACCGTGGAAGCACGCGAGTCAGGGATGGGAGTCGGCATTTTCGATGATCATGGCGAATGCCGCCAGGATATATTGGACAATATCCTCAAATTCGTACCCGATTCAACCAGGCTGATGTGGGAAGCCCCGCTGAAACACCAGCAAGTCCTGCTGCTTCGCAAATTTGGCGCAGGCGTGCATCTAGGCAATATCCAGCCGCAGGATATTCTGTCTCTTGAAACGATGCGGCGGGGACTCCGTCAGGATACGTTCGAATTCGGCCTCCGGCAGAAGCCTGCTGAAGAGTGTATCTATGTGATTTAACACAAAAATAATCGGCCAGGTAGAGTCTCACCTGGCCGATTATTTTTGCTTAGTTGCCCAAGTTTTATAACATTCCGGCAATACAACGCTCCTTAGTCTAATCTGGGTTAGGAATGTTGTAGAGAAAGTGCAACATTTCCGCATCGCAGGTTAGTTTGTGGGTGTAAATGTTGCAGTAAATGCAACATTTCACCTCCACAGACCCGTTTCACCACCCAAATCCTGCACGAATTGCAACATTTCCGCGATCTGATCCACTTACTTCTGGGACGACGAATCCCTTTCCATTTCTCAAGGAGTTAGAACAACAACCGTTCCTCCTCCTGACTATGAATTTCATTAATCTCTAACAAGGCATACAGCTTATGGAGAATCACCTTACTGAAACCACTAGTCTCCCGCAAATGGCGGATGTTTTTCACCACAATTCTCATCAGCTCATGATCCCGTTTCAATTGCAGAACCGTTTCCTGCAACGCCGAATACTTCTCAACGACTTCCTGATAGAAACCGTCCTCTTCTGCATCCGCGTGGCTCAGAATCCGCGACTCCCAGTATTCCAGCAATTCTTCCGTTGCCTGATCCGCCATCTCCAAATCCCCACTTGCGAACAGACCTTCAACTTCCTCCGTTTTCGACAGCGCTCCTGCCAGACCTCCGGCGTGAATGGCTTGATGAGCATGTCGTTGCCGTAAAGATGGACCAACTGGCATAATCTCCCCTCCCCCTAATACTAATCCAATCCATATCTTACTTCCCTGCTTTTCCTTCCGGAAGTTCGGAGAACGTCCCGACATAGCGGATATCTTCCCCTGATTTATCCTTCACGGCACTAATGTTCAGCCATTGCAGATACATCTCGCCGTTCTTGCGTTTGTTCCAGATTTCGCCCTGCCACATGCCGGTTTCTTTAATGCTCTTCCACATCCGCGCATAATAATCAGGGGACTGACGGTTTGCACGTAAAATACTCGGCTTCTGACCCACCGCTTCCTTTTCTTCAAACCCCGTCACTGAGGTAAACGCCGGGTTCACCGCCACGATGGTGCCTTTAGGATCCGTCACCAGAATGCCCTGCGCCGTATTGTTGAATACTTCCGAGGATAAGCTCAGCTTGTCGGAATAGATCATCCAGAGCACCAGAATCAAGCTGGCTAGAGCGACCTGAGACAACAGCATGAATCCGATGGAATATTGACCCGTCACCGAGTGGATATAGGACAGCAAGAGCGGCGGAAAAAATCCGCCTAGTCCGCCCATCATCGAGACAATCCCGTTCACGATCCCAGCCTGCTTATTGAAATACTGGGGGACCAGCTTAAAGATGACCCCGTTCCCAGCCCCGGCGACCATCGCGATCACCAAACAACCAACCGTGTACAGTGTGAACGTTGGAGAGAAGGCCAGCACGATCGCCGCCAGCGTGAAGCCCGAAAATATGATGATCAGCAACATCAAAGCATTAAACCGGTCCGCCAACCAACCGCCGATCGGACGCATAAAGGTCGCAAGAGCGATAAATCCGGCCGTGCGCATCCCTGCATCAACTTTGGTCAGATCAAAATTCGTCACCAGAAAGTTCGGCAGATAAACGGTGAACGCAACAAACGATCCAAACGTGATAAAGTACAGCAACGAGAACAGCCATAGCTTTTCATTCTTGTACACGCCTTTGATTTGTTCCATCAAAGCGGTCTTCACCTTCGGCTCCTTACGATCGCCAAAGAAGAGATTCAGCGCCGCAAAGACCAGCAGAAGGATCAAATACAGCTTAACGGTGGCCGACCAGCCGATTTGCGTTGCTACGACCGGGGCGGAGAACGAAGTAACCGCGGTACCGAGGTTCCCGAGCCCATACACGCCGTTGACCAAGCCGTGCCGCTCTTTCGGGTAATATTTCGGAAGCGAGGTGACGCCGACGGAGAACACCGCCCCGCCAATCCCGAGAAACAACCCGCCGATGATCAGATCCATGTAAGTATTCGCTTCACTGATGTAAAACACCGGAAACAACAGCAAAATGAAGCTGATCAAGAAGATGATCCGCGCCCCGAAGATGTTCGCATAATACCCTAGCGGGATACGCAGAACCGAACCCAACACGACGGGAATCGCCGTAATGATCGCAACCTTATCGGCCGGGATCTGAATGTCCTCCCCCATAAATGAGACGAGGGACGAGATAATGACCCAAACGGCAAAGCCCACAATCAGATTTAACGTTTGCAGTGGCAATTGAACTTTTCTAATCAAATTAGATCACCTTTTTCAAATGACTTCGGAATGACCATCGATTTCCCCACCCGTATTTTAGCCGATTCCCTTAGCGGCCCTGAATAGGGTTTTCCCCTGTTCGCTTCAGGAAACTCCCTACTTAACCGATTTAGACACAAAAAAGCCCATAAGCACCGGTTGATGTTTATGGGCTGCTCATTGAATGGGAATTTATTCAACAATCAGGGTGTATAGCTCCTTATTCAACTGCTCTTGTTCCTCCGGCTTCATGACCTGTCCGGTCATCGAGAACAACACGGTTTCCTCTTTGACGAAATGCACAGTCAAAATTTCAAACGCTTCTCCTGCGTCCCGGGACAGAGCCTTCATCTCCTCCAGGGTGAACTCGCCGCCCACATAGTGGAGAAAGTGGTCGAGATAAGCGAAGATCTCTTCATGTTCCTGTTCGATCGAAACGATCGGACCTTGATCGTATCCTATATGTTTCCCTAATCGCGAAAAAAAATAAGTCTCTTCTTTTTGAAAATGCTTGCGCAAAGGTAATTTAAAATCGTGGATCAATTCGCGCAATCGAGCGAACTGTGATTTGCCCTGTTCCAAGGAATAGCGATCGTCCTGAAAGTCCAAAACGATGGAATGCCATTCGTTCATTAAACTAACCAAATACCGATGTTCGTTCTCCAAAATACGCATGGCGGGCAATTCGTTCAGCAATGTTCCTTGTTCCATGTTACCAGCCTCCGTTAAAAGTCCAGCAGCTTTTTTTTGATGGCGTATTCCACCAGCTCGGGTCTTGATTTCAAATTTAACTTCTCCATGATTTTGGCTTTATGAGCCTCAACGGTTTTCACAGAGATATGCAGCATTTCGGCAATCTCCTTATTTCCATACCCCTTAGCAACCAGCGGCAAGATCTCGATTTCACGGGTGGATAACAGCTGGTAGGGATTGCTCTCATCCGCTTGCTGATCATGGCTTACGAATTCACGAACAAGGGAAGAAGCCAGCTTCGGATGGATATAGACCCCGCCTTGATGCACCATGCGAATGGCCGAAACGAGCTGTTCGTCCGGAGAATTTTTCAGAACATACCCGCGCGCGCCTTTCTTAAGCACATGAAATAAATACTCCTCGTCATCGTGCATCGTAAGAATGATGATATGGGTGTCTGGAAAATCCTCGTGGATTTTGGCCGTCGCGATCAAGCCGCTTTCCCCGGGAGGCATGCTAAGATCCATCAGCAAGATGTCGGGCCGGTGTTTGGCCACCATTTTGTAAGCCTCGATCCCGTCCGCAGCCGTCGCCACGACTTCCATATCCTCTTGAAAATTGATGATCATCGTAAAACCGCTCCGGACGACGGCGTGATCATCCGCGATTACCACCTTCACAGAACCTTCCCCCTTGCCCTCGAAAGTTAACCCTACCTATGGGCGCTATGGCCGTTTACAGGGAGAACGCTCCGAACGGAACTCGCAAATGGACCGTTGTGCCTTCCCCCCGTTTAGAGGTAATGGAGATTTCACCGCCTACGAGCTCGGCTCGCTCTTTCATCCCGTAGATACCAAGTCCGGTTCCCTTCGGATCGTTCGTATTCACGTCGAATCCGTTCCCCTGATCGGAAACAATGAGCTCCAACAAATGCGCTGAGGCAAACAGACGCACGTTAATCTCGTCAATATCGGCATATTTCAAGGCATTAAGTACCGATTCCTGGCATACCCGATAAACGACCGTTTCCACTTCACTGTTAAATCGTTGACCCCCGAGCTCTGCAACAAATCGTACCAGCACACCATAGTTTTTCTCAATCCATTTAAAATGAGAACGAAAGGCTGCGTCTAGGCCGAGATCATCCAGAGAAGCCGGCCGCAGCTCCACTGACAGGTTGCGGATTTGCTCCAGCAATCGGGTGAGCGAGGCTTCGGTTTGCTGGATTTTTTGCAGCGCTTCTTCTTGTACGTTCAAATATTTGAGCACGCGCAGATCCACCAACGAGCTAATCAACTCTTGAGCTACGCTGTCGTGCAGCTCGCGGGAGATTCGCTTGCGTTCGTCTTCCTGGGCCTTAATGACGCTCTTCATCATGGTGTTCTGATTGAGCAACTGCTGCGTCATAAGTTGATTCGTCAAGTCGCGGAGGGTAAGCACCCGGATACCCTCCGCCGTATCTACGGTTTGAAAGCTGGCGGAGAACGGCACCACGCCTTTGGTTTTCGTCTCAAGATATAGCTGGAAGGAGCTGAAATCCTTCTCCGTGTTGGATAGATAGCAATTTAGACAAGACATCGGTTCTTCTTCACTGGTGTAGCCCCGGCAAGAGAAGCAAAACGAATTGCTATCCGGTCCGGCTGGTTCCTCCAGCACTCGGCGATCCAGAAGATGTTCGGCCCGGGAATTCATCGCCATGACCCGATGGCCGGCATCAAAGAAAATGATGGCATCGGAGCTGTGTTCAAATTGTTTTTGAAGCAGCTCGATCGGTATATTCAAGGATGAAGGATTCATGGGTTCAGCTCCTTGATTTCAAAATCGCCAAACCTGCCTTGGAGCCATTCATATAACCGGCGTAACTCTTCGTGCGACATCCGCTTCTCACCACGATAACCGGTCAAGAGCACACCTTCAACCCGATCCGTCAAATACAAGGGGATCGCCGCCAAGCTGGTTAACCGTTCCGAAATTAAAATCGGGTAATTGTACATTTCTTGGGGTTTAAGCCCGTCGGCGACATTTGCAACCAGCATGGGACTGCCGGTTTTGAATACGATACCGGCAATCCCTTTACCTGACTGGAGGACGATGCGTTTATATCGATTGTTCAAGTTGCCCGAGGCATACTTCCAGGTAAGGACGAAATCGTTAACGGCCGACTCGGCAAAAGCCAGCGACACGAAGTCATACCCCATCTGTTCTCTTAATTGATCGATGAGTACCTGGTAGCAACTGGAGGTTGGATTCATGTATTCGTCTCCCTAAACTTCAAAATCCTTAACGTCCCGCAGTATGCGAGCGATTCTTCCTATAAAGGATATAGCTTCTCCGGGCATAATTCAAGGGTACGCTCCAGACATGGACGAGACGGGTAAACGGCCACAAGGCAAAGATCAGAAACCCCGCCAAAATGTGGATTTGAAACGAAATCGGCACCTCTGCCATATACGAGGCTTCCGGCCGGAAAATAAGCAGATTGCGGAACCAGATGGAAATCGTCTCCCGATAATCAAAATCCGGCTGCACATTATTCGTGACCAGCGTGGAGAACATCCCCATAAATACGATGAACAGCAGCAATCCGTTCACGATCATGTCTGAGGCGGAGCTGAGGCGGCGCACGTTTTTCATGGTCAACCGGCGCATCGTTAAGATCAGCATCCCGGCAAACGTAATCACGCCGAACAATCCTCCGCCATACATCGCCCCGATATGATACAGGTGTTCACTAACGCCGATCGCGGTCATCCATTCCTTGGGAATGCCCAATCCCGCCACATGACCCATGATGACCGGGATAATTCCGATGTGAAACAGCATGCTGCCTAACATCAGCCGTTTTTTCTCGATAAATTCGCTGGATTTGGCCGTCCAATTAAACTGGTCGTAGCGGTAGCGGAAAATATGCCCTACCACGAACGTAGCCACGCATAGATACGGGAAAATGACCCAAAGAAATTGCTCAAACAGACTCATGAACCTTCACCTCCTGTGACAAGCACAACTTAAACGTTTCCCGGAGGGCCTTGATGAGCTCATAATAAGGGTTCCCCTTCTTCTCCAGCGATTTCATCAACTGAAACGTGCCATCCTCCAGAATCGTTAACACCGTAAACATCCCTGTCTCGCTATGCGGATGTCCCAGCCACTCCGCTGCAGACAAGAATTCCAGCATCAGCGGCAGGAAATCCGGCAATTCCCGGTCGATCATTTCCATGCCGAACATTTCGTAAACCGCTTTGAGTGAAGTAAGCAATTGACCCCGATCTTTGGAATCCTCGTATTTAAAAAAAGTCATGTACAGCGTTGACGACTTTTCAAAATCAAACGTATCCACGTAAAGCTCCTCGATCTCTTCCATGCTGAGCGCAAGCATTTGCTCCCGATAGTTCGTTACCGGCTCGATCACCGTCGATGGCAGCACCTCTTCCCCGCTCTCACGAATCCATGCGAACGTCTCCTTATCGGGGTAGACGAGCTGTCCGGCAAAAAAGCCGAACAACTCGCGATGTTCATCCAGTTTCGCCAGATCAATCACGCCAGATCCCCCCGTAGAAGTTTTGTTCGTACAGATCCCGGCCACTCTTGCCGTTATTAGCCGGAATTGGAGTTGCCGGGCCGCAGCCGTCGCAATCCATACCGAAACCTTCGGTGCCTTGGGCCCGGTACGGATCCATGTATCCTTCCTTATGCGAAGTCGGGATCACAAAGCGGTCCTCGTATTTCGCAATAGCCAGCAAGCGGTACATCTCTTCGATCTGCTGAGCGGTCAGTCCTACGCGAGCCAAGCGGCTTTCGTCAAATGGTTTCTTGGAGAATTGCGCACGTTGGTATTGACGCATCATCGCCATCCGTTGCAAGGCAATCTTGACGGTTGACGTATCTCCTGCGGTCAGCAGATTAGCCAAGTATTGCACCGGCGTTCTCATTTCCTCAATCGCAGGGAAGATCAGATCCGGGTTCTGAATCGAATCCTTGCCTTCAAAATGGCTCATGATCGGGCTCAGCGGCGGTACATACCAAACCATCGGCAATGTACGGTATTCCGGATGGAGCGGGAATGCCAGCTTGTATTCGATCGCCAGTTTATAAACCGGCGAATTTTGAGCCGCTTCGATCCATTCCTCGGACAAGCCGTCTTTGCGGGCTTGCTCCATCACTTTCGGATCATGCGGATCAAGGAATAAGCCGAGCTGCGCTTCGTACAAATCCTTCTCATCCGGCGTGGAAGCCGCTTCTTGTACGCGATCCGCATCATACAGCAGCACGCCAAGGTAGCGAATACGCCCGGTGCAGGTTTCGGAGCACACCGTTGGGAGTCCCGCTTCGATTCTTGGGAAGCAGAACGTACATTTTTCCGCTTTATTTGTTTTCCAGTTGAAGTAGACCTTCTTGTAAGGGCAACCCGTCATGCAGTAACGCCAGCCGCGGCAGGCTTCTTGGTCGACAAGGACAATCCCGTCCTCATCGCGTTTGTAGATCGCGCCCGATGGGCAAGACGCCACACAACTTGGATTCAGGCAATGCTCGCACAAACGAGGCAGGTACATCATAAACGATTGCTCAAAGTTGAATTTGATTTCCTCTTCGATCTTCTCGATATTCGGATCCTTGGGTCCGGTAATATGGCCGCCGGCCAGATCGTCTTCCCAGTTCGGTCCCCACTCCAGGTCCATCTTATCGCCAGTCACAGCGGATTTCGGCCGAGCGACGGGCTGGTGCTTCTTTTCTCCCGAATTCGTCAGCTTCTCATAGTCATAAGTCCAAGGTTCGTAATAATCTTTCATTTCCGGCATGTCCGGGTTATAGAAAATTTTGCCGAGAGCAATCTTCGACAGCTTGCTGCCGGACTTCAGCTCCAGCTTGCCGTTACGCAGCGTCCAGCCGCCCTTGTAATGCTCCTGGTCCTCCCAACGTTTCGGGTAACCGATACCCGGTTTCGTTTCGACGTTGTTGAACCACATATATTCGGCGCCTTCCCGGTTCGTCCAGGTGCTCTTACAGGTCACGCTGCAAGTGTGGCAGCCGATGCATTTGTCCAGGTTGAGCACCATGGCGATTTGCGCTTTAATCTTCAAGCCAGTCGACCTCCTTCAGTTTGCGCACGGCAACGTAGACATCACGCTGGTTGCCGATCGGTCCGTAGTAGTTGAAGCCGTAACTGAGCTGGGCATAACCTCCGACGAGCTGCGTTGGCTTCAAGTGAATTCGCGTCGGAGCATTATGGCTGCCGCCTCGCTCTCCCGTGATTTCCGAACCCGGTACGTTAATGTGTTTATCCTGGGCATGGTACATAAACATCGTACCCCTCGGCATCCGGTGGCTGACCACCGCTCTGGCCGTTACGACGCCATTGCGGTTATAGACCTCTAGCCAATCGTTATCGTTAATCTGGTGTGCTTCCGCATCCTCGTTGCTGATCCACACGGTTGGACCGCCCCGGAACAAGGTCAACATGTGCAGATTATCCTGGTACGTGCTGTGGATGTTCCATTTGCCGTGCGGCGTCAAGTAACGCAACACCAGCGCATCCTTGCCACCCTCAACCTGCTTGTCTCGCGGACCAAACACCATCGGCGGCAACGTCGGCTTGTAGACCGGCAGCGCCTCCCCAAACTGCAGGAAGATTTGATGATCGAGATAAAAATGCT
This sequence comes from Paenibacillus mellifer, assembly GCF_023195895.1. Lineage (GTDB taxonomy): Bacteria > Bacillota > Bacilli > Paenibacillales > Paenibacillaceae > Fontibacillus > Fontibacillus mellifer. Next base: position 44,266 of record NZ_JALPRK010000023.1, read on the forward strand.
GCCGTCCGGTTAACGTCCGGAACGGCACTAACCGTTCAATGTTGGTCGTAAACGGCGAATACCGGCGACCCGATTTGTTCGAGCCGCTAAATACCGGCGTCGGAATGACCTCACGCGGCTGTGCGGTAATATTGGCGAACGTGATCCGTTCGGCTGCGCGATCGGCGGAAATATCCTTCAATTCTACGCCTGTATCCTGTTCCGCAGATTCCCAGGCGCGCTGGGAGACCTTCCCGTTCGTAGCCGAAGACAAGTGCAGTACTGCATTAGCCGCTTGTCTTGCCGTGCGCAGCTTCGGACGGCCGTTTTTGATCGTGTCATCGATATAAGATCCGTTGATCTTCTTCAAATCCTCATACTCTTCCTTGACGGTGAACGAGACTCCATGTGCGCCAACCTTGCCGGTTTCCAGGTTCGGTCCAAGCGTGATGTACTTGTCATAAATTTTCGTATAATCGCGCTCGACCACGGTAAAGCCAGGCATCGTTTTGCCGAGGACCGGCTTCGTTTCCCCGCGTTTCCAATCCTTCACTTCCCCATACGGCTGAGCGATTTCCGCCATGGAATCATGTCCAAGCGGAGAGGAGACCAGGTCTTTGTATACACCAGGCATATGCTCCTTAGCCATTTCGGACAGGACGCTGGCGAGCGTCCGGTAAATATCCCAGTCCGTACGCGATTCCCACAGCGGGTCAATCGCCGGGTTAAACGGATGCACGAACGGGTGCATGTCGGTCGAGGAAATGTCGACCTTCTCGTACCAAGTTGCTGCCGGGAGAACGATATCGGCATACATCGGCGTCGCCGTCATCCGGAAGTCGAGCGCTACAAGCAGATCCAGTTTACCTTCCACCTCATCGCGCCATACGATTTCTTCTGGCTTCTCCTCTTCGTTCGGGTTGGATAACAATCCGTTATGCGTCCCCAGCAAATGCTTCATGAAGAACTCTTGACCTTTCGCCGAGCTGGAGATCAGGTTCGAGCGCCAGACGAACAGCGAACGCGGGAAGTTCTCCGGCGCATCGGGGTCCTCTACAGCGAATTTCGTTTCACCGGAGACCACTTGCTCGTATGCGTGCTGGATGATCTCGGCGTTGTCCGTCTTGCCCTGAGCAGCCGCTTCTTCGGCGAAGGCTAGGCTACTCTTGTTGAACTGCGGATACGATGGCAACCAGCCCAGTCGAGCTGCCAGTACATTGTAATCCGCCGGATGACGGTACGGAATATCACCGCCAGTAGGCGATTTCAACGATTCCGCACTCATCTCTTCGTATTTCCATTGGTCGGTGGCGAAATAGAAGAACGAAGTCGCGTTTTGCAGCCGCGCCGGTGCTTGCCAGTCGCGAGCGAAAGCAATGGTCGACCAGCCTTCGATCGGACGGCATTTCTCCTGCCCCACATAGTGAGCCCAGCCGCCGCCGTTCACGCCTTGCGAAGCCGTTAGCATCACCAGGTTCAGGATCGAGCGGTAGATCGTATCGCTGTTGAACCAGTGGTTGATCCCGGCGCCCATGATGATCATCGAACGTCCGCCCGTGTCCAGTGCGTTCTGTGCAAACTCGCGAGCGATTTGCACCACAAGCGATGCTTTGACGCCGGTGATTCGCTCTTGCCAAGCTGGCGTGTAATGCGACTCCACGTCATCATACCCTTGGGCCGCATGTGTGCTGCCCGGACGATTGACCCCGTATTGGCTAAGCATCAAATCGTGAACCGTTGCGGCCAAACGGGTTGATCCGTCGGCCAGAGTAACTGTCTTGGTCGGAATTGACCGGGTAAACGTACCGTTGCCGTCAGCGTCAAAGTAAGGGAATACAATCTCTGTCCATTCCCCGCCGTGCGGCTCGACCGACAAAGCCGGCTCGATCCGGCTTCCGTCTTCTCGATCGAGGATCAGGTTCCACTTGACGTCCTTCTCCCACCGTTGGCCCATCGTTCCGTTCGGTACGACCAGTTCTCCCGCCGCTTCGTCATAAATAACCGGCTTCCATTCGGCATGCTCCGATGCTTGCCCCAAATCGCTTGCCCGCAAGAACCGGCCGGCTTTATAGCTCCTTTCGTGCGGATCCAGCAAAATCAGGAACGGCATGTCCGTGTATTGTTTGGCGTAGTTCAAGAACATCGGTTCTTGGCGCTGTACATAAAATTCGTCCAGGATGACATGCGTCATCGCTTGAGCCACCGCGGCGTCCGTCCCCGGATGCGGAGCCAGCCAGTTGTCGGCAAATTTCACGTTCTCCGCATGGTCCGGCGCTACGGACACCACCTTCGTCCCTTTATAGCGAACCTCGGTCATGAAATGAGCATCCGGCGTCCGCGTCAGCGGTACATTGGAGCCCCACATGATCAGATATCCGGCGTTGTACCAATCGGACGACTCCGGCACGTCGGTCTGTTCGCCCCAAATTTGCGGCGAAGCCGGCGGCAGGTCGGCGTACCAATCATAGAAACTGAGCATCTCGCCGCCTAGCAAGGAGATGAACCGGGCACCCGAAGCGTAGCTGATCATCGACATCGCCGGAATCGGGGTAAACCCGGCAATCCGGTCCGGCCCGTATTTCTTAATGGTATAAAGCAATTGCGCGGAGATTAGCTGCGTAGCTTCTTCCCAGGTGACGCGCACATGGCCGCCTTTGCCGCGCGCCTGTTTATACGATTGCGCGGCTTCCGGGTTCTCCACGATACTGGCCCAGGCTTCCAGGGGATTGCCGTGATGTTTGGTCATCGCATCGCGCCACAAGCGCAGCAGCCGGCCGCGCATATAAGGGTATTTCACCCGCAAAGGGCTGTATTCATACCACGAGAACGAGGCCCCCCGCGGGCAACCCCGGGGTTCGAACTCAGGCATGTCCGGCCCGCAGGACGGATAATCGATCTGTTGGTTTTCCCAAGTAATAATGCCGTTCTTCACAAACACTTTCCAACTGCAAGAACCGGTACAGTTCACGCCATGCGTCGTCCGCACCACTTTATCATGCGACCAGCGGCCGCGATACATATTTTCCCATTCCCGGCTTTTCTCTTCGACTTTCGTCCAGTTTCCCGAAATCATTTCCGGCTTCTTAAAAAAACTAAGTCCTGATCTTCGTTTCATGGAAGCGTTCACTCCTTCATCGCCCAAATGAATGCCTTTGACGGGGAATCAATGGTATTCGAGCTTCTGATTCCATTATGAAACTCTTGGCATCCGCTTCCCATCAGGGAATTCCCTTAGCCTGTCGGAGAATGCCCTATAACGACAAAAAAACGCCAAATGGCGTTTTTTCGGAACAACTCGATGATGTTATTGTCGTAACTCCCTAATATACCAGGCATCGCAGGCGAAATGCTCCGAACCCCCCAGAGGCGCTTGCAGCGGTCTGAAGCCATGTTTCTGATAAAACCGGTTCGCCGCCTGCATCGTCTGCAGCGTTTCCAGATAACATTGCTCGTAGTGACGGTTGGCGAAATCCAAACACGTCTCCAGCAGTCGGGTCGCGATGCCTGTCCCGCGGATTTCGGCCCGCAGATACATTTTCTGCAGCTCGCATACCTCGGCGGAATTAGCAAAAGAGGCAATCCCTGCCCCCCCAAGCACCCGGCCGTCCTGCTCCACAACCCAATAGGCCCTTCCCTCTGGCTCATAATACTGTGAAAGAGCGAGAAGACTGTCGTCCTGCCAGGCTAAGCCTTCCCGATTCCCGCCGAACTCGATCAAGCAATCGCGAATCACGGCTTCGATCGCCGCGTTATCCTCCGCTTGCAAAGGTCTGATGATCATCGTTGCCATCCCTTCCGTCACAACAAATTCATTTCATGCAGTCGATCGAAGATCATTCGACTGATCAACGACGTACGCTCGCGTTCCGCGTAGGTGAGCCACGCCATTTCCTCGATCTCGGAGTCCGGTTGAAGTTCTCCCTCAACCTCGGCATAATAACAGGTCATCCGAATAAGTACACCCTCCGGTTTACCGTCGGCTTGAGCTTCAAAGGTTGCAAAATACGCAATTGTCTCCGGCTTGACGGTAGCGGATAACTCCTCTTGGATTTCCCGCTGCAGCGTTTCGAGGTCGGACTCTCCGGGATCTCTCTTGCCGCCCGGAACATAAAACAGCTCCTTCCCTTTGGAACGCACATTCAACATGCGCCCTTCACGCAGGCAGATCCAGGCAATTTTATCGATGTTTCCCTCCATCATTTACGCCCCCCTCATATTAATCTCTTAATTCAAGGCCTCTCTCTTCCGGACAGAGTTTTCTTTCTCGCTCTCGCGTCCGCCGCCCAGTTTAAACACAAAGATCCCGCCAACAATGACCAGTACGCCGATCAGCTGATGGAGCGTAAACGGCACCTTTTGCAAGCCTAACCATCCCAGGGAATCAAATAACAAGGCGAACCCCAACTCCGAAGTCATCACAATGGCTACAGCATAGGTTGGTCCAAGCAATTTTACCCCCTGTACCATGCAAGTAACAACCCCAACACCAATCAATCCGCTGAACCAAAACCAAGTTTGCATGCCAGGTAGCGATGTAAACATTCCTTTACCTTCGACAATCAAGCCGATCCCAAAGGAAGCGGCGAACCCTAAACCTAACACAAGGGTTGTGGTCGTCCAGTTTCCCGTCTGTTCATTCACTTTGGTATTAAACACGTTTTGCATCCCAACCAACGCGCCCGCAGTCAACGCGAACAATATTCCAAACAGCACCTAGAATGCCCCCTATTCGTAAATATTCCGGCTGGCCAAGTTATGGAGCCCACCCCGGTCTTTCACCGTAATTCCGTCCCGACTCCGTTCAATCAAGCCATGAGCCTTGAATTTCTGCAGCACCCGGTTCAAATGCCGATAGCTGGTGCCGATCAAATTCGCCGCATCAACTAAATCGGCCGTGCTAAGCTTCCCTAAGAACAGGGTATCCGCTTCGTCAAAGGAAACCGACAAGAGGTAACTCGCCAGGCGGATCTCAACCGGATATAGCAGATTAAAGCTCAGAGAACTGGATTTCATATAGAACTTCTTCGTAATAATCTCCAGCAGAAAATTCAGCAATGGCGAATGTTCCTCGCCGTGTTTTCGCAGCCAGCGGTATTCTACCCCGATCATCTGGACCGGCGACACCGCTTCGACGGTATTGATAATGTCTCCATCTCGAATGTATTCGACATCCCCAATGACCTCCAGAGGGTTTTTGAAAGAGATGACCAGGGTGCGGCCTTCCGGAGACGTGTTGTAGATTTTGATTTTTCCCCGGACCAGTACGTATAACGAATGCGAGGGTTCCCCCTGCGTACAGATCAGTTCGCCTTGATCATAAGCGTAAAGCGTCAGGTAAGGCAAAAGCGCCTCAGGGAACACCTTCCGGAGTCCGTACGTTTGCATATAATCCCTTAATAAAGCCGGGTCCGTGATGTCTTTCATATTCGTTCCCCTCCTGTACGCACTCATCTACTAAAACTTGAGGATGACCACTCCTGCAATCATCAGGCCGATGCCGATAAATTGCGGTAAACGCATTTTTTGCTTCGGCACGCCAAACCAACCTAAACTGTCGATCAAGAAGGTCATGCATAGTTGAGCGATCAATACCGCAGAAATCGTCAAAGTAACCCCAACCTGTTGAATCGCCGTGACATTGGTAAAAATAATAATCGCCGCCAAAGCGCCGCCGCTGATATATAACGGACGTACCTGTCGCAAATCTCGAAGTCCTCCATCGCGGACGAATACCCAAATCAACAACGCGGCCACAAAGCCAGTAAACTGGGTCACCGCCGCCGCCGGCCAAGTGCCGATGTCCGCACTGATTCGTGTATTGGCTACCCCTTGCAGGGTGATGAACGCCCCGGCCAAAAACGCAAACAACAATCCCCTCATTCTCTCTCTCTCCTCTTAATGGATCCTGCGATCCTTTATATCAATACCTTATTAAAGGATATCTTCTGCCGTTTGAAAAGGACATATGTCCTGAAAGAAGAAAAACCGGTTAAAATAGATAGAGATGGACGGAATCACTAACGGAGGACACGTCATGCAATGGACATTTAACACTTTAACAGAATGGGATAGGGCTTGCTGGGACAAGCTGGGACCGATTTATCGTGAGGCATTCCCGCACGGGGCTAAGCCGGAGAAAGTGCTGCGGAGCATGCTGGATCGGAGAATCGCGAGCTTGCATGCGGGGCTTCTAGAAGGCGAACCGGTGGCGATGGCGATCACCGGATTCAACGGAGGACAAGGCGTCAAACGTTTTATCCTGGACTATATGGCAGTTCGTCAAGATCTTAGAGGTCAAGGGCTCGGCCGCCTCTTCTTCTCGCAAATCCGTGACTTTGCCGACCAAGACCCTCAAGCCGAAGCCATCCTGATCGAAGCGGAAGCAGAAGACACGGAGATGAACCGGGAACGCCTTCGGTTTTGGCTTCATTGCGGATTTATTGCCACACCCTATGTCCATCAATATATCTGGGTTCCCGAACCGTACCGGGCTTTATATCTCCCTCTAAAAGATGACTTTACCTTAACGGATGACGGCAAAACGCTGTTTCGGGATATCACTTCGTTTCATCATCAATCGTTTCGCGGACAATAGCTAACACTAACGCTAGAGGGCCTAATGCTCCAAGAGTCCCTTTTGCTTGCTTTCGTAAATTTTCATGAGCAACCCTTCAAGCTGTTGTTTCTCCGCTTCGCTTAAATCAACCGTCAACCGGCGGTTAAATTCCGCTAACATTTGCCGCAGTACAGGCTCAAAGGCCCTTCCTTTGTCCGTGGGATACAACAAAATTGACCTGCGGTCATGCTCGTCCACCTGTCGCTCAATAAAACCCGCTTCCTCCAATTGCTTGACGCAGCGGGTGGTGGTGGCTTTGTCGAACTTGACCAGGCTGGTCAGCTGATCCTGGTTTAACCCGGGGGTTGTCAAAATCGTCAGCAGATAGCTGTGATTCCCCCCGCCGCCGATTCCGTACGGCTTCAACTGCGCGGCCATGTCCTTTTGGTTGATCCGTTGAAGATAAGCAATCAATTTACCAACGGAAGGGTTGTTCATTCCCCTGCACCTCTTTACGATGATCTGGTTTACACAAATTTTACCTGATATCAGTTGCGCTCGCAACTAAATTAGAGTAAACTGATGATGCTTAAATTAGTTGCTCGTGCAACAAAATGGTTCGGATCTAGAATAAGTGAGGTGTAGTGTCATGTCTTCTAAAAGTTTTGACGTTCGGATGACTTCGTATCAGGACGACCCGGACATCCAGCGTAAACGTTGGCTGATCCTGATCGTACTGAATTTATTTACCTTTATGTCAACCCTCGACGGCAGCATCGTCAACATTGCCTTGCCCGTGATTTCCAAGGAGATGAAGCTGAGTGTGGCGCAGGCGGAATGGGTCGTCACAGCGTATTTGATGATGATCTGCGCGGCTATCCTTTTCTTCGGAAAGCTGGGAGATATTGTTGGTAAAATCAAGGTTTTTAAATGGGGAATGGTGATCTTTACCGTGGGTTCCCTGCTGTGCGGCTTCAGCTTCAGCTTACCGCTGCTCGTCGGCTCGCGGCTGCTGCAAGCGCTGGGCGCATCGATGACAATGGCGAACAGTCAAGGAATCGTCACCGATATCTTCCCGGCCAATGAACGGGGTAAAGCGCTTGGTCTTATCGGGACCTTCGTGTCCCTGGGCAGTATCGCCGGCCCGAGCTTGGGTGGAGTGATCGTCTCTGCTTTAGGCTGGGAATATATTTTCTGGGTCAACCTGCCTGTTGGCCTGATTGCGATTGGCATCGGCTGGAGAATGCTCCCGGCGGACCGCACCAAATTGAAAGTACAGATCGATAAAGCCGGCAGCCTGTTGTTTCCGGTATTTATCCTGGCTCTATTTTCCGGCCTGCTGCTGGGGCAGCAAATCGGATATCAAGACGTTCGGATCATCAGTGCGCTCGTGCTCGCTACCGTCGTGTTTATCGTGTTTCTCTGGGTCGAGAAACGCAGAGAAAACCCGATGCTCCAGCTTACCTTGTTCCGCAATCCGTTGTTCAGCTTAAGTATCCTGACCGGCTTCCTAGTTTTTGTCGCGAATTTCTGTTTTAATATCATTGCGCCTTTTTATACGCAAAGCATCTTAAATCTCTCGCCTTCACACGCCGGTTTCCTGATGATGTTATTCCCGATCGTTATGGTCATCGTGGCGCCGCTCAGCGGCGCGTTATCCGACAAAATCGGCTCTGAGCTGCTGACGTTTGCCGGGCTGATCGTCATGGTTATCGCACAGATCGGGTTAGCCCGGTTGCATGACAGCAGTCCCATCGGGCTGGTCGGCGTATGGATCGCCATGCTGGGTCTCGGCAGCGGCTTGTTTCAATCGCCAAACAACTCGCTCGTGATGTCGAAGATTCCGAAAACCCAGCTGGGCATCGCCGGCAGCATCAACTCGCTCGTGCGCAATATTGGGATGGTTGTCGGCATTACGGTCGCGACCACAACCTTGTTCAGCGTCATGAGCAACCACGCGGGACGCCGGGTGACCGGATTGGTGCCGGATCGCCCCGATTTATTTCTAACCGGGATGCATGTCGTGTTTATGACTTCCGCTTCCATCTGTCTAGTCGCCGCGCTCCTGACAGGCTGGCGGTTTTGGTCCGCACGGCGGGCGGTGCGACGCGAGCAGGTCCGATCCACGTAATAAATGAGAAAAATCCGTACAGGTGTAGGATGACGCCCGTACGGATTTATTTTTATTCGGTCCACTCAAGTCCTTCCAGGATTCGATATTTCAATAACGCAAGCAGGAAATCCTCATAAAAATCATTACGTACGATGATCTTATATTGACGTTCCTGATCCTGATTCAAGTAAAACAAGACATCGGTATAGACATCGTTGTCCTCGAACCGTTTCTGCACTTCCCGCATGCTAGATAATAGCGGTTCCTCCTGAAGAAATGTCAGCTCGAACTCCACGTCTCCTTCGTTAGCTGTCTCACGGATCTGTACTCGTTCCGAATTGATACGGTATTTCAGCGGCATGTCCCGTCCCCCTCATGCGTGGTTGGCCTTAGGATACCGTGTCTCTTCCTCAAAGTCAACTTTGGGGAAAAACCTTTAACCGGTACCGCTCGTACTCTTCCGGGGTGTCGATATCCTGAGGCGCCATGCCAGGAATCCTCACACTGTAAAGGTGATCCTGATATAGGTGCAGCAGTTCCTTGGCGCCAGCGTCACCGTCCAACGCCATTAATTCGGAGAACAACTCTGCAGTAAATAATACGGGATGTGCCGGACGATCGTCATAACGCGATTGAACGATCCCGGCCCCGATTTGGGTGAACGCATCAGTCACCTGCCGGATGGCCTCCGGCGAGATCTCCGGCTGATCTCCCAGCAGGATCATAACCGCTGCCGGCGTGTGGTGTTCTTCCAGTTGCCGGACTCCAGCCGCCAGTGTTGCGCCCAGTCCCCGCTCGGCAAGCGCAGTCGTCAGCCACTCAATAGGCAGACCTTCAGTATGCTCGCGTCGAAGCGGTCCGCTCTCGGGCGCAATGACGGCCACCCGGACATTCCCGGCCGCTAGCGCCTGATGGATCGTTTGCTTTAACAAACTTCCCTGCGGAGCCGGGAGCAACAGTTTAGGTTGCCCCATCCGCCGGGAAGCGCCACCGGCCAGAATCAGCGCCCAAATGTCCCTTCTTTCTGCGGGATGCTCATACACGGCATGACTCCGGGAAGATCGGCTCGTCAAGGAACGAAGGCTGAGATGTGGGTTCGGTTGAGGTTCGAGCTCCGCTTCCGGCTACCTGACGATCGCGTAGAAATCCCCCGTTGCGGCCGTTTTTGACGGCAGTCATTTCCGCCAGGATGCTCATCGCAATCTCTTCGGGCGTTTCCGCGCCGATATCCAGGCCTACTGGGGAATATAACTTCTCCAGCAACTGGGGAGCTATCCTGCCGTCCGAACCGTCCCCAATCGGATTCGGTTCCAGGATCTTCTCCAACCGGTAACGAGAACCGACCAGGCCGAGATAAGCGGTCTCCGGCGTTAACATCCGGTGGACCGCCTCCCGGTCCAGATCGAGATTATGCGACATGACGACGACGTATTTACCCTTCACGTCGACTTGCTCGAACGCATAACGCGGGATGATCCGCAGCTCGTCCGCTGCGGGAAACCGCTCCCGCGTCGCCTTGTCCGTCGCATGGTACGCGACGGTCACCCGCCACTGCAGCCGGCGAGCCAGGCTGCAGAGCAAGCGCGCATCGTCGCCGACGCCGACGATGACCAGCTCCGGGCGCGCTGCGACCCGTTCCAGCAGCAGCTCCAGCTGCGTGCTGCCCTCGGTGCGTCGCACCAGCCCGGCCCGCCGGCCCGCGCCCAGCAGGCCGGCTTCCTCCGCCGCGGCGTCGAGCGTACGACGCGCGCCCGGCGGCACGGCGGCGGGATCGGAGGAACCGATCACCGTCGCCGCCACGTACGGCTCACGCGTCTCCACGCGCTGCCGCAAATCGCCGAGGATCCGGTCCGCCGCGTCCGGCGAACGGACCGGATCAAACGGCTCAAGCCACACCGTGATCGCCCCGTTGCACCCAAGGCCGATCCCCCATACCTCGTCTTCTCCGATGCGGAAGTCGTAGAACAGCTTGCGCGGACGGAGCGTCCGAAGCACCTCCTGCGCATGTTCGCGCAGGTCTTCTTCGATGCATCCGCCGCTTAGGATGCCCGTCACCTCGCCGTCGGCATGAATGAGGCAGCGCGCACCCTCCCGGCGGTAGGCCGAGCCTTCCACATCGATGATGGTAGCGACGACGCAAGCCCGGCTCTCCGATTGGCACGCTTTCAGCTCACGGCTTAGCTCCTCCATGATCTCGTCATCTCCTGTCTTCGTTCTTTTCCGTTGTTCCGCTTCAGAATCGGCCTTCTTCATAGAGGCAATAAAGTTGCATAAAGGTCAACATTTTCGATGGGTGAAGTAACCCCCTGGCGCAAATGCTGACTATAGTGCAACAAATTCCGTGATTTTCGAGAAACAAGCTCAAATTTGTTACAGTTTCTGCAGCATTATTCCCTCTGCACGGGTTTCTCGCCTAAAAATGTTGTACTTATTACAACATTTCCTCCAGTAAACTCTAACCTTACGATTGCAGCGACATCCAGACCCGCTCCGCCGACATCGGCAGCACCTGGCCGCGCCGTCCCGTCGCATGGGCGATGGCGTTGGCGATCGCGCCCGGAACAGGGTCCAGGGCCACCTCGCCTAGCGATTTGGCGCCAAACGGACCATGGGGATCCGCTTCCTGTACGAAATGTACCTGCACATCGGGCATATCCTTAGCTCCCGGCATCCGATAATCCATCATCGACGGATTCATCACCTTGCCTTCCTGTACGATCAGGTCCTCCATCGTCACCCAACCGATCCCTTGAGCTACAGCACCCAATACCTGGCTTTTGGCCATCGTCTCGTGAAGGATGGTTCCCGAGTCATGTACCGCCCAATAACCGACCACTTTTGTGCGACCCGTGTCCGGATCCACTTCGACCTCGGCTACATGAGCGGCAAACGGGTAGTTAGGCGATGGGTGCCCGAAATAAGTAGCGTCCGGCAGCTCGGTATCCGGTACATAGGTTTCCTTGACGGTCAGCTCCTCCCCGGCATGGCGGGCTCGGAACCAATCGACGACATCCCCAAGCGAATACGTCTTGCCGTCGTGCTTCACGACACCTTCCTCAAACACCGCTCCTTCGCCGAGCGTCTGAACCCCCAGCTGTTGAATTTCACGCAGCAAGGATTCCGCCGCTTTTTGCACCGCGTTCCCGCCCATCACCGTACTGCGTGACGCTAGCGTCCCGATGCCAAACGGATACCGTCCCGTATCACCGGACTTCACCAAAATCTCGTCTTCCGGAATACCCAGCACACGGCTGGCAATTCGGGCATAAGTCATTGTCATCCCTTGGCCAAGCTCAATTTCGCCGGTTTCCACCTCGACGAATCCGCCCGGTTTGATGCGAATCACTGCCGTCGAGCCGTCAAAGCGCGGGTCGATGGCGCGGAAGCCCGAGACGTGATTGGCCACCGCGAGGCCCAGCCCCCGGTAAGGCGGCAGCTCCTTCCGCCGATTCCAGCCGGACAGCTCCTTGACCTTTTCGATACATTCATCCAAATTACAGGTATCCAGACGATAACCGTGCAGCGTCGTATCTCCGGAGTGGACGATGTTCTTGAGACGCAGCTCGGCCGGGTCCATCCCCAGCTCCAGCGCGATTTCATCAATGACGCTCTCCACCGCGAACAACATCTCTGCATTGCCGAACCCGCGCATGCACGTGGTTGGACTGTTGTTCGTGTAGACCAGATACCCCGTCGACTTCACGTTGTGGAAATGATAGATGTTGTCAGCCCGGGTACAGGCGGTTGCGATTACATTGGGACTCCAATAGACCCGAGCTCCCGCATCCGCGTACACCGTCAGGTCTTTGTATACGAAGTTTCCTTCCGCATCTGCGCCAATCTCAATGTCGAAGGTCAGCGGTACACGGGGATGGGCGGTAATCATATCTTCATGGCGGTCCAAAATGATCTTCACATGCCGTCCTGTCACCATGGCCAGCGCCGCAGCGATGACATGGACCTTCAGGACGTATTTCGCGCCAAAAGACCCCCCAATCGGCGGAACGATGATCCGCACCTTATCCTCCGGCAAGCCAAACCCGGCGGCATACGCTTCCCGCGCCCGGTACGGAATATGAGAAGGCGCCCAAATGGTGATGCCCTCCTCCTCCGACCAAAACGCAATCGCTCCGACCGGCTCCAGATGCCCTTGATAAATCCGGTTGGACACGTAACGTCCACCTTTGACGATCGTCGCTTTCTTCTTGCCTTCCTCTAAGTCGCCGCGCGCAACGTCCACCTTCATGGGCCGGTTCAGTTCCACATCCTCATGGATCTGCGGCGCTCCTGAAGCCATCGCATCCTCCGGATCGAAGACGCCCTCAAGCGGTTCTAACTCGACCTCAATCAACGCCAGCGCCTGTTCGGCCGCTTCCCTCGTTTCCGCGGCAACCGCGGCAATTTCATCCCCGATGAAGAGCACCCGATCCTTCGCAAGAATGTTCCAATCTTTGAATTTGGTCGGGCCATACTTGTGGTTCGGCACATCGTCCCCCGTAATGACGGCATGGACGCCTTCGACCTGACGCGCTTTCTCCACGTTAATCCGCTTGATTCGCGCATGCGCATAAGGACTGCGGTAAATCGCGCCGATCAGCTGACCGGGAAAATTCATGTCGTGAAGATAACGGGTTTGCCCTTCCATCTTCGATTTCAGATCCAGCGGCTTTTGCTTTAACGCCGGATTGACCTGCTTGCCCGACGGGTTCGGATCGGCCGGATTCATGACCTTGGCGTCCGTCGATTTGCTTGGCTGCTGCATGCGGTTCGTCGTCATCGCACGGCTCCTTTCGAGGCCAGGACGTGCTCCGCCGCTTCGATGATGCCGCGGTACCCGGTACACCGGCACAGGTTGTTCTTCAGCGCCGCTCCAATGTCGCCGCCGAACAAAGCGGGATTTTGCAGCCAGGCCCAAGTCGTCATCATGACCCCCGGGGTACAGAAGCCGCATTGCACGCCGCCGTACTCCTGCATCGCCTGCTCCAGCTCTCGAAATTCAGCATGCCGGGCCAAGCCCTCGATCGTTTCGATTGTTTGTCCTTGGGCGGAAGCGGCCGGCACCAGACAGGAGACCACCGGCTGGCCGTCAAGCAGCACTGTACAGGCCCCGCATTCGCCGGTCCGGCAGCCGATTTTCGTCCCCGTCAGACCTTGTCCTTCGCGGATTACGTCCGCCAGGCTAGCTGTCGCTTCGCCGTTCCAGGTCACGTCCTCGCCATTGATTGTTAACGTCATGCTAGGGTTATGGTTAAGTCCGCCGTTCATCTGGCAGCACCTTCTTTCCTTGCTAAGCTTATGTGTTTTGTACGGAGGAATGGAAGACCTCTTGCGGCTTCGGTGTGAAGCTGCGGTCAAGCAGGCCGTCTTCCTGCAGATAGGTCACAAACGTCTCGATTTGCGCCCAGTTGGCGGCAACACCATAAGGCCACATATCGCCATTCATCAGCTTGGCCGATTGCTCGGCGGATTCCCAAACGAAAGGATTGGAGGTTGCGTTGCGAATCGTCTCCAGCAACCCGGCGATCCCTTCGTCCTTGATCTCTCGCATGAGCTCGTACATCTGCTTAGGCAGCTTGGGGAATTGCTGGACCGTCTCCGCCTTCAGTGAAACCAAGTGCATGATTGGAAAAATCCCCGTGCGCCCGTAATACTCCCGCTCCACGTTCCAGACATCGGGGAACAACCGGCGCAACACGCCGCCTTCGCCCGAAGCAGGGAACAGCTTGGCCGGAGGCCGACGAGCCGTCATAATCGCATCCACCTTACCTTCGGCTAATGCCTCAAAAATATCGCCTTCCGTCAAGGTCGCCGGAATGTCCACAGGTACGCGCTCCGGACGGAACGTAAACCATTCCATCTCCTCATTGGCAATGCCCCATTCGTGCCGAAACATGCCCCGAACCCATACGGCTGCCGTCATTTGAAACTCCGGGAACCCAAACCGCTTGCCCTTTAGCTCGGAGGGATGCGTGTACGGACTGTCCGAGCGCACATAAATCGCGTTATGCCGGAACGACCGTGACAGAAATGCCGGAATCGCCGTTAACCGCGTATCTCCGCCGCCTTTCGCGATCAGGTAGGAAGCGAGTGAAAGCTCGGATACGTCATAGGAGGCCTGCGAAATTTGCTTCACAAAAATTTCTTCAATCGACTCCTGCTGCACGTCCATTTCAAAACCGGGCAGCGTTTGGGCGCCGCTGAGTAGCCGTAAGGTGCGGTCGCTTTCGGACATCGCTACCGTCAATTTAGTCCCCGTCATACGTCATGCTCCTTCCCTCGTTACAGGCCGTTTGCGAGCAGAGCGTTCGCGGCCCGTTTAATATAGGTCCCGACCAATGCGCGGCGGTAATCCGCGCTGGCGCGCACGTCGGTGATCGGTGAGCTGCGACGGGTATACAAGTCGCTGAGCTCATCCAGCTTGGCGGCGGTGAGTTCGCCACTCCAGCGCTGCTCTTCCTCTGCGCTCAGCACGAAGGGCTTGGGCGCGGCAGCGCCAACCGCGGCGATCCCCCACTCGATCTCACTCCCGTTGCCTTGCAGCAGCAAGGCGACGGAGACGATCGAGATGTCGGTTGCCGCGCGCTGATCATGCCGCAGAAACACCTGCGGCACCTCGAGCATCCGGGCCGGGATGAACAGCGACGCGATTAACTCGCGTTCGCGAAGCTGGGTCGCCTTCGGCCCGGAAATGAAGTCCGCGATCGGCACGCTGCGGGTGCCGTCCGCCCCGGCCAGCCGGACTTCCGCTCGGTAAGCCACGAGCGGAACGACCATATCGGCTGCCGGGGAGGCGTTCGCCACATTGCCGCCAAGCGATGCGCGGTTTTGGATCTGCCAGCCGCCGACGATGCGGGCGGCTTGTTGCAGTGCGGGCACGACGCGAAACTCGTCGCTGCCCCAAATCTCGGCGGCCGTCACCGCGGCGCCGATCTCAAGACCCGCCTCGGTCCGGCGGGTCAAATGTAGCTCCGGCACGCGCCGGATGTCGAGCCAGTCGGTCTGCTCCGACTCGTACGATTTGTGCTGCGCGTTCACGAACAAATCGGTTCCCCCGCACACGATGCGGGGACTGCGCTCCCGAAGCTGCTCAAGCGCTTCGTCTAAACTGCGGGGCTGGTGCCAGGCCATAATTGCCCCTCCTTCATGTGAAAGTTAGTTGCCTCTACTCCAGCGCCGTCGCCAAATCCTTGATCCACGGCCGTCCGGTTAGCGGCTCAATCTTAACCTCGCTGTCCGGGACAGCGCGAATGCTGCACAAGTAACCGGGTTTCCCGTCAACAAACGCCGAACATTCTTTGCAGGCGTTTGCGGAACGGCAGGAATACCGTACCGAGAAAGACGGGTCCTTATGCTCCCGGATCCAAAATATCGCATCCAGCACGCTCATGCCGTCTCGGAACGGAACCTCGAATTTCTCCAGGGAAGCACCGCTTTCGGCATCGCCGCGGACTACGTTTAAAGTAACAACTGCCATGTGAACTGTCTCCCTTCATCTGTTACCGACTTGCCAGACTTACCTGACTTACTTGACTTCCTAACACGTCTGATCGCGTTCGTTCAACTTACACGCCAACCGGCAGTTGAATTTCGGATATTTCCCATTCCCCCGCCTCATTCAAGACATAACTATAGCTGGACGGCTGAGTAAGGGTATCGTCATGGTCCAGCCGCACATGAGCGCCACGCGTCTCCTTCCTCTCCAGTGCGCCAAGCACAATCGCCTCGCTGACCTTCAGCATATTGGCGGCTTCCAGCTTCTCGAACAAAGACAAAGTAAATTTGTCCTGTTTCGCTAATGAAATGCTGTCAAGCTCCTCACGCAGTGCGCGAAGATCCTCCAGAGCTTCCTTCAGGCCACTTTCGGCACGCAGCGGGCCGGCGCCTTTCCACATGATCTGTTGCAGCTTACGCTTAAACGTTTGAAGCGAAGCGGTATCCCGATCCACCGGTACGGGGTGCCAAAATTGCGTCAAGCGCTCCATCTCCCGGTTGAATGCTCGGCGCACGACTTCCTCATCCAGCACCTCGCGTTTTTCCCGCGCAGCCGTTTCGCCGGCAATGCGTCCCGTTACCAGCGCCTCCGTGATGGCATTCCCAGAGAGGCGATTCGCGCCATGCATCCCGTAGATCAGCTCGCCCGACGCCAGCAATCCCGGCACCCGCGTGTGCATCGCTTCATCTACACGAACTCCGCCGAGCATGAAGTGGGCCATTGGTGCGACTTCCACCATATCTTTGGTCAAATCGACGCCCTGGTTTCGCAAAATATCGATGACCGGGCCAAACGCTTCCTTCAGCTTGTCCTCTGGCACCATCGTGAAGTCGAGGTATGCCCCGCCATGCGGCGTCCCCCGGCCAGCTTCCACCTCGCGGAAGATCGCCAGCGTCGTTTGGTCGCGTGCCGCCGTATACTTGCCGGCGACTTCCCCGTTGTACTTGTCCATGAATTCTTCCATCTGCCCGTTCAGCAAACGCCCGCCCAGCTTATAGCGGAACGGATCCCACATAATCGGATCGATGCCGACGAGCGGCGGAAACAGATGAGCGATCGGAAAGAACTGCACCATCTCCATGTCACGCACCTCGGCTCCCGCCTCGGCCGCCAGCACAAATCCGTCACCGGTCATGTTCGCGGACGCGCTGTTCCGCTCATAGACCTCCGTCAATCCGCCCGTAGCTAAAATAACCGACGAAGCGGCAATACTGATGGGACGATACTCCTCCATCTCGAAGCCGATCGCGCCAACCGCACGTCCTTCCTCGACTACGACTTTCGTGATCATCACGTTTTTGAGGCGCTGGATTTTCTCGTCCTTCCAGATCGCTTTCTTTAATCCGGCTGCTGTAGCGCCGCCCGTATTCAAAATATCCACATACACGCAGCGGGCCTTGGAATGCCCCGGAGCAAAAGCCTGCGAACGTTTACCGTCCGGCGTCCGGGCCCATTTCACGCCATAGCCTTCCGCTTCAAGGATCACTTCCGGCCCCCGTTCCACGACGGCGCGGACGATGTTCGGATCCGCCAATCCCCGGCTCCCTTTCATTGTGTCCTCGAAGTGGACCTCCGGGTTATCCTCTTCTGCTTCGCCTAATGCAACAGCCACGGTCATCTGGGCTAAAATCGTGGCCCCGCCCCGGCTAATCAAGCTCTTATCGGTCAAAATCACACGTGCGCCTTCATCAGCCGCTGCTCTCGCCGCCATCAGTCCGGCTGCACCGGAACCGACAACGAGCACATCGGTTTGCAAATGCAATGGTCCCATCCTGTTGTCTCCTCCTTTAGCACTTATGCTTGTTGTCCCAACGTGATCCCTGCCGATTGCACCGTAATCCCTGCAGAGGTTAATGAACTGCGGATTTTACCGGCAAACTCCACCGCATGGACGCCATCACCATGAATGCAAATCGTATCGGCTTGAATGGCCACATCGACGTTTTGTTGCGACAATACTTTACCTTCAGCGACCATACGGATCACCTGCTTCACCGATTGCTCTTCATCAGTGATTAAGGCGTCCGGCAGCCGGCGCGAGGTAAGCAAACCGTCGGATTGATAGGTACGGTCGGAGAACACTTCGCTGGCCGTACGTAAACCGGCTTTCTGCCCGGCTTCGATCAACTCACTGCCCGCAAGGCCAAACAAAATCAATTCCGGATCAACCTTGTAGACCGCTTCGGCAATGGCCTCAGCTAAACCGGCGTTCCGAGCCGCCATATTATAAAGGGAACCATGCGCTTTCACGTGCTGCAGCTTCGCCCCTTGCGCGTGTACGAACCCCCAAAGCGCACCGATTTGATAAACCACAATGTCGTAAGCCTCCTGTGCAGACAAGTCCATGTCGCGGCGTCCAAAACCAACCAAATCCTGCAAGCCGGGATGTGCCCCCAAGGCTACCCCGTGATCCAGGGCCAACTTGACGGTTTTGCGCATGGTCGCAGGGTCACCCGCATGAAACCCACAAGCGATGTTTGCCGAGGTCACGAATTGCAGAACCTCGCTGTCTCTGCCCAGTTGATAAGCGCCAAAGCTCTCCCCCATATCACAGTTCAAATCCACTACGTTATTCATGTTGAATCTCCTCTCACAAATAGTTCATGGCGTAAATTATAACGGAAATAAAGAAACAAGCCAGCCTCAAGCGGCCCGTGGAAATGTTAAGATCCTTAGATCCGTCCCCGGCCGGTTGAGGCTAACATGCTTTAGATTTGCCAGTTATTTTTCTCGTCCGAGTTCAACTCGCGCAGCGAGGCCAGATCTGCGAGTTCCACCTTGTCCTTAGGGACAACCGCCCGTTTCGGAAAGACGACCGGCGGCGCCGGTTTCGTAGCATCGACAATCACGGCGCTGGACATGCGCGGCGTGTTTTTGCCTTCCGCATTGTACTCCCAGTTGGTCGGCAATAACCCGCCTGGACCGTTCCAGCGTGGAATGATCAGCAAATCGCGTTCCGCATCAAACCGAGTGCCGATCGCCCAAGCCACCTCTTCCCCGTTAAACACGTCGATGTCCTCATCTACGACGACGATATGACGCAAATTCTCCGGTTCGGTGTTAAGCGCCGCAAACGCCGCTTTTTTCACATCCGCATCCTTTTCCTTCTGAATGGATAGATAACAATTCATCCGGCTGTAAAAAGGAACGTTAACCGTTTTGAGTCCCGGCACGATCTTCTTCACCGTTTGATAAATACTGCCCGACCGCGGTACCCCGCCTACAACCAAATGCTCCCGTCCGGAGGCGACAATATCCTGGAAGATGGCGTGATTCCGATATGTAATGCGTTTGATGCGAATGGTCGGCACCGATCCTCCGCCGAGATAATGGCCCGGCCATTCACCGAACGGCCCCTCGCTGTGGTCGTTATCCGGCAAAATTTCGCCTTCGAGAATGATCTCGGCATGCGCCGGCACGAGCAAATCGGAGGTGTCCGCCTGCACGAGCTCCAGCGGTTCACCCATCAACGCGCCGGCCGCTTCATATTCGCCCCCGATGCCTTGAACCCGGGATACGGCGCCCATGATGAAGCCGGGATGATGCCCAAGTGCAATCGCGATTGGAGCCGGTTTGCCTTGCTTTTTGTACTTCTTATAGATCAGGCCGCCATGGTGTGCTCCAAGGAACCAAACGCCCATATCACGTTCGTTGAAGATCTGATGACGATAAATCCCGGCATTAATCAGCCCGGATTCCGGGTCGCGGATGATCATCACACCAGCCGACAAATACGGCCCGCCGTCCATCTCGTTATGTACCGGAATCGGCAGTTTGGCCAGATCGACATCCACTTCTTCGATGACGTTCTCTTTGACTTTGGCTGCGGCGCGCTCCACAACCACCGGTTCGATTGGCTGCTGCAGCTTCTCGCCGTATACCCGCGGTATGTCTTGAACTTCACATCCCAAATAGAGTGCGACGCGTTCGTAGGAGGTTAACAAGTTGGAGATGCACGCCATCTGTGCTCCCTTCACCTTGTTAAACAACAGGGCGGGGTAATCGCCTTTCTCCGCCAGAGCCGCTGCATAGGCGGTAATCCCAAACCGCGGATCTACCTCCGTATCTACGAGCTTAATACTATTTGCATCGAATTGGTTTAATTGTCCGAGATAAGTTCTTAAATCTTTGGCCATGTGAGGATCGCCTTCTTTCCGTAGTATCGTCGGTCGTGAAATAAATCGGGCGAATCGCACCCGGAAATCCGCGCAAATTCACCCGATTTGAATGATGTCTTAAGGAAGCAGCGAGAGGTCTACTGTATCGGCGAACGGAATCTCCTTCTCGATGACGCCCGCCTCGATTTGGGTATTCGAGACGTTTTTCGCGCCTTCCTCAGATACCTTCAGCCCTGCCGGTACTTTAGCCAGTTGATTTTTCACCGCAGTCTCCATGACGTCGGCCGGGATCTGGTCAAACTCCTTCAGCATCGCTTCTACCGCAGATGCCTGATCCTTCTGCACGCGTTCATTCACTTCATTGCTGACCTGAAGGAACCGTTTCATCGCATCTTGATTTTTGTCGACCCAATCCGTTTTGGCCATGACGGTAATTCCGGCAAAATCGTACGGCGGATCATACAACACACGGTAGTTGCCGGTTGCAACCATTTGAGAAATCGTTGGCTCCGAGACCATGCCGCCTGCGGCCTTGCCGCTTTCGATGGCTGCCAGCATCGTAGCTCCGCTGCCGCCGTTGATGATTTGCACGTCTTTGTCTCCGTCAATGTTAACGGTCTTCAGCCCTTCTCGAAGACCCGTGTCGGACAAGCTGCCCACTTTGGTTACAGCAAGCGTCTTTCCTTTCAGATCTTCAAGTGACTGGAATGGGGCGTCCTTCTTCACGACTAGCGAATAGCCGACGCCATTGTAAATTTCGCCGTAGGCTTTAACACCTAGACCGTTCTTTTGCTGTCTCAACACATGCTCGTAAGAGCCCAAGACGATATCCAGGCTGCCGCCAACCAAAGCTTGCACCATATCGGCGCCAGAGGTAAAACTTTGTTTTTCGATGGTGATGCCTGCCTTCTCATAGGAGCCGTCGTTAATCCCGATTTGCGCGATGATTGGCGTCATGCCGCCACCGACCAAACCGACGCGGATCTTCACGTTTTCCGGTTGATTTGCGTTGCCTTCTCCTCCATTCGTTCCCGTTGCCGCGTTACCGGCACCTCCGTTATTTTCCGATGGTGCGGCAGCGTTGTTGTTACCGCAAGCGCTGAGCAAAGCGATTGTCAGCACCAGCAGCGTAGCGAATAACATTTTTGTTTTTTTCATCAGATTCCCCTCCTTGAATAGTTGGCCTTCTATATTTTTTGAAGCTTAAGTCCTACCGGTATTTCAGCAGTCGCCGTTCAACTTGCACGATGATCTGTTCTAACACGACAGCAATGATCATGATGAGGCACAAGCCTGTAAAAATGCCAGTCGTGTCCAGCATGTTGGACGAATACGTGATGTAGTAACCAAGCCCTCGATTGGAGCCCACCAATTCGGCGATTACAGACCCAATCAGGGCCATTCCGATATTCAGCCGCAAGCTTGTCAGAATCCAGACCGTTATTGACGGCAACACCACCCAACGGAGCTTATGCGTCCATTTGGCTTTGAACGTGCTCATCATATCCATCAGGTCTTTATCGATGTTACGCACGCCTTCATAAGCATTGTAGAATGCGACGAAGATAACCATCGCTACAACCATGAGGATCTTCGATGTCATTCCGATTCCGAACCAGACGATGAACAAAGGGGCAAGGGATACCCGCGGCAAGCTGTACAAAGCCATGATGTAAGGGTAGACCCATTTTTGAAAAATCCCGCTGAATGCAAGCAGAATCCCGAGCAACGTCCCTCCGATCATCCCGATCAGAAGCCCAACGATGGACTCCTGCAGGGTAATGCTCATGTGAAACCATAGGTCCCCATTTGCGGTCATTTCAATAATTCGCGCCAGGATCAATGACGGCTTGCTCAGCCAAAAGGAATTAAACGCCGTCCCTGAAAGCAGCTCCCATAATCCGATAATGACGATAAATACGACCAATCTGCCGATCCACACCGCTGCGCTGCGATTCCCGCGCCCTGCCTTGGGGGAAGGAGAGCTTGCCGATGAATCTATAGTTTTAGTTGCCATGATGATTCCTCCTCTCTATTCCCCGTCTGACATTTGGGCCCAGATTTCCTTCTGCAGCTCTTTGAACTTGGGATCGAAACGGATGTCGTAGAAGGGACGCGGCCGTTCCAGATTCACTTTAAATTCCGCTTTGATTCGTCCCGGCCGGGAGGTCATGACGATAACCCGGTCAGATAGTGCAATCGCCTCTTCGATGTCGTGGGTGATGAATAACACGCTTTTTCCGACATTTTCCCATAGCTGCAAGAACTGTTCACCGATTTTTACCCGGGTCTGCGCGTCCAGCGGTCCAAATGGCTCGTCCATTAAGTAAATCTCTGGGTCATAAGCGAAGGTTCGTGCCAATGCGACCCGCTTGCGCATCCCGCCTGACAACTCCTTCGGATGGTATGCGCCGAAGCCTTCGAGTCCGACCATTTTCAGCAGTCGGTTGGCTTCGGTCAATTGCTCGTTCTTGGAAAGGCTTTTGATCTCCAACGGGAGCCGGACATTGTCGATGACGCTTTTCCAAGGGAGCAACGCATCGTTCTGAAACACCATTCCGACTTGGCTTGGCACACCTTGGATTTCTTGGCCATCCAGATAGGCTCCGCCGGCAGCCGGCTTAAGCAGCCCGGACACCACCTTCAGCAAGGTCGACTTGCCGCATCCGCTTGGGCCAACAACGGATACAAACTCGCCATCTTCCACCTTGAGCTGAACATCTTCCAATGCGACGGTGTGCTGACCCTTGGACTCGTACTCCACACGCAAATCCCGAATTTCGAGTTTGGGATGGGTTTTGTTCTCCATAGTTGATTTCCTCCATACTGAATTTTCCATTCCTGCTGTCTGTTTATGCATGCCGGTCCAGGTCGCCCCATCAAATATCGATCAGAATTAGCGGTAGGATGTCTCCAGTTGCTCCAGACCCTCTCGCAGCGTTTGGATCGCGGTCTCCCGCTCAATCCATTGCCGCTGTGCCTCTTGCAGAGTGACCTTCTGAAATCGCACGCGTGCCCCTAAGCTGGCTTGGGCTAGTAACGGTAAATCCACGCTCGCAACTTGCCCGATTTTAGGATATCCTCCGGTTGTTTGGCGATCCGCCATCAAAATAATCGGGTTCCCGTCAGGCGGTACCTGTACAGTTCCCATTGTCACGGCCGAAGAAATCATCTCTTTCGAATGATTCAACTGCAATTCTCGGCCTTTGAAACGGTAACCCATCCGGTCGGACTGCGGTAAAACCGCAAATTCCTCCTGCCATAAATCGTGTTGGCTTTGTTCTTGAAACAACTCGTATTCTTCCCCAGGAATCAGCTGCACGATGGGATTTGCTGCATATTTCGGGAGCATCTCCGGAAATACGGCCCAACGGCTGACGGCACCGGTTTCTTTGCTCGCCTCCCTGGCGAGCAAGCCGAGTATTTGGGATCCCTGCGGAGTCATTTCGCCCAGCGACAGCCGGTCACCTACCGCAAGTGCCCGTCCCTCATACCCCCCGATGCCTGCCCGCAAATAGGTTGAACGGCTATTCATGCGAGCTGGAACATCAACGCCGCCCCCAACCGCTAGGTAAGCCCGACAGCCCAATTTCATGGGGCCAAATGCCAGCACACTGCCCTTCGGCGCCAGTACCGTTCTCCATAAGGGAATAGGAACCCCGTTCAATTCAGGCGATAAATCGCCGCCGCAAAGTGAGATCAGGGTGGTTCGCTCAAAACGGATCACCGGGCCCAGCAACGTTATTTCAAGCCCTGCCTCTCCTTCCGCATTACCGACCAGTAAATTCGCAATCCGTAATGCGAAGGCATCCATCGCTCCGCTCACAATCACGCCGTACTTTTGAACGCCAAACCTGCCGAGATCCTGAACCGTGGTCAACAAGCCGGGTTTTTCAATCAAGAGGCTCATCGTACAGTCTCCTCCCATGACTCGAATTGTTCACGGGTGATCGGATAGAAGCGGACAATATCACCGGCTTGCAACAAGGTAGGCGGCATTTGCTGCGGCTTGAATAACTCGATTGGAGTTTTACCGATTAATTGCCAGCCCCCCGGGGTGTCAATCGGGTAGACCCCAGTCTGATCCCCGGCTATTCCGACGGTTCCGGCCGGAATTGATATACGAGGAGTTTCCCGCCGCGGGGTCGCGATGCGCACAGACATCCCTCCTAAGTAAGCAAAGCCAGGAGCAAACCCAAGCATATAAACCAGATAATCCGCTGAACCATGGATGTCGATCACTTCTTGCGGCGTGAGTCCGTTTCGGGAGGCCACCGTTTCTAAATCCGGCCCGAAGTCCCCACCGTAACAAACAGGAATTTCAACGGTTCTGGCTGATGATGCATTAACGTCCCGCAGTGTTTGAAGCAACTGAAACACGCTTTCCGCAGCCAGCTTGAACGGGCTCTCGGCTTGAATGTCACCCCCCTGTTTCACGCTTTCTGCAAGCAGCTTCATCGTATCGTAGTAAATTGTCACCGATGTAAATGTCGGAACCACCTCGACCATCCAGTTAAAAGGCTGCCGGTCCAGATGTTCTGCCAACTGTCTGACTTTGTGGTGTGTGTCTTTTTGAATCGAATCACCGAACTTGACAATCAGCGCCGAATCTCCGAGTGGGGTGATGGGAATATCTGCGAGTGACGGCGAGTAAGTCATTTTCATCCTCCGATCCGAATTTCGGACTATTAAACCCGAATTACGAATTCACGTTCATAAAATCATTGTTAGTTAGAATTCCATAAAAATCAAGATTTTTTCATTTAAAGTTTCTAAAATATAGATTTATGATGATGTTCCGAATTTCGGTTCGTAATTACCGAATTTCGAATGCCAATATATACGATCATTATAGTCGGAATTAGACAAAAATCAAGCATAAATTTCCGTAACCGTTTACCGGTTTTCAACTTTCTTCCATACGTTGTATACTAATACAGAATGAACTAGAGGCCATGCAGGAGGCATAACGTGCAAACCATCCATAAACACAAGAACAAAACCGTAGTCCGATCCATGGATCTACTCCAATTATTTCTGACCTACCCGAAACTGAATATCAGCGAGATGGCCAAATTATCGGGGATTCCCAAAACCTCGGTTCTCCGCATGATCGGATCTTTAGAAGAAATGGGCTTCTTAAAAAAGGATACGGAAGGCTCTTACTCATTAGGGTTGCTCTTTCTTCAATACGGTAATCTGGTTGCAGAACGTTTGGACATCCGTCATGTCGCCCTACCGGTCATGCAGCAGCTGCGAGACGAGATTCAGGAAGCCATCCATCTGGTGTTACGCGATGGCGACGAATGCATTTATATTGAGAAGCTGGATACGGATCACCCGGTCCGGCTGTTTACCAAAATCGGTCGGAAAGCCCCTTTGTATGCCGGCGCATCATCACGCATTATCTTAGCTTTTATGCCAGAGGCTGAGCGCGAGGAGTACTTGGCTGCCACTGAACTACAGCCCATCGCGACGGGAACAATTACCGACAAAACGAAGCTGCGCCAAATCCTGGACCGTTCGCGTCAGGAAGGTTACAGCTTTAGCCGTTCCGAGTTGGAGAACTACACCGCCGAACTCAGCGCACCGATCTTCGACCACACCGGTCAAATCATCGCTGCACTCAGCGCTGCCGGGCTAGAGGTCCAATTCGAGGAGGGGCGCATCGCCGAACTTGTGAAGGACGTGCAGCAAGCAGCCAACGAGATCTCTCGAAAATTGGGTTGTACCCGGCAAATTCCGGTTGCCGTCCCCTTATAAAAATAGGCCCGCCCCGGCAGTGCCGTAGACGGGCTTTCAGTTTTCATCGCTGGAGCGATGACGCTCTCCCTTCGATGATCACTACTTCCGGTTCGGGAACAAAACCATAATGGCGATCAAAGGCGTCCTGTACGTGGGTGATCAACTCGATCACATCTGCCGCATTCGCCCCTCCTAGATTTTGTATCACGTTGCCGTGAACGGGCGAGATTCGAGCATTTCCCCGTTGGACACCTCTCAATTGAAGACGATCCGCCAGTTTGCCGATTGGTTCGCCAACGGAATAATCGTTTTTGAACACCGATCCGCAGGAAGGATAGGCAAAATGCATTTTCCCTACGCGATCCTGAACAATCTTTCGCATCGGAATCAAATCGGAGTCCTCTGCCCTCTCGCCTTCCTTAGCTTCCATCCAACCGATGAAATGCGAAGCAAATTCGGGTAACCGGTTAGGTGGCAGCTTCCCTTCCTGTAGAGCAACCAATTCCGGTATTGCTAACAACGACACGGCTTTCCTGTTAGTCGAGCTTAGCTTAAACTCAGCCCCGACGATCAACCAATTGCTGGAGTTGTCTTGGAACACGGACTGTTTATACCCGAATCCGCAAGCCTCTCGGCTTAGGGTTTGCACCCCGCTCGGCTGTTGCAAGTCGATATAATGAACATTGATCAATGTATCGCTGATATGGCGATCAAAGTACTTGGCATTCATATAAATCCCACCGCCGACCGTTCCCGGTAGCAAAAAGGTAAAATCAAAATCAACGATCCCCAGGCCATATCCGATTACGGCTAGCATGGACATCGGCAACCCCGCCGAAACGTACAACCGATCTCCTTCAAGCTTATAATCTACCATCTCCCGGGTCGTAAGAAATAAAGTATCCGGGTCGGGCCGATCGGGAAACAGCATATTTGAACCCCCGCCGAAAAAAATCGGCGAGATCCCCCGACGATACGCCAGCTCAAGCAATTCTCGCAATTGATCTTGTGATCGAGGCGTTCCAACAAAGCGGGCCTCCCCGCCGATTTCATAGGTCGAATAACGGGACAAGGCTTGTTTCGTCCGCAGTCCGGCCAAATTCCAGCTTGTCATAATAAGCCCCTTCCTGGCTACTTCCTAAGCATTAATGTAAATTATGTCGTTGGGCGCAAAAAAAGGCTGAAAGAAGAGTTCTTCTTATCAGCCCGTTTCAATATTGCCTCAGCAGAGGAATTACTCAGCAAATTCCACGTTATGATACACCTGCTGCACGTCTTCTAAGTCCTCCAAAGCGTCGATTAATTTCTCAAACTGCGCTTCGGTTTCCGCTGGTAGCGTTACGTAGTTTTGCGCTAGCATCGTCAACTCGGCAACCGTAAACTCCGTAATTCCAGCGTTTTTGAGCGCTTCCTGAACGGCATGGAATTGATCCGGCTCTGCGTAAACGATCACGGACTCGTCCTCTTCAACAATATCACGAACTTCAAGATCGGCTTCCATCAGGATTTCAAACACTTCATCGATGGTTTTATCTTCCATCCCGATGACCGCGGTTGCGTCAAACATATAAGAAACCGATCCGCTTACGCCCATGTTTCCGCCGTTCTTATTGAATGCGGAGCGTACTTCCGGTGCGGTACGGTTTACGTTATTCGTCAATGTATCTACAATCACCATGGAGCCGTTAGGGCCGAAGCCTTCATAACGCAGCTCTTGATATACTTCATCCGAACTGCCCTTCGCCTTGTCGAGGGCACGGTCAATGATCGCTTTGGGTACATTGTACGTTTTTGCCCGTTCCAGAACGACTTTCAAGGCGCGGTTCGATTCCGGATCCGGCTCGCCTTTCTTGGCGGCAACATAAATTTCGACGCCGAATTTCGCGTAGATTCGACTGGTGTTGGCGTCTTTCGAAGCCTTCTTCTCTTTAATATTATTCCATTTGCGGCCCATACTCTTCCCACTTTCTAAATAATCTACCCAACTATTATAACCAACAACTGATTTGGCGGCAATGAATGACAGAGTCATAGCTACTTCCTTTCTCCTTTCTCCTTTCTCCTTTCTCCTTTCTCCTTTCTCCTTTCCTCTCCCTTTCCCGCTTGCCCTTCTAGCGTCTTTTCACCATTATCCCGTTCATTCAGGTATGTAATGACAGTTCAGATTTGGAAAATCTTCATCTTGATTTAAGAACATATGTTTGCTATGATAGAAATATACGAACGTATGTACGGCATTTATTCAAAGGTGGTAGGCGTCATGGAGTTTATTGCGGAAACGGATCTTCAACTTCTCAATAGTCGTTATCACAGTGAGCAGACCTGTATGGAAGCGGTAATCGCATTGAAATGGCCAAACGGTTTCGTTTGCCCGCGCTGTGCTTACACCCGATGTACCCGCCTGACCATACGGCGGATTCCCTTGTTCGAGTGTGGAAGATGCGCGCATCAAACATCGCCTTTAGTTGGTACGATTTTTGAAGGAACGCATCTGCCTCTGTTGAAGTGGTTTCACGCCTTAGAATTATTTCTGCTGCCCGACGGAATTTCGGCGATGAGATTGAGCCAGGTGATTCGGGTTACCTACAAGACGGCCTGGTTAATGCTGCACAAAATTCGCTATACCCTTGGAGAATTCGACGCCCGGGAGCTTTTGAGCGGAGATGTGAAGGTGAACAGAGATCAATACGGCGGAGATCCTATCCGTTGTAATCAGTTTCCTCATCCAAAAGCAGCGACAGTCATAGCCGGATGCACGGTAACGGAGTCAGGTGAGCCTGAACATGTGAAGATCCGCCTCTTGTCCCTAAAGAGAGGAGACGGAACAAGAGCAAGCCGTCACGACCTCGACGCATTTATCACTGAGCATGTTGACGTCCATACATCGAGCGTACAGGCGTCCCCCCTGGTCTTTCGGCTTTATTTCCCCTTGCGAAAGGTGGTAAGAGAGGCGTGGAATTCACTGAAGAGCACCTATATCGCCTTGGGAACAAAGCATTTGCAAGCGTATTTCAACGAATATACGGTACGACGCCGTCTTCGCCTGTCCGGGTCTGTAGAACCGATTAGTCCTACGTTGCTGCGCATGTGCATGGCAATTCGGACGATCTCTTACCGCCAGTTAATCGCTCGCCAACCGAATCCACCTCTTGCGGCTGCAGCTTGAGACGCAGGCCTGCTATGCCTGGTTCTTCTCTGTGCTTACCTGCTTGCCCTGCTCACCTCTTCTCGGGTTTGCTCTGTTCTGCTCAGCTTTCCCTGTTCTGCTCTGCTCTGTTCTGCCCTGTTCTGCCCTGTTCTGCCCTGTTCTGCCCTGTTCTGCCCTGTTCTGCCCTGTTCTGCCCTGTTCTGCCCTGTTCTGCTCTTTTCTGTTCTGCTTTGCCCTGCGCTCTGATTAATTCTGCTTGCTTCAAGCAGTCCAAAGCTTATGACATATTGCTTTTCCATATAATTTCTTCTCAGAAACTGTCTTTCCGTCTTTCTCTTTCTTTGTCTTTCTATTTGTCTGTTATTCTATCTTCCTGTCTTTCTATTTCTCTGACTCCTTACGCCTGATTAAACGGGATAATCGTGCAAAGAGGCCATAAAGCTAAGTTGGATCGGCCGCCCACAAACAAAAAATGCCCTATGAATTAACATAGGACATTTTTAGTAATAGTTTAGCGGTGGCAAGCACCTTATCCATAGATTGCTAGACGAGCCCTACAGCATCTTCGTCGACCAAGATTCGCAGTTCCATGTCTCCGTAACGACGTCGCGGTAAAACTCCGGTTCGTGGGAAATCAACAGAATGCTGCCTTTATAGGCTTGCAGCGCGCGTTTCAGCTCATCCTTGGCATCAACGTCCAAATGGTTCGTCGGTTCGTCAAGCACGAGCAAGTTCGTTTCCCGGTTAATCAGCTTGCACAGACGAACTTTCGCTTTCTCTCCCCCGCTCAGCACGGCGATTTTACTCTCGATATGCTTGGTCGTCAGGCCGCATTTGGCAAGCGCGGCACGCACTTCAAATTGCGTGAACGATGGGAACTCGCTCCAAATTTCCTCGATGCACGTATTATAGTTGACCTCTTTCATTTCCTGCTCGAAATACCCGATTTCCAGCAGGTCGCCGAGATGAACCGAGCCGGAGATCGCCGGGATTTGTCCCAGGATGCTGCGCAAAAGTGTCGTTTTCCCGATGCCGTTTGCCCCGACGAGAGCGATTTTTTGCCCGCGTTCCATCCGCAGGTTCAGCGGTTTCGACAATGGCGAATCGTAACCGATTACCAGGTCCGTCGTTTCGAAAATCAATTTGCCGGATGTCCGTGCATCCTTAAAATTAAACTGCGGCTTCGGCTTCTCCTTGGCTAGCTCGATGACTTCCATCTTGTCAAGCTTCTTCTGGCGTGACATTGCCATGTTGCGCGTCGCCACGCTCGCTTTGTTGCGTGCGACGAAATCCTTGAGGTCGGCGATTTCCTGCTGCTGGCGTTTGTAAGCCGATTCCAACTGCTGTTTTTTCGCTTCATACACCTGCTGGAAGTAATCGTAGTCGCCGACGTAGCGATTCAGCTCCTGATTTTCCATGTGATAAATCAAGTTTATGACACTGTTCAGGAACGGGATATCGTGAGAAATCAGGATAAACGCGTTCTCGTACTCCTGCAAATACCGCTTCAGCCATTCGATATGCTGTTCGTCTAAATAGTTCGTCGGTTCGTCCAACAGCAAAATGTCGGGTTTCTCAAGCAGCAGCTTGGCCAGCAGTACCTTCGTCCGTTGTCCCCCGCTGAGGTCATTGACATCTTTATCAAGTCCGATATCGGTTAATCCCAAGCCGCGGGCCGTTTCATCGATCTTCGCATCGATCAGGTAAAAGTCCTGATTCGTCAGCGTATCCTGAATCGTACCCACGTCCTCCAGCAGCTGCTCCAGCTCTTCAGGGGACACGTCCCCCATTTGGCCGTACATGTCGTTCATTTCCTGTTCTAAGTCGAACAGGTATTGAAAGGCCCCGCGCAGCACGTCGCGGATGGTCATTCCTTTCTCCAACACGGCATGCTGATCGAGGTAGCCGACACGCGTGCGTCTGGCCCATTCGATTTTGCCTTCATCTGGCTGCAGCTTGCCCGTGATAATGTTCATGAACGTTGATTTGCCTTCACCGTTGGCTCCGACCAGTCCGATATGTTCGCCTTTCAGCAAACGAAAGGACACGTCGTTAAAGATGGCCCGGTCCCCAAAACCGTGACTCAGCCGTTCTACGCTTAAAATACTCATGGAATTTTAACACCTTTTCTATAGGAAATATGGTTGGTAACACCCGGATAAACGAATAAGGGTACACTCGACATATTATACTGGTTAACCAGGTCAAAGCTCAATACGGCGGGGAAATTTAGTAGAAAAAAAAGGCGCCGCCCCGAGGCTCTCTCGGGCGGTGCCTGCCTGGATATCTTAAAATCCTAAAATCTCGTCGATCTTGCGCAACTCCTCCGGAGTGAACGATCGATTGGCCAATGCGCCAACCGCATCCTCGATTTGGCTCACCTTGCTGGCGCCGATCAGCGCTGAAGTCACTCTACCGCCTCGGAGCACCCAGGCCAATGCCATTTGCGAAAGCTTCTGTCCTCGAGCGGACGCCAGCTCGTTCAGCTGCTTGACCTTCGCAATCCGTTCTTCATTCAAGTCTTCCGGGCGAAGGAACACGCTAGGGCCGGCAGCCCGGGAATCCGGAGCGATTCCGTTCAGGTAGCGGTCGGTCAGAATCCCTTTCTCTAGCGGAGAGAATACGATCGATCCGATGCCTTCTTTCTCCAATACATCCTGCAGCCCCTCTTCGATCCAGCGGTTCATCATGGAATAGTTCGGCTGATGGATGACCGCCGGCGTGCCAAGCTGCTTCAATATCCGGGATGCCTCGCGAGTCTCTTCCGGACGATAGTTGGACAACCCGACATATAACGCTTTCCCTTGCCGAACGATAAGATCGAGCGCCGCCATCGTTTCTTCCAGCGGGGTATCCGGGTCAGGGCGATGGTGATAGAAAATATCCACATACTCCAGCCCCATACGCTTCAAGCTTTGGTCCAGGCTTGAGACCAGATATTTTTTCGAACCCCATTCCCCATACGGCCCTGGCCACATGTAATATCCCGCTTTGGTGGAAATGATCATCTCGTCTCGATAAGGGCGCAGATCCTCGCGCAGCACCCGGCCGAACGTTTCCTCCGCCGAGCCTGCCGGCGGTCCGTAGTTGTTGGCCAGGTCGAAATGCGTGATGCCTAAATCGAACGCTCTGCGCAGCATGGCGCGCCCATTTTCAAGCACATCGATGCCGCCAAAATTATGCCACAGGCCAAGAGAGATGGCCGGAAGCTTCAACCCGCTTCGTCCCGAACGGTGATATGTCATCATTTCGTATCTGTTGTCAGCTGCTTGATACATAAATGCTTGTTCCTCCTTTAGTCCGTATGTGTCCAATATAACGTACTAGGAACAGCTTACCTATATCAGCATGGATGATTCCTATGGCATGATGTCTGATTTTTGGGCTCGGTCGCGATAGTCGGTAGGGGAGACGCCTTCCGTTTTCTTGAACATTTTGGAGAACAACAGGGCATCCTGGTAACCGACCGAACGCGCCACTTCGGCGATGGAGTAATGGCCTTTACGCAGCAAGGCGCAGGCTTTCTCCATTCGGTAATTCAACAAATATTGCTGCGGCGGCATCCCGATGACACGCTTAAACAAAGTCGATAAATATTTCCGGTCCAAACCGACGATCGCGGCCAATTGGCCGACGGTGATCTCCTCGCTATAATGACTATGCAGGAAATCAAGACAGCGATGAATATACGCATCTTTCGCTTGAGCCTTAGCCGGGACCGTATGTCCCGATGCGGGGACAAGTTCCACCAGCAGCGTCATGAATTCGTGCAGCAAAGCTTGCAGGCGCAAATCGCGGGTCGCGGCCGTTTCCTCCGCTTCGTTCAGCATCTCGTATAACTGCGGCATCATATGCGTATCCATCGGAAACACGGGAGTCGCCGGGGTTAACCGGGTACGGTATAATATCTCCGCCACCTGATCCCCGCAGAAGCCGATCCAGGAATACGTCCAGGGATCGGCTTGATCCGCCTGATAGAAGATCACCCGTTCGGGATAAGCGAGAAACGCTTGTCCGCCGGTCAGTTCGAAGGTTGCCCCCTCCACTTTTACACGCCCTCGCCCCGAGTGAACAAAGTGGATTTTATAAATATCGCGGATGCCTGGGCCAAAAGAATGAAGCGGAGCGCACCTTTCTTTTCCCCAATAGCACAAATACAAGTCCGGCGGCTCGCGAAACGGCCGGTCCGGATTATAATGAAATATCCTATTCATTCCCTTCCTCATCCGCAAAACGCCGGATGCGCTCGCCGATTTGGTCGCGGACGCGCTGGAACACCGCCCACTTCTCTTCATCCGTTCCCGTCGCTCTTGCCGGATCGTCAAATCCCCAGTGCTCGCGGCGAACCTGAGGCGGCGTCATCGGACAGCGGTCCGCGGCGTCTCCGCACAGCGTAACGACCATATCCGCTCGGTTCAATCGGTCCATGTCGATGAGATCCGAGGTTTGCCCCGAGATATCGATGCCCACCTCTGCCATGGCCTTAACCGCATTCGGATTCAAACCATGCGCTTCAATCCCGGCGCTATAGACCTCCCACCCGTCCGTCAAAAAGGTTTTTGCCCAGCCTTCGGCCATTTGACTGCGGCAGGAATTGCCGGTGCACAAGAAATAAATCGTTTTATTATCCATAGGTTTAAAACATCTCCTTTAGTTTGTTAGTTAGGTTTAACGGATGCAGAGTCGAAATGTCTCCGTTTGAAACGCAGGGCGACATTCACCAGCGCAATCAAAACAGGCACCTCCACGAGCGGCCCGATGACCGCCGCAAACGCCACGCCGGAATCAAGACCAAACACGCCGATGGCCACGGCGATGGCCAGTTCGAAATTGTTGCTCGCCGCCGTGAAAGACAACGAAGTGGCTACCGGGTAAGTCGTGCCTGCTTTTTTGGACAGAAAAAACGACAACAGGAACATGATCACAAAATAGATGATCATCGGAATGGCGATGCGAACCACATCCAACGGCAGGGTCATGATCAGGTCGGCTTTTAAGGAAAACATCAATACAATCGTAAACAATAAGGCGATCAGGGCTAGCGGACCGATTTTAGGCACAAACCCTTGTTCATATTTCTCTTTGCCTTTCCAGCGAATCCCGATCACCCGGGACAGCAGGCCGGCCGCAAACGGAATTCCCAGGTAAATCAATACGCTGCGAGCGATCTCACCCATCGATACATTCACTTCGGCTCCTTGTACTCCGAACCATTCGGGGAGAATCGTGATAAACACGTAAGAAAACACTGAATAAAACAATATCTGAAAAATCGAGTTGAACGCGACCAATCCAGCGGTATATTCCGGATCGCCCTTGGCCAAATCGCTCCAAACCAGCACCATCGCGATGCATCGTGCCAGGCCGATCATGATCAAACCCACCATGTACTCCGGCATGTCGCTAAGCAGCAAGATCGCCAGGAGGAACATCAGAATCGGTCCGATCACCCAGTTCTGCAGCAAGGATAGCATCAGCACCTTCCAGTCCTTGAATACGCGGCCCAATTTTTCGTACTTCACCTTAGCCAGCGGCGGATACATCATGACGATCAGACCGATTGCGATTGGAATGGAAGTGGTTCCTACCTGCATGCGAGAAAGGAACTCCGAGAAACTCGGTATCAACTTTCCGAGGAGAAGCCCAATGGCCATCGAGGCAAATATCCAAACCGTCAGGTACCGGTCAAGAAAGGATAATCTTCGTGTTTCCGGCAAGTTCATCACCATCCTTGTAATTTGAAATTTAATCGTCGCAAGAAGATGCCGATTCGCATTCCAATAACTGTTTTACCCTCAATGATTGCGAGGGCAGGTATTCAAGCAAATCATCAACATACGGCATTTCCGTTAGTTTCAAGGAGTAGTAGGTCCACTTGCCGCGACGAACCTCCGTAACCAATCCCCCTGCCTTCATTTTTCGCAAATGTTGGCTGACGCTGGGCTGCGACATTTGAAGCAAATCTACAATATTGCAGACGCAAAGCTCACGTTCCTTAAGCAACGCCAAAATCGTCAACCTGGTTTTATCGCCAAGCAATTTAAACGTTTCTGCCATCCCATCGATCGTCTGATTCGTATTCATATCATCGTCCCCCTTTTTCGCGCCGGTCGTCCTTTTTATTTTAGTTGAATATAATTATATAATCAATCACGAATATGTTTTTTAAACCACAAATATTGTTTGCATTTTGCAATTATATAAAGTATAACATTAAGCGAGGGAGGATTTGGGAACTCCAAAGCGAAGTCGTTATTCAAGGCTTTATTCTCGTTTGGTTTGTTCCACTCACATCTCTTGTCCCGGATAGTCGCACAGGGATTTTTATTTGCAAACATCAAATTTAAGAAATGAGGGATGACCGTGTTAAATGAAGCGTATACCGCTGAAATGTTGATGAGGCTCCAAGCGTCAGAACTTCAAAGGATTAATCGCGAAGCCTGGATGTGGATCGTACCCAAACCCCCGAAGAACCGTATGCAAACCCGAATCAGCGGATGGTTTCGCCTTCGTCCGGTAACAACCGATTCTTGCTGTACCGTGTGCTGTTAGTTTACTTCATAATAAGGAGGAAAAAACATGAACGAATTAACCCATGACGAAATCCGTCAAAATGTTCGCCAGCGTTATCGGCAAATCGCGGTTCAAAGTGCTTCCGAGCCAAAGGCCGCTGAGTCAAGCTGCTGCTCACCGAACGCCGTCGCTTGCTGCAGTACACCCACCGATTTCAAGGAAATCTCGGCAGGCTTGGGCTATTCCGGTGAAGAATTAAATGCCGTGCCCGATGGCGCCAATTTAGGTCTTGGTTGCGGGAACCCGCAGGCAATCGCACAACTGGCTCCCGGGGAAGTTGTCGTTGATTTGGGAAGCGGCGGTGGTTTTGATTGCTTTCTAGCCTCGCGTCAGGTCGGAGATTCGGGGAAGGTCATCGGGGTTGACATGACGCCGGAAATGGTTAGCCGTGCCCGTCAAAACGCGCTTAAGGGTGGGTTTGCGAATGTGGATTTCCGATTAGGCGAAATTGAACACTTGCCGGTTGCCGATCAATCCGTGGATGTGATCATCTCTAACTGCGTCGTCAACCTTTCGCCTGACAAAGAACAGGTCTTTCGGGAAGCTTACCGCGTGTTGCTTCCGGGCGGGCGTCTCGCCATCTCGGATGTCGTTACGACTGCGGAATTGCCTCCCGAGATCAAAAATGATCTGGAGGACCTGTATGCCGGGTGCATATCCGGCGCTTCCTCCATCCCAGAATTGGAACAAATGCTGGCCCAGAGCGGTTTCACCAACATTAGTATCCTGCCGAAGGACGAGTCGAAAACCTTCATCAAAGAATGGATCCCCGGCATCAAGCTGGAGGATTATCTCGTATCCGCCGTCATTCAAGCGGTCAAAGCGTAGAGACAATACGAGCTACCACTCACAAAAAAAAGCGCAGCGTCTCCTCTTGATCGGCGAGCCGCTGCGCTTTAGGTTTATTGGGTTTTTCGGTTAAAAGGCACCTACAGGTTCCTGTACTTTTTGATACATCGTGCCTAAAGTAGCCATTGTTGAAGCCGGCGCCGGTTCAAGCGGATAATACCCCTTCTTCGCCATCCATTGCCACACATCGTAAGCGTGGTGGGAACTCATGCAAAAAGCATGCTCCAGGAAGCTGCGGATCTCCGGATGGCTCATTTCCATCGCTGCCCATGCATATTCGCGGCCTGCCCGTTTTAATGTCAGCAAATAGGCCGTCGCGATTTCGCGGTCATTAAATTGCTGAACCTCCGTTCTCGGCATCACCGGAACGGGGACCGTCGGCGCGCTCGTAAAGGATTGCAGCACCGGCGTCAAATCGGGAATTGGAAGCCGTCCGGTGGCTCCCTCCATTTTACTCAAAAACTCGACCTTCATATTATAGTCTTGAATGTGTAGAGGAAAATGTCGCTGCAGGATCGACTTGAGTTCAGGGTCTTGAACCTGATTCATAAAACAGGCCATGTTCGTGATGGAATTGACACAGCTTAAAGTCAGCTCGTTTAAATCTTGCGCTTCATGTGCGGCCAAATGCATATCAATATGCCCCTCCTTGGATATGATGGATCAAACCACCCTTAGCGTGCACCCTCCGCCGTTTCCTATGCAGATTCCGTGACGGCGATCGGTCCCAACTCTCACAAAATAAGGTCGCCAGGTTTTTTACAGGGACAATTACCCATTTTCATCCGGGCGAATATAATGAACTAATTCTAACCATGGAGTGTGAAATTGTGGATAATACATGGAACCATGAACACTTAGCCTGGCATGAAACGATGGAGTTGCACGAGCTAGTCGCTTTTCAATCTACGCATTTAACGGTTTTCAAGAAGAAACTGCCTACCATTCAAGAGCCTGCCCTCAAAGCGCTTTACGCCGAAACGATCAAAACGCTGGAGCAAAATTTACGCGAATTGCTGAAATTTTATCCGATGGCTCCGACCATGGCTCGTAACACGTCGCCGGACATGACGGCTGTGGAAGCAGCCACGCTGCTTGGTTTTCTGAAGACGGCTGTGCGTAACTACGCCATCGCTATCACCGAAACCGCCACTCCGCAGCTTCGTGATACCTTCCAGAAACAGCTGCTCGGGGCGATATCGTTGCATGCCAAGGTGTTCAACTTTATGTATCAGCGTGGGTTTTATCCGTCTTACAATTTGGAGCAGCTGCTTGCAAACGATGTAAAAATGGCCAACAACGCGTTAAATATGTAATCATGCGAAAGCCCCGTATTAGCGGGGCTTTCGTTGGCTTTACATAGCTATTATTTTTTTCGTTCCTTCTCCTCGGGTTCGTCATATTTATTGATATGCGCCGTAATGGCCTCCACTGCCTCGTTGACATTCGTAGTGGCGGGGACTTCCTTCACTTCATCTTCAGTCTTATCTAGAAAATTTTGATGATCCGCACGGATCACTTCGATTTTATTGCTCATGTTTTGACCTCCAGACGAATTTAGTTAACATAATATTTGTTACGTAATTTTACTTCCTGCTAGAGATATGTTCAGGAATAGCGTTTGCAGGCAAGTTCTGCGATATGTTTGGTAAATCCGTCCGTTGGGTGCCGGACGGTCAAAATTTTGTCGCGGAGTTCATGTAACCTACCGGGTCGCCTATTCGTAATTCCTGCAAAAGTGCAGGCTTTTGGAGCCTAAACACCTGAGATGCCCTCGATCCAAAAAACACTCGCACTTTTGCAGGTTTTTCCTTAGGCTGCATACAAAAAGAGCACTACCGAATCAACGGTAGTGCTCTTTCCTCT
>NZ_JALPRK010000024.1 GCF_023195895.1 Paenibacillus mellifer
AGGGGAATACAGTTATTTCAGGAAGATGGGCCGGTGTTGAAGGATTAGTTGCATAAATGCAGTTAGTTTCAACGTTTCGAGTGAATTTGGACCGAATGAGTAAATTTAACTGCTTTTCAGCAACTATTGAGCCTGGTTGACCGATAACATGCGAAATAACAATATAGCTGCAACTATCCTAATAAACCCCAGTGTACGTAAAGAATAACTAGAGCACTACCGTTATACCGGCAGTGCTCTAGTTCATAGATATATTATGGCGTTAACCTAGGAGCATGGCGATGATGAGTGCCTTGTTCGAAACTATATGCGAATTTGATTAATGTTCCTTCGTCGAAGGCGCGGCCCAGAAATTCGATCCCAACGGGGAGGCCGTCAGCCGTAAATCCAGCAGGCACCGTAATGGCCGGGAATCCAGAGAATGGACTCAGTCGATTGTTGCCTCCGGAGGATTGGCTTTCACCAATTAACGCCGGAGGTTGGGTGCTTGTCGGATAGACGATGGCATCGAGGTTGTAATCCGCCATGACCTTCAGGAGGGACTCTCGGGTTAAGCTGGTGCGCTTCAATACGATATCCTTGTATTCCTGTGTATCCAAGGATTCACGAGCATCGCGGGCTTTCATGGATTGTTCTTGAGCTTTATCATAGTTGCCTGAGGCGATGATTTCGGCCAGGCTGTGATAAGGGGCGTCATCCCCTAGTTCTTCTAGGTAGTCGTTCAGTTGAAATTTGAACTCGTAGCCGCTTAAGCTTGGGTACTTATTGATCTCTGCTAAATGGGGGATCTTGATATTAACAACTGTCGCACCAAGTGAACTAAGTTCATGGACGGCATTAGATACAACGCTGGAGACGGCTTTTTCTTGATTATTCCCTTCCAGGAATAGTTCTGTGGCTACCCCGATACGTGCGCCTTTTAGTCCATTTGCGTCAAGGTAACGGGTATAGCTTTCCGGAATACGGCCAACGCTGTAGGCAGTAGCAACATCATCCGGGTCATAACCGGCCGTAGCGTCGAGCAGAATCGCAGCATCTTCGACCGTTCGGGCGATCGGACCACCGACGTCCTGGGTCAGGGCTAGAGGGATGATACCATCCCGACTGGATAAGCCGATCGTTGGACGGATCCCTACGAGACTGTTGAAGCTTGATGGAATACGGATGGACCCCCCGGTGTCCGTACCCAATCCGGCGACTGCTAAGTTAGCGGCAATCGCCGCTCCAGTACCGCCGCTGGATCCACCCGGATAACGGTCAAGGGCATAAGGATTTTTCGTTTGCCCCCCTAACGAGCTGGAAGTCGTAATACCGAAGGCAAACTCATGGAGGTTGGTTTTGCCTAGAATGATCGCTCCGGCTTCTTTGAGCTTGGCAATTTGATC
The DNA here is from genome assembly GCF_023195895.1 of Paenibacillus mellifer. Taxonomy (GTDB): domain Bacteria; phylum Bacillota; class Bacilli; order Paenibacillales; family Paenibacillaceae; genus Fontibacillus; species Fontibacillus mellifer. The sequence continues at coordinate 1,386 of NZ_JALPRK010000024.1, forward strand.
GGCATCCTGATCGGGTATAGAGTCCTTCAGACAAAGGCAACCGGCAGTGGTAGGCATATCTGAGGTATCGAAGTTGTCCTTAACTAAGATCGGAATCCCGTGTAAAGGTCCACGTGGACCTTTAGCAGCCCGTTCTTGATCTAGCGCGTCCGCGATTTTGAGCGCCTCGGGATTGATCGTTAATACAGCCTGCAGGGAGATCCCCTGATCATCGTATTTGGAGATGCGATCGAGATACATCTGTACCAGCTGTTTCGAAGTCAGCTTGCCTTGCTCCATCGCCAGTTGAATTTCGGTAATCGTGGCTTCGGGGAGGACAAAGGGTTTTAAATAATCAAGTACACGTTCATGAAGTCGATTAAGATCATTTGCCGTGAGTGGTTCGGCAGGTAGGAATGAGGTATCGGAGTAGCCTTTCATCAGACCCGCCTTGACGACCGCTCCTACGGCCCCTGCATAAGTTGCTTGATCCGGAACGTCACGGAAGGATTCGGCTGTGTTCCCTAACCCCAGCCATTCCTGAAGGAAAACAGCAACCTGGCTGCGGAGCATGCGATGACCAGAGACCTCCGGTATCGTAAGGGAGCTTCCTGCCTCGGCCGCGGCTTGTTCCATCGAGTGGCGGAACTGTTCGCCGGTGACAAGCGATGGTTCAACTGAGATAGCGGACAATGCACCTGAAGCCGCTTGGGCTTGTGGAATCAGTCCGATCCATAGCCCGGAGATGAGTACATAAGCCAACAAGTATCGGCTTCCTTTTTTCCAACGTAGTCGATTTTGGTTCATAAGCAATCCCCTCTCCCCAGTAAAATGATTGAAGTTTATGTGAACTATCATAGTTTCATGTTAGATATAGTGACAAAGGTCGAGTTACTCTGAAAAAACGCATACATACTACGTTATTGAGGAGATATGGGAGTTTTCTCTTGATTGCTTTCATTAACAAATTCTCATATTAGATCGAAGCAATGTTATATAAGGTGACTTAAAACTGACAACAATTCTTTGGTTTTCTGAAAAGCGCTGAGTTATTTTCAGTTTCTACCAAATGGAATGTAACCATTTTGTTACCGACATGGATACTTCACCCGTTATAATGAGAATGGTATGTTAGCATCTAGGGCATTTAGCCTATCCGGAATCTATATCAGAATGACAACAAGGAAGCTTTTTCAGTATATAGGCAGGGTAAGGAGGAATGGATCATGCAGCGAAGAAGGATAAGAATATCCTTATGCTTCATGTGGGGAGTCTTGATGATGATGGTATTCATCGCAGGCTGTGCATCTTCCGAGCCATCGTGGACGGATTTTGTGGGATCAACGGTTGAGAAGAATTTTCCCGTCCCCAAAGAGGCCAATCAAACGGAAACGGCTCTTAATAACTCTAAGATGGACTATGTGCATTATAAGTTAACCGGACTTAAAGAGAGTAGCGAAATTCCCGAAGCCTATCAGAAGGTGATCGAGGAATGGGGATGGAAGGAGAAGAAAGAGGAGAGCACCGGCACAACCCGAGTGTTCGAGAAAGGGAAGCAAATTGTGCAGTTAACGCTTCACGACAACTCTTTTACCGTCCTAGTCCCCAAAAAGGAAGAGAAAACCGTCATTCAAGGGTTGGAAAGCAGTCCTTAATTCCAGGACTTCGGATAATAAGGCAAACGCCCGTTACTGGACAAGCCGGTACAAAACGCGATAACAAGCAAAAAGCCTGTACTCTGCAATTGTTGCAGGGAGCAGGCTTTTTTGTTGCGTCTATGGCTATGAAATGAAGTTACTGCATGTAGTAGGCAATTTCTAGACCGGTGATTTTGATCATTCCGTCTTTGCGTTGTCCCCGCAGGGTGGACAGTACGATAAACCGCGGAATCATCAGCCAAAGGTGCCAGAAGAATAATGAGAGGACAAAAGAAACCGGCGACCAAGGGATGAGGATGCCGATAATGCAGCAACCAATCCAGGCCGAATGTAGGTGGACCCGTCGATACACGGAGTACGCGATGTATTGATCGGGCATATAACCGATCCATGGCATCTGACGGGAAAATCTCCAGCGTTTTCGATAGGAATGACTAACGATCATCAATACGGAGCGAGAAATCACGTATTGGATCCACAAGATAACCGGTATGGCCAGCAGGAAGAAAAAGAGGCTGATCCAGGATATAAAAACCGTCTCGGCAGCCAGCCATATGACGGGGAGTATAACTAAGCTGTGATTAAGCGATTTTGGCAAAACCTTCTTTTTGAGCAGCGTATAATGATAAAACGTCGCATGAGTTTCGGGTTCGGCGGACTTCAAGCGTTCGATCCTCCTTCGCATCAGTTCCCGCAAATAGCGGGCAAGCTCTTCTTAATATATCGGATAAAACAAAGAATAATTAAGACGCGCGTACAAACACCGCGTTCTGGCTTGCGGCATAAGATAAAGTAGGAAACGGACTATGAAAAGGTTTAAAATAGTAGAATCTGTGTCATACTGATAGTAAAAACAGACAAGGTGGGATCGGGCATGGATGAGCTTGGCGTCAGAACTTGCATCATTTGCGGGGAGCCAAAAACCGAAGGCATTCATATCGTATCGGAATTTATTTGCGACGCTTGCGAGTCAGAGATGGTGCACACCGACGTGCAGGAGGAGAAATACCACTTCTTCATTCATCAAATGAAGCAGATCTGGGTGCAAAAAAATGCATAACACCGCCGATTAAAAGGACCAGTTCAATTTTGGGAGCGGGTCCTTTTATATTGCTCTACCGGGTAGTAAAGCGGTAAAATGGAGCAAAGGTTGTAATATCGATAAACCTCGAGTTGGAAGGGTTAAGTATAGAATGGAAGAAGAATCAAATCATGTTGCCCCATTATATGAGGCCTTAAGGCGATACCGGGAGAAAAAGGACGCTTCGTTCCATGTGCCGGGTCATAAAAACGGACAAGCGCTATGTGGCGACGAGCGTGCGATCCATGATCTGGCGCGAGTGATGGAAATCGACGTAACGGAAATCACCGGGACGGATGATCTTCATCATCCGGAGGGCGTCATCCGTGAGGCGCAAGAGTTGGCCGCCGCCCAGTTTGGGGCGGAGGAGACATTTTTTCTGGTTGGCGGCAGCACGGCCGGGAACCTGGCATTGATCCTGAGCGTGTGCACCACGCCAGGAGATGTGCTGCTCGTGCAGCGGAACGTGCACAAATCCGTGATTCACGGATTGATGCTGGCGGGCGCGCACGCGGTCTTTTTGGCGCCGCAGCAGGATGCCGGCAGCGGGCTGGCGACCATCCCGAGCGGAGCCGCGGTGCGGGAAGCCCTGCGCCGGTATCCCGGCGCCAAGGGGCTGCTGCTCACGCACCCGAGCTACTACGGGATGGGCTCGCCGCTGCGGCCGCTGGCCGAGTTGTGCCACGCGCACGGCGTGCCGCTGCTCGTCGACGAGGCGCACGGCGCCCACTTCGGCCAGCACCCGGCGCTGCCGGAGAGCGCGCTGGCCGCGGGGGCCGATGGCGTCGTGCAGTCGACGCATAAGATGCTGGCCGCGCTCACGATGGGCGCGATGCTGCACGTCCAGGGCGGGCTGCTCGATCGCGCGCTGCTGCGCCAGCGGCTGGCGATGCTGCAGAGCTCCAGCCCGTCCTACCCCATCATGGCTTCGCTCGATCTGAGCCGAAGCCTGCTGGGGACGCAGGGCCCCGCCTTCTTCGAGGGCGGGCTCGCCGCGGCCGCGCATCTGCGGCGCGGCCTGGCCAAGCTGCCGCGCTTCGGCGTCGTTGCACCGCCGGGCGCCAGCGGAGGGGCAGCTGCATATACTATCCAAGATCCTTTGAAACTTGTTATTTTCGATGCATCCGCAGCCCTCACCGGGTATGAACTGCACGAACGGCTCGAAGCCGAAGGCTGCGTGCCGGAGATGAGCGATGACCGCTATGTCGTTCTGGCGCTAGGTCCGGGGACATCGATGGAGGATGCCGAACGGTTACTGCAGGCGCTGGTACGAATCGCTGACGAAGCCGGCCAACTAGGAAATGCGGTAGGACGCAGCCCTTATCCGGTACCGGCCGATGAACTTTCCACGTGGAACATTGCGGCTGATGAGGACCGTTTATCGGTGGTGTCCGAGCCTGTACCGTTTGGCCTTACACCGCTGAATCCGGCGGAGATTGAGGTCATTTCTATCCAGGACAGTCTCGGTCGGCAAGCGGCGGAAATGATTATTCCGTATCCTCCCGGTATCCCGCTACTCTACCCCGGAGAGACGATAACCGAGGCGGTTAGGCAGCAGCTGTTGACACTGCGGGATTCCGGAGCTAAATGCCAGGGGCTGGCCGACCCGCGGCTGCGGACGATTCAAGTCAAGAAAAGATAAAGCCAAGCATATACTTGTACATGATTTTTTTAGAAGAAAGCAGGGAACGAACTAGATGAACCATCATGCCAAAGGATTATTTATTACGCTCGAAGGGGGAGATGGCTCCGGTAAAACGACGGTGATGCGGGAATTGGAACTGGCGTTAGAGGAACATGGCGTGCCGTTTATATCTACTCGGGAACCCGGAGGTATTGAGATCGCTGAGAAGATCCGTGAGGTCATCCTCAATCCGCAGCATACGGCAATGGATGCGCGAACGGAGGCGCTGTTGTACGCCGCATCCCGGCGTCAGCATTTGGCTGAGAAGGTGGAGCCCTCCCTGGATCGCGGAATTACCGTTCTCTGCGACCGATTCCTGGATAGCAGTCTGGCCTACCAGGGCTACGCGCGTGGGCTTGGCATTGATGAGGTGCTGGAGATTAATCTTTTTGCCACCAAGGGGCGGTTTCCGGATCTCACCTTCTATCTCGATATTGAGCCGGAAGCGGGTTTGGCTCGCATCGCCGCTGGCGAAGGGCGCGAAGTGAATCGTTTGGACATGGAAAGTCTACAATTTCACGAGAGGGTCCGGGAAGGGTATCGGATCATAGGCGGGATGTACCCTGAGCGCATCAAGACGATCGATGCTTCGCGCAGCAAGGAAGAGGTCGCTGCAGAGATCCGAGGGTATCTTTCCGCGGCAATAAAGGAATTCATGGCCTAGCCGTCAAATAGGTTAGTATGGTACATTTTTTTATAAAACAAGGAGGTACTGCATATGAAACTGATTGTTGCGATTATCCAAGATAAAGACAGCAACCGGCTATCCAGCGCGCTCGTGAAGGAAAACTATCGGGCCACTAAGCTGGCGAGTACCGGAGGGTTTCTTCGGGCGGGGAACACGACGTTTATGATTGGCGTTGACGACCATCAGGTAGATGCCGTCTTGAACGTTATCCGTACCAGTTGTAAAGTGCGGGAGCAGCTCGTTACCCCAGTTACGCCGATGAGCGGTACAACCGATTCGTATTTGCCGCTGCCCGTGGAAGTGCAGGTGGGTGGGGCGACGGTGTTTGTCCTCCCAGTAGACCGTTTCGAACACTTCTGATAGGATATCAAAAAAGTAAGCTTCCCATCACGAAGAAAATCGAGGATGCACATTCGGCGTCGAATCTTGAATTCAACCGGGCCTTCCGTTGCTCACGTAGATTTATCTACGCTGCGCTACTCACGGGCCTAAGCATATGCTTTCGAAGTATGTTTCCTACGGAAACATTTGAGTTGCTCACGTAGGTCTGCCTACGCTGCGCTACTCAGTCCCTAGTTTCATCCAACCTTCTCGGTGCTGAAAAGCCGACTTCTTAATCTTCATCATCTTTACGAGTTAATTGATCTATATTGAACTATATCTCAACCGACAGGCGGTGAACGCTTTGAAAATTGATCCGGGATACCGGCCGCTCAAAAGCGGCTTGGGGGTTAGTGACAGCCCTGCCAAGTCGGTGCAATCCAAAAGCTTCTCCGATGTGATGCAGCAGCATGGCCAGCAAGCGACCCAAGAGGAACTGAACCGGAGATTTAAGGAAATTCAAATGCAAGGGGACCGGCTTGCCCGGTCCATGACCGTTCGGGAGCTGAAGGCTTACCGGATGATGGTCAAGCGGTTCTTGGAGGAGACGGTACGGCGGGGCGTTACCATCAAAGAGTCCAAAGGATGGGATCGTCGGGGCCGCGGGAAACGCTACAAGCTGCTGGACGAAGTAGATGCCGCGTTACTCGCGATGGCAGATGAACTGCTGGAGACGGAGCAGGGCAAAATCGATCTCCTGCAAAAAATCGGTGAAATCCGCGGTATGCTGATCAATCTGTGTTTCTAGCTTCGAAAGGACGAGGGCAAACGCAATGTCATTTCAAGAGATCATCGGGCAGGATACGGCCAAACAGCTGCTGCAGAGCAGCCTGAGACGCCAAGAAATATCCCATGCCTATATATTTAGCGGACCGCCTGGAAGCGGGCAAATGGAAGTGGCCATGGCCTTCGTCCAGGCGTTGTTTTGCACCCGGGGTGGCGACGAGGCTTGCGGGGAATGTCTAGAGTGCCGTAAGGTACTGCACGGCAATCATCCCGACTTGTTTACAATAAAGCCTGACGGGGCATCGATCAAAATTGAACAAATCCGTGATTTGCAACGGATTTTCTCTTATCGATCGGAGAGCGGAAATCCCAAAGCTTACATTATTGACGAGTCTGAAAAAATGACGGTACAAGCGGCGAACAGCCTGCTGAAGTTTCTAGAAGAGCCCCCATCCCCGGCCGTAGCGATCTTACTGTCGGACAATGGACGAGCCTTACTCCCGACGATTCAGTCCCGGGCGCAATGGGTCCCTTTCTCAGCGGTGGATCCGGAAACGATGCTCCAAATATTGGCGAACGAGGGATTTCCGTCAATCTTGGCTCGAAGTGCCGTTCACCTCGCGGCAGGACTGGGCCCGTGTCGTGATTTAATCCAACAGAATTGGTTTGCAGAAATTAGAAACGTAGTGTTACAATTAGGGAAGGAAATCGCAGGCCGTGGCGGTTCTTCTTTAATCACAGCGCAGCAAACTTTGTTCAAATCCGGCTTGACCGATCATTTGGACATGTTGTTCAGCCTTTTCCATTTGTGGTTCAAAGATATGATCCATGCGCTCTATCATAAACATGATCAAATCGTTTTCATAGATGAGCTTTCGTTTATCAATCAGCATGCCGCCAGCCGCAGCGCCGAACAATGGATTGATGCCATGGCGCTGGCCGCGGAGAGCAAGAAGAAGCTGCGGCAGCATATGAATGCCAGCCTCTGCGTAGAGCAATTTCTGATCGCCGTGGATGGACAGTGATAGCCTAGCCGTAAGGGATAAGACAGACAAGATGTACTTTCGCATGAAACTTTCTCCCCTGAAAGAGCAGGGATTTCTAGTAGTTTCTTCTGAACGCGCGTTTCGATGGGAAAGCGGTTCACCAGTTTTTAGAGCTATATGAGGGGGTTAGTTTTTGTATACAGTAGTGGGTGTCCGCTTTAAGAAAGCGGGCAAAATCTATTATTTCGATCCGTTGGAGCTCCCCGTGGAGAAGGACCAGAGCGTGATTGTCGAAACCGCGCGGGGGATCGAATATGGGAAAGTGGTGGTCGGCAAGAAAAAGGTCGGAGAATCCGATGTCGTCCTTCCGCTGAAGAAGGTCATTCGGATCGCCGATGATACCGACGCCCGTGTTGTCGAAGAGAACAAATTTGCGGCAAAGAATGCTTTTGCCACATGTTTAAATAAAATCAAAGATCATGATTTGAAAATGAAGCTGGTCGACGTCGAATTTACTTTTGACCGCAATAAAATCATTTTTTATTTCACGGCGGAAGGCCGCGTGGATTTTCGTGAATTGGTTAAGGATTTGGCCAGCATCTTCCGAACCCGGATCGAGCTAAGACAGATCGGTGTGCGGGACGAAGCCAAGATGCTTGGCGGTATCGGTCCTTGTGGACGGGTACTCTGCTGTTCTTCTTGGTTGGGCGATTTTGAGCCCGTATCGATCAAGATGGCCAAGGATCAGAGCTTGTCGCTGAATCCAACCAAAATCTCCGGATTATGCGGTCGTTTAATGTGTTGCCTGAAGTTTGAGCATGATAACTACGAAAGCACCAAAGAAGAGCTTCCATCCGTAGGTAAAATCGTCGTCACTTCGCTGGGAGACGGCAAGGTCGTCGGACTCAACGCCGGTACCCGTACCGTGCATGTACAGCTGTTTGAAATCGGGAAAGTGAAGGAGCTTCCATTGGACGATGTCGTCCTGAAGTAAGAAGTTTTTTTCAACGATAGATTCTAGAGATGACTCTGGGGTGGGAACTTGGAGAACAAGGACATATTTACAAGTATGCAGGCGTTGGAAACGCAAATGGGAAAAGTTCACGGCGATTTGGGCAGCCTCAAGTTGGAGGTCAAGAAGCTGGTGGAAGAGAACCAGCGGCTTCGCCTCGAAAATGAACAGCTGCGCAAAATATTAAAGCGAGAAAGCGCAGAGGGGCCGTTGTCCTTACCTGTGGCGGAGAGAGCCGATATTCCGGTTCTGACCGGCAAGGAAGCGATGGATGTCGTGGGCGAAGGCTACGACAACTTGGCACGTCTATACCACGAAGGCTTTCATATTTGCAATGTTTATTATGGGCATCTGCGCACGGAAGGCGACTGCCTGTTCTGCTTGTCGTTTTTGAATAAATAATGAACCGTGGGGGCGTCCCTGCGGTTTTTTTTAAATTTAGGCTGAAAAAGGATGGGTATCGGATTTCATGAACCAAGTACCGATTTATGAGCAGGAACGTGTAGACGACTTGCTGACGCAGGAGTTACATATCATTCAAAGCGATGAAGTGTTTAGCTTCTCGATGGATGCCGTATTGTTAGCCCGGTTTGCCCCGGTGCCGAAGTATGGCAAAATCCTCGATTTGTGCACTGGCAACGGGGTCATCCCCCTGCTGCTCTCCACCCGGACGGAAGCGGAGATCGAAGGGATTGAGATTCAACCGCGGCTTGCCGACATGGCCCGTCGCAGTGTGGAAATGAACGGATTGTCCCAACGGATCCAAATTCGTGAAGGAGATTTGCGCGAGCTGGTGAAGGTGACGGGGCACGGCGTTTACGATGCGATCACGGTGAATCCGCCGTATATGCCGGTGACGACGGGCGAGGTGAAGCTCAATGCGCATCAGGCGATTGCCCGGCACGAGATCCACTGCAGCTTGGAGGAAGTGGCGGCTGCTGCGATGCGGCTGATACGGCCCGGAGGTAAGGTATCGATGGTCCACAAACCCCAGCGCTTAGGCGAAATCATAACCGTGCTTCGCCAGTATCGCTTAGAACCGAAGGTGATCCGTTTCGTGCATCCAAGGGCCGGGTCGGAAGCCAATATGGTGCTGATTGAAGCGTTGCGGGACGGAAAGCCGGACCTGCGGGTGCTGCCGCCGTTGATCGTTTATAATGAAAACGGGGAATACTGCGAAGAAATCATGAATATCTATTACGGGCCAAAAGAGGGTAGAGTATGAATATTCAAGTACAGAAGAGTTTTGAAACCTCGCCGGGCGGAGCGGCCGATGCGGTCAGCGGTAAGTTGTTCCTGGTAGGCACACCGATCGGCAATTTGGAGGATATGACCTACCGTGCGGTCCGTACCCTGCAAGAGGCGGACATCATCGCCGCTGAGGATACCCGGCAAACGCGAAAGCTGTTAACTCATTTCGACATCTCCCCGGGGAAATTACTAAGCTATCATGAGCATAATAAGGTTGCTAGTGGCCCGGAACTGATACGCTTTATAATAGAAGGAAAAAATTTGGCGCTCGTCAGCGATGCGGGTCTACCGGCCATTTCTGACCCCGGGAGCGATTTGGTGAAGCTGGCGCTGGCGGCGGGAATTTCAGTCATACCGGTGCCGGGGGCCAACGCCGCATTATCAGCGCTCATCGTATCCGGTCTACCGACCGAACGGTTTACGTTTCTCGGCTTCTTGCCGAGAGACCACAAGGAACGGGAACAATTGCTAAAGTCGCTGGAGGATCGGGAAGAAACGATGCTGATGTACGAATCACCCCATCGGCTAATCAAAACGGTGGAGTCCCTGCTTGAGGTATGGGGAGATCGGCGGATCGTGTTGGCGAGGGAATTGACCAAGCGATATGAGGAAATGGCCCGGGGCAAAGTTCAGGATTGTCTGGCTTGGCTGCAGGAGCATCCGCCGCTTGGCGAATATTGCCTCGTCGTTGAAGGAGCTCATCCCGACCAAGTGAAGGAGAAACGTGACGCCTGGTGGCAGTCGCTTACGGTGGAGGAACATGTTCGCCATTACGAAACAGAAGGAGAGATGACGCGAAAGGAGGCGATGAAGAAAACAGCTGCAGATCGCGGCGTTGCGAAACGGGATATCTATAACCAATTGATCTAAATCTCCACTTCTCTCCGAGAATATACAAGATTAACCATACCCTTGCAAAAAAAAGGGCCTTCGCTAGGCTGGGTTCAAGCCTAGGAAGGCGCCAAGGAGATATGAAAAAGGTTAGAATTAACAGTTTCAGTAAATCTATTATATACTATAATTCTTAATTTGTCACAGGGGTAGGAAGCTCAGTAATGCATTCGTGACAAACAATTTTGCCTTTGAAGTAAGTTACGTTCTCAGCATTCCCGCAGAAGATGCAAGCCGGCTCATATTTCTTGAGCATGATCCGTTCACCGTCTACATAAATTTCGAGTGCGTCCTTTTCTCCGATCCCTAGAGTGCGGCGCAATTCGATCGGGATTACGACACGACCCAATTCGTCTACTTTTCTTACGATACCTGTGGATTTCATCATATTGATGATTGCCCCTCTCGCTATAAATTGGAATTGTCATTATTCGACATGATTCTATCTTTTATGCTTTTTATAATACCAACCATTGCCAGATTAGTCAACCTATTTATGGTATAGTTCAATATTATTTCTAAATTAATGAGATGCATAACTCCGAAAACCGTTACAAAGCCTAGAAAGTTTATCTTATTCTATGATTCGACATTTTGGAAATCGTTAATTTGACAGTAATCGACAAGTTTCGACATAACCCGTCGTCATCAGTCAGAATTCAGCTTTTAGTCATGAATTTACGTAAAAAGGAGTGTTGACCCATGCATCGTCGGCTTCGCGAAGAGAAAGTGTTCAAAGATCCCGTACATAATTATATTCATGTACAGGACGAAGTGATCTGGTCGCTCATTAATACGCCGGAGTTCCAGCGCCTTCGTCGGATCCGTCAGCTCGGCACGTCTTATTTGACGTTCCATGGCGCCGAGCACAGCCGATTCTCACATTCACTTGGCGTTTATGAGATTACGCGTCGAATTATTTCGCAGTTTGAACGAAGCGGGTACGCCGATTGGCCCCAAGGGGATAAATTGGTGGCTTTGTGCGCGGCGTTGCTGCACGATTTGGGACACGGGCCGTTCTCGCATTCTATAGAAGAAGCGTTTCAGATGCATCACGAGGATTGGACCTGCAAAATTCTGCTGGGGGATACCGAGGTTGGTGCGGTCATGCGCGAGGTATCCGCTGATTTTCCGGAGAAAGTGGCTGCGGTGATCCGCAAGGATTACGAGAATCCGATTGTGGTCAATTTGGTTTCGAGCCCGCTCGATGCCGATCGAATGGATTACTTGCTGCGGGATGCGTATTTTACCGGTGTCAACTACGGTACGATTGATATGGACCGGATTCTGCGGATGTTACGTCCCTATCAAGGGCGGGTTGTTGTTAAGGAATCCGGCATGCACGCGGTGGAAGACTATTTGATGTCGCGGTATCAGATGTATTGGCAGATTTATTTTCACCCGGTAACGCGGAGCTCGGAGATTATACTCCGGCAAATTCTGCGCCGTGCCAAGGAATTGTACCGGAACGGGCATTCCTTTAACTTCTTGCCGCATCCGCTTCCGGATTTATTCCAAGGTAACATCGGGGTCGCCGATTATTTACAACTGGACGAAGCGTTGATGCAAACTGCTTTTATGCAGTGGACGAGGGAGTCAGATGAGTTATTAAGCGATTTGTGCTCCCGTTTTTTGAATCGCAAATTGTATAAATATGTAGAATTGGACACACCGGAGCTGGAAATGCTGGAGGAGATTCGGGAGGCCTTCACACGCGTTGGGCTGCATCCCGAATATGACATGGAAATTGATTTTCCGACCGATCTGCCGTATGATGTGTTCCGTCCGGACGAGGGGATCCGCCAGAAACAAATCTTATTGTTGGATCGTCAGGACCGGGTGAGGGAAATTTCCGAAGTTTCGGATATCGTGCGGTCGATCAGCGGATTACATCGAGGTAAGACGCATTTGTACTATCCCGATAATAAATTGAGTGCGGTAATGGATCGGTTGCCCCGGAAGGTAGCCCGCATATTCGAGCAACAGAACTAGGAGGATGACGATTCGAGATGTTATTTGATACGCATACGCATTTGGACGCTCCCCAATTTGACGACGATCGCGAAGAAGTGATTGCGCGCGCCGTAGAGCATGGGGTCACGCGAATGATCAACATCGGATTTAACCGGGAAACGATCCCGTCAACCATGAAGCTGGCGGAGTCGTATGACTTCATTTATGCGGCCGTTGGATGGCATCCGCAGGACGCCATTACGATGCAGGAAGGCGATTTGGACTGGATCGCTGAATTATGTAGTCATGACAAAGTCGTGGCGATTGGCGAAATCGGACTGGATTATTATTGGGACACCTCTCCAAAAGAAGTACAGCATGATGTATTCCGCAAACAAATTGGACTAGCTCGCAGTCTAGGGATGCCGATTTCTATCCATAACCGCGATGCCCATGAGGATGTGGTACGCATTCTCCGCGAGGAGAAAGCAAACGAGGTTGGCGGTGTCATGCACTCGTTCTCGGGTAGTTGGGAAATTGCCAAAATGTGTCTGGATTTGGGATTTCATTTGTCGTTTGGCGGACCCATAACGTTTAAAAATGCAAAGCAGCCCAAAGAAGTGTTGACCAAGACGCCAATGGATCGATTGTTGATTGAAACGGATTCCCCTTATTTAACACCACACCCATATCGTGGCAAGCGAAACGAGTCTGCTCATGTTCGCCTGGTTGCGGAGATGGCAGCCGAGCTCAAAGGGGTCACTTTTGAGGAAATCGCCGAAATTACGACCCGAAATGCAATGGAACGATTTGGAATCTCGAGGATTTGAGAGTAAATCGGCTGAAAAAAAGAGGATTTCGAAAAGATTAATGCTTTTTAACCATTAAAACCGAGATCATTACATTTTTTTAACCATTTTTTAAAAAAAACGTGGTTGATTCGTCCTTTACAACATGCATCGAAACAGGATAGAATTTTTTCAGTATCGATTTGGTTCGTTCTGGATGGACAAATTGAACGGTACATTGGTTCCATGAACCAGTCTCGCTGAATCTCCTTCACCGGAGAACGGGGGAACCGATACAGGCAGCGGTTGGCGGCAAGCCTCTCGCGTCGGTATTTGATTTCTTTCCAGGGTCTTTGGGGTGAATTCGAGGTCATTGCGCCATGAGCGAATGAACTGAGAAAGGGCGGCTCTCTTTCGTCCTAACCCGACAGCTAACCTCGTAAGCGTATAAGAGAGGTCACTCGTGCAGCTATTACACCAAGACATTCAAGAAGCCACGAAGGAGTTCCTCTAACTCTTTCTTTAGGCTTCTTTTGTTTTGAATAAAAGTAATAGGGTCATCATACTGTTGGTAAACAGGAGGTGACTATAGGCAAGAGAGACTGGATCAGGATGCAAAACGCGTTAAGGTGGTCAAAAAGTCATCTTTTGATCACGAAGCAGGTCAAGAAGTTGATTCGACATCGAATCTTGAATTCAGCCGGGCCTTCCGTTGCTCACGTAGCCTAAACTACGCTGCGCTACTCAGTCCCTAGCTTCATCCAACCTTCTCGGTGCTGAAAACCTGACTTTTTGACTGAATTTGAACTTAACCGCTGCGCGTTTTGTAAAAAGTAACTGTAGTCGCGTCAATCGTTATCATGCATCGACCTAGACGGCGGGACTATGAAGGAGGACGGAAGAAATGGGCATTTTCCGCAAAGAGGAGACCCATGAATCACGCTCATCCAGCATGTCTTACGCAATGCGATGGAAGCATGAGAATTTACGTCAGATTGCGCTCGTCGGCGTTCTGACCATCGCGGTAATCATCATCATCCTAATCTGGCTGTTTGGCCAGGCACATAAAGAAGTGTCCCTGATCGTGGACGGCAACGTCCAATCGGTGGAGACGAGCAAATCCAGCGTAGCCCATTTGTTGGAGGAGCAAGCGATCAAACTCAGCGCGAAGGATTCCGTATCGCTTCCGCTGGACAGCACGCTGAAGAACGGCGACCGCATTGTCATTGTACGCGCAATGCCGGTCAATGTGTCCGTGGACGGCATGAGCAAAGTCCATTTTACGACACAAAAGAAAGTGGAAGGCGTATTGTCTGAGCTCGGCGTTGCTTTGGACCAAGACGACAAGGTCACCCCGGCATTGGACAACAAAGTTACCGCGAACCTGAACGTGAAGGTTGTTCGGGTGAGCAAACAAACGGTGCAGACGAAGGAGACCGTGCCTTTCGGCGTGGTCAAAACGTCGGACGCCAATTTGCTGAAAGGCACGACGAAGGTTGTTCAGCAAGGCAGCTCCGGTCTGGTCATTCACAACATTGAGAAAACCTACGAGGATGGAAAGTTCGTGACGAAGCGCTGGCTCGGCAAAGAGGTCTCCAAGAAGGCCCAGCCGAAGGTTGTTGCTGTCGGCACGAAGAAGCCAACCGCCGTTCTGTCGGCCAGCATCAACCGCAGTGCAAATGCGGTGAACATCAGCGGGTTGACGACGAAAGGCGGCGTCTCTTTTGAATATAAAAAGATACTTAAAAACGTCACGTTGACCGCCTACTCGGCGGAAGAAGACGGGATTGGCACCCGGACGGCCTCCGGTACCCGCGTGACCGAAGGCAGAACGATCGCGGTTGATAAGGACGTCGTTCCACTCGGTTGGTGGGTATACATCGAGGGGATCGGCTTCCGTAAGGCGGAGGATACCGGCGGGGCCATTGATGGGAATAAGATGGACGTTTATTACGACTCCCTAAAGGATGCGAAGAACTTCGGCCGCAAGAAGGGGCGTACTGTATACGTCATCGGCCCGACGAAGCCGGAATTGAATTAACTCTCGCCGCTCTCTGTTTTACAACACAGAGGGAATGCGATAGTATTAGGATGATGAATAAGACAGTGGATTAGAAGAGGATAACATCCTCTTCTTTTTTGTTATTCTTGAGAGGTAGTTCAAAAAGTCGACTTTTGATCACGAAGTAGGCCACGAAGCAGATTCGACATCGAATCTTGAATTCAGCCGGGCCTTCCTTTGCTCACGTAGGCTCCTCTACGCTGCGCTACTCATGCCCTAGCTTCATCCAACCTAAAGCGTTTTGAAAAAACGCACATCGGAAGCTTAAGCTTCGGTGCTGAAAACTCGACTTTTTGAACATCATTAATAACAAAAAAGATAAGCTAGAGCACGAAGGGAAGAATAGATACCATGATCAAAGAGGTCATCGTGGTGGAGGGACGGGATGACACCGTGGCCATCAAACGCGCCGTGGAGGCGGATACGATTGAGACCGGCGGTTCGGCCATCGGGGAAATGACGCTCAAGAAAATCGCTTTGGCCCAGGAGCGCCGAGGCGTCATCATCTTTACCGATCCGGACCATGCCGGGGAACGGATCCGCAAAATCGTGGCGGCGCGCGTGCCGGGCTGCAAGCATGCCTTCTTGCCCGAGGCCGAGGCTACGAAGCGCGGCGACATCGGCGTGGAGAACGCCTCACCGGAGGCGATCCGCACGGCGTTGTCCCGAGTCCGCAGTGAAGCGCCGGGAGTAGAGGCCGCCATCGACATGGAAGACTTGATGAGTGCGGGGCTGATCGTTCACCCGCAAGCTGCCGCGCGACGGAAAGCGCTGGGTGAGCTGCTGGGCATCGGGTATTGCAACGGGAAACAATTGTACAAGCGGTTATCGGTATTTCGTATCACCCGCGAGGAGTTCGCGGCCGCGTTGGCCGAGTTGGAGAGCAAAGGAGTTTAGGGAACATGAGTATAAGGGAAGACGTATCTACGCCGCGCCGGACGAAGGAGATCATTCAACGGCACGGTTTTTCGTTCAAAAAAAGCCTGGGACAGAATTTTCTGATCGATCAGAACATTCTTGGAAAGATCGTCGCGGCAGCAGGCCTGGACGATACCAAGGGCGCGCTGGAAATCGGACCGGGTATCGGCGCGTTGACGGAGAAGCTGGCTCAGGAGGCGGGTAAGGTAACAGCAGTGGAGATCGATCAGCGCCTGCTCCCGATCCTGGAAGAGGTGTTGGAGCCCTATTCACACGTCAACGTGATCCATGGGGACGTGCTGAAGTTGGACCTGCAAGCTTTATTCGCGGCTGAATTCGGCGGGGTAAACGGCGTCAGCGTCGTGGCAAATCTGCCGTATTACGTGACGACGCCGATTCTGATGAAGCTCCTGGAGGAGAAGTTGCCTCTGGAGCATATTGTCGTGATGATCCAGAAGGAAGTGGCTGAGCGCATGGCTGCGGCTCCCGGTGGCAAGGATTACGGCAGTCTTAGCATCGCCGTGCAATACTATAGCGTACCGGAGCTGATCTGTACGGTACCGCACAGCGTGTTTATTCCGCAGCCGAATGTGGAGTCCGCGGTGATCCGTTTGACCGTCCGGAAGACACCGGCCGTGGCCGTTAAAGACGAAGCGTTTTTCTTCGAGGTGGTGCAGTCCTCTTTTGCCCAAAGACGGAAGACGATATCGAACAATCTTAAGAGCCGGTTCTTCCCGAAAGAGGGACGCGAGCGGCTGGAGCAGCTGCTGGAGGAAGCCGGTATCCAGCCCACCCGGCGGGCCGAGACGTTAAGCCTGGATGAGTTTGCGAAGCTGAGCGATACGCTGCTAAACGCCGGCTTGAAGGAACTCCGCGTGTAACCATTCCCTCTTGTCGCCCATACGATGGGGATAGAGGTGATTGACTTGACGAATTTGGGAGACTTGGTCGTCCGCAAATCATACGGTGGAGACGTCACGTTCCGGATCGAACGGATTGAGCGGAGCGAAGCTATCATCAAAGGAACGGAATTTCGGCTGCTGGCGGATGCGCCCTTGACCGATCTGGTCAGGGTAGACCCGGCTTCCCCAGGAGAAACCACGCAACGGGCCCGAATCAAGGCGACAGAGTCGCTGAAGTGGTTAACTCAGGACCGCAAGGACTTGGTAGAACGCAACCGGATGGCGATTGGACGGGAGCTATATGCACAAGGAGAACCGGCTTATTTCGAGGTACCGGGCAAGGTGCTGCATTTGGACGGCGACGAACGATATTTACAAAAAAGTTTAAGCCTATACGAGAAGCTGCGTGTACCGGCCCAAGGCTATTACGTCACGGAGTCGCAAATGTCCCATGCGCTGTATCGCCTGCTTCCTGCCATCAAACCGGATATCGTTGTGCTGACCGGACATGACGGGGTTTTAAAATCGCGTCCCAACGGCGACCTTTACAATTTAACCAGCTATAAAAATTCCAAGCATTTTGTGGAGGCTATTCAAACAGCCCGGCAATATGAACGGAATTTCGATACGTTAACGATCGTGGCCGGCGCTTGCCAATCGCATTTTGAAGCGCTGCTGCAGGCGGGGGCTAATTTTGCCAGCTCACCCGGCCGAGTGCTGATCCATGCGCTGGATCCGGTCTACATCGCAGCCAAGGCGTCGCTCACCTCCATCCGCGAGACCATTCAGATCACCGATGTGCTGAACCACACGATCAGCGGAACGCAAGGCGTCGGTGGGATTGAGACCCGTGGCAGCTACCGAATTGGACTGCCCAAACTTAAGGATTTATCGACGCTGAAGGTTGTGCCGTCCATGTGAAATACCATAATAAATCTAAAGATCATCCTTGTTATTTGTCCATACCGGAAGGATCTGAGGCGAACGCCCCAGGACCTTCCGGTTATTTTATTAGGACTCCCATCGGGTTAAGAGAAAAAATGTCGAAAAATAATCGTTGACACACCATTTTTACTGCTGATATAATTATTTGTTTTGATTTGACAAGGTTGTGACTTTCCTGTATAATGGACAAAGAAAGAAGGTGGTCACAGGCAATGGCTAAAAATGCGCTGTCGGAAATTAAGCATAGTCTCGACGCCCACGTAGGACAGAAAATTATGCTCCGGGCAAACGGAGGTCGCCGGAAGACCGTCGAACGCACTGGAGTATTGGAGGAGACTTATCCTTCGGTCTTCATTGTGAAGCTGGATCAAGAGCAGCAAACCTTTAAGCGTGTGTCTTACAGTTATGCCGATATACTGACCGAATCCGTTGAAGTTATGATTTGCGACGACAACGATGAGATGCGGATTTCGTATATTAAACCGTGAACATCATGAACCAAATGAACCAAGCAGCAAACGGTTATCACCCGGCGGGTGAGGCCGTTTTTTTCTTGCCTGAATGAGGGAACTTGCCGCTTCGTTATTTGTTCGCCTTAGGTGGACAGACTTTCCATCGTATGCTTGAGCCAAAGCCCGCGTATACTATCCTCGTTCCTATATCCATGACCCCAAAGGAGGAGTACTGACATGTCGCGAAGAAGACGCAGCGTGATGTCGGAGAACTTGAAGGTCGAGTTAGCGAAGGATTTGGGATTTTATGATACCGTCCAGCAGGAAGGTTGGGGGGGCATCAAAGCCAAAGATGCGGGCAATATGGTGAAGCGGGCGATTGAGCTCGCGGAGAAGGCCGCAGCGAAACAGCAATAACCTCTGCCGCAGCGAAGCTTCCCGTCCGGGGAGCTTCGTTTTTTTCGCCGGATGAAGTAAGATAGAGGGAGAAAAATTTGTCTTTCGTACATAGACGTGAAGGCAATCATTTCTTAAAATATAGGAATGTGTCAGATGACCGGATGGATGAGGAATTCCACGGAATTGCTGAGGTGGGGGAGCGCCATGAAAATTTACGAAAAAGCACCGGCCAAAATCAACTTAATGCTCGATGTGTTACATAAACGTCCGGACGGTTACCACGAGGTCGAGATGATCATGACCATGGTGGATCTAGCCGACCGTCTGGAAATGAGCGCCCTCCCGCGGGATACGATTATTATTTCGAGCCAGGCTGGATATATTCCGCTGGATGAGAAGAATTTAGCGTTTCAGGCGGCGAAGCTGATCAAGGAAAGATATAACGTACGGAGCGGGGTGTACATTCACCTCGACAAGAAAATCCCAGTTGCCGCGGGCCTGGCCGGAGGTAGCAGTGATGCGGCGGCGACGTTGCGTGGATTAAACCGGCTATGGGACCTGGGCATACCCGAAGAAGAGCTGAAGGAGCTGGGCTCGGAACTAGGCTCGGACGTGCCGTTTTGCGTGACGGGGGGGACGGCGCTGGCAACAGGGCGGGGCGAAGTGCTGTCGCCGCTGCCGAATCCGCCGCAGTGTTGGGTGGTGCTGGCGAAGCCCCCGATCAACGTCTCGACGGCAGAGGTGTATGGGCGCCTTCACGCGGACCAGATTACGAATCACCCATCTGCATCCGAGATGCAAGAGGCGCTGGCGAAGCGCTCGTTCAACGACGTATGCGAGCAGTTGGGGAATGTGCTGGAGCAGGTGACGCTTACGCTGCACCCGGAAGTGGCGCACTTGAAGGAAGCGATGCTGCGTCTCGGCGCGGATGGGGTGTTGATGTCCGGAAGCGGACCGACGGTGTTCGGCCTCGTGTCGAAGGAATCGAAAGTGTCGCGCATTTATAACGGATTACGGGGATTCTGCAAAGAAGTTTATGCTGTGCGGTTGTTGACTTGAGATCGGCTAAGGGAACTTGATCTGCCGTACACCTACACTATTTTTCCAAGGCTTGGACAAATCCGTACAAAAATGTTATAGTTTCATTAAAATATTCGGATTTAGCGAGGGGTACTTCGTGAAGAAATTAAAGAGAAGCGCTCGTTTGGTCGAGATGACCCATTACTTGTTGTCTAGACCTCATCATTTGATCCCATTGACCACCTTTGCGCTGCGGTACGGAGCGGCCAAGTCGTCGATCAGCGAGGATCTGGGCATCATTAAAGAAGTGTTTGAAGGCGAAGGCATGGGGGAATTGCTGACGCTTGCCGGGGCGGCCGGCGGTGTGAAATACATTCCCCGGGTCGGCTGGGAGCAAGCGAAGGTGTTTATCCATCAGCTGTGTGAGAAGCTGGCGCAATCAGATCGTATTTTGCCGGGCGGGTATTTGTACATGTCAGACCTTCTGGGACAACCTGCGCTGATGAATGAGGCGGGTAAGCTGTTTGCTACTGCTTTCGGCGATTTGGAGATCGACTGTATCATGACCGTGGAGACGAAAGGGATCCCTCTCGCGTATGCGACCGGGGCGGAGCTGAATCTGCCGGTTGTCCTGGTTCGTCGGGACCATCAGGTCACCGAAGGATCGGCTGTTAGCATCAATTACGTGTCGGGCTCCCATAAGAGTCTGCATACCATGACGTTGTCCCGTCGGGCGCTGAAGGAACGTTCCCGCGTGCTGATCGTCGATGACTTCATGAAGGCGGGAGGAACGATCCAGGGGATGGTAGACCTGCTGGCCGAGTTTAATGCTGAGGTTGCCGGCGTTGGTGTCCTGGTGGAATCGGGTGAAGTCGCCAGCGAACAGCGTCTATTGCATGATTACGTTTCCCTGGCAACGCTTCGAGCGGTTGATGCCAAGGAGAAGGAGATCTCGGTAGAACCTGGGAATTATTTTTCGAAATTTGGACAATAAGAACGATGTCGAGATCTTAACAAATTGTAAGAATTCTCGACGAAACGTGTCGAAAACCCCGTTTTATCAAAAAAAATCGTGATTTTCGGCCATTTTGTTGATTTAAAAAAAAGGATTTCCGTTTGCTATGTGGAATATTACACCAAGTCTCTGATGGAAAAAGGTGGTGAACACATATGCAAATTACGGATGTAAGACTCCGCCGAGTCAGCTCTGAGGGCAGAATGAAGGCAATCGCATCCATTACCATCGATAACGAATTTGTTGTTCATGACATTCGAGTCATCGACGGGAACAATGGGATGTTTGTAGCTATGCCTAGCAAGCGCACGCCGGACGGGGAGTTCCGGGATATCGCGCATCCGATTTCCTCTGGCACACGCGAGAAGATTCAAGCTGCTGTCCTGGCTGAATACGAACGTGCCGCCGACCAAGAGGAAGCGATTGAAGAAGGGGCGTAAGTCGCATTTATTTGAATTCTTGACCAATTGGGGTTCGAGGAAAAGGGAGCCATGCGTATATGGCTCCCTTTTCTTTTTGTCTTAAATGAGATATATTCAGTAATGAGTTTTAATGAGAGAGAACTACTTCTTTAAAAAAAGAGAAGGAGGCCGGGGACTTGAAAAGATTAGCGATCGTTCTTGCCGCGGGCCAAGGGAAACGGATGAAGTCCAAGCTTTATAAAGTGCTTCACCCCGTTTGCGGCAAACCGATGGTTGGGCATGTGTTAAACGCGGTTCAAGAGGTGGGTTGTGAACGCAGCATCGTGGTTGTTGGCCACGGGGCCGAAGCCGTGAAATCCTATTTAGGTTCATCGGCGGAATACGTGTTGCAGGAGCAGCAACTGGGAACTGGACATGCCGTCAAGCAAGCCGGGTCATTATTGGCGGGAGAAGAAGGAGTCACACTGGTTATCTGTGGCGATACCCCATTGGTTACGGCAGAGACGCTGGAAGCGTTATTCGACCTTCATCACCGTAAGGGAGCGGCGGCGACTGTTCTCACGGCGAAGATGGAACAGCCGTACGGATATGGACGGGTGATCCGCGGTGCGAACGGAACGGTTGAACGGATTGTCGAGCAGAAGGATTGCTCGCCGGAAGAAGCCGCCGTGCAGGAAATTAATACAGGCACTTATTGTTTTGATAATGCAAAATTATTTGCCGCGCTGGAGAAAGTCACCAACAACAACGTTCAGCAAGAGTATTATCTTACCGATGTCATTGGCATTCTTGTACAGGCGAACGAAGTCGTGGAAGGATATGTGGTAGCAGACGTTCGGGAATCGATTGGTGTTAATGATCGGGTAGCGTTATCCGAAGCAGAAGCGGTCATGCGTGAGCGCATCGTACGTAGCCATATGCTGAATGGTGTGACGGTTATCGATCCGGCTTCTACCTATATTGGGGCCGACGTAACGATCGGTGCGGATACCGTGGTCTATCCGGGAACGGTTCTGTCCGGGAAGACGGTCATTGGCGAAGATTGTGTGATTGGGCCAGCGGCAGAAATTGAAGATAGTGAGATTCAGGACGGCGCGAAGGTGAAACAGTCGGTGCTCAGCCGGGCAGAGGTCGGCCGGGAAACGACCGTAGGGCCTTTCGCTTATTTGCGTCCGGGGGCGAAACTTGGAGCGCATGTTAAAGTCGGCGATTTCGTGGAAATCAAAAACGCGACGCTCGATGATGGCTCTAAAGTGTCGCACCTCAGCTACATCGGTGACGCGAAGGTCGGTAAGAACGTGAATATCGGCTGCGGCGCGATTACAGTGAACTATGATGGTTATAATAAATCCATTACGGAGATCGAGGACGACGCCTTCGTTGGCAGTAACGTGAACTTGATCGCACCGGTCAAGGTAGGTAAAGGCGCTTATGTCGTCGCCGGATCTACGATTACGCATTCCGTACCGGAGAACGACCTGGCCATTGCCAGACCCCGGCAGGAGAACAAAACCGGTTATGCCGAGAAGATTCGTGCTCGGGCCAAAGCCAAGAAGCAAAGACAGCAAGAATCTTAATCAAGGATGCAGTGACCATTTGAATAGACGGGGTAGCTGGGAAGGCGGGTTATTCACAATACTCCCTAACGCTATCTACACAGCACGGAGGGTTTACATTTTATGACTTATTGTGATTCTAAATTAAAGATCTTCACTTGTAACTCCAACCCTAAATTGGCTCATCAGATCGCCGACTACATCGGCATCCCGATGGGGGATTCGGAGACGACGGGCTTTAGCGACGGCGAAATTCAGGTCAAGCTGTCCGAAAGCGTTCGGGGCTGCCACGTCTATGTGGTGCAATCGACTTGCGCACCCGTCAACGATAACTTGATGGAGCTCCTCGTGATGGTAGATGCTTTGAAAAGAGCTTCGGCCAAGAGCATCAATGTGGTTATCCCGTATTACGGTTACGCCCGCCAAGACCGGAAGGCCCGTTCGCGCGATCCGATCACGGCCAAGTTGGTCGCCAATCTGATCGAGAAAGCCGGTGCCCACCGGGTCATTACGATGGACCTTCACGCCATGCAGATTCAGGGTTTCTTCGATATCCCTGTGGATCACATGTTGGGCGTGCCGATTTTGGCCCAATATTTCCGTTCCAAGCATATCCCGAATCCGGTTGTCGTCTCGCCTGACCACGGCGGGGTGGTTCGTGCCCGCAAACTGGCTGATTTCCTGAACGCGCCGCTGGCGATTATCGACAAGCGCCGTCCGGAGCCGAATGTCAGTGAGGTCATGAACATCATCGGGAACATCGAAGGGAAAACCGCGATCCTCGTGGATGACATCATCGATACCGCTGGCACGATCGTCCTTGGCGCTAACGCGCTGAAGGAAGGCGGGGTCGAAGAGGTGTATGCCTGCTGTACGCATCCCGTGTTGTCCGGACCGGCGATGGAACGGCTGGAGAACTCTCCGCTGAGGGAAGTTATCGTCACGGATACGATTCCGATCACGCACCCGAATCCAACAAGCAAGCTCAAGGTGCTGTCTGTCGCTCCGTTGATGGGTGAAGCGATCATTCGCGTGCATGAGGAGCTGTCGATCAGCAAGCTGTTCGAGATCGAATAATAATGGTCACTGCCACAGCAGGGGTTGCGTCCTCCCGAACGGGGGACGTAACCCCTATCGGTGTATGGGCGGATAAGATGGAGACGCTGGTGAAAATGGTGCTGCGCGAACTCGTTTGATCCTACGATCGCTGTTGCTCGCGGATTTCTTGGATTGGACTACATTCAGAAGTTGTAGAAATCCGCTCACAAAGGCGAACGCTCCGCTTCTTCGGATTCAAACGGCCCGCTCCGCAAATTTTCACCATATGAGTGAATCCATACCGGGGGCGATCCTGGCCGCAACCCTCAATGCGGCAGTGGTGGGGGAAGGCAGGGAAGACGGGAACGTTGGCACTTCCCGTCAGGGAATACGAATTAACTGGAAATTCTACTGTTAATTTAGACTGAATCGGGAGTGTTGGGTAATTAACGGTAAATTGTACAGTTAATTTGGGTGGTTTTTCGCTAAAGCGGTGATTTTGGTGAGATTAACGGTAGGTTTTACCGTAAGTTGCTCGGACAGCGGATTCACATCGAAATTAACGGTACATTTTCCAGTAAATTCGAGTGTAGGTTAGTTAGTTTATCCAAGAATCAAGCAACATCGGCGGTTTTAATCTACAACAGAGCGTGAAGAACGCCATAGTAACCTGATTTGGAGGTACATGACCCATGAAGTGGATCGTAGGGCTCGGCAATCCGGGAGCCCAATATGAGAAAACCCGGCATAATATCGGCTTTATGGCCGTAGATGAGTTGGCGCGCCGGCATGGCATCGAGATCAAGCAGAGCAAATGCAAAGCCTTGATTGGGGAAGGAATGCTGCCGGGCGGCAAGGTTGTGCTGATCAAGCCGATGACCTACATGAACTTGTCCGGCGAAGCGGTGCGCGCTTATATGGACTACTATAAGGCCTCGATTGAGGACATGATCGTGGTGTACGATGACCTGGATACCGAGCTGGGACGCAATCGTCTGCGTTACCAAGGCAGTGCCGGCGGGCATAACGGCATCAAATCGATTATTCAACATACCGGCACGCAGACGTTTAACCGCATCCGAATGGGGATTTCCCGGCCGGAGCCGGGGTTTGCGGTGGTTGATTATGTGTTGTCGGGGTTTGCGAAGAAAGATAAGCCGTTGCTCGAACAGTCCATTGATGCAGCCTGTGATGCGTTGGAATACAGCTTGGACCACACGTTTGAGCAAACGATGGCTAAGTTTAACGGCTGAGGTTTATAGCAAGGCCAAGGCTGATAGGCTAAAAGTAGAGAGCCCGGGGCATACTGGAGACATAAAGAATCTTCAGGAGGCATAAAGATGGCTATAAACTACGTTTGCAAGCACTGCCGGACGGTGATTGGTAGAATTGAATCGCCTCAAGTGACAGAAGCCCAGTTAGGCTTTCATTCCTTGACCCCCGATGAGCGGAGAGATATAATAGCGTATGATTCAAACGGCGAAATGACGGTTCGAGTCACCTGCGATTATTGCAGGGAAGCCTTCGACCATAACCCAGAGCTGATGCTGCTTGCGAATCCTTTGCAATAGTCCGCAAGCCTCCAGCAACAATGGACAAATTCACCGGAATGCACGGTTATAGAGCCTTGGCACGTTTGCTGAGGCTCCTTTTTGGTTCGGGTAAGGAGGACTTACCCTTTTCGTTTAGACATCCATTTTCTATCCATCAGCAGTAAGAGAGGTGCCTCATTTGTTACAAGCACTTATTCAAGCTTTTTCACGCGATACCGATTTTGCTTCGACGGTAGCGGGTGTGAACTCGGGCATGAAGGAGCAGCTCATCTCAGGCCTGTCGGGTTCGTCCAGGCAAGTGATGTTGGCTGCGCTGCATCAAGAAACAGACCGGCCGCTGCTCGTCGTGACCCACAATATGTTTGCCGCTCAGAAAATATATGAAGATTTACAGGAAGCGCTGTCATCCGATCAGGTGCTGTTGTATCCAGCGAATGAGCTGGTGGCTGCCGAATCGGCTGTATCCAGTCCGGAGACGTTGGCACAACGGATCGAGGTACTGCTGCAATGCTCCCGGGGGTTCCGGGGCATCGTGGTGGTGCCTTATTCCGGCATTCGCCGCTTTGTCCCGACGCCGGAGGCCATGGCTGAAGCGGGGCTGACGGTTAAGCTTGGGGGCACGCTAGAGCTGGATCGTTTCCTGACCCAAATGGTTGAGCTGGGTTACGAGCGGGTCGAACGGGTGGAATCCCGCGGCGAGATGAGCCTGCGCGGAGGGATCATCGACTTCTATCCGCTGATCGCTTCGACCGCTTACCGGGTGGAGCTCTTTGATGACGAAGTTGATTCGATCCGTACCTTTGACCCGGCCGATCAACGGTCGGTGGACCAGATTAAGGAAGTGTTCATCCCGCCTTGCAAGGAACTGATTGCTTCGAAGGATCGGTTGGAGCGGGCGGCGCAGGCAATGTCCGAGAAACTGGAGATCCAACTGGACAAGATGACGGATCGTCAAGCCAAAAACCGACTGCGCGAAGAGCTGTTCAAAGAAATGGAAATGCTGCGCGAGCATGTTTATTTCTCAGAAATCTATAAATATATTTCTCTGATTTATCCGGAAAGAAAGACGCTATACGATTACATGCCGAAGGATACGCTGCTTCTGCTCGACGAACCGGCGCGGCTCTTGGAAACGGCCAAGCAGCTGGAACGCGACGAGGCGGAATGGAACCTGCACTTGTTCCAGAATGGGAAGAGTCTCCCGGACCTGCCACTGGCGGTGGACGTGGATCATCTGATCTACCACCGGCCGTTCCAAACGTTGTTTATGTCGTTATTCCTGCGGCAAGTGCCGCATTCCCAGCCCCAGAACATCGTGAACTTTGTGACGCGGGCGATGCAGGATTTTCATGGGCAAATGAACGTCTTAAAGGCAGAAATGGAACGTTGGAAAAAGAGCGGCGCTCACGTCATCATGTTAGCCAGCACCGAGGAACGTATGGATCGCATGCGTCGCGTCCTGCAGGATTACGGGATTGATGAGCCGTCGATGCTGCAAGGGAACTTGCAGTCCGGCTTTGAGCTGCCGTCCGTACACCTTGTCGTCATCACAGAAGGCGAGATGTTCTCCCAGAAACAGCGCAAAGCACGCCGGGTTGGCAAGAGTATGGACAATGCCGAACGGATAAAGAGCTACACTGAGCTGAAGGTCGGCGATTACGTCGTCCATCAGAATCACGGGATCGGGAAATACATGGGGATTGGAACGCTGGAGGTTGGCGGGATCCACAAGGATTACATGCATATCCTTTATGCCGGCGGTGACAAGCTATCTGTACCGATCGAACAGATCGATATGATTCAGAAATACGTCGGTTCGGAGGACAAGGAGCCGAAGATTTACAAGCTGGGCGGCAACGAATGGACCCGCGTGAAGAACAAAGTTCGTTCCTCCGTACAGGACATTGCTGACGACTTGATCAAGCTATACGCCGAGCGGCAAGCCGCGCCGGGGTATGCTTTCGAGAAAGATACTCTCGAGCAGCAGGAATTCGAAGGGATGTTCCCATACGAAGAAACGCCGGATCAGCTGCGGGCGATCGAGGAGATCAAGAAGGACATGGAGCAGAGCCGTCCGATGGACCGCCTGCTATGCGGCGATGTAGGTTATGGTAAAACTGAAGTCGCGATTCGCGCGGCCTTTAAGTCGGCAATTGAAGGCAAACAGGTTGCGGTACTTGTGCCGACGACGATTTTGGCGCAGCAGCACTATGAGACGTTCCGCGAGCGGTTTGCCGGATATCCGATTAACATTCAGACGTTAAGTCGTTTCCGCAGCCGTAAGGAGCAGAACGAAACGATCAAGGGGGTTCGCCAAGGTACGGTGGACGTCGTGATTGGAACGCACCGGATTTTATCGCAGGATTTGGTCTTTAAGGATTTGGGCCTGTTGATCGTCGACGAAGAGCAGCGGTTCGGCGTGACGCATAAGGAGAAGCTGAAGAAGCTGAAAACCAATGTGGACGTGCTGACGCTGACGGCGACGCCGATTCCGCGGACCTTGCATATGTCCATGCTTGGCGTACGGGATCTGTCGGTCATCGAAACACCGCCGGAGAATCGCTTCCCGGTACAGACGTATGTCGTTGAGCATAGCCAATCGCTCGTACGTGAAGCGATCGAACGGGAAATGGCGCGGGGTGGACAGATTTATTACCTGTATAACCGCGTGCAAGGCATTCAGGAAATGGCCTCGCAAATTTCAATGCTTGTCCCTGATGCACGGGTCGGAATCGGCCATGGCCAAATGTCGGAGCAGGAGCTGGAGAAGACGATTCTCGATTTCCTTGATGGGGAATACGACGTTCTGGTCAGTACCAGCATCATCGAAACCGGCGTGGACATTCCGAACGTCAACACGTTGATCGTGCACGACGCCGACAAGATGGGCTTGTCCCAGCTGTATCAGCTGCGTGGCCGTGTGGGTCGGTCCAACCGGATCGCCTACGCGTATTTCACGTATCAGCGTGATAAGTCCCTGACTGAGGTGGCCGAGAAGCGGCTGCAATCCATCAAGGAATTTACCGAGCTGGGTTCCGGCTTTAAGATCGCCATGCGCGACTTGGCTATCCGCGGCGCGGGGAATTTACTTGGTGCGGAGCAGCACGGCTTCATTGCTTCCGTCGGCTTCGATCTGTACTCGCAGATGTTGGCGGAGGAAATCCAGAAACGGAAGATTACGATGCTCGGCGAGACCGTGCCGGCTGAAGCGACCTGGAATACGACTATCGATCTGGGGATCGATGCGTATTTGCCGTCGGATTACATCTACGACAGCATCCAGAAGATCGAAATTTACAAGAAAACGGCCTCTGCTTCCTCCTTTGAGGACGTCTCCGAGTTGGAGGACGAGCTGCTTGACCGCTTTGGCGAACTCCCGGAGGCCGTGCAAAATCTCCTAGCCGTTGCCCGGGTCAAACTGTATGGTAAGCAGTATGGCATCGAGTCGATGACGCTGCGGGGCGAGGAAGTGACGATCAAATTCTACGAAGGTCGGGAAAAGGTCGTCGTTCCGGGCAAGCTTGCGGAAGTTGGCAATCTATTCGGAAGACGTGTACAATTTAGTCAAGGATCCGTGATGCTTATCCGGATAAAAACCAAGGGAATGGACGACAAAGAGTTGATGGGCTTGCTGGAGCAGTTTCTCGGGGCCCTGAAGGATGCGTTCAAAGCGAAAGGGGAACTACAGGATGTTTCAAAGTAAAAGGCGCTCATGGAGAATGCTGCTGATTGCGCTCGTAGCGGTATTGGCTCTCTCCGTCATGGCGGGATGCGGCAAGAAAGAAGCAAGCTCGGGAGGGAATGATACGAGTAAGGTCATCGCCACGTATGAAGGCGGCGAAATTACGGAAAACGAATTCGACCGTGAACAACGGATCGTATTAGCGCTCCAGCCGCAAATGGAACAGTTTATGCAAATGGAGGATTTCCGCCAGTATTTGATCAAGCAGGAAATCGCCTATGAATACCTCGAAACCAAAGCCGACGATAAGACCAAGGAAGCCGGCAAGAAAAAGGCTGAAGAGCAGTTTGATCAGATGAAGACGTCGTATGGCGAAGACAGTTTCAAACAAATGCTGGACGCCCAGAAGATCACCGAAGCTGATTTCAAGAACTACATGGTACGGATCTATACCGTGATGGAAGGCGAACGGCAGAAGATCACCGAAGACGACGTGAAGAAAGAGTTTGAAGCGACGAAACAAAACTATACGACGGCATCGGTTCGCCACATCCTGATTAATTTCACTGATCCGGACGGCAAAGAGCGTACCTCTGAGGATACGCTGAAGCTGGCGAAAGAAGTCAAAGCGAAATTGGACAAGGGTGAGGATTTCGCAACCCTTGCTAAACAATATTCCGAAGACCCAGGCTCCAAGGACAACGGCGGTTTGTATGAAAATGTGGAGGTCAGCAATTGGGTAGAAGCCTTTAAGCAAGCTGCCTTGACTCAACCGCTGAACCAAATCGGCGAACCGGTAGAGACCGAATACGGCTACCATATTATTCGCGTGGAAGCTCGGACCGAGAAGAAATATGAGGATTTGTCTCAAGAACAGAAGGACATGATCCAAACGACGTTGGCCTCGAACAAATTGGACGAGTTCATGTCTGGGGATCTGGAGAAGAAGATCATCAAGAAAATCGAACTGCCTAAAGTGGAACCTAGCAAGAGTGAAAACGGCACAAATGCAGGCACCAATGCGGGCAATGGAACGAATGCCGGGACGAACGCAGGTACCAATGCCGGTACGGAAGGGTCCGGCAATGCCGGAACGAGCGGCAACGGGGCTGCCAACGACGCTGGCACGAATGGCGGCAATACAAGCAAATAAGCAAGATAAGGAAGCAGCGCGGGGGAAATCACGCTGCTTTTTTTGCGGGGTTTTTTACCTATACATGGCCTGTCGTTTAAAATCATGGTTCATTATGATGAATAAGGTGTTCGCCCGGGATGAATACTAT
The DNA here is from genome assembly GCF_023195895.1 of Paenibacillus mellifer. Lineage (GTDB taxonomy): Bacteria > Bacillota > Bacilli > Paenibacillales > Paenibacillaceae > Fontibacillus > Fontibacillus mellifer. Next base: position 31,711 of record NZ_JALPRK010000024.1, read on the forward strand.
GGTCATAATCACAGAACAAGCCATCCCTGTCCCCACCTTCGGCCGCTCGTTTTGGCGAAGCTTATGGCGCATACATCTGTGTAAGCCGCAGATTACGTATAAAGTCCGATTAGGTGAAGCTTAAGGAAATTCAGCCGTAGTTCAAAACTTCTAAGAAAGCGGGGCATCAAGTGAAATGAAAGCTACTGGTATTGTACGCCGTATTGATGATCTGGGCCGTGTTGTTATTCCTAAGGAAATTCGCCGCACTTTGCGGATTCGGGAAGGAGATCCGCTCGAAATTTTTGTGGACCGGGATGGAGAAGTGATTTTGAAGAAATATTCGCCGATCGGCGAATTGGGCGATTTTGCGAAGGAGTATGCAGAGTCGTTGTATGAGAGCACCAATCATGTGACTTTAATATCCGATCGGGATACGATCATAGCCGTTGCAGGGGCTTCCAAGAAAGAGTACCTGGAGAAGCAAATCAGTACGCTTCTGGAGGGCAGCATGGACGGGCGGAAGATCCTCATGGAAACCGAGTCGGGGTCCTATGAGATTATAAAGGATCATCCGGAGAACATCTCCTCGTATGTAATCGCACCGATTATTGCCGGCGGGGATCCGATCGGAACGGTGGTACTGGTCAACAAAGACGATGCGGTGAAAATGTCTGATTTGGAATCAAAAATGGCCGAGACGGCGGCTGGCTTTCTGGCGAAACAGATGGAGCAATAGAACACAGATATCAAGGATGACGCATGGAGGAACTTACACACACCCGCTGTTCGGGGCGGACTTGGTCAGTCCGAGGCTCACGAGGGATGTGTAAGTTTTTTGCGTTTCGCTTGGGGATAAATGGCGGCAACCCCCTTTTCGTCTTATAATGGAACCTGTTAGTTTAAACAAGAGCAGAGTAGGTTGCCATGATGGAAACGAAAGATAGCTTGTCCTCGAAGCTGCTGAGGGGAGCAGCCGTGCTGAGTGCGGCGGCTTTGATCACCAAGCTGCTGGGGATGCTGCAGAAGATCCCGCTGCAAAATATCGGGGGAGACGGCGTATTTGGCATTTATAATACGGTATATCCTTTTTATACGTTATTGATTACGCTCACGACATCCGGTTTTCAAGCGGCAATTGCCAAATTCGTCGCGGAACGCCAAACCCCCGGGCTTGAGCGGGAGCAGGGCGAGGTGCTGCGGCTTGCGGCGGTCATGATGACAGGGATGGGGATCGCTTTTGCGTTGCTGCTCTATTTCGGGGCGCCCATACTGTCGCAGTGGATTGGCAGCCGTTTGCTGATCCCGGCTTTTCGCGGGGCCGCGCCGGCCTTGCTGCTCGTACCGGTGGCCGCAGCGTTGCGCGGGTATTATCAAGGGCACCAGAAGGTGACGCCGACGGCGGTCTCTCAGGTGGTGGAGCAGGCTGTCCGAGTCACGGTTATGATCGTGTTACTGGTGGTACTAAGCCGGCTGGGGGCCGGAGAGCCGGAACTGGCTGGCGGGGCGCTCATTGGCTCCTCGGCGGGGGCGGCCGCGGGACTTGCGGTGATGCTGTGGTATTGGCGGCGGGCTTCTACTCGTCCTAGGACAGGCCATGAGGGGAAAAGGGCGGCGCTGCCGGCTAATGAGAGCCGAGCGAAGCAATGGGGGCGCCGTAGGAAGCTTCTGTCCGCTCTGCTGAGGGATGCGCTTCCGATCAGCCTCGCCGCGCTGGGAGTTCCGCTGATCAGCTTGGTCGACACGTTCACGCTGCCGCGATTGCTCTCCGCTCACGGGGAAGAGCTGCGGATCATGGCCCAGGTGGGGATCTACAATCGGGGGATCCCGTTGGTTCAGCTTGTCACGATGCTAGCGACGTCGTTATCGGTATTGTTTATCCCGGCGATGGCCGAGCTGCAGATGAAGGGGGACGCCGGAGCGATTCGGCGGCAAGTGCAGGTGGCCCTGCGCTGGTTTTGGCTGATCGGCCTGGCGGCTTCGCTGGGCCTGGCTCTGTTGGCAACGCCCATCAACGTGATGTTGTACGAGGATGCGGCGGGGTCGGCCACCTTGGCTTGGGTGGCCTGGACGGCTGCGCCCGGCGCGCTGGTCGCGGTCACGAGCGCCCTGCTCCAGGGCCTCGGCCACGTGCGCGCCCCGGCGCTGCACCTGCTCGCTGCGGCGTTGCTCAAGACCGCGCTGAACGCGGTGCTCGTGCCGCAGCTTGGCATCACCGGCGCCGCCATCGCCGGCGTCGCCGCGTACGGCGCGGCAGCGGCGCTGAACACCGCGCTGCTGCTGCGCCGGGCCCAGCTGCGTCCGCGCCTGCGGGACGCGCTGCTGCGCCCGGCGGCGGCCGCCCTGGCGATGGCCGCCGCGGTGCTGGCGCTGCGCCTCGCCGCCGCCGAGCTGCATGCAGGCCGCGGGGGAGCCGCGGCCGTGAGCCTGCTCGGCGTGCTGCTGGGCGCAGCCGTGTTTGCCGCAGCCGTGCTGCGCACACGGCTGCTCAGCGCGGCAGAGCTGAGCGCCCTGCCGCGGGTGGGCCCGAAGCTGCTGGCGCTGCTTCGGAAGCTGAGGCTGCTGCCGTAGCATGGCTTGGCAGCCCGCCGCGTGGGCTTCCCAATTTCTATTTCGACCTTGGCAGTGATATAGTAAGTGATAGCATTCAATGGTCTTTCAGGTCCGTCAGCTACAAGGGAGCGGATCGATCGACAAGTAGAACGGACAGGGAGTGAGCAATACCATGAGCGCAACCATTACAGTGGTCGGCCTCGGCTCGGGGGACCCCGACCGGCTGACCTTAGGCAGTCTGAAGCGGCTGCAGGAGGCGGGGGAACGTTACGTTCGGACGAAGGATCATCCGGTCGTAGATTGGCTGGAGCAAACGGGCGTCAGCTTCGTTTCGTTCGATGAAGTTTATGAAGCGAAGGACGATTTCCCTTCCGTCTACGAAGAGATTGTCGCTAGGCTGTTGTCACGGGCTGAAGCTGGTGGTGATGGGGAGAATATCGTTTACGCGGTTCCCGGACATCCGCAGGTCGCCGAAGCGACGGTCAAGCGGTTGCGGGAGCGCTGCCCAGAGAGGGGCATCGGACTCGACATCATTGGCGGAGAGAGCTTCTTGGACGAAGCGTTTGTGCGACTTGGCTTTGACCCGATCGAAGGCTTTTTGCTGCTGGACGCCTCGGAGGTCAGCGGGGCGGCGATCGATCCGAGACGGCATACGTTGATCGGACAAGTATATGACCAGCTGACAGCCTCGGAAGTGAAGCTTGGGCTGATGGAGTTGTTGCCTGACGATTATTTGGTGGTCGTGGGACATGCCCTTGGGGTTGCAGGCCAGGAGCGAATCGAGCGGGTACCGCTTTTTGAACTGGACCGAATCGACGGTTACGGTAATCTGTCCGTGGTCTACGTGCCGGCAAGTGAGGACGAAACCCTGCGGATTCGCAGCTTCCAGCGGCTTCATGAGATCGTGTCGATTCTGCGCAGTCCGGGGGGATGCCCGTGGGATCGCGAGCAGACGCATGAATCGATTCGCAAGAACCTCATTGAAGAAACCTATGAAGTGCTGGAGACGATTGACGACGACGATCCCGATCACATGCGCGAGGAACTCGGCGATCTGCTGCTCCAAATCATGCTCCACTCCCAGATGGAGGAGGAGACCGGCGCTTTTTCGGTGTATGACGTCATCCAGGAGCTGAATGAGAAGCTGATTTACCGTCATCCGCATGTGTTCGGTAATTTGAGCGCGGAGGATGCCGAGGCGGCGCTGAACAACTGGGAAGCGATGAAAGCCGAGGAGAAGAAGCGCAAAGGCATCGAACCCGAACGTCAATCGGCGATCAGCGGGGTGCCGCGTGATTTGCCGGCCTTGATGAAGGCGTATAAGCTTCAGAAGAAGGCGGCTAAAGCTGGTTTCGACTGGGAGAACATCAATGGCGTCTGGTCCAAGCTGGAGGAGGAAATCCGCGAGCTGAGAGAAGCCGTAGCGCAAAAGCAAGATCCCGAGTCACAGGAGCTGGAGCTCGGTGACGTGTTATTTTCGGTCGTGAATGCCGCCCGCTACATCGGAGCCGACCCGGAACAAGCCTTATCTCGGACGATCCGTAAATTCACCTCTCGTTTTCATTACGTGGAGGACCGGCTTCGCGAACAAGGCAAAACCCCCGGCGACAGCACGTTAGCCGAAATGGACGTTTTATGGGACGAAGCTAAGTCGAAAGAACGGGAATGATGGGAGAAAAGGCCTAAATTTCGGGTTTTATGCGAAAAAAACAAAAAAAAAGTTGATAACAGTGCAGGATTTTTAAATTCAAGCAAGAATACTCATACAAAGATAACCCTTTGGCGCTGACAGGCCTAGAGCCTTGTAGTGCCTAGGTATCACCTATTTCTTTTATTATTGGGAGGCATTATTAATGAACAAGACAGATCTGATCAACAACATTTCCGGTAAAAGCGGTTTGACAAAAAAAGACGTTGAATCCGTATTGAACGGTTTCCTCGGCGAAATTACCGATGCTCTAGCTGGCGGCGACAAAGTCCAATTGATCGGCTTCGGTACGTTCGAAACTCGTAAACGCTCCGGTCGTACGGGCCGCAACCCGCAAACCGGCAAAACCATCGAAATCCCGGCTTCCAATGTTCCAGCATTCAAAGCGGGTAACAAACTTAAAGAAGCTGTAAAATAATGCGTCTTGATAAATTCCTGAAGGTATCGCGGTTAATCAAGCGGCGCACGGTGGCCAAGGACGTCTCCGAACAAGGCAGAGTTCTGATCAACGGACGCGAATCCAAACCGAGCAGTACCGTCAAGGTGGGCGACGAAATCACGGTTCAATTCGGCCAGAAGCTGGTGACCGTGCGCGTTGAGCGCCTTGTCGAAACAACTCGTAAGGATGAAGCTGCGACCATGTATACCTTAATCAAGGAAGAGCCGATCGCGAAGGATACCGGTTTGGACTGGTCCTGATAGAGTGAAGCTCAGAGCATGTTCCGTTAACTCGGGACATGCTCTTTTTTTTAACCGCGGAAGGGTGTAAAAAATAGTCTAGCTAAACTGTGAAATCGTGGTAATATAGTAAATACACATTTACTAACGTTTTCGATTAAGCACATCTGCTTCTTAGAAAACACCTCTGAATCAACCTCATGCCCGAAATCCATCGACGCTGCACATGCGGCACACATCTACGATCCGAAATCACGCCCATGGATCAACCAACATTTCTACTAACGATCCGACAACTGAATGAAGCAACAGACGAAGCAACGAACGAACTCGACAACGCAGCCTATCGCCGCTCAGACCGCAGCATTATTGTGAAACCGGGGTGATCTTATTCGCGAATTTTAATTAAAACGCTTACAAAGTGAAAATATTCACAATTGTTTCATTCATCATTTGCTTCGCGAGCCATAGGGTATACAAAGGTCCATAATCCAGTTATCCAAAGGATGATTGCCTGATGAAACAGCTCGTGCACAAGCTCTACGCCCGGGGAGAGCTCTCCAAGGATGAGCTCGTCTATTTGCTGGGGCATATGGATATCGAAACGCGCAAGGAGCTTTACCGATTTGCCCGTATGAGAAGGGAACAAGCTTACGGGGACAAGGTGTATATGCGCGGTCTGATTGAGTTTTCGAGCTACTGTCGGCAGAACTGCTTATATTGCGGACTGCGGGCCGGCAATCGCGCTGCCGAGCGTTACCGACTCAGCCCCCGGGAAATTCTCGAATGCTGCCGCGAAGGGTATGAGCTGGGCTTCCGCACGTTTGTGCTCCAAAGCGGAGAGGATCCCTGGTATACGACCGATCTGCTGGCAACCTTGATCCGAGATATCAAATCGGAGTTTCCGGATGCGGCCATCACCTTATCCATCGGCGAACGGGAGGAGGGAACCTACCGATTGCTGTTTGAATCGGGGGCGGACCGCTTCTTAATGCGTCATGAAACCGCTTCCCGAAGGTTGTATCAATCGCTGCATCCGTCCATGTCCTTCGACCACCGCCGCCAATGTCTGGAGACGCTGCTGGCGATCGGTTATCAGGTTGGCGCAGGGTTTATGGTCGGGTTGCCCGGCCAAACCGTGGAGGATTTGGCGGAGGATATGAAATATCTCAAGAGCTTAAATCCGGATATGATTGGCATTGGTCCGTTTATTCCCCACGATCATACCCCGCTTGGCGATGCGAAGGCCGGATCGCTGGAGGATACGCTGGTTATGGTGGCGCTGGCTCGACTATACCTTCCTCATGCCTTGATTCCTGCAACAACGGCTCTTGGGTCGCTAAACCCCGAAGGCAGGGAAATGGCGTTGAAGGTTGGGGCCAATGTGGTCATGCCTAACCTGTCGCCCATCTTCGTCCGGAAGAAATATGCCTTGTACAACAATAAGATCTGTACGGGTGACGAATCTGCTCAGTGCAGGCACTGCCTCGAGCTCCGGATTGGAGCTGCGGGCTTTTCCGTAGATATGGGAAGGGGGGACAGCTTGAAGGCGGTAGGAACACGCCGCCATGCCTAATAAAGTAAGCATCTGTAGGCTGATTTGATGAAAAAGAGGGTTCTTTTCGCTATTATTCGTGAAATATTTCACAACTAAACGTAGAGGAGACATGGCGAATGAGCATATTGACCAAAACGAACGAGCTTGGTTTTTTTGAAATCCGGCTGGAATCCATCGGCGGGCTCGGGGCTAATCTGGCCGGGAAAATGCTGGCGGAATCCGGGGTACTGGGACTCGGCTTAAACGGGGCAAACTTCTCGTCTTATGGTTCGGAGAAGAAAGGTTCTCCCGTAAAGAGCTTCGTCCGTTTATGTGAACCGGATGTAGAGATTCACGATCACAGCCCGATTGAGGAGCCGGACGTGATTGGCGTCTTCCATGAAGCGTTGCACAAGACGGTGAATGTCCTAAGCGGCCTGAAACCGGACGGGATTGTGTTGGTAAATTCGACCCGTGATTTCGAGGAGATTCGGCGTGACCTGAAGTTCCCTTATGGGACGTTGGCTGTAGTCGACGCAATGGGGATCGCCATCGATGAGCATACGAAGGTGAATACTTCAATGCTGGGGGCATTGTTCCGGATTTGCGATTTTCTCGACCCGGATTCCATGCGCGAAGTGATCCGACATACGTTCCAGAAAAAATATCCGCACCTGGTGGAGCCCAACCTGCGTACGTTCGACCGGGGCTATCAAGAGGTGCGCTTCCAGACAACCCCGCCACCGGAAGGAGCGTCAGGGATGCGCTTCGAACGGCCGCAGCCGTTGCTCGGCTATGAGACGCAAGCGCCTGGCGGCGTGATCCGTGCGCAAGGCAACAGCTTGTTGAAGGATTTGAGCGGTTCTCGTCAGGGCTTCCTGCCGGAGCTGAACTTGGAAAGCTGTATTCATTGCGCTAACTGCGACACGGTTTGTCCTGACCTGTGCTTCGTGTGGGAATCCGGGGAGGACAAAAAGGGCCGGCCGCAGATGTTTTTACGCGGAATCGATTATCAGTATTGCAAAGGCTGTTTGAAATGTGTGGAAATCTGTCCAACCGGTTCACTTAGCGCGCGCCGGGAGGAAGCTGGGTACGCCGACAGCCACCGCGTGCCGCATGTGTTCATATAAGAAGGAGTTCCAACCTTTATTATTAGTTTCGACTCGCAGAAGAGCCTAAAGGAGGACTTTATCGATGTCTATAACCGAAGAGAAAATCACGAATAGGACGCTGGCGGAGCAAACAACCGCCTTCGAATCGGGCAATGAAGCGGCGGCGATGGCAGCAGCTCAGATTAATTACCATGTGATGGGGTATTTTCCGATTACGCCGTCCACAGAGATTGCACAGATCCTGGATCAGAAGAAAGCACAAGGCCTGCATGACATCAAGCTGATCGCGGCGGACGGGGAGCATGGCTCGGCGGGGATTTGTTATGGGGCGGCGCTCAGCGGAGCCCGGGTTGTTAATGCCACCAGTGCCAACGGGTTCATGTATATGATCGAACAGCTGCCGGTGCAGTCCGGGACGCGGTTCCCGATGGTGTTAAACCTGGTTACGCGCGCGATCAGCGGTCCGCTGGATATTCGCGGCGACCACTCCGATTTATATTACGCGCTGAATACGGGCTGGTTGATCCTAACGGCAAGCACACCGCAAGCCGCGTACGATATGAACATCATGGCGCTGAAATGGTCCGAGCATCCGGAGGTACGGCTGCCCGTGATCGTTGCCTATGACGGATTCTTCACCTCCCATCAGAAACGGAGACTGAGTTATTTCAAAGACGCTAAGGCGGTCCGGGCCTTCGTGGGCGAAACGCCGCCTGCCGGGTTCGATAACGTGGCTGATCCGTCGCAGCCGATTACGGTCGGCGCGCATATGAACGGCGATGACCTGTTGAATAACCACTACCAACTGCACCTGGCACATGAGCGGGCCGGCGAAATCTATCAACAGATTGCTGCTGAATATAAAGCTCTCTCAGGACGTGAATACAAGGTGCTCGATTTGTATCAAATGGAGGATGCGGAGGTCGCGTTGTTCCTGCTGAATTCGGCGGCGGAAACGGCCAAAGCAATCGTCGACAAACTGCGGGCGCAGGGAATTAAGGCGGGGATCATTCGGCCGAACGTCATCCGGCCTTTCCCGGCGGAGGAAATCCGTGACGCACTGCAGGGTGTAAAAGCGCTGCTGGTAGGGGAACGCGCCGATTCCTATGGCGGCAGAGGCGGCAATATGACGCATGAGGTCCGCTCCGCGCTGAAGCTGGATCCGGCGAACCAAACGATCGTCTTATCCCGTGTATTTGGACTGGGCGGTAAGGACTTTTACCCAGATGAAGCGGAAGCGTTCTTTGAGTTGGCTATTGAGGCGATGAACCAGGGTGAAGCGGCGGTGCCTTTCGATTACTTCGGGCAGGCGGCCGGCGATCCGGTGCACGAGCTTAGACCGCTGTTGACCCCGCAGCATGGGGATGCCTTTAACAGCGGGTTGATCCAGATTACGCCGGATGAGGCGACCGGCAAGTTGAAGGTGAAGCTGCCGCCGCTGCGCAGCTTGACGGCGAAGCCGAAGCGACTGGCTCCTGGCCACGGTGCTTGTCCGGGCTGCAGCGCGATCTCCTCGCTGGAGCTATTTTACAAAGGCATTGAAGGCGATGTCGTGACGTTGTTCCAAACCGGCTGCTCGTACGTCGTTACGGCTGGTTACCCTTATACCTCGCATAAGCAGACGTTCATCCACAATCTGTTCCAGAACGGGGCTGCGACGGTAGCCGGTGTGGTTGAGGCGTTCTGGGAACGGAAGCGCCGCGGCGAGATTGACGTCTCGGATAACGTTACCTTTATCATGGTGACCGGTGACGGCGGGATGGATATCGGGATGGGGCCGGCGATCGGTTCGGCGCTGCGGAACCATAAGATGATTATTTTGGAATACGACAACGAAGGGTACATGAACACCGGATCCCAACTCTCCTACTCCACGCCGCTGGGTCATCAGACCAGCACGTCCGGCGTAGGTAAAGCGCAGAAAGGGAAGGCGTTCCATCACAAGGATACGCCGCAGATCATGGCAGCTACGAACATCCCGTACGTGTTTACCGGGGCGGAGGCTTTTCCGCAGGACCTGATTACGAAGGCGGCCAAAGCACAATGGTATGCCCAGCATGAAGGACTGGTGTATGGGAAGGTGCTTAGCACCTGTCCGCTCAACTGGCGATCCGAGGACCAGCTCGGTACGAAAATTCTACAAACGGCGGTAGACTCCTGCTTCTTCCCGTTGTACGAAATCGAGCATGGCGTGACGAACATCACCTACAATCCGGAGGCGAAAAACAAGCGGGTATCGCCGCAGGAATGGCTGAAGCTGATGGGCAAGACGAAGCACATGCTGAAGGACGACGAACTGCTGGATGTGTTCGAGGAAGAGGTCAATCGACGTTGGGAGCGTTTGAAACTGAAGCACGAAAGTCCGCTGCTCTAGGAACAGCTGCCGGATGATGAAGGGAGAGGAGTCTAAGATGGAAGAGACTTGCCGTTGTGAAGGAGAACAGGAGCGGCTTCGCAGGGTCGGGGAGATCATTGACCAGTTCCGCTTGCTGCCAGGCGCATTGATCCCGGTGCTGCATGAAATTCAGGATCTGTACGGCTACCTGCCGGAGGAAGCACTGCAGATCGTTTCTCGAGAACTGGAAATGTCCATGGCCGAAATCTATGGGGTAGCGACGTTTTATTCGTTTTTCTCGCTGGAGCCGAAGGGGGAACATGTCATCCGCGTCTGCATGGGGACGGCTTGCTACATTAAGGGTGCTCAAGGTGTGCTGGATCGCCTCAGCCAGGAACTGAACGTTCCGGTGCAAGGGACGACGGCGGACGGGAAATTTACGTTGGATGCTACTCGCTGCTTGGGGGCTTGCGGTTTGGCACCGGTTATGACCATCGGCGAGAAAGTGCATGGGCGGCTGACGCCAAACGAAATACCGAAAATTCTGAAGCCGTTGCGCACGCCAGTGGAGACGCGCTAGAAGGGAGGGTAGGACGATGAAAACAATGTTGGATCTCGAGAGTATCCGCACGGCGCGGTTAAGCCGGCTAGTCCGCCGTAAGCTGGGTAAGAGCGGGGCCGGGGATGGGAGCGTTGCGGAGCGGTCCGTCATGATCTGCGGCGGTACGGGTTGTACTTCTTCGGACTCCATGCTGATCGCGGAAGCGTTCGAGCAAGCCGTGACCAGTCAAGGAATTCAGGACAAGATCGATATCGTAAGAACCGGTTGCTTTGGGTTATGCGAGCTGGGGCCGGTCGTGATTATTTACCCGGAGGAAGTGTTCTACAGTCGGGTGAAGGTGAAGGACGTGGCGGAGATCGTCGACGAGCACCTGCTCCAGGGCAAAATCGTGGAGCGCCTCGTCTATCAACAGTCGCTGGAGGAGGACGGGCGGATCAAGCCGCTGCATGAAGTCGACTTCTTCCGCAAGCAGCAGCGGATTGCCCTTCGGAATTGCGGCACGATCGACCCGGAGGATATCGACGAATATATCGCCATGAACGGGTACAAGGCACTTCATAAAGTTTTGACGACCATGGAGCCGGCGGAGGTTGTGGCTGAGGTGAAGGGTGCGGGCTTGCGCGGACGCGGCGGCGGCGGGTTTCCGACCGGGGTGAAGTGGGAGACGGCGGCGAAGCAGCGGACGGGGCAAAAATATATGATTTGCAACGCCGACGAAGGCGACCCGGGCGCGTTTATGGACCGCTCGATCCTGGAGGGCGACCCGCACTCCGTGCTGGAAGGTATGGCGATCGCCGGCTATGCCATCGGGGCGAATCACGGCTTCATTTACCTGCGGGCGGAATATCCGATCGCGGTGAGACGGGTGCAGGCGGCGATTAAGCAAGCCCGCGATTACGGGCTGCTGGGCGAGGACTTGTTTGGTAGCGGTTTCTCTTTTGATATCAGCGTCCGGTTGGGCGCGGGAGCGTTTGTCTGCGGCGAAGAGACGGCGTTGATGAACTCCGTCGAAGGCAAGCGTGGCATGCCGAATCCGAAACCGCCATTCCCGGCCGTCAGTGGGTTATGGGGCCAGCCGACGGTGATCAATAACGTGGAGACGCTGGCTAATGTGCCGATTATTTTGCTGGAAGGCGCTTCGTGGTATGCAGGCATCGGGACGGAAAAAAGCAAAGGCACCAAGGTCTTCGCCTTGGGCGGCAAGGTGGTCAACACCGGGCTGGTGGAGGTGCCGATGGGCATTACGCTTCGCGAGGTCATTTACGAAATCGGCGGCGGGATTCCCGGGGGCAAGGCGTTCAAAGCGGTGCAGACCGGCGGTCCTTCGGGCGGTTGCTTGACGAGTGAGCATCTCGACCGTCCGATCGATTACGATACGCTGCTGGGCTTGGGTTCGATGATGGGCTCGGGCGGCATGCTGGTGATGGACGAAGAGACGTGCATGGTCGACGTGGCCCGCTATTACCTCGACTTTACGCGCGATGAGTCGTGCGGCAAATGCGCACCGTGCCGGATCGGTACCAAACGCCTGCTGGAGATTTTGGAGAAAATCACAGAAGGCAAGGGCACGATGGAGGACCTGGATGTGCTGGAGGAGTTGTCCGAGCAGATCAAGGCAGCTTCGCTTTGCGGGCTCGGCCAAACGGCGCCGAATCCGGTGTTGTCTACGCTGAAATATTTTCGCGAGGAATATCTCGCCCATGTGGTCGACAAGAAATGTCCGTCCGGCGTTTGCCGCTCGCTGATCACGTATACAATCGATGCGGACAAATGTAAGGGCTGCAGCCTTTGCGCCCGGAAATGTCCGACGGGGGCAATCACGGGTAAGGTGAAGGAGCCGCATATGATCGATCCGCTTGTGTGCATTAAATGTGGAATCTGCTTCGACAGCTGCAAATTCGCGGCGATCTATAAGAGCTAAAGGGGGGAGAACTCTATGTTGGATACCGTGAAACTATGGATTGATGAGATGGAAACGGAGGTGCCGAAGGGAACGACGGTCCTTCAGGCAGCCCGGGGATTAGGCATTCACATTCCCACCCTTTGCCATCTGCAGGGGATGAACCACCCGTCCAGCTGCCGCGTTTGTCTGGTGGAGTCGGGCCCTCGCCTGATCGCTTCGTGTACGCTGGTGGCCGAAGACGGGATGCGGATTCGGACGAATTCATCTCGGGTACGCAAAGCCCGCAAAACGACGGTCGAGCTGATCCTGTCGGACCATAATCGGGAATGCACCTCCTGCCTGCGCAGCGGAACCTGCGAGCTTCAGGAGGTAGCAAATCAGATTGGCGTGCGCGACGTGCGGTATGCGGGGAGCAAAGCGCGGTCAACGGTCGACCTCTCGTCTCCGTCGATTGTACGCGATACCTCGAAGTGCCTGCTATGCGGGCGCTGTGTCGCAGTTTGCAGCGAGGTGCAGACCGTGGGGGCCATCGGGTTCATGAACCGGGGATTCGACACGGTGATTGGACCGGCTTTGGGCAGACCAATTGGTGAATCGGTCTGCGTCAACTGCGGGCAATGCATCATGGCTTGTCCGGTTGGCGCGCTGCAGGAACGGGAAAATATCAACGACGTCTGGCAGGCGATCGCGGATCCGCATAAATTCGTCGTTGTCCAAACGGCTCCCGCGGTTCGCGTCGCCTTGGGCGAGGAGTTCGGGATGCCGATTGGCACGCGCGTGACGGGCAAGATGGTCGCTGCGCTGCGACGGCTTGGCTTCAATAAGGTGTTTGACACCGATTTTGCTGCGGACTTAACGATCATGGAGGAAGGCACTGAGCTGATACATCGCTTGACGACCGGGAAGAACCTGCCGCTGATGACGTCTTGTTGTCCGGGCTGGGTGAAGTTTGTCGAGCATAACTTCCCGGATATGCTGGAGAACCTGTCGAGCTGCAAATCGCCGCATGAGATGGAAGGGGCGATGATTAAGAGCTACTTCGCCCAAACGATGGGAATCGATCCGGGGAACATCGTCGTCGTGTCGATCATGCCGTGTACAGCGAAGAAGTTCGAAGGGCAACGCGAGGAGCTAGCCAGCGAATCGTTGCAAGACGTTGATTATGTGCTGACGACGCGGGAGATCGCCCGGATGATCAAGGAAGCGGGCATCGACTTCACCGGCTTGCGCGGCGAGACATTCGACAATCCGTTTGGCGAAGCGTCGGGGGCTGGGGTGATCTTCGGCGCGACCGGCGGTGTGGCCGAAGCGGCGCTGCGAACGGTATTCGAGCTGGTGGCCGGGGAAGAGCTGGAGACGGTGGAATATACCTCTGTGCGTGGGATGGACGGTATCAAGGAGACAACGGTGGAGCTGCCGGACGGCCGGATGATCCGCACCGCCGTCGTGCACGGGCTCGGCAATGCTCGGAAGCTAATGTCGATGATCCAGTCCGGCCAACGCCAATACGAATTTATCGAGGTTATGGCTTGCCCGGGCGGCTGCATTTGCGGCGGCGGGCAGCCGATCGTAAGTGCCAGCCTGCGGGATACGCTGGATGTGAAGGCGGAGCGGGCCAAGGCAATTTACGACGAGGACGAGGCTTCTGCGATTCGCAAATCGCATAAGAACCCTTATATCCAGCAGATCTATCGCGAGTTTTTGGAGGAGCCAAACAGCCATAAGAGCCATCAATACTTGCATACGCATTATTTGGTGCGCTCCCGCTATTAGCTGTTAGTCGATGGCGTTGTAGAGGCGTTGAAAATGGTTTCATTATCCAAACAGTCTCGAAGGGGCTTAAGAAGGGATTAGGGCATCTCACAGGGAGGGATTGGGATGAGCAGGTCAGATCAATGGGAGTCGGCGGATTTCATCCGGGATGAAACGATCGTATCAGCGCTCGCTTACGGGTCGCAGTTAGCCCGCGACCGTAAGAAGGTGCTGGCTATTCTGGAACGAGCCCGGACCGCCAAAGGCATCACCGCGGCAGAAGCCGCTGTCCTGTTGAACGTGGAGGACGATGTGCTGCTTGAGGAGATCTACCATGCGGCACGCGAGGTGAAGGAACGGATATACGGAAATCGGATCGTGTTGTTTGCCCCTTTGTACGTTAGCAACTTCTGTGTAAACAATTGCGAGTACTGCGGGTATAAGCAGTCCAATGAGAGTATGGTGCGGCGGCGCTTGAACCGGGAGGAGCTGATCCAGGAGGTCGAGGTGCTGCAGCAAATGGGGCACAAGCGGCTGGCGCTGGAGGCCGGGGAGGATCCAGAGCATTGCCCAATCGACTACATTCTCGAATGCATCGAAACCATCTATTCGGTGAAGGTCGACAACGGAAGCATCCGCCGCGTTAACGTCAACATTGCGGCTACAACGGTGGAGGATTACCGTAAACTGGCGAACGTCGGAATTGGCACGTACATCCTGTTCCAGGAGACATACCACCGTCCGACTTATAGCCGGATGCACCAGAAAGGACCCAAACGCGATTACGACTGGCATACGACGGCGATGGACCGAGCGATGCGGGCCGGCATTGACGATGTCGGCGTTGGGGTATTGTACGGATTATATGATCACAAATACGAAACGATCGCCATGCTGATGCACGCCGAGCATCTGGAAGCGACGTTTGGCTGCGGGCCGCATACGGTTTCCGTACCACGTCTGCGGGCGGCGGATGGCGTCGACCTGAACAGCTTCCCGTATCTGGTGAACGATCATGAATTCAAGAAGATCGTGGCCGTGCTGCGGCTGGCGGTGCCTTATGCCGGCATGATCCTGTCCACCCGCGAAGACTCGGAATTCCGCGACGAGGTGATCAAGCTGGGCATCTCCCAGATCAGCGCGGGTTCGTGCACCGGCGTCGGCGGGTACATGGATGCGTACGGAGATAGCGGAGCTCAGAGTCATGCCGATACCGCGCAGTTCGAGGTTGGCGATCACCGTTCGCCGCTGGAGATGATCAAGTCGCTGTGCCGGGACGGCTATATTCCGAGCTATTGTACCGCCTGTTACCGCGAGGGCCGGACGGGCGACCGCTTTATGCGCCTGGCTAAATCGGGCCAGATCCACAACGTCTGCCACCCGAACGCGTTGCTCACCCTGCAGGAGTATTTGCTGGACTACGGGGATGACGAAGCCCGGGAGATGGGGGCGACGTTGATCAAAAACAACCTCCGCCGTATCCCCAAAGCGTCCGCCCGCGATGCGACGATCAACCGCCTGCAGCGTATCCAGGAAGGCGAGCGGGATTTGCGGTTCTAGGTAATAGAAATCGAAAACCTTCAATGTCACCCTAGCGGTCGACGTTGAAGGTTTTTGCGTTGGTGAGGGTTTTTTTTGTTCCACTACTTCCTAAAAATCTGCTATGTCTATACGATAATAGGGATTTTAATATAGAGGTTGTACTATCTCGCGGATGCATTGTATTGATGGAGAGATACGACTTTTTTGGATGAGATTTGTATTAACGAGACATACAGCAGTCTGAGATGGTTGTAGTATGTGTAAAATATAGATTCTAGTTTTAGTAGTACTACATTCAGCAAGAAAAAAGATTGGAAACAATAACAAAAAGTCCAATCCTTTCTTTCATAATTTCATATTTTGGGAGATATAAGGGGAAATTCCCTTAAAGTTGAGCAGTAAAGGCGCCAGCTCTCGACAAATCAAAAAAGGAGATGTTTTATTTATGGCATTTACAAAGGAGTATGCAAGAAAATAATTTTAAGTTTGGACGGAGTAAGAAAAACTGAACGAGCGCAAAGAACAATCTATGGCAAAGCTTTTGATAAACCTACGAATGTTACTGATCTGACGGACGGATTATCAAACGTTGCCGGTATATTAGGTCTAATTTTTCTAACATCTACAGCTACTGGTGTTGCAACAGGTGTATTTTCTATTGTTGCAATGCTTGCTCCGTCGGAAAAGGATGACCTTCAGGATATGGTTTATGAAGGATATTGGAATTTAGGATATTTGGAAGATTTTCTGGATGATCATCCAGAATATGATTTAATTGAGGTGAATTTTCCCTTCATCGAATATGAAACACAAGGAGTTCGGTTTATCACAGGTAAAGGTGCAGTAACACGGGTTCATTCAGGAAGTGGCTGGATCCTTTTGTAACGGGTTAAATTAAGAAGCGGCTGTTCCAAAAGGTAGTTAAACTGGAGCTACTTAAGGGATAGATTTTAGGTAAAAATACCCAAATTTTGAAGAATAGACGGCCAGGAAGATCATACCTGGCCGTCTATTCTTGCTTGTTGGCAATAACGAAATGAAAAAAGAGGGGTGCCCTTTCTACTTTAACTATTTATTGAACAAGCTAGGAATTACACTAGGATCATCAATCTTATTCGTTATTTCATAAGATGAGATGCCTCGTAAAGTGGCATTATAATCATAAACACTTAAATAATTGTTATCGTACAGTGTTATTCCAAACCTTCTTTTCTCATCTGTCCGTATAATTATTCGATACTGCTCCGTATAATCAACACTTGGTCTGGATTTTTTTTCTTTTAGTTTCATCTGAGAGAAATAATGAACCACTTTCTTTATTCCGTTGGGGTCAGTAATTGATATTTCTTCTTCGCTGTTATCATCAAGTGTCCTTAAGAGGGTAATAGAACTGATTTCATTTCCATTTAGACGTTCCAGAACAATCTTGTCAAAGGTAGTACTTTTTGAAACCTCAAAGATAATTACACCGGCAATAACAATTAGAACAATAACGGCAAGAGCATAGATCCTACGCTTCATTAAAACCAATCCCCTTTTACCTTTTTGATACTTTCGACACAGAAAAAAACAAACAACAATTATTGAATCAACTTAGTAAAATATTTGCTTCGTCCAATGTTTACCACAAATTCAATGTGATATATATTTTACCTTAATTTATTAATGTCCTCAATAGAACTGAATGATATGACGAGACGGATGAGTTAGGAAAAATTGAATTAGATATAATAAAACGACGGTCAGGGAAAACATCCAGTTTCCTTAACCGTCTTAACTATGCGTTAATGTTCACTCAGTTTCGTTCCCACGCCATCATGGCGGAGGGGAAAAGTTCGATGGCCCGGGGGAACACGCCGTGAAGGTAGGCGATAAGCACGCCGTAGTTGACGATCGGAACGCCGGCCGCTTGGGCTTCGCCGAGGCGATGCAGCATGGCGCGGCGGTTTAGCATGCAGGCGCCGCAATGCACGATCAGCGCGTATCGGGCCAGGTCCGGCGGGTAGCTGTAGCCGGAGACATGCTCGATGTGCAACTGCTTGCCTGTGGCCTGCCGTAGCCAACGTGGGATTTTGACGGTGCCGATGTCGTCGGACTGCTGATGGTGCGTGCAGGCCTCCGCGATCAGGACACGATCACCGTCCTTGAGCCGATCAATGGCCTGCGCGCCCCGGACCAGCTCGTTCAAGTCGCCCTTATGGCGGGCGAATAGGATAGAGAACGAGGTCAGGGGGACGTCCCTCGGCGTGTCGGCGGCAACCTTGAGGAAGACCTGCGAGTCAGTGACGACGAGCCGAGGCTTCTTCCCGAGCCGCTCCAGCGTCGCCCTGAGCTCGTGCTCCTTCGTCATGACGGCGATGGCGTCGCTCTCGAGCAGGTCGCGGATCGTTTGCTGCTGCGGCAAGATTAGCCGGCCCTTGGGGGCGGCTTTGTCGATCGGCACGACCAGCACGACGAGATCGCCCGGCGCCACTAGGTCGCCGACGAGCCGGAAGCGCTCCTCCTCATGTGGAAGCGCCGTGACGATCGCACGTTTCAGCTCGGACACGCCGCGGCCATCCAAAGTGCTAAACGCCACGCATTCCTCTAGGCTTAGCTGGGCCTTCGTATCGGCAAGTGCTGCCACCCCCGCGTCGTGATCCAAGAGCGTATCCACCTTGTTGAGTACGCCTACGACCGGGATCTTCCGCTGCCTCAACTCGGCCAGCAGCTCCCGGTAAAAGTCGTCGGCCCCCGTCATAGCGTCGATCACCAACAAGGCGAGGTCGGCGCGGTGGATCAGCTCCCGTGTTTTTTGCTTCCGCAGCTCGCCCAGCGTTCCTTCGTCGTCCAGTCCGGCGGTGTCGATCAGCACCACCGGCCCCAACGGTAGCAGCTCCATCGCTTTGTACACGGGATCGGTGGTCGTCCCCCGCACCGGCGAAACCACGGCAATCTCCTGCCCGGTCAAAGCGTTGACCACGCTCGATTTCCCCACATTCGTCCGGCCGAAAACGGCGATGTGCGTCCGCTCCCCGCGCGGCGTTGCGTTCAGGCTCATCTCGCGTTCCCCCTTTTTATTCGCCGGGGATGCCCGGCTTCGTCACTTGCAGCGGATTCAGGATGGCGGCGGCGCGCTCGGCGGTGAGCCAGCCGCCGTCGACGGCGACATGCTCCACCGACAGCCCCTCGCGCCGGGCGATCTCGGCAATCTCGGCGGCCGCCTCGTAGCCGAGATGCGGGACCAGCGCGGTGGCCAGCACAGTGGAGCGCCGCAGATGCTCGCGGCAAGCCGTCTCGTTGACGGCAATGCCGCGAATGCAGCGCTGCTCGAACAGCGGAACGGCCCGCCCCAGGATCTCGAGCGATTCCAGCAGGGAATCGGCGATCAGCGGGCCAAATGCGTTCAGTTCGAGCTGGCCGCCGGCGGCGGCCCAGGTGATCGCGGTATCGTTCGCGATCACCCGCATGGCCGTCTGGCCGGCCATTTCCGCCATGACCGGGTTCACTTTACCCGGCATGATCGACGAGCCGGCCTGGACGGCGGGCAGCGCATATTCGCCGATGCCCCCGGCGGGGCCGGACGCCAGCAACCGCAGGTCGCTGGCGATCTTCAACAGCGTCACGGCTGCCGCTTTCAGCAGCCCGGACACCTCGACGAAGACGTCCATATTTTGCGTCCCGTCCATGGGGAATTCGCTGCGCGCCAGGCCGAGCCCGGTCAACTCCTGCAGCGTGTCGGTCACCTGGAAGACGTAGGCCTTGGGCGCGTCCAACCCGGTTCCGATCGCCGTGCCGCCGAGATGAATCTCGCGCAGCCGCTCCTCGGCTTTGTACAACCGCCACCGATCGCGTGCGACCGCCTTGGCGTAAGCGCCGAACCCCTGGCCGGCCATCATCGGCAGGGCGTCCATCAGCTGCGTGCGCCCCAGCTTCAGCACGTCCGCGAATTCCTGCTCCTTTTCCTGCAGTGCTTCCTGCAGGGAAGCATAAGCTTCGCTGAGCGGACGCAGCAGCCGGATCGCCGCAATTCGCAGCGCGGTGGGGTACACGTCGTTGGTCGATTGGCAGCGATTGACGTGGTCTAGGGGATGGACGAGCTGATAGTCACCCTTGGACCCGCCAAGCCGTTCGATCGCTAGGTTGGCGACCACCTCATTGACGTTCATATGAGTGGATGTCCCCGCACCACCTTGCAGGGCATCGACGACAAACTGATCCGCCAAGGCGCCGCCGATTATCTCGTCGCATGCCGACTCAATCGCACCCGCCACCTCTGTAGGAATCAGGCCCAGCTTGCTGTTGACCCGCGCCGCCGCTTTCTTGACCACGGCGATCGCTTCGATCAGCCGGGGATGGGCCGGACGCCCGCTGACTGGAAAATTCTCCATCGCCCGCGCCGTATGAATGCCGTAGTAGACCTCTGCCGGGAGATCCTTGCTCCCTAGCGTATCGGTCTCTCGGCGGTATTTTTCACGCGAATCGGAACCTCTCGACAATCCAGGACTCATGCGAATTCGCCTCCAACAACGAATGTCAATCTCTTCCACTTCATCGTAGTTGAAAGCGGTTCCCAAGAACAGTAAAGAAGATCACGTTATGGGCCGAAAGGAACTTGTTCTAAAGCCGTTTTTTCGTCCATAAGCTAGGGATAAGAAGGAGGGGTACATGCCATGGTCGAACCAAATAAAGCTAAGCATCAGGAGCTGCATCTGCTAAATCGCAAGCTGCTGGACATCTCGGGAGTTCTCAATGTGGAAAGCTTCGACAGCGAGGAGTTCTTGCTACAGACCGAGCTTGGGCATTTAACGATACGAGGGCAGAATTTACATATCAAAAACCTGAACCTGGAGCAGGGGCTGGTCAGCATCGAAGGTACGGTCAATTCCCTATCGTATTTGGATCCGGGATCCAATTCGTCCGGTAAGGGCCTGCTTGGCAAGCTGTTTCGATGAATTTAGAGACGCAATGGGCGACCCTGCTCTGGATGCTGGCCTCCGGGGGAATCCTGGGCATCGCCTTTGACAGCTATCGTGTCGTCTCGGGACAACTCCGGTTTCCCCGCTGGAGCGTCCATGCCCTCGATTTGCTCTATTGGTTGGCTGCTGCCTTGTTCGTGTTCCGCACATTGTACCACAGCAACCACGGGGAACTTCGGTTCTATGTGTTCTTAGGCCTGTTTCTAGGCATTTGGATTTATTTTTTGTTCCTCAGTGTTATCACGGAACGTTTTGTGTTAATGTTAATGAGGATAGCTAACAAAATTTATCATTTTATCGTACGAATGATCGAGATTTTCATCATTGCTCCGTTACTATGGCTGGTCAAAGTGATTCGTATTTTGCTCGGATTCATTTGGATCGTGCTGCTGTTCCTGGGCCGGGTGACCTTACTGCCGATTTGGAAGTTGTCTGTATGGGTATTAAGACCTATATGGACGAGGCTTCGAATTCCGCAAGGATGGGACAAGGTTCGGCGCTGGGCGGCGATGTGGCGGGAGCGCGCAGTGCGTTTATTACGCTGGTTCAACAAGGAATAATGCTGGGAGGTGCCCTGATGCGCGAAGTGTCTACGAATCCGAATACATCGAACCCAAGTCAGTCCTCCGGAAACGGATCTGCTTTCGCGAAGCGCAGGCTGCGGCTCTGGATGGGATTCATGGTCCTGTTCTTAGGCTGGGCCGGGTACACGTTTATTTCCCAAGCTGGGGACATCGGCGGCAAATCACAGCAGTTAGCGGAACGGCAAGCCGCCAAGGCAACCAGTGAGCAGAACTTGAACCAGCTCAAATATGAAATTAACCGACTGAACGACCCCGAGTACATCGGACAAATTGCCATGAAGAAGTATGGTCTATACAAACCGGGCGAAATCCCGGTCCGGGTATCCGAGTCTGAAGCCGGAAATGACTGACCCCATGCGGGTTGACGGGACATCCGTCTGTTGACCTTGTATCCGTCATTCGGTATAATCAAATCACCGCAGTCATGATTTCGAGGCCTGGCTGTATATTTTTAAGGGAGGATCATTTTATTTTATGGCAATTGAAGTGGGCACCAAGTTAGAAGGAAAAGTGACAGGCATCACGCATTTCGGAGCATTTGTGGATCTGTCAGGAGGTGTCACGGGTCTCGTTCACATTTCGGAGATCGCCGACAATTACGTGAAAGACGTCAACGATCATCTGAAGATTGGCGATACGGTTACCGTCAAGGTAATTAACGTCGATAAGGACGGCAAGATCGGACTTTCCATCAAGCAGGCTGTTGACAAACCGGCCGAAGCCAGACCGCCTCGCGCACCGAGACCGGACCGGCCAAGCGGAAGAGACGGAGACCGTCCGGGCGGCGGATTTAACCGAGACCGGGGAGGACGTTCTTTCAAGCCCCCAGCCAACAAAGCTTCTTTCGAAGACAAAGTATCTCGTTTCCTGAAGGATAGCGAGGAGCGCATTTCTTCGCTCAAGAAGAATACGGAAGGCAAACGCGGAGGACGCGGAGCCAAACGGATGTAATCCCTGAAAATGAATAATCAAACCCACCGTAGGCGATTCGATCGCCTGCGGTTTTTTGTTTTGCGGAGTAACGGATGGCCCGGCTGTATTCAAGATTCGATGTCGAATTCACTTCTGGGTCCGCTTCGTGAACAAAAGATGACTATCTGAATCTCCTCTAAAGCATCTTTTGTCGCCTCCGGGCTTTTTGCCGACAGGTTCTTACGGTTTTTTACGAGGAGCGCCCCCGAACGGCCGTCTTTCGCTAACCCTGCCTGTGATCTCCGATACGAACATAGAAACCCCTAACGAGGCCCATCGCTATGAGGCGCATGCATTCGCGCGGTGTCGGCGCCCCCTCTCAATTTGTCGGAAATTTCTTTGGCCTCTGCTCCGGTATCTGACAAACTTTCACGTTCTAGCCTCCTATAATGGGACATACCTTATTAATTTGGAAAAGGCGGTGCCAGGATGTTGAACAAGTGGAATGTCACCCTGTTTCCAGGGATGAGAAAGGCGAAGGCATGGGACAAGGGATCGTTGAGGAGCCTATTGCTGGACCAGCCGGTCATTCGACGGGCCGGACGGCTGTTCGCAGTCAACAAGTGGAACGTACTGCTCCTCGCGATGAGCTTCTTGCTGGGGCGTGCGACGATATTGGACGAGCTGGCTCCCTTTGCCGTCGCGTTCTTTGCCGTAATCCTGTTTATGCGGCGGGACATCGCCTGGATCGCAGGCGCAGCGATGGTCGGAGGGGCACTGCTGACGCCGGATACGCATCTCCATGCCGTGGAAATCGCGGTGGAGCTGCTGATCTTCTACCTGTTGCAAAAGGGCTTGGAGACGTTTGAACGGGCGGATCTCTCCTATGCTCCGATTATGGTGTTCACGAGCACCTTCTTCGTTGGTATGTTCGGGGCGGTGATCGGACCTTCGCTGACCTGGTACGCGCTGGCGATGACCGTAATGGACGCGCTGCTGAGCTTTGTTCTGACGCTCGTATTTATCCAGGCGGTCCCGGTGTTTACGTACCGGAAGAAGCAATATCAGCTTCGCGGCGAAGAAATTTTATGCCTGGTCATCCTGCTGGCCTCGGTCATGACCGGAACGGTCGGGTGGGAGATTCAAGGGTTATCGGCCGAGCACGTGTTGTCGAGATACTTGATCCTGTTGTTCGCTTTGGCAGGCGGTGCGCCTCTGGGGGCTTCGGTCGGCGTGATAACCGGACTGATTCTCAGCCTGGCGGACACGTCGGCTCTCTACCAGATGAGCTTACTGGCCTTCTCCGGGATGCTCGCCGGAATGCTGCGGGAAGGGCGCAAATGGGCCGTTGGGTTCGGGATGCTGCTGGGCTCGTCCATTTTGTCTATCTACATCGCCGGTCCGGCGGACGTGATGTCCTCCACTTGGGAGAGCTGCGCTGCAGTTCTGCTCTTTCTGTTGACTCCCAAAAAAACGGTCCAAGTCATCGCCAAATACGTACCTGGCACGCAGGAGCATGTCAAAACGCAACATGAATACGCCAAACGGGTGCGTGACATTACGGCCGGTCGGGTGGCGCAGTTCTCCCAAGTCTTCAAGCAGCTGGCGCGAAGCTTCGGACAGGTATCCAGCACCGGGGAAATCGCCAAGCGAGGCGAGGAAATCGACCATTTTATGAACGCAGTAACCGAAGGAGCTTGCGCAACCTGCTTCCGTAAGAATACGTGCTGGGACGGACGGTTCTATCAGACTTATAAGCTGATGACGGAGATGATGACGGCGATCGAGGAGAAGCCGGACATCACGGTTAAAGAGTTCCCTGCAAGATGGGGCAAGTTATGCTCGAAAACCGACCAGGTGCTGGACATTATGAAACACGAATACGATCTGTATCAACATGATATGCATTGGAAACGGCAAATCTACGACAGCCGCCAACTGGTGGCGGAACAGCTCTCGGGTGTCTCACAGGTCATGGAGGACCTGGCTCGCGAAATTCAGCGCGAAGGACAAGCCATGTACAAGCAGGAGGAACAAATCCGCGAGGCATTGGAGAAAATGGGCCTGTCCATCCATAGCATCGACATCGTTAATTTGGATCACGGCAACGTGGAGATTGAAATCGTACACGCGTATACCCGTGGTTTCGATGAATGCCGGAAGATTATCGCTCCGCTTCTGTCGGATATTTTGGGCGAGCATATCGCCGTCATGAACGATACGCTGCATGGAGGCAAAGAAGGCTTGTCAACCGTCACCTTCGGCTCCGCCAAGGCGTTCGAAATCACGACGGGGGTGGCCGGCACCGCCAAAGGTGGGGACATGCTCTCGGGCGACAGCTTTAGCGCTAAGGAACTCGGCAACGGCACGTTTGCCGTGGCGATCAGCGACGGCATGGGCAACGGGGAACGTGCGCGGTTGGAGAGCAGTACAGCGCTGAACATCCTTGAGCAACTGCTGCAATCCGGCATGGAGGAGACGCTGGCGATCAAATCAGTGAACTCAATTCTAATGTTGCGCTCGCCGGATGAGGTGTACGCGACGGTTGATATGGCGCTGATCGATCAGTATACAGCACGGACGACATTTATGAAGATCGGCTCGTCACCCAGCTTTATCAAGCGAGGCCAGGAGGTGATTCCTGTTACGGCCAGCAATTTGCCGATTGGCATCATTCAGGATATCGAGGTCGATCTGGTATCCGTCCAGCTGTACCCGGGGGATACGCTCATCATGATGACCGACGGCATTTACGATGCGCCGGGACCGGCGGTCAACAAGGAGCTGTGGATTAAGCGGCTGATCCAGGAAATCCAGGCGGAAGAGCCGCAAGAAATCGCGGATTGCCTGCTCGAGTCGGTGATCCGGTATCAGAAGAACGTTATCCACGATGATATGACTGTGGTCGTCGCCAACGTTGATCATCTTCGTCCCGAGTGGTCCACGCTGCACATCCCCGGCATCAGCCGCCTGGAGCGACCGCGAACGGTGAGTTAGTAGAGAGCTTGAGGTGAGAACCTCAGGTTCTTTTTTTGCCCGGAATAGCGGAATACTAGCTAGTATCAGCCCCAAACTGGTTTGAACTCGATCCTCTCTGGAAATGATAGATACGAGAATGTTGAACTCTATCTATTGAAGGGTGGGTATCGGGATGAAACAGATCATGTTGATAACGGACGGATGCTCCAATGTTGGGGAGAGCCCGGTCATGGCTGCGGCGCTGGCGAGACAGGAAGGGATCACCGTGAATGTGGTGGGAATCGTCGATTACGGTACGATTGGAGAACTGGGGAGTTTGGAAATCTCTGAAATCGCCAAAGCCGGCGGCGGCATGAGCCGAATTGCCGGAACCGAGAATTTGGCGCAAACGATGCAGATGCTGACGCGAAAAACAGTCGTGCAGACGATTCAGCAGGCGGTTCATAAGGAGATTCGACAGATTCTTGGCGATCAGAAGGTCGGCGACTTGCCGCCGGAAACGCGTTCGCAGGTCGTGGAGGTGATCGACGAGCTGAGCGAGAACAGTCCGCTGCAAGTGGCGCTTCTGATCGACGCCAGCGCCAGCATGAAGCCGAAGCTTCGGGCCGTAGAAGAAGCGATCCGGGACATGATGCTGAGCCTGGGCTCGAGAAAAGGGGAGAGTAAGCTGGCCGTCTTCCATTTTCCCGGCTCGCACAGCGGAGAGGATGCCGTCCTGGACGTGGACTGGACCGGAGATTTGGGGTCGGCACGCTCCATCTTTCAACGCCTCGTCATGAGAGGGGCAACGCCAACAGGACCGGCGCTCTTGAAGGTGATGGATTTCATGCGATATGGTACACTGAATGAACATGGTAAGTCTTGGCGTGAGAAGACGGAGGGACAAGATGGAATCCTCGGCGACTACGTCGTCTAAAATCAACTTGCCGCAGGGAACGCGGATTACCGGACGCTGGAATGGGGGACGGTATATCATCCAGCGTTTGCTGGGGCAAGGGGCTAACGGCGTCGTATTCCTGGTGAAACGGGAGAAGAACGGAAAATTATACGCCCTGAAGCTGGGCTTTGATACGCTCGACATTCAATCGGAGATCAATGTGCTTAAGGCGTTGCAGCGTCAAGGACGGCGGCGGGGGGCGGCGGAACGGGATCTCAATTACCTGGTGGAGGTGGACGATTTTACCTTCCAAGGAAGGGAGATTCCTTTCTACGTTATGCGCTATGTGCAAGGGGAGCCGCTGCGTGCCTTCTTGGCCCGGCGGGGTCCGCGCTGGCTGGACGTGGTTGGTCTCCAGCTGCTGCAACAGCTCGGACGACTGCACAACTCCGGCTGGGTGTTTGGCGATCTCAAGCCGGAGAATGTACTCGCCGGAGCTTATGGCGAAGTCGAGTTGATTGACTTTGGCGGAGTTACCGGTGAGGGGCGCAGCGTGAAGCAGTTCACGGAGTGGTACGACCGCGGCTTCTGGAGTGCCGGAAGCCGGACGGCGGACCCGGCCTATGACTGGTTTTCTTTTGCGGTCGTCTGCATTCACTTGCTCGCCGAGACGCCGCTGAAGAAAGCGGCTACCCAACTGCCGCAGACCCGCAGCCGTAGCGATCTTCTCGCCATCGTGGATGGGCACGAGACGCTCGCTCCCTACCGCGATTGGTTGAAGCGAGCGTTGAACGGGGAGTTCCGCGATACGGCGGAGGCCTGCCGATTGTGGAAAGAGCTGGTGGCGGACCGGTTTGCTCTGCGGCGCCGCTCGCGGCCTGCCACACCGGGCTGGATTGTAGGCGCATTTGCGGTGTCGGTGACGCTCCTCGTCTGCGCGCTTTACCTGACTTTTAGATTTTAGGGGAGGGGGACGCCCCGATGAAAGAATCCACCCTGCATCGTTTGACGGAGCAGGTTCGTCGTTTGGGTCGTCAAGAGCAGTTATGGTCGCCCGGGGATGTGATCGTCGTAGCGGTGTCCGGCGGAGTCGACTCGACGGTGCTTCTGCATATAATGAAGGAAATCGCCGGGGACGAGGCGCTGGGTCTGCAATTGATTTGCGCTCATCTGCATCACGGCTTACGCGGGGACGAGGCTGACCGGGATGCAGAGTTTGTACGTGAGCTTGCGGGGCGCCTTGGCATTCCTTTTGATCTAGGTCACGCCGATGTCCGTAACTATATGAAGGAAACGGGAAAGAGCCTGGAATTGGCCGCCCGAGAGAAGCGTTACGAATATCTGCATCAGGTGGCGGAGCGCTGCGGAGCATCGTCCATCGCGCTTGCGCATCATGCCGACGACCAGGCGGAGACGGTGATGATGCGGGTGTTGCGGGGGAGCGGCCCTTCCGGGCTGTCCGGAATGAGACCCAAACGCCGAGAAAAAAATGTGGAACTTATCCGTCCCCTCCTTCGTATATACAAGACGGATTTGCTCCTGGCGTGCCGTGAGTCGGAACTTCCCTTCGTGGAAGACAGCAGCAATCAGGATAAGGAGTTTACGCGAAATTCGGTTCGGCTGGATGTGTTGCCTTTTTTGGGGCAATATAATGGTCAGTTGCCGGAATCGCTGAACCGGCTGGCAGAGCTGGCTGCGGCGGAGGACGATTATCTCCAGCAGGAGGCATCGAAAACGTACGCCGAACTTGTGCGGAAGGAAGACGAAGTTCTTTCGTATGCGGTCCCGCTTTTCACCACTTTACATGTCGCTTTACAACGGAGGTTGATTAAACTAATATTAAATTATCTGCCTTTAAGCACGGAGGAGCGCGATTTTGTCAAGGTTGAGGCGATCCGTCAAGGGACGATTCAGGATCGGCCCACGACATGGAGCTTGGATCTTGGCGGCGGTGTCAAGTGCATTCGAGAGTATGACCTGATTCGCTTTATCCCCCCGGCTGTAGAAAGTCGGATTCCTCATCATACATATTTGGTGGAACAATTTCCGGCGGAAGTGCCGATCGAGGGCATGGACCAAAGCTTGCGAATGACACAGTTGGGTGCCGGATGGGACAGCGTTCTCGCAAAGGCAGAAGGTAATAACGAAGCGATATTTGATGCGGATGAGCTGGTCTATCCGCTTACCGTGCGTTCTCGGATTCCCGGAGACGCCATGAAAGTTATGGGATTAAACGGCAGCAAAAAGGTAAAAGATATTTTCATCGATGCGAAAATACCTCCATCCCTACGCTCCCGCATCCCGATTATAACGGATGCCGCAGGCCGGATCCTATGGATTCCTGGCGTTCGCCGTTCCGCGGTCGCCGCAGTGAACCCGCGTACGACTTCTGTCGTGCATATGGTCCTGATCCCTCGCTGAGAGGTCTGTACGCCCCTTGAGGATTAGCGAAAGACTGGCATTCATAGTATAACGTAGGAGGTTCACTCATTTTGCTAAACGATATCCAGGAAATTCTGATTACGCGGGAACAAATTCAAGACAAGGTCGTTGAACTGGGCAAGCAATTAAGCGCAGAATACGAAGGCCGCAATCCGCTCGTGATTTGTATCCTGAAAGGCGCATTTATCTTCATGGCGGACCTGGTTAAGGAAATTACCGTACCAATCGAGCTTGATTTCATGGCTGTCTCCAGTTATGGGGCGGGCACTCGCTCCTCCGGGGAAGTCAAGATCATCAAGGATTTGGATACTTCGGTAGAAGGCCGAGATATCCTGATCGTGGAGGACATTATCGACAGCGGGCTGACGCTCAGCTATTTAATCGACGTTCTTGAGCGGCGCAAGGTTAAATCCGTTAAGATCGTCACGCTGTTCGACAAACCCGCACGGCGTACGGTGAAATTGGAAGCGGACCTATCGGGATTCGTTTTACCAGACGCTTTCGTTGTTGGATACGGGCTGGATTATGCCGAGAAATACCGTAACCTCCCATTCATCGGAGTATTGAAGCCGGAGATTTACACCAGTTGATTTCGTCGTCCGCATGGATGAAGGACCACCCTTGCCGGAATTTTGAAATGGCGAGATTGGCTATGGTAAAATAACTTAAGGTCTTGAGAGGAGGTTGGGGATGAATCGGTTCATCCGGAATTCTGGTTTTTATTTAATACTTTTCTTAGTCGTGGTGGGCATCGTCCAATTCCTCAATGGCGGACAAGAAGCAACCGTCACCCCTAAGTATTCGGACTTGCGTCAGGAACTGAAGGATAATAACGTTGCTGATCTAACCGTTAAATTTGACGGTTACGCTTATCTGGTAACCGGTAAGTATAAGGAAGCTGTCGAGAACGACAAGACGAAGAATTTCTCTCTCTATGTTCCTTTTGACGAGAACGTGGTCAAGGAAATCATGGCATATAGCGACCAGAACGGTTTCAGTGTGGAATGGAAGAAGATGCAGGGTGAAAGCATCTGGCTGACCTTCCTGACTTCCATCGTTCCGCTTGCGATTATGTTCATCCTGTTCTTCTTCCTGTTCAATCAAGCGCAGGGCGGCGGCGGCAAAGTGATGAACTTCGGCAAGAGCCGGGCGCGTCTCTATAATGAAGAGAAGAAGAAGGTCACGTTCGAAGACGTTGCAGGTGCCGACGAAGAGAAGCAAGAACTTGTGGAAGTTGTTGAGTTCCTGAAAGATCCGCGGAAATTCTCCGCCGTTGGCGCAAGAATTCCGAAAGGCGTATTGCTTGTGGGCCCTCCGGGTACCGGTAAAACCTTGCTCGCTCGGGCGGTTGCCGGCGAGGCAGGAGTTCCGTTCTTCAGTATTTCCGGTTCTGACTTCGTGGAAATGTTCGTTGGGGTCGGGGCATCCCGGGTTCGGGATTTGTTCGAGAATGCGAAGAAGAACGCGCCTTGTATCATCTTTATCGATGAAATTGACGCAGTTGGTCGTCAGCGCGGCGCCGGACTAGGCGGCGGACATGACGAACGCGAACAAACGTTGAACCAATTGCTCGTAGAAATGGACGGTTTCGGCGGCAACGAGGGCATCATCATCGTTGCGGCAACGAACCGTGCGGATATTTTGGACCCAGCCTTGCTGCGTCCGGGACGTTTCGACCGCCAAATCACGGTGGATCGTCCGGATGTGAAGGGCCGCGAAGCGGTATTGAGAGTGCATGCGCGTAACAAGCCGCTCACCAAGGACGTCAAGCTGGACGTTATCGCGAAGAGAACGACCGGTTTCACCGGTGCGGATCTGGAGAACTTGCTGAATGAAGCAGCGCTCCTCGCCGCACGTCGGAACCGCAAAGATATCTCCATGCCGGAAGTGGATGATGCGATCGACCGCGTTATTGTCGGTACTGAGAAACGCAGCCGCGTGATCAGCGACCGCGAGAAACGGATCGTAGCCTACCACGAAGCAGGGCATACCATTGTCGGTTACTTCTTGGAGCATGCCGATATGGTGCATAAAGTAACGATTATTCCGCGCGGTCGTGCCGGCGGGTATGTGATCATGCTGCCGAAGGAAGACCGCATGTTGGCCACGAAGAACGAGCTGCTGGACCGGGTAACCGGGTTGCTTGGTGGCCGCGTATCCGAGGAGCTGTTTATCGGCGAAATCGGGACCGGCGCGTACAGCGACTTCCAGCAAGCGACGAACATCGTGCGCAGCATGATTATCGAATACGGGATGAGCGAGAAGCTCGGACCGATGCAGTTCGGCACGTCGCAAGGCCAAGTGTTCCTGGGCCGCGATATCGGCCACGAACAGAACTACAGCGATCAAATCGCTTACGAGATCGATCAGGAAATGCACCGGTTCATCAGCGAATCGTATGAACGTTGTAAACAGCTGCTGACCGAGCATGCCAAGGAAGTCCACCTCATCGCGGAAACGCTGCTTGAAGTGGAGACGTTGGAGCTGGAGCAAATCAAGTCGCTGATCGAAACCGGCAAGCTGGATGGCTTGAAGAAGGAAGGCGGCGAAGAGGGCGGCAACGGTTCTTCGGAATCGGGTGAACCGACCATCGACAACGTGGGTGATGTTCGTGTTCGCATCCAAGGCAAAACCGAGGATCCGGCGCCTACCGCTCCTGTCGGGGACATCCCGAATGACGTTCCAGGCGGCACCGCCAGCGATCGGACGAATGATCCGGTCGTCGACGCACCGCAAGGCACCGTTAGCGACACGCCGGGGCAAGCCGATTCGGCTGACGAAGGCAAAGATCCAAATAACGGTGGCGGCACGCCAACCGTGTAAACTATATTTGCAAAGACTTAATCCGGGAAACGTGATGTTTCCCGGATTTTTTCGTTGAGGTATGAGGATGGGGCGCCCGTGAATGTATGCGAAATATCGAATACATTTCGGAGAAATTTGCGATTTTGCCGGGATCTATATGAAATTTCATATTCATTTGCGCTATTAGAAGCGGAAGAGCTAAATTCTGTATGAAAAACCGAATAGATATCGGATTTAAGGGCTTCAGCCGCGGTTTGTACGCGAAATATCGAATACAATTGGCTTCTTGAACGGTAAATGAGGGGTGACGCGAATGCCTAGCTCTGTTTACCAAAAATTTTAGATAATCAAGAACCCTCGAATCCCCTCGTTAATCCTGATTTTTCCTGCAAAATCATGGGCAATTGCCGTTATACGCAAGCGGACGGCGCATTGACAGTGCCTTTCACCTTGTGTAAATTAGTTGATAAACACCGTGTGAAATTTAATACGTTCTTGCCGTTTCACGCAGGATTGCCATACACAGCAGTTAGAAGCCCGGCCAACGCGTAGAGAAAGAAAGGCTAGGATGGGCTATAACAGCAATAGACGATACAAGAGCTTATGGGGGAGGAATTCAAGTGGAGGCTCTAGCGCTTGAGCGTAAAGCCGAGATGAACCGCGAATTGCGGGAAAAACTGGTTCAGCTCAAGAAAGAACGCAACGCCATCATACTAGCGCATTATTATCAGCGGGATGAGATCCAAGAGGTGGCGGATTTCCGGGGCGACTCATTCTTACTGGCTCAGAAGGCCGCTTCGACCGATGCGGAAACGATCGTGTTCTGCGGCGTTCATTTTATGGGAGAGAGTGCGAAGATTCTGGCGCCTAACAAGACGGTGCTGATTCCTGACGAGCGGGCGGGTTGCCCGATGGCCGATATGGTGAATGTTGACGGCTTGCGCAAGCTGAAGGCCCAACATCCGAACGCCAAAGTGGTGACCTACATCAACTCTTCGGCAGAAATTAAGGCGGAAACCGATATCTGCTGCACCTCGTCGAACGCGGTGAAAGTGATCAATTCCGTTGATGCAGACGAAATCATCTGGGTGCCGGATAAGAATCTTGGCCATTATGTGCAGCAGCATACCGACAAGAAGCTGATCATCTGGGAAGGCTACTGCAACACGCATGATATGTTGACGGTCAGAGACGTCGTTGAGATGAAGGCGAAATACCCAAAAGCCGAGTTCGTCGTGCATCCGGAGTGTCGTCCGGAGGTTGTAGCGATGGGCGATTTCGTGGGCAGCACTACGGCGATCCTGGATTATTGCAAAAATTCCTCCGCCAAGGAGTTTATCGTCGGTACGGAGGATGGAACAGGGTATCAGCTGCGGAATGACAGTCCGGATAAAACGTTCCATTTTGCCACCAAATTCCTGGTTTGCCCGAACATGAAAGTCAATAACCTGAAAAAACTGGTCAAATGCCTGGAAACGATGCAGCCGCAAATCTACGTACCACCCGTCGTTGCCGACAAAGCCAGATTATCCTTAGAGCGCATGTTACAAGTTAAGTAGCATGCGCTACTCTCTTGTCCAAGATAGGTGACGATGGTGATTCCACAATATTTGGTTGATTTTGAGGCAGGACGGCTGCCGATCGTTGATACGGATGTGATCGTGATCGGTTCGGGAATTGCGGGTCTTTTTACCGCTATCAAAGCAAGTGAAAAAGATCGCGTAATCCTGATCACGAAAAAATCGATGCTGGAAAGCAATACCCGCTACGCGCAAGGCGGCATCGCCGCCGTCATCTCGGAGGAGGATTCGCCTGCTTACCACCGGCAGGATACACTGTTGGCCGGAGCGGGTTTGTGTTCCTCCGAAGCGGTTGATATTCTAGTTAATGAAGGCCCAGAAGGCGTCAAAGAGCTGATGATGTTGGGTACGGCCTTCGATTTGGAGAACGGCGAGCTTGCTCTGACGAAAGAAGGAGCTCACAGCCATCGTCGGATCCTGCATGCCCATGGGGATGCGACAGGGTATGAAATCGTGCGCGCCTTGTCCGAGCAGGCGGAAGCCCATCCCAATATTGAAGTTTGGGACAATCATTATGTGATCGATTTAATCACCGAGGAGAACGAATGCCTAGGCGCGCTTGTGCAGCGGCCCGACGGGCAGCGCGTGTTCCTGCGCGGGAATGCGACGATTTTATGCTCCGGCGGAGCCGGCCAGTTGTACCGCTATACGACCAATCCCGAGGTGGCTACTGGCGATGGCATGGCCATCGCTTACCGGGCAGGCGCGATCCTTCGCGACATGGAGTTTATTCAATTTCACCCTACTTCGCTTTGTTACCCAGGTGCCCCGCGCTTTCTGATCTCTGAGGCGGTTCGCGGCGAAGGGGCCGTGTTGCGCAATATCAAAGGCGAGCGGTTCATGAGCAACTACCATGAGCTGCTGGAGCTGGCCCCCCGGGATATCGTGGCTCGGGCGATTGTTAGCGAGATGGAAGCAACCGGTGCAAACATCGTCTACCTTGATATCACGCACGAAGATCCAGAGAAGGTCAGAACCCGGTTCCCCACAATTTACGAAACCTGCCTGAGTTATGGGCTTGATCTGACGACCGATTGGATTCCGGTTGCGCCGGCTGCACATTATATGATGGGAGGCGTTCGTGTCAGCCATCATGGTGAGACGAGTGTGCATCGGTTGTTCGCGTGCGGCGAAGTTTCGTCGACCGGCGTACATGGCGCGAACCGGTTGGCCAGCAACTCGTTGTCGGAGGCGATTGTGTTCGGGCGCCGGATTATTCAGCGGATTCAGGAGCTTCCGCCGCGCACCCAAACTGGCGAGTCCGTGGCTTATCAAGCCGGCCGCCTGAATCCAGCTCCGTCCTCGCTGGTGGAACGTCGTTTGGATTTGCAGAAAACAATGGTCCGCCGCGCTGGCTTGCGCCGAACGGCGGAAGGGCTGGTTAAGGGGATCGGGGAACTGGAGCGGCACCAGGCGATTTTTAGTCAGGAGCTGCATACCCGTGAAGAGTGGGAATACGCCAATATGCTGACTTGCGCGCTGCTGCTGGCCAAAACGGCGCTGGCGCGTGAGGAGAGCCGGGGCGGGCATTACCGCGAGGACTTCCCGGAACGCAGTGACGAGAAATGGCGCAAGCATCTTTTGTGGCAGCGGGATAAAGGAATGTTGGAGGAAATTAGCGATGATGTTTAATGGATATAATGAAGGGCTTGTGGAGGCCATCCGCGGCTGGTTGAAGGAAGATGTAGGCTCCGGGGACGTGACGACTGCCGTCACGATCCCTGCTGGCCATGAATCCAAGGGGATCATTCATGCCAAGCAGGGTGGGATTGTTGCCGGAATGCCGGTGGCTCAGCTTGTTTTCGAAATCGTGGATCCGAATCTGACGTTTACTCCGCACGTGAAGGACGGGGAACGCATCGAGAAAGGCGCGATTTTGGCCGAGGTGGAAGGAAGTACGTATAGCATTTTAACCGGGGAGCGGTTAGCGCTGAATTTGCTGCAACGTTTGTCCGGGATTGCTACGCGCACAAAGACGTTCGTGGAAGCGCTGGGCGGACTGTCGACCCGGCTGGTGGATACACGCAAAACAACGCCGGGCCACCGGATGCTGGAGAAGTATGCGGTTCGTACCGGCGGAGGTTCGAATCACCGCTTCGGGTTGTACGATGCCGTCATGATCAAGGATAATCATATTAAAGGGGCCGGAGGCATCACCCAGGCGGTGAGCCGCGCCCGTGCTCATATTCCGCACACGATGACGATTGAAGTGGAGACGGAAAACCTGGAACAGGTGGAAGAAGCGCTGCAAGCCGGAGCGAACATTATCATGCTCGACAATATGGCTCCCGACCTGATGAAAGAAGCAGTACGCCGAATCAAGGCCAAGGCGCCGCATGTGACGGTGGAAGCATCGGGAAACGTGTCGCTGGAAACGATTCGCGGGATTGCCGAGAGCGGCGTGGACGTTATTTCCGTGGGACGGTTGACGTATTCTTTTGAAAGCCTGGATATCAGTTTGGATTTGAACGGCAAAAAGGAGGCCTAACAAGCGCATGTTCCTTGTAGTCGATGTAGGCAATACGAATATCGTGCTGGGGATATACCGGGGTAAGGAGTTGCTCCATCATTTTCGAATCAGTACGAACCGCCAGGCCACGGTGGACGAGTACGGCGTATTGATCCACAATCTGTTCCATATGGTGGGGATCCGGGAAGCCGAGATGGAGGGCGTTATCATTTCCTCAGTGGTACCGCCGTTGATGCACGTGCTTGAGGAGCTTAGCGAAAAATATTTGCGGCACAAGCCGCTGGTCGTTGGCCCGGGGATCAAAACCGGGCTGAACCTGCGCTACGAAAATCCGCGCGAGGTTGGAGCAGACCGGATCGTCAACGCGGTGGCCGCCATTGAGCAGTACGGCGGGCCGCTGGTTGTCGTTGACTTTGGCACGGCTACGACGTTTGACTGCATCGATGCGGCAGGGAATTACCTGGGCGGCGCGATCGTGCCGGGCATCGGAATTTCGACGGAAGCGTTGTATCAGCGAGCTTCCAAGCTGCCGCGCATCGAGCTCGAGAAGCCAAAGAAGGTGATTGGCCGCAACACGGTGAATGCGATGCAGGCGGGGATTATTTTTGGTTATGCCGGTCAAGTAGACGGCATTGTGGAGCGGATCGCTCGGGAGATGGGCGAGAAACCGAAGGTGATTGCGACCGGCGGACTCGCGGAGCTGATCGCTAGCGAAACGCGTACGATCGAGGAAGTAAACTCCCAGCTCACCCTGGAGGGGCTGCGGATTATTTACGAACGCAATCAATAATGCAGGCGATGGTTATACTGGTATAAGTTGAACTACCTTTGTAAGAAGCGAAAGGAGGTCCTTCGCATTATGGACCAAAACAACAAACAAGACCGATTGATCCGCGGGATCGCCATGGGCGGAAAAGTCCGCGCCTTCGCTGTGCGGACGACCCAGTTGGTGGAAGAGCTGCGCCGCCGTCATGATACGTATCCAACCGCAACAGCCGCCTTCGGGCGTACGCTGACTGCCGCCGCCATGATGGGCGCGATGCTCAAAGGCGAGGAGAAGCTCACCGTACAGGTCAAGGGCGACGGACCGATCGGACAAATTATTGCGGATGCGAATGCCAAGGGCGAAGTGCGCGGCTACGTCAAGAATCCGCATGTCCATTTGCCGAGTAACAGTCAGGGGAAATTGGACGTTCGCGGCGTTGTCGGAACGGAAGGATTTATTCACGTCACGAAGGACTTGGGACTCAAGGAGCCTTACCGCGGCAGCGTGCCTTTAATTTCCGGCGAGCTGGGCGAGGATTTTACGTATTATTTTGCCGTGTCGGAGCAAACCCCTTCCGCCGTTGGATTAGGTGTGCTGGTCGACGTGGACAATTCGGTGATTGTAGCGGGCGGTTTTATCATTCAGCTGCTGCCCGGCTTAAGCGATTCTGAAATCGACTCGATTGAAAATGCGGTGGGTCAGCTTCCACCGGTGACGGCGCTGCTTGATCAGGGGTTGGAGCTGGACGAAATGCTGCGCTGGATCGTGCCGGACGTGCAGGTGTTGGAAGAAATGGACATCGTCTTCTCTTGCAACTGTTCACGGGAGCGGGTGGAGCGTACCTTGATCAGCTTGGGCAAGAAGGAACTGGAGGAACTGCGGGACGAAGGGAAAGAAACAGAGGTCGTCTGCGATTTCTGCAACGAACCGTACCTATTTACCCCCGAGGAACTGGACGAGTTGATTGCTCAAACGGAGAAATAAGCAAATAGGGCCAAAGATACTTTGCAGATAGGGTCATTTAGACCTGGGATGCAAAGTATTTTTTTGTGACTTTTCTTGACAACTCCGATCGGGGTTGTTAAGATATAATCAGAAAACCAACTTATTTACTCGGAAATAAATGAAAGCCGATAAATCGCATATCCTAATAACTTCAGCTTTCATTTTGTGCAGCTAGATCAACGATGGTAATTTTTTATCCAAAGGGAGGATATTTAATATGGCAAAAGTCGTAAACAGTGTAACAGATTTGATCGGAGATACGCCGCTGGTCCGTTTAAATCGGATCGTGCCGGAGGATAGCGCGGAGATTTATGTGAAGCTGGAATACCAAAACCCGGGCTCCAGCGTGAAGGACCGGATTGCAATCAGTATCGTAGAGGAAGCGGAGAAGGCGGGCAAGCTGAAACCGGGCGGAACGATTATCGAAGCGACGAGCGGTAATACGGGGATCGGTTTGGCGATGGTAGCTGCGGCGAAGGGCTACAAAGCGGTTATCGTGATGCCGGAAACGATGAGCTTGGAACGTCGCAACTTGCTGCGCGCCTACGGGGCGGAGCTTGTCTTGACGCCGGGTTCCGAAGGGATGAACGGCGCGGTGAAGAAAGCCGAGGAGCTGCTGGCAGCGAATCCGGATTACTTCCTGGCGGACCAATTCAGAACGCAAGCAAACGTGAAAATCCACCGCGAAACGACCGGACCGGAAATCGTTGAAGCGATTGAATCGCTGGACGGCCGTCTGGATGCCTTCGTGGCAGGGATTGGTACCGGCGGTACCATTTCCGGCGCGGGTGAGGTATTGAAGAAGCGGTTCCCGGATCTGAAGATTTACGCAGTTGAACCGGCAGCATCGCCAATTCTGTCCGGCGGCAAACCTGGACCGCACAAAATCCAAGGCCTTGGCGCGAACTTCATTCCGGAAATTTTGAATCGTGAAATTTATGATGAAATCATTCATGTGGAGAACGATGAAGCGTTCGAGCAAGCACGTACGGTCGCGAAAGAGGAAGGCATCCTGTCCGGTATTTCCTCCGGCGCTGCAGTGTTTGCTGCCTTGAAGGTGGCTAAGGAGCTGGGCAAAGGCAAACGCGTCGTTGCCATCATTCCAAGCAACGGCGAACGTTACCTCAGCACGCCGCTGTACAATTTCGAAGCTTAATCACTCCTAGGAGAGCGATGACGCCCCCGGCCGTTCTAACCGAACGGTCCGGGGTCTTTTATTATGAGGCGAACTTCTAGTATACTAGCTTCCAATAAGAGAAGTGCATCTATAAGATGAAGCTTGGAGGACGAACACGGTTCATGAAAAAGTTGACGACCTGGGAGCAATGGAAAGATTGGGCTGGGACAGGCGACTGGACGATGCTGCCTTTTGCGGTCAAATGCCCGTTGGCGGCTTCGGGTTTGCCTGAGGTTTGGTCCCGGGCTTGGATGGAAGCCGGGCCGTACGCTTGTGTGATGGAAAGCGGCAAGGGAGGACGTTACACCTTTCTAGGCCTGGAGCCGGTTTCTGTTATCCGCGGCAAAGGTAGCGAGGCCATCGTGGAGGATCCTGCTGCCGGTACAGTATCGGTCGTCCGGGGCAAGCCGCTGGAGCTGTTGCGGGACTGGATGGCTCCATTCCGATCGCCTGAGGTACCAGGGCTGCCCAAGTTCACTGGCGGAGCCGTTGGATATCTCGCCTATGATGTGGCGCGATCGCTGGAGCGGCTGCCGAACCTGGCGCAGGACGACCTTGGCCTGGACGACTACGTTTGGATGCGGCTCGAAGAGCTGTGGGCCATCGACCAGAGGGAAGGCGACGTGTATTGCGTCGTCCATGTCCCGATCGCTTCGATGTCGCTGGAACAGCTGCGTGACAGCTACCGCCGTGCCGAAGCGCGGGCTTTGCGCATGGCGGAGCGCTGGGCGGGCTTCTACGCTGCGACGACGGTTGCGGCAACCCCAGCGGACAGCCCGGCGACGCCTCCTTCGATCGGCGACGAGGAGTTGGAGCACCGGCGTCTGTCCGTCTCGATGACGCAGGAGGCGTTTGAAGCTGCGGTGCGCCGGGTGCAGGAGTATATCGCCGCCGGCGACGTATTTCAGGTGAACCTGTCGCTGCGCCAGGCTTTTGCTTTGGCGGCTTCACCTGAGCGGGTGTACGAGCAGCTAAGGCGGCTGAACCCGTCGCCGTATATGGGCTTGCTCCGGTTCCCCGATTTCCAACTCGTGTCCGCTTCGCCGGAGCTTCTGGTGAAGGTGGAGCAAGGGAAGATCAGCACCCGCCCCATTGCGGGAACGCGGCGGCGGGGACATACAGCGGAGGAGGACCAGCAGATGGAGGCGGAGCTGTGTGCAAGCGACAAGGAGCAGGCCGAGCACATCATGCTGGTCGACCTTCTGCGCAACGACATCGGGCGTGTGACGGAGTATGGGACGGTACGGGTCAGCGAGCTTTTTACTGTGGAGCGCTATTCGCATGTCATGCATCTGGTATCCGAGGTCGAAGGGGTGCTGGGCAAGGATCATACGTTGTACGATGCAATCGCCGCTGTTTTTCCGGGGGGGACGATCACGGGGGCGCCTAAGGTGCGAACGATGGAAATCATTGAGGAACTGGAGCCGGTCACGCGGGGACCTTACACCGGCGCCATGGGATGGATTGACTATACCGGGAATATGGAATTAAATATTATTATACGTACGCTGGTCACGAAGGATGGCGTCGGCTACTTGCAGACGGGGGCCGGCATCGTGATTGATTCGGACCCGTACCGTGAGTATAGGGAATGTTTTAACAAGGCCAGGGCCGTTGCTCTGGCGATCCAACAGAGTGAGCAGAGCCAGCTGGACAAAGTCTAGGACAGGAGATGAGATGAGATGATTTTAGTGATCGATAACTATGATTCTTTCACGTACAATTTGGTGCAGTATTTAGGCGAGTTAGGTGAGGAAGTAACTGTCCGCCGCAACGATGAGATTGATCTTGCGGGAATTGAGGCTTTGCAGCCGGATCATATCTTAATATCCCCCGGCCCGTGTACGCCAAATGAGGCGGGGATTACGTTGGACTTAATCGAGCATTTTAAAGGGGTTATCCCGATCTTTGGCGTTTGTCTGGGGCATCAAGCGATCGGCCAAGCCTTTGGCGGCAATGTGATCCGCGCCGAGCGGCTGATGCATGGCAAGACGTCGCCGATCCATCATCAAGGGGAATCGGTATTTGCCGGCCTACCGTCGCCATTTACCGCCACGCGGTACCATTCGCTGATCGTGGAGCGCGAGAGTTTGCCGGAATGCCTGGAAATTACCGCCGAGACGGCGGAAGGAGAGATCATGGGGTTGCGGCACAAAGAGTATGCCGTTGAAGGGGTGCAGTTCCACCCGGAATCGATTATTACTCAGCATGGCCATCAGATCCTCCGTAACTTCCTGAATCGGAAGGCGGAAGCCAAAGCATGAAATACATCGGGGTGGATGGAGTTCCGACCCCGGCCGATCAAGCCGTGATCTCCGTAATGGATCACGGCTTTATGTACGGGATCGGTTTGTTCGAGACGTTCCGCACGTACGAAGGACGGCCGTTCCTGCTGGAACGGCATCTGGAGCGGCTGATGGCGGGCTGCAGGGCCCTGGGGATCGATTACAAGGCCGATCTCGCCCAGGTTGAGGCGGAGGTCCGAGAGTTGCTCGTGCGGAACGGGTTAACCGAAGGCTACATTCGGTATACGGTAACGGCCGGTGAGGGGCCGCTTGGCCTGCCGGCCGACGACTACGATAAGCCGAGGGTTGTCATTTACGTGAAGTCGCTGCCGGACCCGGGGGCGACGCTGTACACCGACGGGAAGCCGCTGTGGCGGCTGGCGACACCCCGGAACACGCCGGAGGGCGAGGTGCGTTTCAAATCGCTGCACTATATGAATAACGTGCTGGCGAAACGCGAACTCGCGCGGCTGCAACGCGAAGCAGTGTGGCAGTCCGCGGCTTCCGTCCCTCCCGAAGGCTTGCAGCTGACGGCCCAGAGATGGCTGGCGGAAGGGATCGTCAGCAATGTATTTTTTGTGCGGAATGGCAAATGTTATACGCCGAATCTGGAAACGGGGATTCTCCCCGGTATTACTCGTGCCATGGTGCTGGAGTTGGCTGCCAAGCAGGGGATTCGGACGGAGGAAGGCTGCTACACTTGGGACGAGCTATTGGCCGCCGATGAGGTTTTCCTGACGAATTCGATTCAGGAGATCGTGCCCGTGACGGAATTGGCGGTTCCCGGCAAGCAAGGCGGACGGGAGCTGCAGAGGCACAGGGTCGGGACCGGTCACATCGGGCCGGTTACGGAGCGGCTGCTGGGGGAATATAGAGAGAAAGCGAGGAATGGCGATGCAACCGATCATTTATAAACGCAGCTTCCGGCTGGGCGAGGCGTCCTTTACGCTAGGTGAACGCACGCTGGTGATGGGGATCCTGAACGTGACGCCGGATTCTTTTTCCGATGGGGGCCGTTATAATAACGTGGAACGCGCTTTGCAGCACGCCCGGGAGATGATTGCGGAAGGTGCGGATATCATTGATATCGGCGGAGAATCGACGCGTCCGGGTCATGAGCCTGTAAGCGAACAGGAGGAGCTGGAGCGCGTCATTCCTGTGGTGGAGGCGCTGCACCGCGAGCTGCCGCAGGTTCCATTGTCGGTGGATACGTACAAGGCAAAGGTGGCTAGAGAAGCGCTGAAGGCGGGTGCCCACATCATGAATGATGTATGGGGCTTTAAGGCGGAGGCGCGGATGGCGGAAGTGGCGGCGGAGTTTGGTTGTCCGGTGATTTTGATGCATAACCGCCGGGATCGCAATTACGGTGATTTGCTTGCCGATGTGGCGGCGGATTTGCGAGAATGCGTGGAGATCGCCCATAAAGCGGGTGTGAAGGACGAGAATATCATTTTGGACCCGGGGATTGGCTTTGCCAAGGATTATGCCGAGAACCTCCGTGTCATGCGCGCACTGGACGAGCTGGCGGCGTTGGGCTTTCCACTCCTGCTCGGTACGTCCCGCAAACGGTTTATCCGTACCGCATTGGATCTTCCGGTCGATGAGGTGGTGTTCGGTACGGCAGCGACCGTGGCGCTGGGCGTTGCGCAGGGCTGCCAGATTGTCCGCGTCCATGACGTGAAGGAGATCAAGCAGACCGTACAAATGTGCGATGCGATCGTGTATACCCTATAAATGGCTGGAAAAGGAGTCGAAATCATGGACAAAATGACGCTGCGGCGCATGGAATATTACGGGTACCACGGCGTGTTCGAGGAAGAGCGCAAGCTGGGCCAGCGCTTCTACGTGGATTTGGAGTTGGAGCTGGATCTGCGCCAGGCAGGGCTTAGCGATGATTTGACCCAAACGGTCAACTACGCCGAAGTCCACAAACTGCTCAAGTCCATTGTCGAGCAAAAGAGCTTTCAATTGATTGAAGCGTTGGCGGAGCATATTGCATCCGCGGTATTGGACACTTATACTAGGGTAGATGCGTTAACGGTTCGGGTCACCAAGCCGCACCCGCCGTTTGATATTCATTTTGACGGTGTGACGGTGGAGATGTACCGTTCCAGAAAGTGAGCCAATCGTTTATGAACATGACTTCTCCCTCTGAGTCTACAGAGGCTTATATTGCTTTAGGCGGCAATCTGGGAGACCGCGAGGCCACCCTGATGCAGGCGATCACAGCGCTGCAGGAGCATCCGGCGATCGAGGTGCTGCGCTGCTCCGATTTATATGAGACCGATCCGGTAGGTTATCTGGATCAGCCTTGTTTTGTAAATATGGCACTTGCTGTGCGAACCTCCCTGGATCCTGAGGCGCTGCTTGAGGTTATGCTGGATATTGAGCTGCGATTAGGGCGAGAGCGCAAAATACGTTTCGGGCCGCGTACGGTGGACCTTGATTTGTTATGGGTCGGCGGCAGTGTGGTGAATACGACGCTCCTCACTTTGCCTCATCCACGAATGATGGAGCGGGCTTTCGTACTTGTCCCGTTGTCCGACATTGTGCCGGGAGGGGAGCCCTCCGGCTTGTATGAGCGCATTCAGCTTGCCTTGGACACCCTAGATGGAAAGGAAGGCGTCCGGTTTTGGAAAACATGCAACTGGCACAGCGCATCCGCGCTTTCCGAAAACTAAAAGGCTTTACCCAGCAAGAGCTGGCGGAGAAGTCCGGCGTATCCCTAGCTTTATTAGGAGCGGTGGAACGGGGGAACCGCCGGGCAGATGATCAAATTTTAACTAAAATTGCAGATTGTTTGGGCATCTCCTTAGCGGAGCTGAAGCCCGATAAATGAGCAGAGCCGCTTCTTATAACAACTTATCGTAATGGAGGGAACCCTCTTGCTGAAGATTGGCGATATCGAAATGAAAAACCAAGTTGTGCTTGCCCCGATGGCAGGTGTATGCAATCCGGCCTTTCGCCTGATCGCCAAAGAATTTGGCACAGGGCTGGTCTGCGCAGAGATGGTTAGCGATAAAGCGATCCTTCATGGCAACAAGCGCACCCGGGAGATGCTCTTTGTGGACGAGCGGGAGAAGCCGCTTAGCCTGCAAATTTTCGGTGGGGACCGCGCATCGCTTGTGGAGGCGGCTAAAGTCGTTGATCAGGAAACGAATGCCGACATCATCGATATTAATATGGGCTGTCCGGTGCCGAAAGTGACGAAATGCGATGCCGGGGCACGTTGGTTGCTCGAACCGAATAAGATTTACGAAATGGTTTCGGCTGTTGTGGATGCGGTGAGCAAACCGGTCACGGTGAAAATGCGTATCGGCTGGGATACAGAGCATATTTACGTTGTAGACAACGCCAAAGCGGTGGAGCAAGCCGGCGGTAAGGCCGTCAGCGTACATGGACGGACGCGTGAGCAGCTGTATACCGGGAAGGCGGATTGGAGTTATATTCGTCAGGTGAAGGAATCCGTATCGATTCCTGTCATTGGCAATGGCGACGTGGCGACCCCGGAGGATGCCAGACGGATGCTGGATGAGACTGGCTGTGACGGCGTGATGATCGGGCGTGGGGCGCTGGGTAATCCTTGGATGTTATACCGTACGGTCGAGTACCTGAGGACAGGTGAATTGCTTCCAGAGCCGGAGGCGGAGGAGAAAATCCGCATTGCCATTCTTCACATGGACCGCCTGGCTGCTCTTAAAGGCGAGTTGGTCGCCGTTCGCGAAATGCGTAAGCATTTGGCCTGGTATTTGAAAGGCCTGAAGGGTGCAGCGCGTATTAAGGATCACATTATGGAAGAAACTCGTCGTGACGAGATGGTACGCATTCTTGAGGGCTTTGTCGCTGACATCTCAACAGGAGCCGTGCCCGATGAGGTATCCGCCTAAGGTTGAATGAGGGTCATGAAACGTTTACATTTGTAAAATCGGGTGTCATTGACAATTATGAATCGTTCACCTATAATTTCACAATATAAATTCGACTCGGGGCGTTGGGCTTCTCTCAAGAGATGGTCTGACCCTTATCACATAATGCATATGATATACACAATGAGTTGGGAATTTAGAGATTTTAGAGACCCCTGCTGACGGAAGCGAGCGCTTCCAAGCACCTAAGCGGCAGTGGAACGGCAAAAGGAACCTTTCCTCAGGGGAAGTGTTCATTTTCCAGGAGGGTTTTCGGGTGCCGCACGCACCGTGCGAAAATTTTTTCCATGACAGGAGAATCGGTTGAGATGAGCGATAAAGAAGTTATCCTTACCCA
Organism: Paenibacillus mellifer; assembly: GCF_023195895.1. GTDB lineage: Bacteria > Bacillota > Bacilli > Paenibacillales > Paenibacillaceae > Fontibacillus > Fontibacillus mellifer. The sequence continues at coordinate 76,475 of NZ_JALPRK010000024.1, forward strand.
GGACGGTCTGAAGAGACTGGAAGAAGAATTGGAAAACCTGAAATCTGTGAAACGCCGCGAGGTAGCGGAACGGATTAAGGTAGCCATCGGATACGGGGATATCAGTGAGAACTCGGAATACGAGGACGCGAAGAACGAGCAAGCCTTTATCGAAGGTCGGATTATCACGTTGGAGAAAATGCTGCGCAACGCGCGGATCATCAACAACGATGAGATTGACACAGATACGGTAAGCATCGGTTCGATCGTGACGGTTGAAGATCTGGAATTCGGCGATACGATGGAATATGCCATTGTCGGTACGGCGGAATCCGATCCGATGAAGAACAAGATTTCGAACGAAAGTCCTGTCGGCAAAGCGATTCTCGGGAAGAAAAAAGGCGCCGTTGTGGACGTCAACGTTCCGGCCGGCGTGATTCAATATAAAATCGTGGACATTAAGAAGTAAGGCGGAATTAGCGACGGAAGAAGCTTCCCCAGCGGAAGCTTCTTTCACTGTTTCTTTTGTCGGCGAGCAAATTCAAGCGGGATTAAGGAGTGGAGTAGGGCTATGAGCGAAGAGATCAATAACCAGGAAGCCATGGAAGTCAGCGAGCTGCTGCAGATTCGCCGCGATAAATTGGACGAGCTGCGCGGGCTTGGGATCGACCCTTTCGGCGCAAAATACGAACGTACCCATATGGCGGGTGACATTCTTCAGCAGTATGACGAGCTATCCAAGGAAGACTTGGAGGAGAAGAAGGTTGAGGTTTCTATCGCCGGGAGAATCGTGGCCAAACGGGGAATGGGCAAGGCCAGCTTTGCGCATTTGCAAGACTTGTCGGGCAAAATTCAGATTTATGTCCGTCAGGACAGCGTGCCGGAAGTTAAATATGAAGCGTTCAGCATTTTAGACCTCGGCGATATCGTGGGCGTGACCGGTGAGGTGTTCAAGACCAAAACCGGAGAGACGACGATTAAGGTCAAGGATCTAGAGGTGCTCTCCAAATCCCTGTATCCATTGCCGGATAAATATCATGGGCTGAAGGACGTAGAGCTGCGTTATCGCCAACGTTACGTCGATTTGATCGTCAATCCGGAGGTGCAGCAGACGTTCATCAAGCGTTCTCGGATTATCCAATCGATGCGCCGTTACTTGGATTCGCTGGGTTATCTGGAGGTGGAAACACCTACCCTGCACAGCATTGCCGGTGGGGCCGCAGCCCGTCCGTTTATTACGCACCACAATGCGCTGGACATGCAGCTCTATATGCGGATCGCGATCGAGCTTCACTTGAAGCGTCTGATTGTCGGCGGCATGGAGAAGGTGTATGAGATCGGCCGGGTATACCGGAACGAGGGGATCTCTACGCGTCATAACCCAGAATTTACGATGATTGAGTTGTATGAGGCCTATGCCGATTATAAAGATATTATGGCTTTGACGGAAAATATGATTGCCCACATCGCGCAGGAAGTACTGGGGACTCAAGTGGTAAACTACCAAGGGCACGAGGTTAACTTAGCTCCGCAGTGGCGCCGCGTGTCGATGGTCGATGCCGTTAAAGAAGTGACCGGTGTGGATTTCGGCGTACAAATGAGCAATGAGGAAGCGCACCGCTTGGCTAAGGAGCATAAAGTTCCGGTGGAGCCTCATATGACGTTTGGTCATATTCTGAACGCCTTCTTTGAGCAATTTGTTGAGGAAACACTGATTCAGCCGACCTTCGTATTCGGGCATCCGGTGGAAATTTCGCCGCTGGCCAAGAAGAACGAACAGGATCCGCGCTTTACGGATCGCTTCGAGCTGTTTATCGTGGCTCGGGAGCATGCGAATGCCTTTACGGAGCTAAACGATCCGATCGATCAGCGCCAACGTTTCGAGGCGCAACTGCTTGAACGTGAACATGGTAACGATGAGGCTCATGAAATGGATGAGGACTTTATCCGTTCCTTGGAATACGGAATGCCGCCTACCGGTGGCTTGGGGATCGGGGTAGACCGTCTTGTAATGTTGCTGACGGACTCGGCGTCTATCCGTGATGTGCTGTTGTTCCCACATATGCGTTCCGCGGAATAAGGAAAAGAATACAGGACGATTTAGGCCCGGCAGATTGCCGGGCTTTCTTTATAGGATGAGAGGAGTGGGTTGACCGATTCAAGGTAGGAAAAATTGGATGACTATAAAGTAGGTATCTGGCTTGCGCCGGGGTTGAAAAGATGATATATTATAAATCCGGTCGTTATTCATGGGCATTATGAACTTCAGCTTAGAAATGCAGATGAAAATAATGCTTGCAAGATAACGCCGGACATGATATACTATAAAAGTTGTCGCCGATAAGACGACAACGAAGTTGATCTTTGAAAACTGAACAACGAGTGAGTAATAAATGAGATTTTAAATCTCGTCAGTTTG
>NZ_JALPRK010000025.1 GCF_023195895.1 Paenibacillus mellifer
AAATCCAACGGATGGGCATTAGGACGGAAGGGGTTCAAATGTCACTTTCCAATGATCTTCAGCCAATTGTTCGGATGCATGGCTGTAGCCCTTACCTTCAAGCACCTTCAGAAGCGGGACGGGATTCATGGTAGCGTGCAGAACAAAAGTCTCGCTCTTTTCCAGCTTCCCGACCGTGTCCATGATCACACTGAACGGTTCCTCGCCTCGGCGAAGAAACGGGCGAACGTCGAGTTCAACAATGCGGTTTGCCATTTACACATTCACCTCCACGTCGGTCCGTTCGGTTGCAAACGCTTGGCATAGCCGCGCCGCACCGCTAAGTCCCTTCATGCCGCCGTACAGCGTATAGAAGAACGAGTCCGGCGCATCCAGTGAGAAGGACAAATATTGCTTCGGATCGATCCCCAGCATGTTTTCGAACAAGGCGGCGGTATCATAAGCGTAGAAACAGAAATACGTGTATTGAAATTCAGGCATTTTTTCGGCGATCGCAAGGACCTCGCCGGCATAACGTTCGAGGTTGTTCTCCGCTTCTTCGATCATGCGCAAAGCATCCTTCAACTCGACGGCGATTTGAATCGTCTTGTCATCGATAACCGTAATCGTAGCCATAGGGCATACCCCCCTGCTTTAATTTTTGCCGATTTTCACCTGGAACATCTCCGGCCCTTGCTCAATGTACTCCCAAGTAAAACCGCCGGGATGCATTGCTTCGAACTGAAAACGGAGCGGCACCGGGTCGTGGTCGTTGATCAACAGCATGGCTTCCCCCGGCTCCAAAGAATTGTAAGCGGCAAAAATCGTCTTATGCTTGAGCTGCGGCGGATATTCGGTAGCGTTGACAGTAGCTTTGAATTGATTCATGTGAAGTCCTCCTAAAGTTAAAAATTTAACGATTCGACCTCATTATATCAACGGGACACAGAGTGATTGTGATATCAGTCACAAGTAAGAAAGTGGTGAAAATTTCAGCGCGAATTTGTCCGGAAGACGCCATGGTTCCAGTGATTCCTGTCACTGGGATGCTTAGGCCAACTGATTATAATGTCCGTAACTTAGGCTTTACGCGAAGATGAAGGAGGAACCGATGACGTGCGAATCCGAGATTATATTCCCAATCAACACGGAGCCTGGGCGATGCTTGTCGTTCCATTTCTGTTCGGGATGCTCGCCTCTACCCCCGGGGCGATCCACGGACTGTTATTTGTTTGCTGGCTTCTGATTTATTTGCTGATGTTTCCCCTGCTGCAGTGGATTCGGACGGGAAAAGCGACCCGCTTCCGCAAACCGGTGCTGTTCTACGGCGTGCTACTGGTCCCTGCGGCGGCGATATTGGTGATCCTCCGCCCCGTCATCCTGCTGCTGGCACTCCTCTTCGTCCCCCTGTTCGGGATCAATGCCCTCTATGCCAAGCGAAAACGCGAACGCGCCTTACTGAACGATATAGCCGCTATCGTACAATTCAGCCTGATGGTATTTATCTCCTATCAGCTTGGTGGCGGGACCGATTTCCGGCTGGCAATGGAATTGTTTCTGATCAGCACGGTGTATTTCATCGGCACAGCTTTTTATGTGAAAACGATCATCCGTGAACGGAACAATAAGCGTTTCTATGCCTATTCCGTAACCTACCATCTGGTCCTAGCGCTTCTGGCGATCTGGTTTCTGTCTCCGGCATTGCAGTTGGCCGCAATGGTGTTGCTGGCTCGGGCGGTCTGGTTCCCGCGAACAGGAATCACCGCGAAACCGTCCGGTATGCTGGAAATTGTCTATTCTGTTATCGTTCTTGCCGCCGTCTGGATGACCTACGCTTGAAGGTGTATAATAGATACAGAATAGTACAGATTCGGGCAGGGGGGTATAACAGTTGGAGGGACCGGAAGAAAGCGTCACAAAACACGAACAACTGCTCCAGCATATTGAAGGACTGAAGATCGGGACGAAGATATCCGTACGCAAGCTGGCCAAAACGCTGAGCGTTAGCGAAGGCACCGCCTACCGGGCGGTAAAGGAAGCGGAGAACCTAGGGATCGTCATTACGAAGGAGCGGATAGGCACCGTTCGCGTAGAGAAGAAGCCGCGGAACATCTCCGACCAGTTAACCTTTGGTGACGTAGTTGATATCGTGGAGGGCCATGTCCTCGGCGGCGGGGAAGGCTTGGACAAAACGCTGAACAAATACGTTATTGGAGCGATGAAAATCGATGCCATGGCCAGGTATATCGACGCCGGCAGCCTGTTAATTATCGGGAACCGCGACAACGCTCATTCCCTAGCTTTGGAGCAAGGCGCCGGCGTGTTGATCACCGGGGGGTTCGGGACGAGCCGCGAGGTTAAGGCGTTGGCGGACAAGTTGTCTTTGCCGATCATTTCATCGCGTCACGATACGTTTACCGTCGCTTCCATGATTAATCGTGCATTGTTCGACCGCTTGATCAAGAAGAAAATTATGCTCGTGGAAGACATCGTCAGCCGCAAACCGCGGGTGAATATGCTGAAGGCGACGAGCAACATTTCCGATTTCGACCAGTTGTCTGTGGAGACGGGCCATCAGCATTTTCCGGTTGTGGATGAGTGGAATCGGGTCATCGGGATCGTCAGCCGGAAAAATGTCGAGGAGCTTAGCGGCGATCAGTCCATCGAGAAATGTATGACTCGCCATCCGATTACCGTCGGCCTGCAGACATCGCTGGCTTCCGCCGCGCAAATCATGGTATGGGAAGGGATCGATTTCTTACCCGTCGTGGACCGCAATCGGAAGCTGGTCTCGTCGGTGACGCGCCGCGAGGTGCTGCAGGCCATGCGGGACGTGCGCAATCAGCCGCAGCTGGGCGAAACGTTCGAGCATCTAATGTGGAATGGGTTTGCCGAAGAGCGGGACGAAGAAGGAAAATTATTTTTCCGCGGAATGATTACGCCGCAGATGTCCACCGATTTAGGAACGATTTCGCACGGGGTTCTCACTTCGCTAATGACCCAGGCAGGGCTTCGCGCAGCCAAGGACACCAGCGGCGGTGACTTTGTCGTCGACAATATCACCACCTATTTTGTGCGTCCGGTGCAAATCGAAAACCCGGTCGTCATCACTCCTGTGCTGCTGGAGATGAGCCGCCGGGCTTGTAAGCTGGAGATCATGTTGACCTATCAGGACTCCCTGATCTCCAAGGCTGTGATGACACTGCAGTCGATCGACCACGCGTGAGGTTGAGATGAGTAAACGACACGGGGATAGCTAACGGCTGAACAGTCGCAGGTTATCCCTGTTTCTGTCTTGCATACAAGCCGTGGTTGCGGATGCCGGCAAAAATGTTGAATGCCCCCAGCACCATAAACACGGCGCCAATGACAACCCGGAGCGTTGAACCGCTGAACATGAACATTTGGATCAGGGCCAGTATGATCAGCGTGACGCCCATAAAGATGTTCATTATAGCGGCCGCCATTCCCCGCGTCTGCGGATCGAGCGAACGCCGCGATTTGAAGCTGAAGAATACCGAGCCTACGCAGCTGACGATCAGGATAGCGTAAAGAACGTATTGGATGGTTTGGATCATTGGATTTAACTAGCCCCTTTATAAACATAATGTTGTGGATATAACCCCCGCGCAGGATTATGTTCGAAAAATCATATATAATCTCACGAAAAAGCGAAAAAATCGATAATCTATATGAAATTTCATATAGATTTGGTGTTTCTCTCGATTTTGGCCCAATTCTATATGAAAAATCATATAAAATGCGGGAATCCGCATCGTGATCAAAATCCTTTTTTTAACTACCGTTCAATCAAAGTTAAAAAAATGGATTTTCAGCACCGAGAAGGTTGGATGAAGCTAGGGATTGAGCAGCGGAGCGTAGGAGAAGCCTACGTGAGCAGCGGAAAGCCCGGGTGAATCCAAGATTCGACGCTGAATCCGCTCCATGCATCCGCTTCGTGATCAAAGTCCTTTTTTTAACTACCTCTATTTTAGCATGATTTGCTAGAGACGAATATAGGGCCTCATATCCACCCAAACCTGCAGCACCCCATCGCTAACCAACATCGTCTTTATTTGAATGCTATATTCCTTATCGCGCACAACATAGATTTTGCGGTTCAGCAGGGTCCGGGCCATTTTGGCATCGGAGTCGATATCAAAGATATTCCGGCCCCGCAGCACCTCTAATTCGTTATGAAGCTGCTCGGCCACTTCCTTGACCGCCAGCGAATCGAGCGGGGGATCGCGTTCCTCCACGCGGACCTTGATCTCTTTGATGACGGTGGAGCGGTTGTTGTATTTTTTCAGCGTACGGATGTCCTCTTCGGCTTGATGCAACTGGATCGTGAGATCCTTGTTCTGAATCCAGAGCAAATTGTAGCTTGTCTGATAGATCACGTTGTAGACGATGCTGCCCATGACCATGCCGAGGATAAACACAGCGGTAAACTGCATAAACCTGCGAAAGCCCGTGAGCTTCGGCTGTTTCGCCTCTTCGGTCATCCCCGGCCTCCCCCGCACATCCAGCGCACCAGCTCCGAACCCATATGCGCGCCGAGAAAGGCGAACAGCAGGTACAAAATTTGTTTGATGGCGGGAGACAGGTTTCCGTCAAAAAAATTACTCTCAATAACCCGCATCGGGTCGATCGTGCCGCCTACGGCAGCGGCCAACGCCCATATTTTAATGCGGTCGGCGATGTCCAGCATCGTATGCGTCGGCGGTTGCAGGGAAACGACGGCTCCGATGCCGCCCACCATGGCACCCCCCACCACGATCCCAAAGGCGATAAAGAAATCCATGACCGCTTTAGTTAAAAACGTACTCATGCGTTTTGCCCCTTTCCGAGGTTTGTCCGGTCTTTCTACCAGTCTATGGGCGGGCCCTAGCGATGTATGATAAAATATTACGTAAATATAATCCGAAAGGAAGGGATCGCATGGACAGCTTTGTTCATCTGCACGTACATAGTGAATACAGCTTGCTGGACGGGGCCGCCCGGCTCGAGGACCTCGTTGCCAAGGCAGCAGCCTCGGGCATGAAGGCGCTGGCGCTGACGGATCACGGGGTCATGTACGGCGCGGTTCCTTTTTATAAATTGTGTAAAAAGCACGGCATTAAGCCGATCATCGGCTGCGAGGTGTATTTTACGGCGGGCTCACGCAAGGAACGGGGAAGCCGGCAGGATCAGCCGATCCATCACTTGATTCTTTTGGCCAAAAATGAGACCGGGTACCGCAATCTGATGAAGCTTTGCTCCATTGGCCATTTGGAAGGCTTCCATTACAAGCCGCGAATCGACTGGGACGCGCTTGAGCGGCATCGCGAGGGCCTGGTCTGCCTTAGCGCCTGCCTGGGCGGAGAGGTACCTTTCCATCTGCTGAGAGGCCATTATGAGGAAGCGAAAAAAGCCGCGCTTCGATATCAAGCGGCGTTCGGCGAGGATTTTTACCTGGAGCTTCAGGACCATGGCATCCCCGAGCAGAAGAAAGTGAATCCACTGCTGGTTCAACTGGCAGTAGAAATCGGGGCGCAACTTGTGGTCACCAATGACGCGCATTACCTGAGCAAAGAAGACGCCGAGGTGCAAGACGTGCTCATTTGCGTGGGTACGGGAAAAACGGTGGATGACGAAGACCGTCTCAAAATGCATACTAATCAGCTTTATCTAAAAACGGCCGAGGAAATGGCTGTGTTGTTTCCCCATTTGCCGGAGGCGTATGCCAACACGGCGAAAATTGCCGATTCCTGCGAGTTGGAGCTGGAGTTTGACCGGCATGTTTTACCGGCATACCGACCGATTCCGGAGGGACAAACCGCGGGAAGTTACCTGGCGGAGTTGTGTGAGCAAGGATTGGTTGAACGTTATGGTCAACTAGACATTTGGCAAGATCCGGCGGAGCGGGAGAAGCTGGAACAACGGCTGCGTTACGAGCTGAAGACGATTGCCAACATGGGCTTCTCCGATTATTTCCTGATCGTTTGGGATTTCATCGCGTTCGCTCACCGTAATGGGATCGCCACCGGACCGGGCCGGGGGTCCTCCGCAGGCAGCTTGGTCGCTTACGTGCTGCGAATCACCGACGTGGATCCGATCAAATACAAACTGTTTTTCGAACGGTTTTTGAACCCGGAGCGGGTGACGATGCCGGATATTGATATCGACTTCAGCGATGAGCGGCGGGACGAAGTGATCGCTTACGTGGTCGACAAATACGGGGCGGAGCATGTGGCCCAAATCATTACGTTCGGTACGATGGCGGCGCGCGCGGCCGTCCGCGACGTGGGCCGGGCGCTCAACGTGCCGTTTGGCGAAGTGGACAAAGTGGCGAAGCTGATCCCCGGACACCTTCAGATCGAACGCGCCTTGAAGGAAAGCCCGGATCTGAAAGCGATGTATGACGGATCCGAGCGGGTGAAGGGGCTGCTGGACATGGCGATGAAGGTGGAGGGCATGCCGCGTCATGCCTCGACCCATGCCGCCGGCGTCGTTATTTCGCGCGATCCGTTGACCAATGCCGTTCCGCTTCAGGCGGGCAGCGAGAATACCGCACTGACGCAGTATTCCATGGAAAACCTGGAAGCGATCGGCTTGCTCAAAATGGACTTTCTGGGGCTGCGCACCCTGTCCATCATCGAGCGCAGTATGAACTGGATCCAGGAGCAGGCGGGCAGCGCCCCCGATTTCAGGCTTGTTCCGGACGATGATCCGGCAACGTACGAGATGCTGGGCCGTGGAGAAACGACCGGCGTGTTCCAGCTTGAGTCTACCGGTATGCGGCGAGTCCTGAAGGAGTTGAAGCCGTCGGTATTTGAGGACATTATTTCCCTGTTGGCGTTATACCGTCCGGGGCCGATGGAATTTATTCCGAAGTATATCGCCGGCAAACACGGCCAAATCACTGTCGAATATCCGCATCGTGACTTGGAGCCGATCCTGAAGGACACGTACGGCATTATCGTCTACCAGGAACAAATCATGCAGATCGCCTCCCAAATGGCGGGCTTTTCGCTGGGTGAAGCGGATTTGCTTCGTCGTGCCGTTTCGAAGAAAAAACGCGAGGTGCTCGATGAGCAACGCGGTCATTTCGTCAGCGGCAGCATGAAGCAGGGCTACACCGCGGACGAAGCCAACGTCGTATACGACATGATCGTGCGGTTCGCCGATTACGGCTTCGCGCGGGCCCATGCGGCCGCTTACGGCGTGCTGGCTTTCCAGACGGCGTATCTAAAAGCGCATTACCCGGTACAATTCATGGCGTCAATGCTGACCGCCGTCACCGGCAGCCACCGGAAGGTAGCGGAATATATTGTGGAATGCCGGCGGATGGGCATCGTAGTGCTGCCTCCGGACGTGAACGAGAGCAATGTGCTGTTTACGCCTCAGGCTGGGACGACTCTACAGACTACGGGTTCCTCCGAGGCAGGAGGAGCAGGGCCGGAAGGGCTCGGCGTGATCCGCTTTGGATTGGCTGCGATCAAAAACGTGGGGACCCAGGCGATCGAAAGTATTTTGAAAGAGCGGAAGGAGCGTCCGTTCGACAGCTTGCTCGATTTTTGCCGGCGGGTGGACTTGCGGACCTGCAACAAGCGGGTGATCGAGTCGCTGATCCAGGGCGGGGCGTTTGATTCCTTGCCGGGTCACCGCGCGCAATTGCTGGCGATGCTGGACGAAACCGTTGAAGCCGCGCTGAAATGGCGCAAGGAGCGGGATGATCTACAGATCCAGCTGTTTGATTTCGTGGAGTCTCCAAATTGGGACATCGAGTACCCGGACGTGCCGAAGTTTACGGCCGGGCAGCAACTGGACCTGGAGCGGGAGCTCCTGGGGCTGTATTTGTCCGGTCATCCGTTGGATGATTTCGACGCGCTCCTGGAGGGTGACGGCGTGGAACGGCTGATGGACTTGGCCGAAGCGCCTGACGAGACCCGTACGGTTGTCGCGGGGATGGTCGTGTCCGTGAAGACGATCACGACCAAGCAGGGCAAAGCGATGGCGTTCATGGAGCTGGAGGATCAGATCGAACGCTGCGAGGTCGTGTTATTCCCCGAAGTGTGGCGGCGCTCGGCCGCCCACGTCGAGAAGGGGGCTTTGCTCGCGCTGCGCGGCGTCGTCCAGCAACAGGACGAAGGCTTCAAGCTGCTGGCCGACGAAGTGGCCCCGCTGAGCGAGCAAAGCCTGGCCCAGCTGCGCCGCGGCCTGGCGCGCGGGCGCGGGCCTGGCGCCGCCGCCGGTGGCCGAGGCGGCGCACGCGGTGCGGCCGCGAGTCCCCGCGCGGCCGAGGGAGCGCCTGCGGGCGCTGCGGGCGGGCAACGCCCCGCCAGCGCCGTAGGCTCCGGCGCCGCCGAACAGCCGGCCGCTGCGGCGGCGCCATCCGCGTCCGCGCCGGGCGCGCGGCGCGAGCAGGAGAAGACGCCGGCGCAGCGCGTCTTCATCAAGATCACGGCCGCGGCGGAGAACGCGCGCCTGCTCGAGCGGCTCAAGCTGCTGCTGGAGCAGCATCCCGGCCCGGTCGCTACGGTGCTCTTCTACGAAAGCACCGGTAAGCTGCTGGCCTTGACGGAGCGCTACAGCATCAAGCCATCGCCGGCCTTGATTGACGAAATGGAGCGTATGCTAGGCTCCGACACAGTCAAGATCCGTTGACTACGCTATTCTTCAACCGATTCTGCACTTGCTGCAGGGTCGGTTTTTTATTTAACGGACTCCAGTGACGTTATTTCTCCAGCTATGCAGGTCTAGCGAAATAACGGACCTGAGAGACGTTATTCTCACAGAAACCGTCTGTCATTGCTCAATACGAACCCATTAAGGGCCGTGGAGTCCGTTACGTTGGGAAATAGCCGGGAAATGACCCAATAGCGTCGCTACGGTCCGTTAGAGTTTTTGAGTTACGCGTCAGGCTCGGGACAAGTTTGAGCGAACATTTTCGAAGGGTGGTGCATACACTTAGGAACACGAACAACCAAAAACCGGGCAGGAACGTCCGGAAGCGGATTCCGGAAGCGCGACAAAGGCCGGCTGCAACATCGACCGGTAACAGCGATGGTTCCGTAATCAAGGGAGGAAGATACGGATGTCTTATGAATTGGCAGAAGCGCAGCTGCTGCGCCGCGGAGTGAAGCTGGAGGAAATTGCTCAAATTGTTCATACGCTGCAAACGGCGTATCATGATGATCTGACGCTGGATCAATGTTTGGAGAGCGTGAAAGCCGTATTGCAAAAAAGAGAAGTCCAATATACTCTATTCACTGGGATCGCCCTCGACGAGTTGGCGGAGCAGAAGCAGCTCCCGGAACCGCTGCAGGCGATCATGGAAGCTGACGAGCCGCTTTACGGGGTGGATGAGACGATGGCACTCGGAATTACGAGCGTGTTCGGGATGATTGGACTTACGAGCTTTGGTTATTTGGACAAGGTCAAACCAGAAATCATCGGCAAGCTAAATCATCGCGGGGATTCCATTCACGTCTTTCTCGACGACCTGGTCGCAGGCCTCGCGGCAGCGGCTTCCGCCCGGATTGCTCATAAACACGAGCAGGCCGCTACCTACCCTCCTAGTTCCTCATAAGCTAAAATAAATCAGCGCCCAGCCCTTCAGGTGATCTGCCTGCACATCCTACACGGAGCGCCGAGCCCCGCAGCAATTCCCTGCTCCGGCCGCCTTCGGCGCGGTTTTCCTTTTGTTGCGGGAAATTTGAAAATTATGTTATCATTACTCTATTATACGGGCTCAAAGATTAGGTTAGGGGGCTTTGAAAAGGGCATGTGGACTGTTATGTATATCGCGCCTACCGCGAAAGTTGCGGATATGATCAAGACGAAACTCACCGAAGAAGGCTTTCTCGTCCAAACACGTCCTGTTAATTTATCCAAACAGCAGTTTGAGATTTTAGTTCCTTCCGGGGAACTGGAAGAAGTGCAAGAAGTGTTGAATTCGATTTTGCATCCTTAGCAGGGGATTCGAGATTCCTAGTTGCAGTTGAGGCCTGGTAGTGCGGGTTCATAGGGGTCGACTAGGCTTTATAGACTTTTGGATCTGCCACGATAAATAAACGGCTGAAGAGGTGTAGTTGTGTTCAAAGATTTGTTTCAGAAGAAGAGGAAGTACGCGACCATTCCCTCCGGACGAACCGGCAGCGAAGAGGGCACCCCGCAGGCGGATCGCCCGAAACGTGAAATTCCGGAAGGTCTGATGAATAAATGTGGCCGTTGCGGCGCGATTCAATACAGTAAAGAGCTGGAGAAGAATTTCATGGTGTGCCCGGCCTGCGGACATCATATGCGTCTGAACGCGCTGGAGCGGATTCGCTATACCTTGGATGAAGGTAGTTTTACGGAATATGATGCAGATCTCGTATCCGTCGATCCGTTAGAATTCCCGGGTTATGCCAGCAAGCTGGAGCAGCAACCCCTGAAGTCAGGTCTGCGCGAAGCGGTCGTCACCGGCGAGGGGACGATCCAGGGCTATCCTGCCGTGGTTGCTGTGATGAGCTTTGATTTTTTCTCCGGGAGCATGGGATCTGTAGTCGGGGAGAAAATTACGCGAGCCATTGAGGCGGCTACTGAGAAACACCTGCCCATGATCATATTCTCGACATCGGGCGGAGCGCGGATGCAAGAGAGTATCCTCAGCTTGATGCAGATGGCCAAGACGAGCGCTGCATTGGCCCGATTAAGCGAACATGGCGGGCTTTACATTTCGGTCATTACGGACCCAACGACGGGCGGCGTATCGGCTAGTTTTGCCATGCTTGGTGACATTATTGTGGCCGAGCCTGGCGCCGTATTCGGTTTTGCCGGAAGAATCGTTATTGAGCAGACAATCCGTCAGAAGCTTCCGGACGATTTCCAGACGGCCGAGTTCAACCTGCAACACGGTCAGCTAGACCTTGTCGTTCATCGGAAAGACATGAAGTCGACGCTGGCGAAATTGCTAGATTTGCACGGCGTGAAGGGGGGAGCATAAATGGCAGGCGAATTGCCTTTTGAGACACCTCTCGTGAAGCTGCGCGAGAAGATATTGGAGCTGGAGCAGTTTGGCAGCGAGAAGGGCATCGATTTTACGGAGGAAATTGCACGTCTGGAAGAGCGCTATCGGCAGCTGGAGGAAGAGATCTATAACAACATCTCCCCTTCGCAAAAAATGCACCTCGCCCGGCACCATCAACGCCCGACGTCACTCGATATGATCGGCTTAATCTTCGAGGACTTCATCGAGCTCCACGGGGACCGGGTATTTGGCGACGACCTGGCCGTTGTCGGGGGATTGGCTAAGCTTGGCGGAATGCCGGTTACGGTCATCGGACAACAGCGGGGGAAGGATACGAAGGACAATATCGCTCGCTTCTTCGGCAGCGCACACCCGGAAGGATTCCGCAAAGCGCTGCGGCTTATGCAGCAGGCGGACAAGTTCCGGCGCCCAATCATTACATTTATTGACACAAAAGGGGCCTATCCGGGAATTACGGCAGAGGAGCGCGGGCAATCGGAAGCGATCGCGCGCAATCTGCGGGACATGTCGATGCTGCGGGTGCCCGTCATTTGCGTGGTTATTGGTGAAGGCGGAAGCGGAGGTGCGCTTGCGCTTGGCGTAGGTAATCGCGTGCTGATGTTGGAGAACGCGATTTACTCCGTCATTTCGCCAAACGGAGCGGCTTCGATTCTCTGGAAGGATGCCTCGAAGGCCGATCAGGCGGCAGAAGCAATGAAGATCACCGCCCAAGACCTGCTGGAGATGGGGGTCATCGAACAGATCGTTCCTGAGCCGCGCGGCGGAGCACACCGGGATTATGAATCAACGGCGGAAGCGATCAAAGAATCGCTGCTCCACCACTTGCAAGAACTGTCCAATCTGCATCCGGATGAACTGGTGGAAGATCGATATCGGAAATTCCGCAAAATCGGTGAGTTTCAAGTGGTCAGTAAGACAGAGGCTCCAGCCGCATCGGAAGATGTGGTCGAGGTCGCCGGCCTAATCGAGAAGGAAGCTCCTGCGGACGCGTCGGACGAATCGGCAGCTGCCTCTGAGGTGCAAACTGCCGAGAAAAGTTAAGACTCTAAGCGATAACCTTACGGGCGGAACCAATGGGACCGGCGGCAAGGTTATTTTCGCTGTGCTCAGGGAATACTGCAAATTTAGGTGCCAAGATGAGGCATGGCGAATCGGGTCGCGATGCATGCTTTGAAGGAATGTTCGTTACAATATGATAAACTTCCTATACAAATCGACAAAACTATAGTAAATTTAGTTGTTGGAAAAGATTATATAGAGAGAACTATTTTAAACGGAGGAAACCCAAATGCGCAAAACAAAAATCGTATGTACTATCGGTCCTTCCAGTGAATCGTTAGAAAACATCAAGAAGCTGATTATGGCCGGAATGAACGTATCTCGCCTGAACTTCTCCCACGGTGATTTTGAGGAGCATGGTAACCGGATCAAGACGATCCGTCAAGCGAGTGCAGAGCTGGGGAAATCTATCGCCATACTGTTGGACACCAAAGGTCCTGAAATCCGTACCGGTAAGTTGAAAGAAGAACCGATCGAACTGGTACAGGACGAAATTCTGACTTTGACGACCGAAGAAATTCTCGGCGACAAGGAACGGATCTCCATTACGTACAAAGAGCTTCCTGGAGATGTGGAAGTCGGTTCGACGATTCTGATTGACGACGGTTTGATTGGTTTGACGGTCGTTGAGGTTCAAGGTACGGAAATCAAATGCCGCATCGTCAATGGCGGTACCATTAAGAGCAAAAAAGGCGTTAACGTTCCAGGTGTAAACATTTCCCTGCCAGGCATCACCGAGAAAGACGCTAACGACATCAAGTTCGGGATCGAGCAAGGCATCGATTTTATTGCCGCTTCCTTCGTTCGTAAAGCGAGCGACGTGCTTGAAATTCGTCAATTGCTGGAGAAACACAACGCAACTCATATCCAAATCATTTCTAAAATTGAAAACCAACAAGGCGTTGACAACCTCGATGAAATCCTGGAAGTCTCCGACGGCCTGATGGTTGCCCGCGGCGACCTCGGCGTCGAAATTCCAGCAGAAGACGTACCGCTTGTACAAAAGCGTATGATCGAGAAATGTAACCGCGTGGGTAAACCGGTTATCACGGCGACGCAAATGCTCGACTCCATGCAGCGCAACCCTAGACCTACTCGCGCCGAAGCAAGTGACGTGGCAAACGCCATCTTCGACGGTACGGATGCGATCATGTTGTCTGGTGAAACGGCTGCCGGGAAATATCCGGTGGAATCGGTATTGACGATGTCCCGCATTGCGGAGAAAGCGGAATCCGCTTTGGAATACCGCGAAATCTTCGTTAAGCTTAGTAACGCACAACAAACGACAGTTACGGAAGCGATCAGCCAAGCAGTTGCCAACTCGGCACTGGAGCTGAATGCCAAAGCGATTATTACTTCGACGGAAACCGGTTATACGGCACGTATGGTCTCCAAATACCGTCCGAAAGCACCGATCATCGCGGTGACGACCGAAGAACAAACCTTGCGCCGTCTGGCCTTGAACTGGGGTGTAACGCCGGTGAAAGGCGATACGGCCAGCACGACGGACGAAATGTTCGACAAAGCGATGAAGGGCGGTCTGGATTCCGGACTCGTGAAGGAAGGCGACCTCGTCGTGATCACAGCTGGGGTACCACTCGGACGTTCCGGTTCGACCAACCTGGTGAAGATCGGGCAAATCCGCAAGTAGTCGTGAGTTTAAATACATTGACTTATAGTCACAACAAAAGGCAATGGGGCCCGTTCGGGACCATTGCTTTTTTTGCCAAAAAACCGCCATGCCCTAGATGAACAGAAAATCCGGAAAGGAGCGATTGACGTGTACGTATGCGAAGTGGTGATTGAGCCCAAATATTCGGAATTCGATATGATGGGGATTATTTACCACGCCCATTACCTGGAATGGTTCGAGATGGGAAGGCTGCAACTGAGCCGGAATCTCGGTTTTGATTATTTCGAGATGGAACAGTCGGGTTATATTTCTCCCGTTCACGAAATGAAGGTGGAATATAAACGCGGGATCCGTTATGGGGAAACCGTGTTGCTTAAGACTCGGGTTATTGAGAACAGCGGTGTCAAAACCGCATATGGTTACGAGGTTTACAATGGGGAAGGCGCGCTTTGCGTAGAGGGGTCTTCTTCTCATTATGTGGTTCGTCGCGAAGACTTCAAACCGGTTCAGTTCAAGAAGGTATTTCCGGAATGGTATGCGGCGCTGGAGGAAGCTCGAAAATCGTAAATTTTGATTATCCGGCGTGGAGGCGGTAAAATACAAGTACAGGAATGTGATAAAGGAGTCCTGATATGCGTAAATGGATAGCCGCTCTTATCGTGTTGATTCCGATCGTAGAATTTTGGGGGTATATGTACGTTGGCGAGAGGTTGGGGGTCGGTAAAACGATCTTTCTGACGTTGGCGACATCCGTGATCGGCGGGTTAATGATGCAATTTGAAGGGCGTAAAGTGCTGGCGGATGCCAAAGCCCAAATGAGCGGCGGACAAATTCCAGGACGCATGGTCTTGGATGGATTATGCGTGTTTGCCGGCGGGATACTGCTGTTGATCCCCGGTTTCATTACCGATCTCATCGGATTTACGATGGTGTTTCCGCTGACGCGCGTGTTATACCGGATCCCGCTCATGAAATGGGTCAGCAAGAAGATGAAGGACGGAACGATCACGTATTTCCGCCGTTAACGAATTTATTTAAGAAGGCATCTCGTCTTGGAAGACGGGATGCCCTTTTTTATCTCAACCGGCCGTGGAGGATGTAGTTCCGCAAGTCACGGACAACCCCAGCGCGGACAGCGGCGCCTAGGATGACCAGCGTGACCGGCCCGATAATCAGTCCCAGCACGCCAAACAGCTTGAGGCCAACGAACATGGCGATCAACGTAGGCAAGGGATCCAGTCCAACGCTGCTGGCCAGTACTTTAGGTTCGATCAGTTGGCGGGCCAGCAGGATGACCCCGTACAACACGGACAACCCGATCCCCAGCGTGACGTCGCCGGTAGCAAAGGCATAGATCAGCCAAGGGATCATAATCGTTCCAACGCCCAGATAAGGTAATAAATCGACAAGTCCGATCAGTAGAGCGTAAGTAAATGCAGAATCAACACCCAAAATGATCAAACCAAGCAATACGATAAACGCGGTGATGGAGATCATGATAAACTGGGCGCGCAGATAACCCGAAAGTGCCCGTTGCAGATCGCGCCAAATCGCGCCTACCGTTTTACGAAACGGTGCGGGAATGGAACTGGCTAAGAATCGCATATCGCGTTCCCAGTGGCTGCTGATAAAAAAGGTAGCCAGCAGAATCACACCGAGAATGACCCCTAAATTGGGGAGGGAGGAGAGCAGGGTGACGATCGTTTCCAGCACGTTATTGACGAAATGCGAAACAAAGGATCCCACTCTTTCGGCGGTATTGTCGATATTTTTGTGAATGGTATTTTCGTATCCGGGATTATCGGCAATAAATCGGTTGATCTCGGTAATGATCGATTGGATCCCTTCGCTTTGCGTCCAGGAGACAAACAGGTTTCTCCACTCGGCGATACGCAGATCGAAGGATTCCGCCAAATGGATCAATTCTTTAACGAGACGCGTTAGCGCCGCGGACACAATGATCCCTGCGCTTCCGAAGTAAATGAGCAAGGAGAGCGTTACGGCCAGCCACTGTGGCACCCGCAGGCTCTTTTGGAGCCATAGGACAAAAGGGTGCATCGCGTAGGAGATCAACCAGGCGATCAAGAACGGATAAACCAGTGGGAGCAGCCAGTAGACGGCTAAGATGGAGCCGATGAGGACGACGCAAATCCAGCTGCCGCGCAACACCCGCTTGACGATCACGTGATCCATGTGGCATTTCCCCTTTTCCCAATACATGTCCTAGTTCTACTCTATTATTTGTCCGCCGCGAGTATTCCGCCTCAAACTTCTTTCGGAATTATGTGATATAATTCATTGCACAACTGGAATCGTTTACAAAATTTCTTTATAGTTGTGATAAAATCATTTAATGTACCCGGCGGTGCTGAAGCGGTTCCCATGTTTTCGGAAATCCAGTATGATGAAGAAGTAAGCAATGGAGCAATATTTCTGCAATTATAGGCCCGTTATTGCATAACTTCGAAAATTTAAAACTTTCAATTTTGAAAATGTTTTCAGGGGCTTGTTTGCTCACAAAATGTTAACAAAGGAGAGATGGTTCATGACAGCTACGAAAGGCCTGGAAGGCATTGTTGCGGCAACCTCTTCGATCAGCTCCATTCATGATGGCGTACTCGCTTATCGTGGTATTAATATCGATGAATTGGCGGAACGTGCGAGTTTTGAAGAAACGGCTTATTTGTTATGGTACGGCAAATTGCCTAATCAAGCTGAATTGGGACGCTTGCAGCGGCAATTTAGCGATTATGCTGCGGTTCCTGATGCGGTGCTGGAACAAATGAAGCTGTATCCACAGACTGCCAACACGATGGCAGTGCTTCGTACTGCCGTATCGGCTCTTGCTTTGTATGATGAGAACGCCAATGACAACTCCCGTGAAAACAACCAATTGAAGGCGATTAAGCTCCAAACTCAAATTCCGACCCTGATTGCTGGGTTCGCCCGGATTCGGCAGGGCCAGGAACCGGTCGCCCCGTTGAAGGACGTATCGATCGCGCACAACTTCTTGTACATGTTGACCGGCGTAGAACCGGATCCAATTGCGGTTCGTGCCCTGGATCAAGCGCTTGTACTGCATGCTGACCATGAGCTCAACGCGTCGACATTCTCCGCTCGCGTCACGATCGCGACGTTGTCCGATATTTACTCCGGTGTCACCTCGGCGATCGGCACCTTGAAGGGACCCCTTCACGGCGGTGCGAATGAAGCGGTGATGAATATGCTGGCTGAGATCGTTACGTTGGAGCAAGCGGAGCCCTACATTCAGAAGAAGCTGGCCAATAAAGAGAAGATCATGGGGTTTGGTCACCGTGTTTACAAGAACGGGGATCCACGTGCGAAACATCTGCAGAATATGTCGCGTCAGTTGAGCATTCTGCAAGGCGATTCCACACTGTACGATATTTCCGTTAAAGTCGAGCAGCTTGTGACAGGTCAAAAAGGGCTGAAGCCTAACGTTGACTTCTATTCAGCTTCCGTTTACACGATGCTGGGCATTCCGCGTGACTTGTTTACGCCGATTTTTGCAATCAGCCGTTTGTCCGGATGGACAGCGCATATTTTGGAGCAACTGGAAGATAACCGCCTGATTCGTCCGCGTGCGGAATATACGGGCGTTACCAATCAGAAGTACGTTCCCATCGAATTAAGATAAGCAGCCGAAGCGAGAGCTCCGAGGAACATTGTGGTAAAATGGAGACCGTGAGATGCAGCAAACAGACTGAAGGAGGAAACCGTAAAAATGTTGAAATTGGATAAGTTTGATCTTCCTACTGAAGGTGAGAAAATTACGATTCAGGATGGGAAGCTTCAGGTACCTAACCATCCTGTCATTCCTTTTATCGAGGGTGACGGTACGGGCCGCGATATTTGGAAAGCGTCGAAACGCGTATTGGACGCCGCCGTGGAGAAAGCCTACGGCGGCGAGAAGAGAATCGCCTGGTACGAGGTATTCGCAGGCGAGAAGGCCTTCAATACATACGGGGAATGGTTGCCAGCTGATACGCTGACCGCGATTCGCGAATATATTGTGGCCATCAAAGGACCGTTGACTACGCCGATCGGCGGTGGCATCCGTTCGCTAAACGTAGCGCTCCGCCAGGAGTTAGACCTGTACGTCTGCCTTCGTCCAGTTCGTTATTTCGAAGGTGTGCCTTCTCCTGTTAAACGTCCGGAACTCGTGGATATGGTGATTTTCCGTGAGAATACCGAAGACATCTATGCCGGCATCGAGTATAAAGAAGGCTCCGAGGAAGTCAAGAAAGTACTGGCATTTTTGCAAAATGAAATGGGCGTGAACAAAATTCGCTTCCCAGAAACATCCGGCATCGGCATTAAGCCGGTTTCAGAAGAGGGTTCGAAACGCCTCGTCCGCGCTGCGGTCGAATATGCGATTAAGCATGGACGTAAAAGCGTCACTTTGGTGCATAAGGGCAATATCATGAAGTTTACCGAAGGTGCATTCAAGAACTGGGGTTATGAAGTCGCGGAAGCGGAATTCGGCGATAAAGTCTTCACTTGGGCCGAATACGACCGGATCAAGGAACAATCCGGCGCAGACGCAGCAAACCAAGCGCAGAAAGTGGCGGAAGCCGAAGGCAAGGTCATCATCAAGGATGCGATTGCCGATATCGCACTGCAGCAAGTGTTGACGCGGCCAACGGATTTCGACGTTATCGCTACGTTGAACCTGAACGGCGACTACTTGTCCGACGCTTTGGCAGCGCAAGTTGGCGGCATCGGTATTGCACCGGGCGCCAACATCAACTACGTGACGGGCCATGCCATCTTCGAAGCAACGCATGGTACGGCGCCGAAATACGCTGACCTTGACGTGGTAAATCCGGGCTCCGTTATCTTGTCCGGCGTCATGATGCTGGAGCATCTGGGCTGGCAAGAAGCAGCAGACCTGATCTATAAAGGTCTGGAAACCTCGATCAACAACAAAACAGTCACCTACGACTTCGCCCGCTTGATGGATGGGGCAACGGAAGTGAAATGCTCCGAATTTGCCGACCATGTCATCAAAAACATGTAATTAGCTAATTCTTTTGCATAACAACCTCCGTTTATGTTAACCTTCCCTAGTGTTCATAGGGAGGGTCTTTTTTTGCCCCGCCCCGAGTCTGTTCGGGGCGGGGGCATAATCCTTCATCGTGATAAGGGAAAGGGCATAAGCGGGAAATGATTCCGAAGAAGCGGAGCGTTCGCCTTTGTGAGCGGGTTTCAACCTCGTGTAAATTTGTAGGATCAAGAAACCCGCGAGCAACAGCGATCGTAGGAACATTTCCTAGCGTTGCCTTCAATCCTTATCAATTTGTCTCCCCTACCCGCCCCGATCAGACGTTTCTTTTATTTCCATCCAAAGTTATAATAGACTATAATAAATGTAATTGACGCGGAAAGGGCGGTTATGTTAATGTATCAAGTCATGTTATTCCTACATATTATCGGGGCCTTGGCACTCGGCTTCTATCTGGTCCTGCCGTTTGTGCTTGGCCGGATCGGCAAATTGTCGCTGCCAGCTCAGGAAGGAACGGTATCGGCCGTGATCTCTCTGAATCGATACGCCCAGATCGGGCTTGTCATCCAATTGTTGACGGGCGGCTATTTGATCGGTCAAGGCGATTACTCCGTGCCTTGGATGATTGTGATCGTTATCTTATATCTGGCAATTGGTGCGTTTAGCGGGATCTTGGCCAAACCGCTGCGTTTGGCACAGGAAGGGATCCGCCAGAATAAAACCGTGACGGCGGAAGAAGGGAAGCTGCGTACGTTAAGCGCACTGTTGTCCGTGACCGTATTGCTGATTTCGTTCTTTATGGTGTTCAGCACCATCATTTAATCTAAACTTAAGCCAAAAGACCTGCCGGCATTATTGCCGACAGGTCTTTTTGTGCGCTGTACGCGGGTTAACGGCGCCAGATCCTTGCTAGAGACTCAAGTTCTATTCTTTCAATTCGTCTAAATGGGTAAACATTAATTTCAAAATATCGAGCGCCAGTTGTTTCTCTTTCGGCGATCGGTTCATGACAATCTGTTGGATCTGGTCCATAAAGTGGTCATCGCTGATCACAATCGAATCGTGGAGCAAATAATCAACGGTAACGCCTAATTGATTCGCCAGTTTGACGAGTGTTTCCAGGGACAAGCTGCGCTCTCCCCGTTCGATTTGCCCTATGTATGCGTCCGAAACTTCGATACGTTCGGCGAGTTTTTCCTGGGTCAAGTGCATTTTATGCCGTTCTTGACGCAGCCTTTTCCCCAATGCCTCGTAATCCATAACACCCCTCCTGTATTTACCTTAGTGAGAAGCCGAATGAAAGATAATAAACTACAGGTTTTGTTTGTATTTACTGCAAGTACGAATTGGGTTATTATGGAATCATAAGATTTACTGAAATGGTTCAATTAATAATTATATCCAATTTTAAGGAGAAAGAGTATGTCTTCCGAATCTACTACCGTTTCAATCATCATTACAGTCAAGAACAATGGAATCGATTTGTATACCACGATGGAATCTTTGAAAGTATCCCAATCGACTCTACCTTATGAAGTCATTATCGTTGACGATGGTTCGGTCGACGGATGTTGTGATTTTCTGATGAGTTACCGATTTGATCGACCTTTTAAGCGAATTAAGGGTGAGCCGGGAATATCGGCTCGTAATATCGGAGCTGCTCATGCCAGCGGAGAATATCTGATCTTTTGCGGTTCTCATTTATATTATGATGACGGATGGATGGAACGGTTGCTGGCGCCGTTGATGCTGGGACAAGCGGTTGGCGTGTCGCCGGCCTTTAAGAAGAGTGAGCACTCTCCCGCACCGAAAGGGAGGGAGGTCGGAGGAGTGATGGGAGCGGTGCGCGGGTACCCAGTGCTGTCCGCAGGTCAGAACGAGATCCCCTGGATGTCCTGGGAATGCTTTGCCGTTCGACGGGATATTTTTCGAGATATGGGGGGGATGGAAGACGGTTTTATCGGCAAGGATCTGGAAACGGCGGAGATTTCCTTAAGGTTATGGCTGCAAGGCGGGAATTGTCTTTACGTGCCCGAGGTGACATTAACTCAAGTGTTCAGGCAGAATTTCCCCTATGACAACAGCGGAGAACTGTGGGGAGTGGGTTTGATGACTCTTGCTTATTTGCATTTCGACGAAGAGTTCATTTCGGTCTGCAGGGAGCAGGTGCGTCGCGCGTATGAAGGAGAGCCGGTGAATGAGGAGAAGTTAGTCGAGTTGACTTCGGCACGGAGGGAGAAACAGGTCGCTCTTCGCAAACATGATATGAGGTGGTTTTCCGAACGATTCGGGTTCCTTTGGAAATAGAAGAGGGATAAGCCGAAGCGGCAAGGTCATCCTATTAGGGAAGGTAACGATCAGGTGCAACGCACCGAATTCACCGATAACCCGAGGAGGATGCAATAATGGCAGGAAACGGACAAGCGAAGCAGACCTTACCGCCGCAGCACCAGAACCACCAGCCCGGCGTTGAAGCGGAGATGCACCCGCGCCCGGTTTATGAGGGGGATTACAAGGCTGCCGGTAAGTTGACGGGCAAAGCGGCGTTGATCACCGGCGGTGACAGCGGTATTGGTCGCGCCGTAGCCGTAGCTTACGCTAAAGAGGGGGCTGATGTCGCGATTGTGTATTTAAACGAGCATGAGGATGCCGGGGTGACCCGGCAGGAAGTCGAGCAGGAGGGACGCAAATGCCTCTTGATCGCGGGCGATATCGGCGATGAGGCGTTTGCCAAGCAGGCGGTGCAGCAAACGGTACAGGAGCTGGGGCGCCTGGACATCCTGGTCAATAATGCGGCCGAGCAGCATCCGCAGCCGGACATTACGGCGATTACGGCTGCTCAACTGGAGAAGACGTTTCGGACGAATTTGTTCTCCATGTTCTATTTGACCCAAGCGGCGATGCCGCATTTACGTAAAGGCAGCGCGATTATCAATACGGCCTCGGTAACCGCCTATAAGGGCAATCCGCAGCTGATTGACTACTCTGCGACAAAAGGGGCGATCGTTAGCTTCACGCGGGCATTGTCGATGAATGTGGTCGGGAGCAAAGGCATTCGGGTGAATGCGGTGGCTCCTGGACCGATATGGACCCCGCTGATTCCGTCAACCTTCGATGAGAAGCAGGTGTCCGAATTCGGGGGGACGACGCCCATGCAGCGTCCCGGTCAACCGGAGGAATTGGCACCGGCTTACGTATTTCTGGCCTCGGACGATTCCTCGTATATGAGTGGTCAGGTGTTGCATATTAACGGCGGTGAGATCGTTAACGGTTAACCATGGAGTCGAGATGAACTCCAACAAACAGAACCCCCAAGCTTTTCGGCGATGCCGAGGAAGCTTGGGGGGTTCTTACGTCTCAGAAATATCTACTCGTTCTCGTGATGCTCCGCTTCCGTTTCGGATAACTCATCCAGCGTCATTTCAAAGCTGGGAGCCAGGTTCTCCAGAAAATAAGCGACCTCTGGGAGTTGCAGCCGTTGCAGTTTGTCCAGAAGCTGTGTTTTGGCGACGGCGAATTCGCGGTTGCCAGTCGTGAGCTCCCAGGCACACTTCAAATAGGCGTCCAGACTGTCTGCGGCTTTGACATACACCATCAATGCGGCATCTTCGGATGAGCTCTCCGCTTGACCCGGCGATAATAACGGAGTATAAACGTTCTGAAGTTCCGGCGGGACCATCGAGAGCAAACGCTCTGCAGCGATGGCCTCCATTTCGCGGAAGCTGGACAGAAGCCGTGGGTTATAATGTTTGACTGGCGTTGGGATATCTCCAGTGAACACCTCGGTCGCATCGTGGAACAACGCCAGCGTTGCAGCGCGTTCCGCATTTAAACGGCGTTCGAATCGGGTATTCCCAATTTCACACAGCAGATGAGCCAACAACGCAACATGAAATGAATGCTCGGCGACATTCTCGGAGGCGGTGCTGCGCATTAGACTCCAGCGACGGATCGAACGCAGACGGTATAGATAAGCAGGAAAATGGTAGCCCATCAGTGATAAACCTCGCTTATATCGGAGTGGATTTTGGACAGAAATTGTCAACCTAAACTAGTTCTTATGTTATTATAAATCTGAAGAATGCGATAGGGTAAACGACACGACAAGGTTGTGCTTATTTACACCTCATGGGTTAAACAAGATGACAGGGAGAGGGGATTCTTGGATCATGCACCAGTTTGAAGAAAGCGTATACGTATTGATTGTGGAAGCTTCAACAAGGTTGCCGGGCGACGTACGTCGTGCGGTGAACCGGGGGCGAGCCCTGGAGAACCGAGCGACGCGGGCCGGTTTGGCCATGTCGACTATCGCGCAAAACATCCGTATGGCGGAGGAACAGGTTTCACCGATTTGTCAGGATACCGGGATGTTGACCTTTGTGGTGCATACGCCGGTAGGGGCGAATCAGATTGAGATGAAGAAAGCGATTTACGCGGCGGTACAGCGGACAACCAAGGAAGGCAAGCTTCGTTCGAATTCCGTAGATTCCTTGACCGGAGAGAACAGTGGGGATAATTTGGGTCCGGGAACCCCCGTCATTCATTTCGAACAATGGGAGAAAGACACGATCGATATCCGGCTGATCTTGAAAGGCGGCGGATGCGAGAATAAAAATATTCAATACAGCCTTCCGACCGAGCTGGAAGGGTTAGGACGCGCGGGGCGGGATCTTGACGGGATCCGCAAATGTATTCTGCACGCCGTTTATCAGGCACAGGGGCAAGGGTGCAGTGCAGGCTTTCTTGGAGTCGGCATCGGCGGCGACCGCACGACGGGGTACGAGCTGGCCAAGCAACAGCTGTTCCGCTCGCTCGATGACGTCAACCCGAATCCGGATCTGGACCGGTTGGAACAGTATATTATGGATACGGCCAATCAACTGGGGATCGGTACGATGGGGTTCGGCGGGGAAGTGACCTTGCTGGGCTGTAAGATCGGAGCGATAAATCGGCTTCCGGCCAGCTTCTTTGTGTCGATTGCATATAACTGCTGGGCGTTCCGCCGCCAGGGTGTGGACATCGATCCCGCTACCGGCGCCATCCGCGAATGGCTCTATGAGCGCGGCAGCGAAGTGCCAGTAGGAGATCTTGAGACAGCTGAAACGGGCACGGCATCCGAGGAAACTCTGGCCCCCGCCAGCCGGGAAATCGTGCTGCAGACACCGGTGACGGAGGAGCAAATCCGCAGCCTGCGGGTTGGCGACGTTGTAGTTATTAACGGCGAAATGCATACCGGCAGAGATGCGCTGCACAAACATTTAGTGGATCATGACGCCCCGTTGGATTTGAACGGCGCAGTCATTTACCATTGTGGACCGGTCATGCTGAAGGACGACGAAGGTTGGCATGTGAAAGCGGCCGGACCCACGACCAGCATTCGCGAGGAACCGTACCAAGGCGATATCGTGAAGAAGTTTGGCATTCGCGCAGTTATCGGCAAGGGGGGAATGGGTCCGAAGACACTGGCTGCTTTGAAAGAGCATGGCGGCGTGTATTTGAACGCGATTGGCGGTGCGGCGCAGTACTATGCGGAATGCATCAAGAAGGTCAACGGCGTCGATTTTATGGAATTTGGAGTTCCGGAAGCCATGTGGCACTTGGAGGTTGAAGGCTTTGCTGCGATCGTAACGATGGATTCGCATGGGGACAGCCTGCATGAAGGCGTGGAGAAGGACTCATTGATGAAGCTGGCTGCATTTAAGGATCCGGTGTTCAAATAAACATGAAAACCTTTCGCTCGCGCCTAACACTCATCCTAATGATTCTACTCGGGATCTCGATGCTGGCTGCCGGCATCACGATGGCCCAAATGTTTAAAAACTCACATATTCGGGCCTTGGAAGACAATATGGCCCGGGAAATTAATCTGCTGGAGGCGACTTTCGATTTTGTTCCCGTAGAGGGGAATCCCGAGGCTAACGCCTATTACGAACGAGAGGCGAAACAGTTAAAGGAGCTGACCGATTCCCGGGTCACGTTCATTACGTTGGACGGTATCGTTGTCGGCGACTCCGAATCGGATCCGGAACGAATGGATAACCATGCCCATCGGCAGGAAATTGAGTCCGCTGCAGGCGGTAACGTGGGCAGCGCAATCCGGTACAGCGATACAATCGGCGAAAATATGCTGTACGTTGCGCACCGCGTGATCGCCGGCGATTTTGACGGTTACATCCGCCTTTCGATGAGTTTGGCGGCTGTAGAG
Organism: Paenibacillus mellifer; assembly: GCF_023195895.1. Lineage (GTDB taxonomy): Bacteria > Bacillota > Bacilli > Paenibacillales > Paenibacillaceae > Fontibacillus > Fontibacillus mellifer. The sequence goes on from NZ_JALPRK010000025.1 coordinate 24,920, forward strand.
AAGGGACTTGCCCAAGGGTGGATCTGGATGTTCGGCGGGCTGCTTTTCCTCTTTCTCGTAGCCGGTCTAGTGAGCTACCGGGTGGCGGCCGGCTTGACTAAGCCGCTGGAACAAATTACGCGAGTCGCTCATCGCATCTCCAGGTTCGATTACGACGCTAGGGTCAAGCTGGCCCGTAAGGATGAAATCGGTCAATTGGGCCTTGCGATCAACGGAATGGCGGACAGCTTGCAGCAGCAGCTCAAGCGGATCCGCGATAACGAAGATTTGATGCAAAGCGTGCTTGCGAACATGACCGGCGGCATTCTCATGGTGGATGCGTCGGAGCATATCGCCTTAATTAACCGGGAAGCGGAACGAATCCTGCATATGAGAGGCGAGCTGTTGCTCGGTAAATCGTATCAGGTGCTTAAGCGAAACTATGAATTCACCAAATTTATGGAAGAAGGCATCGCTAGCAAGGAAGCGGTCCAGGAGGAACGAAACGTCTACGATCCCGAGGAAAAAATCCTGTTGTTCGACAGCGTGCCGATGTTTGAAGACAACGGCAACTACCGCGGCATGTTGTTCCTCCTGCAGGATGTGACCGAGATCCGGAAACTGGAACGGATACGAAGCGAATTCGTCGCCAACGTGTCCCACGAGTTGAAGACGCCGATCGCCGCGGTCAAGGGTTTCGCCGAAACGCTGATGGCCGGCGGGGTGAAGGACGAGGAGACCGCGCACTCTTTCCTGCAAATCATTTATGATGAAGGAGATCGGTTAAATCGGTTGATCGGCGACATTCTCGAGTTGTCCAAAATCGAATCGAAGCGGGTGCCGTTGGAATATGCGCCGGTTCAACTGAAAGAGCTATTCGACAGCGTGTATGAAGTTCTTCTTCCCGCGGCGGGTAACAAATCAATCTCGATGTCGCATGACATTCCGGAGCATTTGTTCATCGAGGCGGATGAGGATCGTCTGCGGCAAATTTTCATGAATTTGCTATCCAACGCGATCAGCTACTCACTGGAAGGTGGGAAAGTACGCGTATCGGCAAGCATCGTTGGCGAAGGTGGAGACGAGGAGAAGGTCCGGTTTACGATTAGCGATACCGGAATCGGCATTCCTAAGAAGGATCTGCCGCGGATTTTTGAACGCTTCTATCGGGTTGATAAGGCCCGATCCCGCAGCTCGGGCGGCACGGGTCTAGGCTTGTCCATTGTCAAACACCTCGTGGAGCTACATCACGGCACCATCCGCGTAGAGAGCAAAGTTGGTGAAGGAACGACGTTTATTTTAGAGCTCCCCTTGATGCATACCTTGGATGATTAAGATCGGCCATGGGAACATACCAATATAGTGTAAACTGTTTTTTGAAAAACTTTACACCGCGTTAACAATGCCGTGATATGCTGGGCTTGTCATCAAAGTGATATTGGTTCAAATCATGAACTTGTACCGCAAACAAATGGGGGGTACTATGACACAACGTCTATTGGTTATCGAAGATGAACCGACATTATCCCGGCTTTTATCTTACAACCTGACGAGCGAAGGCTATGAAGTTGTCGTAGAGGATCACGGGCAGACCGGTTATGAAACCGCACTGCAGCAGGATTTTGATTTGATATTGCTCGATTTGATGCTGCCGGGCATGAATGGTTTCGAAATCATGTCGAAGCTGCGAAGCGAAGGCGTGATGACGCCGGTGATTATCTTGACCGCAAAAAATGCAGAAGAAGAAGTCGTGCAGGGCTTGAAGTCCGGCGCCGACGATTACATCACGAAACCGTTTGGTGTGGCCGAGCTGCTGGCTCGCGTCGCCGCCGTTCTCCGCCGATCGTCCGGTCAGGAAGAACGCGACAAGCCGGTCCAGCAGGAGAATTCTCAAATCGCGCTGGGAGCCTTGACGATTTATCCGGAGAAATATGAAGTCACGTTGAACGGAGAAGCAATCACGCTCAGACCTAAGGAGTTCGAGGTGCTGCTCTATTTGGCCCGCAAGCCGGGCGTGGTGATGACCCGGGACGATCTGATGAATGCCGTATGGGGATTCGATTATATCGGAGGTCAGCGGACGGTGGATGTGCACGTCAGCTCGCTGCGCAAGAAGCTTGAGCTGGATCCTCAATCGGTGCATATCGATTCGATCCGCGGCGTTGGATACAAACTGGTTGTGAATAAGAAGAAAGCGTCCATCATGTAACTTCATGATGGACGTTCTTTTTACATAGGACAAAAGTCCCGTAAACAATGTCTTAACATTTCCCCTCTATGATTCTAGTAGATCCATCGTAACGTATACCAATGGGGGAGTGGTTGAGATTGGATAATCAGGCCATCGCAGTATTGGAGCGTGCTGTTATTGAAGAGATAGAGAACTTGACGGCGAACGAAGAAAGCAGGGGTAGCGAGAACTTGTTACAGGAGGAAGTGGGGGAAGAGAGCCGCTCGGCTGGGGTTTCGGGTATCGCGGCGGTCGGAGGAGTAGAGGTTCGCTCTTACGGCCACAAGGTCCCGGTGATTGGGCCGGAGGTTTCCTGCCGCAACGTGTTGGGGCTGTTTCAGAGGCAACCGGAGCTCCCATGTATCGTAGTTTGTGATGGTGATCACAAACCGATCGGGTTGTTGATGCGGGATCATTTCTTTCGACATTTGGCCGGCCGGTTTGCCGCGGATCTGTTTTATGAGGTTTCAGCGCTTCGCTTTGCTCAGACGGAACCACTGATCTGCGAGCTGGACACGCCCGCCGGAGAACTGTTGGATCAAGCGTTAGGACGGGAGGGGGCTTCCTTCTACGATGGCTTGATCTTAACCGATAAGGCGAAATATTACGGGATCCTGACGGTGCAGGATCTGATGCAGATGTCCCGCCAGTTGCAGCGGGAGGCGGACGAAGCCAGACAGGCGGCGGTTCTTGAGAGCCGCGATCGGATTATAGAGATCGAGCGCTCGATCGAAGAAGTGACGGAGTCGGCGAAACGAAGCTTGCTCGAATCGGAGCGCATGAATGGATTGTCGGGGGAGGGTCGGCTTGAGCTGGAAGCGGTTAAGGCGTCGTTTACCCGGGTGCTTGACATGACCCGTTCCCAGGAGAAGCAAGTGGCGGAGCTGTTGGAACGGACGAAACAAATTTCATCTGTCGCCGACCATATTCGCAGCCTTGCAGATCAAAGCGGCATGCTGGCCATGAATGCCTCGATCGAAGCGGCGCATGCCGGGGAGCATGGACGGGGGTTTGCGGTGGTCGCCTCCGAGGTTCGCAAGCTCGCCTTGCAGACCAAGAACTTCTCCGAAGAAATTGGCTCGACGTTGGGTGTCGTAAACCGATTGATCCAGCTAACGGCGGTCACGGCCTCCTCCACCGCGGAGGAAATGGCGGAAAGTCACGGACGAGTTGGCAATGCAGACGGGACGTTTCAAGCGCTGGTGGAGTCTGCGCGAACCGTCGAGGAGCGCGGCCAAGAGATGTTCCGCTCTTCGGAAACGGCGGCCGGTCGTACTAGATCCGTGCTTGGAGAGCTGCGTCATTTAGCGTCGCTTTCGTAATATTTTACACTCCGTTTACATTTAGACCCATGTTCTTTTACATAAGTGCGATAAAATGAAACTGATTTACATGGAATAATTCATCATTCGCGCATACTAAATCAATAGCTGATGCGCCGGCACGGGCTCGCAGGGAAGGCGGGTACCGTGCTTCAAGTTTGCCCGCCATTTCCCCGGACCATCAGGCATAAGTCTTGCGGTTGGGGGCAAAGATGTTTATTTGTGAAGGAGAACTGTGATGGATAACATTATCCGGATTCAAAAGTTGAACTTGTACTATGACAGATTCCATGCACTAAAGGACGTTTCACTGGATATTCCGGAAAAAGCGATCACCGCTTTCATTGGACCTTCCGGCTGCGGGAAGTCGACGCTCTTACGCACTTTGAACCGGATGAACGACATGATTCCGGGGACGCGGATCGAGGGCACCGTGCAAATTGCCGGCAGTGACATTTACAGCGACGATGTCCAGGTGGAGGCCTTGCGCAAACGGGTGGGCATGGTGTTTCAACAGCCGAATCCTTTTCCGAAATCGATATATGACAATGTTGCTTATGGCCCGCGGCTGCACGGCATCAAGAACAAAGCGGCCCTGGATGAAATCGTGGAACGGAGTCTTCGTCAGGCCGTGTTGTGGGACGAGGTCAAGGATTTCCTGAAACGGTCGGCACTCAGCTTGTCCGGCGGACAGCAGCAGCGTCTTTGTATTGCCCGCGCCATCGCCGTACAGCCAGATATTCTGTTGATGGACGAAGCTACTTCAGCGCTGGACCCGATTTCCACCCTCAAGATCGAGGAACTGGTTCAGCAATTAAAAGATAGTTATACGATTGTCATGGTCACGCATAACATGCATCAGGCGGCGCGTATTTCGGGCCGGACCGTCTTTTTCCTGAACGGGGAAATCGTGGAGGCGGACGATACACAGAAGCTCTTCTCCACGCCGCAGGATCCACGCACTGAAGATTATATTTCCGGTCGTTTCGGATAACAAGGAGGCTGCAGCAAGATGATTCAAAGAAAGGAATTTGATCAGAACCTGGAAGATTTAAGGCAGCTGCTGAGACAAATGGGTGAGCATGTCGAGCACGCTTTGGCGGAGGCGATCAGCGCCCTTCAGGCTCTGGACTCGGCTAAAGCGAAAGAGATCGTGGGGCGCGATGCGGAGTTGAACCAGATGGAAGAGCAAGTCATGGAGATTGGCTCGCGTCTGATCGTAACCCAGCAGCCGGTGGCGAAGGATTTGCGCCGGATTCTCGTGGCGTTTAAAATTTCCAGCGATTTGGAGCGTATGGGAGACCTGGCCATTGATATTGCCAAGGTCACTACACGGCTGGAAGGTCAGAAATTAATCAAGCCTTTGATTGATATTCCGAAGATGTCCGAATTGGTTATTCTAATGCTGCGGGAATCGCTGCAATCGTATTTGGACGAGAACACCGATTTAGCCTACAAAATGGCGAAGGATGACGATGAAGTCGATCACTTGTACAGCCAGATGATTCATGAGCTGTATGCGTTTATGATCGCCAACCCGGAATCTCTCCAGCAGGCGATGCTGCTTACGCTGGTGGGTCGGTATATCGAACGGATCGCCGATCACGCAACGAATATCGGCGAAAGCGCCGTTTATCTGGTGACCGGTCATCGTCCGGACCTGAATCAATAGTTTCAGCTTTACCGCGGTCAACCGGCCGCCGCTTGCGGAATTTCGCAGGTGGCGGCCGGTTTTTCTTTTCCAAGACGGCTTTGGTGTTATCCAGTTGCCCCCTGTGTTATCATAAGAAAAGGTAGAAAACTGTGGACGAGGTGTCGTATGGAAAAATTGATACTTATAGATGGGAACAGCATTATTTACCGGGCATTTTTTTCCATGCCGCCGCTCACGAACTCCAGTGGCTTGCACACGAATGCCGTGTACGGTTTTACGAACATGCTGCTGCGTTTGATCCAGGAAGAGCGCCCCACGCATATGCTGGTTGCTTTTGATGCGGGTAAGGTTACATTCCGTCATGAAGGTTACCAGGAGTACAAAGGCGGACGTGACAAAACCCCGTCTGAGTTGTCCGAGCAGTTTCCGTTGATGCGCGAGCTGCTGGAGAGCTTTGGCATCGCTTGGTTTGAATTGGCCGGGTACGAAGCCGACGACATTATCGGTACCTTGACTAAACGGGCGGAGGAAGCCGGTCAAGAGGTCCTTGTGGTGACCGGGGATAAGGATATGCTCCAGGTCGTCAGCGATCGGGTCAAAGTGGCGTTAACGCGTAAGGGTGTCAGTGAGGTCGAGCCTTATGATCCGCAGCAAATTGAGGAGAAATACGGGCTCAAACCGTTGCAAATTATCGATTTAAAAGGGCTAATGGGCGATACATCCGACAATATTCCGGGAGTGCCGGGAATTGGAGAGAAGACCGCCCTGAAATTGCTGCACCAGTTCGGTTCTGTGGAAGAAGTGCTGGCCCATACGGATGAATTGAAGGGGAAAATGAAAGAAAATCTAGTGAACCATGCGGACGACGCCCGGATGAGCAAACAGCTGGCTACGATTTTCCGCGAAGTTCCCGTTGAACGCTCCTGGGAGGAGATGAAGTTTGACGGCATCCAGGAGGAATCCGCTGTTCCGATGCTGCGCAAGCTGGAGTTTAAGTCGCTGCTGGAGCGAATGTCCTTTGCCGGCGGCGGGAATGCTGCCGGTGAGGCCGCTCCCGCGGAGCAGGTTGAGATTGAAGTCACAATGGTTACCCAGGATAACCTGTCCGAACTGATCGCCGATCTGTCGAACATCGAAGGGATCATCGTTGAGTCTTACGGAGACAATCCGCATCAAGCCACCATGATGGGCATGGCATTATCCACCGCGAGTCGCCATTATTACCTGCCGTTTGACGTGCTGCAAGAGGAGTACGCCGCGGAAGCTCGCGCCTGGCTGGCGGATGAGCATGTGCCAAAACGCGGGTATGACCTGCATCGGGTGGACTTGGTGTTGTTCTGGCAAGGCATCGCGTTTGCGGGAGCTGAGCACGACGTGCAGCTGGCGGCCTATTTGCTTGATCCGACGGAAAGCGATCAGACGCTCAGCGGTCTGGCGGCGAAATACCATTTGTCGCCGGTGCCCGGCGATGATGAGGTCTATGGCAAAGGCGCCAAATTCAAGGTGCCGGAACCGGAGGAGCTGAGCCGTCATCTGGCCCGCAAAGCGGATGCTTTGCTGCGCATCCTGCCGCTGCAACGGCAGGACTTGGCGAAATATGAAATGGAGCGTCTGTTCTACGATCTGGAAATGCCGTTATCTCGGATTTTGGCTGACATGGAGAAGCAAGGCGTCGCGGTGAACAAGGAAGCTTTGAAAGAGCTGGGCGTAGAGTTTGAAGCCCAGATCAGCAAATTGGTCACGCGTATATATGAAATCGCCGGCCAGGAGTTTAACATCAATTCAACAAAACAACTGGGAGAAATCCTATTTGATAAGCTGGGGTTGCCGGTCATCAAGAAGACCAAAACCGGTTATTCGACCGATGCCGAAGTGCTGGAGAAGCTGGCGCCTTACCACGAGATCGTGCAGTTTATTCTGGAATACCGCCAGTTAGCGAAGCTGCAATCGACTTACGTCGAGGGCCTGCTGAAGGAAATTTCGCCGAAAACAGGCAAGGTGCATACGTATTTCCGGCAAACGATCGCCGCAACCGGACGCCTGAGCAGCCAATATCCGAACTTGCAGAATATTCCAATCCGACTCGAGGAAGGCCGCAAAATCCGCAAGGTTTTTGTGCCTTCAGAGGAAGGTTGGTTTATACTGGCCGCGGATTACTCGCAGATCGAACTTCGCGTCTTGGCGCATATTTCCGGGGATCCGGGGCTTCAGGAAGCCTTCCTGCATGATATGGATATCCACACAAAGACGGCTATGGATGTGTTTGGCGTCGGACCGGACCAGGTAGACGCTAATATGAGACGTTCGGCCAAAGCCGTCAATTTCGGGATTGTTTATGGGATCAGCGACTATGGCTTGTCCCAGAACCTGAACATTACGCGGAAGGAAGCCGCCCGGTTCATCGATCAATATTTCGACGCCTTCCAAGGCGTCCGACGTTATATGGACGACATTGTGAAGGAAGCGAAACGCGACGGTTACGTCAAGACGCTGTTGGAACGCCGCCGGTATCTGCCGGAGATCAACGCGTCGAACTTCAACCTGCGTTCCTTCGCTGAGCGTACGGCCATGAATACGCCGATTCAGGGCTCTGCGGCGGACATAATCAAGCTGGCGATGGTGCGGATGGACGAGGAGCTGTATAAGCACGGGCTCAAGAGCCGCATGCTGCTTCAGGTGCATGACGAATTGGTATTCGAGGTGCCACCGGAGGAGCTGGAGATCATGAGCAAGCTCGTGCCGGAGACGATGGGGAAAGCGTTGGAGCTCTCCGTGCCGCTTAAGGCCGAAGTGTCCAGCGGTTTAAATTGGTACGAAGCGAAGTAGGTTCTTGCGATTGTGATTACAACTTAGATTGAGGTGAGAGGATATGCCGGAATTGCCGGAGGTCGAGACGGTCCGACGGACCTTGACCCAATTGATCGTCGGGAAAACGATCCAAAGCGTCCACGTGTTCCTGCCGCGCATCATCCAACGGCCGGATGATATCAAACGGTTCGAACTCGAGCTCGCCGGACATACAATATTAGAGATTGGCCGCCGCGGGAAATTTCTGCGCATCGTCATGGATGGGCTGGTGCTCGTCTCCCATTTACGGATGGAAGGGCGATACGGCGTGTATCAGACCGGTGATGAGGTAGAGAAGCATACGCATGTCATTTTCCGGTTTACCGACGGGACCGAACTCCGCTACAAGGACGTTCGCCAGTTCGGTACCATGCATCTGTTTGCGCCCGGAGAGGAATTTACGCAGAAGCCTTTGGCGAAACTGGGGTTGGAGCCGTTGGAGACCTCTTTTACGGCAAAGGCCTTTCAAGAGGTGATCTCCAGGCGGTCTACCAAGATTAAGCCGGTACTGCTGAACCAGGAATACATTGTAGGTTTGGGGAATATCTATGTAGATGAAGCCTTGTTCCGGGCGGAAATCCACCCGGAACATCCGGCGGACAAGCTGACCAAGCGGCAGCTGGAGCGACTTCACACGGCTATCGTGGATACGCTGACAGAAGCGGTGGATGCTGGAGGCTCCTCCATCAAGTCCTATGTCAATGGACAAGGGGAGATGGGGATGTTCCAGCATTCCTTGCGGATGTACGGTCGGGAAGGAGAACCTTGTCTAAATTGCGGGCAGCCGGTGGTGAAGACTGTTGTGGGGGGAAGGGGAACGCATTATTGCGGAAAATGCCAACCTCCTTACCGGACAAGCCCCAAGCCGCGAGCTGCGAAACAAACGCCGGACGAATTTTAGGCCGAAGCCCCAAGTCAAAACAGTGAGGTGTAAAGGAATGAACATCGGACTCACCGGAGGCATCGCCACGGGGAAAAGCACGGTTTCCCGCATGTTGGCAGGCCTTGGCGCCGCTGTGCTCGATGCGGATGCGATCGCCAGGGAGATTATGGAACCGGGCCATCCAGTGCTGGCGGCCGTCCGCGAACGATTTGGACAGGGGGTGCTTCACCCCGATGGGACGCTCAATCGCAAAAAGCTCGGCGAAATCGTCTTCTCGCATCCGGCGGAACGTAAGGCGCTGGAGACCTTAACACATCCCGCCATTCGCGCTGAAATGAAGCGGCGATTGGACGAGCTAGAAGCAGCGGATCCACATAGACTGGTGGTGGCGGATATCCCGCTGCTATACGAGTCAGGTCTGGATCCCTTATATGAAGAAATTATGGTTGTGTATGTGCCGCGAGAGCTGCAATTGTCCCGGTTAATCCAGAGGGACAGGTTATCCTTAGAAGCGGCTGAACAGCGGTTAAGCGCCCAGATGGATATCGAAGTGAAGAAGGAGAGGGCGGATATTTTGATTGATAACAGCGGTGGACTAGACGAGACAAAGCGGCAGATTGACGTCTTTTGGCGGGATAAGGGACTAAGATGAGGTGGCTTCGAAGAAAGAGGGTTCTGCTTCTGCTGTTTATCGGTTTCACGGTCCTTATCTTTATTAATTCCGCTTGGCTTTCGTTATTTTATCCGATTTATTATAAAGAAGAAATTCGGCAGCATGCCAATAACAATAACCTGGATCCGTTTATCGTTGCGGCGATCATCAAGGTGGAGACCAATTACAAATCCGGAGCGGAGTCCCGTAAGGGCGCGCTCGGTATTATGCAGATTATGCCGGATACGGCGGAGTGGGTCATCTCCAAAGCGAAGCTGCCCGACACGACGCTGGAAGACATCCGCAACGAGACTGAGACGAATATCCGGATCGGTACTTGGTACCTGGGATCGTTATCCGAGCAATTCGAAGGCAACCCAATCGCCATGATCGCTGCCTATAACGCTGGACCCACCAATGTAAAGAATTGGCTGAAGAGCGGACGCTGGGACGGACGGTTGGAGACGGCTCAGAATATACCGTTTGGCGAAACTAGGCATTACGTTCAGCGGGTCTCGCATTATTACAAACAGTATGTAAAGATTTACGACGAGTTTTAGGATTTTTTTGCGAAAAGATAAAGGAAGCATTGACCGGCTTATCGCGAGTCAATGCTTCCTTCGGTCATCGGATTATTTGAATTGACCTGCCAGCTGTTGTTCAGCCAAGGTCACCAAACGTTTCGTAATGAAACCACCGATCGAACCGTTTTCGTAAGAGGTCAGGTTACCAGCATAACCGTCCTGTGGGAAAGAAATGCCAAGCTCCTGAGCAATTTCATATTTCATTTGATCCAAAGCTCCGGAAGATTGTCTAACCACCAGGTCGTTCGAAGAGTTATTATTTTGGGCCATGATTGTTCACCTCCTTGTGGTTGGTAACAGTATTATGTGCCGGACTACCAACTTCAATCCGATGAATTTGAAGTAATTTATTGCCATTAATTAATAAAGGCCGTCACAACGGCGTTTAGAGGGGAGGTGTTCTAGCTTGAAATGTCCGTATTGCGATTTCTTAGGGACGAAAGTGCTTGATTCGAGGCCGGCTAACGAGAACCGTTCGATCCGCCGTCGTCGCGAGTGCGAGAAATGCAGTCGTCGATTTACAACGTTTGAAATGGTGGAGGAAATGCCGCTGATTGTCATTAAGAAGGATGGGAGCCGCGAGGAATTTAGTCGGGAGAAAATGCTGCGAGGCTTGATCCGTGCCTGTGAGAAACGTCCGGTATCCGTAGAGCAACTGGAATCCATCGTATCCGAGGTGGAACGTTCCCTTCGTCAATCGGCCAACGCAGAGGTTGAAAGCCGGGGGATTGGTGAACTCGTAATGGAGCAGTTGTATCCGGTGGACGAGGTGGCTTATGTCCGATTTGCTTCGGTTTACCGTCAATTTAAAGATATCAACATGTTTATGAAGGAACTGAAAGGCCTGCTATCCAAAAACACGGGGGTTACGGATTAGTTTTTTCATAAAATAATGCACTCTTCGCCGGTAGGCGAGAGTGTTTTTTTTTTATATTTTGCAAACAATATTCAAAATAAGGTGGATTCGCCCCTCATTTTACACAAAGTTTACAAAACGAAAACACGGGATTGATCTTCGCTTTCTATAATCAAATTGTAAATCACATAAGGGGGATACCTAAGACAATGAAAAAGAGTATGCTATTGGTTTTGACATTGGTGTTGAGCTTGACGCTGGCAGCATGTGGTCAAAACAACAACGCGGCACCAAACAATACGGCCGGAACGAACGGCGGCACCACGGATGAAGCATCCGCGAACAGCGGAGGCAACGCAGCGGCATCGGAACTGTCCGGGTCGATCCTGGCGGTAGGTTCCTCGGCATTACAACCTTTGGTAGACCAAGTTTCGAAAACATTCATGGATCAAAATCCTAACGTTTCTATACAAGTTCAAGGCGGAGGCAGCGGCACGGGGTTGACGCAGGTTTCCGGAGGACAGGCGGATATCGGGAACTCCGACGTCTTTGCGGAAGAGAAGCTGGAAGCCGCTCAAGCCGGCGAACTGGTTGACCATCAAGTCGCTGTCGTGGCGATGGCGGCCGTTGTTAACCCGGACATCACTGTTGACGATTTGACGAAAGATCAATTGGTACAAATCTTCACGGGGAAAGTCACGAATTGGAAAGACCTTGGCGGCCCGGATCAAGCGATCCAAATCGTAAACCGTCCATCGAGCTCCGGAACTCGCGCAACATTCGAAAAATATGCGCTGGGCACGAAAACGGAAGACCTGCAAGGTTCGATCCAAGAGGATTCCTCCGGTACGGTGAAGAAGCTGGTTGGCGAAACGCCGGGAGCTATCGGATATCTTGCCTTGTCCTACCTCGATGATTCTGTGAAAGTCGTAAAATATGCAGGTGTTGAAGCAACGGAAGAAAACGTAGCAAACGGGACGTATCCGGTATGGGCTTACGAGCACATGTATACGAAAGGCGAGCCAAACGAAGTGGTTAAAGCATTCCTGGACTTCATGGTTTCCCCTGACGTACAAGGTGATAACGGCGACGTCGTAGAGCTTGGTTATATTCCGATCAGCAAAATGCAAGTTCAACGCGATGTGGATGGCAACATCACACAGAAGTAACCAATAGGACTCGATAACATCATATCGGCGCGGCAAGAGGCGGACTGTTCTGCCTCTTTCTGTGCTGTTATTAAAGGGAGAGGTTTCATGGCTCAGTCCGGCGGAAGAAAAAAAATACAACCGCATATCGTCGAGGAATGGACCGGCAAAATTTATGCTTCGTTTTGTATTGTCTTGCTGGTCGTTACGATCTTCTCGATGGTTTATTATGTAGCAACTAAGGGGTTAAGCACCTTTCTTCAAGACGGGATCGCACTTGGCGAAGTATTCGGAAGTACGAACTGGAAACCGGATGGAGAACCACCGGTATTTGGCGCCCTTCCGTTTATCTTGGGTTCGTTTAGCACCTCGATTTTGGCGGCGCTGATTGCAGCCCCGCTGGGCATTTGCGCGGCTTTATTTATGGTCGAAATTATGCCGAAGTTCGGGAAGAAATATCTGCAGCCTGTCATCGAATTGCTGGCGGGAATCCCTTCCGTTGTATATGGTTTCGTAGGGCTCAGCGTCATCGTCCCATTTTACCGGGATATCTTCCCGGGACAAGGTCTTGGCATCTTGGCCGGAGCGACCGTGTTGTCGATCATGATATTGCCGACGATTACTTCGATCGCCACCGATGCGCTGGCCGCTCTGCCTCCCGGTTTGAAAGAAGGTTCTTACGCACTCGGTGCAACGCGCTGGCAAACCTTGTCCCGGACCGTATTGCCGACGACCATGCCGGCTTTATTAACCGGGGTCGTATTGGGCATGGCCCGGGCTTTCGGGGAAGCCTTGGCGGTACAGATGGTCATCGGGAATGCGCCGCATATTCCGCGCTCGCTCTTTGAATCCACCTCCACCTTGACCAGTGTGATTACGCTGAGTATGGGGAATACGGTGATGGGATCGATGCAAAACAATGTCCTTTGGACGCTGGCGCTGATCCTGATGTTAATGACGTTTGTATTCGTCTTTATCGTCCGGTGGCTGGAAAGGAGAGCAAAACGATGAGCGCAAAAACCGTAGACAAAATCGCAACGGCCGTCATTGTCGCTTTATCCGGCTTAATCGTTCTCATTATGGCGGGTTTACTCGGATTTATTTTAGTCCGGGGGCTGGGGCATATCAGCTTCGATTTTCTGACGTCGCCGCCTGAAACAATCAAGGAAGGCGGCGGGATCGGCCCGCAATTATTTAACTCCTTATTTCTCTTGGTCTTAACCATGATCATCACGGTGCCCTTGGGTATCGGGGCAGGGATCTATATGAGCGAATATGCCAAACCGGGGAAGACCACCGATTTTATCCGTTTGATCGTCGAGGTGTTATCCTCTTTTCCGTCGATCGTCGTGGGTTTGTTCGGATTGCTCGTTCTCGTAAATGTGTTTGGGTTTGGCTTCTCCCTGTTCTCTGGGGCATTGGCCTTAACGATCTTCAACTTGCCGCTGATGGTACGGATCACGGAGCAGGGATTGGCCAGCGTGCCGCAGGCACAGAAGGAAGCCAGCTTAGCGCTGGGGTTGTCCAAGTGGAAAACGATCCAATCGGTCATGCTCCCAATTGCTACGCCGATTATTCTGACCGGGACCATCCTGGCGGCGGGCCGCGTATTTGGCGAAGCTGCGGCGCTACTGTTCACGGCCGGTATGAGTAGTCCACGGCTTGACTTTAGCAACTGGAATCCGCTTAGCCCGACGTCACCGCTGAATCCTTTCCGTCCGGCGGAAACGCTGGCCGTTCACATCTGGAAGATCAATTCCGAAGGCTTGGCACCGGACGCACCTGAAATCGCCGCCGGCGCTTCGGCCGTTCTGATTCTGACCGTGCTGGTATTTAACTTGCTGGCCCGCTGGCTCGGACGCGTGATGCTCAAGAAATTTACGGCGACGAAATAGGAGGACGAAGCCCGTGCCTAATATCGAACTATCAACAAAAGACTTAAGTGTTTTTTACGGAGAGAAACAAGCCGTTAAGAATATATCGCTTGATTTTGCCTCCCGGCAGGTGACCGCTTTGATTGGCCCTTCGGGTTGCGGGAAATCCACCTTTCTACGCAGCTTAAACCGGATGAACGACCTCATTAGCGGGGCGAAGATTACGGGAGAAATCTGGATCGGGGACGACAATATCAATGCTCCGAAGACAGATGTCGTGCTGCTGCGGCAAAAGATCGGCATGGTTTGGCAGCGACCGAACCCGTTCCATAAGTCCATTTATGAAAACATCGCCTTCGGGCCGCGTTACCACGGGATTCGGAACAAGAAGAAGCTGGATCAGATTGTGGAGGAGTCGCTCGTCAAAGCTGCGCTGTGGAACGAGACGAAAGACCGGCTGCACACTTCCGCCTTGGCATTGTCCGGGGGCCAGCAGCAGCGCCTTTGTATTGCCCGTTCGATTGCGGTAAGTCCAAGCATCATCCTGATGGATGAGCCGGCTTCAGCTCTGGATCCAGTGTCCAGTGCCAAGATTGAAGAGTTGATCGCGGATCTGAAGAAGGATTATTGCATCATCATCGTGACGCACAACATGCAACAAGCGGCTCGGGTGTCGGAGAAGACGGCTTTCTTCCTGATGGGGGAGCTGGTCGAATATGATGACACGAGCAAGATCTTCACCAATCCATCCGAGAAACGGACGGATGATTATATTTCCGGTCGGTTCGGCTAAGCTCGGCAGCCGAATCTTCATCCGGAAATAAATACAGGCCAAGCCGGGAACTCCCTTTCCGTCTTGGTCTTATTTGCGTTATTGCGGATAATGCCGGACTCCAGGCGGGGCGTCGCCCCGTCCGGGGGCTCTTTTAGATTGGAAAATCTCCGTATATACTGATAACATGAAAGAACGAGACTTAAGGGGCGTGGGCAGCGCCTGGGATGATTAAAGGAGATTAGATCATGAACGTGCTGGATTGGATAGAAAGGATGTTTGAGCAATATGGCTATTTTGTCTTGCTGCTTGGGCTCCCCATCGATTTTATCGCGCTGCCGCTGCCGCCGGGTCAAACGACATTGACCTATACGGGATACTTGGCTTATAAAGGCGTGCTTGAATTTCTGCCGGCGATGCTGGTTGGATACACGGGGTCTGTGATTGGAGTGACCATCACCTATCTGATCGGCCACCGGGTTGGCGCGCCGTTGATTGAACGGTACGGAAGGTGGATTCTTCTGAAGCCTTCGCATTTGGACAAAACGAGGCGGGTATATGAGAAATATGGCAACAAGATGCTGTTGATCAGTTTCTTCGTGCCAGGCGTCAGGCAGTTTTTTGGTTATTTCGTCGGCATTATCCGCATTCCCTTTCGGACCTTCGCTTTATATGCTTACACCGGGGCGGCTCTTTGGGTCGCTGTATTTGTCAGCATCGGATTTGTGTTTGGCGAACAGTGGCAGGTTGCCATTGATCTGGTTGAGAAATATCTGAAA
This sequence comes from Paenibacillus mellifer, assembly GCF_023195895.1. Lineage (GTDB taxonomy): Bacteria > Bacillota > Bacilli > Paenibacillales > Paenibacillaceae > Fontibacillus > Fontibacillus mellifer. The sequence goes on from NZ_JALPRK010000025.1 coordinate 40,500, forward strand.
TATTTCTTTATGGGGTTGGGCGCGCTGTTGGTGGTGCTCGTGTATATGAAGTGGCGGCGTTGGAGACTGAAGGTAGCCAAGCTGTCCCGGTAATGCCCAAAAAGGCGCAGGGTGTGGATCCCGCGCCTTTTTATTTCTTTCGCCTTTTTTTTCCTTCGGGTTTGCTTCGGAGCAGCATGAATTCGTCAATCAGCGTTTCCTCGGTATCGCCGTTGGATGTGCCGCCGCCGTTCTCCTCTTTTTCCTCCTTCAGCTTCAACAAGGAGAGCAAATCGAAAAAATCCCCGAGCACGGTGAACCCGGCGCCGATAATCGCCAGGTCATCCGAGGATATGTCATTGTCTTGGAGTCTCTGATATTGACGCCTCTTTTTTCCTCCCAAGAACACCACCCGCTTTTAAGATTGACTTGTTTCATCATATGCAGAGAGCAAAAGTCGTGATTAGGCGACTGCAACGGACAGGGTCCCGAGATGAAGCGATTTGAGAATCCTGGGCAGCGCAAACCCATTTTTACTTATCTCCGCGAATGTCCCGATCGTTCTCGGGCGGGGCGTAATATGATGTTCTATATTTAAAAAGGAGGGAAAAATCAATGTCGGGATATGAAAATGGCGTAGGCAACGTAGGTTACGGTGGTTTCTGGACTTCTACTGGCACAATTCTGGTTCTGTTCATCCTGTTGGTCATCATTTCCAGAGCGCTTATCGTATAATTGAGGCTTACACCTCGGCAAAGGCCCTGCGGCAGCAGGGCCTTTCTTTTTTTTTAACACTGACCGTAACTGTCAGTGTTTATCCGTTATGCTGAAGTCAAAATTCATTATACGGGAGGAAACAAGATGTTTGTCAAAATTGAAGAGTTTATCGAAGCCTGGACAGAGGAGAGTAAATTGACGGAGCGCGTTATGGAGGCGCTAACCGATGCGTCGTTGTCCCAACCTGTCATGGAAGGGCGTAGAACTTTAGGCCAAATTGCTTGGCACTTGGTGAGATCGATCCATTACATGACCCACTGCGGATTGAATTTAGTTGGACCGGCTGGCGGTGAGCAAGTCCCTGCATCAGCGGCGGAGATCGCGGAGGAGTACCATCGTATCAGCAAGGCACTTATGGAGGCGATCCGTTCCCAATGGACGGACGAACAGCTGCTGGCAACGACGGAAATAGCGGGTGAACCGTGGCCGAACGGAGCGTCACTCCGGTTTACTCTCATGCACCAAGCACACCATCGGGGACAAATGACCGTATTGATGCGTCAGGCCGGGCTGCGTCTGCCTGACGTCTACGGTCCGACTTACGAATCCTGGATCGAGCAAGGAATGGAGCCGCTGGCCTAAACCGGTTAAGGCGGTTACAATATAAGCAACATTTCACCGGAAAGGGTTATGCGCATGTCTAAAGCGGATCATATGCTGTCGATTCTATGGCTCCTTCGGTCCGGTCGAAAGATTACCGCCCGTCAGCTGGCCGATGAGCTGGAGGTTCATATCCGTACCGTGTATCGCTGCATCGACTCGTTATGCGCCAGCGGCGTGCCGATTGTGGCCGATGCCGGACCGGGCGGCGGTTACCGAATTCTCGGCCGGTTTGCGGAATCTCCGTTGATGTTTGACTCGGAGGAGCAGAAGGCGCTGGTTCATGCTTCGATCTTTGCCCGGGAAGCGGGATATCCGTTCGGCGAGGCGTTAATCCGGGCGGTGGACAAGCTGAAGCTGTACACGAACGAAGAACAGCTGGAGCAGATCGAACGCCATGGGCGTGGAGTGTCGGTGATCCACCCACCGGTGGACGAGCTCGAGCAGTCCTTCCTGCAGACTCTGGAATTAGCGTCGGCCGAAGGCCGTTCGTTGGAGATGGAGTATCGGGGAGGCAAGGATGAGGCTGCCGTCTACCGCGGGTTCGACCCTTACGGCATCGTACATTGGAAGGGGAGCTGGTATACTGTCGGTTACTGCCGGCTTCGGCAGCGGATACGCAGTTTTCGCGTCGACCGAATCAAGCGATTGGAACGAAGCGAGGAGCGGTTCGAACGGCCGGCTCATTTTTCCGCCAAAGGGTTCTTGTTAGGAAATCTGTTGCCAGAGTCGTTGGAGGATGCCTCTTTACTCACGGTGAGAATCCAAGGCGCTGAACGAGCCTTAAACGAGCTGCAGCGGCATTGGTTGTTTGGTCACACCTTAGTGCAGCGAAATGAAAAGGAGGCGGTTTTCCGGATGGAAAGCGCCTCCTTGCTCACCTATGTGCCCTATTACTTACTTCCGTATGGGAAAGCTCTAACAATCATGGAGCCTGACGTCTTGATCAAACGCATGGCGGAAGTCAGCCAGACGATGGCTGAACATTATCAACAGATGCAAATGCGTAGTGCAGAAGTGAAGGAAGGGTAAGCAAGGTCTGTGCCTCACCCTTTCGTTCCTCCTTGTAAACCAAATCCCTTGGACATAAATCGTTGGGATAAGATGTACAGTACAATGGACGGGATCGCATACATGATGGAGAAGGCAGCGAGATTGCCGTATTCAATCATCCCGTATTGACCAAAGAACTGGTACAGCTTTAGAGAAGCCGGGAAGTTCTCCGGATTTTGCAACAAAATGTAAGGGACGAAGAAATTACCCCAACTGCCCGAGAAGGTGAAGATTGCCACCGTGCAGATCCCCGGGACCATCAGCGGCGCAACAACCTTACGGATCCCCGTGAAAACGGAGGCTCCGTCTACCCAAGCCGCTTCCTCCAAATCCAATGGGACGGAATCCATGAAATTCTTGAGCATCCAAATCCCGTACGGCATCGACGACGCTACATAAAATAGGATGACGCCGAAGATCTGGTCATACAGCTTCAGACTCAGAAACAGTTGATAGACCGGGACCATCACCGCGGTGATAGGCAGAGAGGTCATGAACAGGATGGTCAGCATAAACGACTTCTTGTATTTCATCTGGTACCGGGACAACGGATAGGCGGCGAGCAGTGCCAGGATGACGACAAGCACCGCCTGACCCAGCGACATGATTAAGCCAATAAGAAATGCGCGCTGGTTCTCGCGGCTCGTGATGACCTCAATGTAATTGTCCGCCGTGACCGCCCGGGGCAGCTTCAGTGTCTGCATCGCATTGGTGTCGACGGAAGCAACCATGACCCATAACAAGGGCAGGACGAAGCAGATCCCGATGAGGGTGAGGATCGCATAGGGCATGATTCGGTAGATGATTTTCCGTTGTTTTGCGTTCATAACGAAGTCTCCTTGCACTTGGACTATTTCAACGAGCGGGTGTAGAACAAGCTGAGCACGATCCCGATTAGCAGAAGCAGCAAGGAGATCGCGGTTCCGTACCCCAGTTGATAGTTCACGAAGGCTTGGTTGTACATAAAGATCGGCAACGTGGTCGTGGACGTGCCCGGACCGCCGCCGGTCATGGCGTAGATTAACCCGAAGACGCCTAACGTCTGCAGCGTGACCAGCATCATGTTGGTGGTAAACGTCTCCTTGATGTAGGGGATAATGATTCGAGTCAGGACCTGCCACCGTGAGGCGCCGTCCACAACTGCAGCTTCCTCCACCTCGCTCGGCACATCGTCCAACGCCGCTTGAAAGACTAGCATGGAGAAGGCGGTGCCATGCCAAATATTAGCGAGGATGATCGTCAGCATCGGCACGGTATAAAGCCAGGTGACCGCCGGAATTCCCAGCGAAGTGATGATCGAGTTCAACGTGCCTTCGTCGCCGAAGAAGCTGTACAGGCACAAAGCGCAGACGATTTCCGGGGTGACCCAGCCGGCCAGGACGATCGTGCCGATGACCCGGCGGAACGTCTTATTCTTGTGCTTCATAAGCAAGGCGATGAAAAAGCCCAGTACCTGCTGCCCGATGACTGCCGAGCCAAACAGGAAGATAAGCGTATTCCATATGCTGATCTTTACCGTCGGGTCCTTGAACATGTGGAGATAGTTGTCGAACCCGACGAACTTCAATTCTCTGGCGGATTCCCCCGTTAAGGCGAGGTTCGTAAACGAATAGAAGAAGGTCAGAAAGACCGGATAGATAAAAAACACGAGCATAATTGCGATCGAAGGGAGCATGAAATACAGCCACGAGTACGAGTTTCGTTTTCTGGAATAACCTTCCGCCGCCATGCTGCTCATTTTTGGATGACCCCGTTCTCACCTACGATGCGGGTCACATCCTGAGCGTACTTATGGGCTGCATCCGCAGGGGAAGTCCCCGTGGCAACGGACTCAACCATCGTTTGAATTTGCGTCGAAACCTCCGGGTATTTGTCCTGCGCCGGACGGAATTCGGCGTTCTGTAAGTATTCCGTAGCGATCTCGTTAAACGGCATTTTGGTGTACCCCGGATCCTTGGCGACATCGGCCCGGACGGTAATATTACCCGAGGCGGTGACCAGCCTTTGGCTGTTTTCCTTATTTAGCGCATATTTGATAAACTCCCAAGCTTCGTCTTTATGCTTGGCGTTGCTTGGAATGGACAAGGCCCAGCCTCCGGCAAGGGTGATGGAACCCGGTGCCTGGCCTTGGCTCGTCGGCATAGGGGCGAAGCCTAATACGTCCTTGTATTCCGGCCAAGGGGATGCGCCGGAGTCGAGAAAGTTGCCGGTAATCCAGGAGCCGTCTAGTGAGATGGCTAACTTGCCCTGCGGCAAATATTCACGGGAAGCGGTATTGCCGGCCTGCCCGTTCAGGACCTTGGAGAGCGGCGGTCCGAGCTTCTCCTTATTTACGGTTTCAACGAAACCTAATGCGTCCAGAATTCCTTGGCTTTGGATGATCCATTTCCCGCTTGCATCGTCATACAGGCGTTCGCCCGCACCATACAGGAGCATTTCATACGTCTGCATGGACGTGGCTTCTCCGGTCGCCTTCCCCATGTTCATCCAGATCGGGACGATGTCCGGCGCCTTCTCCTTCACTGTACGGGCCGCATCAAGCACTTCTTCCCAGTTTTTCGGGGTCCACTCCTCAGGGAGACCCACTTGCTTGAAGATTTGCTTGTTGTACCAAAGTCCACGCGAGTCGGTATTATAAGGCACCCCGTAGACCTTGCCATCGCTTGCGGTTACGCCCTTCTTCATCGCTTCGATGAACGAGCCGTTGGTCCAGTCCTCCCATTCTTTCAGCCGCTCGTCCAGCGGTTCCAGATAACCGGCGCTGGCGTCGGAATTGAGAATAAACGTATCCTCCGTCACGATATCCGGCGCGGTATCCTTGGACTTCAAGGCCAAGGCGATTTTGGCGAAATAATCGCCTTCGGAGGCTTGGATCGGCGCCGGCTTAATTTCGACTTCCTTATTCGGATAGTCGGCGGCAATCTCCGTCAGCCACCGGTAAAGCGAGCCTTTTTCTCCGGCACCGTCATCCCGGTACGTCACCGTGATCGTCGTTTTTCCGGAACTGCCCGACTTGTCATCGGACCCGGAACACCCGGCTAACAGTGCCCCGCCCAAGGCCGTGCACAACAAAACGGAAGCGATGGCCCAACTTCTTTTTTTCATGAATGACATGCTGATCCCTCCCTGGTTTCGGTACCCCGTTGGATTCGGAACTCCTTGCGATTGTGAAAGGCATAACGATGTATCCGCTTACAAACCTTCCAGTAAAACATACTTGCCGAAGGAACAATTTATTCAAATATTGCCTCGAAAAACTATTGACCGAATCGGTTTATGGAGTGAACTCGACGCTTCGAATATAGAACAGAGAGGAGGAGCTATTTATTCGTTTGGTCTCAGACCCGCGATATAAAAGGCGCGACCGGATGTCCGGTCACGCCTTATTGCAATGCATATAGGAGCCCGCGAGTTCGGCATCCTTAACCGCGAACTTCGGAAAGGGCCCGTGTCAGCACATGGCCCATATGGTCTAAGGCTTGCAGAGTATGGCGGTAAAACGTCGTCCGGCTCATGTGAAAATCGTCTGCCAGCTGGTTTTTGTTGCGATCCTTCTGTAGATATACCGCTCTAAGGATACTCTGATCCAACTGCGTCAGCGGATAGCCCGCCTCCGTTGCCGTCAAAATATTCTGCACGCAGGTCTGCACGGCAGTCCCGCGAAGTCCCATCTTTCGCACAACCGGGAGCTGTTCCATTTCTTCGCTGCGGAACAGCAGCTCCAAGATCTGTTTCGCCGCTGTTCCATCCATCTCCGCACGGGACTCATTTCGGGTCATCAACGCTGTAAGACCCGTGGGCCCGGTTTGCCGGATAACTTCCTTCACCCACGTGTCGAAGGTCTGGTGCCTGAAGTCCAGTTCCCACCGGGTCAGTTCGCCTTCCGTTTCGGTGCCGTTCAGCTTGATGTGCCCCATCTCTTGAAAGCCAAGGATTTGGAACAATCCATTGAGCTGCGGGTCGGCTGTAAACATGATTCCCCGGAGCCCGCTGGTCATTTCAACTAACCATTGCCGCATCAGCAAAGCGCCCAATTCTTCCGGTCCATATAAGGGATGACGAACATCAACGGCAGCGAGCAGTACGCAAAGCGTGTCGGCTGACTCCCGGGAGAGCGTCCGTAGGGCGACTCTCTCATCACTCAATAAAGCAAGAATTCCAGGGGCATACCGATCCAGCATAGGGAGGGTCGAACCATGCAGCCAGAAACCGGCACAGAAGGCCAGCGGAGTCCCTGAATCGTCGCGCACGACGCAGATGCCTTCGGGGCTATGCCGGGCGATATCGTCGAGCAAAGCGGAGTACGCCTTCGCATGAACCAGCTCGGATTGCCAGTTCGTTGGCGAAATCGCGGCCGCCAGCAACTGTTGGAGGCTGCCGAGGTCTTCCGGGCGAAACGGCGTGTGGACTCCTGGGCTCAATGCCGTGGAGAAATCGGCGTAAGCATGGGCAGACGGTAAAAACTCGCGATACAGCTCCATAATATGCGCTGCGATCCCCCTTTGCTGCCGGGTATCCGCGTGGCGGAATTGCTCCGCCAAGAGCTGAAACACTTGCTGACGCCGGACTTGGAACTGAGCGGCATCCCTCTGGGCGAAATCGTTCCGCAAGAGCCCGGCGATCACATGATGCAGCGTTAAGCCGTAGGCCGTTCTGCGGACGAACGATAGATTGCCAAGCGCATAGTAGCCGGCGGCATCCAGCGGAGGATCCAATAAGCGGTTTAGCGTCGATTGATCCGCTGCCGGTAGCAGAGATAGGACCGATAAAGCTTGAAATAAATCCGGAGAAGCCGCTTCCCGCAAAATATCGGCACTCAGTGTGCCCGGAATCTCGTCAAGACCTGCGCTGGCGCCGGGATTGCTCTGTTTTGAATGCAGCACATCTACGGTCATTGCAAGGTGCAGGGGGAGCCCTTTGGTTTTCTGGGCGACTTCCGTCCGCAGCATTTCATCCAGGCCGCATCGGTGCAAATAGTCAAGCACTTCTTCGCGCGTTAATAACGATAAAGGAAACGCCCGGATACGGTGGCCCCAATAGGGACTAGTGTACCATTGGAGGGGTAATCCGCCTCGCGAAGCCATGACGAACAGAACCCCGGCGTCGGTCAGCTTGGGAAGGAAGCTCGACATGAGCCATCCCTCAATCCCGGCCAGCCGTGAGCAATTATCGATCAACAACACGGAGCGTTGCCGGGTTAGTTCCTCGATCACGAAGGAGAGCAGGGGGAGACCCGGCTCCCGCCGTCTTCCGTATTCGATCTCCAGGCTCGCTCCTAGGCCGGATAAGAATGCACCCGACGTTGCCAGCTCGCTTTGTCCATCCAACCAAAGCGTGAGCACTTCTGCCTGCGATGCGGCCTTCGTCATTTCTAACAGCAGCGTAGTTTTTCCGATCCCGCCAATCCCCGATACGTCGAACAGGCTTGTGGTCGGGTTTGGATCGGTTAGCCATTGCTTGAAGCTGGCCATCTCCCTGGAAAAGCCGACGATGTACCGGCGAGGGACGTAGGGGTCACTGATCGGTATCGATTCCAAGCCGATCACTCCTTCTCCGTTTTTGTTGAAAATTGAAACAAAAGTGAAACATCCAAAGATGGCTACTATATTACACTATAAATTGTTTCGGCAGGCATTGTAATCATTCTTTTCTAGTAAATATTTTTTGATCATAGAAAGGGGCTTTTTCTCATGAAACGCCGCATAACGTTTATGCTGGCCGCCATCCTCTTCGCGGTGCAATTCACCCCCTGGCGGATTACGCCCGCACAGGCTGACACTCCTTTGCCACCACCCGTGGTGGAAGGCTGGGTACTGGTATCAACGGCGGATCAACTCGCCTATATTGACCAACATCAGCCCGACTATGTGACTTCGAACATCCGGTTGATGAACGATATCGATATAAGCGGGTTTGCCTGGGTTCCGTTTGGCGGGAATGACAATGCCGCCTTCAGCGGCACCTTTGACGGAAGGGGGCACTTCATTACCGGGGTTGAGATCGACAGCGCCGATTGGGAAGATCCTAAACAGTACGAAAACGTCGGCTTCTTCGGAAAGGTCACCGGAACCGTGCAGCAACTGCGGCTGGGCGTACAAGTTAGCGGCGGCGCCAATACCGGGGGCGTAACCGGCCTGTTAACCGATGGGGGCAAGATCCTGTATACGCAAGTAACGGGCTCCGTCGCCACCGCATCGGTGAGCGAAAACACCCATGTAACCGGAGGTCTGGTAGGCGCTACTGCCAATTCGACCATTTCCCAATCCTCCTCGGCGGCTTCGGTCATGGGCGGATATGCTTCAAATATCTACACAGGCGGATTGGTCGGGTCCCAGGGCGCGGGGCTGATCGAGAATTCCTATGCCACCGGAGCAATCGGGCTTCAGTCGTCAGCGGGCATGTATGTTTATTACTCCGGCGGACTGGTTGGTTTTATGATTTACGGAACGATTGAAGAGAGCTATGCTGCGGGCAAGGTATCCGGAGGTCCTGGGGGTCCGGGCTCGATCGTAGCCGGCGTTGTAGGGCAGCTTGGGTCAGGTGCCGGCATTCTCCGCTCCCATTTCGATTCCGAATCGACGGAGCAGTCCGTTGGCATCGCATCCGAAAGCGGCGGCACGGCCGAAGCCGCGGGACATTCGACGGCTGAGATGGCCCAATCCGAAACCTATGCCGGCTGGGACTTCGTGAATACCTGGGCGATCCATCCGGCGGTCAACGGCGGATACCCCTACCTGCGTCCGGCGGTACTTACTGAAGACTTGGCAAATGCCCGGCAAGAGAGTGCTTATGCGCATCAGCTAGAAGCTTATGATGGAGCAGGAGGCGGATTAGCCTGGCAAGCAACAGGGCTTCCGGAAGGACTAGCTCTTGGCAGTACAGGCAAGTTGGAAGGGACGCCCCGGGAATCGGGCAGCTTTGATGTCACCGTCACGGTTACCGACGCCGGAGGTGCCTCCGCAGCGGCGACGCTTCGCTTGGTGGTCGCCGAACCTCCATCCCCAGACCTCGGCATGGTGACCGGTATCGTCTATGGTACCGGAGATATGCCGTTGCCCGGGGTAACGGTGACGGTTGACGCCTATGGGATAAGCGATACGACCCGCGCGGACGGCAGCTTTACGCTGCCGGACCTCCCGGTCGGTATGCAGACGGTGAAATTCCTTGCCGCGGGATACAAGGCTCGGACCGCAAACGTAAACGTTACAACGGGGGCGGGCATCGATTTGGGCCGAGTCTTCCTGGAGCCCAATGACCCGCCCAGCCCTCCAGCGGGTTCCGGCGGATCGGAAAGTTCGGGAAGTTCTTACGTTCCGGTGAAGCCTTCGCCTTCCAGCCAACCGGATAAAGCGAAAATCAAAGCCGGGGGCCAAGAATTACTCGTTTCCGTGACTCGTGAGAAGGCGAGCGATGGCCGAGATGTTCAAAGATATATTCTGGATGGCAGCGAACTATCTGCACTGTTCTCATCTGGAAGCGACAGCACGATTGAGATCGACGCTCCGGTTCCCATCCTCAAAACCGATCTGCCGATGCAGGCGATTCGAGACATCCTGCGGCTGCAACCCGATGCCGTCTTGGAGGTCACGATGAATCGGGCAGCTTACAGATTGCCGCTTCGATTGTGGGAGGGAAAACCGGGTACGGTGCTAACCGTCACGATCGCAGAATCAGCGGAACGAGATCTTTCGAATTTCAAATCGGCTTTAACGGAATATGGCTACGAGGGAATCGCCGACCCTGTTGATTTTACTTTGGATGTTGAAGGGGAGGTCATCGCCGATTTCGAGGGAACCTATGTTGAGCGGGCGATCCGGTTGGATACGGAGCCCGATCCGGCCAACGCAACGGTTGTTTGGGTTGATGACGAAGAACGTCTGCACTTTGTTCCAGCCGTATTTCGTCGGGATACTCTCAGCGCATACGCCGTATTTTCGGCTCCCCACGATAGCCGGTACGCTGTTGTTCGCACCCATCATGCCTTTACTGATCTAGCGGGGCATTGGGCGGAAGAAGATGTTAATCTGCTCACTAATAAGCTGATCTTGGAAGGGAAGAAGGGCGGTGAATTTGATCCGGACGGCAGCGTAACCCGCGCCGAATTTGCAGCGATGCTGGCACGTTCACTCGGATTAGCCGCCCGGCCTGCATGGATCGCCTTTCGCGACGTGACTTCCGATGCCTGGTATGCCGGCCTGGTAAATGCCGCGGTTCATGCAGGTCTGGTCAATGGTTACGAAGACGACACGTTCCGGCCGAACGATCCGATCACCCGCGAGCAAATGGCGGTGATGCTTGCGAACGCAGCGCAATTCGCGGGCGGCTTGCCGGCGGCCGAATCAGAGGTGCCGGGCCGCTTTAGCGACGCGTCCAATCTGGCCCATTGGGCGAAAGATCCGATGTGGGGCTTATTGTCGGCGGGGCTGATTCAGGGAGTGGACGAAACCCGTCTCGCCCCGAAAGCAGCAGCAACCCGGGCCCAAAGCGCCGTGATGTTGAGACGACTGTTGGTTTATTTGAATTTCATCAATTAAGTGAGCGCCATTGCAAGCCAGTCGAGCCATACCCGTCCCTCATCCGCTAGCAGATGAGAGGGCGGGCGGCTCGGCTGCTTGTTTGATTACATGCGATCCGGGGCCGGCAATCCGATAACATCCAACGCCTCGGCGATCGTCTCCTTGAATTCGGCTGTGAGCCACAGCCGGAACGGTTGCTGCTGCGGCTCGGCTTTCAGGATCGGACACGCCGAATAATAATGATTAAACAAAGTAGCGAGCTCATAAGCGAAATGGCAAATTGGCGTCGGCGACAGTTCCTCGCACGCAGCGCTCAGCGTATCGGGCCATGCCGCGATTTGCCTCAACAGGGCATGTTCGGCCTGATCCAGCAGAGAGAGGTCCTCCGGGAGCGACTCCGTCCGCGGAAGCCCGTTTGCCTGGGCTTTGGCCAAGATGCCGGCGGCCCGGGCATGCGCATACATCAGATATACGCCAGTGTTGCCGGTCGTCTCCGTGGCTTGCTGAATGTCGAAGACCACTTCGGTTGGCAAGGCGAATCGCAGCAGGTAATAACGGATGGCCGCCGCTGCGATCAGGCGGCTGGACAACCCCTCGGGATCGGAGCGCTTGCCTTCGATTTGCGCTTCCATGAGATCGAGCAAATCGGACACTTTGATGCCGACCCCTTGCCTGCCGGACATGGCGTACGAGGTTTTGCTGTCCGAGGTGTCCAGGCCAAGCTCCTGTGCCGCGCCAGGGCTTAGCGATACGACGCCGTAACCGACGTGGCGCAGCTTCTCCGCCTGGCCTGCGAAGCCGAGCGCTTCCAGCGCTTGCTTCACCATCGCCTGCGGATACTCTTGCCTGCGGTCGATCACGTTGATGACGAGATCCGCCTTGCCGTAGTCGGCGACAATGCCATCTGCATGCGTGGTCCAAAGTCCGTCCGCAAACGGTTTGTACCGGAAATCGTTCGCCAGCAACCCGAACTTCCAGAGATGGTACGCGATATCCTTGGCGGTATAAGTCAAAATTCCGTTGGACCGAACGAGAACCTTATCGGCATGATGCTCGGCATCGGGTTCCGCCGGATCGGCCGCCGGTTGCTTCAGCACCCAGCAGCCTGCCAGTTTGCCGGACGTTTCCATCTGGAATAGCTCGGTTTGCTGCAGCAAACGAAAAGCCGAGTCCCAAAAGCCTTCGCGGACGATACGGCTCTCCCATACAAGCAAATCGTAATCTATGCCGAAGGCTTTCATTTCCTCCAGATGCTCCCGCACGATCCGTTCCGCTGCGAGCATGCCGATCCATGCCACGTTTCCGTCCCCGTCTTCCAGCGCCCGCAGCACTCGCGTTCTTTGCTCCAGCAGAGAGGGCGTTTGCTCGTATGCCTTGTTCACGCGGGCATAAAGCTCCCAGCAATAATCGCCGAACCTCAAATGCTCCGCCTGATGGTCGACGTTTAGCAACCCTGCGACGGTATCGGCCAGCTGATTCCCCAGATCGTCGATGTAATTATGAACTTCGACTTGATATCCGGCTCTTCTCAACAATCGCGCCAACGAGTCGCCGATGCAGGCGTTCCGCAGGTGACCGATATGGGCGGATTTGTTCGGGTTGATGGAAGTGTGTTCGATGACGACCTTTTCGCGGACCGCATCCGGAAGGCGAAAGGCCTTGCGAGCCCATTCGCTCCAGTCGAGGTGGAAGTTCAGAAAACCCGGCGGCGCGGTTTCGATCCGGTGCAGCAGTCCTTCCATCCGGCCTGCCTGTTCCAGCTCGTTCTTCAATTGCGCGGCGATGTGCAGCGGCGATTGGCGCAGCGTTTTGGCCAACTGCATCGCAATGTTGGTCGAATAATCGCCGTGTTCCGGACGGTTGGGCCGCTCGATCAGAACGTCCGGGAGATTTTCAAAACTTTGGCCGAGCCTTGAAACGACTTGCTGCACCGAGGTTTCAAGTTGCTTTTTCATCCACCTGCTGATCATGGAATACTCCTCCTTGGCTATAAAAATAAAATAAGCCTCCGTCTCATCAAAGAGACGAAGGCTTTGCGCGCTCGCGGTACCACTCTTGTTGTTAAACTCCATGTTTAACCACTCTAGAGATAACGGTCTTCTGCCGTGGCTGCCTACCTCGCTTACGTTCAGCAACCATTCTCATGGGTCCGCTTCGCTGCCTGCCCCGTACCGGTTTCCACCATCCCGGCTCGCTTGGACTAGAACCGACAGCTACTCTCCCAATCGTTGAATTTGGGTTATTTCGTATTATTATATCCGGCTGTTCCCGAAAGTCAATCCGTGAGTTCCATTTTAAAACTTGTTTAATAACTTGGAGATGAAATGTTCATGTTTCCGTGAGCCCATTTTGATACCGGTCCTTTTTTCGGTAAAGAAGTAAACCAGGGCCAGTACCGGTACGATGATGCCGATCAGGGAGGTGAAATTCCAGCCGCCGTGGGCATAAGACCACCCGCCCAAGGACGATCCGGCGGCCCCGCCGATGAAAAAGATCGCCATAAATAAGCCGTTAAGGCGTCCTTTGGCTTCATTGCCCAAGGAATAAACCGCCCGTTGTCCAAGTACTAGGTTTCCCGAAACGGCCATGTCCAGTAAAATCGCCGCAAGGACCAGCAGGACGAGCGATGCCGTCGAATGACCGGGAACAAGATAGGCCAGGACAAAAGACAAGGCGGCAACGATCAGGGCCAATCCGGTCAAGAACCTGGTCCAGCCTTTATCCGCGAGTCTTCCCGCGATCGGCGCGGCAACGGCGCCTCCTACGCCGGCCAGCGCGAACCAGGCGATCCCTTGCTGCGTCAGGCCGAAATCGTCAGCCAAATATAGCGGAATTACCGTCCAGAACAGACTGAAGACACCAAACAGACAAGCTTGATAAGCGGCGCGGCGGCGAAGGATCGGCGTTTGTTTTAATAGAGAGCCCAGGGAAACGATCAATTTGCCGTAACTTAGGGCAGGCTCCGGCTTCCGTTCGGGAAGCACCCGGTACAATAAAATTGTTAAAAGGGCGATAGCCGCCGCGGACAAGGCAAATACCGCCTGCCACTTCCACAGGCCGGCGATGAAGCTGGCTACGGGGCGGGCGAACATGATCCCGAGCAGAAGTCCGCTCATTACATTCCCCACTACCCGGCCCTGATGGGGACCCGATGCCAAATAGGTCGCGTAAGGAACCAGGATTTGGGCTACCACGGATCCCAGTCCGATAAACAAGGACGCCGCGAGGAACAGGGGCGCGCTCGCGGCAAAGGATGCCGTCGCCAAGGCGCAGAATGCCACGATAAGGAAGATGGCCACAAGACGCCGGTTTTCAACAATGTCGCTGAGCGGAACAATGAACAATAGACCCAGCACGTACCCGATTTGCGTTAAAGTGACGATGAAGCCCGATGCCGCGGACGTTAACCCCGTGGCGGCGCTGATCGGTCCGACCAAGGTTTGGGAATAATATAGATTGGCTACGATAAGCCCGCAAGCAGCGGCTAACAAGAATAGGATCCAACCCGAAATCGGCTTACTGCCGGCATTTTGTTTCGTGTCCATGACAAAACCTCCTCATTTAATTAAATACTATACGTATCGTTTATTAATTGTCGACGTTTTAATAATAAACTGAACGTATCGTTTTGTAAATAACAATTTTGATTAACTCGCCCGATGAATATTTAGTATAATAAACGTACAGTTTTTATGCGGAAAAGGAGTGGGTTCAAGTGAGTACCAAAAGAGGGCGTCCGCGCAATATGGATACGCAAAACGCCATTCTTGCCGCTTCCTACGATTTGTTGCTGGAACAAGGTTTTGGATCGGTCACGGTGGAGAAAATCGCGGAGCGGGCCGGAGTCAGCAAAGCCACGATCTATAAATGGTGGCCCAACAAAGCTGCGGTGGTCATGGACGGGTTCCTGTCGGCGTCTACGGCTAGAATTCCGGTTCCCGATACGGGTTCGGTTTCCGAGGACCTGGTCATCCACGTTACGAGATTGGTTCGCTTTATGACAAGCCGGGAGGGGAATGTCATTAAAGAACTGGTCGGGGAAGGACAAATGGATGCCGGACTGGCGGAAACTTACCGCTCGAGGTACTTTCGCCCCCGCCGGCTGGAGGCAAGCCAAATCCTTGAACGCGGAATCCGGCGCGGCGAGCTGAAGGACAGTCTTGATCTTGAGTTATGCCTGGATCAAATCTACGGACCGATCTTTTATCGGCTTCTGATCATAAGCGACGAGTTGGACGAAAACTACGTTGAACATTTGGTGAAGTGGGTTCTGGAGGGACTCGCGGCAAAATGAATCGGGAACGTCCCGCTTGCTTGAAGACGACTTTCACTTGTGATACATTATTTACCATAATTGAGATTTGGGTGTGAAGCACATACCGCTCGGATTCGACTTGCTCTTGGGGCATGGGGATCTGGGCGGTTTTTTATTCCATCGGATAAGGAGGGTTAATCATGAGCGAGTTTGACGACGTTTATTTGGAATGGTTGGACCGACAGATCGATGAGGAGAGAAACCCAAGAAGACGGGAGTTTCTGCAAAAGGGACTGAGTCGGGGGACAACGGATTTTCTGCGGTTCATATGGTATCCCGCCATCGGAAATTTCAAAGATCTATATCCTGAGTATGAGGTTCGCGACTTTAATAATGGTTATCGTTACCTCGATTTGGCTTATAGACCGGGCAACGCCAAAGGATGTATCGAGATTCAGGATTACCGGAGCCATGCCCGGGATATCGAAGCGGGGCGATTTAAGGATCTGTGTATGAAGCAATCTCTATTGACGCTTGACGATTGGCTGTTTCTTCCAATTGCCTATCTATCCATTCGAGAAGACCCGGGAGTCTGCAAGCAGCTGGTCTTATCCTTCGTCGGAAAGTTTCTGTCCAATGCCGTGCCTTCCGGCCTTCATTGGGCAGAGGAGGAGACTTTGCGGTTTGCCCGCCGTCTTATGCGTCCCTTTACTCCGGCTGAGCTCGCATCGCATCTCTTGTTGTCCCATCAACATACACGAGCGATTTTACATGCCATGCACGACCGAAAAATGCTGGAGGTAGTCGACGGCAAACAACGGTATAGCACGTTCAGGCTTCCTCAAGCCGATCGGAGGGGAGTAGGGGCCGGGGAGAAAGGGGCCTAGCCCTAGGGGGGCTGTTGCCTACGTTGGCACTGGCGCTGGTGTTGGCACTGGCGCTGGTGTTGGCACTGGCGCTGGTGTTGGCACTGGCGCTGGTGTTGGCACTGGCGCTGGTGTTGACGCTGACGCAGGCCGCTGACGCAGGCTGCTGACGCAGGCCGCTGACGCAGGCCGCTGACGCTAGGCGCGAACACTGGTGCTAAACGCTAACTCACTTTTTACTCTAACGCTGGTGAGCAACGCTATTTGGGCAAATTTGTTCTCCACAAAATTCTAACGACGATGAGACACTCTATTTGGGTGAAAAACGAGCAAATTGGCAACAAAACAGGAGAATAAGCTTTGTAGGAAGCGTTAGAATCGCAATGTATCATTTTGGGAAGATATAAGGTTTGTGGCAAGCGTTAGATGGTTGATGGATAGGTTGCCCGAAGGTTACCCGCAGGCTCCCCAGGCCCCGCAGTCCCGCAGATACGTGTAGTTACCCGTAGTCAACCGAAGGTCCTTGGACCCGTAGGCCAAGGAGAATCA
The DNA here is from genome assembly GCF_023195895.1 of Paenibacillus mellifer. Lineage (GTDB taxonomy): Bacteria > Bacillota > Bacilli > Paenibacillales > Paenibacillaceae > Fontibacillus > Fontibacillus mellifer. The sequence continues at coordinate 57,095 of NZ_JALPRK010000025.1, forward strand.
TTTGTGCTAGAATAAAGAAGATTAACCTTATTCATGCAAAGGAGGATTAAAATGAGTTCATCCATCACCTTGCATCTATGGTTCGACAAAGAGGCGAAAGAAGCCGCGGAGTTCTATTGCTCCGTATTTCCGGATTCCCGAATCACGGGAGTTACGACGATAAACGATACCCCTTCGGGTGATTCTGAGATGATTTCGTTCACCGTTTGGGGGTTTCCGTTCATGGCTATTTCGGCAGGACCGCACTTCAAGATGAATCCTTCCGTTTCGTGCATCGTCAATTTCGACCCCTCCCGAGATCCTAACGCCAGAGAAATGCTGGATGAAGCGTGGGACAAGCTGTCCGACGGCGGGATTCCCCTCATGCCCCTGGACCGGTATCCTTTCAGCGAAAGGTACGGATGGATCCAGGACAAGTACGGATTTACTTGGCAGCTGATGTTGACGAATCCCGATGGTGAGCCCCGTCCGGCGATCGTCCCCTCGATGATGTTCATTGGCGAGAACTGCGGCAAGGCGGAAGAAGCACGCGAACATTATCTCTCGGTGTTCCGGAACGCGAAACCCGGCGCACTCGTCAAGTATGGATCCGGCCAGGAACCGGACCGGGAAGGTACGGTCATGTTCACCGATTTTATGCTGGAAAACACGTGGTTAGCGGCGATGGACAGCGCGCATGCTCATGGGTTCAGTTTTAACGAAGCGATCTCCCTCTTGGTCAACTGCGAAACGCAGGAGGAGATCGATCATTATTGGGAGCATCTCTCCGCCGTCCCCGAAGCAGAACAATGCGGTTGGCTCAAGGACCGGTATGGCGTCTCGTGGCAAATTTCTGCTTCCGCATTGGACGAGATGATGACCCGGGGCACGCCGGAACAACGCAATCGCGTCACGAAGGCGTTTTTGAAGATGAAGAAGTTTAACCTCTCGGAGTTGCAGCAAGCTTTTGACGGGAGATAACGAAAAAAGGAAGCTTCACTCGACCGAGTGAAGCTTCCTTGCATTTTATGGAGCCTAGGGGGATCGAACCCCTGACCTCATCGCTGCCAGCGATGCGCTCTCCCAGCTGAGCTAAGGCCCCGTGAGCGACTATTTTATTTTATAAAAATGCGGCCGGGCTGTCAATATCCCTTTGCAAAAAAATGCGCTCCCCGAGGTTCCGGCAACCGAGGTTGCCGGAAAGGGGGGAACTGTGCCGGATTCCCGCGGCTTACACCTTCATTGCCGTGATTTTTGCGGCCGGGACGATGACCTGCCGACCCGACTCATCGATCAATTCCAGCGCATCGGTGTTCACGGCCACCAGCGTGCCGTAAAGGACGGAGCCGGTCGTCTCAATGCGGATGCTGAGGCCGATGGAAGCTTTGATCCGCTGTCGGGTTTCGGAATCCGGGAAGGAGGCGGCCTCGAGCGCTTGCTCCAGATGCTCCACCCGGCTAACCAGAAGCTCAAGCTCGGCCTGCAGCACGCGAATTCGCCTTCGTAACGGTTCGTGTAACAGAAAACGCAGGATCGTCAATGCGATTCACCTCTTTTCATCCGGAGCATAAGTCTCTAGCAAAAGAGACAATATATCATATGGAAGCCAGATTGATAGAGTTCGGGTGGGGCTTACTTTCCGGCAAGTATCCTTTATGTTATGCTGAAAATAGATACTAAATCGTTACGTAAGGAGAGGGTTAATCCATGATCAAACATATCGTCTTGTTCAAGCTGAAAGATGCGTCGCCGGAGAGTATTGGACGTACGGTTGAGGTGCTGCGTGGTTTGCAGGGCAAAGTGGAGCAGCTGAGAAGCCTGGAGGTGGGCACTGATGTGATCCGTTCCCCTCGTTCCTATGACATTGCGTTAATTGCGACTTTTGATTCGCTTGCGGATTTGGAAGGTTACCAAGTGCATCCGGAGCACAAGAAGGTCATTGAGCACATGAACGAGGTGCGTGAAAGCCAGGTTGCGGTCGATTTCGAATTCTAGACTGGACCGGAGGAGGGAATACCCGTGTATTATGTAAACCGGGAACAAATCGAACGCAGGTTGGAGCTGGTACCCGAATTGCTGCAGGCGTTACATGAATCGGCGTTGGCCGCCTCGTCCTTATTGGGGCGGTATGCCGAAGAGCGAGCGCTGCATCTGGGCATCGAGATCGTAACGGATGTGGGCAGCTACTTGATTGACGGCTTTATTATGCGTGACGCGAGTAGTTATGAAGATATTGTAGATATCCTGTTGGACGAGAAAGTAATAAATGCCACGCTGCATGCCACGTTGATTGAGTTGGTTCGCTTGCGGAAACCGTTGGTGCAGGATTATTTTGCTTGGGACCGGCAAGAGGTCATCGGGCTGAGAGAGCGGCTGCCCGGCGTCTTGCAGGAATTCTCGGCAAATGTGCTGAAGTATCTTGATCAGGAAGGCGTTTGATCAGGAGCGGACAAGCCCAAAAATAATTCATCACAGGTGTGACCGGACAGACCGTCGCTGCTTATAATGCATTATCGATATAGGCATTCGCGGAGAGATGCCGAAAAGGAGAGATGAATCGTGAGCAAAGGAAATAAAGGTTGGTTGTGGGGTGCCGCTATCGGTACGGTTGCCGGTGCGGTAACGGCGCTGTTGTTTGCTCCTAAACCCGGGAAAGAGCTTCGGAAGGATATCGCCGACGGCGCACGTCAGGTTGGCGAGAAGACGCAAGAGGTTGCCGGTAAGGTAACGGAGCAGAGCACCGTTCTTGTAGGTAAGGTGAAGGAAGCTGCGGGAGGCTTGATCAGCGACATTCAAAGCCGCTTACCTGCGAAAGGTGTGGAGGAGGAGAATGTGGCTCAAGTCTCCGAATTTGCCGATGAAGAGGAATCTGTAGAAGAAGAGACCGTTGTTCTTGGAGTCGTTGCCGGAGAAGACACGGAGGAAGCCGATGTCACAGAAGACGCAGCTTTAGAAGCGGCAGCTACTGTTGAGAGCGAAGAGAGCAAATAATTCGTAAGGCGGACATAGACGACTTTAAAAGACCCGGTACCGGGTCTTTTTCCCTTTTTCTCCATCTTAGCGAGTTATCTTGTTCCGTACTGTAAATTGCGTTAAGATTTAGGTACCCTTTGCAGAACGGAGTCATAAATTAACGAGAGGGAATTAAACTAAAACATGAAGGATGCGGTATGTTCGTGCAGCAAGCTATCGCTATACTAGACTCGGGAGTGGGAGGCCTCACCGTCTGCAAGGAAGTGATGAGACAGCTTCCCAGAGAGAAGATCATTTACTTCGGAGATACGGCCCGAGCTCCCTACGGTCCAAGATCGCCTGAAGAGGTTCGCTTGTTTACCGAGCAAATCGTTGATTACTTGATTCAGTTTCAACCTAAAATGATTGTAATCGCCTGTAATACAGCTACAGCAGCCGCGCTTGATTTCATTAAAGCGAAAGTGGATATTCCCGTGATCGGCGTGATCCACCCCGGAGCAAGAGCGGCTATCAGCGCCACTAAAACCGGGAAGATCGGTGTGATCGGAACTTTGGGGACGATCCGCAGCGAGGCTTATCCTGCAGCATTGCGAGAGCTTAATCCGCAAACGGAAATCATCAGCGAGGCTTGTCCTGAGTTTGTTCCGCTGGTTGAGCAGGGGCTGTATGAAACGAAAGAAGCGCTGCAAGTTGTACAGCAGTCGCTCCGGGGCATGAAGGAACACCCCATTGATTGCCTGATCTTGGGCTGCACTCATTATCCCTTCCTCAAAGATCCGATCCAGCAAGTAATGGGGCCGAAAGTGAAGCTTATCAGTTCTGCGGACGAAACCGCAAGAGAGATCAGCACTGTGCTACATCAGCGCGGTTGTCTGGCCCGCGGTAACCACCTTCCGGTGCACCAGTTCTTCTGCAGCGGGGATGCGGAGATGTTCCGCAAGATCGCCCGCCAATGGCTGGGCGAGCAAATCGAGCTGACACCGATTGTATGGCAGGTGTCCAGCCCGGCGGGGTAAACGATGCAAAAAACCTTTGGCGGGGGTGTTCCTCCCGTCCAAAGGTTTTTTTGACCACGGCTCGGCCATGTTGTTATATCCCATGCGGCGCGGGACGCAGAATATGAATGGCACCCGGATCCGCCGACGCGTTAATCGGTGTGACGGCAACATCTTCCCCGTCCCCTAAGGCCAGGCGTGGGATCGGGCTAGACACCGTAATGTTCCGGCCCCGGAGCATTGTGACGAACGAAAACTTGGTATGGGCACCAAATAATACAGTAGGAAATAAGAGCAGCAGCTTCAGTTTGGAACAATCGTGTACAACGCAAAGATCGAGCACGCCGTCATCCGGCTTGGCGTCGGGACAGATGGACAGTCCGCCGCCATAGCTGTCAACATTGTTGATGGCTGTTAACCAGGCGGACTCGAATCGATAGGCGATTCCATCGCAATCGACGTTTAACGGGCCGGGACGGAAGGTGAGAAGGGTATGGAAGATCCCGATAATATAAGCCAGTCTGCCTAGCCCAACGGCATTGCATATTTTCTTGTATCGGCTGATGTTGACGTTCCGGGCTACCTCGGCGTCGAACCCGATGGCTAACGCAGTCAAGGTGCTGCGATCCGCAACGGTGATCAGGTCGGCCGTTACTGGCAGGCCGTGTAACAACACCTCCAACGCGGCGCGAGTGCGGCGCGGGATGCCGAAGCCGCGGGCGGTGTCATTTCCCGACCCTGCCGAGAATACGGCCAGTGGTATGCCGGAGTGCCGCAGCGCGGGCAGCAGACTGTGGATTGTGCCATCACCGCCGACGACCCCCACCGCCTTCCAGGTCTCCTGGCTGGATAGTCGGTCCTGAAGAAATGTATGCGCTTGCTCTCGGCTGTCCGTAAAGGCATGCTCGTAAGGGATCCCCCGTCGGCGCAGCAGCTTACTGATTTTGTTCCAAACTCGGCGGCCTTCGCCATGACCCGCATTTGGATTTACGATAAACAAATACATGATGACTCCCCTATCTATGTTGGCAGCGCCATAGCGGCGTAATTTCAGTCTACTGAAGATTTGAATAAATGAAAATCAAAATTTTTGCAAACCCCTTGGATGGACGAAAGGAGTGTAGGCCGTGCAACTGATCGCCATGATCACCATGCTGATCGACCATGTCGGGCTGCTGTTTTTTCCCGGAGAAGTGCTGTGGCGGATTATCGGGCGGATTGCCTTTCCAATCTACGCTTACGCGCTGGTCCAGGGTCATGTGCATACCTCCAATTACCGGAAATACGCGATTCGATTGTTCATGATCGCCGTCCTTTCGCAAATACCGTATCAATTGGCCTTCGATACGAACGGATTAAACGTTGTCGCCACCTTGTTTGTCGCCTCCTTGGTTATCCGCATGCTGGATGCGGCCAAACCCGGACCGCTTTCCGCCCTGATCATCGCCGGCGTCTGCGTCATGATGGAGGTGCTTCCGTTTGATTACGGAGCGTATGGTTTGTTGCTTGTGCTGATCTTCAAATATGCCGGACAAGGAAAAGCGGTGCTGATGCATCTGTTGCTAAACCTTGTTTACCTGTTCGCTTACGGTTGGGTGATCCAATTGGCCAGCATTCTACCAACGATCGTGATTGCTTATGGACCGGGACTGTGGCGGAAACTCGAAACCTGGCGGCTTCCCCGTTGGGTATGGAGGGCTTTCTACCCTGCGCATTTGGCGTTACTAGCTTTGCTGGTGTACCTGTTATAAATCGCAGGGGCTGAGGAATAGAAAGAAAGATCCGGGAGGCGTCCCGGATTTTTTTGTGCCATGAAACATGTTAAAATAGGGTATCTTAAAAGGGGACGCATTGTCAGGCCTGAAGGCAAGGAGGGAGGGATGGAGATGAAGTGGAAAAGTTGGTGGTCGCTGCGTCGTTGGTCACATATTTTCCGCCGGACTCTCCCGCTGTTAATCTCGGGTAAAATCCCGTTCACCGACAAATTGTTATTGGTCGTACCTGCGCTGCTCTATTGGGTCCTGCCGGATGTGTTGCCGTGGATTCCAATCGACGACATGGCCGTCACGATGCTGCTGATGGATTGGTTCGTCACCCGAGCGGAGCGGAAATTCCCGGGAGCCTAGCGTTTGGCCTTGCTTGTTGGGCAGGGTTTCTTTACAATAGGAATGTTAGAGGAAGATATTTTTGTGCGATAGGAGAGATCATATGAACGTCAAAATTACCCGCAATGCGGCGAAAGTGATACAAAAGGAATTGACAAAGGAAGAGAACCAAGGGATGGCGCTGAAGGTATTTATCACTCACTCCCATGGCGACCACGCCCACTACGGCCTAGATTTGGCCAAGCCGGCTGACGGCGATCAAATCGTCAAAACCGACAAGGAAATCGATGTGATCGTGGAAGGCACCGATCCGCTGCTGGACGGCGTGAAGATCGATTATTTGTATTTCCCGGAAGAAGGATTCGTCATTACGAACCCATCCAAAGGTAATCACGGGGATCACTAAGCTTTAGCTAACGATAAAGAAGGGACCAGGCATGGCTAACGATATTCGGATTTGCGATAAATGCAATCATATCCGCATGAAGACGTTTGTACCGAAGCTGCAAAAGCTCGCGCCGGACGCCGAGATCAAAGTAGGCTGCAAATCCTATTGCGGTCCGTGCGGCAAGAGAGCGTTCGTATATATTAACGGCAGATACGTCAGCGCACCAACGGAAGAAGAGGTGCTGGCGAAGGCCGCACCGTTTGTGAAGAAACCAAAGTAAGGGAATAAGCAGACGTAAGAAAATCCGCTACTCGAGGCGATCCAACGATCCGTGCCTCGGGAGCGGATTTTTTGATCAAATATAGCTGTCTGATGGTCTTAACGGTAAAAAAGTCCGCTATTTCAGCCAATTTGCGTAATTAGCCTGGAATAACGGACTTTTTGGGCTCTATCTAACGTCGGTGTCGCTCAAATGGATGATTTAGCCGCCTGACTACGACAATAACGCCATAAATGGGCGCTATTCCGCGATGTGATCCACAATTGGGCAAGATAACGCCCAAACTTACCTCTATTTATTCTGCTCCCATCATCACCGCTCCGCCCCCTGATCCTCCTTGCGGAAGTTCGCGATCAAATCGGAAGCGATCACTTCATCCGAAATCCGCAGGCGCTTCTTCGCTTCCTCGTGCGGCGCACGGCACGGCTCGATCTCGCCGGGCTTGCGGCTGGCCAAATCGTAACAGGTACCGTTGGCGAACAGGTTGTCGGCAGACGGGATGTAATATAGCTCGCCGTCCGTAAAGGCCCCGGAACGTAAAACGACTAGTCGATCCGCGGCGCGATCGGACCCGGTGGCGGTAAACAGGTTGTTGCCCATCAAGTAGTAGGAATCCGTGGCAATACCCAGCAGATGCAGCAGCGACGGCGTCAGATCAAGTTGCCCGGCGGGCTCCTGATAAACGCCAGCATGCTGGCCATCTGGCAGATGAATGAGCAATGGCACCTGATTCATGATCTGGTGCATGTCGAGGTCGCTCAGCGACTTGCCAAGGAATTTCTCATACATCGCTTTATCGGTAATCGAATTGTCGTGGTCCCCATAAAACGCCAAAATCGTATGATCCCACAAACCTTCCCGCTTCAATCCTTCCATGAACTCTCCAAGCGCCGCGTCCACGTAATGCACGGCCTGCAAATAATCGCCAAGGATAGAGCCTTTCAACTCGCCGGTGTCCAGCTCCTGAACGGAAGCCGGCAGCGAATACGGATGATGGCTGGATAACGTAATGAGGAACGAATAGAAGGGCTGCTTCTGCTGAGCAATCACTTCCAACGACTGCCGGAAAAAAGATTTGTCCCCCAGCGACCAGCCCAGGGGCTCGTCCAGCTGGAAGTCTTTTTTGCTGTAAAAACGGTCATAGCCCATCGCTTGGTACATGTTGTTGCGGTTCCAGAAGCTGCCTTCGTAGGCATGAAAAGCCTCGGCGGTATAACCGCCCTGCGTCTTCAGGATCTGCGGCAGCACGTCGAACGTATGATTCGGATAGCGGACCGCGACCGACCCCGTCGGCAGGGGATGCAGCGAGCTGTTCGAGGCGAAATCCGCGTCGGAGGTTCGCCCCTGCCCCGTTTGATGGTAGTAGTTCGAAAAGTATAGGCTTTCGTCCATCAGCTTGTTAAAATTCGGCGTGATTTCTTGGCCGCCGATTTGTTTGCCGATCATGAAGTTCATGAAGGCCTCGGCCTGGATGACGATGACATTGCTTCCGGCATATGCGCCAAACAGGTCATTATCCGCCTGACGGCGCTGGCTGGCTTCGTCGAACCACTGTCGGATCTCGTCTTGCTCCTCGGCGCTGACCGTTTGGCCGCCTCCGAGATGCTCCTTGAGGTAGCGGCTGGCGTCATAGTAATGGAAGCCAAGCAAGCCGGTCACATTGTATAAGGAGACGTTCCACCAGTTGTTCTCGAAAAGCCCCACCGCCCATGTTTGAGTATAAAAACGGATCGGCCCCATCGTTAAAGCAAAGCCGAGCAGAAATACGCCAATCCCGGTGAACAGGCGCCCGAATCGACGCCCGCCGCTTCTCCGGCTTCCCGAGCCGAAAGAAACGGGGGAGAAGGAACCGCCCCCTATGCCAGAGTAAGCGGAAGGGCCGCTGCCGAAGGGGCCGTGAAGCCGATCTTTCCGGCGGCTTCCACTCCCACGCGTCAAACGCAGCCCCATTTTCACTGCGGCCCAGGCGGCCCAATCGGCGATCAGCCACAAATCGGCGGCGTGGATCAGCCCGCGGATGCTGTCGCCGAGCTCCCCGACTTGTCCGGCTTGCAGCAGCACGGGCACCGTCAGAAAATCGCCGAAATACCGGTAATAGACCAAATCGGCGAAGATCAACGCCGTGAGCAGCACGTTCAGCACGCCTAAGGCGATTCCTCTTCCGCGCGAGGGCAGCCATAACGTCCAGAACGATACCAGCATGACGGAACCGATGGCGATCAGATCGTCCAGCAGGTTCATGTCGATATAGCGGGCGTGCAGGTTACTATGGAGGATGGCAAGTTTCATGAAAATAGCGGCAACAAATAAAATATAGACGATATGGCGGCCGCTAAAGCCGCGGTTCGACGTCAAACGTAACATATCGGATCGTCAGTCCTTTCCTTGCAAGTGTAAAAAGGGAGAACCCTCCCCCCACGGCTAATGGCGCGGAGGAAGGGGCCCGAGGTACTGCAAATATTGGCATTCGATGCGTCCGTTGAACAGCTTGCGCCGCTTGTCCGCTTTACGCTGGAAGTCGTGCTCGAACTGCTTGGTCGGAGTGAGCGCGAAGAAGGACCATGTCGGCAGCCCGGCCATCACTCGCCCGAGTTGGGCGATCAGCTTGCGGACTTCCTTCTCTTCGCCGATCCGCTCCCCGTAGGGCGGGTTCGTGATCATGACGCCGTAATCGCCTTGCGGCTGGACTCTCACCGCAGGCAAGCAGGTAAACTGGATTTCGTTCGCCAGCCCGGCGCTTTTGGCCGCCGCCTTGGCGATCTCGATCGCCTCCGGGTCGATGTCGCTGCCGGCGATGTGGAGCGGGACATCGTCCCGCACCGCGTCGATCGCCTCGTCGCGCGCCTGCTGCCACAGTTCCTCCGGCACGACCGGCCAACGTTCAGAATTGAACGTACGCCGGAGGCCCGGCGCGATGTTCCAGGCGATCATCGCCGCCTCGATCGGCAGCGTGCCCGATCCGCAGCACGGGTCGTAGAACGGCCGCGCCGGGTTTTGATTCCAGCGGCTCAGCAGGATCATCGCTGCCGCCATCGTTTCCTTCAGCGGCGCCTCCGTCGCATGCTTGCGGTAGCCGCGCTTGTGCAGCGCCGGGCCGGTGGTGTCGAGCGTCAACAATGCTTTGTCGTTCAGTAAAATCACTTCGATGACATAACGCGGTCCGGTTTCTTCAAACCATTCCGTATGATACGCTTGCTGCAGCTTGTCGACGATCGCCTTTTTGACGATCCCCTGGCAAGCCGGCACGCTGCTAAGCTGCGATTTGTGGGAGCGGCCTTCTACCGGAAATTCCCCGTTAGCCGGGATAAAATCCTGCCAAGGCAACGCTTTCGTGCCTTCGAACAGCTCGTCGAACGTGACCGCGGTAAACTCGCCCATTTTGATGAGTACGCGATCCGAGGTTCTGAGCCACAAGTTGCAGCGGCAGATGTCGATCAGATCTCCTGTAAAATGGACCCGCCCGTTCTCCACGACCGTGTCTTCGTATCCTAAATCCTTTAATTCTCGCGCCACAACGGCTTCCAGGCCCATTGGGGCGGTTGCGATCAATTGCAAAGGTCCAGCCATAGGTAAGTCAATCACTCCAGCTTCACTTAGACTTGTGAGAATAACGGAAAAACCATACAATTCAGTATAGGCCAATGTCCTGCAAGTTACAAACGGTTCTTATATAAGGAATGATCGGATGAAAGGAAGATCGTGATGCTGACGCCGGAACAATACGGTGATGGACTATATGACAAGGACGAGGTGCTGGAGCGGGTGACCCAATCCATCGTGGACAGCGGGATGCGCGACGTTTCGATCGCGCCGGGGTACGGGCGGCTGCTGACGCTGCTGGTCAAGCTGGCCGGAGCCAAAGCCGTGCTGGAAATCGGTGCGCTGGGCGGGTATAGCGGAATTTGTCTGGCGCGGGGATTGCCTGCGGACGGGCGGCTCCTATCGCTGGAGCTGAAGGAGGAGAACGCCGAGTTGGCGCGGGCCAACTTGCGCGAGGCCGGATTCGGGCAGGTTGCGGAGTATAGGGTCGGACCTGCGCTCGACAGCCTGCAAACTCTGGAGCAACGGGGGGAGCGTTTTGATTTCTTTTTTATTGATGCCGACAAGGAAAATTACCCCAACTATCTCGAATATGCCATCAAGCTGGCGAAACCGGGAGCGCTGATTGCCGGAGACAATATCCTGCTGCGCGGCCGGACGCTGAACGAGGACAAAAACGGGCCGTCGGTGCAGGCGATGCGCAGGTTCAATGAAATGATCGCCCGGGACGGGCGGTTGATCAGCACGCTGCTGCCGGCGTATGACGGGCTGGCGCTGGCGATGGTGAAATAAACATCGACGGGTCATTTGACTAGAATCAAATGACCCGTCTTATTCGTTGACGGCTAAGATCCTTCAACCATGTCCCGTTTGCGGTATCCCATATAGCCTAATCCCATCAAGGCAATGCTGATGGCCGTGAGCGAAATAAAAGTTGCCGCATCGAACGGATCTACCGGCATTCGCGGGATCCAACTTTGGACGGCGGTTTTCGAGAACCATTCCGGCAAATCCAATATGCCGCCAAAGTAGTTTAAGGCAAATGAATAGCCAAGATAAGCATAAACGGCTTTGCCTAGTCGTGGAGCCCAACCTAAAGCGAGGGCGGCAAGTCCGGTAAAGAACAATACCGAAGGCAGGAAATTATAGCCGGCAGCGAAAAAATCCCCCATGCTCATGCGCGAATCGTCCCCCATGGCCGTAATGGCCGTCCCGCCAAGTCCGCTTGAAGCCAGCAAAATGCCAACGATTCCGGCAGCGACGGCTAAAACGACACTCGTCCAATAGAGTTTAGCCCGCGTCACTTTTGTCGCATAAAGCTGGCTTAAATGCAACCGCGATTCCTCCGCGAAAAGTTTGTTCACGATGGCAATCGGTAAAATGGAAACCAATCCGATCATGACCATCATAATGGTCCCGGTAAAGGCTTCTTCGATGGAAACGCCGGAGATCGTAAACATTTGACTCATGATTTCATTGCTTTCAAGGAAGGTCTGCATATCTCCGTAAATCGAACCATAGGCCGCTCCCATGATGACGAAAGCAATCAGCCAACTGATCATTACGCCTTTGTTCAGCTTGGTAAACAAGCCGGGTACGGACAGCAATGATTTTTTTGCCGACTCCCGGCCTTCTCGTTCGGGCAAATAACCGGCCCCCATATCCCGACCGCCTTCAAGCGCAAAAGCGATGATCACGACAATAATGCTGAAGGCCGCAGCTAAAATGAGAGGTACCCCATTGTTCTCCGTAAATGGATAAGTCAGATAAGTCCAACCCATCGGATTGATCATGGAGAAGTCGGCGTTCGACACATCCGTTCCGGCTCGAAAAATATAAAGCAAGCCTACAATCCCGAGCGATGCCCCCGTTGCGGCGGATGAGGTCGGCATAATTTGCGCCATCACCAAGGCAATCACGGCTCCCAGGATCCCGGCCATCCCGATGGATGCGCCAAACAAAAACGACCCTTCGGCCGAAATCGTGTCTACGCCATAGCTGGTCATAATTCCGCCAATGACGAGAGCGAGTATAATGTTAATCATGACGACTTCGGAAATCACCGCAAAAGAATTGGCTTGTCGACCTACTCGGAAGGAGCGGACGAGTTCCGTAAGTCCCAAATCCTCCTCTTTGCGCGTATGGCTTACCACATGCAAAGCGGCGATAATCATCGCGAACAAACCGCAGAATAATAACATTTCGTGTGCATACATGGCTCCTAAAGTGTAATCCGCCGCGGTCTCAACCGGTGTCGGACCAACCATGGAAATCATGGCAGGATTTTGCAAAGTCTCATACATCCCCTGCAAACCTTGCCCCTTGCCGATTTCTTCAAAAGCCGGAACATAAGCAGCCGAAAACAAGCCTAACCCCAAAATCCAGATCCCGATTTTTTTCCAATCCCGTTTCAGATATTGAATAAACAGGGTATCCCAACGTGCAAATTTCTCCTGCATGATCGTATCCTCCGTTCCCACTCTTAGACTTCGTAATGACGCATGAATAAGTCTTCAAGCGTAGGCGGCACCGATTCGAACTTTTTGACGCCCAATTTTGCCGCTTCGGACAAAATATCATTGATAAATGCATTATCCGCCGAGAAGGTCGCTTGATTCCCGGTTTGCTTGAAATCATGGACCCCGTTAACGGAAGCCATCCGGGCCACATCACCTTCGGTTACCATCGTGACCGTAGAACGGGTTAAGTGACGTAATTCTTCCAATGTCCCGGTTTCAACCACTTTGCCTTGCCGGATGATCACCACCTTATCGGCCAGACGCTCCACTTCGCTCAATATATGGGAGGACAGCAAAATGGCTTTCCCCGCACGCTTGATTTTCTCAACTTCTTCTTGGAAGACCGCTTCCATCAACGGATCCAGACCGGAAGTGGGCTCGTCGAAGATATACAAATCGGAATCGACGGACAAAGCCGCAATCAATCCGACTTTTTGTCGATTTCCTTTGGAATAGCCCTTGGCCTTCTTCTTAGGATCCAATTCAAAACGTTTAATCAAATAATCGCGCTTACTCTTGTCTCCGCCGCCGTGCAATTTAATAAATAAATCGATGATTTCGCCGCCGGTGAGGCTGCCCCAAAGGGCCACATCCCCCGGAACATAAGAAATTCGTTTATGAATTTCAAGGCTATCGTGCCAAACATCTTTGCCAAAGATTTTAGCCTCCCCGGCATCTCGATTAATGATTCCGAGCAAAGTCCGTATCGTAGTCGATTTCCCCGCACCGTTTGGCCCGATAAAGCCGATGACCTCCCCGGCGTTCACCGTGAACGACACGTCACGTAAGGCTTTGAATTTCCCGAACTTTTTTTGTAAGCCCTGCACTTTTACAATTTCCTTCATAGCACTAAAACTCCTTCATCACAGTTTTAGTAACGTGCTTTCCAGTTTAAAAAGCAAGGCTTAACTTCGAGTAATAATGAACTGTAGAGTTAATTATAGTTCATTTATTTGCGATTTATCACCTTGTTTTAAACCAAAGTTCATTTACAGATTCAGTTATAACTCTTTTTATCGGACCAGTCAATTTAAAAAAACAAAATTTAGAACTATGGTTTGTTTGATGATTCATAATATTCGGTCTATAATAATATGTAGAAAAGTTATGAACTAAGCAGCCCATATTTATTTTTAATTCAACACAGTAGGAAAGCAGGAATGAGAAATGAACGGTTTTGAAAAGAGGACCCAAGAGAAGAAAAAGCAAGTTTTGGAAGCGACGTTTAACTTGATGAATACCGATGCCGGGATCGCAAATCTAACGATGGATGAGATCGCGAAACAATCCAATGTCGGCAAAACGACGGTTTTTAAATATTTTGGAAGCAAAGAAAACCTGATCCACGAGGTATTCACGTACTTTTTAAGCCGAATGTGGGATACGGCCCGAGCCATCATGGCCGAAAACAAGCCCTTCGAAGAAACCATCATTGCCATGAGCCTGAACAAAATCAATCATTTGGATAAAATCAATAAGCAATTTTATATCGATTTAATGGATTATTTTACGAAGAAGGACGATGACGGCGTATCCCAGATCATGCAGCAATATGTCAAGGAGAGCTATAGCATGATGTTGGATTTATTCCATCGCGGGCGCAAGGAAGGCAAAGTGGATCTGAAATATTCGGATGAATTTCTACTGATTTATTTCCAAGCTTTGGTTGAAGGGATATCCAGCCCGCATATCTACTCGAAGATTCTCCCTTATACCGCCCAATGGACAGAATTGCTGATCAAAGGCATTGCGCCAAGTCAATAGAATAGACGAATATGACTCTGTCCTGATTTGGGCAGAGTTTTTTCATGCGGCGATGAGTGAATTGATTGAATATGATCGTTTATGAAAGGTTTTGATTGATATTTGCGGTGTTTATGATACGATGTTTGTAGTTGGGAGGGGGAAAGATGTTAAACGAGGAGAGGTATCGCCGGATTCTGCGGCGGCTGCAGGAGAAGGGCATCGTCAAGCTCCAGGAGCTTTGCACGTTGCTTGAAGCTTCTGAGTCTACCGTGAGGCGCGATTTGGCGGATTTGGAAGAGCGAGGGCTGCTCCGGAGAGTCCATGGCGGTGCGTCGTTGCCGGCCATGTCCGGGGGGCTGGAGCCGGGGATGGCGGAGAAATCAGCCGTAAACGTCCCCCAAAAGCAAAAGATTGCCGAGTTGGCATCCGGTCTGGTGCGCGGCGGTGAGGCGATTTATCTGGACGCCGGAACGACGACCTTGGCTATGATCCCTTTTCTGAAAGGAAAGTCGATCACTGTCGTTACGAACGGCTTGCCGCAGATGGATGCGCTGCTGGAGGCCGATATTCCAAGCTATCTGCTCGGCGGCCTGGCCAAAAAACGCACGAAAGCATTGGTCGGCGGCTTGGCCCTGGAAAACCTGGAACGTTTTCGTTTTGACCGGTGTTTTCTCGGGGCGAACGGGATTCACCCCGATGCGGGGTACACGACGCCAGACCCGGAGGAAGCGGCGTTGAAACGCCGCGCGAGTGAGCTCTCCTCGCTAACCTATATTCTTGCCGATTCCAGCAAAATCGGGAACGTCGCTTTCACCAGGATAATGGGGTTGGAGCGGGCGGCGCTCATTGCGGAGCAAGTTCCGGAACGCTGGCGCAAACCCATCGAGGATATAACTAACCTTATCGGAGGATAAACACATGATGATCTACACCATCACCTTGAATCCTTCCATCGACTATATCGTGGAAGTACACGGTCTGCAGCTCGGCGAACTGAATCGCATGACACGAGACCTGAAGCTGCCCGGCGGGAAGGGCATTAACGTCTCGCGCGTTCTGAAGCGGCTTGGGGCAGACACGACCGCAATGGGGTTTCTCGGCGGATTTACCGGCGACTTCATTGAAGGATTTCTGCGGAATGAGGCGATTAACGCCGATTTCGTTCGCATTGGCGGCGGAGATACCCGTATCAATATTAAGCTCAAGCATGGCGAGGAGACGGAGATTAACGGCGGGGGGCCGGCCATTACGGGGGAAGAAGCCGATGCATTAGTGGAGAAGCTGTCCATCCTGAGGGAAGGCGACCTTGTCATCTTGGCCGGCAGCCTGCCTCCGTCGCTTCCCGGCGATTTCTATGAGCGGCTGATCCGCAAGTGCCGAATCCAAGGAGCCGAATTCGTCATCGACACTACGGGCGAACCGCTGCGCCGGGCGCTGGCGTACCAGCCGCTGCTCGTAAAGCCGAACCATCATGAACTCGCCGAGCTGTTTGGCGTGGTTATTGAGACGCGAGAACAGTTGATTACTTACGGTCGCCGGCTGCTTGAAGAAGGGGCGCAGCATGTATTGATTTCGATGGCCGGTGAAGGCGCTTTGCTGATTCGCGGCGCCGAGGTTTACCATGCGAACGTCCCTCCCGGCAAGGTGCGCAACTCCGTGGGAGCCGGCGATTCGATGATCGCCGGCTTCTCGGGGACGCTCGCCATGGGCGGGGACCTGATGGATGCGTTCCGCGCAGGCGTAGCTTCGGGAAGCGCGACTGCCTTTTCCGAAGATTTGGCCGAGCGTACGCGGATTGAGGAGTTGCGTCCGCAGGTCCTCATTTCGAGGGTGGAGTAGTCCGGATTCCGGTTTAGCCGGATGGGGCGGTAAGCTGGATCGAAATGCTAACGTTCAGCCTTCATGAAA
>NZ_JALPRK010000026.1 GCF_023195895.1 Paenibacillus mellifer
AGGGGTAGTCACCCCCTGCTACTCGATTTACTTCGGTTTGGACGTCAACGCCTCCGATGAGCCGTCGATCACCGTCCGGCCAGTATCGGTAAAGGCCGGAACCGGCTCGCCGCGGGCTAACCGAAGCAATTGACCGACCAGCAACCCGCCCCAGCCCTCTTCATTCTGCGAAAGCACGGAGGTGATCTGTCCGTTGCGCAAGCCTTCCTTCATTTCCGGCGTCATATGAAAAGCAACGGCATAACGGCTTAGCCCCATCGCTTTCCAGACAAGCACCGAGGCAGAGCTGGAGGTGAGATCAACGGAGATGAAGGCATCGAAGTGGGGATGGGCGTCAATCATCGCCTCCAGGTCGATCAACGCTTTGCCGTCGTCGCCTTCGTTATGGCGTACTTCCAGCACTTGAATATTCGTTTTATCATGTAAGAAGTCCAGCAGCCCTTGCAGCCGATCCTGGTTCTGACTCATGGACGAAACGCCGGACGCGACGAGCACCATGCCTTTATCTTTCATCCGTTTCTGGATCACGCGGCCCATTTCCGCTCCGGCCTCCACATTGTTCGTGCCGATATAAGCCGAACGCCGGCTGTCCGGAGCGTCCGATTCGAAGCAAATGACGGGAATTCCAGCGTCCTCCGCCTTGTTGATCACCGGGGTCAACGCGCCAGAATCAATTGGCGAAATCGCGATGCCGTCAACTTGCTGTTGAATCATCGTCTCCATCATATGGATTTGTTGCTCCACGCTCACCGCATCGGGGGCTCTGACGACAAGCCTCACGTTCTCGGGGGAGCCCGCCTCTTCTGCAAGACGGGTGACCTCCTCGTAAAAAGGATGCGCCATCGGATAGATGATGCCGAAAATGTACTTTGGCGCTTGAAGTTTAGTCGAAGTGGAAGAGGGAAGGACGGCTGCGGGGGCGGCAGTCGAGCCCACTTGGCTTGCATCTCCGCCTTCCGTTTCGGACACCGGAGCCCCCTGGCATCCCGTGAGCACCAGCGCCAATACCAAACCCAACGCCAGCCCCAAGGTGCGTCCGCTCACCAGCCTTCCCAACCAAGCGATCTCGATCGAGCGTTTATTCCAACGACCCTGAAACGGCATGATCATGCGGTTCCCCCCTTGCGACGCGAACGTTGGTCCGGGCGGGGGACATCGTGCCGTGTTTACGGAATTCGGTTGTCGTCATCCCGGTCACCCGTTTGAATAGGTTCGAGAAATAATGCGCATCGCTATAGCCGACCTGACAAGCGATTTCATACGTTTTGCATTGCGTCGACTGCAGCAGCTCCATCGCTCTGCGAATCCGTGTTTCCGTCAGAAACTCAATAAACGTTTGACCGGTTTCCTGACTGAAGATTTTGCTAAGGTGGCTTGGACTCATGCTGATATGCTCGGCGGCATGCTGCAGGGAAATGTAGCCCTTGTCATAATTGGCGGCGATATAATCCTTCACCCGATGAAGTAAATCAGCGTAACGATCGGCGGACCTGGCGCGCCACAGCCAGAATTGTTCCACCAGGTGGGTCAAATAAGCGCAAGCCTCATCCCAGCAGCCTACCGCTTCAATCCGCCCCTGAAACGAACGAAGGCTTTGACCCGAATCCCCGGGTCCCCGGATGGACTCCTCGGCAATCTTGACCACCTCCAGCGTCAGGTCGTTCAAGATGTAGTAGCCGGTCAAAGAGGCATTCCAATCCACGGACTGAAGGACGGCAGCGAATTCAGGGATAAAGGACGACAGGTGCCGGGAGGTTCCGATCTTGAGAAAGCGAACGAAGGCCTGCCGGTCCAGCAAAATACTATGCTGAATGGAGCTGCGCGTCACCTCCAGCAGGTTTTGCCGGTTTTGCCGCGTAAGGCGCTGCCAATATAGCGATTCCTCGGCTTCAAGGAAAGAAAGGTGGATGCCCTGGATGCGCTCATGCCCCGAACCGAGTCCAAGGAATAGCGGGAAGCGACAGGTCGGCTCTTCGAAGAGGGCCAGTATGCGCCGGAAGGGCTCCAGTGTCTGCTTGAGCGCCCCCTCCGTATCCCCTTTGACGATATAGACCTGCTTTGTTCGGCTGGCCGGGTACTGCAGCATTTGGCCGTGGTCACAGGCCTTCTGAATGTACTCTAGTACAGTGTTCCATTCCGGACAGCCCGCGGCCTCGAATTCTACGTTCGAAGGCTCCGCCGGACGCAGATCGACGATCGCTGCGGCATACCAGCGGGCGACCAGCGAAACCGACAAGGTTTCGGCCGTTTGAATCGCTTCAGGCGCCGATAACAGACCTCCGCATAAATCGCTTAACAGCTTATGCCGTGAATTCCCGGCTTTCTCCAGCTCACGCCGCATCAAGCCCTCGAGCTGCTCCTTCTCGCTTCGCTCCCTATCGATCTTGTGGCTTACCCCGTGAAGCAGCTCCACCAGATCCGAGGCGCTGATCGGCTTCAGACAATACTCCTCAACGCCAAGGCTAAGCGCTTTTCTCGCATAATCGAATTCCCCGTGACCGCTCAAGATAATGATCTTGATCTGAGGAAATTTGGCGCGCACCACATGGCATAACTCCAGGCCGTTCATGAACGGCATTTTGATATCGGTGATCAAGATATCGGGCTGCAACTGCTCGATCATCGGCAAAGCCATCTCTCCGTCGGAAGCGTCGCCGAGATAATCGAACCCTTCCCGTTCCCACGGAATGCAATCCCGTATGTTCTCCCTGACGAGAATCTCATCATCGACGAGCAGCACTTTCTTCATCATCGGTCATTCCTCTTTTCCCCTTGGAATGGATATCGTTACCGTAGTACCTTCTCCGGCCGCACTGTCAATCTGGACCCCATAGGATTCTCCGTAAAATAACTTGATCCGCTGGTGAACGTTATGCAGGCCAAAGCCGCCCGATACTTCTTCGCCGGTTTCCACGGGCAGGCGTCCGTTCAGCAAATCGCGGCGCAGCCGTTCGAGTTTATCGGGAGGCATTCCGCATCCGTTGTCCCGTACGGTTAACTGAAGTTCGCGCTCCCCGGATTCCTGAGCAGATACCGTGATCATTCCTTTGCCCCGCTTATTTTTGATGCCGTGATACAGCGCGTTTTCGACGATCGGTTGAAGCGTCATTTTGAGAACAGAACAGGGGAGAAGATGCGGCTCCACCTCGATCCGGTACTCCAAAATATCGCGATACCTCATCTGCTGGATGATCAGGTAGCTGTGGACGTGCTCGATCTCCTTCTCCAGGGGGATCCAGTCGCGTCCGCGATTTAAGCTGATGCGAAACAGCCGGGAGAGCGATTGCACCAACGTGATGACCCGGTCGTTCTTGCCCGCCTCCGCCATCCACAAGATCGAATCGAGCGTATTGTACAGGAAGTGAGGGTTGATTTGGGCTTGTAAGGCACGCAATTCCGCCTTTTTGATTTCTTCCTGTTCCCGGATGCTTTGCTCGAGCAGAGCCTTGATTTTCCCCAGCATAATGTTATAGCTGCGCCCCAACTCAGCGACTTCATCGTTGCCTGCAGGCGTGACCTTCGACTCCAGAAAGCCGGAGGCTGCCAGCTTCATCTTGTTCTTCAACAGCTTGAGCGGACGCGTGAGCCGGGAGGAGATGAAGAAGTGCAATGACACGGCAAAGAAGAGACTCAGCGCTACGCTGACAATGATTAACTGCCGAATCGAATCGGCCTCTTTGACGATTTCGCGTAATTGGACCTGGCCGATGATTTTCCAGCCTGCCGCTTGCGGGGAGGAGGCGAAAATAAACTTCGGCCCTCCGCCCGATTTATCGACATAGCTGCTCAAAGCGCCGGTGGCCATTCGGGCCAGAATGTCCCGTTCCGGCAGGACTTGATCCGGGACGAGCCCGGTGGGCATGAAGATCGGACGTCCGCTGGCGTCGACGATATAGAAGAACCCGGTTTCGCCCACCTTGACCTCGTCGCAGAACCGGCTGACCGCCGAAGCATCCACATCGATGACAATGAAGCCGATCGTTTCATGCGTAATTCGCTGTTTGACGGCGGCCATGATCGAAATGGCGGGCTTCTCCTGAAGTCCGTCGGGATGGTCCAACATCAGGGCGTCAAGCGGAGGGACGGTGAGCACGACATCGGGATTGTCGATTAAATAGGCGAAATGGGGATTCCGCAGCGGGTTTTTATCCAGCACAAATACACCACGCCGCTCGCTGATACCCCTCCCGTACAGGTTGATCATGGTGATATTCAGGACACTTTCATATTTGTAGGTTTGACGGTAGGAGTCGATCGTCCGCAGGATCTCTTTGGCATCCTCATAGGTGTCGTTTTGCGAGTAGAGAAAATGCAGCACCTGCGAGTGGTTGCCGAGTTCAAGCAATTTGCTGCTGTCGGTGAACAACGTTCCCAGGCTTCGCGCCAGTTGATCTGCCGTGAGCACTGCGCTGGCTTTGCTGTTCTCGTAGACCGTGTTGTAAGACTTCTGATAAGCGACCAACCCGATGGTGATGAGCGGAATGACCGTCAGGAACAGGAACATCAGGAGGAGCTTCGCGCGCAGGCTGGAGGAGATCCAATTGATCAGCTTCATGAGTGGCCTGCCTTTCAAGAAGGGCTCTTTTGATCCCATATTATGAAGCAACCCCCTTGAAAACGCAATCATTCATAAGAAAACAAAGGAGCACCGCAAAAAAACAAACTGGACAGGCCGCCGTGTGGAATAGAAGCGAAAGAAAACGCAAACGTCGGCGATGAATCTCCGTATCACAGAGTTATGTAAGCGTTTTATAATCGGATCACGCCAGACGATGGTGACCAAAAAGGGGAGGAATTTGAAATGGTTTCTTTCAAAAAATCCGGACTGATTGTTGCGACATCCTTGTTGCTGCTCTTTGCATCTGCATGCGGCGGCAGCGGGTCGGGCGGGAATGCCCAGGAGCCGGCGAATAACGGCGGCAAACAAGCGGAGCAATCCAATTCGGCAAGCAACACAACGACGGAAAACGCGAAGGACACAACGGCGGAGAGCAAACAGATCGTGCTTGGATTTTCACAGGTTGGCGCGGAGAGCGGCTGGAGAACGGCGAACACGAAATCGATCCAGGATTCGGCCAAAGAGGCAGGCTTCGAACTGAAGTTCTCCGACGCCCAGCAGAAGCAAGAAAACCAGATTAAAGCCATTCGTACCTTCATCCAGCAGAAAGTGGATGTCATCGCTTTTTCGCCGGTGGTGGAGTCGGGTTGGGATACTGTGCTGAAGGAAGCGAAGGACGCCGGGATTCCGGTCATTTTGACGGACCGAGCCGTCGATTCTCCGGATGATTCGCTGTACAAGACGTTCATCGGTTCCGACTTCGTGGAGGAGGGACGCCGGGCCGGACAATGGCTGGTGGATCAATTCAAAGATTCGACCGAGGAAATCAACATCGTGGAACTGCAGGGAACGACCGGTTCCGCGCCGGCGATTGACCGCCAGAAGGGTTTTGCAGAAGTGATTGCATCGAATCCCAATCTGAAGGTGATCGCCTCGCAGACGGGGGACTTTACCCGGGCGAAGGGGAAAGAGGTCATGCAGTCCTTCCTGAAGGCGAATAAGAAGATCGATGTGCTCTACGCCCACAACGACGACATGGGACTAGGAGCCATCCAAGCGATTGAAGCGGCCGGATTGAAGCCGGGCGAAGATATCCTCATTATCACGGTGGACGGGGTTAAGGACGGGTTCGTTGCGGCCAGTGAAGGTAAGATCAATTTTATCGTGGAATGTAATCCTCTGCTCGGACCTCAGCTGATGCAAGCCGTTCAGGATGTCGTTGACGGTAAGGAGATCGAAAAGCGGATCGTGACCGAAGAAGGCGTGTTTACGTCCGAAGATGCCAAGCGTGAGCTGCCTAACCGGAAATATTAAGCGAGATGAAGGATATGGAATCTATGGAACCGATTCTGCACATGTCGGGGATCCATAAAACGTTTCCCGGCGTAAAAGCACTGAAAAATGTGAATTTTCGGCTGTTTCCCGGTGAGGTGCATGCGTTGATGGGCGAGAACGGCGCCGGCAAATCGACCTTGATCAAGGTGTTGACCGGGGTTTACGCCGCGGATCAAGGCCTTGTGGAGATGGCAGGGGCGCCGATCAGGGTGCATAGTCCGCAGGAGGCGCAGCTTGCCGGCATCAGCACGGTTTATCAGGAGATCAATTTATGCCCGAACTTGTCTGTCGCGGAAAATATTTATATCGGCCACGAGCCTTACCGGTTCGGCCGGGTTCGTTGGAAGGAGATGAACCGGAACGCGGAGCGTCTGCTGAAGGAGAGGCTGCATCTGGACATTGACGTGACCCGTCCGCTCGAATCTTATTCGGTCGCGGTTCAGCAGTTGATTGCCATAGCGCGGGCGCTTAGCATTTCCGCCAAAGTGCTGATCCTGGATGAACCAACCTCCAGCCTGGATCAGAGCGAGGTCCGACAATTATTTGCGATTATGCGGAAGCTGAAGGAGCAAGGGCTGGCGATCTTGTTCGTCACGCATTTTCTGGATCAGGTTTACGAAATCTCCGATCGCATTACGATCCTTCGCGGCGGGGAGTTCATGGGAGAATACCTCGTGAATGAGCTTCCGCGGATTGAGCTGGTGTCGAAGATGATCGGCAAAGAACTGGAGATGCTGGAGGAATTCCCTAGTTCGGCGGAGGCCAGCGGCAGGCCGGCGGGTCAATTACTGCTGAACGCGGCGGGATTGGGTAAGCAAGGGTCGATCGAGCCCTTTGATTTGCAAATTCACCAGGGGGAGATTGTCGGATTGGCCGGCTTGCTTGGTTCCGGCCGGACTGAACTGGCCCGTCTCCTCTTCGGGGCCGACCGGCACGATCAGGGAAGCCTCCAAATGGCCGGCAGTGGAGGGAGTATTCACTCCCCCCGTCAGGCCATTGACGAAGGTATCGCCTTTTGCTCCGAGAATCGGAAGAAGGAAGGCATAATTGACGATTTGACAGTCCGGGAAAATATCGTATTGGCGCTTCAGGCGGCGAAGGGCTGGTTCCGCGCGATTCCGCGCAAATGCCAGGAGGAAATCGCGGAGGAGTATATCCGCCTCTTGAATATTCATCCATCTGATTCGGAGCAATTGATCCGTAACCTGAGCGGCGGCAACCAGCAGAAGGTTCTGCTGGCCCGGTGGCTGGTGACCGAGCCCAAGCTGCTCATTCTGGATGAGCCAACCCGCGGGATCGACATCGGCGCCAAGACGGAAATTCAGAAGCTGGTATTGACGCTGGCGGAGAAGGGGATGAGCGTATTGTTCATCTCCTCTGAGCTGGAGGAGGTGCTGCGCGTGAGCGATCGGATTGCCGTGCTCCGCGATCGCCGCAAGGTGAAGGAAATGAGCGGTGCCGAAATGAATCAGCAACAGGTGATGCAGGCGATCGCCGGAGGGGAGAAGGGATGAGAAAACATCGTTTGGTATGGCCTTTGCTCGTGCTCGCCTTGTTGCTCTTGTTCAACTTGATCTATTCGCCGGACTTCTTCTCGATCAAAGTGCGGGACGGTCATCTGTACGGCAGTGTAATCGACATCCTGAATTTTGGCTCTCCGCTGATTCTCGTGGCGATTGGTATGACGCTGGTGATCGCAACCGGAGGCATCGACCTGTCGGTCGGCTCGGTCGTAGCCATTGCGGGAGCGATGGCCTGCTTGCAGATTAGCCGGGCATCTGACCCGAATAGCTTGATTTCCGTACTGTCCGCCGTCGGCCTCGCGCTGGTTCTGTCCGCCGCGCTGGGCCTCTGGAACGGATTTCTGGTCTCCCGGATCGGCATCCAGCCGATCATTGCCACCTTGGTCCTGATGGTGGCTGGGCGAGGGATTGCGCAGTTGATTACGAACGGGCAAATCATCACGGTACAGAGCTCGAAGTATCAGTATCTGGGGGCAGGATTTTGGTTATCTCTGCCGTTTTCGATCTTTGTGGTTGCAGCCGTATTTGCGATTGCCTCCTTGTTGACCCGCAAAACCGCGCTGGGGCTGTTTATCGAGGCGGTCGGGTGTAAGCCCACAGCCAGCCGGTTAGCGGGTGTCCGGTCACGGACGGTGACCTTGGCTGTGTATTCATTCTGCGGCTTATGCGCGGGGATGGCGGGTTTGCTGCTCAGCTCCAACGTTTCGAGCGCGGACGGCAACAATGCCGGGCAATGGTACGAGCTGGACGCGATTTTAGCTGTGGTCGTCGGCGGGACCTCTTTAAATGGGGGCCGATTCCATTTAGCGGGGACGCTGGTGGGGGCGCTCATTATTCAGACGCTGACGACAACGATTTACATGGTGGGCGTACCGCCAGAGATCACGCTGGTCGTCAAGGCGGTTGTCGTTCTTGCGGTTTGTTTGATCCAATCCGATCAATTCCGGGCCGCCCTGGGCGGGAAACGGAAACCAGGAACGCCGGCTGCGGCGAAATCGGGGGTGAAGCCGCATGCTTAAACGTAATTACATTCCGTTAGGGGTAACGATCGGTTTGTTTCTGTTGATGTTCGTCGCCGGCTCGTTCCGGTATACGGGATTTTTCTCCGGGCAAGTGTTGCTCAACCTGCTGATCGATAACGCCTTTCTGCTCATTACCGCGGTCGGCATGACCTTCGTGATCGTATCCGGCGGGATCGATTTGTCCGTCGGCTCGGTGATCGCCCTGACGACGATGGTTTCCGCGAGCTTGCTGCAGCAGGGTTGGCCGCCCGCGCTTGTGATTTTGCTCGTTCTGATCATGGGGACGATATTCGGAACGGCGATGGGGGCGGCGATCCATTATTTCAACATCCAACCGTTTATCGTGACGTTGGCAGGGATGTTCCTGGCTCGGGGCTTATGCTACGTCATCAGCATTAATACGATTACGATCGATAATGCCTTCTACACGGCGGCGGCCCAGACGAAGATCAAGCTGCCGGGCGATCAATTCGTCTCTATTAGCGTCATCATCGCTTTGGTGGTGGTCGCCCTTGGGATTTATCTGGCCCATTACACGAAATTCGGCCGTAACACGTACGCCATCGGGGGGAGCGAGGCGTCCTCCTTGCTGATGGGGTTGCCGGTAGCCCGCACGAAATTGATGGTCTACGGCTTCAGCGGACTTTGCTCCGCGTTGGCCGGCGTTGTGTTCACGTTCTATATGCTGTCCGGCTACGGGCTCCACGCGAACGGGATGGAGCTGGACGTGATCGCCGCGGTGGTAATCGGCGGAACGCTGCTTACCGGCGGCGTCGGGTATGTTGTGGGCACTTTCTTTGGGGTCATGATCCAGGGCGTGATTCAGACGATTATTAGCTTTGAAGGGACCCTCAGCTCTTGGTGGACGCGGATCGTGATCGGCGTACTGCTCCTGCTGTTTATCTTGCTGCAGAGGCTGCTGGGCGAGCGGCGGTTAGCCGAACGAGGGTAAGGAAATGAACGGGGAGGATTACGGAAAAAACCTGAGACGAAACGCTCAGGTTTTTTTGCTCTTTTCCGATGAAATCGCTTGTGATAAGCTTCCGGTTAATGGGAGATCACGAAATAGGGGGAAGACGAGTTATGCTTAGGCGCCATCGTTCCACATTATTGAAATCGATGCCTCTTCTGGTCCTGCTTGCTCTGCTGTTCATCTTCTCCGGCTGCCGGGCTGGAACCGCAGAGGAGACTTCGGTCCCCGTCGAAGCGGATCCAACAACCACGACCTATGTGACCTCCGGCCCGGAGCTGTCGTCTGGAGAGCCGGCTGCAACGAAACACCATATTGTACTGGGGTTCTCCCAGCTCGGTTCGGAGAGCGACTGGCGGAACGCGAATAGCCAATCGATCAAGACAGCGGCTAAAGAGGCAGGCATCGAGCTGCTGTTTGAAAATGCCGAGCAATCGCAGGAGAAGCAGTTTGAGGCGGTCCGCAGCTTTATCTCGCGGAAGGTCGATGTGATCGCGATCGCTCCGGTCATTCAAACCGGATGGGTACCGATTCTGAACGAGGCCGAGGAGGCCGGAATCCCGGTCATTATCGTCGACAGAGCGGTCGATGCGTCCAATTACGTGACTCTGATCGGATCCGATTTGTATGAGGAAGGGAAGAAGGCGGGCAAATTTCTGCTGGACAAAATGGTCGGTCGCCCCGGGCCGATCGGAATTGTGGAACTCAAAGGGACGGAGGGCTCGACACCATCCATTGATCGCGGCCGGGGATTTGCGGATACCGTTCTCGGGGATAAGAGATTCAAGGTGCTGGAAAGTGAGCATGCCGATTTTACGCTGGAGCAGGGAGAGAAGGTCATGCGCTCCTTTTTGCAGGAACACGGTGGAGAGATGGATGTGCTGTACGCTCATAATGACGATATGGCGCTGGGCGCAATCGAAGCCATTGAGGCTTACGGGCTCCGGCCGGGGAAGGATATCGTGATCATCTCCGTCGACGGGACGCGCAGGGCGCTGAAGAGCATGGCCGAAGGCAAGATCAACGCAGTGGTGGAATGCAATCCCCTCCTCGGGCCGAATTTGATGCAGGCGGTGAGGGAACTGACGGAAGGGCGCACGCTGCCCAAAAGGATTGTCACCCCCGAAACCGTCTTTACCGAAGTGACCGCTGAATTGGAGGCGGATAACAGAAAGTATTAGAGCGAGACCTCCATCTGTTTTATAATAAGACCGTGTAGTTTACCAACTTGGCGATTCTTACGGAATCACCCGGACTGGAGGAATCAGGATGTCCGTTATGACCGCTATTTTTAGAAAATACCGCATCGCCGCCATTTCGGCGATCGTCATGCTGCTAATCGAGCTGGCGGTGGAGTTGATTCAGCCGCTGATCATCTCGCGGATCATCGATCACGGGATTCGGCAGCACGAGGTGTCTGTCGCCTGGATTTGGGGCGGGGTGCTGATGGCAAGCGCTTTGGTGGCGTTTCTCGCCGGGATTACCAGTTCCTTCTTCGCCTCGCATGTGAGCCAAGGTTTTGGTTATGACCTGCGCGACAAGCTGTACGAGAAGGTGCAGTCCTTCTCGTATGAAGTGTTTAATCGCTTCGCGGCTTCGTCATTGATCACCCGGCTGACCGGGGATATCACGGTGCTGCAGGACGTCATCTTTATGTGCCTGCGCTTTGCTTCCCGGGTGCCGCTGGTAGTGATCGGGAGCGTCGTGATGGCTCTGGTCGTGCATGTGAAGCTGGGGCTGTTGTTGACGGTAACCGTCCCTGTGCTGTTGGGGTTTGTGTTGTGGATGATCCGTAAAGCGTCCGCTTTATTTCGTGCGGTGCAGCGGCGCACGGACAGCGTCAACGGCCTGATTCAGGAGAATCTGACCGGCATGCGGCTGATCCGCGTGTTCGTGCGGATGTCGCATGAGATCGGGCGTTTTGAACAGCGCAACCGGGATTTGCGCCAGGGCACGGTCGCCGCGTTAAAGCTGACGGAGACCACGATGCCGTTCCTGTTGTTCATCATGAACGCCGGAATCATTGCGGTGCTGTGGTTCGGCCGGATCGAAATCGCGGACGGGGGTGCCAGCGTTGGTGAAGTGGTCGCTGTCATCAACTATTCGCTGCGGACCATTGGCGCGTTGTCTGCATTATCCTGGATTATGAGCTCCCTCTCGAGGGGGGCCGCATCGGGCGGACGGGTACGTGAAGTGCTTGAGGAGGAAGATCCGGTCGGCGAGCGGGAAGTTTTTTTGGCGGAGTCGGTTGATGCCGAGGCGGAAGTAGAGATGGGGGGGACGGCGGGGATGGCGGCAGCAGCGGGAGCATCACCGATCCAAGGCCGCATCGAGTTTAGCGAGGTTTCCTTCCGCTATCCAGGACGCGAGGAGATGGTGCTGGAGAGAGTATCGTTTACGGCGGAGCCGGGGCAGCGAATCGCCGTCATGGGCGCGACCGGTTCGGGGAAATCGTCGCTGGTGCAGCTGATCCCCGGTATGTACGAGCCCACGGAGGGGATGATTCGCATCGATGGGATCGATATCCGCGAGCTCGATCGGAAACGGCTGCGCCGCGCCATCGGTTATGTGCCACAAGAGGTCATGTTATTCTCCGGAACGATCCGGGAGAATATCGCCTGGGGCCGTGAGGGATCAACGCTGGAGCAAATTCAGGCTGCCGCTCGGCAGGCGCAGATCCACGAGACGATCGAGCGGCAACCGCACGGCTACGAGACGCGCCTGGGTCAGCGCGGCGTGAATCTGTCCGGCGGACAGAAGCAACGCCTGTCGATCGCCCGGGCACTGGTGCGCCAGCCGGCCATCCTGATTCTGGACGACAGCACAAGCGCCCTGGACGTCCGTACGGAGGCGGCTCTGCTGGAGGAAGTCTCGCGCCTTTCTTGCACAACGCTGCTCATTACGCAGAAGATCAGCTCGACCGCTACGGCGGATTTAATTCTTCTTATGGATGACGGGCAGCTGATCGCCAGCGGCAAGCATGAGGAACTGCTGCAGCGTTCGGAATTGTACCGGCGGATTTGCGAATCCCAGCAAGGAAAGGAGGCGGAACCTCATGCCGTTCAAGACCTTCACTGAACCGTTTCGCCATCCGTACCCGAAGTTGGGGTCATCCTCACAGGGCGGCGGGGCCCGTAATGACGCGCCGGCTGCAGTGGCGGCTGCGCCGCGCCGACCCGGCCATGGCGGCGGACCCGGCGGTGTAAGGCCCAAGGTACGGGCTAAGAATTGGTCAGGTACGCTAGGGCGGATCTGGAGTTACCTATCTGCCCATAAAGCCCGGCTGGCAACCGTCCTGCTGATGGTTGTCTTCAGCTCGGGATTAGCGCTGCTAGGACCCTACCTGGTCGGGATGGCGGTGGACGATTATCTGGAGGCAGGCGGGGGCCGACCTTGGGTGATGTTCCTGATCGGATTGACGTTGGTATTTGCCGGCTCGTCGCTCACGTCCTGGCTGCAAAACATCTGGATGATCGGAATCGCTCAGGAGACGGTGTACCGGATGCGCTCCGAGCTGTTCGCCCAACTGCATCGGCTGCCGATTCCGTATTACGGCAAACGTCAGCAAGGCGAAATCATGAGCCGACTGACCAATGATATGGACAATGTCAGCTCGACGCTGAACAGCTCGGCAATCCAGATTTTCTCCAGCGTATTAACGCTGGTTGGCACGGTCGCCGTGATGTTGTACCTTAGCCCGCTGTTGACCCTGCTGACGTTCCTCGTCGTGCCGTTAATGATGGCCGGGATGCGCTGGATCACGAAGCGGACGGGACCGCTGTACAAACGGCGCCAACAGGATCTTGGCAACCTGAACGGCTACATTGAGGAGACGTTGTCGGGGCAGCGGATTATTAAGGCGTTCTCTCAAGAGCAGCGAGTGCTGCAAGACTTCCGTGAGCGGAATGAGGCGATCCGCAGCTCCAGCTTCTGGGCGCAGACGATTTCCGGCTTCATTCCGAAGCTGATGAACGGCCTTAATAACCTGAGTTTCGCGATCGTGGCCGGGATCGGCGGGGTGTTGGCGGTACGCGGGAGCGCCGGAGTTACTGTCGGGGTAATCGTTGTGTTCGTCGAATACGCGCGGCAGTTTACCCGCCCGCTGAACGACCTGGCGAACCAGTGGAACACGCTGTTGTCGGCGATTGCCGGCGCGGAGCGGGTGTTCGAGGTGCTGGACGAGGAAGTGGAAGCCCGCGACGAAGAAGCGGCGCTGGAGCTGTCGTCCGTGCGGGGCGAGGTGGTTTTCTCGGGAGTTTACTTCTCTTATGAGGAAAATGGAAACGAGGACGGCGATACGTTAGAGGAAATCAGCTTTACGGCGAACCTGGGCGAGACGATCGCTTTGGTCGGACCGACGGGGGCCGGCAAAACGACGCTGATTCAACTGCTGTCGCGTTTCTACGAGCCTTCCCGGGGGAGGATCACGGTCGACGGCCGCGATATCCGGACGATTCGGCGTGACAGCCTGCGTTCGCAGATGGCGTTTGTGCTGCAGGATTCGTTCCTCTTCCAGGGCACGATCCGCGACAATATCCGCTTCGGCCGACTAGATGCGACCGATGTGGAGGTGGAGGAGGCCGCCAAGCTGGCGAATGCGCATTCCTTTATCGTGCGGATGCCGGGCGGCTATGATAAGGTGCTGGGCGCGGACGGCGGTGGCATCAGCCAAGGGCAACGACAGCTGCTGGCCATCGCGCGGGCAATTCTGGCGGATCCGTCGATCCTCGTGCTGGACGAGGCGACCAGCAGCATCGATACCGTGACGGAGATCAAAATCCAGGAAGGCTTGCAGCGATTGATGCAAGGCAGAACGAGCTTCGTGATCGCTCATCGTCTGAACACCATCCGCCAGGCCGACAAGATTCTGGTCTTGAAGGAAGGCCGCTTGATTGAGCAGGGCTCGCACGAGGAACTCTTGCGGCGACACGGGTTCTATCATAGCTTGTACCATGGCGGCTTGGATGCGGAAAGCGGTGAAGTCTGATGGAGTTGAACGCCTATCTGCGGAGGATCACGCTGCAGCGGGACGAGGTGCCAACGTTTGATGACTATCCTTTCCACTTACCTGCAGTCTCGTCGCTCGGTCAGCTGGAGTTCCATCCGAAGGTCACGTACATCGTCGGCGAAAACGGCATGGGCAAATCCACGCTGCTGGAGGGCATCGCCGTCGCATTGGGGTTTAACCCGGAAGGCGGCACGATGAACTTCAGCTTCGCGACGGCCGAGACCCACTCCGAGCTGCATCGCTATCTTCGTACCGTAAGGGGGCCGATGCGGCCGCGGGACGGGTTCTTTTTCCGGGCGGAGAGCTATTATAACCTGGCGACGGAAATCGATAAACTGGATCAGGAAAATCATGCGTGGGTTAGTCCGCCACGGATCGTCGACTCCTACGGCGGGAAATCACTGCATACGATGTCGCATGGGGAATCGTTTTTCGCCGCGTTTATGAACCGCTTCAGCGGGCGCGGCCTGTATATCTTGGACGAACCGGAGGCGGCGTTGTCTCCATATCGGCAGATGGCGATGCTGGCGCGGATTCATGAACTGGTCGGACGCCACTCCCAGTTCATCATTTCCACGCATTCGCCGATCCTGATGGCGTATCCCGACAGCCTCATGTATCAACTTACGCCGGACGGGATCGAGAAGACCACGCTGGAAGAGACCGATCATTATATCATCATGAAAGAGTTCGTCAATCATCGGGAGGGTATGCTAAGGGAGTTGTTGCGAGATGAGAATTGACTTCCGGAATTAGTGTAACTATAATGGTTACAGGCAGAACAATAACAACGATAACAACGATAACAACGATGACTTCACGGCAACTCAATCGATAAGGAGGATTCTAGGATGAAGATATTGGTGACAGGGGCAACGGGTCAGCTCGGCGCCAAGGTGGTTGAGGCGCTGCTGGCTAAGGTGCCGGCAGAGCAGTTGGCAGTGAGCGTACGCGAACCGGAGAAGGCCCGCGCGCTTGGCGCGCGGGGCGTAGACGTACGCCAAGGGGATTTCGAGGATCCCGCTTCACTGGAACCGGCATTTGCCGGCGTGGAGCGACTCTTGATCGTATCGACGCAAGGCGATAACGACACGCGCATCCGCCAGCACTTGGCGGCCGTTGCGGCGGCGCAACGGGCGGGGGTTCAGCTCATCGCTTATACGAGCGTGGTAAATGCTGCCCATAATTCACTGGAGCTGGCGCCTGTTCACAAAGCGACAGAGGAAGCGATCGCGAAGACGGGAATTCCTTATGTGTTCCTGCGCAACAACTGGTATATTGAGAACGAAACCGGTACGATCCAGGGCATTCTAGCCGAAGCGCCGCTCGTGACCTCCGCCGGAGAAGGCAAAGTCGGCTGGGCTACACGTGAGGACTATGCGCAAGCGGCGGCCGCTGTGCTGACCGGCAACGGACATGAAAACAAGATCTATGAGCTGTCGGGCACGCCGATCACGCATGCCGAGCTGGCTCGGATCATTGGCGAGGCCCTGGGCCGCGAGGTTCCTGTTCAGCACGTCGACGATGCTGCTTACGCAGAGGTCATGCGCGGTGCGGGCGTGCCGGAACCGGTGGTTCCGTTCATCGTTTCCATCCAGCGCTCAATCCGCGAAGGGGCGCTGGACGTTCCGAGCGGCGACCTGGAAGCATTGCTGGGCCGGCCGGCAACTTCGCTGGTTGACGCGGTACGCGGCATCGTGAAAGAACTGCAAGCTTAAACAACGAAAGGCCCTGTTCCATATCGAAACAGGGCCTTTATGGGGCTGTCCCAAAAGGGAATCGGCCAGGATACCGGCAAGAATGTTG
The DNA here is from genome assembly GCF_023195895.1 of Paenibacillus mellifer. Lineage (GTDB taxonomy): Bacteria > Bacillota > Bacilli > Paenibacillales > Paenibacillaceae > Fontibacillus > Fontibacillus mellifer. The sequence continues at coordinate 16,223 of NZ_JALPRK010000026.1, forward strand.
CATTTTGTGCAACAATTTCAGCCGATTCGTTCGCATACTCCCTAAAATGCTGCACAAAATGCTACATTCCGGCCCTGCAGGACAATTTGGGGGTGGAAATGTTGCAGGAAATGCAACATTTCACCTCCACAGGCCCGTTTCACATCCAAATCCTGCACGAAATGCAACATTTCCGCGAACTGATCTACTACCTTTGGGGACGACCCCTTTTTTGCGTTCAGCGGCCTTCGCTTCCTAGCCAGCCAACTGTAAAAGTGCAGGTGATATTTCGCTAAACCCTCGTATTTCACGACTGAACTGCAAAAGTGCATTTGATTCGGGGACGAATCCAGATGAAGAGGCGATTTGTCGAATTTAGCCTGCACTTTTGCATCTGATCGCCCGAATCGAACTGAATTGGCGAAAAAGAACTGCACTTTTGCATCTCACTCGTATGCGCGCGGCTACTTGATTCCCTTCCCGCCAACCGGACGGATTGGGATGGATTCCACACCGGCGTTCAGCGGCATCGCGCGCTGAATCATCGCTCGCGTGGTGTCATCTTGCAGCGAAGCTTCATGAGCTTCTGCGTTGCTCCAAACCTCCGTAACCCATACGGTATCGGGCTCAGTCTCCGAAACGTTCACCACATAAAGCTCGCATCCCGGATCCGACTCGGCCCCGGCGGCGGCTTCCAGCAAGATGCCGACCAGCTGGTCGCGTACCCCGGGTTTGGCTGTGAATTTGGCGTACATGCCGAACTTGTCCACTGTCATCCTCCTCACTTCAATGTCTATAAACTCAACATTAACTTTAAATTTGCTTAGGAGAATTATCGCCTAACCACGCCTGGCAAGCAACAACTTCATTGGAAAAATCCCCCGTATCGGCATGGTATAATGAAACAAAAAGTCAGGGTAAAGGAGCGGATCGCATGCCGAAAGTGGTATTGGCTGGGGGCACAGGGTTTGTGGGACAGGCGTTTGCGCAGAGGTTCGGAGAATTGGGAGCCGAGGTTAAGGTCATTTCCAGACAAGCTCCCCATATCCCTTGGGAGGACCAAAGTTCCATCGTACAGGCTTTGGAAGGCGCCGATTTGCTGATTAACTTGGCCGGTAGATCGGTGAATTGCCGCTACACCCCTGAGAACCGGCGGCTTATTCTGGAGTCCCGGACGGAAACAACGCGTCAGCTTGGGGAGAGCATCCTGGCCTGCCAGCGTCCGCCGGCGTTATGGATCAACTCCAGCACGGCGACGATTTACCGGCATGCGGAGGATCGTCCAATGACGGAGAAAAGCGGAGAAGTGGGCTCGGGTTTTTCGGTTGATGTCGCCAAAGCATGGGAGGAGGCATTCTTCGCCTTTGATCTCCCGGCGACAAGGCGGGTCGCGCTGCGTATTGCGATCGTGTTGGACGACGGCGGGGTGATGGGCCCCTTGCGCAATCTGGTTCGCTTCGGACTGGGCGGAGCCCAAGGGTCCGGCCGTCAGCAGTTCAGCTGGATTCACATGGAGGACCTGTTCCGAATCGTTAGGTTCTTGCAGGAGCATCCCGAGCTCGACGGCGTGTTTAACGCCTCCGCCCCACATCCGGTCACGAACCGGGAGCTGATGGCTGGTCTGCGCCGGGCAATGGGCGTTCCCATCGGACTGCCCGCGCCGCGTTGGCTGCTGGAGCTGGGCGCTCGCCTGATTCGGACGGAGACCGAGTTGGTGCTGAAGAGTCGCTGGGTGTTGCCGGAGCGGCTGCAACGGGCGGGATTCCCCTTCCGTTACGATACGCTGGAGAAGGCGCTGCAAGAAATTGTCGCACGTAACTAGGACAAGGGGGAGCGAAGGTCGTGGATCGAAGCGAACTAAAAAAGCGGTGGGAAGCGGAGGAGACCAAGGTTTTTCAGGGCTGGGACTTCTCCGAGCTGAACGGTAGGTTGGAGGAAGAGGGGCTGCCTTGGGACTATCGGGCCCTGATCCAGCAACAAATGAATCCAGAGACGGTGATGCTGGATATGGGAACCGGCGGAGGCGAGTTTCTGCTGTCCTTGTCGCCGCCGCCCGGCCGCACCTATGCGACGGAAGCGTACCCATCTAACTACGAGTTGTGCCTGGCCAAGCTGCCGGCTTATGGGATTGAAGTGTCTAAGGTGGAGGAGGATGACCAACTGCCGTATGAGGATGGATTATTCAGCTTGGTGATCAATCGACATGAATCGTTTTCGGCTAAGAAGGTCTATCGAATCTTGAAGCCGGGCGGGGTGTTTATCACACAACAGGTCGGAGGGCAGAACAATCGGGGATTGTCACGTGATCTCCTTGGTGACGGAGCGATGGAGACGCCGATTGGGTTCGATCTGGCCCACACGGTTCGAGACATCCTCGAAGCGGGGTTTAACGTCGAGGTGCAGCAGGAGGTTTTTCCCAAGTTGAAGTTTCGAGATGTCGGCGCACGGGTCTATTACGCAAAAATCATTGAATGGGAGTTTGCCGGTTTCTCCGTGGAACTTTGCTTTGAGAAATTATGCGAATTGCAGAACAGGGTAGAACAAACTGGATATGTATCCAGTCGGGAGCATCGGTTTATGATTCTGGCGCGCAAGGAGAGATGAGGATGAAATTTGTAGATGTCGCGATTTTGACGGAACAGGTGGTGGCGATGACCCGTTTCTATGAAACAGTCCTGCAAGCGACAGCAGTGGGGGACGAGATTCATGTGGAAGTGAAGACCGAGGGCACCGGACTTGCGATTTACTCGCGGCGGGCGGCGGAAACGGATATGGGATTTGATTTCTCCACCTACTGGGGATCGGGGAACTTCACTCTAGGTTTTAATGTTGAGGACGTCGATGCGGAATATGAGAGGTTGAAAGCATTGGACGTTGAATTCGTGGCGCCTCCTACTACGTATCCCTGGGGAGCCAGGTCAATGCATTTTCGCGATCCGGACGGCAATATTGTGTGCTTTAGAAGCAGAATAGAACCTGTTGTCTAAGTTCCAAACCGATATTTTTCACCCCTGGTGCCGCGATTCGTCTCCTTATGTTTTGAGAGCGCTAACATTACAATGAGTTTAATCAAAGCAAGGGGGGAATCAAACACGATGAAAAAATGGATATCACTATTGTGCAGCGCCGCCATGTTGGCGTTATTGCTCGCCGGCTGCGGCGGAAGGAATGAAGCTTCTGGCAGCGGGGATAACGGCGGAGAGAAAGTGAGTATCTCGATCTGGCATAACTGGACAGGCCAAGATGCCAAAGCGGTGGCGATGCGGAAAATGATCGAGGATTTCCGGACGGCTCATCCCGAGATCGAAGTTGTTGATGAGGGGTTGCCAACGGACGGGCTGAAGACCCGGCTGCGGACGGTGGCCGCGGCAGATGAAATGCCCGATTTGTTCGTGATGTGGCCGGACGCGATGACGAAGGAATTCGTCAAAGGCGATCTGCTGCAGCCGATCAACGATGAATTGGATGCCAATCCGGATTGGAAGAACAACTTCATTCCGAATGCGCTGGACGGTTACACGGTAGACGGTAAAATCTACTCCGTGCCGATGAACCTGGCGCCGAGCTCTTTTATTTACTACAACGATGCCTTGTTCAAGAAACATAACGTGAAGGTACCGGAAACCTGGGAAGAACTAGAGGCTGCGATAAAAACATTTAATGACAACGGTGTGATCCCGATCGCGCTGGGCAATAAAGCAAACTGGGTGGCACAATCGACGTTTTTTAGCACCGTGGGCGACCGGGTGACCGGCACGGAGTGGTTCCTGAAGGCCGTTGAGCAAGATGGGGCCAAGTTTACAGATCCTGAATTTGTCGAGGCGTTGACCAAGTTCCAGAAGCTTGGCGACATCAAGGCGTTTCAGGATGGCTTCAATAGCCTCGACGAAACGCAGATGATGCAGTTGTACTTCCAGGGGAATGCCGCGATGGTCGTTAACGGCGGCTGGGCGCTGGCTAACCTGGTCAACAATGCACCGCCGGAAGTGCTGGACAACACGCATATCACGATCGTCCCTGCGATTGATGGCGGCAAAGGAGTCGCAGATACGACCGCAGGTGTCGTCGGTACGGGCCTGGGCGTCAGCAAGAAGCTGACCGGTGCCCGGAAGGAAGCGGCGATGAAGTTGTTCTACGCGATGGCAGGCCCCGATGGGCAGAAGGCCACTTTGGACAGCAGTACCCTGGTCAGCTACAACATCGAGCTCGACAAGAGCAAAGCGCATCCGCTGTTCGTGGAACTGTATGATCTGATCCAACGTGTCAAAATCGTACCCGTTTACGACTCCAAGCTGGGCTCGGCGACCGTAGAAGTGGTGAACAACGGGCTGCAGGAGTTGCTCATGGGCGGCAAACCGGAGGATATCGCTCGCAAGATTCAGGACGCACAAGCCGCGGCTGTGGCTTCGAATTAGTAGAGTGTTTCCCCTTCCCCTCAGGGGAGGGGGATTATTTTTCCCTTTAAAGGATGTGAGAGAGCATGAACGCCTTACGCAGCAAGAGCTTTATCATCACCGGTCTGCTGCCCGCGCTGGTGATTTACTCGTTGTTTGTTTTCGTACCGGTGATCTGGTCGGCGTATTACGGTTTCTTCAACTGGTCGGGCATCGGCGAAGCGAAATATACCGGCCTAAGCAACTATGCGGAAATTTTATGTGATCCGGTGTTTTGGCGGGCGCTGAAAAATAACGTCGTGTTCGTGCTGGCTTCGGTGTTCGGGCAAATTCCGCTGGCCCTCGCCTTGGCGGTGTTGTTGCACAAAAGCAACCTGCTGCAGCGCTTCCTTCGCTCGGCGGTTTTTCTTCCGATGGTCTTGTCCACGGTGGTGATCGGGATGATCTGGCAGTACATTTATCATCCGCAGATCGGTATCCTGAACTTTCTGCTGGACGCGCTGGGTCTATCCAGCTGGAAGCTGGAGTGGTTGTCGGACGGCAATATCGCCATTTATTCGCTTCTCCCGCCGCTGATTTGGAGTTATGTCGGACTTTACCTAATCATCTTCATGTCTGCGCTCCAGAACATCCCAGGTGAAATCCATGACGCGGCTAAGATCGACGGCGTCTCCGGCGTTCGCAAGCTGCTGACGATCTCGCTGCCGATGATTAAGAATACGGTACAAGTGGCGGTTGTCCTGTGCATATCGGGAAGTCTCAAGTCCTTCGACCTGGTCTACATCATGACGAAGGGCGGCCCGGCGCATGCGACCGAGCTGCTGGCGACGTATATGTACAATTCGACCTTCTCGACCTATCGTTATGGGTTCGGGAGCGCGATTTCCACCAGCATCATGATCATCAGTCTGCTGTTAATTGGCACCAGCCAGTGGCTGACCAATCGGAAGAAGGACGCCGCTTAAGATGAAAGGAGGTACCCATTGAACATGAACATGAACATGAATCCAACAACCCCTCTATCGGCGAGAAACGCGGGGACTGGCGGCGGCGGGCGGGTGCTGGGCAAAACGGGCCGGCTTTTGTTTTGGGGCCTGCTGACGCTCTATGGGGTGGTGACCCTGTACCCGTTCTTCTGGCTGGTGATCAGCGCGTTTAAGACGAACGCAGATTTCTACGCCCGTCCCTTTGGGCTGCCGCAGGTGTGGCAGGGCGACAACTTCACACGGGCTTGGGAGAGCTCGCGGCTTGGCACCGCATTCGGGAATTCGCTTATTGTGGCTCTCGGCTCGCTTGTGCTAACCTTGTTCATTGCCTCGCTGACTTCGTTTATCCTGGCCCGCTTCCAGTTCCGCTGGAAAGGCGGCGTCTTGACCTTCTTCGTGATCGGGATGCTGATCCCGATTCATAGCACCCTGGTTCCGCTGTTTATTCTCATGAAGCAGATGTCGCTGCTGAACACGTATTGGGCGCTGATTCTGCCTTACACCGCATTTGCGCTGCCTACGGCGGTATTCGTGCTGACGGCGTACCTGACGAGTGTGCCCCGCGAGCTGGAGGAAGCGGCTTTTATCGATGGCACCGGCTTGTGGGGGTTATTCTTCCGCATCATGTTGCCAATGTCGGTTCCGGCCTTAGCCACGGTGACCATTCTGAGCTTCCTGCATTCCTGGAATGACTTCTCCTTCGCCCTCGTGTTTATCAACAAGACGGCGCTCAAGACGCTGCCGCTGGCCATCGCTAACTTCGCCGACGGTTACCAGACGGACTACGGCTTGTCGCTGGCGGGCATGACGTTGTCGGTGATTCCGACGATCGTCCTCTATTTGCTGTTTCAGGAACAAATGATGAAGGGGATGACGGCCGGCGCGGTGAAAGGATAAGGGAGGAATATCCTACACCGGAGCAAAGGGGGAGCGCAACATGCATAAATGGCTGGCTACTTCGCTTCAGCGCAGGTTGTCGGTGGTGGTCGCAGCATCCATGATCGTGCCGATGTTGGCTTTGGGGTTATTCGCCTTTATGATCTCATCCAACATTACCGAGGAGAAAACGAAGCTGACCGGCAGCGATATGCTGAAGCAAATGGATGCCAACCTGCGCTTTATGCTGGAGGATATCGAAACGTTGTCGATCTTCCTGATTGGGGAACGAGATTTGCAGACCTATCTGACTGGCCCGGAGGACAATGAGACTAAGCGGACCGAGTTAGTAGGGAGAATGACGAATCTGGCAGCCTCCAAGCCTTATATCGCCAATATCGCCATCTATCCCGAACGGTTTGACGGACGCTTATCCACGGCCACATGGTATGAAAATGAGCTCCCATCTGCGGCGGCGGAGGCGATTGCCGGGGGGGTGAAAACATGGTCCGGCGTGTACGCCATTCGCGATTATGCCGGGATGGAGCAGGTCATGACCTTGTTCCGGCCGATTCGCAGCATCTATGATTTTCGCCGATTGGGTTGGCTAGCGATCAGCTTGGATGAACGGGAGCTGGCCCATAACCTGGAATCGCCGGAGTTCGGCCAAGGGATGGGCAAGGTCGAATTAGTTGGGGCGGACGGTACGATTCTCTCCTCCGCTGATAAGTCCAGGCTGGGCCAGCCGTTGGATGTTTTTGCGCCCGGTCTGTTCGCGTTGATCCCGGGCGGAGTCGCGGCGGCGGACGACGGGGTCGAACCGCGCAGCAGCCGCGTGTACGAGAGCGGGAGCGTCATCTATGGCGAGGAGGACGCCAAATCGACAGTGCTGTACCGCCGCGAGCCGTTGACCGGCTGGATGCTGGTGGGCAGCGTCCCCTACGACCAATACCAAGCAGAGAACCGCTACATCTTGACGTTAACCGTTATGGTGGTTGGTGTGTCCGTGCTGGCGTGCACGCTGCTCATTTGGTTTACAGTGCGCCGGATCACCCGGCCGCTGCGCGTATTGACCCGCCATTTGTCGCGGATCGATCCGGAGCGGCCTTTGCCGCGTTTTCCGGTGACCACGGACGATGAGATCGGCCGCCTGGGACAGAGCTACAATATGCTCGGTGCTCATATCGAACGATTGAAGCGGGAGGTCATCCGCGGGGAGGCGCGCAAGAAGGAGGCCGATCTGCGGGCATTGCAGGCTCAGATCAACCCGCACTTTCTGTACAATACCTTATCTTCGATCCATTGGATCGCTCTGATGTCGGGGGAGCGGAGAATCGCCGATATGGTTGAGGGGTTAAGCGACTTCTTGCGGATTAGCCTTAATCAAGGCCGGGATTACTGCCCGGTTGAGCAGGAGGTAGCACATATCCGTAACTATGTGCGCGTCCAATCGATTCGTTTTCCCGATAAATTCGCCGTGGAGTACATCGTGGATGAGGGGCTGGCGGACAAGTGGATGCTGAAGCTGCTGCTGCAGCCTTTGGTGGAGAATGCTCTAATCCATGGGGTTCAAAAACGCGAAGGCATCGGAACGATCACCATCCTGATCCAGGCGGAGGGGAAACGCATGAATGTGATGGTCATGGATGACGGGTTGGGGATGAGCGCCGCACGTTTGGAAGAAGTCCGTCAGGCGCTGTCGCTGCCGGCAGCTGAACGGGCAGAGAATACGCACATACAGACGGTAATGCCGGGAATAGTGTTGGCGGAGACGGCAGCCACGGCAGCTGCCGCAGCGAAGTTCGATGCCGGATACGGGCTTCGTAACGTAAACGAACGGCTGCTCTTGCATTACGGACGTGAAGCCGTCCTTTCCGTAGATAGCCGCGAAGGCGAAGGTACGCAGGTTTCATTCTCTATTCCGATCATGGAGGGATCGCCATGAACGTATTAATTGTGGATGATGAGGTCATCATCCGGACCGGTCTAGCCAGTGTCATTTCCTGGAGCGAGCTCGGGCTGAATCTGCTTCCGCCGGCCGCATCCGCGGAAGAGGCGCTTCAGCGGCTGGGGGCGGAGCGGCCGGATATCTTGATCACCGATATCCGAATGAACGGGAAGACCGGCTTGGAGCTGGCGGAGGAAGCGGCCGCACTGCTGCCGGGGCTGGAGGTCATCATTTTGTCGGGCTACGGGGATTTTGCCTATACCCAGCAGGCGATTCGCCAGGGGGTTGGCGACTATCTGCTGAAAACAAGCAAACCGGAGGAAATCATCCGAACCGTGCTTCAGGCCAAGCAGCGGCTGCTGGAGCGCCGGGCCGAGGACTCCCGCGCACAGCGGCAGGCTCGGGAAGAACGGCGGCGGCACCTGGTTAAGTGGGTGATTGAAGGCGATGCGGGAGCAGTTTCGGTAAATGCCACTCACGAGAATCAGGGTGCGGAAGCATCCGGCGGACCACGGGTCCGGCAGGTTTTGATCTTATCCGCGGATGGCTGGGGCCAAGAGGACGATGCTGATTCGCTGCTGCGATTTGCTGTGCAAAATATGCTGGAGGACTTGCTGCCGGGAGCGGCGGTATTGATCCACCAGGGTCAAATCGTCTGCGTGACCGGCCCTGACAAGGAAGAGGCGTATACGTGGGGCGGGCGGTATAAGGGAGTGCTTGAACGGATCGAAAACCTGCTGAACTGCCGGCTGCGCCTGGCGGCTGGCATTGCCGTGGACGATCCGAATCAGGTCTATCAAAGTTATGTGACGGCGACCGCCGCCTTTGCTTACCATGATCTGCTGAACGGTTCGAAACTGTTGGATTACCGGGAAATCGCCGATCGCAAAGGCGGGAGAACGGTGTTGTCGCAAGAGGAGGAGAATGGGCTTGGCGCGATCCTGTTGGAGCAGGATCCTATGGCCCTGCGGGCTTGGACCCATCGGTTGGCCGACGAGCTGGTCGCGGACTCGGAATGTACGCCGGAATCGTATCAGGCCTGTCTGCAGTCGGCGGCGGTCGCCGCACATCGCTGGCTGGAGCGAACGCTCCGGGCTTTAGGGAAAGAAGGAGAAGCGCGCTTCGAGCCGTGGCTGCAGCAGCAGGTCGAAGGGGGCAAGCTGAAAGAGGAGCTGTTCCGGCATCTCCATGCCGTGATGACCTTGTATCACAGTCAGCTCGGCGAAGGGCAGGCTTCCCATGTGCAGCGGGCCAAGGCATTTATGGAGTCCTGCCCCGCGGGGGAGCTAAGCCTGCAGCAGATCGCGGCTTATGTGCACCTGCATCCCGGGCATCTTAGCGAGCTGTTCAAGAAAGAGACCGGCAGCACCTTCGGCGATTATGTCACCGCTCTGCGGATGCGCCGGGCGATGGAGCTGCTAGTCGTATCCCCGGCCAAGGTGAGCGAAATCGCCGGAATGACGGGGTATGAAGACGTGAAATACTTTAGCCGGCTGTTTAAGAAGCATACGGGGAAGACGCCCAGCGAATTTCGCGAAGAGGCGCTCGGTTACGATCCAGCAGGCGTAACCGCGGGCGAGAGATAAATCAGCTACCTTATACCACCATCGGGGAAAGAGGGACGATTCATGATTTTATCGGGACCATGGAAGCTGCAGCATGTTGAGGTCGGGGAGAAACCACCCCTGGAGCTGGCCGCGCCCGGACTGGACGACCGCTTCTGGATCGAAGCGGTCGTGCCGGGCGACGTGCATTCGGCGCTGCTGGAACGCGGGATCATCGAACCCCCGTATTTCGGGCATAACGATGCGAAGTGCCGGTGGATCGAGCGGAAGGAATGGTGGTACCGCACGACATTTGAGCTGGATGATGTGCCGGGGGAAGAAGAGCGGATTGAACTCACGTTCGAAGGGCTGGACACGTTTGCGGCCGTTTATGTCAACGGACATGAGATCGGCTTGGCATCCAACATGTTCCGTTGCTATATGTTCGACATCACGCGGATCGTCCGAGAAGGCCGAAATACGCTGGCGGTTCGATTCGATCCACTATATTTGCATCACCGAGACAAAGAGCAGTTCGAATGGTCCTCCTATACGAAGGAGCGTCCCTGGATCCGCAAGGCGGCGATGAACTTTGGTTGGGACTGGGGGCCGCGAATCGTGACGACCGGCATTTGGGGCCCGGTTCGATTGGAGCGTCGCAAGCTATCGAAGCTGACCGGCGTATATGCCGCAACGTTATCCGCGTCAGTGGAGGAGGCGGTCATCCGGGTGAACGTCGAAGCGGAGGCGTACCGTGCTGGGACAGCGGCAGTGGCCGTCGCGAGGCTGCTTGCTGCGGATGGAGTCGAGGTGGCGTCCGCGACGCTTCCCGTCCTGAACGGGGATGCGGGGTCTCTAGGTGGGCAGGCAGCGCGGAGGCAAGCCTTTCCGAGTGCTATTCGCACGAAGGGAGCGGCGTCGGCCGAACTGCGGATCGCCCTACCGCGGCGTTGGTGGACGCATGATTTGGGCGATCCTTACCTGTACACGCTAGAGGTGACGCTGCTCGTCGGTGGGGAAGAGGTAGACCGATATGAGCAGTCTTTTGGGATTCGGACACTGGAATTATCGCGGCAAAATCCCGACGGCAGCCCATCGTTTGCCTTTATCCTTAATGGCATTAAGGTTTATGCCAAAGGTGCCAACTGGATCCCGGCGGATCATCTGATTGGATCGATTCCGGATTCCACGTACCACGGACTAGTCGAACTGGCCGTGGAAGGGCAGATGAACATGCTGCGCGTATGGGCGGGCGGCATTTATGAGAAAGAGATTTTTTACGAGGAATGCGACCGCCGCGGAGTGCTGGTGTGGCAAGACTTCGCTTTTGCCAATGCGCTATTTCCGGACTTCAACCGCGACTTCATGGACAATGTGCAGCAGGAAATCATCGATAACGTCAAGCGGCTGCGGAACCGCGCCTCGCTTGCGCTTTGGTGCGGCAACAATGAGATCGACTGGCTGGTTGACATGAAGTCGGCGGCGGGTGACATTACTGGAGCTTTTTTCGGAGAGACGATCTATCATGAGCTGATCCCCGGACTGCTGGCCGAACTCGATCCGCACCGTCCATATTGGCCTTCGTCGCCATATGGCGCACAGGACGGGTATGACGTCAATGATCCGAATCAGGGGGACCGCCATAATTGGCAAGTGTGGCACGGGTCGGTATACCCGCGTATGCAGGGTGAGAAGCCGCGGCTCGATTATAGTATCGAAGGGGTGACGTTCAAGAATTATAAGCAGGACCTCGCCCTGCTTAGCAGCGAGTTCGGCATGCATGCTTCGGCGAATCGATATACGTTGGAGAAGAACATTCCCGAAGGGAAGTTTACCTGGGGGAGTGCCGAGATGGCATACCGGAACAAGGATACGAACCACCGCAAAGGGATTTTGTTGATGGAAGGCTTCACGGGGATTCCACAGGACGTTGAGGAATATATGAACTTCTCCATGCTGACCCAGGCTGAAGGGCTGAAGTACGGAATCGAGCATTTCCGTCGCCACCGTCATCGCAACAGCGGTGCGCTGGTGTGGCAGTTGAACGACAGCTGGCCGGGGACGAGCTGGTCGATGATCGATTACGAGTTGCTGCCGAAGGCTTCGTATTATTATGGCAAGACCTTCTTTCACCCCGTGCTCCTGTCACTGGAGCATGAGTCGGGAGAGCCGCTGCGCGTGTGGGTTGTGAACGACACGTTGGAGGAGTTGGAGGGAACCGTGACGTTAACGGTTCATCCCTTGGTCCAGGGCGGCGATCTGGCGGGGGGGTCGGGGGCTGGAGCAGGCGCGGGGCGGCGGACTACATTTGCGGTGAAAGTGCCGCCGCAAACGGCGCTGTCGCTCGGAAGCCTAGAAGAGGCGGAGGCGCTGGCGGGTTTAGCACCGGAGGAGGTGGTGGTAGAGCTGAGCGCCACCGGATTCGCTGCGCCCGCGAATCGGTACTATCTGCGCGACTCGAAGGAGATCCGCTTGCCTGTCGCTGAGCTGGACGTGCGGGTTGATGAAGCGGCGCAGACCGTCACGGTCACGGCCTCCGGCCGGGGTGTTGCCCGGCTGGTCAAGCTGGAGCTGCCGCTGGGCGGGGTCCGCTTCAGCGACAACTACTTTGACCTGCTGCCCGGCGAGAGCCGGACGGTCCGCCTGCGGCATCCCGGCGGCTTGGCGCTCCCGTGGGCGGAGCTGCGCGTTGGCGCGCTCAACGCTGGAACGCTCGCGTAACGGAACGAGCAGACCTTATTTCGGCGAAAAACGCCAGATTCCCAATCTAACGGAACGGAAAGACGCTATTTGGATGTTTCTTGCCTGATCTCAGGCCGAATTGTCCCAATAGCGTCTTCTGGTTCCGTTAGATTTCTGTGCTGCCCGTTTCTCGCCAAATAAGCGCTCTACGTTCCGTTACGCTCGCGCGGCACCGCCGTCTCTATTATCGTCGCTATTCCTCGTGCTCGTAGAGGGTGAGGCTTTCGATTTGGTTGATCGTTCGCCGCAACTCCCGGGCTTGTTCCCGGCTAATGTCGCCATTCTCGAACATGCGGCTGATTTCCGCACGTTCGGCGTCCATGACCAGCAGCCGCAGCTCTTCCTTCTGCGCTTCCGTCTTCTCGCTGAATGGATCCGCGGCGCCTTTCAACCGAGCAATCGCACGCTTGTAATCCAGGATGACGAATTGGACAAGGTTATCCGTCTCGTTCCCTTTCTTCAGCCCTTGCAAATACTCAAGTGCGGCTTGCAGCGCGTGGATTTGGATGGTCCTTCCTTCGGTTTTCATAGCGAACTCTTTGTATTTGCGTTTCGCACGACGGAAGTCCCGCACCGTACTGCCGACCAGGAAGAAGAAACGGGCACGGCCGCTTTGCGACAGCTTCTCTTCCCGAAGCTCCAGCGCCTTCTCGAAGGCCTCGAACATCTCTTTGTCCATGCCTCCGTCTGCCATCACCTGTTGGATATAGCCGCGTTCCACTTTCAGTGCGATCCGGTGCAGCTCGGTGATTTTGCCCAACATGGCCGGTCGATCGGGACGCTGAGCTCCCCACTGATCCAAGGCCGGCTGAAGCAGCCGGCTATATTCGTCCATGAGCTGGTAGGACGCTGTTTTGTTGTCGTCGTTCATTTCCTCCTTGATCTTGTTCAGCGCAACCCGCAGTACGCGAGTTCGGGCCTCATTCATGTCGAGGAACACGTCGTCCTCCTCGCCGGGCACGCCCCCCTTGCTCAGCATCGGCAAGAAAATCGTGGCCACAATCAACGTAAACAAGATAACGCCTGCCGCCAAGAACAAAATCAACGACCGCTCTGGAAAAGGACCGCCGCTGGCGACCACATAAGGAATCGACAATACCCCGGCCATGGTGACGGCCCCGCGGACCCCGGTCAGGGTCAGCAGCAGGCTGGATTTCAACGTAGGTTTTTCAATGTTATCCCCTTTGGCCTTCCGGTGTTCATACATGGCAAAGAGATGCGACCAAATAAAGCGAATCCCCAATATGCCGACCCCAACGACCAGCACGTATCCGATCGCCAGCACATTGTTAATGTTCGGATTATCGACGGTAGCTTGCATCGACGATGGGATGTTCAACCCCAGCAACAGGAAGACAATCCCGTTTAGGATGAACAGCACCGTAGACCAGATATTTTCTGTTAAAACCTGTTCCTCCGCCAACATCGTTTCCGTCCGCTCCCGCAGCAAGGAATGCACAATACCGCCCACAACAACGGCAATAACCCCGGATGCATGCAGGATATCCTCCGTAATGATAAAGATCAGGAATGGCGTCAGAATTTGCAGCAGGGAATGCAACGTGGCATCCTTGATCCCTTGTTTGAGCAAGGAGAACCGGATCCAAGTCATGATTAAGCTGAGCACCAGTCCCAATAATGCTCCGGTTACGAACATATAAGAGAAGTCAAACACGGCTTCCCGCAGTGAAAAATAACCCGTAACAACCGCAGCAACCGCGTAGTTAAAGGCAACCAAGCCCGATGCGTCGTTGATCAGCGATTCCCCCCGGACGAGATTGAGCACCTTCTCGGGGAGATGAATTCGCTTGGCAATCCCGTTGACAGCCACCGGATCGGTAGGGGACAGGATCGCAGCCAGTGCGAATGCCGCGACGAGCGGGATGTCGGGAATCACCGCATGAATCAGGTAACCACCACCCAATGTAGTTAACACCACCAGAATGATCGCGTTCCCCAGAATCGCCCCGCGCATATTCCAGAGTTGGTCGCGGGGGAAATACCTGCCATCGTTGTACAACAAAGGCGCAACGAACAGCAGCAAAAACCATTCCGTTTCGAGTTCCAGTGAGAACCCGTTAAAGGCCAGGGCGATAAGGATCCCAAGAGCGATTTGCGTCAGCGCAGTAGGAATTAACGGGATATAGTGGCTAATGATGTTGGAGGCCACAAGGCAGATGAGAAGCATAATTACGGTAATCAGTAAGTCCATAAATACAAACGTCCTTCCGAAAGTTCAGGCGCTGGGCCAATTTGGTAGTTGATCTTAGCATATCCCGTTTTTTTAAACTGAAGTTAAAGGGGACAAACTTTTATTACGAAAAAAATGCCCTTCCGCAACATGCGGAAGAGCCGCCTTATTTTATAGCGTCGTCCTTACAGGTCGTCAAACCCGTTGTCGTCGCCAACCTTGCCGTAGTTACGAGATTTCGCCTCGAAAAAGTCCGTTTTCGTCGCGTTCAGCGCCTCGTCGGAGAACGGCTTGATCCATGGCATGCAGTTGATATCAACGCCTTGGTACGCTTTGTCCAGTCCCATCAACGTCAATCGTTTGTTGGCGATATATTTGATGTAATCGGACAATTCGTTCAAGTCGATGCCTTGCACATCCTTCAGCGTATAGTGCGCCCAATTCGTTTCCAGCTCCACCGCCCGATTGATCGTGCGGTACGTGTAGTCGATATTCTCCTTCGTGTTCAGCTCCGGATAGTCGACCAGTAGCTGCTTAAAAACTTCGGCGAAGAAGTAGCAATGTTGATTCTCGTCCCGCTGGATATACGAAATCATTTGGCTTGTGCCCATCATTTTCTGATCGCGCGCCAGGTTGTAGAAGAAGGCGAATGTACTATAGAAGAAAATCCCCTCAAGAATAAGGTCGGCAACCAGCGCTTCAAAAAAGGTCTGCGGCGTCGCGTTATTACGGAAGTTCTGATAAATGTCAGAGATGAACTTGTTGCGGTCCAGCAGCACCGGGTCGTGCTTCCAGTATTCAAAAATCTCTTTCTGTTCCTGCTCCGATACGATCGAAGACAGCACATAGGAGTAGGACTGGTTATGAACTACTTCCTGCTGCCCGATGATCGCCGAAATCGCCTCCAGCGACGAGTCGGTGAAGTAACGTTTCACGTCGCCGACGAACATCGTTTGCATCGAATCGAGCACCGCTAGCAGGGAGATGTTGATCTTGAAGGTGCGCTGCTCTTCCGAGTTGAGCAGGGCGAATTGCTGCGCGTCTTTGGCCATTGGGATCTCGTCCGCGATCCAGTGGTTGAGCAGCAGCACCTTGTAAAGCTTGTACATATGCGGCATGCGGATGTCGTTCCAGTTCAGGATGCCCGAGCATTCGCCGCCGATAATCCGCGTCGATTTGTTGGGGGCTTCGGTGTTGAATATCGTTTGAAGTTGCATGGGGTTTCGCTCCTTGATTTGTAGTGGGTCATGTGGGAGGGGGCCGTCGGCTGAAATGTTCTTACGATCGCTGTTGCTCGCGGATTTCTCGGATTGAACTAGATTCAGAAGTTGTAGAAATCCACTCGCCAAGGCGAACGCTCCGCTTCTTTAGAATCATTTCACCTCGGTTCAATGAGCTAAAGATCTGTGTCTTTAGCTCATTGAACCCTCTGGCCCATTCCCCGCATGGATATATGTTCAAACGCGAGCGCATCCCCGCAGGGGATGGCGCCTCTCCACACGCAGTGGCATTTTGGACGCCCCTGCCACTCATAATTCTTTAAAGTAAGTGCATCCCCGAAGGGGACAACGAGGGTTACGCACGCTGCAGCACCGTTTACCGCCAAAGTCGCAATCCCCGCCCCGCAGGAGCGCCTGAAGTAGAGCGGGCCCGAAGGGCGAGAAGCGGCTCATCCCGCCCACCTCCTTCGGGTGCGCCGAAAGCAGCAGTCATGAGCAGCACGGTTTACCAGGTGACCCGGGGGCACCAAAAGTAAGACGTACCCGAAGGGGGAAAAGCGTTCCACGAGCCAACCCAAGCGTGTCCCCGCAGGGGAGAGCGTGCAGGAGCGCCTCAGTTCCTCCCACGTTCCCCCAGTTTGCGGGAGACCAGAGGGCAGCGGGCCCTCGGGCGCCCTCCCTTACGGTAAGGGAGGGGTGGGGAGGGTTGAGATCATGATGCGCACGATTCGCACTCCTCAATCGTCAACGCCCGGCTGCGCACATAATACGTCGACTTCAGCCCGGCCTTCCAGGCGTGCAGGTGCAGTTCCAGGAATTCGGTGGCTTTGATGTCCGGCCGCACGTACAGGTTGAAGCTTTGCCCTTGGTCGACGTGGCGCTGGCGAGCGCCGGCCATGTCGATCGACCAGTGTTGATCGATGAGGAACGCCGTCTTGTAGTACCAGATCGTTTTTTCGGACAGATCCGGTGCCGGGTTGGCGATCTTGTAGGTCGTCTTCTCCTCATAGGAGAGCAACTCGTACAATGGATCGATGCTGGCGGTGGAGCCGGCGATGATCGAAGTCGATCCGTTTGGCGCGATCGCGAACATCCAGGCGTTACGGACGCCGTTCTCGCGGACTTCCTTCTGCAGCTCACGCCATTGTTCGGTCGTCACGTATTTGCCTTCGCGTGTGCCGTCCGTGTAGTTTCGGGCTTCGAAGTAATGCCCCGTTTCCCAGTCGGAACCGGCAAACTTCGGATATTTCCCTTTTTCGATGGCGAGCTCCATGCTGGACTTGACCAGCAGGTAGTTGATTTTCTCATAGAGCGCGTCGTTGTATTCCACGGCCTCCTTGGATTCCCAACGGATGCCTTCGAGCGCAAGCAGATGGTGCAAGCCAAACGTGCCCAGCCCGATCGCGCGATATTGGCTATTTGTGTATTGGGCCTGCAGCACTTCGATATTGTTGATGTCGATCACGTTGTCCAGCATCCGCGTCTGGATCGGCACCAGTCGCTCTAGCACGCCAGCCGGTACTGCGCGGGCCAAGTGAATCGAGTTCAAGTTGCAAACGACGAAGTCGCCTGGGATTTTGGAGACAACGATGCGGGTTTGTCCGTCTTTCGTTACCAGTTCCTCTTGTTCGACAACTGTCGGTGATTGGTTTTGCATGATTTCCGTGCACAGGTTGGACGAGTAAACCATCCCGTGCGCGCGGTTCGGGTTGGCGCGGTTTACCGTATCGCGATAGAACATGTAAGGCGTACCGGTCTCCAACTGCGATTTCAAAATTCGCTTCATGATATCGATCGCCGGCATCGTGATACGCGAAAGCGTAGGGTGGGCGACGGCTTCGGCATATTTTTCACGGAAGCTGCCTTTCCCGAATTCCTCATCATAGAAGTCTTCCAGGCCTAGCGGACGTCCATTCTCATCCTTCCAGCCCATCGTTTTCTTCACTTCATGCGGGCAGAACAGATTCCATTCGCCGCGGGTTTCCACCGCCTCCATGAACAGGTCGGGCAGACAAACGCCGTGGAAGACGTCATGCGCACGCATCCGCTCGTCGCCGTTGTTCAGCTTCAGGTCGAGGAAGGCGAGAATATCCTTGTGAAAAACGTCCAGATAAACCGCGATTGCGCCTTTCCGTGTTCCGAGTTGATCGACGCTGACGGCGGTGTTGTTCAGCTGGCGGATCCAAGGGATGACGCCGGAGCTGGTGTTCTTGTGGCCGCGGATATCGGAGCCGCGGGCGCGGACTTTGCCGAGGTAGACGCCGATACCGCCGCCCATTTTGCTCAGACGAGCTACGTCGGTGTTGGAGTCGAAGATGCCCTCGAGAGAGTCGTCTACCGTATCGATGAAGCAACTGGAGAGCTGACCGGCTACTTTCTTACCGGCATTGGACATGGTTGGAGTTGCGGCAGTCATATAAAGGTTGCTCATCGCCCAATACGCTTCCTTCACCAGTTCCAGGCGTTTCTCTTCCGGCTCCTTGTGCATCAGGTACATCGCGATGACCATATAGCGCTCCTGCGGCAGCTCCATCGTCCGTCCGTCGAAGTCGGTGGCGAGGTAACGTTCGGTGAGCGTCAGCAGGCCAATGTAGTCGAACAGCAAATCGCAGGAAGGGTCGATCGTGCGGCCCAGCTCTTCGATTTGCTCTTTCGTGTAGCATTCGAGCAGCTCTTCGCGGTAGATGCCTAGCTTGCACAGCTCGGAGATGAGGTGGTGGAACGAGCCGTACGGCTCCTCAGGGTAAGCTTTGTAACGGCGGTTGACCGCCGCTTTTTTATATAGAGAAGTGAGCAGGGAGCGGGCGGCCGCAAATTTCCAATCCGGCTCGTCTTTGCTGACGAGCTCCAGGGCGGACATCGTAAAGGCATTGCTGATCTCTTCTCCGTTCACTTCGTCGCGACGGAGTTTGGCATTTACGCCGCGTAACAGGCGCTCTTTATCGAGGTTATGTAAGCCTTGCAAAATACGATCGGCATAGACGCCAAGGCGCTCGCCGTCAAACGCAAGTTGTCGGTTATTGGGTTTCGTCACTAGAGTGGGCATGGGATGAATCCTCGCTTTCGTGAAATAAGTAGGATGATTGCTGCAAATGCCGGCGTTACCGCAAATCTTGAATGTTTAAATTGCAGATAACGGGTGAAAAAAGGGGGCGCCAACCTGCTTGCGCTCCATGATGAATATTGTCAAACTGTGACGAAGGTCACAGGCTTTTAATTATACCAGAAACTTCTATCGTTCGTGTTCAAAAAGTTAGCCTTTTAGATGTGCTAGAAAGAGAACATTGACTCCCATAATACGGCCTGTCCCTGCCGCAGACTTTGCGGAATATCGATTAATCGTTGGTTGGAGCTCCCGCGATAGAGGAGGGAAGGGTCGCGAAGTTCTTCTACGAACCTTCCGTCAACCAGCACCTCGCACCGCCGCAGCAGCTCGTATTCAGGGGAGCCCGAGCGTTCTATGATTTCTTCGTAGGTATAACCGCTGTAAATCCAAATCGATACGGGCCCCGTTTCCGCAACCAACCGGTCGATAAACCCGCTGACCTCAGCGGCAGAGAAGAAAGGGTCCCCGCCAAGGATGGATAAACCGCTTAGCAGAGGGTTATTTTTAACGTCGTGAATGATTTCAGCTTCGCGCCCCATCGTAAACGGTTCGCCGTAATCGAAGTTCCAGGTCTTCGGGCTGAAGCAGCCTTTGCAATAATGACGGCAGCCGCTGATAAAAATCGCCGCCCGCAATCCTTCGCCTTCATTAATAGATTCGGGATAGTAGCCGCAAAGATTCATACGTCGTGTTTGACCCGGTCGCGCACTTCCGCTTGCTTGGCGGCATTAAATCGCGTTTGGAAATCGCCGGTCAGGTAGCCCGTCACCCGGCGCAAGCGGCGGATATGCACATCGTTCTCATGGCTGCCGCAGGAAGGGCAGGTTGCCCCAATGATCCCTTCAAAGCCGCAAGCCGAGCAGCGGTCGATCGGGTGGTTGATGCTGAAATAGCTGACCTGCTGCTGCAGGGCGAATTGCACGATTTTCAGGAACGCCGCCGGGTTACTGCGGGCATTGCCGTTCAGTTCGATGTAGGAGATCGCTCCCGCGTTGCACAGTCCGTGGAATTTGGCTTCCAGTTCGATTTTTCGCGCGGCGCTAAGGTTATAGTAGACCGGAATATGGAACGAATTGGTGTAATATTCGCGATCCACGACGCCAGGAACCGGACCGTATGCCGCACGATCGCGTTTGGTGAACTTGCCGGACAATCCCTCTGCCGGGGTGGCAAACAAGGTAATGTTCAGATTATGAATTTCGCTTTGGCGATCGCAATAGTCGCGCATGTAGGCGATCAAATCGTACGCTTTCTGATACACGGCTTCGTCTTCACCATGGTGCTTCCCGTACATCGCCTTCATACACTCGGCCAAGCCGATAAACCCGATGGACAAGCTGCCGTGCTTGAGCAGGTCGCCGACCATG
Organism: Paenibacillus mellifer; assembly: GCF_023195895.1. GTDB lineage: Bacteria > Bacillota > Bacilli > Paenibacillales > Paenibacillaceae > Fontibacillus > Fontibacillus mellifer. The sequence continues at coordinate 36,576 of NZ_JALPRK010000026.1, forward strand.
TCGTCCGGTGCCAGCGCCTCACCGCCTTCCCAGACACCTTCGCGCATCATGAAGTCCGAAGCCTTCGCTTTCTGTGAGGCCTGGATGTTGAAGCGGTGCAACAGTCCTTCCAGCGCGATATCCATATAGTGCGTTAGTTCGCGGTAGAAGCCGCGCTCGTCGGCCTCCTTGCGATCGCCCAGCACGATTCCGTGCTCCAAGCCTAGCTTGACCAGGTTTAGCGTATTAAAGGAAAGATTACCTTTGCCGGACAAATGATTGCGTCCAAACCGGTCGGCCAGCACCCGGGTGCGGCAGCCCATCGTAGCGAATTCCGTATCCGGATTTGATGGATCGTAATACATCAGGTTGAGCGGGGCGTCGAGGTTGGCGAAATTCGGATACAGCCGTTTGGCCGAGCATTCCGCCGCTTTCAGGAACAGGGAGTAGTTCGGTTCCCCGGGATTCTGGTTGACACCTTGCTTGCATTTGAAAATTTGGATCGGGAAAATCGGCGTTTCCCCGCTGCCCAGCCCGCGCATGGTCGCAGTGAGCAGGGAACTGATCACCAGTTGCCCTTCCGGTGAGGTGCACGTGCCGTAGTTAATACTGGTGAACGGAATCTGTCCGCCCGCCCGGCTCGACATCGTGTTCAGGTTATGGACGAGGCTCTCGGCCGCCTGCAATGTTTCGCTTTCGGTTTCCTTTAGCGCGTATTTAAAGGCTCGCGGATATTCGTCCCGGAGGTCGCTGCGGCTCATGGTGATATCGCCCAAATCGGCGCTAGCCTCGCCTTCCTCAAAGTAATCCAACCCTTTACGGAAATACTTGGCGAACGATTTGGCCACGTACGGGGCGAGATCGAAGTCCAGCTTGTTCGCAGATACGCCGCCGTATTGGGAGTTTTGCTGGGATTGGAAAATAATCGCCACCAGCGCCATCGCCGTCATGATGGAAGTTGGCGGGCGTACGCTGCCGTTCCCGGTATTGAAGCCTTCGCGCAACAGCTTATCGAAAGGGATAAAGATGCAATTGGTTGTGCCGATGGCGTATTGGTCCAGGTCGTGGACGTAGACGATATTGTCCTGGATGGCTTGCACCAAGCGGGCTGGCATCACGAAATGGTTTGCGTACCATTTGGCATACTCGCTTCCGAACTTACTCATCTTGCCGGAGAAGCTTTCTCCGTTCAAATTGGCGTTCTCGCGCAGCACCTCGAGATTGCGGCTGTGCACGATTTCCTCGCCTAATTGAATGACTTCATCCAGCAAGGTGTCCCGGCCGGTATACATCTGGTTTAGCAATGCCATAACAATGTTCTCCTCCCGATAAACTATGATTTTGCTTCATAATAAAAGAGCATGTCCAACCCGACGAGGGTGAACATGCCCGAATGCGCTGCATCATAACGTCTGCAATGGGCATAGAAACCTAAGCCCTAAAGTTCAGCGGCAAGCGGACACCATCCCTGTTCCTCGCAGGTTTTCCGTCGGTGTCTTCCAAACGGGCAGGTCTCCTGGCTTTCGGGTCGTTGCTGACGCCTTCCCGCAGCCGTAGAATCAAACCGCAGTGGCATAAATGTCAGTCGAACGGCTGGGCCTTTAAGACAATTCGATGGACCGATTCGTCTCCAGCGCCTAGCTACCGATTACAGTGGCGGGACCGCAGCGGATTTGCACCGCACTTCCCTTTTAAGGTCCGGCTGCTTGTCCGCCGGATCACCCGTTCACACTATATTTTGTTGCGTTGTTCTAAGAATAGCCCAAGATATTGTGTTTGTAAACCGAATTTTTACCATGTAAACGACCTGAAAATGACGTGAAAATCTCCAGTCCTTATAACGATGCGGAGAGTGGGGGACGAGGGGGAATTGTGAACATTTATGAATGGGACTGGGGAACTAGGAGGATAGTTGTGGGGGTTACGCCGGTACGAACGGTGTTGGCTAACGGAATCTAAAGCCGCTATTTATCTGCTTTGCAGCTGTCTCGATTTCTAACGGAACCAGGTGATCTTATTCTAGGCAAAAACAATCGAATCTCCGTCAGATGAGGCAAATAAGGTCTCCGAGTTCCGTTACAGCGGGAAATAGCCGGGAAATGAGTAAATAAGGGTACTACGTTCCGTTAGAAGTTTGCCGTCTGTAACAAACTCTATAACCCAGTTGATCTTCAAGAGCAAGGATGGGTAGAATGGAGGTAGGTTGAAAAACAAGCTCGTGATTGATACCCAAACCAATACCAGGAAAGAAGGGACCCCATATGGCTATTGCCGAAGTAACCGTCATTCCGATCGGAACGGGAAGCACCAGCCTAAGCGCTTATGTTGCCGAGTTGCATCGGGTGCTGGAGAAGCAGACGGGAATTAGCTTTACTCTAACCTCAATGAGCACGATTATTGAAGGGCCGTTGGACGATGTGTTCTCCGCCATTCGCGCCATCCATGAAGCGCCGTTCCAGTCAGGCGCCGGCCGCGTGTCGACGTCGATCAAGATCGACGACCGCCGCGACAAAGCAAGCTCTTCAGAGCAGAAGTTGCGCTCCGTTCGCGAGAAATTGTAATTACCAGCCTTTGACGCTTGCATTATTTTGAAAACGAGTTATAATAATTTTTGTTCGCTAAAAACGAACTTGCTGGTGTAGCTCAGCTGGTAGAGCAACGCATTCGTAATGCGTAGGTCGGGGGTTCGAATCCCTTCACCAGCATACTAAAAGGTTCAAGCAGGACGCGGTTTCCGAGGTTTTCGGGAGCCGCGTTTTTTTGTTTGGAATAGCTGGTTTTCTACCATTTTTCTACCTTTTCGTTTAGTGAAGCGTGAATTAATAATTGACCGACTATTGTCCTCTCGTCTATATATATCTTCATTATAATACATTCCAGAAGTAATAATCTGTAAATAGTGCATTTGTTCGGAAGGACTTTTGATACAATAGAACGTGACGTCCAATGGTTATGATCCATAAATCTCCAATATATAAAAAAGGAGATTTATAATGCGTAATATTAAAATTATTTTACTAACTATCCCCATGCAAATTTAAGTAAACCTATACAAGGAGATTGCTTAATGGCTATATTATAAGACAGAAACGATAGAGTCGCCTTGGAATTTAATATTATTACTAAGGACCCTAGACCTGACCAGGGGTGTCATAAACAAACAACTTTTTATGTACATGGAGTGGAACACAGTGCTCAGTTTGGTTGGACAAACTACACTTTAAGTAAATTTGTTGAGGTAATGATTGGATTTCCATTGGATCAGACTCAAGAAGGTTATTTTTCGCATTATGATGAGACATTTGAAGTAAAGTGGTTTCTGGAAAGCAAAACAGGATTTTACCTTCTTGTCTTATTCATTTCAGGGAGAGTGCATAGGGCCTCGAGTCCGATATCCTCTCCGACCGGAATGCTCATCAAGGTCACCTGAAAATGCTTGCCGGTCCACAACGCTGTGCGGAATGTATCGTTTTGCTTGGCGGCCCGGTTGATGTTCGTGCTTGTTTGCAAAAATGAGGCAAATCTACTGATGCAATCATCTAAGAATCTGAAATCTCCCTTACATAGAATAGAGCATACCCTAGTAAAGGAGAGAACAAGATATGGCAAAGACGATTTTGGATTACAACTCTACTGTCGTGACCCCGGTGACGAATGGCGTCAACATTCCGATTCCGGTCGTCGGCGGCGTGCAAATTGCGGCGGTCTCTGTGTATATTGATCCAGCCAATCCAGCATCCGCGACCAACCGTGTCGAACTGAAGGCGACCATCGGGGTTGAGGCGCTGTCCGACACGCCGAATGTTCTGGTGCGCATCTGGAGAGCGGGCACTGAAATCTTCTACGGTCTGGTAGAACTGGAAGATGCCTTCAATGACTGGGGCCTCATCAGTGTGCATTTTGTAGAACATGCCCCGCTTGGCGTACAAAACTATCAGTTGATCGTCGAAAATCAAGATAACAACAGCACGGCCAGAGTAGTAGGGCCGATTGTTTTCTCGGCTATGGCGATCGGCGGATAAGCTGCCTTACCCTGTATCATCCCCTCACGGTTGACCGGAGGGGATTTCTTTTGCGTTAGCTAAGAGCTCAGCCTTATTTAATGGAGGCATCTCTGACCGTTTTCAGATTACCTTCGTTTTGAATCGTTGTTTTCACATCCAAATCGATCTTCAGACGAGGCAAATATTCCGTACGCCAATGGGCCAACTTGTTCCGGGGGATTCTCGTTCGAAAATATTGGCCCACCCCAAGGATGTCCGCTTCGTGTCTCTGGATATTCTTAAACATCTTGTTGAAGCGCTGGGTCAACAGAGTCTCCAGTTCATCTTTGATCATATCCACGCTAGGCTCCCCCCGAGTTTCCAGAACGGACACCTTTAAGTTGATTTGACTGCGCATATATGGGTCTCCGTCTTTCAGCGCAACATGATGTTTCATGGAGTTGCTGACGATCAGCACGCTGGCGTGGTTCATGACTTCAATTTTACCGTGCGCGCTTTCTTCGTCAAAGGCATTCATCAGCAGGGTTTCGTCCGCGGTAATTTGCCCGACCATCCGACCTTCCCGGATAATAGCGGCTCCGACGTTTTCGATGACCGTGCTTTTTCCCGATTTAATAAGCGGGATGGCGATGTCCCGAGTGTAAGAATGAATGCTTCGGAAGATTTCCCAGGTTCGCGTTACTGCGACGGAAGGGCTCCAACCGGCGTTTTTCTCGAAAAAATTGTAAAGCACCGTCTGATCCGATGATGAATTCTTCTGGAGTTTGGAAAAGAAAGTTCCTAGATCCTCATCGCATATGGCAACCATCGCTTTGGCGGAAATCTCGCGAGACCGCATGAAGCTGGAGATGCTGTCAATTAGCCCTTCCTCGGCATATTTCCGTTCAAAAATAATGACCTTCAAATGCAGCAGGTCGACGCGGGTCTCCATATTCGAGCTGATTTCGTCGACCACTTCCGTAATCGTTTGTCCCGTACGCGTAACGAGCATGGAACGGGTCCCGTCGTCACTCGTTTGCGGGATATCAAGGAAAACCTTGTATTTGGAATCTTCCCGGGAGATCCCCATGACGACAGGTAGAGAGCGATGATTGATATCCCGGTTATCCCAGCAGCCGCTAAGGGTTAAGGTACAGCAGGCAAGCATTGCGAGTTTCAGAAGAAGACGACGGGACATCATGCAGCAGCCGCTTCCTTTCGACGGGAGATCCATCCCAGGATAAAGATCGAAGAGGGGATCGTGAGGTATACATATAATCGCATCCAAGCGTTCAACCCAAATAGGAGTTCGACGTCCCGCCAATCCGGGATGTTGATGCCCATGATAAACGTAAGCAGGGACAGACCGATAACGATGTAAGAGGTCCGGATCGATTTCGGTATGCAGCGCCTCAAGATTTCTACATTGATCCAAGCCGTCAAAGCCGTAAACAACATCACAAAGGTTACGGTGCAGAGCAGGAAGAACATGGTGATCCGGTCAAACATCAGCCAGGTAATGTCAATCGTGTCCACCGCGACGATAAACGGGAAATGATACTGGGAAGCCGTTTCCTCCCCAAAAGTGAGGAGTGGAATATAGACGGCCATAAGAAAGAACGGGAGCAGCAACAGGCTTCCCCAAATGATTTTCTTTCGCTTAAACAGTACTTTCGGCTGAATGAATCCGAGATACATAAACCCCCCAAAAAACGCAAATGAGCTTTCCAGGTAATCCGGATTGGTGAGAAACGAAAAGTGACGGTTCCATAGGGGGAAGATGTAATGCCAATCGACATTTTGGAAAGACATGCATAAGACGAAGGCGATCAGCGGGAAGAAGATCAGGGCCATCAGCATGCCGGTACGAAAAAGGGCTTGCACTCCCAAAGAGGTGATGTAGCCCGAAATCAACAAAGTTAGCAGCATAATCGCCCATAACGGCGTGTCGGACAGAAATACGAGGGAGATTGTCTCCGCATACGCCCGGATTGTCACGGATGTCACCATAAACGTGTAAATGAACAACGGCAATAAGAATATTACAGCGACGGGTTTGCTAAATTGGATATAAATATCCAGCAGATTCTGACTCTCAAATAGGCTTAATCCTTTGGTATATAGGGAGATTAGGATCCAATGGAACAGGAAGCCCAATAGAATGGGTATCCAATGGGCTGCGGTTGTGGTGTCGATGATGTTCGTCGGAAAGATAAAGAAGATCAGACCGATGTGGATCAGGATATGTACGAGCACGACCTGCAGGCTTTTATCCATCATGCGAATCATCCTTTGGTTTGATGAAATATAAGTAGGGGATGCCGTAGGTTGTTGCGCTAGCCAAATAGGCGCATATAATGACCAGGCCGGATAGGATTCCGAGGACACCAAATAAAGAAGCCAAAATCAGCGTGAGATATTTAAACAGGCGGATAGGCAGCGAATTTTGAAATCCGACCACAGCCGAATTGGCAATCGTAGTCGCCGCGAGAATAATGATAAGCAGGCTGCTGACGAGCTTGGCTTCGACGACGGCTTGTCCTAATATAATCCCCCCGACCACGGTTAGCGTCGGACCAATACTTTTCGGCAGCCGGACGCTGGCGACGATGATGAGCTCAAGTACGACTAGTAGCAATAGAGTCTCCACGAATGCCGGATAGGGTACCCCGGAACGGCTCTCGGCGATGGAAAGCGCCAGCTCGATGCGGAGCACTTCCGGATTTACAGAAACGAGAGCTACGTAAAGGCCAGGCATAATGAGATTGATCATGATGCCGGCAATGCGCAGCCCTCGAATCAGGTACATAAACAGGATCGGGTAATTTCGATCGTTCTCCATCATGAAGATGTCGCCAACCAGTGCAGGCAAGATCATGGCAAACGGAAATCGGTCCATAAAGAGGACGATTCGGCCCTGACGGAGTGCATGGGCGGCTTCCATCGGCAGCTCGGTGGTGTAGAATTTGGGTACCGCCTTCCAGGGTTGAAAGCCTAGCGCTTTGCAAATTCGCTGTAAGTTGTAGAGATCCCGGTTTTTATTAGCCTCAAGTCGCTCCGTGACTTCATGGAGAAGGTTTGGTTCAACCTGGTCTTCCAAATACAACAACGCCAACTTTCGGGGCGAGTGATTCCCGGAGAGGTAAACCTTGGTGCACAATGACGCGCTGTTCAGCTCCTTCTTCAAAAGGCCGAAGTTCGTGGCAAGGTCATCGTTGAAGGCGCTGGCTGAACCTTGCAGTACATTTTCGTTCAAAGGTTGTTCGATGCTGCGGGTTAAAGTAACGGGAATGGGCACGACATCCAAGTAAGTGTCGGGATCTTCATAGAAGATGATCAAATCCCCGGCGGTCATCACAGCAAGCAGCGCAGCCTCGTCAGGTTCGGAGATCCTATGGCCGAGCCTATTGAGTACGATCAAGGCCGAATCGGGATCTCGCGAGAAATCAAGGCTCGCCTCCCGGACACGGGATTGTAGATTCGCCCATGTTTTTGGCAGATTAATCAATGACTTAAACCCCATGATCCGAACAGGCCTTCCGGCCAAAATATGCTCTTCTATAATAAAATCGCCGTCATGCTCAAAACGGTTGCAAATGCGGTCCGCAAGCCTCATTGTTCAATCCTCTTTCCCTATGGATTAACCCCATTATTTGTTGGAAGTTCTGGGAATATACACTCGGCGGCTGCACAAAAAATAACCCGGAAGCAAAGCAGCTTCCGGGTCGTCTATCTCCCAAACGGAATACTATCGATGTTCAATCAGGTCGATCGTGCCCAGTACGATATGGGCCAAACCGAATCCGAGTACACCGGTAGCGGCAAGCTTATACTTGCTTCCAAGCAGTGATGCGGCCGAAGCGGATACCACAGCTCCAAGAACGGTAGGAATCAAACCTTCGCGCATTTCACACACCCCTTTGGTTTTGTTTGGAAAGACAACGTTAGTGTAAGCAAAACAGGCATCGGCTATTCGCGCCAATGCCCGCTTCGTATTGTTATCCAAGCCTTCATGTACACGTGAAGACTGGCCTATTGTCCCTGCTTCGACTACAACATACTGCCTGTTTCTAAAACAACAAAAGCCCTACCTCTCATTTGTCCTTGCGGCTCCGATGACCGCGCCAGTGTGAATCAGAAATTCGTCAAAATTCTTACTTATCTTGGGTCATTCAAATAGGAATTTCATACCGGAATGGTATAAGGAGAGTTATAATCTTTTGAGGAACTGCAACGTGGTCATAACAATCTAATTTAATATTATACTTTGAATAATTAAAAAATGCAATACTTATCCAGAAAATCCCTTCTAAAGTGATGATTTTGTGAAACTCTGGGAAAACTCAAAGAGGTGAGACATTTATCACACTGGAGCGCGGGGGGCACCATGTATAATGTGTTCATCTAAGATTTATATAATCAAAAAATAAGGGAGTTTGCCATGAAACGCGGAGATATCCTGTTGATCGGGTTAATCGTTGCCGTCGCGTTAGTGTTCTTGGTTCCGAGATGGCTTGGCGATTCAAGTGAAAACAATCACAACAATGAAAACCGGGTAGCGAGAATTACGGTTGACGGGAAGCTGTTTAAGACGGTTGAGTTGACCGGTAAAGAACAGACCGTGGACATCCAGACGGAGTACGGCTACAACATTTTGAAGGTACATGATTACGGCATTGAGATGATCGACGCCGACTGCCCGGACAAATTGTGCTTGACCTTCGGGTTTATCGACCGGAACGGCGGGACAATCGTATGCCTTCCACATAAGTTAATGGTCGAAGTGGTATCCTCGGGAGAAGGAGACGATGTCGATGCGCTCGTTAAATGAACAATCTAATTTGATGTTAAAAAGAACGGTGATTGTGGCGATTTTTGCAGCGGTAGCGGTTGTGCTAAGTCTGGTCGAATCCGTGATTCCGGTGAACATGAGTGTACCGGGGGCGAAGCTGGGGTTAGCCAATATTATGGTGCTGACTTGCCTCTATTTCCTGCGGGCCCGTGACGCCTTGATGATGGTGCTGCTGAAGACGCTGCTCACCGCCTTTATATTCGGGACCTTCTCCAGCTTTCTGTTTAGTATCATGGGGGCGTTGTTCAGCTTTGCGGCGATGTGGTTCCTGCTGCTGGTCGGCCGCAAACGGCTGAGCGTAATCGGGATTAGTATCGTCGGGGGGATTGCTCATAATATCGGGCAGTTGACGGCGGCGGCGCTGTACTTCAATACGTCGAAGATCTTCTATTATTTGCCGATGCTGTTGATTATGGGGGTCCTGACCGGGATTGCCGTTGGCATCGCCGTAAGATATTTGATTCCGTCGCTGTCGAAGTTGTCTTTATTTGAAGGTTTTTTGGCGGAAACGGCTTAAGCCGGGGTGGCCCCGCGCTTAGCATACCTGAGGGGGGAGAGAGAAATGGGCGAAACGGGAATGGCTTACGAACTTCGGGAGGTTTCCTTTGCGTATCACCCCGCACATCCCGTCCTTCACGAAATTACATTGAGGATCCCTTCGGGCAGTTGGGTATCGCTGGTGGGGGCAAACGGCTGCGGCAAATCGACGCTGGCTAAGCTGCTGGGCGGGCTGCTGGCGGTAAATAGCGGCGCCATTTATGTGGAGGGAACTCCGCTGGATCGGGACACCGTTCAGCGGCTGCGTCCGCGGATTGGAATGGTGTTTCAGAATCCGGATAATCAATTTATCGGCGCCACAGTTGAAGAGGATATCGCCTTCGGCTTGGAGGGACGCAACCTGCCGCGGGAGCAAATGGTGACTCGCGTGCGGGAATATGCGGATAAACTGCAAATCGGCCATCTGCTGTCCAAACATCCCGCTGAGCTGTCGGGAGGGCAAAAACAGCGGGTGGCCGTCGCTTCGATATTGGCGATGGAACCGGGTATCGTGATTTTCGACGAAGCTTCTTCGATGCTGGATGAGAAAGCCCGGGGTGAGCTGCTCGCCATCCTGCGGGAGATGAAGCAAAGCGGCCGTTACACGATGGTTTCGATCACACATGATGCCGATGAGATCATGGCTTCCGATCGGGCGATTGTGCTGGGCGGCGGAACGGTCGCCGCCGACCTGACGCCGGGCGAGCTGTTCCGCAATGAAGCGCTGATATCCGATTGCCGGTTGATAGCCCCGTACTGGATACGATTACAGCAGGAGTTGAAGCGGCGAGGAGTATCGTTTCCTGCCGATTGGGGACTGGACGGCGAAGAGGAGGCGGAGCTCTGATGGCAATTGAATTTGAGCAAGTTCACTTTGCATATGACGAACGCAGTTTGTGGCGTTATAGCGCGCTGGAGGAGGTCGACCTGTACCTGGCGGACGGGGTGTTTGCCGGAATTGCCGGGGCCTCCGGATCGGGCAAATCGACATTGATGCAGCATTTCAATGGCATCTTGAAACCGACGGGCGGTACGGTTCGCGTTCTCGATGTGACGATGCAGGCCGGTGATAAGATGCCGCTGATGCGCGAGCTGCGGCGACGCGTCGGACTTGTCTTCCAGTTCCCCGAGCAGCAGCTGTTTGAGGATACGGTGGAGAAGGATCTTTGCTTCGGGCCGCTCAATTTCGGCTGCTCCTTAGACGAAGCGAAGGAGCGAGCCAGCCGCGCGTTGGCGCTGGTCGGTCTGGATGATTCGTTCCTCCCCCGCAACCCATTCCACTTGAGCGGCGGCCAGATGCGCAAAGTGGCGATCGCCTCGGTGCTGGCAATGGATCCGGACGTGATCGCCCTCGACGAGCCAACGGCGACGCTGGATCCGCAAAGTCGGTCTGAATTGGCTGAAATGCTGTCGCGGCTGCACCGTGAAGCGGGCAAGACGGTGATCGTGGTCACACACCGGATGGAAGAAATGCTCCCGTTCGCGGAGCAGTGGATCGTGATGAGAGAGGGGCGGAAATCGTTTCAAGGCAGTGCGGCCGAGCTGGCTCGGGAGGCGCCGCGCCTGGAAGCCGAAGGGTTGGCGATCCCAGCGAGTATCCGTTACTGGAATAAGGCCACGGCGTATTACGGCTTGAAGGGTGAACCACCGTGTTTAACGGCTGGGGCGTTGGCCGAACGGCTGGCTCAGCTGCAGGCAGAGCGGACAGCGGCGGGTCGGATGGAAGAAGCGGTCCCGGTCGGCGTTTGCGAGGAAGGAGGCGCTGGGGATGCGCAATAAACTGTTGTTTGGACGCAGCATCGACACCGGCTCCTGGGTACACGGCGTTGATCCTCGGGCGAAGTTGACCGGGATGGTGTTATATCTGGTCGCGATTGTGGCCGTGGGCTCCTGGCCTGCGTTGGCTGTGGCTGCCGCATTTTCAATCGCCTACATGCTGTCGACCAAGATCCCGCTGAAATATTACCTGAAGGCGGCCAAACCGCTTTGGGTACTGATGGTGTTCATCTTCGTCGTTCAATGCTTAACGGTGGAATCCGGGTCGGCGCTCTGGCGCATCGGCTCCTGGACATTATACAGCGGAGGGATCAGCAGCGGGTTGATCGCCGCCTTCCGCATGGGGCTGCTGGTGTCCTTCACGGCGATCCTGACGTTCACAACGACGCCGGGGCTACTGAACCAGGGGCTCAGCGGCGTGTTGAAGCCGCTTCGGCGGGTTGGCATTTCGTCCGAGCGCCTGACGTTAATGATGAGCATCGCATTGCGTTTCATTCCGACGATTCTGGATGAAACGCACAAGATTCTCAAAGCGCAGGCCGCCCGCGGTGCGGACCTGAAGGAGCTGCCCTGGAAAGAGAAGGGGCGCATGCTGGTATCGCTGCTCGTCCCGGTCACGGTCAGCGCCTTCCGGCGGGCGGAGGAGCTGGTCTTATCTATGGAATCCCGCGGCTATACGATCGGCGCGCCGCGTTCGGAATACCACCTGCTGGCCTGGAAGGGCCGGGACACCTGGTTCGTAACGTCCTACATCATTCTGGCCGCATCGGCCGTGGTGTACCGCTTGATTTGAACCGGGGGCTGGTGCGTAGCGCAGATGCTGTAAGTTGCGCCATAGTTTCTAGCGAGGGCACGTTGCACGTTGTACCGCTGCTCCTAGCGAGGGCACGTTACAAGGTACACCGCTGCTCCTAGCGAGGGCACCTTACAAGGTACACCGCTGCTTCCAGCGCTGCACCTTGCACCCTTTCGCTGCACCTCGGCTTTTTGCTCTCCCCTTTGTGGATTGTTGCATTTTCTGCAACATTTTGGGTGGGGAAGCGAGGGGGGAACGTAAGAATGTTGCTTTTTATGCAACATTTTTAAGTAAAATGCTCGGGCAGCGGCCGAAATGTTGTAGTTATTGCAACATTCGGCGGATAATTACCGGGACGAGCGTGAGAATGTTGCTCAAATTGCAGGATTCTCGCATTTCCTGCAAATGCAAGAGGTAGATAGAGTTGAATGGATAGGTTGATAGACTGGCATTTAATCATGTGAGGGGGAAACGACTGTGGCACGTTTTTTTAATGGGAAAGAAGTCGAGCTGCTTGCGCCCACGGGAACATTTGAAATTTTTAAACAAGTGATTGGAGAGAACTGCGACGCGGTTTATTTCGGGGGACCTAGCCTGAATATGCGTTTGATGCGTAAAGGCTTCAACTTTAGCCTGGAGGAGATCACAGAGGCGGTCAAGATTGCGCACAGTCTCGGCAAAAAAGTGTACGTCACCGTCAACAATTTGCTGAACGAAGGCGAGTTGGAGGAAGCGCAGGCGTATTTGCGGTTTTTGGAATCGGCGGGTCCGGATGCGATTATCGTACAGGACTTCGCCGTTTTGTCGTTGATCCTGGAGATGGGCCTCAACATCAAGGTGCATTCCTCCGTCATGATGAACGTGCACAACGTGGAGATGGTACTCGCCTTGCAGGAGATGGGAGTGACCCGTGTTGTCACGTCGCGCGAGATGGATTTGATGACCACCCGCTATCTGCAACAGGCGACCGGCATGGAGCTGGAGTACTTCGTGCATGGAGATATGTGTTCCGTGCATGGGGCGAACTGCTATTTTAGCTCGATGGTGTTCGGCATGAGCAGCAACCGGGGCAAATGCTTGAAGCCGTGCCGCTGGGATTATCGGGTGAAAAAAGACGGCAACGTCTATCCGGCGGAATACCCGCTGGCCGTCAAAGACATGTTCATGTACGAGCATATTCCGGAGCTTATCCACGGCGGGATTACCTCCTTCAAGATTGAAGGGCGGATGCGTGACGCCTCGTTCGTCATTATGCTCGTGAAGGCGTACGGGGACGCGATCGATCGCTATATTAACGATCCGGTGGGCTTCGATCGCAGCCGCGACACGAAGCTGCTGTATGAAAACCGCAAGCGCGATTTCTCAACCGGGTACGCATTTGGCCGACCGGGGTTGTCGAATATCAACCGCCGATATGAAGGGACGGGCAAGTTCTACAGCACGGGCAAGGTGTTCAGCACGCCGACTGAGGAGAGGGAGCTTGGCGAGAAGCGCGTTGAGGCTATCCGTGAAGCGCTCGTAGCGGTTGCTCACGAGAAGAAGGGAGCAGCGCGGCAGAATGGGGTTGTTGCCGGCGTGTCCGTACATGTGAACAACATGGCGCAAGCCAAAGCCGCATTGGAGGCCGGAGCCGATCATCTCTACTTGTCCGGTGACGTATTCGAACCGGATCGGCCATTCACGAAGGAAGACGTGAAGGAATTGGCGGCATTGAAAGGGAACGCCAAGCTGTACCTCAGCTTGCCGCGGATGATGACGGAGCAGCATTTCGATCTCTACGAAGGACTGCTGTTCGGCGAACGCTTGCCGATCGACGGCTTACTAGTCACCAATCTCGGTGCCATTCGCAAGTTTGCCGGCAAAGGTTACCCGGTGGTGGGCGATTTCAATCTGAATGTGTACAATCGTTTGTCGGCCGATTTTTACCGTGGGCTTGGCGTTGGTCGGTTGACGGCATCGATGGAACTGCCGCTGAAGGATCTGGCCGGGCTGCTGGCCCATGCCCCGGGACCTCTGGAGGCAATCGTGCACGGTTCGCCGGCAATCATGTACATGGAGCATGACCTGTACGAGAACGCCGAGGTATATCAAGCGATCGCAGAGGAAGATAACCACTATGTCGACAACAGTATTTTAGTGCTGAAGACAGATAAGGGCGAAAACCCGGTTTACCGGGACGTCCATGGCCGCAATCATCTGATGATGGCCAAAGAACTGTGCCTGATGCCGGTCGTGAAAGAGCTGCTTGAGGCAGGCTTGTCGGTCTTCCGCATTGAAGGCGCGACCTATAAGCCGGAGCAGTTGGCCGAGGTCGTCCGCACTTACAAGGCGGCGCTGGCCAATCCGGACGCGGCTAGGGAGCAATTTGACCGTATGACGCCGGTTTATGCCGGGTACACGCTGGGCGCGCTGCAGTTTGACGGCGGCAGTGCCAGTGGGGCGGCAGGGGCCGGAGAAGAGGCTTCGGCGAACGAGGCGGCTGTGGATGCCGCTGCCGGCGTACAAGCGGAAGTAGCAGCAAGCCGAGCCTAAACGGGGGAAAGGAAGCGAAGGGTTATGCAGAGCTATATCGGACCGGAACAAGTGTTGAAGAAGCGAGAGCAATATTTCTATCCTTGCACCAGCCACTTTTATCGGAATCCGCCGCAGCTGGTGAAGGGGGAAATGCAGTATTTGTTCGGGCATGACGGCAAGCGGTACACCGACTTTTTTGCCGGCGTGTCGGTGGTGGCCAGCGGCCACTGCAACCCGGAAATCGCCGAGCGGACGGCCGAGCAGCTGCGTACGCTGCAGCATACGTGCACGATCTATTTGACGCAGCCCAACGTGGATTTGGCGGAGCGGCTGGCCGGCGTGCTGCCGGGCGGGCTGCGCCGGACGTTCTTCGTCAACAGCGGCTCGGAGGCGAATGAAGGCGCCCTGCTGCTGGCCCGCATGCATACGGGGCGGCGAGGATTCCTAGCGCTGGAGCAGGGGCTGCACGGCCGGACGTACCTGACGATGAGCGTGACCGGTCTCCAGATGTGGCGGACCGATCCACAGCTGGCCCAGGACACGGACGTCACGTTTATTCCCCGGCCGTACGAGCGGGGGCTTAGCGCCGATGAGGCGGCACGCCGCTCCATCGCGGCGCTGGAGGCGGCGCTGGCGGAGAAAGGCGATACGATCGCCGCAATGATCGCCGAGCCGATCCAGGGCAACGCCGGCATCGTCGCGCCGGCGGATTGGTATTTCGCTGAAGTGAAGCGGCTGCTGGAGCAGCACGGCGTGCTGCTGATCGCCGATGAAATTCAGACCGGGTTTGGCCGGACGGGCCGGATGTTCGCCATGGACCGGTACGGCGTCACGCCGGACATCCTGACGATGGCCAAAGCGCTCGGCAGCGGCATCCCGGTGGCAGGCTTCGCCACCACCGACGAGATCGCAGCCAGCCTGAACCGGCCATCCGCCTCCACGTTCGGCGGCAACCCCGTCTCGTCCGTGACCGCGCTCGCGGTCCTGGACTACATCGAGGCGCATCGCCTGCCCGAGCGAGCCGAGCGCCTCGGCGATCTGCTGCGCGGCGGCCTGACGCGCCTCGCTGCGCGGTTCCCGCAGCACGTCTCCGAGGTGCGCGGCGCGGGGCTGATGCTCGGCGCAGAGCTCTGCGCCGAGGAGCCCGAGCGCGGCGCGAAGCTCGTCGACGACGTGCTGGAGGCGATGCTCGACCGCGGCTATATCATCGGCAAGAACGGCGTGAACCGCAACGTTCTAGCCTTCCAGCCGCCGCTGGTCATCGCCGAGGACGACGTGCGCGGCATGCTGGACGCGCTCGAGGCCGTGCTGGCGGAGTTGGCGTAATCACCCGCCCAGCCGCTGCCCCGCCCAGGCCGGCGAAATAACGGTAAATAATACCGTTATTTCGCCGCTTCCGAGCTTCGGTCGCCTAATTAGCGGTAAAAAGTACCCTTATTTGCCTCCGATGCCGGGATAACCGGCTGTCGGGCACGAAATAAGGGTAGAAAATACCGCTATTTTAACCAAACCAGCGGTTCATCCAAATATAACGGTATATTTTACCTCTATTTTGGCGGACGTCGGCACTGGCTGCTGGAATTTCATGAAGAAGAATGCTTTTGAAGGAGAGTGACCATCCCATGGAAGTAGCCCGTAAAATCGGGAGTAAAATCCGGTTGTACAGCGAATTGGTGATGTTTTCGCATACATTGTTTTCACTGCCCTTCGCGATCATCTCAATGATTTGGGCAGCGGAGGGGTTCCCGTCCTGGCGCGTGATGTTGTGGGGGCTGATCGCCCTAATCGGGGCTCGAAACGGGGCAAACGCCTTTAACCGCGTGGTCGACCGCGTCTTTGACGCGCAGAACCCGCGCACCGCGCATCGCCACCTGCCGCGGAAGCTGCTGGAGTCGAAGGAGGTGCTGGTATTTGTGGTGATCAACTATGCGATCTTTATTTTTGCTGCGGGAATGTTGAACCCGTTGTGTCTGATCCTGTCGCCGATCGCCATCTTCCTCATCTCGTCTTACTCCTATACGAAGCGGTTTACGTATCTGAGTCACTTGTACCTGGGCTTTACGATCGCTTCGGCTCCGATCGGCGCCTGGTTCGCGGTCACCGGCCAGTTTGCGTTTACGCCGTTTATTCTCGGCACGATCGTCATGCTGTGGATCGCCGGGTTTGACATCATTTACGGCTCGCAGGACATCGACTTTGACCGCAGTCAAGGCCTTTGGTCGATTCCCAGCGCGTTTGGTCTGAAGAACGGCCTGCGCATCGCGGCAGGCCTGCATTTCATCATGGTCGTGCTGTTGATCGCCTTAATCCCGATCCGGCACCTCAGTTGGCTGTATATCACAGGAATTATCTTGGCGATCCTGCTGCTGATGACAGAGCATAAAATCATCAAGCCGTCGAATCGAAAACGAATGAACGTGGCCTCTTACAATTTGAACCAGGTGATCAGCATGGTAATTCTGTTCTTTACGCTTGGCGATTACTTTCTGTTGAAATAGCCAAACCCAAAACCCCCCGCGCCTAGCGACAGGCGCGGGGGGTTCACTTATAAGCGGATATCAAGATGCTGGGAGTAGTCAACTTCCATCTTATCGATGATTTTAAAAGGGCGGAGGGAACGGTCCAGTTCCTCGACTTCATCCTGCCATTCTTGCGAGTTGCGATCCACAGCGTTCTCGCGGGGGTTGGACACGATCCCGGCCTTCTGTTCGAGCTGCGCTTGATAGTCGGACAGTTCCGTCACGGTGCGGCGGTACAGATCTCCGATCTCGGCAGCGCTTTTCTCCGTTACATTACTCCATCCCAAATCTTGGGCCGATAGGGAGTCATGTCCCGGCGGCAGCAGGGGAGCCTGTTGATTTAGCCGACTTACGCCAATATAGAATTTGCCATAAAAATCGGTCATCAGGTTAACCTGATCCTGGATGCGGGATTTAACCAGATTTACACCTTGCTCCAGCGTCTCCAGTTCTTCCGCGCTCATTTGCGGGTTGTTCCGAGCATCTTGTAAGGCCTGTTCTCGCTTATCCAGTACAGCGATATATTTCTCCACCGGCTCCAGCCCGTCCAATAAGTTATCGTAGGTGGATATCGCCCGGGTTAAATTCGAGGCACCGACACTTACCGTTACCCCTGTCGGGTTGCTTTGCTGCTGATCGCTTTTCGCCGTCTCGGCCCATGCCAGTTTCTTGGTGAGCAGCTCTTGTTCGATTCCGCGATCGTTCTGCTGCACCCGTTGATTCAGCATGGAAACGACTTGATGCAGGGTATGGGAATTCTTCTGGTTTTGACTCCTAGGTGTTATTTGCATATGAACATAACCCCTATCCGAATTAGCTCTAACTCATATATCGGAAAATCATGGAAATTGTTTATAACGCAAAAAAACGCGAACGTCAAGGAACTCTGTCCTTGGGGTTCGCGTTTCTGTGTAGGGATTACTTCTCCCGTCCGCCAAAGTAAACCAGCAGCGCTTGCAGATCCCGGTGTGCAGGATACTGGCTCAGCCGGTTAATGATGTCCTGCGCTTCGCGGAGGTACCGGCGGCTTAGCTCCTCGGTTTGCTCCAGCGCGCCGCTCGCCTGGATCGCTGCTACAACGGCGTCGACCTCCGCAGCCGGAATGTCCGCAGTAACCGCCCGGATCGATGGCGCCAGCGCCTCGTCCTGAAGAGCGTACAAGACGGGGAGCGTTACCTGGCCGCTGCGCAGGTCGCTGCCGGCGGGCTTGCCAAGCTTCTCGGAAGATTGGGTGAAGTCGAGCACATCATCGCGAATTTGAAACGACATCCCCAACTTCTCACCGAAAGAGTACAGCAACTGAGCGGTCTCTGCGTCCGCGCCGCCAGCTTTCGCGCCGATCTGCAGGCAGGTTGCCATAAGCTGGGCGGTTTTGTTCTTGGATTTCTCCAAGTATTCCGGAATCGTCACGTCGTAATCATACAGATGGGACAGCTGCTGGTATTCGCCTAAACATAACTTCGTCGTAGCCAGGGAAGAGAGGTCGTATACGAATTTCTCCCGCTCCGCGGAATAGACGGAGATCAGCTCGATCACTCGGGCGGACATATAGTTGCCGACATGCAGCGCGCCGCTGACGCCCAGCTTGATATGCATCGCTTTCTGGCCGCGTCGCATCGTCGAATCGTCAATGATGTCGTCGTGGATCAGGGAAGCGGCGTGAATGAATTCTGCAGCGGCCGCCAGCCGCCAAACCTTCTTCTGATCAGGATCGGGCCCGAAACGGCTGCCGACGATGACCATCAGAGGGCGAACCCGCTTGCCGCCCGAACGAACCAATTCCACAATGCTCTTGGCAAGCTGAGAGGAACGGGGGAGATCACGGTCATATTTCACCATGTTCTCGATTTCCCGATCGACTGCCTTCAAAGAGATGTTCAGCGATTCCTCAAGCTTCATGGCGATCCCTCCTGGTTGGTGGTAGCAGCTCGTACTTACATTGCCTTGGTGGCGGTACTACGGTTGTTCTCTAGCTGCAGGAACAGTTCCCAAGCTTTGAGTAAACGTTCATCCTCGGGGCGTCCCTCGACGCGTTTGATTTGCAGCTGCTTGATAATCGGAGCTAGATGCGACAGCAGATCGTATTCTTCCCATTTCAGGCAAAGCTCAACGTAGAAACTGTATAGGTAGTCGCCGTCCAACACCTTGCGGGTCAACGCTTCGCCAGGGGCGAGGGAGCTGCATTCACTGTGGCGTTGAAGAGCGAGCTTGATTGCGATGTAAATGGATAACAGATGACACTGGCGTACCGGCGTCATGTCGTATTGCTCCAGCAGAACAGCTAGGGGTGTTGCTTCTTCTTGAGATAAATCTAACTTAATGCCGGCCTCGGGCGAGATTTCGCCCTGCAATAAGCGATAAGCGTCTTGGATGAGCACGTCAAACATGTAGTCTCACACTCCTTAAAAGCAGGTAGGCTTGCAGGGACCCTGACACCGATTTCGGCAAAAGAGAAAAAGGAGAGTAATGTGCGCCAGGCGCACATTACTCCGGTTCAAGGTTTCATAAAGAGCGGTTATTACTCCGTGTAGAGATACCATCTTCGCACAAGTGGGATTCGTTTCCATTGTTTCTTGAGCCAAGGCAATACGTAGTAGTCCAAACCAAACGCGCTGCCCGATCCACCGATCAGAGCGACGCCTGCGGTCATGTACCACAGCATTTCCGTCGAAGCCATGCTGGAGGACCAGATCATGACGCCCAGTGCGACCGTAGCCGCCGAAGCGATTGCCGTGAAGAGACCCACGATGATCATGACGCCAAGCGCGATCTCCGCAAAGACCATGAAGAATTGGAATACGGTAGCCAGAGCGGTGTAACCGCCGTCTGAAGTGTAGAAGAACACATCCATAAACCAGCCGACGATCGATTTGATAAATCCAGGCACTGGCAAGGCGGTAACAGCCGTCGAGGCGCTCTCTACCGCCGAAGCTGCGGTTTGTGCATCCACGGTCTCTGTTACGGCTCCAGCTGCTTCACTTGCTGCTGATACGACGTCAGCATGCGGAGAAGCCGGAATCAAGAAGATGTTCGAAGGATCCTTCCACACTTTTGGAAGCTTGTCGATGCCTTCTTCCAGCCATTTCCAGCCTACGAATACTCGCAACGGCAGGAGCCAGAAGTTAGGCGAACGCTTCGCGAAATGACCGCCAACGAAGCTTCTGCGATTGTTCACGTGGAAGAATTCATGCATCATATAAGTCCATACTTTGGCAAAGCCAGCTACGGTGAACAGGTAGTACATATTGATCAAGTGCTTGCTGAACATGGCCATGAAGCCGCTAAGCATAAACATTTTATTCGGCAGACCGACATTCGCAACGCCGTAGCGGCTGCCGATACATACCATCGTTCCGTGGAAGCCCGGCTTATAGGACTTCTTCGGTTTGCCGTGAACGTCTGCATAAATGTTGTGTGCGATGAGCGGACCGGCTTGTTCGGCGTTCTCAACCATCTGCGGTACCGGACGAGTCTCGCCTTCCGGAATGAAGAAGATGTTGTCGCCGACGATATACACGTTCTCGTGATCGATGCTTTGCAGCTTATCGTTGGTCACGATCCGTTTGCGGCCTTCCTGCTTCACATCAAGCTTGCCAACGAGCTCGGAGCCTTCGACCCCGGCCGTCCAAACGATGGTATCGGCTTCCAGCTCTTTGCCTTCGCCCAGCTGTACGCTGGTAGGCGTTACGCCGGTGATCTTGGCGCTCGTAATAATTTCTACGTTCATCTTGTGCAGCCGTTTCGCGGCTTTTTCGATCAATTTGTCCGGCAAAATCGGCAGGATTTTCGGAGCCATATCGGCTACGACCAGACGAACCTCGCTCGGATCGATAAAGAACTCTTTGCATAGCTCGTCGCGGAACTCGGCTAATTCACCAACCAATTCCACGCCGGTGAAGCCCGCGCCTACGACAACGAAGGACAACATCTTGCGGCGTTTGGCTGCATTGCGAACCTTGGCTGCTTCACTAAACTTGTTGCGTACTTGCTCCTTCAGGCGTACGGCGTCTTCATAGGACCACAGGGTCAGCGCATGCTCCTCAGCGCCCGGGATCCCGAAGAAGGTTGGTTTACAACCGGTACCGATAACGAGGTAATCGTATTTATAAGTCGTTTGCTCGGAACGAAGTTCTTTGGCGTTAAAATCAATGGCGTCGATGGAATCCAGAACGACGTCGACTTTTTGCCCGGCAAAAATCTTCTTCAGTTCAATTTTGACCGAATCTTCTGGTGCCCGATTCGCGGCGACTTCATGCAATTCAGTCAGCAGCGTGTGGTAGGGGTTCCGATCAATCAGCTGGATCTCCACATCTTTATCTTTTTTGAACAGTTTGGCCAGATGCTTGGAAGTAACAACACCGCCATAACCGCCGCCCAAAACTACGATTTTCTTCAAGAGATTCACCTTCTCATTTTAGGGTGGGTGGTAATATGCGTTTATTTCGCGGACTCAAGTGCCTTGGTAACGAGTTCGAAGAAAGGTTGCAGTGTGATCGAAGCACCGGCGATAGCATCGGTTTTACCTTCTGCGTTAAACGTAACGGATGCCGGATCTTGTTTTTCAACCAAGTAAGCTTCGGCTTTCGCTGCTTCTTCATGCCATTCGGCTTGCGCGCCGCCGGCTTTCATGCCGTATTTGCCGTCGATCGAAGATTGCTTCTTGTCTTCGCCTTTGTCGTTTACACCGCTGAAGTTGACTTTAACGATCTTGCCTGCCGCAACAACAACATCAACGGTATCCTTCCAACCGGAATGCTCGTCGAAGGCTGCTCCTTCAGCATGGTAAGTGCCGTCTTTGTATGAACCAGCTTCAACCGGGCCGGCAGTCAGCGCTTGATCCGCCAAGTTAAAGAAATCATTCACATGCACGGACACGCCGGCAATCGCATCGGTTTTACCTTCTTCATTCAGGGTGACTGCTTTCGGATCTTGCTTCTCAAGCAGGAACTGCTCAACCTTCTCGGCTTGCTCATGCCATTCGGAAGCGGCGCCGCCGGCTTTCATGCCGTACTTGCCTTCTTTGGAGTAAGTCACTTTATCGACAGGAGCTTTCTCGCTCAGCGCGTTCCATTTGGCTTCCGTGATCTTGCCGCCGGAGACCGTCAGGGTAACGTAGGACTGCCAGCCCGATTCCGCATCCACTTCTCCTTGGGCATAATATACGCCGTCTTGATATTTGCCTTGCTCTGCAGCCGCGTTGTTGCTTCCCGCATTGGTTTCGTTGGTAGCAGCCGCGTTGTTTGCTGGTTCTGCCGTGTTCGCGTTGCTCGCGTCATTGTTCGACCCGCAGCCGGCCAATACACCGAGCAGCAGGGCACTGCTAAGGATAATTGAAGCTTTCTTCATGATAGAGACCTCCAGTGAATGAAATATATATATTAAAATGTGAAGACATTTTAATAACGAAAATCAGGTGGGGGAAGCGGTGAAAAAGGCTGGATTTATGAGGGGTCCGGGAGTCCCAAAACCTTTGTTCGATGGAATTTTAGCATATTAAAATAGGTGTTAATGTGAAATAAATCACATAAGGTGTGACATAAAACAACTCCCAAAATCGGCGGAGACGGCACCCCGCAAGGGATTCGACAATTGAAAGCGATTACCTAATTTTTAAAATATTTATTTTTTAAGATGGAGCCGAAGCTATCGGTCTATGTACCTAGTTCTTATCGGCTAAAAACTCTGAATTATTTAGTTTAAGCAGCAGCCTGAACATCCGAAACGAGGGCTTATACACAAAAAGTTCCAATCGACTTATGAAAATAGTCATGATCGATGCCGATAAAGATAGAAACGGGCATACCCGAAAAACTCGCGAAACGAAAGAAGGCATCCTCTTTGACGGTGTACAGGACGTTTATTTCGCGCCTTTTGCTTAATTACGTAGCCGGCTCCTTGTTGGCGCTCATCGCGATCGCCAGTCTGATCGCCGCGGCGCCTTTGGACATTTCCCCATCGGAATATGCGTGGCTGATCTGCATCTTGGGACTGTCGCTCTGCTGCATGCTCGGGCTGGAGTGGTTCGTATTTACGCGGCAGATCAAGCCTATCCGCAGCGTCTTTATGGAGGAAGTTGGCAGCTACCAAACGCTTCAAAATGTATACATACGCACACACCGGCTGCCTTCGCTTGCCGTCAAGCGGATTCTCGGTCCGCATTTATTTGGCCTGGTCGTCCCCGGCGCAGGTTTAACGCTGGGACTGATCCAAGCCGGCCGATTGTCCATTCCGCCTTATTACGTGTTGCTTGCCGCCCTGGGCGGTATGTTGGTCAGCGGCATGCACGCTTTGGTCGAATATTACTTAACTTCCTATGCGATAAGACCGGTACTTGAGGAGCTCATAGCCTGGAGCCGCAAGATGTTCGGGAAGGAATTATCGCTTCACGGAAGGGTTATCGTCCCTGTATCTCGAAAGTTAAAATGGAGCTTTTTCTTAATGAGCATGGCCCCTTTGCTGCTGTACAGTTTATCGATGCAGTTTCGGCTCGAGGATTATGGCCATGGCGCCTATACCTATTGGCAGTGGGCCGGGTATATTTTGGCTGTGAGCATCGTTTTTGCTTTGATCGGCTCGCGGCTGCTGGCGCGTGAAATTATGCTGCCTATCCAGCATTTGTACGAACGGATGGCCGAGGTGAAATCCGGCCGCATCCGAACAGGAGCCAGCGATTTATTTTCCGATGAGTTTTCAAGGCTGGTCTCGGGCTTTAATCATATGTTGCGGGGGCTGCAAACGCAGGCGGCTCTCAACAGCCAACTGGTGGACAGCTATTTCGCTACCCTGGCGGCCGCGCTGGACGCCCGCGATCCCTATACGGCCGGCCATTCGCTGCGGGTCGCGGAATACGCCGTCAAAATCGGCGAACTGGCCAGTTTGTCGGAGGAGCGGATCGATGAACTGCGCAAGTCGGCACTACTTCACGATATCGGCAAAATCGGTATTCGCGATGCGGTCCTGCTGAAGGAAGGCCGTTTGACCGAGGAGGAATGGGAGCAAGTCAAGCAGCACCCGGTGCTCGGAGAGGCGATTTTGAAGCAAGTGGAGCCTGCGGATGCCATGGCCCCCTATTTGCCAGGGGTCCGGTCGCATCATGAACGATATGATGGCGGGGGCTATCCGGATGGATTGTCCGGGGATGAAATCCCGCTGTTCGGACGGATTATCGCCGTGGCTGACGCCTTTGACGCCATGACCTCTGACCGGCCTTACCGTAAAGGCTTGGAGAGAGAGCAAGCGATCGAGATTCTGGAGCAAGGCCGCGGAACCCAGTGGGATCCGTATTTCGCTGAATTGTTCGTGCAGCATTATCGGCGAGACAACCAAAGTAAAGCATCCGGCTGATCTGTGGAATACAGGTCGATCAGGCAATCAGGAGTGGGGATATGGGGATTGGTAATGCTTTTGTATTAAATCTAAGCTTGTTGATCACGGTGGCTTATCTGGCCAATATCCTATATAAATATGGTTTGAGAAAAATGTCGCAGAACACCCTCTATGGGCTTTCGGTTCTGTTAATGATTTTAGCGGGCTGGATCTGTATGAAGTTTGGGTTCCGGCTCAAAGATGACGTTTTGTATGATTTGCGCCTGGTGCCGCTAATAATAGCGGCGTTTGTGTATTCAAGCCCGCTGACGATGGTCTTAATCGGAATCGGGATCGGTCTGGCACGGCTGACATTCGGCCACAGTGAAGCGGCGATGGTCGGTTTACTGAACTTGACGCTGCTGGGATTTGTTTGCGCCGGCTTAAACATTTGGATGCGGCGTACCCATCATCGATTTGTCGTCAAAGGCATGGTTACGATTCTGGTCGTGAATGTGGTGAATAGCCTGAACATCGCCCTATTCGGTGTCATGCCAACAACTCGTTATTTGCTCGAAATCATGCCGGTTGCATTGCCGATGAGTATTGTCCTCAGCTTGGGATTTGCCTTGATTCTTCGCGACTTCCAACTGGGAGCGAGACAAAATCTGGAGTTGAAGTACGCCAACGAGCTGCTTCGCAAACAAACGGATGAGCTGCACAAGGCCAAGATCGGACTGGAAGAACGGGCCAAGCAGCTGGCTCAAGCGTCCAGATACAAATCGGAATTTCTGGCGACGATGTCGCATGAACTGCGGACGCCGCTGAATAGCATCATTAATTTAGCGGAAATGATTGGCGAATCGGACGAAGCCGGGGAGGAGATCTCGGAATACGGCCGTATTATCCATAAATCCGGACATGAGCTCCTACAAATTATCAACGACATTCTGGATTTGTCCAAGGTCGAGGCGGGGCGATTGGAGATTACGAACGAGGAAATGGTGTTGGCAGAGCTCCCCGTTTGGATGCAAGCCCAATTTGAACGGGTTGCCACCCAGAAGAAGATCGAGTTCCATATCAAGCAGGAAGCAGGCTTGCCGGATTCGATCATCTCCGACCCCCAGCGGATCGTACAAATTCTGCGAAACTTGCTATCCAACGCGTTTAAGTTTACGCACAAAGGGCGTGTGGAGCTGGACATCCGAAGAGCTCCGGCGGACGGTACGTCTGATACGGAATGGATCGTCTTCACTGTAGCGGATACCGGCATCGGCGTAGCCGAGGATAAGCAATCAACGGTATTCGAGGCGTTCCGGCAAGCGGATGGGTCGATTAGCCGGCGGTACGGGGGAACCGGATTGGGTCTTTCGATCAGCAGCAATCTGGCCCGATTGCTGGGCGGTTACATCTGCATGACCAGTAAGGAGGGTCAAGGCAGCGCATTTTCTTTCTACCTGCCCTTAAAAACGGCCCGACGACATCATGGTGAGTTAAATTAGTTGTCCAGGTTGCCGTGAGGGACCGGTTATCGTTAAAATGGGGAGAAGAAAGGATGGGATGACAGGTTATGGAGAAACACGTAATTTCCACGACGGCCGCACCGGGTGCGATCGGTCCGTATTCGCAAGGGATTCAATTGGGAGATCTGATCTTTACCTCCGGGCAGCTCGGGCTGGTGCCGGAAACCGGTCAACTCGCGGAAGGGGTCGAAGCGCAGGCTGCGCAATCGCTGCGGAACGTTCAAGCCGTACTGGCTGCTGCCGGGAGCGGATTGGACAAGGTCATCAAGACGACCGTTTTCCTGAAGGACATGAACAATTTTGCCAAGGTGAACGAAGTGTACGGATCGTTTTTCGCCGAACCGTATCCTGCACGCAGCGCGGTCGAAGTGGCACGCCTGCCGAAAGATGGCTTGGTTGAAATCGAGGTTATTGCAGTCAAATAAGCAGGTCTAAGAACCGGCTCGGTGAGCGGGGGAAGCTGCCGGAGGTGAAAGCCTTTCGGCGGCTTTTTTTATGGAGGGGGATGGGCCTGGTGTAGGATCGCTTAATCCCGCTCATACGTGCGCAAGAAGGAGATCCATAGCGAATATACGACCAAGGCAAGGGCTCCTGCACCGGAGACGATGAATACGACGCGGTATGGCTGAGGCATGGCTGTGATGGCACCATACCCCCAAGCGAAAGTTAGGGGAATGATGGCATCCCGCCACCGGAATCCGACCAGGCAGGCGACAGCGAGTCCAACTAGAAGAAGGAAGAGCGTCAGCCCGGGCTGCCACAGATTGCCTTCGTGTCCGCGGGTATGGTCCCATAAGGTGTCGATGCTGGCTAGTGTGATCAAGGAAATCCATCCGAAGTACAGGCTGAACGGCAAGCGTACGAACCAGACCTCTACGGCGGCCGGGCGAAGGATCTGCCGGGTGCGCCGGTACATGGAGGCCGTCACGATGACTTGGAGGAGCAACGCCGTCAGTGAAAGCAGCGGATGCTGATCCCCCAGCGTCACCCAGACGATGGAGAGGATGCAAGAAAGCAGAAAATTCACTGGCAGGGGCGAGGCGGAGAACGGTTCGCGGTTTGTCCGAAGCAGCGGGTAGAGGACCCAGCCGCCCAACAGGCCGTAAATGAGCAGCCAGATCGAGAAGGAATAAGTCCCTGGCGTAAGAAGCACCTGAAAGCCGGACGAGGGAGCTTCGTACCGGCGGACGCCAGATGGAAGCGCTGCGGCAGCCAGGTTTACCGCGATCAGCGCCGCAAACGAGGCGAGATTGCACCAGTAACCAGATCGGCCGCGAAACATGGGAATCTACCTCCTTTTATCGTCTTGATATGTTGCAATATTCCCCATTATTCCTCAAAAGATAAGGACGGGAAGGAAGGCGGTTTTAACTACCGCGGTTTTCGTATAAGATGTTAGTAATGAATTTGGGTAGGAATCAGGATAACCGACGGGAGATCATCATGAATCAACGTCTTTACGGAATATGGCTGGGCGATGTGTTGTTTTGCTTCTCCGGAGAAGTATCGGAGTCGAAGGTGGATGCCTGGACCGCAGTACTCCGGCGCAAGGAGCTAGAGCCGGGAGTCCGGCCTTTTCAGCATGCCGTGTTACGGCTCGCGGAGGTCAGGTACCCGGTCTCTTCTGTGCGGAGGTCCTATAAGAACGGGGAACGGCGGAGTCTGATCGGCCGGTCCCTGGAAGGATTAGCTTTACCGGTACCCGAGGCGTGGCGAATGCTGCTGCAATGGGACGAATCGCTTTGGGAGGAGCAAGGGATCAAGCCGGGAGCCGAAATGGGCTATTGGAGCAAGGCGGCCCGGTTCGCCTTGGAGCTGCTTTTGCGCGGGCGGATTGCGCCGAGCATACGTCCGGTGGCGGCTACCGGACGACGGCGCGGCGCCCAGGGGCAAATGCGGGCAGCCTGGGGGCCGCTGTTAACGGAGCCGGAGGATGCGGCAAGGTTTGAACGGCTGGCTGGCGCAATGCCGCCAATTTGCTTGGCCGCGGTACAAACAGGAGCGGGAGCTTCCTCGGACGAGGAAGTTTCGCTGGAGGACCGTCAGATGGCGGTGCTGCATTCGTTTCTGACCGCAATGATCGATTACGAAACGCGCGGAGCGGTTCAGGATTTGGGACGGAAGCTGAACCCCAGCCGCGCGAACTATTATCGGGGCTCCTCGCCGCTGTCCGAGCTGTGGTGGAACAGCCTGCTAACCGGCGGGCAGCCTGCAGATATTCAGGGAAGTGCGGCGGAGCTGGAGCAGCTGAGTGCGGATGTTGCCGCAGCCGGAGGCGGGCGTCCCCGGGCCGAGGAGCCCGAGGCGGACGGTCTGGCAACCGGAAGCTTGCGCCTCTGCTTGCGCGTGGAACCCTACCAAGAAGGCGGGGAAGAATCGGAGGGAGGCCGAGTAGCAGCGGCAGCTTCCACCTGGAGGCTTAGCTTTTGGGCGGAGGGTGTCGAGGATACCCGCGTGTTGCTGCCGGCCGGACTCCTCTGGAGTTACCCTGAAACGGACATGGAAGTCCATGGCCTCCTGTACCGAAACGTGCAGGAGAGCTTCTTGCTGCGGTTGAGCAAGGCGGCCGGCGTATCCCGAGAAGTGGCGGCTGCCCTGGAGGCCCCGCGCCCGCAAGAACTCTTCCTGCCACCGGAAGAAGTGTTTGCATTCTTAAGCAAGTCGGTGCCAGCGCTGCGGAAGCATGGAGTCACCGTGCAAATGCCAAGCCGCTGGACCCGAGAGGGGCGTCGTCCCGCCAGTATTCGTATCAAAACCGAGGGATTTGCGGGCGGATTATCGGACGGCGGAGCGGCGGGGATGCCGAAGCTGGGCGTGGATCAATTGGTCGCTTTCGAAGCGGAGGCGCTGCTTGGCGACCGCGAGCTGACCCGGGAGGAGCTGGTTGAGCTGGCGTCGGCAAAGCTGCCGCTGGTGTTTTTTCGCGGCGAATGGATTGAAGTCGATGTGAAGGAGATTCGTCAGGTGCTGAAGTTTATGAAGCGCCATGAGAACGGGACTCTAACCTTTCGGGAATTGATGCATCTGGCTTCCGGCGAAGAAGATGTGCAGCTGGACGGCGTAGATATCGCCGGGATAGAAACGTCGGGGATGTTATCCCTGTTGATGTCCGGCGGAACGGTCCGTCAGCCTCAGCCGCGGCCCGTACCGTCCGGATTAAACGGGACGTTGCGCCCTTATCAGGAACGTGGATACCAGTGGCTAGCCACGATGCGCGAGCTCGGGTTCGGCGCCCTGTTGGCCGATGATATGGGCTTGGGGAAAACGGTTCAGGTCATCTCTGTGCTGTTGGATGGCGCTGCGCAAACGGTGGGGAAAAGTCTGATCATCTGTCCGACCTCTCTGCTGGGCAACTGGCAACGCGAGTTCACCCGTTTTGCTCCGGGGCTGCGCTTGTATGTGCACCATGGGAGCGACCGTTATCGCGGGGAACGGTTCCTTCAGGAGTATCGGGCCTGTGACGTCATTCTGACAACGTATCAGTTGGCTGGCCGCGATGCCAAGGAGCTGCGTTCTGCCGAGTGGACGACGGTGGTGCTGGACGAAGCGCAATATATCAAAAATTATGGAACCAAGCAGGCGCAAAGCGTGATGAAGCTCAGTGCGCCGCACAGGATCGCCATGACGGGTACCCCGGTCGAAAATCGACTGAGCGAGTTATGGTCCATATTTCAATTTCTTAATCCGGGATACCTGGGGACGCACGCTTCGTTTCGGGCGCGTTATACCGGAGCCGGGGGCGAGCAGCAAGCGACCGAACTGCAGAAGCTGCGGAAGCTGGTCGCGCCGTTCCTGCTGCGCCGTCTCAAGAGCGACCCGGATATCCGGAAGGACCTGCCGGAGAAGATCGAGCTGAAATCCTACTGCTCGCTGACCGTCGAACAAGCCCGCCTGTACCAATCAGTGACGGCGGAGCTGCTCGGTCAAATCGGCAGCCATAACGGCATTGCTCGTAAGGGGTTGGTGTTATCTTCGCTGACTCGGTTGAAGCAAATCTGCGATCATCCCGAACTAGTTCAGGGCGTAAGAACGACGGAGTCGGTCAATTTCGGACGTTCGGGCAAGATGGAGCGGCTCGGCGAATTGCTCGACATGATTATGGACAGCGGAGAAGCGGCGTTGATTTTCACGCAATACGTGCGGATGGGAGAGGTGCTTCAGGAGCGGTTGACGGAGCGGTACGGAAACCGGCCGTTTTTCCTTCACGGCGGTGTGCCGAAGGCGGATCGGGATCATATGGTGCAGGCGTTTCAGGAAGGCGAGGGTTCGCCGATCTTCGTGTTATCGCTGAAAGCGGGCGGCGTTGGCCTTAACCTGACCCGTGCTAACCACGTTGTCCATTATGACCGGTGGTGGAACCCGGCCGTGGAAAACCAGGCGACGGACCGGGTGTTCCGGATCGGACAGCAGAAGAACGTCGAGGTACATAAGCTGATTTGCCAAGGGACACTTGAAGAGCGTATCGACGAATTAATCGAGCGGAAAAAGTCGCTGTCCGAGCAGGTGGTTGGCTCCGGTGAACAGTGGTTGACGGAGATGAGCGACGAAGAGCTGCGGAGCTTGATCGTGTTGCAGGAAGGCGGGCTTTTCTCTGAAGGGGCGTTTGGCTGAATTATGATAGTGTACGCATGTTAGGATAGGGAAACTTGCTGTGAGGAGGAATACACTTGACGAAGTCCAGGACGATCACGCAGGAACCCGGCGAGCCGAGCGTCCGCTATGAAGCGGATGGGCTGCGGGTGGAGCTGGCAGCGGATCACGAAGTGCTGATCCCGGTGGCTCCGCCGGCGGAGCAGGAGAAGCAGGCGCTGCTGCGGCAGTTGGCGGAACGCCCGCGGTGGGCGGCGGCGCTGGCGGAGCACGGGGCCGACGGCATCGCGAAGCTGCTGCCAGCTTCGCCCGCGCCGTGGCCGTTTATCGAAGCCGCGGCCGTGGCCCCAGGCGCGCCGGACAGCGTGCGCTGCGCGTGCGGCGACCCCGGCTGCGCCTGGCGTGCACCGGCGCTGGCCGCTGCCCGGGCGGCCTGGGCGGCCGACGCCGAGCTGCGGCTGCGCCGGCTCGGCTGGATGCGCGAGGCGCTGCTCGCCGCCGTCTGGGCGGCCTGGGCCGCCGAGGCGCCGCTGGCGGACGCCGAAGCGGCGCT
>NZ_JALPRK010000027.1 GCF_023195895.1 Paenibacillus mellifer
GATAACCCCAAAAGTGAAGCGAGGCTTCGAAGGTAATTCCGATTACTTTTTGGGCTTGGCGGGGACAATTAGGGGCTAACACGCAAATACGTTTCGTATCCAGTTTTCAAGGATTAAACCTTGAATTTGTGGCTTGGAGAGATACCCAAGTGGCTATAAGGGGACCCTCTGCTAAGGGGTTAGACTGCGTAAGCGGTGCGAGGGTTCGAATCCCTCTCTCTCCGCCATTTGTACAAGCTTATATCGTGGCGGCGTAGCTCAGCTGGCTAGAGCGTACGGTTCATACCCGTGAGGTCGGGGGTTCGATCCCCTCCGCCGCTACCATAATATTTCGGAGGCTTAGCTCAGCTGGGAGAGCATCTGCCTTACAAGCAGAGGGTCGGGGGTTCGATCCCCTCAGCCTCCACCATTATTACGCTTTCGAAACCAATATTACACCGTGCCGGTGTAGCTCAACTGGTAGAGCAACTGACTTGTAATCAGTAGGTTGGGGGTTCAAGTCCTCTCGCCGGCACCATTTACTTCACGCGGAGCCGTGGTGTAGAGGCCTAACATGCCTGCCTGTCACGCAGGAGACCGCGGGTTCGAATCCCGTCGGCTCCGCCATTTATTTAAATATTTCCACCGTAAAGTGGGAAAGTGGCCAACTTCACCGCTTTATTTTTTTGGGAATTTATCGTAAAACATACGGCTCGGTAGCTCAGTCGGTAGAGCAGAGGACTGAAAATCCTCGTGTCGGCGGTTCGATTCCGTCCCGAGCCACTTTTATGCTCCTACATTATTTTCGGGTAATTCGGGAAGCATAAATCATATGGAGGCTTAGCGAAGTGGCCAAACGCAGCAGACTGTAAATCTGTTCTCTGACGAGTTCGGTGGTTCGAATCCATCAGCCTCCACCAGTTTTATGAGCCATTAGCTCAGTTGGTAGAGCACCTGACTTTTAATCAGGGTGTCGAAGGTTCGAGTCCTTCATGGCTCATGTCAAAAGTCGTTGACCTTAGGGTTGACGGCTTTTTTGCGTTAAAGCAGGATTTACGTTTACTTTGGCGGGTATGATAAAATGTATATAATGAACACTAAAATGCTTGGAGAGAAAGGCAACACTATGGATATTAAATTGCTGAAACAGCAAGTGGAGAGGGTCATCGGTACGTCGTTATCGGAGAACGTCCGGGAGACGCAGGCCTGGAACCACGTTATGTCGGAGCGGAGTGGTCAGGATGCAGGTCCTTATCGGATCGATGATCGATGGGTATGGTTCGTGGACCGTGAACCCGGAGGCATACGTGTGCTTGAGACGGAGCTCTCCAAGGTAAGCGAAGCGGAGGCGCGATTAATCCACTTGCTCTTATCCGCGGCTCGCGAATCGTCCCACCCGGTACCCAACCCGAAACGGGACGATGAGACTCGCAGCATCCAATTGGGGGAATGGCTGCAGGAACGCATAGAGCTGGGGGAGTTGAATCTGCCGTTACCGGAACATTTTCCTATGAAGCCAAAGCTGAAGGGTCGAATGCTGCCCTTTTTGCTGAACTGGGAGAGTTCGGGGCAAGGTCAAGCCCTTTCCTTTTCGAAGCTGAACAAGCTCTTGAAGAGTTACTTCGGCAGCGAAGTGATCTTAGTTCCGCTGAAAGAGGATTGGCTAATCCTGCTGGCTGAAGAGCTGTTTATGAGCTTGCGGGAAGAGAGCGAAGAGGCGGCGGAGACGGAACTTGACCTGCTGGGGGCGCTTTGCCAAGGGCTATACGAGCTCGTAACCAACGAATGGGTTGGTGGATTTCATCTGACGGTAGGGGGCACGTTAATTGGTGAGGCGGAACTGGCATCAGCTACGTTGTTTCTACGTCAAACGTTGGCCCTCGGTCGAGTGTTTAATGTAACGGACCCCATTCACTTACCTTGGGAACTGAAGCTGGAGCGCCTCATTTACAGCATTCCTGAGGAACAGCGCCGACAATTTACCCTGGAGCTTGGGGATCGTACCGGACTGTTACAGGACGAGGAGACGTTGACGACGCTGGAGACGTTTTTTGCATTGGATTGTAATGTTAGCGAAACCGCTAAACGACTTTATATTCACCGGAATACGTTATTATATCGGATTGATAAATTCAAACAGGAAACCGGACTGGATGTAAGGACGTTTGACGACGCCGTTTTGGTCAAGCTGGAGCTGCTATTGTATAAAGTGACGAAAAGGCCATGAGTTTTTTGTGCAGTTTGTGGATGGATGGGTGAACTCCTATCGACTAATATATAAATATAAAATGTATCCGATTTCATAAAGGTCATAGAACCCTTAACACCAAATTCATTTATGGGAGGCCAAACACATGGCAGGCGTACGCTTAGAACACATTTTCAAAAAATACCCGGGTGCTGCAAAAGCAACTGTAGAAGACATCAACCTTGATATTGCGGATAAAGAATTCCTCGTACTGGTAGGTCCATCCGGTTGCGGTAAATCCACAACTCTTCGGATGATCGCTGGTTTGGAAGAAATTACAGAAGGTAAATTGTACATCGGCGACCGCGTCGTGAACGACGTTGCTCCGAAAGACCGCGACATCGCGATGGTATTCCAATCCTACGCGCTGTACCCGCACATGAACGTATATCAAAACATGGCGTTCGGTTTGAAACTGCGTAAAGTGAAGAAAGACGAAATCGACCAACGCGTTCGCGAAGCTGCAAAGATCCTCGACATCGAGCATTTGCTGGATCGCAAACCTAAAGCTCTTTCCGGTGGTCAACGTCAACGGGTTGCCTTGGGCCGCGCAATCGTCCGCGATCCACAAGTGTTCCTGATGGACGAACCGCTTTCCAACTTGGATGCTAAACTGCGCGGTCAAATGCGCGCGGAAATCACGAAACTGGTTAAACGTCTGGAAACCACTTGCATCTACGTAACCCATGACCAAATTGAAGCTATGACGATGGGTGACCGCATCGTGGTTATGCACGACGGTATCATCCAACAAGCTGCTTCTCCAGAAGAGCTGTACAACCAACCGGGCAATATCTTCGTTGCTGGCTTTATCGGTTCCCCTACGATGAACTTCGTAAACGGTACTCTGGCAGAAGAAGCTGGTACAGTTCGTTTCAAAGCTACCAACATGGACGTTGTTGTGCCTCAAGGTAAAGCAACCGTTCTGAAAGAAAAAGGCTACATTGGCAAAGAAGTGATCATGGGTATTCGTCCTGAGGACATCCATGAAGAGCCAGTATTCCTGGAAGCTTCGCCGCAAACTGCATTCACCGCTAACGTGTACCTGACAGAAAACCTGGGTCACGAAATGCAATTGTACCTGAACGGTGCTGGCGGCGACGGCCTGATCGCTCGCGTTGACGGCCGCTCCAACACGCGTGAAGGTGACAATGTTAAACTGGCTATTGATATGAACAAAATTCATATCTTCGACAAAGAAACAGAACGCAACGTGTTCTTCAGCTAAACCGTTAAGCGTTGAAGAAGCCGCCCTTCGGGGCGGTTTTTTTGTTAAGCGGGAGAAACGACCGCTTCAAAGCATGGAACCCGGGCTACTCCCGGGGCAATGATTGATTTACGTGACAATTTCCTTTACGATGAATACATTAAGTGATCCTGTAACAAGATGAATGAATGCCGTAAAGGCAGCTTATATTGGAGCCGGAGCTTGTTTGAGATGGATAACCCGTCTGGGATGCCGGCAGGGGAAAGGAAGAGCACCATGGCTAAAAAAGTGAAAGTATCCGAATTGGTCAACCAGTTCGGGCTCGAGGTGGTTTCCGGAGAGCAGGGCTTGAAGCGTGCGATTACGGTCGATGATCTGTATCGTCCGGGTCTGGAGATGGCCGGATATTTTGAATACCACCCGCCGGAGCGCGTTCAGATTTTAGGGAAAACGGAGTTGGCTTTCTTCGAGATGCTTCCGGAGAAGGAGCGCAGAGATCGGATGGAGCGGTTATGCAGCAGTGAAGAGACTCCTTGCATTATCGTCACCCGGTCTTGGAACGTGCCAGAGGAATTAATTGAGATCAGTTCGGAGAAGCAGATCCCGGTCCTTCGCAGCAGCATGGCAACCACCATACTGTCGAGCCGGATCACAAGCTTTCTGGAACGGAAGCTGGCGCCAACGGCGACCATTCATGGGGTTCTCGTCGATGTTTATGGCGTAGGGATGCTGATAACGGGTACCAGCGGAATCGGGAAGAGCGAAACCGCACTTGAGCTGGTGAAGCGGGGTCACCGTCTAATTGCGGACGATGCCGTAGAAATTCGGCAAACCTCGGACAATCAATTGCATGGTTCGGCACCCGAACTGATCCGTCACTTGTTAGAAATCCGCGGTGTCGGGATTATCAATGTCATGACGTTGTTTGGCGCCGGGGCGATCCGCAACAACAAACGGATTACGCTTGTCGTAAGGCTGGAAGCTTGGCAGCAGGAGAAGCAGTATGACCGGTTGGGGCTGGATGAGGAGACGACGCGTATCATCGATACCGATGTGCCGCTGGCCACGATTCCCGTACGTCCCGGGCGGAACTTGGCTGTCATCATCGAGGTGGCTGCGATGAACTTCCGTTTGAAGCGGATGGGGTATAACGCCGCGCTGCAGTTTACGACAAAACTGACCGAAACGATTGCGGAAGATATCGACGATTTGGATTAGGAGCGTGAACGATGGGCACTTTGTTATTAGACCCGATCGCATTTTCCATCGGGGGCTTGAAAGTACACTGGTATGGACTGATTCTAGGAAGCGCTGCATTAGTTGGCCTTCTGTTAGCGGTATGGGAAGGGAAGCGGTTCCGCATTCCCCAGGAATTCTTTATGGACTTGCTGTTACTGGGGGTGCCGTCGGCGATTATCGCCGCGCGAATTTATTACGTCGCATTTATGTGGGACGATTACAAGAATAACTTCTGGGATGTCTTTAAGATCTGGAATGGCGGGATCGCCATCTATGGGGCGCTGATCGGTGCGATTATATGCGCGGTGATCTTTGTTCGGCGCCGGGGTTATAACTTCTGGCGGATCGCCGATATTTGTGCCCCTGGGCTCATTATTGGGCAAATGATCGGGCGTTGGGGGAACTTTGTCAATCAGGAAGCTTATGGCGGTCCGACAACCGAGAGCTTCCTTCGCGAGAACCTGCACCTGCCGTCGTTTATCGTAAATCAAATGAATGTGCAGGGGACGTTCCATCACCCTACCTTTTTATACGAGTCACTATGGAATTTGGTGGGATTGTTCCTGCTTCTAATCTTGCGCAGACAGAAATTTTTGCGCTCCGGCGAATTGTTTGCCTCGTACTTCATCTGGTATTCGATCGGACGATTCTTCATCGAAGCACTTCGGACCGACAGCTTGGCATTCCAAGGGGCAGCTTGGCTCGCCTCGTTCGTGAACGGGCTGTGGTCACCGATGACCTGGTTAGGCTTTGAATTGGGCTATCTGGCCCCGTCTTACGGAAACGTACGTATCTCGCAACTTCTCGCCATTGGGATTGTGATTGCCGCTGTTATTTTCATTATTGTACGCCGTCGTACGGTAAGTGATTTGCCGTACTATAGCGATCCAATTATTTCCACGAAAGTAGCCGCTGCGGGGGTGCCGGGTGTAACGGCAAGTGCCGAACCGGAGAAAGCAGAGCCGGTTAAGCCGATGGAGACGACGGTGGAGGAGCAACCGGAAGTTCCGGAAGAGAAGAAGGAGTAGCGACCACATGATAGACACCGTGTTATTTGATCTGGATGGAACGATCATCAATACCAACGAACTGATTATTACGACATTTGAGCATGTCATTGAAAAAAACGGCTTAAAGCCCCATACCCGGGAAGAAATCATCCCGCATATGGGCATGACGCTGGAGCATCAGCTGCAGATTTTCTCGGGTAGACAGGACGTCGCCGATCTGGTGGCGGATTACCGGAAATACAATCGGGAACGTCATGATGAATTGATCCGTGACTTTCCACATGTGAAGGAAGTGATCTCCAAGCTGCACGACCGGGGGATCACGATAGGCATCGTCACAACGAAAATTAAGGAAACGACGCTGCTCGCCTTGAACATGTTCGGGTTCAAACCGTATATGAAGGCGATCGTAACGGTGGAGGACGTGAAGCATCCTAAGCCGCATCCCGAGCCGATTCTAACGGCGTTGCGCGAGCTGAACGCCGATCCGGCGCGAACACTGATGGTCGGCGATAGTGCGGCGGATCTGCAGTGTGCGAAGGCGGCGGGCGTACAAGCTGCCGGCGTGGCTTGGTCGTTGAAAGGCGAAGCGATGTTGCGCAAGTATGATCCTGACTACATCCTCCAGGATATGACCGATCTCTACGGTATCTTAGGGTGGGAGCCGGTGAAGTCGTGAGACAAGTCAAACGGTATCCTGTCGAAGGGCCCAACGCACTTTGGCAGCTATACCGAACGGTAAGCCCTTGGAAGGGCGTACGCAATTTTATATTTATCCAAATCGCCCGGTACTGCCCGATTCTCTCTGTGAAGAATGCGATTTATCGGCGGGTTCTTGGTATGAAGGTCGGCGAGCATACCGCGTTTGGGCTGATGGTGATGGTTGACGTTTTTTTTCCGGAGCTCATTACAGTGGGACGTAATTCGGTGATCGGTTACAACACAACCATCCTGGCCCATGAGTACCTGATCAAGGAATACCGGCTGGGTGAGGTACGGATTGGCGATGAGGTGATGATTGGGGCGAATAGCACCATTCTCCCGGGCGTTACGATCGGGGACGGCGCAGTCATCGCGGCTGGATCGGTGGTACATAAAGACGTGGCTCCCGGCATGTTTGTGGGCGGCAATCCGCTGCAGGTGCTTGAGCGGAAGAGCCCTAGTTGATGCACGCATGACCTAGGGAACTCGAATTGTCAGTAGGCGCTAACGCTGATCAGGAACGCTATTGTGACTAATTCAGCGCTTTTGAAATTCTAACGACGGTGAGCCACGCTATTTCGAGGAAAACACCTGGTTACGGCAGCAAAAAGAGACAATAAGCATTGTGGTCAGCGTTAGAATTGTAAAACGGTGATTTTGGCGGATATAAGCTTTGTGACAAGCGTTATAAGTTAAGCTGAGTTAAAGAAAAGCGGCCTTGAACCGGTATCTTACTGGTTCAAGGTCGCCTTTTGCTTTATCATTTGAGTGGGATCTTAAATTCTTGGGGTTTGTAGGTGCTGTCCACCACTTCGGTTAAGGTAAAAGTTAACGGTTGCGCGTACGTTTTAGGCTCCAGCTCAAACGTGATGACTTCGGTCGTCGAATCATTCATATAATCGGACGGTTTACCGTCCACTTGAAGGATACGATGCTTTGCACCTTCGCGGTCGGTAAACTCCTCTTCAATTTGAAATGGAAGCCCAACGTCAACTTTTGTTTTTTTCTCGGCATAGATGCGGACTAGTGTACTTTGTTGGTCATGAATTATATTTACCTTTAGGATTGTCGAATCCGTAGCATGAAGTTGATTCTTCTCCGTATCAATAACCAGGTCAAAGGACCTCTTTTTGGTGCTAAGGGTTCCAAAACCGTCGATTTGAAGCGTGACCTCGTTCCAATCCGAGTAATAAAGGCTTTCAAATTCAATCCCCTGAAGATTCACTTCGTTGTTACTCAAAATTTTGTGGTCATAAATTACGTTCTTGGAACGCGTATAGTAGTGAAATTGACTCTCCTGCTTCTCACCTAAGTAGAGCTTCGCCTTAAGGTTGACAGCCATGTGAACATCCGTCCGCATTTGCGGCTCAAAGACGATGATCGTGCTTAACGGACGTATACTCACCTCGCGGATGGCGATCTTTGTACGATTTACCGTGGCGGTCTGTTTGACTGGAACGACCTTCTCCATTCCCTCATAAGGACGGCTGCTCCACGCGATGGGGATCTTTGCAATGGGATCACTATTTGTCACTCTGGAATCTACAGCAAAGCCAGCTTGAGTCGGCGCATCTTGATCAAAGGTGATCTTAAAGTAGCTATGATTAACATCCTTTGAATCAACAAATGATGTACCGCTTTGTCTAGGAAGGTTGATAAATATATCCCCATCCATATCGATCAGATAGCCATAAAAGTTATCAACGGCTTTCACATCCTCAGGATTGACCATCGAATAAAACACCACCACCGTCCTCCCATCCGCCAACACGCCATCAACGGTAACCTTCGTTCCCGCCACTTCCGTCGACTTCCTGATTGGCTGGTATAAGCCGTGTTCGGCGGCCCGTTCCATCTCAGAGGTCATTAAGGCAGAGACATAGTTCGGAATAACCTCGTTCTGGCTGGCTGTGGTGGGTGATAAGGGTGAGCCAACAAACGAGCTACCACTTGGCCAAACGAACAACAACAGCAGGCACATGGCCAGTGTTCCAGCCGCCCCGGCGGTCCAGGCCAGCCCCCGGCGCAGATGCCATTTACCGCGCAGATTTCTTCCCTGCTCCAGGCCATGCCGAATCGCCGCCTCCAGTTGCTCGTCTCCGATCTGCTTCTCGGCGATCCGAACGCCGTCAAAATAACGAGCCAGCAGGTTTTCCTCCCGGTCAACCATAATACAATTCACCTCCGACATCCATATGGCGGCGCAGTTGCTTCAACCCCTGATGCAGCCAGGTCTTGACGGTCCCCTCCGGACAGTCCAGCACCCGGGCAATCTCCGCCAGGGTCATATCTTGGTAATACTTCAGCGTCAACACATGGCGGTATTTCGGCTTAAGCCGATCCAGCGCCGTATCCAGATCCATTTTGAAGACGCTGACCATTTCCCCTGTAGGCTGCACCGTCTCGGCAACGTACGGAAGAACCCGTTTCCGCCGTTTGAGTTCATCGATGCAGCAGTTAATCAGAATCCGGATCAGCCAGGGAACGAAGGCTTCGGGATCTTGTAAAAGTCGGCATTTGATCCAAGCCTTGCACACCGTTTCCTGAATGGCCTCCAGGGCGTCCGACTCGTTGCGCAGATAGCTGTAAGCAATGCCGTAGAGTTTACGCCGATGGTTGGATATCAACTGATAAAAGGCTTGTTCGTCTCCGCTGCAGGCAGCGGCAGCCCATTCTCTCTCTTTCAAATTGGGCTCCTTCCTTCCCGTGTGAAATGCAGCGAACAGGGAGTACCGGCCGGTAACTTTCATTCCCTATGTTAAAGACCGCGAAGAAGGCCAAACGGTTTTACGATCCGCCAACTTCTGGTATAGTGAAAAGAGCACTCGGTAGAAACTTTTCCCATAAACGGGCGTCTAGTACATAAATAAGGCTTCTTCTTAATTATGAATAGGGGTTGGTTGAGTGAGCAAGGTGGTCAAGGAGCGTTTGCCGCAGCTAGAC
Organism: Paenibacillus mellifer; assembly: GCF_023195895.1. Classification (GTDB taxonomy): domain Bacteria; phylum Bacillota; class Bacilli; order Paenibacillales; family Paenibacillaceae; genus Fontibacillus; species Fontibacillus mellifer. The sequence continues at coordinate 9,329 of NZ_JALPRK010000027.1, forward strand.
ATCTTTCGGGCGTTAGCCATCATCAGCGTGATCCAGGTGCATGCCTCATCGTTCGCAGCGGCGGAACAAGCGTTGAATTCACCGGTCTACTATTTTTATAATTGGATGAACATTTTCTTCAAAATCGGAACTCCGTCCTTCATCTTCCTAAGCAGTTTCGTGCTCTTCTATAATTATTACGATCAGCCGATCAGCCGTAAGCTGGTCAGTAAGTTCTACAAGAAACGCCTTACCTATATTATTTTGCCATATGTATTGGTTTCCTGCTGTTATTTCGTACTGGTAGCAATCTACCGTCACGACTTCATCAATAATTCCAAGCTGTACGAGTTGAAGTTGCTGGGGACGGCGCTGCTGACCGGCACGGCCTACACCCACCTCTATTTCGTATTTATCAGCATTCAGTTCTACCTGTTGTTCCCGCTCTTCTTGTGGTTATTTCAATCCTTTCGCAATCACCGCGTGTGGCTCGCCCTGATCCTCCCGTGTGGTCTGGCGCTGCAATGGGGGTTCGTGTTCTTGAACAAATACGAGCTGCAGCTGCCGAACAAAGCGAGCTACGCGATTTCTTATATGGGTTACTACATGCTAGGCGCGATATTGGCGATCTACTTCGGCAAAGTGAAGGCCTGGCTCTCAACAGAATGGAAAGCGCTGCCGAAACTCCAAAAGGGATGGACGGCCGCCTTATGGATCGGTTGGCTGGTGATCGCTCTGATTCATGTCCAGCTCTGGTATTCGTTCCGTCAGGGCCTCAGCTCGCCGAACTCCCTTTGGTTTGAGCTGTTATGGAATGTGCATTCCTTATTTTCCGCGTTGGTGCTGATGAAGGCGGCCTTTTATATCCAGAGAAAAGGTTCAGGGTTTTGGATTCGATCGCTGACCCGACTGGGTGAGCTCTCCTTTGGTATCTATTTGTTTCATCCGTTTATTCTGCTCGTTTATCGGCTCTTCTGGAGTGAACAAAGGCTGCCCGGCGCTTCACTAGGCTATCTGCTCTACATCGTGGTTGGCTCCTTGGGGGCGTTGTTCCTCTCCTGGGGATTCGTGCAATTCAGCTTCCGGCGACTGCCGTTCGCCGCGTGGTTTCTCGGGAATGTACCGGCGTCTTTACGCAAAAATAAAACGTCCAGGCGGCGGGAAAGCGGGCAAAGCTCATCCGTTGGCGCTAATATGTAACGAACGTGTAAATCAAAGCCGGTCTGGTCTACCAGGCCGGTTTGTTGTATTTTTCGGCGGAATGCAAGGGTTTTGGCTCTCGCTTGGGGAATACTTTAGGGAGGATGATAGAGAGGGAAGTAGCAATTGACGGTCCGAAAGGAAATATGATAAAATTGGGCTACTCTTTACTTTGGTAGTATGGTAGCACTTTAATATAATAAAGGATTCAATGTGAGAGAGAAGAACGGTGAGGTGAAACACTTGTCGAAACCAAAAGGCTTTGAAAAACCAGCGGGTGTCCGCGACTATCTGCCTTTTGCCGTGGATAAACTGCGGGCCATTGAACGGAGTGTGCTGGATTGCATGGCTGGCTGGGGTTACCGGCAGATCATGACGCCAACGATGGAATATTACGATACGGTTGGCGTAGCCAGTTCGACGTCGGATCAGAAGCTGTTTAAATTGTTGAATAATCGGGGCACCACGATGGTGCTTCGTTCCGATATGACGGCGCCGATCGCCCGGGTCGTCTCTTCTTTGCTCAAAGAAGAACCGTTGCCGCTCCGTTTGTCGTATCACGCCAATGTGTTCCGCGCCATCGAGGAAGAGGCGGGACGCGAGGCGGAGTTTTTCCAAACCGGGGTCGAATTGGTCGGAGATGATTCCCCGGATGCCGACGCCGAGGTGATCGCTTTGGCGGTCGCCTCATTGCAAGCCGCGGGCGTGAAGTCGTTTAAAATCGCCGTCGGGCATGTCGGCTTCCTGAACGGTCTGCTGGAAGATGCGGTTCCCGGTCGTGAGGAGATCCAAGAGGCGCTCAAAGACGGGCTGCTGCACCGCGATTACGTCGGTTACCGCGAGACATTGGCGGAGTTGACACTGTCGCCGCAGCAACGCGACGAGCTGGAGGGGATCCTCCGCCTGCGCGGGGGGAAAGAGATCTGCGGCCAAGCGCTGGAGCTGAGCGGGAACACGCTCGCCCAAACGTCGGTTCGGCATCTCAGCCAGCTATGGGATGCGCTGGAGGACTTCGGCGTTGCCGAACACGTGATGATTGATCTGACAATGATCGGGGACTTTTCCTATTATACGGGCATGACGTTTGAAGGATATGCAGCGGAGCTGGGCTTCCCGGTATGCAGCGGCGGACGGTACGACAATTTGCTGCAGCAGTTCGGACGCCCTGCGCCGGCAACGGGCTTCTCGCTCAAGACGAATCGGATCCTGGACGGCGTAGGTGGCCTTGCAGGCGAACCGGAGCTGCCGGTCTTGCTTCAGTACGATGCGCCAAACCGGAAGCAAGCGTTCACCGAAGCGGAACGGCTGCGCGGAGAGGGTCGCAGCGTGCTGATGCGCCGCATCGAGGGTCCTGCGGATCTGCTAAGCGCACCGGAGTCCGCACGTAAGTCAGGGCCGCTGGGAGTATCCTACGGCGATATCCTGACGTTTGTAAGCTTTTGACTCAAGGCATGATGTTGCCTGCAAGGAGGTCGCAATCATTGAAACAGATCATCAAAGTCGCCATGCCCAAGGGGCGTATTTATAAGAAAGCCTCCGCCTTGTTCCGTGAGGCGGGCATCCAGATTCCGGACGATGTGGACGAAACCCGCAAGCTGGTCATTCCCCTTCCGGACATCGGGATGGAGTTTATTCTGGCGAAGCCCGTTGACGTGCCGACCTACGTGGAATACGGGGTAGCCGATATCGGCATCGTCGGCAAGGATGTGCTGATGGAGGAGAATCGCGATGTTTACGAGCTGCTTGATCTCGGCATCGCGCGTTGCCGCATGTCGGTCATCGCGCTGCCGGATTGGAAACCGGGAATTCAGCAACGGGTCGCAACGAAATATCCGAACGTGGCATCGCAATTTTTCCGTGAGCATGGGCAGCAGGTTGAAGTGATCAAGCTAAACGGATCGATTGAGCTGGCGCCGCTGATCGGCCTCGCCGATCGGATCGTCGATATGGTTGAAACCGGGCAGACGCTCAAAGAGAACGGGTTGGTCGAGATGGAGAAGATCTTTGATATCACCAGCCGCTTGGTTGCCAATCGCGTCAGTTACCGGATGAAGAACGCCGAGATCCAAGCCGTATGCGATGCGCTGAGTAAGGTGATTCGGCGGGATGAAGTGAAGCAGGCTTAGAGAGCGGCGCAGCTAAGAACGAGTAGGAAAAGGGAATCGATAGAGCCATATAAGAAAGAAAGCAGGGGGATGCCGGATGATGAAACTGGTATCGGCACAGGATTTTGATTTGCGGCGGGAAGTCGAGTACGGATCGCCGGAACAGAACGAAGCGGTAAAGGAGATCGTCCAAGCGATCAAAATGGAAGGCGATACGGCATTACTTCGTTACACGGAGAAGTTTGACGGCATGAAGCTGGAAGCGTCCGGGCTGCGCGTAACGAAGGAAGAGTTGCAAGCGGCGTATGACGTGGTGGAGCCGTCGTTCGTAACGGCGATTCAGGCGGCTGCTGCGAATATTCGAGCGTTTCACACCCGGCAGAAACGCAACTCCTGGATGGATTTGCAGCCGGACGGGAGCTTGCTCGGACAGATCATCCGGCCGCTGAAGCGCGTCGGGGTATACGTTCCCGGCGGGAAGGCGGCTTATCCTTCCTCCGTGCTGATGAACGTCATCCCCGCACAAGTAGCGGGCGTGCCGGAGATCGTGATGGTAACGCCGCCGGCCACGGGCGGCAGAGCCGGGATCGACCCGTACATTCTCGTGGCCGCGGCGGAAGCCGGCGTGCACGAAATCTATCGGGTCGGCGGGGCCCAAGCGATTGCCGCGCTCGCGTACGGCACGGACACGATCCGGCCCGTTGATAAAATCTGCGGGCCGGGGAACATCTACGTCGCGTTGGCGAAACGCGAAGTATACGGCGTCGTCGATATCGACAGTATCGCCGGTCCTAGTGAAATCGCCGTGCTGGCCGACGACAGCGCCAATCCCGCCTATGTGGCGGCGGATTTGCTGTCCCAGGCCGAACACGACGAGATGGCGTCGGCGATCCTCGTGACGCCGTCGGAGGCGTTTGCGAAGGCGTGCCAGGCCGAGGTGGAGCGGCAGCTGGCCGCGCTGCCGCGGAAGGCGATCGCCGGAGCTTCGATCGAGCGTTACGGCGCGATCATTCTCGTCGATTCGGTGGAAGCCGGGATCGACGTGGTTAATCAGCTAGCGCCGGAGCATTTTGAGCTGATCGTGGAGAATCCGATGGGCTATCTGGGGCGGGTGGAGAACGCCGGAGCGATCTTCCTCGGGCCGTACAGCTCGGAGCCGGTTGGCGATTATTTTGCAGGGCCGAATCATATTATTCCGACCAACGGAACGGCGCGGTTCTCGTCGCCGGTGGATGTGGACGATTTTATCAAGAAATCCAGTGTGATTTACTATAGCAAGGATGCGCTGCTGGAGAACGGGGCGACGATTATGGAGCTGGCGCGTCGGGAAGGCCTGGAAGGCCATGCCCGGGCGATTGAAGTCCGGCTGCAACAGGAAGGAAAGGCGGGGAACGAACATGGCTAATTTGAATAACGGGGGAACGGCGGCTCGCCAATCGAGCGTCAGCCGCAAGACGAACGAGACCGACATCCAGTTGACCTTCGCGGTGGACGGGAGCGGGAACGCTCAGCTGGAGACGGATGTTCCTTTTTTGAACCATATGCTCGATTTGTTCACCAAGCACGGACATTTTGATTTATCGGTCCAAGCGCGCGGCGATATTGAGATCGACGACCATCACACGGTGGAGGATATCGGCATTTGCTTGGGTCAGGTGATCCGGGAGGCGCTGGGCGACAAAAAAGGGATCAAACGTTATTCGAGCGTGTTTATCCCAATGGATGAGGCGTTGGCTCAAGTGGTGATCGACGTCAGCAATCGACCGCATTTCGAATATCGCGCGGAGTATCCTTCGGATCGGGTTGGCAGCTTCGACGTGCAGTTGGTCCATGAGTTTCTGTGGAAGCTGGCGCTGGAAGCCCGCATCACGTTGCACGTGATCGTGCATTACGGCCAGAACACGCATCACATGATTGAGGCGGTATTCAAAGCGCTCGGGCGGGCGCTCGATGAGGCGACGAGCATCGATCCGCGTGTCAGCGGGGTCCCGTCAACGAAGGGAGTGCTATAACGCGATGAACATCGCCATCGTCGATTACGGGATGGGCAACCTGCATAGCGTCAGCAAGGCAGTGGAGCGCCTCGGCTACGAAGGCCGCGTCACGGCGGATGAGGCGCAAATCCTGGCGGCGGACGGCGTGCTGCTGCCGGGCGTCGGAGCTTTCGGCGACGCGATGGAGCATCTGCGCGCGTCGGGATTGGACGCCGTGGTTCGGAAGGCGGCCGATCAAGGTGTGCCGCTGCTCGGCATCTGCCTCGGGATGCAACTGCTCTTCGGCGAAAGCGAAGAGCATGGGCGGAACGAGGGACTCGGCTTGCTGCCGGGCCGAGCGGTGCGGTTTGCGGGCACCGAAGGGTACAAGGTGCCGCATATGGGCTGGAATCGGCTGGCGTTCCGGCAGCCGAAGAACCCGCTGCTCGCAGGGCTGGAAGAGGGACATGTCTACTTCGTCCACTCTTATCATGTGTTAGCCGAGCAGCCGGAGGATGTGCTGGCCGTGACGGACTACGGCCATCCGGTGACCGCCATCGTCGGCCGCGGTAACGTGTTCGGGATGCAATTCCATCCCGAGAAGAGCGGCGAGCTGGGCATGGCGCTGCTGCGCAATTTCTTGAAGCTGGTGGAGCGTCGGCAGGTGGAAGCATAGATTCGCTTATTTTCGCATCCGTTCCGATTTGATATTTAGCGGTAATTTATGGCCTTATTTTAAGGATAAGCTGATTCGGCGGATGATTAGCGGTAAAAAGTGGCGCTATTATAGGGCATGTCGCGCTAAAACTGGTGATTTGGCTGAAATAACGCCATATATTCCCGTTATTTGGCCCGAATCATACGAATGCGTTGAAATAACGCCATATATTCCCGTTATTTGGCCCGAATCATACGAATGCGTTGAAATAACGCCATAAATTACCGTTATTATTCTACGGGATATTCAAAGGAACTGGACCATGTACGGCGGGAGGTAGGATTATTCATGTCATCTTTTATTATTTATCCGGCGATCGATATTCGCGGCGGGCAATGCGTACGTCTGGTCCAGGGGGACTACGATCGCGAGACGGTGTATAACGCTAATCCGGTAGAAGTGGCCCGTTCTTGGGAAGCGCAAGGCGGGTCGTTTATTCATTTGGTCGATTTGGACGGCGCCAAGGCTGGGCATCCGGTCAACGATGAGTTGATCGGCGAAATTGCCCGCAGCGTACAGGTGCCGGTGCAGGTCGGCGGCGGGCTTCGCACGCTGGACGACGTTCAGCGGCTGCTGGCGCTGGGCGTAAGCCGGGTCATTCTCGGCACTGCGGCGATCGAAGACCGTGCGTTTACCGAAGCGGTGCTCGGCACCTACGGCGATCAGGTTGCCATCGGCATCGATGCTCGGAATGGCTATGTCGCTACACGCGGCTGGTTGGAAACGTCGGAGGTTCAAGCCGAAGAGCTGGCGAAGGATTTGGCCGCCAAAGGGGCGGAGACGTTTATCTTCACGGATATTTCCCGCGATGGGATGATGCAAGGGCCTAACGTGGAAGCAATTCTGTCGCTGGCTCAGGCCTCCGGCAAGACCGTGATCGCCTCTGGCGGGGTGACGGTACAGGACGATTTGCTGCGACTCGCAGCACACGCGGATCAAGGCATAGGCGGAGCCATCGTCGGTAAAGCGTTATATACCGGAAACATTGATTTGGCCCAAGCGATCGCGGCAATCGGGGCTTTAAAGTAGTAACCTACAAAGAAAGGAAGTCGAACCAGCATGCTCGCAAAGCGAATTATTCCCTGCCTGGACGTGAAGGACGGGCGGGTCGTCAAAGGCGTGAATTTTGTGAACCTGCGTGATGCCGGCGACCCCGTAGAGCTGGCGGCGTTGTATGACCGGGAGGGGGCGGATGAGCTCGTGTTCCTGGACATATCCGCGTCACACGAGGGGCGGGCCACGATGGTCGAGGTCGTGAAGCAAACCGCCGGCGAAATCGCTATTCCATTTACGGTTGGCGGCGGGATTTCCCAGGTAGAGGACATGAAGCGCCTGCTGCGCGCCGGAGCCGATAAGATCGGCATCAACACAGCGGCGGTCGTGAACCCCGGGTTGATTTCGGACGGGGCGCGGCGCTTCGGCTCCCAGTGCATCGTGGTGGCGGTAGACGCCAAGTTTAACGCCGAGTGGGGCGAATGGGAAGTGTATACCCACGGCGGACGCAAGCCGACGGGGATCCGTGCGCTAGCTTGGGTGCAGGAAGCCGAGAAGCGGGGCGCCGGGGAAATTTTGTTGACGAGCATGGACGCAGACGGCACCAAAGACGGATTCGATTTGCCGCTGACGAGCGCGGTGAGTCGATCGGTAGGGATTCCGGTCATCGCCTCCGGCGGGGCCGGGAAGGTGAACGATTTCTATGAGGTATTTACCGAAGGACAGGCGGACGCGGCGCTGGCGGCGACGATTTTTCATTATAAAGAAATTGCGGTACCGGATTTGAAGCAAGAGCTGAAAGCCAAAGGGGTGGAAATACGATGACCATAGGAAATGAAAAACCGCTGCAATTATCGCTATCTGTAGAGGAACTGGAGCAAGCGGTGAAGTGGGATGCGTCCGGGCTGGTTCCGGCGATTGTGCAGGCTGCGAGCAGCAAAGAAGTGCTGATGCTGGCCTACATGAACCGCGAGTCGCTGCGCAAATCGGTGGAAACCGGGTTGACCTGGTTCTGGAGCCGGTCGCGCACTGAGCTGTGGAACAAAGGGGCGACCTCCGGCAACACCCAGCGGATCACGGCCTTGAAATACGACTGTGACGGAGACACACTATTGGTCGAGGTGATTGCGAGTGGGCCGGCTTGCCATACCGGGGAGCCAACTTGCTTCTATCGCACGGCAGCCGCGGCTGAGTCTGAGGTAGCGGCAACTTCAACTGGGGCAAGAGGTGGGTCCGATGAGCGCTTCAAGGTGCTCGCCGAGCTGGAGCAGCTGATTGCCGAGCGTTACGCGGAGCGTCCGGAAGGAGCGTATACGACGTATTTGTTCGAGAAAGGCCTCGATAAAATTCTCAAAAAGGTCGGCGAAGAAACCGCCGAGTCGATCATTGCGGCCAAAAACGGTGATAACGCCGAGCTGCGCTACGAAGTGAGCGACCTGATCTATCATCTGTTGGTGCTGCTGCGCGAACGCAATCTGCCGCTCGATGATATCATGCAGGAGCTGGAGCGGCGTCATGAACGGCCGCGGCGCGACTAGAGCGGGGGGCATAAACGGATGTTGATCGATTACCATACGCATCATGAACGCTGCGGACATGCCGTTGGTACATTAGAGGAGTACGTTCGCCGGGGGATCGAAATCGGCTTGTCCCAGCTGGGCGTCTCCGACCATATGCCGCTGCTGCATGTCGATCCGGCTACCTATTATCCGGAAATGGCCATGCCGATGGAGGAGTTGCCGCGTTATGTCGAGGAGGCATTTCGCCTAAAGGAGAAATATCGCGGACAAATCGACGTCCGAGTTGGCCTAGAAGGCGATTATATCGAAGGCTGGGAAGCGCGGATCGAGGAGATCGTCAAAGCCTATCCTTGGGATTATGTGATCGGTTCGGTACATTTTCTCGGGGAATGGGATGTGTCGGATTTCCGCCAGGTTCACCACTGGGAAGGCCAGGATGTGTTTTCGGTATATGAGCGGTATTATGATGCAGTAACCAAGGCTGCGCAGACGGGATTCTACGACTTCCTCGGCCACCTGGATGTAATCAAACGGTTCGGCAATAAGCCGGAGCCGGAGCGCGAACAGGAGACAATTCAGCTGGAGCGTAAAACCTTGGCTGCCGTGAAGAAAGCCGGGATCGCGATGGAACTCAACGCCTCGGGGTTGTCCAAACCGTGCGCGGAGATGTTTCCGAGTGAACGGATTTTGCAGGCGGCGATCGAGATGGAAATCCCGTTGACGGTGGGGTCGGATGCGCATGATCCGCACAAGCTGAGCGAATATCTGGATCAGGCGCGAACGCTGCTCTATAGTTTGGGCGTAAGGGAGCTGGCAACCTTTGAAGGGCGTCGGCGGACGATGATCCCTCTGGAAGAGAGAAGTCGTTAATAAGGTTTCGGGAGGATATTATGGAAGCCAAAATGCGCGTGTTTTCCGGTTCGTCCAATCCAAAGCTGGTGTCGGATATCTGCGGCCGGTTAGGTGTCGAACCCGGGAAAGTGAAGCTGTCGCGTTTCAAAAGCGGTGAAATTTATGTGCATTATGAGGAAAGTATCCGCAATTTCGATGTGTTTCTCGTCCAGTCTCTAGCCCATCCGATCAATGAGCTATTTGTTGAGCTCCTGGTGATGATCGATGCCGCTAAACGGGCTTCGGCTCGAACGATCAACATCATCATGCCGTATTACGGTTACGCTCGGCAGGAGCGCAAGTCCGCGCCACGGGAGCCGATTTCGGCCAAGCTGCTTGCGGATGTGTTGACGACGGCGGGGGCGAACCGGGTCGTGACGATCGATTTGCACGCGCCGGCGATCCAAGGCTTCTTCAACATTCCGGTCGATCATTTGACCGCGCTCGACTTGATGACCGACTATCTGAAAGCTCAGCAGATCCCGAATCCCGTGATCGTCTCGCCGGATGCGGGACGCGCTTCGATGGCCGAGAAGCTGGCCAATGGGCTGGATTCGCCGTTCGCGATCATGATCAAGAAACGCCCCACGCACAACGAATCGGTGATCACGCATGTAATCGGCGATGTCGCCGGGCATACACCGATCATAATCGAGGATTTGATCGATACCGGGACCACAATCGTTAACGTTGTGGAAAGCTTGAAAGAACGGGGGGCGGCGGACGCTTATGTGTGCGCGACGCATGGGCTCTTTTCCGAAAATGCCTTGGATAAGCTTCAGCACCCGAGCATTCGCCAAGTGGTGGTCACCGATTCGATCGCACAGCCGGAGCTGCATTCGCCCCATGTGCAGGTGCTCTCCGTAGCACCGATGCTGGCCCGGGCCACGCAGTTCATCCTGGAGGGTGGGTCGATTGCCGCTTTGTTTAAGGATCGGGGAATTTAGTCTGAAAGGATTCGAGTAAATGCCGCCTTAGGGGCGGCTTTTTATATGTTCTAGCGTTTCTTCGCGGCTTTCTCGTCCGCGATCCGTTGGTTTTCCGCCACGCGGAAGAGAACGATGCGGCGAATCAAGTCCAGCGGCAGCGGCTGATTCAAGGGGAACTGTATGGACCCTTTGCCGCCCTTATAACCGGACAACTCCTTTGCAAATGCCTCCGTACCGCTAGGCGTTGGGTAAAAGCCGATATGCTTCTTAAAGGCCGCGAAGTGCACCAGATTATTTCCATTCGTTGCAAACGTCGGCATTTGGTAGCTCATTTTCTCCATCGCGTCAGGTGCAGCCTCCCGAACCAGCTTGCGGATTTGCTGCAGTCGGTCCTGAATCTCCGGCTGGAATTGGTCGATGTACTCGTCTATCGTGGCAAACGTCGGAGTTTTTGCTTCCATTGTTCTGATGATCTCCTTTACTTCATCCGTGCCGCAGGGGGAGGATGGTTATTTCCGTTTTTGTATACTTTGGAATATAGACCAGATAGCGAAAACCAAAAGGGCGAGGACCAACGCGGAAATGACCGTGTTTTCCCAGACAATATTCATGATGGAAAGAACTCCTTTCTCTGCAAATATCTTAATTATTCGTCTGCGAGAGGCGGTTTTCCTTCCGGCTTTGTCACATCCGTTATTTTCCGCCAGGATTCCCCGTGGGAGGACAGCTTCTCCTATGTTATACTGTGGAATGGAGAGTTTACCTGAGTGTGCGGGAAGTAGACTTATCAGAAATGAAATCAAAGGAGGTGCCTTGCTTGAACGAAAAAAAGCGACCAGCCAAAACCAAACGGGGAAAAGTACTGCCCTTCTCGATGGATGCGGGGTTTTTCTTTGAGAGAGCTGTCTCTTCGTTGGACCGCTATCGCTATGACAAGGCATTGAAATATTTTCGCAAAGCCGTGGAATACGAGCCGAGCAACCCGGTGAATCATTGCAATATGGCGGGGATCTTGTCGGAAATGGGAGATTACGAGGCTTCCAATGAGGTGCTGCAGACCGTCTTGGAAGAGGTTGACCCGGCGATGACGGAATGTTATTTCTACATGGCGAACAATTACGCTAATATGGATCTGTTCGAAGCGGCCGAAGAGGCGCTCGTCCGTTATCTGGAGCAGGATGAGAGCGGCCAGTTCCTGAGCGAAGCCGAAGAGATGATCGACTTGCTGCAATACGAGCTGGACCGGCCGACCAAGTTGAAGAGCATTAAGTCCCGGCATGGTGTCTATGAGCATGATCAGGCTCGTGCGTTGCTGGAAGAAGGTAAATTTGCGCAAGCCGTGAAAATGCTGGAGGAGCTCTTACGGAACCTGCCTGATTTCTTGGCGGCCCGCAATAACCTGGCCTTGGGTTACTACTACCTGGGGTTATTTCGCAAAGCGATGGATACCGTGGGAGAGGTGCTGACACAAGACCCCGGGAATTTGCACGGCTTGTGTAATCTGGCGATTTTCTATCAGCATGAAGGGAACCACGAGGCGCTGGAGGAGTTGGCCGAACGATTGGAAAATATCGTGCCCTTCCACCAGGAACACGTGTTTAAACTGGCGACAACGATGGGGATTTTGGGCCGTCATAATGCGGCCTTCGGCCATTTCAAACGGCTGCTGCGCGGGGAAGATACGTCCTTTGATGCGAGCTTGTACCACTATGCAGCGGTGGCTGCTTATTATACCGGACGGCGATCGGAAGCGGAACAGCTTTGGAACACCGTGAGAAGGCTGGACCCCGGCTCAAGCGTGTCGGATTATTATTTGAACTGTCTCGCTCAGGAGCGCGAGCACCCCGAGGCAGGGCCGTTTCCAGTGAATTATCAGTACCTGCTGCCGTTCGAGGAGCAAATGAAGCGCTGGGAGGTTTCGGATCAAGGCATCCCAACCGATTTGAAAGAGAACCCGTTGATTCGTTCTTCGTTCTTCTGGGCGTTACGCCACGGCGATACGAAGACGAAACTCCAGGTGATTCAGGCGCTGGGGCTGATCGCCGATCGGGAGGTCGAGGAAGCGCTGCAAGCTTTCTTGCTGGAGCCGGAGGAAGATGCCTATCTGAAGGAGATGGCGTTATTTGTGCTCCGGAACTTGGGCGTGAGCCAGCCGCTGCCCGTTCGATCCGGAGCGACAACAACCATGGTTGATCCCAGCCGTGTGACGTCAGAGCTGCCGGTATGGCAGAACGAATGGCAGGCGGTCGTGGATCTGGCGATGGAGCAAATGAAGCGGAACTTCGATCTTCAGCAGCAACATGATATGGAGACATTGTGGGCGGATTTTCTCACCCGGTTATATCCGGATACGCCAACAATCTCTCATTTGGAGGGGTGGGCCGCGGCTCTCGAGTATTTGACGGCCAAAATGCATGGCCTTGCCGTGACCTATGACCAGGTCGCACAGAAATACAACATTTCGGCATCGACGGCACGGCGTTATGTTCAACGTGTGGATGAGGTGTGCGGAGTGAAGGAGAAGATCGAGGCGATTTTTCCATCGGTCCAATAGTTTGCGGGTAAAGCGGGTCCAACTTGGGGAAAATTTGATGGAGCATTCCATTTACATAGGAATCGAGAGGTCGAGCTATTTCCTAGGAACCAAGGAGGTACGAACGTATGCACAAAGTGTTGGTGATTGGAACGGGGCCGGCCGGCCTGACGGCGGCGATTTATTTGGCGCGGGCTAACTTAAGCCCGGTAGTGATCGAGGGTCTGGAACCCGGCGGGCAGTTGACCACGACAACGGAAGTGGAGAACTTCCCGGGTTTTCCGGAGGGCATTATGGGGCCCGAGCTGATGGACAATATGCGCAAGCAGGCGGAACGTTTTGGCGCGGAGTTTAGAAATGGTTGGGTTGAGACCGTTGACTTCTCGAAACGGCCGTTTCAGGTGACGCTCGAGGGCGGCGAAGCCCTGGAGTCGGAAACAGTCATCTTGTCGACGGGGGCATCGGCAAGGTATCTGGGGATTCCCGGCGAGCAGGAGAACGTGGGTCGTGGGGTCAGCACCTGTGCGACCTGTGACGGGTTCTTTTTCCGCGGCAAAAAGCTTCTCGTTGTCGGGGGCGGCGACTCCGCGATGGAGGAAGCGAACTTCCTGACCCGATTCGCCACCGAGGTGACGATCGTGCATCGCCGGGAGGAGCTGCGCGCCTCGAAGATCATGCAGGATCGCGCCAAGGCCAACGAGAAAATTCGCTGGGCCTTGAATCGCACTCCACTGGAAGTGGTGACGGAAGAGGGCGCCAAGGTGAAAGGCCTGAAGGTACGGAACAATGCCGGGGATCAGGAGGAGCTGCTGGAAGCCGACGGGGTGTTCGTGGCGATTGGCCATTCGCCGAATACGAAGTTCCTCGGCGGCGCGGTCGAGACCGATGACCACGGCTATATCGTCGTCAAGCCGGGAACAACAGAGACGAACGTACCCGGGGTATTCGCCTGCGGCGACGTGCAGGATACGCGATACCGCCAGGCGATCACCGCGGCTGGGTCCGGCTGCATGGCGGCGATGGATTGCGAGAAGTTCCTTGAGGGCAGCATGGTGCACGATTGGAGCGGCCCGACCGGGAGTTGAGCGAGTGGATCGCGTTGTTCCAGTCTGAATGTATGCGAAAATTCGCGTACATTATGGGAATTCCGGCGGTTTCTAGCGAATATATATGAAATTCCATATATAGATTTAGGCAATCATCAGACGAAGTCCTGGAATCTATATGAAAAACCGAATACATTTCGGGTTTTTCGTCGTCTGCGCCCTATTTTATGCGAAAAATCGAATATAACTTAATAGGACGCCGATCTCTTCGGCGTCCTTTTGTGCTTCTTCTTGTGAGCGAGCTGCTTAAATCCAGCCGTTCTCCTCCGCGAGGCGCACCGCTTCAATACGGGTTTTGACCTCCAGCTTGTTCAAAATTTCCGAAATATAATTGCGAACGGTGCCGTAAGACAAGTGCAGGGATCCGGCGATTTCCCCAGCGGTGCGTCCTTCAGCGGCCAGCCGCAGGATCTCCTGCTCGCGAGCGGTGAGGGGGTTGTCCCGGCGGATACTGCCGAAGAGGAGCTCCGGCGAAGCCTCGCGGTGTCCGGCCATGACGCGACGAATCGCTTCCGCCAGCCGGTCACTGGACTCGTCCTTGAGCAGATAACCCTGGACGCCGGTTTTGACGGCCCTCTCGAAGTAACCCGGCCGGGCGAACGTCGTCAGGATAATCACGCGGCACGGCGATCCCTGCGCTTGCAGTTTCTCGGCCACCTCAAGCCCGCTCATCAGCGGCATTTCGATGTCCATCAAGCAGACATCCGGGCGCAGGGTCTCGATAAGCGCCAGCGCTCCGGCCCCGTCTCCGGCCTGGCCGACGACCTCAAGGTCGTCCTCCAGATCGAGCAGGGAGGCCAGCGCTCCCCGCAGCATGCGTTGATCCTCGGCAATCACGATGCGAATCATGCGGTTTCCCCCTCTTTGTTGGCTTCCTTCACAATGAGCGGGATGGCGATCCGCAGCCGGGTGCCCTGGCCGGAGCCAACCGCTGATCCGTCCGAGTGGCTCGGGCTCGCCAGGCCGACGGTTAATGCGCCGTCGATCAGCGACAAACGCTCGGCCATGCCCTTCAGGCCGTTGCCCGTGACGCTGTCGTCCAACGGCGCGGATAACCCGATGCCGTTGTCCTCGATCTGGAGCCGCACCTCGGCCGGGGCGATCTCGATCGTGACGGCGCAACGCGTGGCCCGGCTGTGCTTGACGATGTTCGTCACCGCTTCTTTAATGCAGAGGCTGACGATATTCTGCGTCAAGTCGGACACGCCGGTCAGCCGCGGATCGCCTTCCACGTCAAAGGCGATGTCGGCCGCGCGGAGGATCTCGCCGGCTTCCGCCAGCGCCTCCGCAATCGTGATCGCTCGCATGTCGGAGACGAGCTCCCGTACCTGTCGCAGTGCGGCGCGCGAGGTGCGCTGGATCTCCCGCGCTTCGACTTGAGCCCGTTCGGCGTCCTTGCTCGCGAGCTTCTCAACCAGCTGGCTCTTCAGCGTGATCAAGGACAAGGTATGCCCCAGTGTATCGTGCAGATCGCGGGCGATTCGCATCCGTTCCTCACGCTTGATCAACTCCTTGATCTGTTCATTCGCCCGGTCGAGCTCTTGCTCCAGATGCTGCCGTCTTGCCATCGAACGGATGCCGTAAGGCATCACCAGCATGATGAGCAGAAATGGGAGCAGGAACGGCAGATCACTAACCAGCAGATCGTGGGAGCCGATCAGGAGCGACAGCACTTCCACGGCGGCGAAGCAAGAGATCGCGACATTAAATTTCTTGTGGTCGGTATACCATCCGATAAAGTTCGAGGTGAAGAAACCCATGTAGAAATTATACGGACTATAGAATGCGCAGAGCGCCAGAATAAGCCCTAATTGCAGCGCAAGCCATAAGTTAAATGTTCTGCTGGTAACCCAGTACAACTGACGGTACGTCACCGCAAAGAGGACAATCATCGCGCAGCCGATCCACAGCTTAATACCTTGCTCATCGCGAATATTTACTACGGGAAGAGCCAGATAAATCGGCCAGATGTAAGGGAACCAGCCGTATTTTTTCGGGAATAACTCAAACTTGCCGAACCTCATGTGAGCTTACACCGCTTCCTGTTTTTTTCGGATATATGTGGATAGTACCATAAACAGGAAGAGGTAGCCCAGCAAAATCAACACATTGCGCCAGCTCGGCGCATGGCCCTGAACGATCGACCACGCGCCGCCTCCGAACTGGTAGGAGGGCAGCCATTTGCCGATGGCCTGCATCGCCTTGGGCAGTACTTCGATCGGCATCCACATACCGCCCGTGACAGCAAGTGCCAGGTACAATACGTTACTGACGCCGCTCGCTGTATCAACGCGTTTCATCAACCCGACTAAGGTACCCAGCGCGAGGAAAGGGAGCGAAGCCGCCACAATCCACAGACCGCTGTAAATCCACAGGTGCCAAGGTAACGAAACCCCGTTAATCAAATATCCCGCGATAAAAATAAACACGACGGAAAACAGATGCATCATCGTTTGGCCGAACATTTTACCGAAGAAGTACACCGGGCCGGGCAGCGGCGTGATTCGCATGAAGGTGGACCACCCTTGGGTTCGCTCCTGCACCAGACGGATGCCAAGTGTCATGATGGCCGAACCCATGACGCTGAATGTGGTCATCGACATCAGGTAATGCGCTTGCCAATTGCCCGGATTGTCGGCACCGGTATTGACGACCCGAGTGAAGATAAAATAGAACATGACCGGCATCAGCAGCGACCAGAATACATAATAGGGATTGCGAAAAACCCGCAGCATTTCCGCCTTGCATTGCATCGATATTGTGTGCATCATTTAGACCGCCTCCTCTTCATGATTAGCTGTAAGCTGTTCGAACGCTTCGTCCAGCCGACCTTGTTCGATCCGTATGTCATGCACGGGCAACCCGGCTGTAAACAACGCGGCGAGCGCTGCATCCGTGTCATCCGTCGTCACATGGATTCGGCCGTCCTTGCTGTAACACTCCGCGACAGGGGAGAGCGCCACCAGCCGGCTCCGCAGCTCAGGGCCATCGCCGTTGGTGAGGAAGGAGACCGAACGTTTGACGATACGCGATTTAATGGCTTCCGGCGTGCCGTCCGCTACCAAACTGCCTCGGTTAAACAACAGGATCCGATCGGCGATATCGTCAGCTTCCTGTAAGTAATGCGTCGTGAAGACAATCGTCTTCCCTTGCTCGGCCAGCTGACGGACGCTGTCCCAGAAGCGCCGCCGGGCAGTGATATCAAGCCCGACCGTCGGCTCGTCGAAGAACACCAGCTCGGGGTTGCCCGCCAAGGCGAGGGCGAAGGCGAGGCTGCGCTTTTGCCCGCCGGACAACTTCTCGGCATACCGGTTTAAATCGGTAGCCCCGAGCCCGGTCAGGCGGACGAGCTCAGCCAGCTCCATCGGGTTCGGGTAGTAGCTGGAGATCAGCTCGAGAATCTCACGCACCTTAAGTCGGTCCATGACGCTGACCTCTTGGAGCATGGCGCCGGTCCGCTCACGGACCGTTCGATCCTTAGGCGACTGACCAAACAGCTTTACAGTTCCGGCGGTAGGTTCGAGCAAGCCGAGAAGCATCGAGACCGCGGTTGTCTTCCCGGCTCCGTTCGGACCGAGAATCGCGGTGATGGAGCCTTTGGGAATGTGGAAGGATAGGTGATCGACCGCCTTTTTATCTTTGAAACTTTTGCTGACGTCGTGCATTTCAATGATGGATTCCACGTTAATTTTCGCCTCCAATTTCTGGTTTTTCATCGGTTAACTCTAGGATAATGGAACGCTCCGAACCTCGTTAGTAAGGATTGTCATGAGTTAAAGATGACAATTGTCACAAGGGGTTAAGCGGTTACAGGCTTCCTCCTGGCAAGACCCAAAAATAGTTGAACTTTTCCCAATAAGCGCTTACTTATGGAGAGGGGCAAGATGTATTAAAATATGAATGCGGTTACAAAATACCGAGTAGAAAACAAAAAGGGGAGGCAAAGCATGAAACGCATGAAACGCATGAAACACCTGTTGATCGGGATCTCTGCATTGCTGGTGATGACGACAGCCCTCACGGCTTGCGGAGGCAACAACTCCAAGAACGAATCGTCCTCGAATACGACTACGCCGACGGAATCGAATTCTTCCGCGGGTACAGATTCTAAGGGTGAAAAAGTTACCATCAATCTGTGGAGCTTTACGGATGAAATTCCGAATATGACAACAAAATATTTGGAAACGCATCCGGACGCCAACGTGGAGTTCAAAACCACGGTTATCGCTACAACGGATGGCGCTTACCAACCTGCGCTTGACCAAGCTCTGGCTGGCGGCGGCAAAGACGCTCCGGACATCTATGCGGCTGAAGCAGCATTCGTCCTGAAGTATACGCAAGGTGATGCTTCCAGTTATGCGGCAAACTACGCTGACCTGGGCTTGACTGACCAAATGGTTAAGGACGCAGGCATCGCTCAATACTCCGTAGATATCGGTAGTAAAGACGGCGCGTTGAAAGGCCTTGGCTACCAAGCAACTGGCGGCGCGTTCATCTACCGTCGTTCGATTGCGAAGGAAGTATTCGGAACAGACGACCCGGCTGCAATCAAAGGAGAAGTTGGTCCTGGTTGGGATAAGTTCTTCTCGGCAGCTGAGAAGCTGAAAGCTAAAGGTTACGGCATCGTCTCTGGTGACGGCGACATGTGGCATGCGATCGAAAACAGCTCCGACAAGGGCTGGATTGTAGACGGCAAACTTCACATCGATCCGAAACGTGAAGAGTTCCTGGACCTTTCCAAGAAGTTGAAAGACAACGGATATCACAACGATACAACGGACTGGACGGAAGCTTGGTATGCAGACATGTCCGGATCCGGCGCTCAACCGATCTTCGGGTTCTTCGGCCCAGCATGGCTGATCAACTACGTTATGAACGGTCAAGTTAAAGATACAAACGGCGACTGGGCAGTTACTGAACCACCAACAGGCTTCTTCTGGGGCGGTACTTGGCTCTT
Organism: Paenibacillus mellifer; assembly: GCF_023195895.1. GTDB lineage: Bacteria > Bacillota > Bacilli > Paenibacillales > Paenibacillaceae > Fontibacillus > Fontibacillus mellifer. The sequence goes on from NZ_JALPRK010000027.1 coordinate 28,233, forward strand.
GGCTAACAAAGACGTAACGAAAGACGAAGCGAAGAAGAAAGCAGTTGCTGACTTCATGAACTGGATTACGCTGGATACCTCTGAAACTGGCCTCCAATATTTCTGGGCTAACGGTACGATGAAAGAGGGCGAAACAGGTACGAAGGATAGCGTAGCTTCCTCCGTGGTTATGTCGAAATCCAACGGTGAAGTTCCATTGCTTGGCGGTCAGAACATGTTTGATATTTTCGTACCGGCTAACGCGAACGCTTCCGGTAAGAACTTGACGCAATACGACGAAACGATCAACAAACTCTGGCGCGATCAAACTCGTGAGTACACGGCAGGCAACAAATCCCGTGACGATGCGATCAAAACCTTCAAACAACAAGTGAAAGACCAACTTGGCATCGACAGCGAATAAGCATACGCAGTAGATGCGAAGGGGCGGGGAGTTACCCGCCCCTTCATATAATGAAAGAGGTGAAAGCATGCGCCGCAAAGGTGTCAACTATTCGAGATATGGTTACATTTTTACATTGCCATTTGTATTGGCATTTTTGGTTTTTTCACTATATCCGATTTTATATACCGCAGTAATCGGCTTTACGAATATGCAGGGGATCATCCCTAAGCCGCTGGAGATTCTAGATAACCCTTTTCAGAACTTTAAGGATCTGATCCTTGAAAATGCTTCGTTCAAAAAATCCTTAATTAACACAGGCCTGCTCTGGATCATTAACTTTATTCCGCAGATGGGCCTTGCGCTATTGCTCACAGCTTGGTTCACGAACAAACGCCTGAATGTCAAAGGACAAGGCGCGTTCAAGATCATGCTCTATATGCCGAATATTATCACTGCAAGTACAATTGCAGTGCTTTTTAGCTCTTTGTTTGCATATCCGATGGGACCGATCAACAGCTTGTTCGAAATGCTGGGTTGGTCTGACGCTCCGATCTTCTTCCTTCAGGATAAGACGACGGCGCGGGGAATTGTTTCCTTTATTCAATTCTGGATGTGGTATGGGAACACCATGATCATTCTGGTCGCAGGTGTTATGGGGATCAATCCCGCTATCTTCGAGTCCGCGTCGATCGACGGGGCGAACGGGTGGCAAACCTTCTTCCGTATCACACTGCCTAGTCTTCGGACCATCTTGCTGTACACGTTGATTACGTCGATGATCGGCGGCTTGACGATGTTCGATATTCCGCAATTGTTCCTGCAAGGCGGTCCGGACGACTCTACGCTGACAACGTCGATGTTTATCTACGGGCAAGCGTTTAAAGGAAGTTATATGTACAACCGTGCAGCAGCAGCAAGTATGCTTCTGTTCATCATCGCTGCGCTTCTGTCCGCCGTCTTGTTCTACATGATGCGTGACCGTGATGCGGCGAAATTGAATAAAACGATTAAACAACAAAGAAAAGCTGAACGTGCAGCAGCTAAAGGGGAGGTGTAAGCCATGGAAAAAATTAAGGAAGGTAGTGCCGTCGCACTCCGAATTAATCGGACGATTGTTTATGTCGTGTGTATTCTACTGGCTCTCCTCAGCATCCTTCCGTTTTGGGTCATGTTTGTCAACGCTACGCGTTCTACGGCAGAAATCCAAGCCGGCCTCTCGCTGCTTCCATCGACTCACATGATGAGCAACCTGCAGGTGCTGTTGGATAAGAGCTTTGACCCGATTCAAGGGTTTCTGAACTCCTTCACGATCTCCGCTTCGGCGACGATTTTGACCGTCTATTTCTCGTCTCTAACCGCTTACGGTCTTGTGGCTTATAATTGGAAGCTGCGTCAGCCATTCTTTACCTTTATTATGGCTGTCATGTTGATTCCGGCTCAAGCCAGCTCGATCGGTTTCTATCAATTCATGTACAAGATTCACTTTACGAATAACCTGTTACCGCTGATTTTGCCGGCTATTGCCGCTCCAGCTGTCGTGTTCTTCATGCGCCAGTATCTGCTGGGAACGCTCTCGCTGGAGATCGTGGAGGCCGCTCGTGTAGACGGATCCGGTGAATTCAAAACGTTTAACCGAATCATTCTGCCACTGATGATGCCGGCGATTGCAACTCAAGCGATTTTTGCCTTTGTTGCGAACTGGAACAACCTGTTTATGCCGCTCATTTTGCTGACGGATAAGAGTAAGTATACGATGCCGATCATGGTCAGCTTGCTGCGCGGCGATATTTACAAAACGGAGTTTGGTTCCATTTACATGGGGCTAGCTTTGACCGCGTTACCATTGTTCATTGTTTACTTCCTGTTGTCCCGGTACATTATTGCCGGTGTCGCTTTAGGTGGCGTCAAAGAATAACCTGGTGTTTTAGCATTTCATAATAACCCCCCCCTATGAATAGAGGCCTGTAGATTGGCTTGGATGAGTAATGGCTCATCCGGCTAATCTACAGGCCTTTTGTAGTTGTGTGTCTCTACACCGCCTTGCGGCGGAAGTACAGAATGCCGGCTGCCAGGAATAATAGGAAGCTGCCAAGGACGGTGATGAGCAGGCTTTCGTACGGCAGATTAAAGGCGCCGTAATCGGCCTGTCCGCGCGGCATCATGGCAAGAAGCGGTTGAGCCCAAGGGTAGTAAGGGCCAATCTTGGACGAATTGATGATCAGCAGGTTCGGGATCGTCAGCGAGACATTGACCGCGAGCGGGGCGGCAAAGCTGGTCCAAACCAGCGATACGCCCATCTGCAAGGCGACCAGCGGTAAGCAGGCAATCAGGCCGCCGAGGAGGCTTGTGGCGATCATTCCCCATGGTAACGGGCCGGATATGCCCTGGACCTGCGCCACGATCAGCAAGGCGGCTAAGAATAGCAGCTGCGAGATGGCCAGCAGCCCAAGGACGACGGTGAATTTGGCCATGTACACCGCGCTGCGTGAGACAGGCAATACGAGCAGCTGCTTCCATCCGCCGCCGGTATGCTCGTAGCGGCACAGGAACGACGGGAACAAGCCGGACATAATCGGCAGGAACAGCAGCCCGTGCAACATCGACATGCCGCTGATCAAGAGCGGCCAGGCGCTCGCATCCAAGCCGTCCGGGAGATCAACTAAGACGCCGATCAGGGCAGACAGGGCCGGGCTGGCTAACAGGACGAGCCATACGCGAGATCTTGCCATTTTCAGGCGTTCGGCGGCCAGGACGTTTAGGAAGGTTCTCATCTTAATCCACGTCCTTTCGATTGAAATGAACCAGCCCGATCAGGAGGATGACCGCACCAACGACTAAGCCAGCAGCCACGAACCATTCACGGTGCGGGCCGAAGAGCCCGAACATGGGCCAGTTCAGGGGGAACCATTCCGACAGATTCATCGTAAACGGCGAGATGATCGAAATGGTCACACCGAGGGATACGGGAAGCGCCTGATTGCGATAAGCCAGTGAAAGCCAGAGCTGCAAGGCCAGAAGCGGGAGTACGGCAAGCAGCGGATAAAATCCCAAGCGTGCCAAATCCGGAAACGGGATCGAGCCGGGCTTGAAACCGAAGGATACCCCCAGGATCACGGTGGCGGCTGATAACAACACGCACGATACGCACAGCAACAGGAAGCATAGCAGGAACTTAGCGCTGAACACCGCGGTCCGGGAGATCGGAAGAGCAAGCAGTTGCTTCAAAGAGCTCACTTGATGCTCCACATTAGCGACCAGCGAGCTAATCAGTGTGCATCCGAGATACAGGGCAATGGGAACAAAAACCGAGATGTTCTCCAGCAATCCGCCCCATGGATCACTTGCATGCTCCTTCATCATCCAGTCAAAGCGAAGCCCATAATTAAGCGCCTGCATGACGATCAGCCCGATCGGAGCCAAGAAGATCAAGAACCAAATGCCTTTGCGTCGAATTTTCAGGAAGTCGGAGGATAGGGAGCGCAACATCATACCGCCGCCCCCTCCCCGATCACCTGCATGAAGATGTCCTCAAGCGATTTCTTCTTCTGCTCGACGCGATACACGGAATGCCCGTTCTCTACCAATCGTTTGACCAGGTGGGCGACTTGGGCGTCGGCCATGCCCGGGAACGACAAAATGCCACTCTGCAGTTTACCGGCTGCGCCTAAATCGCGGGCGATCCAAAGCGCCTCATCCGGCTCTGAGACAACGAGTTCCATATCATGCGCCGACCTCTGCCGCAGATTGTCAATCGTGTCCTGGAACACCATCCGGCCTTCGCGGATGATACCTACTTTGCTGGCCATTAGTTCCATTTCGCCGAGAAGATGGCTGGAGACCAGCACGGTGATCCCGTACTGCTGCGGCATACTCTTGATCAACTCGCGGATCTCGTGGATGCCGGAAGGGTCTAGCCCGTTGGTCGGCTCGTCCAAGATGAGCAGCTCGGGATTGCCGAGCAGGGAGGCCGCGATGCCCAGACGTTGCTTCATCCCGAGGGAGAAGCCCTTCACAGGCCGGCGTGCTTCGCTGGTTAGCGAGACGATCTCCAGCACTTCGTCGATCCGCGATTTCGGCACCTGCAGAATGCGGCGGATGGCCTCCAGATTATCAATCGCGCTCAAATGGCCGTAGTAAGACGGGGATTCGACCAGCGAGCCGATGCGGCGCAAGATGGCCAGCTTATCTCGCTGTAGCTCGCGGCCGAAGATGTGGATTGAACCGGAGGTCGGCTGAATCAAGCCGAGCAGCATGCGGATCGTCGTTGTTTTCCCAGCGCCATTGGGCCCCAGGAATCCGTAGATGTCCCCTTTGGCAATCTCCAGGTTCAAATGGTCTACCGCGGCGCGGCCGCGGTATTTTTTCGTTAAGCCTTCCGTTTGAATGATGATTTCATTCACGATATATCACCTCGGAAACGATCATATCGTCCGAAGTTTAAAGGCGAAGACAGGGGAAGTTTAAGTTTCGTTTAATTTATGGAGGGATAAATACACACTTTCGTCCCCGCATCCGTGGATACCGTGTCCCGGTTAAGCCCCATTTCCCGCAGGAGCAGATCGACAATCTGCAGGCCCAGCCCAGCTCCCCCGGCGGCGGAAACGGCCTGGATGCCAGGGCCGCGGTCACTGATGACGAGGGCCGCCGTATTGCCGCGGGGTTCTACCGTAATCCCGGCATATCTCCCGGAGCCTGCATGGCGTACGAGATTCTGGAACAGGTTATCCAGCACGCGGCGGAAGCCCTGGGCATCAATGTTCCAGTATAGTGGCTGCTCAGGCAGTTCAACTTCGGCCGTGATCCCGGCTTTCTCCCAGACGGGATACCAGGCGGCTGCGCTTTCCCTTACCAGCCGCAGCACATCAAGCCGCTCCAAGGACATGGCATAACGCCCGGTGGATAGCAGATTATACGATAACAGATGATCCATCAAGCCGGATAAATCGCTGATTTTGGTCTCCATCAAGGTCAGGGATTGCCGGCCTTGATCGCTTAAGGACTCCTGACGGAGCGAATACAGATGGCTTGCCAGCACCGTCAGCGGCGTACGCAGATCATGCGATAGATGGCTGATCAGACTCTTGCGTAATTCTTCTTCTTCGCTTTCGCGTTGGCGGCTGTCCTTCAGTTCGGACACCATGTGGTTAAAGGCTAGCTCCAACCGACCGATTTCATCCGGCCGCCCTTCCTGGATAAGTGACGGGAGTCCGTCGGGACCGGGACGGGTCATGCCGGACTCCAGACGCAGCAGCCGTTTGCGGATATCGCTAAAGAACAGGTAGGACAGCAACACGAAAGCGCCCAGCAGAATCGCTAGAAACACGCCGTAGAAACGGCTGTCGCTTTGCCTGCCCTCGTTTTGGATTACCATAAATTTACGCGGGAGCTCCAGCACCATGAAGCCTTGTTTCGCCCGCTCGTCCCCTCCAATGAAAGCGACGACGGTAAAAGGGTCCGCATCTACGCGTTGCTTCATGAAGGCGATGGTATCTTCCAGGGACCAATGCTTCGGCACCATTTCCTGTTCCGGCAGTTGCAGACGGGTTTGTCCGGCCGTGTCGACCCAATACAGCGCAGCGTCGGGATAACGCTTCTTCAACTCCTTCACCTTCTCGTCAATGGCTTCGGGAGAAGCCCCCTTCAGCCCGGCGGCAGCTTGGTGCCAAGTGGTCTCGATGTCGAGGCCCGTACCGTAGGGGCGTTTGTTTTGCCAAAGAGGTTCCGGGTTCATCAGCAGATTGACGGCCCAAGATGCGAATAAGCTAACCGGAATAAGGACGGGGATGAAGACAAAGGCAATCATCAGAATCAACACGTATCTCGTTAGCAGCGATTTGCGGAACTTGCGAACGGGTCGGAGCTTCATGCTCTCACCCGATAGCCGATCCCGCGAATCGTCTCGATGACTTCGGGATTCGCCGGATCACGTTCCAACTTCTCGCGCAGATGACGAATATGAACCATCAGGGTCTTGTCCCCATCAAGGTAAGGTTCGTTCCATACCGCTTCGTAGATCTGCTCTTTGGTCAAGATTTGCCCGAGATGGCGCAGCAGATAGGCGAAAATATGAAATTGCTTGCCGGTCAGCACAATTTCTTCGTTCGTGCCCTGATCGATGATGCGGTTCTCTTTCTCATAGACCAGCAAATGTTTAAGCTGCAGCGGCTCCGGGTCAGCGGACCCCCCGCTGCGGCGCAGCAGCACCTCGATCCGGGCTGCCAGCTCGTCCGGATGGAACGGCTTTGTCAAATAATCGTCGGCGAATTTGAGCCCCTGCAGCTTGTCGTCAATCGAGGTTCGAGCCGACAACATCAGTACGGGAAGCTCAGGGTACTGCTGCTTTAACCGTCCCCCTACGGTGAAACCGTCCAATCCCGGAAGCATCACATCCAGGATGACGAGCTGGCAATCGGCAGCTTTCTCAACGGCCTGTTCCCCGCTCTTCAGCCACGTCACGGTGTACCCGCGCTCTTGCAAATTGGCGTAGACCCATTCGCCGATTTCGGGATCGTCTTCGATATATAGCAAATTTGTTATAGGCATGATGGCATTCCTCCTGATTCTATTTTGGCAAAAGACGGAGAAAAAAGAAACGGGAGGAACCCCAATTCGCCTATATTATTTGTGATTGCAATCACAAGTTGGCAATTTTCCCTATGCTACCTTGTTCTTGAGAATGGTTATCAACGAGAGGGATCGGATGAGAACAGAGGTTTAACCTTATAAGGAGGGACTGGCTCGTGAGTGAATTGATCAATAATCGGGAGTTTGGCGCAACGGAACCAAGCCGGCGTCAGCAGATGCTGAAGGAAATCATTAAAGAAAGAACTGCATCAAGGTAAGAGTGTGGATGAAGTCAAGGCACGGTTTGAGGCGGCGGTTGGTGACGTGACGGTCTCGGAGATTTCTGCGATGGAGCATGCGCTGATGGAAGAGGAAGGTATCCCGGTTGAGGAGGTGCAGCGGTTATGCTCGGTCCATACGGCGATATTTAAGGGCTCGATTGAAGATATTCACCGTTCATCCAAGCCGGAAGAGCAGCCAGGCCACCCGGTGCACACTTATAAGCTGGAAAACCGTGAGATCGAGCGGCTGGTCAATTTCAAGCTGTAGCTGCATCTCGATAAGTACCGGAAGGAAGCCAACGAGGAGCTGGTATTCAAGCTGTTGGAGGATTTTAAAGCGGGGCGGAAGGATGCCGAAGATTTCTGGATTCCGGTCAAGGACAAATTCGTGTATCCGCTATTTTGCTGTTCGCAGTGAGGAGGGGCGTTATTTGGGGACACTCGAGTTCACGCAGAATATCGCCCCGATTCGTGAGTTGGAGGGGCAAAAACGGATTTTGTCCTAAAATCCGCACAACATTCGTTATACCCCGGCGTTCGTACCGCGATGCCGGTTTTTTTATGGGTATCTATACGGTGGGGAGGGCGGAGGGAATTTGTGGATTTTTGAGGCGTGTATGCCTGTCTATGATCTACGTCATTTACGCAAAATCCCTTATCACTATTGGGATTGCCGTTTCTTCCCTTCTCTTGACCGAACCGAAGGGTTCGCTTATAGTTGGTACGTAGGAGTAAACTACTTGCGAAGGCGTTTTCAGTCATGGCGCGGACAGCGCGGTGATGGATCGAGAATGGCCTTTTTGCACGTATGGACACGTAAATTATCTATTATTTAAAAAAGGTGGCTTGTGAATATGTCTGAAAAAATCTACATTGGCGTTGACTTGGGCGGTACGGCAGTCAAAGTCGGCATTTGCAATGAAGAAGGTCAACTTCTTCATACGTATGAAGGCCCGACCGAAGTCGATAAGGGCGCGGATACGATCGTCGCTAATATCGAGAAGTACGTCCGGCGCGTCGTGGAAGAATCGCCGTTCGCCTGGGAGCAGGTGGCGGGGGTAGGCGCCGGCGTGGCTGGGTTTACGAATGTCCGCGAGGGGATTATTATTTTGGCGCCGAATGTAGGTTTGAAGGATTTCCCGATTCGCGAGATTTTGGAGCAGCGACTGGGCAAGCCGATCAAAATAGACAACGACGCTAATGTGGCGGCGCTGGGCGAAGCCTGGGGCGGAGCCGGTAAAGGAATCGAGAACTGCGTTTGCTACACGCTGGGCACTGGCGTTGGCGGCGGGATCATCATGAACGGTAAAATCTATCAAGGGTTCTCAGGGATGGCCGGCGAACTGGGGCATATGTCCGTTGTTCCGGACCTGGAAGCGATCGGTTGCGGATGCGGTCAAATGGGTTGCTTGGAAACCGTCTCTTCGGCAACAGGCATTATCCGTATGGCTAAGGACGCCGTAGCGCGCGGCGACCGGACATCGCTGTCGCATGTGGAGAACATCATGGCCAAGGACGTCTTTGATGCGGCTAAAGCCGGCGACGAAGCGGCGATTCGTATCGTGAACCGTGCGGCGTTCTATCTGGGCAAATCGATGGCGGCCGTGGCGGTCGTTCTGAATCCGGAATTGTTTATCGTCGGTGGCGGCGTATCCAAAGCAGGCGACATTCTGTTTAACGAAGTCCGCAGCGTATTCGCCAAATTGACACCGGAACCGGTGCAAAGAGGCATGCAAATCGTACCGGCTACGCTGGGCAATGATGCGGGGATGGTTGGCGCCGCCGGCCTCTTCCTTAGATCATAATCATAAGGTCATTACGGTCCGTTAGGGTCAGTGACGTTCAAGTTGGCAGGCCAATGATTTGCTTAGGAGACAAATTTACATGGGACAAGGAGAATTTTGCGAGGAGGGAACAACGATGCCGGAGAAGGAAACAGGTTCGGTCGCCAATCTGATCATTATCACGGGCATGTCGGGGGCAGGTAAATCGCTGGCCGTACGCAGTTTAGAGGATCTCGGATTTTTTTGCGTGGATAATTTGCCTCCGGTGCTGATTCCCAAATTCGCCGAATTGATTGAGCAGTCCAAAGGCAAGATCGCTAAGGTCGCGCTCGTGATCGACCTGCGCGGGCGGGAGTTTTTTACGGCGCTGTCAGAGTCGCTTAGCTTTATTAAGGAGCATTTCACCATCAAGTGTGAAATTCTGTTCCTCGATGCTACCGATTCGATCCTTGTGCAGCGGTATAAGGAAAGCCGCCGCCGCCACCCGCTGGCCCCGGAAGGTATGCCGCTCGACGGCATCCGGCTGGAGCGCAAAATGCTGGATGAACTGCGGATGTCAGCCACCCAGGTGATCGATACCAGCATCATGAAGCCGGGGCAGCTCAAGGAGAAGATCATTTCCCGCTTCTCTCATTTGGAGAGCAGCAATTTATCGGTGAACATTACCTCGTTCGGATTCAAATACGGCATTCCGATCGATGCGGATCTGGTGTTCGACGTCCGTTTCTTGCCAAACCCGCACTACATCGAGCAACTTCGTCCGCACACGGGACAAGACAGCGATGTATATGAATATGTTATGAAGTGGCCGGAGACCCAAACCTTCCTGGCCAAACTGTTAGATATGCTGCATTTCTTGCTGCCGCAATACCATAAAGAGGGGAAAAGCCAGGTGATCATCGGAATCGGCTGCACCGGCGGCAAACACCGTTCGGTCGCGATTGCCGAATACCTGGGTCGGATGCTCGGCGTCAGCGAAACGGAAACGGTTCGCGTCAGTCATCGCGACGAAGGCCGAGACCGCTAAAACAAGCTTCCCCGCAAGTATAGAGGCTCTTCAAAAGAGTATTCCATTTCTTTTTGAACCCTCACTAAGAGGTGAACCAAGTGATACATCGGGCTGAGGAAAACAGAGTTCCGCGGATCGTCGTGATGGGCGGGGGCACCGGATTGTCCGTCATGCTTCGCGGGTTGAAAGAGAAACCGCTCGATATCACGGCTATCGTAACTGTAGCCGACGATGGGGGCAGCTCCGGGATTTTGCGCAACGAACTGCAAATGCCGCCACCCGGCGATATAAGGAATGTACTAACCGCACTGGCTGACGTCGAACCTTTGCTGTCGGATATGCTGAACTACCGGTTTGCATCCGGTTCGGGGTTGGCGGGCCATAGTTTGGGCAATTTGATTTTAGCGGCCATCACCGACATCTCCGGTGATTTCGTGACGGCTGTCCGCGAGCTTAGCCGTGTCTTTGCCGTGCGCGGGCGCGTATTGCCTGCAGCCGGTCAGGCGGTTGTGCTGCACGCGGAGATGGAAGACGGCACTATAGTAACCGGGGAATCCAAGATTCCTGAAGTACGGGGCCGAATCAAGCGGATTTTCCTCGAACCGGAGGAAGTCGAGCCGTTGCCGGAAGCCGTTGAGGCGATCCGGGAAGCCGACGCAATTCTGATTGGACCGGGCAGCCTATACACCAGCATCATTCCGAATCTGCTCGTACCCAAGCTGGCGGAGGCCGTATTAGAGAACACCTCTGCGATCAAAATATTCATATGTAACGTGATGACCCAACCGGGCGAGACGGACGATTATACGGTCAGCGATCACTTACAGGCCGTGTATCACCACGTCGGCAAGCATCTGTTCGACTACGTGATCGTGAATGACGGCGAAATTCCGCCGCAGGTTCAGGATTTTTACGCAGAGAAAGGCGCTAAGCCCGTCCAGGTGGACTGGGATAACGTAACGGGGCAAGGGTACAAGGTCATTGCCGATACCCTCGTGTTGTTCCGCAGATACTTGCGGCATGACGCCGACAAATTAAGCCATCATATTTATCAACTAGTTGAGAACTGGATTTTACGAAAGAGGTGAGTCCCTTGTCCTTTGCGGCGCAAACCAAAAAAGAGCTGACGATGGTCGAAGCCTCGGACTGCTGCGAGCAGGCCGAATTATCCGCTTTGATCCGGATGAACGGATCGGTACAGGTTTCGAACAAAAAGATCATTTTGGATATATCCACCGAAAACGCCGCGATCGCAAGACGGATCTATTCTTTATTGAAGAAGCATTTCCAAATTCACACGGAGCTGCTGGTCCGCAAGAAGATGCGCCTCAAGAAAAACAACGTCTACATCGTCCGCATTCCGGGCCGGGTTGAAGAGATCCTGAAGGAGCTGAAAATTGTCTCCGAAGGGTTTATTTTTAACTCGGGGATTAATCCGGAGCTTACCCGGAAAAACTGTTGTAAGCGGGCTTATCTGCGCGGGGCGTTTATGGCCGGCGGTTCGGTCAACAATCCAGAGGGTTCGTCGTACCACCTGGAGATTGCCTCGATGTACGAGGAGCATTGTCAAGCGCTGGTCGATTTAGCGAATGAGTTTCATTTGAACGCACGCTGTATTGAACGGAAGAAAGGGTTTATTTTCTACATTAAGGAAGGCGAAAAAATCATCGAGCTCCTCAGCATCATCGGCGCGCATCAGGCGTTGTTCAAATTCGAGGACGTGCGGATCATGCGCGACATGCGGAATTCCGTGAATCGCATCGTGAATTGCGAGACGGCCAATTTGAACAAAACGATCGGCGCCGCCGTCCGGCAGATCGACAACATTAAGCTGCTGCAGAAGGAAGTGGGTTTGGAGAACTTGCCGGAGAAGTTGCGTGAGGTTGCCGAGGTCCGTTTGGCCCACCCCGATATGAACCTCAAAGAAGTGGGCGAGCTGCTGAAAGGAACGGTCAGCAAATCGGGAGTGAACCACCGGCTGCGCAAAATCGACGAGCTCGCCGAAAAAATTCGCGGGAGTTAAAAAAGGTTTTGCTGCTAGTGTCTTACGTACTCCGTATGCTATAATGATAGAAATTATAATGTCTACGAATATGATGATGTGGATTGAATTCGTATAGGGGGTAAGTTTTCATGGTTAAACACCCGGTTACCGTTCGTCTGAAGACGGGGCTGCATGCCCGGCCGGCTGCGCTTTTCGTTCAGGAAGCGAATAAATATTCTTCCGAGATTTTTGTTGAAAAAGACGATAAAAAAGTCAATGCCAAGAGCATTATGGGGATTATGAGCCTCGCGATTAGTACCGGCACCGAGATTTACATCAGTGCGGAGGGTGCGGATGCTGAGCAGGCTGCAAACGCTTTAATCAATTTGGTCAGCAAAGAGGAGCTAGAGAACCAGTAATTGCTGGTTTAGCCTTTCGGAACAAGGGGATGTTTCCGTGGATTTTCTGCGGAATCATCCTTTTTTTGCGTGAGCTGCAACATTTGTCCTCGGTTTACGTTTAGAAGGGTAAATTACCAATAACCATCAAATAAATAATGGAGGTCATGAACATGAAAACATGGTTAAAGCCTGCGGCATCGCTGCTGGTAGCGGGTACGTTGATTGCCGGGGGAACTTTTGTAAGCGGTGCGCTTAACGCTCCGGTTCCGGTCTATGCGGATGGCGAGATGCAGAAGAATGTAGTTACGGTGGTGGGCAGCGGAGAATTGTCCGTGAAGCCGGACGTAGCTTACCTCTCGATCGGCGTAGTGACGGAAGCCAAGACGGCGAAGGAAGCGCAAAGTGCCAACGCGACGAAGGTTGCCGCACTGACCAAGCTGTTGAAAGAGACTTGGGGGATTGCCGATAAGGATATCCAAACCGGCCAATTCTACGTCCAACCGAATTATACGTACAGCGAGAAGGACGGACAGCAAATCAAAGGGTACTCCGCTCAGCACTCGCTTGAAATGACCTACCGTGATTTGACGAAGGTTGGACAGCTGCTGGATGCGGCATCCGCGGCAGGGGCCAATCGGATTGACAATATCCGGTTCAGCACCGAAAATCCAGATCAGTATCAGGATCAGGTGATCCAAAAAGCGATGAATGACGCCAACAAGAAAGCAGCGTCGATCGCCAAAGCGGCGAACCGTCAAGTGGGCATCGTGCTGAGCATCAGCCAAGCCAGCGCCGGCACGCCGGTGTTCTCGCAGAACTACAAGATGATGGAAATGGCCGCGGCCGATTCCGCAGCCAGCACGCCGGTGGAACCGGGCGAAATCGACTTGCAAACGACGTTGACCGTGATGTATGAGTTGAAATAACGTATATGCAAATGAAGCTGCCTCCGGGTGTTTGCCGGAGGCAGCTTTTTTTGTAAACATCGGCGTTTGACGAGCGAGGTGGAACCAAAGGGTTGGTCTGTCCCGTGTGTATTTGTCTAACGCTTGCCAGGCAGCTTATTTGGGCGAAAAGAGGGGAGATTCATTCCTAACGCTGATCAGCGAGCTTATAGGTACGAAACTGTCCCTTTTCGGCAGAAAAACCGGGAAATAAGCGCTCCTGTAAGCGTTACAGCTTACACATCCCCATTTCGGACCCAATAACGACGCTCATAAGCGTTAGATTTTTTCGTATTTGTTCGTGTTAGCGTATAAATGCCTGGACAAATCGTCCATCGAGTTACGCCTCGTTCATCCAACCCCGGTCTCTATCCCAAGATCCCAGAAAAACTATTGTAACCCGCGCCAAAACAAGGTATAGTGAATATGCGAAAAAATGATCTAGGACCGTTAAGCCATACCAATGGATATGGCTTTTTTTTCTTAGGAAGACAAGCCTACATTGAAGGAGTTGATGCAAAGATGATAGAACTGGCCGCGGTGGAGAAGCACTTTGCGGGACAGGTCGCCTTGCATCCGCTATCGCTCACGATTAAGGAAGGGGAATTCCTCACCTTGCTGGGCCCAAGCGGCTGCGGCAAGACGACGATTTTGCGCATGATCGCCGGGTTCGAGCAACCGACCTCAGGGAAGATCCTGCTGGACGGACAGGACCTAACGAATTTGCCGCCGAATCGCCGGGATTTGAACCTTGTCTTTCAACACTATGCCTTGTTTCCTCATATGACAGTAGAAGAGAATGTAGCCTTCGGGCTCAAGATGAAGAAGATGCCGGCCAAGCAGCAGCAGGAACGCGTGCGGGAGGCGGTTGAGATGACGCAGCTGACCGCGCTCACCAAGCGTTACCCGCATCAGCTGTCCGGCGGGCAGCAGCAACGGGTGGCCATCGCGCGGGCAATCGCCAACAAGCCGCGGGTGCTGCTGTTGGATGAGCCGCTGGGCGCGCTGGATCTGCAGCTTCGCAAGAGCCTGCAGGGCGAGCTCAAGCAGCTGCAACGCAGTCTGGGCATCACGTTCGTGTACGTGACGCATGACCAGGAAGAAGCGATGATGATGTCCGACCGTATCGTGGTCATGAACAGCGGCCAGGTGGAACAGATCGGCACGCCGCGAGAAATTTACGCACAGCCGGCCACGTTGTTTTCGGCCACCTTCGTTGGCGAGAACAACATCTTCTCCCGGGACGGGCAGATGTTCGCCGTGCGGCCGGAGAAGCTGAAGGTCGTGCGGGGCGGCGAGAGCGGCGAATCGAAACGAAGCGGCGAGCTGCAAGATGTGCTGTATCTTGGCGGTGTGCACAAGCTGATCGTTCAGCTCGACAACGAGCCGATGACCGTATCCGTCGTGCTGGACGTCGATGATGAGCGCACGTGGCAAATCGGAGAGACGGTTGGGGTGGATTGGAAGCCGGAGGACGAGGTGGTCATCGGATCATGAAGAAATCTGGCTTGAGCATGCTGCCGGTGCTCCTATGGTTATGCTTGTTCTTGGTTGTGCCGATGTTGATCGTGGTGGGCATCTCCTTTATGGGACGCGACGATCTCGGCAATGTCGTGCTGGATTTTAATCTGGATGCGTATGCGTTATTTTTTGACCCGTTATATTTGGGGATTTATTGGGATACGATTGTGCTCTCGGTGCTGACGACGGCGTTATGCTTGCTGCTCAGTTACCCATTGGCCTATTATATTGCAAATGCCGGCCCGAGAATGCAAACCTGGGGCCTGGTGCTCATTACGGTGCCGTTCTGGATCAACTTCCTGATCCGCACCTATGCCTGGGTGCTGCTGCTGCGCACGCAAGGGGTCGTGAACGAGCTCCTGCTGGGCATGGGGCTGATCTCCGAGCCGCTGCAGATGCTGTACACCAAAGGCGCCGTGCTGCTCGGCATGGTCTATACGTTCATTCCGTTTATGGTGCTGCCGATTTACGTGGCGCTGGAGCAAATGGACAAGAAGCTGCTGGAAGCGGCCAACGATCTTGGGGCAACGCGCTGGAGATCATTCTGGCACATTACGCTGCCGCAAACCAAGTCCGGGATCATGACCGGCTCGGTGCTGGTGTACGTTTCGACGACCGGCATGTTTGTCGTGACCGACATCCTCGGCGGGGCCAAATCAGCGATGATCAGCAACATCATCCAGAGTCAGTACCTCGGAGCCCGCAACTGGCCGTTTGGCTCGGCGCTCTCGGTGATCTTCGTGATCACGTCGCTGATTCTGATCGCGCTGTTTAACCGGGCGATGACCTCTCGGTATCAAAAGGTGCGGGAGGTGCGTTCATGAAAACCAAAAGTCATCCGCTGCTCGGAATTCATTCGCTGGTGATGATGATTTTTATATATGTGCCGATCCTCTTTATCGTCGCTTACTCGTTTAACAGCTCTAGGCTGGCGGCGGATTGGAGCGGTTTTACGTTTGATTGGTATATTTCGTTGTTTGATAACCGCCATGTCATGGAGGCGCTGGCCAACAGTTTGACCGTGGCGATTGTCTCGACGGTGATCTCGACGGTGCTCGGTACGCTGGCGGCGCTGGCGATGCGGAAGCTGGGTCGTCGCTTTAAAGCGGGAATGGGCGGTCTGCTGTATTTGCCGATCATTATCCCGGATATCATCATGGGTTTGTCCTTGCTGGTCTTGTTCAATCAATTGAATATGCCCCTTGGCAAAATCACGATAATCATCGCCCATATTACTTTTAGCTTGTCCTACGTCTACGTTGTTGTCACCACCCGCCTGTCCGGCATGGGAGGACAATTGGAGGAGGCGGCGCAGGATTTGGGAGCGAGCTCGTGGCAAACGTTCCGCCACGTGACGTTGCCGCAAATTGCTCCGGGTATCATCTCCGGGGCGCTCATCGCGTTTACATTGTCGCTGGATGACTTCATGGTGAGCTTCTTTGTCAGCGGACCGAATTCGACGACGCTGCCGATCTACATCTATGGGCAGGTGAAACGGGGTATTTCCCCGGAAATTAACGCATTATGTACGATTTTGATCCTGGTGACGGTGACTTTGATCTTCCTGGCGCAATTTGTGTTGAATCGCGGCAAGGGCCAGAAGAAGCAATCCGTGCTGCCGTTCTAGGAACACTCTTATATTCGGTATGGCGAAACAGAAGGGAGATTGGGAATTGAACAATAAGAACATGAAATGGGCCGGCCTCGTGCTGGCAGGATTGATGCTTATCGGGTTGTTGTCTGGCTGCGGATCGTCGAAAGAGACGTTGAACATTTACAGCTGGGCCGACAATTTTGACGAGGAAGTGCTGAAGCAATTCGAACAAGAGTTTGACGTGAAGGTCAATTATGATGTGTTTGCAAACAATGAAGACTTGCTGGCCAAGATTAAGGCGGGCGGCGGCGGTTATGATCTGATCCAACCCTCCGATTACATGGTGGCGACGATGATCAAGCAGGACCTGCTGGCGCCGCTGGACATGAACCATATTCCGAACTTTGCCAATGTGTCTGAGGCATATAAAGACCCGTCCTACGACCCGGGGAATAAATACTCGATCGTATACACCTCTGGGGTCACGGGGATCGCTTACAACACGAAATACGTCAAAGATGAGATCGACAGCTGGGAAGACCTGTGGAATCCCGAATACAAGGGGAAGGTCATTTTGCTTGACGATAACCGCGAGGTAATCGGCATGGCGTTGAAGAAGGCCGGACACTCCAACAGCTCCACCGATGAAGGCGAGATCACGGCTGCCGTGGATGATCTGAAGAGTTTGCTGCCGAGCGTATTGGCTTTTGATACCGACAATATTAAGCAAAAAATGATTCAAGAGGAAGGCTGGATCGCCACCGTCTGGTCGGGCGACGCTTCCTACATCGCACAAGATAATCCGGACGTGGCTTACGTCGTTCCGAAGGAAGGCGGCACCATCTGGTCGGACAACTATGCGATTCCGAAGGATTCGAAGCATAAAGAACTAGCCGAGAAATTCATCAACTTCATGCTCGATCCGGAAGTGAGCGCGAAGAACTACGAATCCATTGGCTACAGCGATCCGAATACAAAAGCGACGGAGTTCCACAGTGAAGAGTATCGGAACGACAAAATGATTAATCTGTCCGAGGACGAATTATCCCGTACCGAATGGCTTGGCGACGTGGGCGACAAGCTGCAGCTGTATGACCGCTTCTGGACCGAATTGAAGAGCGGACGGTAGGATTTTCCGATTGCTTCTGTTAGAGTTCTGCGAGAGCGCCAGGCGCCTCCCATTGGGGAGGGCGTGCTGGCGTTTTTGCGTACATGAATTTTTGCCACCAGGGTCATAATTTAGGTATTAACTTGAAGAGGGTGGCGATATCCAATGAAGCGTAACGCGGTAAAAATGATGACTTCGCTGATGACCGCAGGCCTGATGGTTTCCGGTGTGGCTGTCGTTCCGACGGAAGCTGCGCCGCAGTCGCCGGTAGAGCTTAGCGGGGAGATGGATGCATTGAGACCGACGCTCCAGCAGGAGCAGCAGGGCGTCAAGATCACGAACCATACGATCGAGAAGAAAATCCCCGAGGCGTCGATTAAAGTCGACTATCCGCAAATCAGCGGGTTAAAGCACAAATCGGTGCAGAAGAAGATCAATAAGCTGCTTAAGGAGAAGGCGGAGACGTTTGTGGCAAACGCTCTGAAGGAGGCGAAAGCAGGACAGCCGACGACACCAAGCGGGAACCCTTACGAGTATGTTGGCGTCTACAAGGTGACTTACAATCGCGATGGGGTGTTAAGCCTTTATCAGGATTTGTACTCCTACACCGGGGGGGCGCATGGAATTACCGTGCGTGAGGGAATGACTTTCCGGTTGGATACCGGGAAGCTGCTAACGCTGGACGAGCTGCTTCGGGCGAACTCGAATTACCGCAGCATCGTTGATCTGGCCATCGCCAAGAAGCTGCAGGAAACCGACGGGTATTTCGGCAACTTCAAGACGATTGGCCCGAATCCTTCGTATTTTGTGCAGGATGACGGTGTCACGATCTTCTTCCAGCTGTATGACTATCTGCCTTATGTGTTTGGCTTCCCGGAATTCCACTTCCCGTTCGCCCAGCTGCTGCCGCCGGGGACGAATCCGTTTGATTTCAAAACGCACTGAGCAGTTGATTTCTTGAACGTCCTCTTCGGTGGTGATGCTGCCGGGAGGGCGTTTTTAGATGGGAGGGGTGAGAACATCCCCAGCGCCTATAAATCTCCTTGCGTTTTAGTCGAAAACGGTTACAATAAGAATCAGCACAATGATGTTAACGTGAACAATAGGTAGGGTAACGGATCTAATTGAGGGGAGAACGGGAATATGGCGAAGAAGTTTTTGGGGAAAAATTTTCTGCTGAACAGCGATACGGCGGAGAAGTTGTATCATCAATACGCGAAGGATCTGCCGATCATCGATTATCACTGCCATTTGAGTCCGCAGGAAATCTACGAGAATAAGACATTCCGCAACCTGACCGAGGCCTGGCTGGGCGGCGACCACTACAAATGGCGAGTCATGCGGGCTTGCGGCGTTGATGAGGAGCTCATCACCGGAGGGGCGGATGATTACGACAAGTTCCTGGCCTGGGCCAAGGTGGTGCCGCAGCTGCTGGGCAATCCGCTGTATCATTGGACACACCTGGAGCTGCAACGGTTCTTCGGGATTCAGGAGCTGCTGAACGAGCAAAGCGCCCCGGCCATCTGGGATAAAGCGAATGCCAAGCTGCAAAGCGAAGGATTTGGCGCACGGGATCTAATTACGAAATCCAAGGTAACGGTGGTATGCACAACCGACGATCCGGCGGATTCGCTCGAATACCATTTGAAGATCCAGGGGCTGGAGGGATTTGACACGGCCGTGCTGCCAAGCTTCCGTCCCGACAAGTTCTTAGAGATCAACCGCGATACTTTTAAGCCGTGGTTGGCGAAGCTGGAGGTGACGACGGGGAAGGCGATCTCGAACTACGGGGCATTGTTGGACGCATTACACGAACGGATCGAGTTCTTCCATGAGATTGGCGGACGGGTGTCCGACCATGCTTTGGATACGCTGGAATACCGGGAGACGACGCTGAAGGAAGTGGAGGCGATTTTCGCCAAGGCGCTGAGCAAGGGCTCCGTAACACCGGTGGAAGAGCGGAAATACAAGTCGTATACGATGCGTTTCCTCGGCAAGGAATATGCTGCGCACGGGTGGGCGATGCAGCTGCATATTCATGCGCTGCGGAACACGAATACGGCGATGTTCAAGCGGCTCGGCCCAGATACGGGTTATGATGCGATCAACGACGGACCGCTGGCAGAAGCGCTGGCGGGACTGCTCGACGCCCTGGAGCAGGACGGCGGGCTGCCGAAGACGATCCTGTATTCGTTGAACCCAAACGACTACTGGGCGCTTGCCAGCATCATGGGCAGCTTCCAGGGTGGCGGTGTGCCGGGCAAGATCCAGTTTGGCACCGCCTGGTGGTTCAACGACAACAAGGACGGAATGATCC
Organism: Paenibacillus mellifer; assembly: GCF_023195895.1. Taxonomy (GTDB): domain Bacteria; phylum Bacillota; class Bacilli; order Paenibacillales; family Paenibacillaceae; genus Fontibacillus; species Fontibacillus mellifer. The sequence continues at coordinate 48,125 of NZ_JALPRK010000027.1, forward strand.
AGCAAATGCGCACGCTGGCCAATTTCGGTGTGTTGTCCCAATTCCTCGGGATGCTGACGGATTCGCGCAGCTTCCTGTCGTATACGCGGCATGAGTATTTCCGCCGCCTGCTGTGCGACGTGCTCGGCGATTGGGTCGACCGCGGCGAGGCGCCGGAGGACTTCGAATTGCTGGGACGGATCGTTACCGACATTTGTTATGGCAATGCCAAGCGGTATTTTGCTTTTCGGGAACAATAGAAAGGATTGACGCAGCTTCATGACTGCTACGATAAAAGACATCGCCCGGGCGGCGAATGTCTCGCATATGACGGTTTCCCGGGCACTGAACCACAGTCCGCTCATTAAAGAGGAGACCAAACGCAAGATCCTGGAGATTGCCGAGCAACTTCATTACGTGCCAAATGTGAATGCCAAAAGCCTGGTGCTGCAGCGCTCGCATACGATCGGATTGTTTTTTACGAGCATGGTTCAGGGAACGTCCTCCAGCTTTCTTGCTGAGGCCATCCGCGGCGTCGGTCAAGAGGTTGGCGTCCAGTACAACTTGTTTTTGCGGGGAATCGACGATTTCGAGGATTTCAGTTCAATTCACCGTCGTCGGTTCGACGGCATCCTGCTGATGAGCCAAAGCGAACGGGATGACGCGTTTATCCGCCATGTGCGGGAGCAGGGGATTCCACTGGTTGTGCTGAATCGGAACGTAGGCGACCCTTCGATTGTCAATTTCGTGTCCAATGACCGGGAGGGGGCCTACGCGTTGACTCGCCATTTAATCGACTCGGGGCATACGCGCATCGGTCTGGTGGAAGGGATCGCCAGCTACAAGTCGACACAGGAGCGCAAGGAGGGCTATCTGGGAGCTATGACGTCGGCTGGCCTGGAGGTCAGGAAGGAATGGGTCGTAGAGGGGCGCTACGACGTGGAGAGCGGGTATTTGGCGATGGAGAGGCTGATGGCGCTGTCGCTGGAGGAACGGCCGACAGCGGTGTTCTGTTGCAACGACGATATGGCGATTGGCGCGATGAAGGCGGCCGCGGAGGCGGGATTGCAGATTCCGTCGGACCTCTCGATCGTTGGCTTTGACGACATCGGCTTCTCGCATTACACGAATCCGCCGCTCACCACAGTGCAGCGCCCGATCGAGCAGCTCAGCCGCATGGGTGCGCGCAAGGTCCTTGAGCTAATCGACGAGCCTTCGTCAGGCGGAGAACTGGTGCTGCTGGACACGCGGTTGGTGTGCCGCGAGTCGGTTGGGGCAGCCGAGTCCTTTTAACGGAAGAGATGCCAAAGAACCCGCCAGAATTGGAGTTTCTGGCGGGTTCTTTGCGTACGGTTTATTGGAATGTCTCCCTGGAAGGACCGGGATTAATCGATTTCCACTGGAATGAGTTTGAACTCGTTCACGTCGGCCAGGCCTCGGTTGGTGATGCGCAGCTCGGGAATGACCGGCAAGGCGATCAACGAGAAGGTCATAAACGGTGCGTTCAATTGGCAACCGAGTTGCTTCCAAGCCGTCTCCAACCCTTTCACCTGGGTGACGACGGTCTCCAGCGGCTGGTCGGACATGAGGCCGGCGATGGCCATCGGTACCGCCGCGAGCACCTGGCCGTCCAGCACGGCGATCATGCCGCCGCCCAGCTTCGCTAGCTCGTTTGCGGCAAACGCCATGTCCTCGGGATTCGTACCCATGACGAGCAGGTTGTGACTGTCATGTGCGACAGTGGAGGCCACGGCCCCCCGCTTCAGGCCAAACCCCCGCGCGAAGGCGAGCGACAACTCGCCGGAACCGCGGTGACGGTCGATGCAGGCCAGCGTGGCGATGTCCTGCTCGGCGGCGGGACGCACGACTCCGTATCCGTCAACCTTGACGGTTGCCGTCCCCTTCGCCGTGCGGGCGCTGTTCTCGATCACGTCGATGACGTGGATCGTTGTTTGGTTCATGCCGCTGGCGCTGCTGCGGTAGAGGAAATCGGCGTCGGTCAGCGGACGCGCCAATTTCACCGAGGCACGCGCCTGCGGCGGATACGGGTACGCCGGGAACGGAACGCGGAGCTGCCCGTCGTCATAAGCGACCTTGCCGTCGGTGATGACGGTCGACGGCTCCATCCGCCGCAGGTCGCCGATCAGCAGCAGGTCCGCGCATTTACCCGGTGCGATCCCGCCCAAGTCGCCGTCGACCTTGAAGTACCGCGCCGTGTTGATGGTTCCCATCTGAATCGCGGTGACCGGATCGACGCCTTCTTCAATGGCCCGGCGCACGACATGGTTCATGTGCCCTTGCTCGATCAGCGTCTGCGGGTACACATCGTCGGTGACTAGCAGGATGTTCGAAGGGTTCACCTTATCCTCAGTGGCCACCTTGATCACTTCCTTGACATCATGCCAAGCTGAGCCCTCACGGATCATCAGGTGCATGCCGATGCGCAACTTGGCAAGCCCTTGCTCTCTGGTCACCGTCTCGTGACAGGAAGTGACGCCCGAAGCGGTGTAGGCTTGGAGCATGCGCTCATCATCGCTTGGAAAATGCCCGGTTACCGTCTTACCCGCCTCCATCGTGGCTTGGATCTCGCCGAGCATTTTCGGATCTCCGTACACAACGCCGGGAAAGTTCATGACCTCGCCCAGTCCTTCGACCCCGTCCCAGGTCATCCCTTCGGCGATATCACCCGTGTTCAGCGAGGCTCCGGCATCCTCCAAATGATCGGTAGCCGGTACGCAGGATGGGAACGTGGTGTAAACCTTAAGCGGCAGCCCTTGGCCTTCCTCGTGCATCCAACGCACACCTTCCGCGCCAAACACATTGGCGATTTCGTGCGGGTCCATAAAGATGCCGGTCGTCCCTTTGGCCAGCGCCGCCTTGGCGAACTCGGACACCGACAGCATGGTGCTCTCAACATGCATATGCCCGTCCAGGAGCCCTGGAACAATGTGTCGGCCCGCCGCGTCGATCACGATGGTGTCCTCGCCAATCGTGTGCCCGGCGTCCCCCACGAAGGCGATCCGCCCTTCAGCAACGGCGACGTCGGTCTGCGGCAACAGCTCCCCGGTGTAGACGTTGACTAAGGTGCCACCCTTAACAACCAAGTCAGCCTTTGCCTTACCCATGGCGACATCCGCCAACGTACGGCTTACTTCATACAGCTTCTTCCTTACAGATTGTTTCATCTCCCGACTCACTCCTTTATTAATCCGTCGCTCAACCAAGCTAAAGTAACTCTAGCGATCCCATGCCGTTCAAAGTTACAACTAATCAATGCGCGCCTAGCCGTCCCACCCGAGTTACCTTTAGCGCTAACGCTTGCCACAGAGCTTAATTGGGCCCAAAACGCTACATTCTGAGTCTAACGCTTACCACAGAGCTTATTGTCCATTTTACAGCGGTAAACAGGCACTTTTGATGAAAATAGCGCCGCTCAGCGTCGTTAGAGTTGAAAAACCCCCGAAGTTGCTAGTATAGTGTTTCTCATCAGCGTTAGAAGCGGGTGGGGGCAGAATTCACGCCCTAAGCGGCTTTCGCGGGGCCTTCGCCGCGCCAGCATGGTCTCGACTGTCCCCGCGACGCTCCGGGCTCCCCGCAGCTTCCCCGGCGCCCCTGTCGTTGCCTTGCCTCGCTTTATTTAAAAATAAATATAACAAGAAAGGCCGCCCTTCGAACAGAACTTTCTGTTCAAAGCGCAGCCTTTCGTCTTAAGCCTTAGCCTTTGGCGGTTGGATCCACTTTCTCGATGACTTTATCGACCAAGCCGTATTCCTTCGCTTCGGCCGCGCTCATGAAGTAGTCGCGGTCGGTGTCCTTCTCGATCCGATCCAGCGGTTGGCCGGTCCGTTCGGCGAGGATTTGGTTCAGTTTATCGCGCATCTTCAGGATGCGGCGGGCGCGGATTTCGATGTCCGTCGCTTGACCTTCGGCTCCGCCGAGCGGCTGATGGATCATGATTTCGCTGTTTGGCAGCGCGTAACGTTTGCCCGGCGCGCCGGCGTTCAGCAGGAAAGCGCCCATCGAAGCGGCCAGCCCGACGCAAATCGTGGAGACGTCGGATTTAATGAATTGCATCGTATCATAAATCGCCATGCCGGCTGTAATCGAACCGCCAGGGCTGTTAATGTATAGGGAGATGTCCTTCGTTGGATCTTCCGCGTCCAGAAACAGCATCTGAGCAATGATGGAGTTGGCGACGACATCGTTCACCTGAGAGCCCAGGAAGATGATCCGATCCTTGAGCAGACGGGAATAAATGTCGTAAGCGCGCTCGCCGCGATTGCTTTGTTCAACGACCATAGGAATATAACTCACCAATAAAACCTCCTTAAATTTAGGGCGCTCGCGTGGAACGACCCACCCAATGGAATAGTCTGCAAAAATCGCCCCAATCAATCTAAGAATTGACGGAAACGAAGAAGATTAATCTCATCATAAACAATTTAATCGAGAAAGTCAAAGAAAGTCAAACTCAAGGGAATAAAAAAAGTCCAATCGACGAAAGTCAGGACTTGTTCATGTATATCAAATATAGTATGGCGCGCCCGCGAGGAATCGAACCTCGATCTCAGGCTCCGGAGGCCTACGTCATATCCATTGGACCACGGGCGCAAATTTAGCGAACAAAAATTATTATATGATATTTCAAATCAAAACGCAAGGCGAAATCCTTAAAGCAAAAAAAGCCCAAAAAAAAGGATTGTCATGAAAGCGTTTCTATGATAACTTGATGAATATATAAAAACGTTTTTATAGATAGGGTGTATCGAGAGATGGGGAAAGTCACCATTAAGGATGTAGCCAAAGCGGCGGGCGTTTCGATCTCCACGGTTTCCAACGCGTTAAATGACGTGGACGTACTGAACCCGGAGACCAAATCCCACGTGCTGAAGGTTGCCAAGCAACTGAACTACGTTCCGAATTTAAACGGGAAGCAGTTGAAGTCGAAGAAGACGAATATGCTCGGCTTTTTCACGACCAGCGTCTCGGGACCTTATTTCTACATTCTGGTCGAGTCGATGGCGCGCGAGAGCGAACGGTTGGGATACGGTTTGCACGTGATGGTTACGGCCGACAAGCAAACCATTATTAGCAACATCATGGGTCGGCGGGTGGACGGCGTCATCATCTACGAGGAACTTCGGATCGATAAACAGGATATCGCGATGATGGAGAAGGACAGGATCAAGGCGGTATTTCTCGATCGGGTCATTCAGAAGGAAACGATGGGAACGGTCATTTTCAATTCTTATGCATCCTCTTACGAGGCCGCGAAATACCTGATTAGCTTAGGCCATAAGCGAATCGCTTACCTGTCCGGCGTGGATACGATGTACGACAGCGTGCAGCGGAAGGAAGGGTATCTCGCCGCTTTACGGGAACATCAATTGCCGGTGGACGAGGATTTCATTGTGCAGGGGTATTTTGAAGAAGAGAGCACCTATAATGCGGTTCGGGCTTTTGTTCACAAGCATCCGGGCAAAATACCGGACGCGATTCTGGCGGGCAACGATCTGAGTGCGATCGGATGCATTAAGGCCTTGCGCTCGTATGGTCTTGAGGTTCCAAGAGACATCAGCGTCGTCGGTTTTGACGATATCGATATTGCCCAGTATTTCACGCCGCCTCTGACTACGGTACGGAACCAAATCGCCAGGCAAGGGATCTTGGCTGTCAATCATTTGGTGAACATGATCAAGAAGCAGGAGCAGGGGAAAGTGCAGAAGCTGGACGGAGAACTGATCGTGCGGGGCTCAAGCCATGTCCGTTTAAGCTGAGATTTTTAGCCCAAGCAAGATTGTAAGCGGTTCATGCTAGGGGTCTTTTCGACAAAAATAAAAACGTTTTTATTCCTTCCTGAGGAATAAAGAGAGGAGCGCAAAATGGCGAAGTCAGCTGCGGCAGCCAAGAAACCGGTGGGATTAAGAATGAAGCAATTCTTTATCGACTTCGGCAGGCAATGGGAAATCCAGTCGATGATCTGGCCGGGCATCATTTTCATGATTATTTTTTGCTACGTCCCGATTTACGGATTAACCATCGCCTTCAAGAATTACACGGTCATCGATACGCTAAACTCCGCCCCATGGGTGGGATTGGATAACTTCAAGATTATCGCAAGCGATCGGTACTTCTGGGATTCGGTGGTGAACACGCTGGGGATCAGCTTTCTGAAGCTGGCGATCGGGTTCGTGATCCCAATTATTCTGGCGATCATGATTTACGAGCTCAGCATGGGCCGGTTCAAAAAAATCGTACAGACCATTTCCTATCTCCCGCACTTTCTGTCCTGGATCGTCCTTGGGGGCATGTTGATCACCTGGTTTTCGACGACCGGGATGTTCAATCAGCTTCTGCTGGACCTGGGAATCATCTCGAAGGCGCAGAACATCATGTTGGATCCGGGGAAATACTGGTGGATCGCCGTGTTGTCTGATGTCTGGAAAGAAGCGGGTTGGGGGACGATCCTCTATCTCGCCATCATGGCCAAGATTGATCCGACCTATTACGAGGCGGCCAAGATCGACGGGGCCAGCCGGATTCGACAAATTTGGAACATCACTTTACCGAACATGAAGATGATCATCAGCCTGAACCTGATCCTCACCGTCAGCGGCCTGCTTGGCTCCAACCTGGACCAGACCTTAGTGCTGATCAACTCCCAGAACCGGGAAAAAGCCGAGGTCATCAACTCTTACGTGTACCGGATGGGGATGACGCAAGGGGACTTCTCCTACGCGACCGCCGTCGGGCTCGGCGTTTCGATCGTCTCCGTCATTCTGTTGGTGTTTGCCAATAAGGTGACCAGCAAACTCAACGATAATCAATCTGTCCTGTAAGGAAGGAGCAGCAGCCATGAATCGAAAGGCGGTCAAACAGGATCTCGACAGCCGAATTTTTGATACCGTCAATGTCACGATCCTGATTCTATTTACAATCATCATTGTCATTCCGCTCTGGAACGTCATCGTGTCTTCCTTCAGTTCGGGGCGGTCGTTGGCGGAAGGCGGATTTGTCTTCTGGCCCAAGGAGTTTTCACTGGAGAACTACCAGGCGGTGTTCCGGGACGATACGATTTGGCAGTCGTTCCTGATCTCGGTCCTCAAGACGGTCATCGGCGTGGTTACTCACGTATTCTTCTGCGCGATGATTGGTTACGGCCTCAGCAAGAGCAATGTGCGCGGCCGCAAGCTGTATGTGACGATGGGCGTCATTACGATGTTCTTCTCGGGCGGCATGATTCCGACATACTTGCTCATTAAATCGCTGGGTCTGCTTAACAGCTTCTGGGTGTACATCATTCCGGCTTTGTTCAGTTATTACGACGTCGTGATTCTCATGAACTTCTTCCGAAATGTGCCGGATTCCCTGGAGGAATCGGCTAAGATCGATGGTGCCGGCGACTGGAGGATCTTCCTGAAAATCTTTATTCCGTTATCGATGCCGGCGATGGCAACTATCGCTTTGTTCAACGGTGTCAACCAGTGGAACGACTTCATGACCACGAAGCTGTATATCACGGATCAGTATCTCTATCCACTGCAAATGAAGTTGTACGAAATTATCGTCCAATCCCAGACCCAATCGATGCAGAACGTCGCGGGTTCCGTCGTGATTGAAACGACCACCAAAGGAGTTCAACTCGCAACAATTGTGATTACGACTTTGCCGATTGTTGTGATTTATCCATTATTACAAAGATACTTCATCTCCGGCATGATGCTGGGGGCGGTGAAGGAGTAACGAATCAGCACCTTAGAATTAGGACGAATAAAGCGTGTTGAACTAGTAGTGCTTACAAAAAAGGGAGGGTACACAAATGTTAAAATTGAACAAAAGTCTCGCTAGAAAAGGGATCACGGCTTGCGCCGCCCTGCTGACCGCCGCGCTGGTCGTTACGGGCTGCGGCGGCTCCGGAGGTGGCTCCAAGGCTGCGAAAGGGGACGTCTCCCTGGATAACCGTTATACCGTAGACGCGAATACGCCGGCATGGAAGCTGGATAAGAAGGAAGAGGCGACTCAACTGACTTGGTACGTTAATGCTGATTGGTGGAACACCGACTTCGGTAATGACGTAGTCACGAAGAAGATCAAAGAAGACCTGAATATTGACATCAAATTTGTTACCGGTGACGACACGAAGCTCAACACCTTTTTTGCGGGCAGCGACATGCCGGATTTGATCACGGTGTTCGATGCGAACGCGGCTGTCGTGCAGAAAGCTTCTTCCTGGGCTTTGCCGCTGAATGAGCTGGCAGAGAAATACGATCCTTATTTCAACAAGGTGGCAGCGCAAGATACGATCAACTGGTTTAAGCAAGCCGACGGCAACACGTACGGTTACCCGAACTACTCCAATACGCAGGCCGATTATGACAGCGGTAACATTCCGGCGAAGACCGCCTTCGCAATCCGTAAGGACGTTTACGAAGCGCTGGGCAAGCCAAGCATCGGAACGCCGGAGGAATTTAAAAGCGTCATGCAGCAAATTAAAACACAATTCCCGGATTTGATTCCTTTCGGATTTAACTCGATCGGCGAAGGTACGGGATCCTTGGGCGACGTGTTCCAGGATTTCCTTGGGGTGCCGCTGGAAACCGAAAACGGCGAATTCTACAACCGGAATCTCGATGAAGATTACTTGACCTGGCTCAAGACGTTGAATCAAGTGCACCAGGCCGGCAATATCAGCGATGACAGCTTTGCCGATGACGGCCCGGCTTTTGAAGAAAAGGTGAAATCCGGCAAATACGCTACGATGCTTCTTGACGGAACGCCGCAGCAAGGCGGCAACCTGCAAATCTTCGCCACCGCCCATCCGGATCAAGCGTATCTGGCCATCGACGGACCGCAAAGCACGGTAGGCAACACGCCGAAACTGAACCAATCCGGTATCACCGGCTGGATGATCAGCTTCATTACGAAACAATGTAAGGATCCAGCGAAGGCCCTCCAAATCTTCACGTACCTGTTAGATGAAGAAGGCCAAATGCTGATGAACTACGGGATCGAAGGCGAGACCTACACGAAGAATGCAGACGGAACGGTTCAATTCACGCCGGAAGTCAAAGAGTTGCAACAAACGGATGCGGATAAGTTCAAGAAGGAATACCGGATGGGCGAATTCATGTTCTTCGGCCATGACCGTCATAAAGCGCTTAGCGCCGATGCTTTCCCTGAATCGATCAAGCAAATGCAAGAGTGGGGCAAAGGCAAGCTGGTTCCGCACTTCATTCTTGAGAACACCAATCCGGATGCGGGGTCTCCGGAAGCTCGCTCCTTGACGGCAATCAACACGACCTGGAACACGACGATGGTCAGCTTGATCCGTTCCAAGAACGATGGGGAATTCGAGAGCACCCTGAACAACTATAAGAAATTCCTGGACGACAACGGTTGGGATTCAATCATGAAGATTCGTACGGAGAAAATGAAAGCCAATAAAGAAAAACTCGGCCTCAAGTAACCGAGCGTCATTTATAGAAGTGGAGGGAACATCATGCGTGAGCTTGAACTTTATTATTCCGCTGGAGAATCCTCTCTCTTCGTTCGTCAAACGGGAGAGCAATTGCTGCCGAAGGATTCGGAAGCCTCGGAGGTTACGGTCCATTTGGATGACACCGTGAGCTATCAGACGATGGACGGGTTTGGGGCATCTTTTACCGACTCAGCCGCTTATCTGATCCACCAGGTGCTTCCCGAAGAGCAGCGTGCCTCCTTGATGAAGAAGTTGTTTGACTCGGAGGAGGGAATCGGCCTATCCGTGTTGCGCAACCCGATGGGAGCCTCGGATTATGCCCGGTTCATCTACAGCTACGACGATTTGCCCGAAGGCGAGACCGACCCGGGAATGCGGAGGTTCTCGATCCGCCATGACGAAGCTGACGTGATTCCCCTCTTAAAAGAAGCGCTGGCGTTAAATCCGTCCATCAAGCTGTTCGGCTCCCCTTGGAGTGCGCCGGGCTGGATGAAAACGAGCGGATCGATGATCGGCGGGGAATTGAAGAAGGAATATTACGAGGCGTATGCGAACTACTTTGTCTGTTATATCGAGTCCTATGCCGAGCACGGACTAACCATTTATGCGGTGACGCCGCAGAACGAACCGCTTTATGTGCCGGGACATTATCCGGGGATGCTGATGACCGCCGAGATGCAAACGGATTTCGTGAAAAACGATTTGAAGCCGGCCTTTATGAAACGCGGCTTGTCCACGAAGATTCTGGCTTATGACCACAACTGGGATCGTCCGGATTATCCACTGTCCGTATTCAAGGAAGCGGCGGAAGCGGTCGACGGCGTGGCCTGGCATTGGTATGGAGGGAAAGCTTCGGCGCAAAGTCAAGTGAAAGAGGCTTACCCGGGCAAAGAGGTTCATTTCACCGAAGGCTCCGGCGGAGAATGGATTCCAGCGTTTGAACCGGCATTCTCCAATGTCATGCGGACGGGGATCGAGATTTTGCGGAATCACAGCCAATCGCTGGTGCTCTGGAATATGGCGCTCGATGAGCAAAATGGGCCAACCGTCCCCGGGTTTGGGCAGAGTACCTGCCGCGGTATTGTGACGGTGAACCAGCAGACCCGCGAGCTCGAGTATACGCTGGATTATTATGCGCTGGCTCATTTCAGCAAAGTGATCCGGCCGCAGGCGGTACGAATTGCCGCTGAGTCGAAGGAGGCTGCGATTCGCTCCGTAGCTTTCCGGAATACGGACGATTCAATTGGCGTCGTCCTGTTTAATGATGGGGAAGAAGCGAGAAATGTCGCGCTGGAGCTGACAGGAACGGAAGGAACCCGGTTCCGGCTCGGGCCGAAGAGTGCGTTGTCCCTTCGTATCTCTAGAGCCTAAGTCCTGCTTGCACGGGAAAATAGATAAAAAGAAGCACGCTCCTTTTGCGAGAGTAGACGACATCTATCGTTTATATTTTCGCTGAAGGAGCTTTTTTTATGGAACGATAACGTGCTCCTAGAGGCCCCATGTATAAGTGAAATAGCAAAAGTAAATGATACGGACGTCAGGCTTGCAACCGAACTAAATATTGGTTAAAATATCAGTGGGACTTAAAAAGTTAACCCGGGACATTTTAAGACCAGGAGATGGAGAGAGAAGACGAAGCTTGCAGGAGTGGAAAGCATGCGAAATATATTAGAGATTCAACAGCAGCTTCTTCCTGATCTCATGGACATTCTCAAGAAAAGGTACACTATACTTCACCAGATCATGTTGTCTGATGTCATTGGTCGCAGAACCTTGGCGAATTCGCTGGACATGACGGAGCGTGTGTTGCGTGCCGAGACGGATCTCATGAAGGCCCAAGGCCTGATAGAAATCGAGAATATAGGCATGAGAATCAGCGACGCAGGACGGCGATTGATTGAGGATTTGGAACCGATGATGCTAGAGTTGTTCGGGCTCTCCAATTTGGAGGACACGATCCGTCAGCATTATGGACTGCGTAAAGTGGTGATTGTACCTGGAGACTGCGAAACCTCACCGCTCGTAAAGCGGGAGCTGGGGCGAGCAGGTGCCAAGGCACTGATGGGTGCCATGTGCGGAGATGATGTGGTTGCGGTAACCGGCGGCACGACGCTGGCGGAAGTCGCGGATCAGCTGAATCCACCGCCGAACGTCACGATGAAGCAAAGCTGGTTTGTACCAGCGCGCGGAGGTCTTGGCGAGAGCTTGGAAATCCAGGCGAACACCATCGCTTCCGGCATGGCGAAGCGGGTTAGCGCAGGTTATCGCCTGCTGCACGTTCCCGATTTGCTGGGGAAGGAAGCTTACGAGTCGCTCGTTCACGATCCGAACATTCAAGATATTGTGAACATGATCCGCCAGGCACGTATCGTGGTGCACGGGATCGGAGACGCTATGGAGATGGCGCGGCGCCGCAAGCTGGAGCCGGGCATGGCTGAGGAAATTCGCAAGGAAGGCGCGCTAGCGGAATCATTTGGTTATTACTTTAATGAAGACGGCGTCGTCGTGCACAAAATGCTAACCTTAGGCCTGCGTCTCGAGGACATCAAGCGAACAGAGACCGTAATCGGAATCGCGGGAGGCAAGAGCAAAGCGAAAGCGATCCATGCCGTATTGCGATTTGGACATGAGGATATTCTAGTGACCGATGAAGCGGCGGCGGAAGAGATCGTTCGTGAGCTCAGCAAGAGATCCGGGAAATAAATGGGTTTACTCATGACGGGTTTTATCGGACCTGTCTTGAATAATAAAAAAATCAAACACTGGGAGGAACTATTCAATGAGCGTAAAAGTAGGGATTAACGGGTTTGGACGTATTGGACGTTTGGCATTCCGCCGCATTCAAAACGTGGAAGGTATCGAAGTCGTAGCAATCAATGACCTGACAGATGCAAAAATGTTGGCTCATTTGTTGAAATATGATACAACTCAAGGCCGCTTCGACGGCGACGTTGAAGTACATGACGGATTCTTTAAAGTAAACGGTAAAGAAGTTAAGGTTCTGGCTAACCGTAACCCTGAAGAATTGCCTTGGGGCGAGCTTGGCGTTGACATCGTTCTGGAGTGCACAGGCTTCTTCACAACGAAAGAAAAAGCTGAGCTTCACCTGAAAGGCGGCGCGAAGAAAGTTGTGATCTCCGCTCCAGCTACCGGCGACATGAAAACCGTCGTTTACAACGTAAACCATGAAATCCTCGACGGTACGGAAACTGTTATTTCCGGCGCATCTTGCACAACGAACTGCTTGGCTCCTATGGCTAAAGCGCTGAATGACAAATTCGGCATCGTAGAAGGCTTGATGACCACAATCCATGCTTACACTGGCGACCAAAACACGCTGGACGCTCCGCATGCAAAAGCTGACTTCCGTCGTGCTCGTGCAGCTGCAGCAAACATCGTTCCTAACACAACGGGCGCAGCGAAAGCGATTGGCCTGGTTATCCCTGAGCTGAAAGGTAAATTGGACGGAGCAGCTCAACGCGTACCTGTACCAACAGGTTCCTTGACTGAGCTTGTCACTGTTCTTGAGAAAACCGTTACGGTTGACGAAGTGAACGCTGCTATGAAAGCCGCTTCTGACGAATCTTTCGGTTACACGGAAGACGAAATCGTATCTTCGGATATCGTAGGCATCACTTACGGTTCCCTGTTTGACGCAACGCAAACGAAAGTAATGACGGTTGGCGACAAACAACTGGTGAAAACTGTATCGTGGTACGACAACGAAATGTCCTACACTGCACAATTGGTTCGTACGCTGGAATACTTCGCGAAGAAAGTAAAATAAGAAGTAATCTATAAAGATCGATTCATCCCAAAGAGGAGCAACCTATTTAAGGACTCCTCTTTGGTTCTTGCATGAAATACGACATTCACACACACACCATTTTTTATAAATAGAGATGAGTTAGATGAGTTACATGGCGTCTTAGGAGAGAAATCAGAATCAAAGCCGTAATGCGCATTTTCCAGGCTTGGAGAACCCCCGCGCATACCTTTAGGAGGAACGTGGAGATGAACAAGAAAAGTGTACGTGATGTGGAAGTAACCGGCAAACGCGTGTTTGTTCGTGTAGATTTTAATGTACCGATGCAAGATGGCAAAATTACCGATGACACTCGGATCCGCGAAACGTTGCCGACGATCAAATACTTGATCGAAAATGGCGCAAAGGTCATCCTCGCGAGTCACTTGGGCCGTCCAAAAGGCCAAGTCAACGAAGATATGCGTTTGACACTGCCAGCGAAACGCTTGGGCGAGCTGCTCGGCAAAGAAGTAGCCAAAGCTGACGAAGCTGTAGGCGAAGCCGCGAAAGCCAAAGTGAATGCCTTGAACAACGGCGACGTACTGGTGCTTGAAAACGTACGTTTCTACCCGGGCGAAGAGAAAAACGATCCTGAACTCGCGAAGCAATTCGCAGAACTGGCCGATCTGTTCGTCAACGATGCGTTTGGCGCTGCACACCGCGCGCACGCTTCGACAGAAGGTATCGCTCATTACCTGCCAGCCGTATCCGGCTTGCTGATGGAGAAAGAATTGTCCGTTCTCGGCAAAGCACTGTCGAATCCGGATCGTCCTTTCACTGCAATTATCGGCGGGTCGAAGGTTAAAGACAAAATCGACGTCATCGACAACCTGCTCAACATCGCGGACAATGTGTTGATTGGCGGCGGCTTGGCTTACACCTTCTTCAAAGCGCAAGGTCACGAAATCGGCCAATCGCTGTTGGATGACAGCAAACTGGATGCGGCTCTTGGCTTCATTGAGAAAGCGAAGAAGCTGGGCAAGAACTTCGTACTTCCGGTTGACTGCATCGTCGCTGACGACTTCAGCGCAACAGCAAACCACAAAGCCGTAGATATCGACAGCATTCCTGCAGATTGGGAAGGCGTGGACATCGGGCCGAAGACTCGCGCGATTTATGCCGATATCATCAAGAATTCCAAGCTGGTCGTTTGGAACGGACCGATGGGCGTGTTTGAAATCGATATTTTCGCAAACGGGACGAAAGAAGTGGCTGAAGCCTGCGCAACAACAGAAGGCTACACCATCATCGGCGGCGGCGACTCTGCGGCAGCAGCTGAGAAGTTCAACCTGGCTTCGCAAATGAACCACATCTCCACGGGCGGCGGGGCTTCCCTGGAATTTATGGAAGGCAAGGCACTTCCAGGTGTCGTGGCTTTGAACGACAAGTAAGAATGAATCGTGATCAAAGTTCGTTTTTTGAACTACCTCTATAAAGAAGGAGTGGGTGGTTTCAGTGAGAACACCTATTATCGCCGGAAACTGGAAAATGTTCAAAACCGTTTCCGAAGCCAAAACCTTCTTCGAAGCCGTTAAAGGGAAAGCGGAGGTTACTGGCGTAGAGAGCGTTATCTGCGCGCCGTTCACCAACCTTCCGGCTTTGGTAGAAGCAGCGAAAGGCACGTTGATCAAAATCGGCGCGCAAAACATGCATTTTGAAGACGAAGGAGCCTTCACTGGTGAAGTCAGCGGACGCATGCTGAAAGAGCTTGGCGTGGATTATGTCATCATCGGCCACTCTGAGCGCCGGGCATATTTCGGCGAAACCGACGAAATCGTGAACAAGAAGATCCTGGCTGCCTTTAAACATGGATTGACTCCGATCCCTTGTGTCGGCGAGAAGCTGGAAGAGCGCGAAGCCGGCCAAACGAAAGAAGTCGTGAAGGTCCAAACCGAAGCGGCTTTGAAAGGGTTGACCGCAGAGCAAGCAGCGCAAGTGGTCATTGCATACGAACCGATCTGGGCGATTGGTACAGGCAAATCCTCCACGTCGCAAGACGCGAACGAAGTGATTTCCTATATTCGCAGCCTGGTTCAAGGTTTGTACGGCAACGATGTGGCTGCGAAAATCCGTATCCAATACGGCGGCAGCGTTAAACCGGAGAACGTGAAGGAGTATATGGGCCAAAGCGACATCGACGGCGCACTCGTCGGCGGTGCCAGCCTGCAGCCGGACTCTTACATCCAGCTCGTTGAGGGGGCGAAATAAATGACGGCTCCCAAACCAGTAGCTTTGATCATCATGGACGGGTTCGGACTTCGCGATAAAGTCGAAGGCAATGCCGTGGCTCAAGCGAACAAACCGAACTATGACCGTTATTTGAAGCAATACCCGAACACCACGCTGACCGCCAGCGGGGAAGCGGTGGGTTTGCCGGAAGGCCAAATGGGGAACTCCGAAGTGGGTCACCTGAATATCGGTGCCGGCCGGATTGTATACCAGGATTTGACCCGGATCTCCAAATCGATTCGCGAAGGCGAATTCTTCTCGAATGAAACGCTGGTTGAAGCGGTGCGCAGCGCCAAAACGAAGGGCACGAAGCTGCATCTGTACGGCCTTCTGTCCGACGGCGGCGTGCATAGTCACATTGAACATATGTTTGCTATGCTCGAGTTGGCGAAGAAGGAAGAGATGCACGAGGTTTACGTGCATGCGTTCCTCGACGGCCGCGACGTGGCTCCGGACAGCGCAAAGGGCTTCCTGGAGCGGCTGATCGCCAAGATGAACGAGCTTGGCGTCGGTAAGATCGCAACGGTGCAAGGTCGCTATTACGCAATGGACCGCGACAAACGTTGGGACCGTGTCGAGAAATCGTACCGGGCCATGGTGTATGCGGAAGGACCGCAATATACCGACCCGATTCAAGCGGTCACGGAATCCTATGAGAAGTCCGTATTTGACGAGTTCGTGATGCCAACTGTGATTGTCGATGGCCATGGCCAACCGATCGCGCAAGTGGAAAGCGGCGACAGTGTCATTTTCCTGAACTTCCGTCCGGACCGTGCCATTCAACTGTCCAACGTATTTACGAATAAGGATTTCCAAGGCTTCGACCGCGGACCGAAATTCCCGACAGATCTGCACTTCGTGTGCTTGACCCTGTTTGCGGAATCGGTAGACGGCTATGTTGCGTACAAGCCGAAGAATCTCGACAATACGTTTGGTGAAGTGCTAGTGCAAAACGGGAAGAAGCAATTGCGGATCGCCGAAACGGAGAAATACCCGCACGTGACGTTCTTCTTCAGCGGTGGCCGAGATGTCGAGCTTCCGGGCGAAAAACGCGTCCTCATCAACTCGCCGAAGGTGGCAACGTACGACTTGAAACCGGAAATGAGCGCCTATGAAGTAGCGGAAGCCTGCGTCAAGGAAATCGAGTCGGATCAACACGACGCGATTATCTTGAACTTCGCGAATCCGGACATGGTCGGCCACTCCGGGATGATGGAGCCAACGATCAAAGCGGTTGAAGTAACGGATGAGTGCGTAGGCAAGGTTGTTGACGCCGTCAAAGCCAAAGGCGGAGTCGTCATCATTATTGCTGACCACGGGAATGCCGATATGGAAACCGATGACCAAGGCCGTCCATTTACCGCACATACGACGAACCCGGTTCCATTCATCGTTACCGATGAGAACGTCGTGCTTCGCGACAAAGGCATTCTCGCCGACGTAGCTCCAACGCTGCTCGACTTGATGGGCTTGCCGCAGCCGCCGGAAATGACCGGTCAATCGATGATTGCCAGCCGCAAGGCATAAAATAACTATAACTATAAAACACTCAAAGGAGATTGTATTCTAATGACGATTATTTCTGACGTTTACGCTCGCGAAGTCCTTGACTCCCGCGGCAACCCTACCGTTGAAGTTGAAGTTTATCTCGAATCCGGCGCAATGGGCCGTGCCATCGTTCCTTCCGGTGCTTCCACCGGCGCGCATGAAGCTGTAGAGCTTCGCGACGACGACAAATCCCGTTACCTGGGCAAAGGCGTACTGAACGCTGTGAAGAACGTGAACGAAATCATCGCTCCTGAAGTCATTGGCATGGACGCGTTGGACCAAGTCGGCATCGACAAAATGATGATCGAATTGGACGGCACGCCTAACAAAGGCAAACTGGGCGCGAACGCGATCTTGGCCGTTTCGATGGCGGTTGCTCGCGCAGCTGCAGACGCTTTGGACCTGCCGCTGTATGCTTACCTGGGCGGATTTAACGCGAAACAGCTCCCAGTTCCGATGATGAACATCGTGAACGGCGGCGCGCATGCCGACAACAACGTAGACGTACAAGAATTCATGATCCTGCCTGTAGGCGCTCCTTCCTTCAAAGAAGCTCTTCGCACAGGCGCAGAAATTTTCCACAACCTGAAATCCGTACTTAAAGCAAAAGGCTTGAACACGGCTGTTGGCGACGAAGGCGGTTTTGCACCAAACTTCACTTCCAACGAAGACGCTTTGTCCTCGATCATGGAAGCTATCACGAAAGCTGGCTACACGCCTGGTAAAGACGTATTCTTGGGTATGGACGTTGCTTCCACCGAGTTCTACAAAGACGGCAAATACCATCTGGAAGGCGAAGGCAAATCCTTCACTTCCGCTGAGTTCGTTGACCTGCTTGCTTCTTGGGCAGACAAATATCCGATCATCACAATCGAAGACGGCTGCGCCGAAGACGATTGGGAAGGTTGGAAGCTGCTGACTGAGAAACTGGGCAACAAAATCCAACTCGTGGGTGACGACCTGTTCGTAACCAACACCGAACGTCTGTACAAAGGGATCCAAGAAGGCATCGGCAACTCGATCCTGATCAAAGTAAACCAAATCGGTACGTTGACGGAAACATTCGACGCGATCGAAATGGCAAAACGCGCGGGGTATACGGCAGTGATCTCTCACCGTTCCGGCGAATCCGAAGACAGCACGATTGCCGATATCGCCGTGGCAACAAACGCCGGCCAAATCAAAACCGGTGCTCCTTCCCGTACGGACCGTATCGCGAAATACAACCAATTGCTTCGCATCGAAGATCAATTGGCTGACTTGGCTCAATACAACGGCTTGAAATCCTTCTACAACCTGAAAGCACACCGTTAAGAAGAACGACCGGATAACTCTGGTCTAACGACAACAAGGGGCTGTCCCCCAAAAAATAATCGGCCAGGGCGTTCATGCCTTGGCCGATTATTTTTCTTTTTTAGAAGATTGTGGGCAAGGGGGGCGGCAAGAATGTTGCAGTTTGTGCAACAATTTCAGCCGATTTCTTCGCATACACCCCAAAATGCTGCACAAAATGCAACATTCCGGCCCCTCAGGACTGTTTGGTGGTGGGAAT
>NZ_JALPRK010000028.1 GCF_023195895.1 Paenibacillus mellifer
GAAACTGACGAGATTTAATTTCTCATTTATTACTCACTCGTTGTTCAGTTTTCAAAGATCAACTTTCGTTCTTTCGTTCATCGCTGCGTTTCAGCGGCGACTTTTATAATATATCACAGTCGGCAAGTTTTTTGCAAGAGTTTCGATCAAACTTTTTCTTGCCAATGTCTTCCTGCCTTCTGCTGCTTGTCCCACAAAAACAGGGACAAATGCTAATTTACCATAAGGGCGACCCCGCCGTCAACTCCAATATTAGCCTATTCTCTGGCTTGCGGGAAGCGGGCGCGGCGGGCATATTTCGATAATTCCTTGGAGGGAGCAAATCGGGCGTACATACGGAAAATCGTTTTGTAACGATTAGCGATGGCATGGCGGATATCTTGATCTAGCCGCGTATCGCTCATATCTAGAAGCATTTCATCCAATTCTTTTCGCAGCACATAGTCGAGCTCCTTGCATTCTTTATCACTAAACAGCATTCCCAGCATGCGCAACACTCCTTATTCAGCCGATGGTATAAGGTTAGGTCTTCTTAAAGACGCTTTAATGTTATGCTCACTTTTTGGGAAATTTATGAATGCTGGGTCAAATAAAAGGTTAACGTACTCTCAATAACCGCAGCAATCAGAAGCATAACCACGATCCAAATCGCCCCGCGGCTGGCTGAGACTAGAAATCCCCTCCAATCGACTGTACGTTCGGAAGCATCCCTGGAGCCGATCTCCCCCAGACTTTTGAGGATCAGATATCCGAATTGCATTCCAAAACCGGCCGCGATAAGAATTGCCGGGATTTCAATCACGCCATGAGGAAGCAATCCTCGCACGATCAGACTCAGTGCATTGCCATGATCCGCCCCGGCTGCAGTCACCACGAACCCCAGCGCTAAGCCGTTCATCAATAGAAAGAAAGCCGGTAATACTCCGAAAATGGCCCCCAGCAAGATGACCATAATACTTTTTACCGCATTATTGAAGAAAATAAACAAGAAAAAGTTGAGTTCCGGATGATCGGATTGCGCCAAAGTCTGACTGACCTGGCCCAGCCTCTCAATATCAGGCATGACCCAACGCGTTAAAGTGTCGGCATTCCCTGCACCCAACACCAGTCCCACCACGAAAATTAGTATCGAAAGAAGCATTGCCTTCTTATAAATGCGTAAATCAGTTAGAAATCCCCGGATATAGAACATGCCATCAAGTCTCCTTAAATAAGTGATCGACGTAAAACGTCATAAAGCATTGGAACAAGCATACATTGGTACAAGCGGATCTGTTCAAGATCATTTCATTCTGATGACGAGAGGGGCTTACTGTTCATGAACAACTTCTTCTATGTCCTTAACGGGAAGAAAATCAAACGCTTTTTCTTTGTTTTCGCCGCAGCCCTTTTTGCTGCCGGCGTCATTTACGTGGAACAGGGGCAGGTTACGGTGTTTTCTGAGGAAAGCGCTCCGTCGGCTATTTATAGCGTGTCCACGAACAAAAAAGTCATAGCCCTGACCTTCGATATCAGTTGGGGCGATACGCGGGCCGAACCGATTCTCAAAGTATTGAAGGAGAAGAACGTAAAGAAGGCAACCTTCTTCCTATCCTCACCCTGGAGTAAAACCCATCCGGAAATCGTGAAGTCCATTCAACAGCAAGGGTATGAAATCGGAAGCCATGGACACAAACACACCAATTACAGCAGTCTGAGCGATGAGGAAATTGCCCGGCAAATCTCCACCGCGCACACGATTTTGACAGAAGTGACCGGCCAGGCCCCTAAGCTGCTGCGGCTTCCCAACGGCGACTTCGATAAGCGCGTGCTTAAGATTGCTTCCAATCAAGGCTATAAGGTCATTCAGTGGGATACCGATTCCCAAGATTGGATGAATAAAGGCGTGCAAACCATCGTCGACCGCGTCGTAAAAAAAGCCCATCCTGGAGACATCATCCTCCTACATGCCAGCGATTCAGTCAAGCAGACACAGGATGCGCTGCCCATCATCATTGACGAGTTGCGCAAGCAAGGTTATGAATTCGTAACCGTAACCGATCTGCTGCAAGAAGCCAGCGTACAGGGCAATGAAGTACGTGATCAAGCCTGGCTTCAGGAGCAGTTGGAATACGCCGCCGGCTGGTAACCGGTAGCAAAAAAGCCCAGTCTAAGCTGGGCTTTTTTGGGTTTTGGGATTTCCTGAACTCAGAACTCGCTGTAAAATCAGGATTTGATATGCATTACAAGCGATTAACGGTGCAACAATCCAGGCAGTTGCGGAATTAACGCCAATTTTCAATACGCCGACGGTTTCGACGATCGTTACGGCGATCATAAAAAATAATGTAGGAATCCAAGCCGTTGCATTGGTCAGCTTCGCCTTATAAAACGCGGTACCCACAGCCACAATAAGCAGAACGATCCCAAGGACAAGATCGGAAACCCCATTTTTCTCGCCGCCCACAAAAATTCGGAAGAACATCAACTCCAGCAGTGCCAAAGCGGTCAAGACTAACTGCACATACTGCCACGTTCTTTTGGAAAAAACGCCATTCCCCATATAATTAATCATTAAATATGCGAAAAAGCCCATTTGGGAATACACACTAACCATGATGCCAACGCCCAGCAAGATCCCGACATTCACCAAAATATCAGTTACGCCTTTGTACTGCAGCGTATCGGTCCATTGTAACAGCAAACCGACGATCAACGATCCCGCCGCCCCTACGGCTAAGGTCGTCCCAAATAAGTAAAGCCATTTTTTTAAGTTCAAGCCCCTTACACCTCCACTAACGAAATATTTTACCAACGATCCCGGTAAAAAACCATTGTTTTTAAGCTTTTCGTTGGGATATTTCCGTTTCTAAACCGCATACTAACGTCAGCAATGATGATAAGGAGGAAGGGAACCATGAAATGGCGGGGTACCCGTTGGATTTTATGCTTCTTATGTACATTTACTCTTCCGCTAGCGGCTTGCGGTTCTGAACAAAGCTCCTCCTCCTCTTCCCAGGGTGGGGGATATAAGGAAACCAAATCCATGGTCATCGATATTCTTAAGACCGATGAAGGCAAAAAGGCGATTTATGAGGCGTTAAGCACTCCCCCAAGCAGCAGTGAAAGCGGAAGCAGCGGCGGTGAGAGCGGCGGCGGCTCTGAGTCGGGATCTGATTCCGGCTCCGGCTCCGGCTCAGGCGGGTCCGGAGGAAGTGGCGGAAGCGGCGGAGGAACGTTTGGGGTTAAAATGATTCTCCCCTCCCAAACCTCCAACGAAGTCCGCATGGCGGTCAAGGAAACCATCACCTCACCGGAATATAAGAAGGAAATCGAGAAGATCATGACTGATCCGCAGTTTGCCGGTGACTTTGCTAAGGCGGTCAACTCGCAAAGCAAGGAGCTTCATATGCAGTTGATCAAAGATCCGACGTATCAAAAATCCGTCAGCGATATTTTGAAATCGCCGGAAGTCATGAAGATGTTCCTGGATTTAACCAAAACACCGGATTATCGTAAGCAATCGATGACGGTGATGCAGGAAGCTATGCAGAGTCCGTTGTTCAAGATGGAAGTTCTGGAGTTGTTAAAAACCGTCGTTCAAGAGCAGTTGCAACCAAAGGTTGAGAAAGAGCCGAAGCAGGAGGAAGGCGGCGGCGGTGGCGAAGACGGCGGCGGAGAAGGCGGCCAAAGTAAAGATGGCGGCGGTGGGGGTAGCGGCGGTGGGTCCTAACCTCAAGCTACTCGATACTGACTACAACAAAAAAAGACTGTCCCGAAAAGGGTCAGTCTTTTTCGCATATAAGGGTGATACGCTGCGCCAGTTCATCATACAGCTGGCCGATGGTCGCTTCTGCTTTATACACAGAGGGAGAAAAATCCGGTTCCGAGGGATGGTTGTCCGGCGCTCCAAGCGGAATTTGCGCCAGCAGTTCCGTATGCAGGGACTCCGCCAAACGCGCGCCTCCGCCGCGGCCGAAGATAAAATCCTTTTCGCCGCATTTGGAGCACTCGTAGTAAGCCATGTTTTCGACAACCCCCAGAACCTCATGCTCCGTACGCAACGCCATCGTGCCGGCCCGAGCAGCAACGAAAGCTGCCGTAGCATGCGGCGTAGTTACGATGATTTCCCGGCTTTGCGGGATCATCTGGTGTACGTCTAAGGCAATATCACCCGTCCCCGGCGGAAAATCGAGCAGCAAATAATCCAGCTCTCCCCACCGGACGTCACTGAAGAATTGGCGAAGCATCTTGCCGAGCATCGGCCCACGCCAGATCACAGGGTTGTTGTCCTGGATAAAGAAACCCATCGACATCACCTTGACGCCCAGCCGTTCAACCGGCAAAATTTCGCCTTCCTCGACGAGCGGCGCTTCCTCAATCCCCATCATATCGGGAACGCTAAAGCCATAAATATCTGCGTCAATCAGGCCAACCTTCTTACCCTGTCGTGCCAAAGCCGCCGCTAGATTAACCGTAACGGTCGATTTACCGACTCCGCCCTTGCCGCTGGCCACGGCGATAAAATGAACGCCGGACTTCGGATCAAGAATGGGCAACTGTTCCAATCCGGCTCCATGACCCTTTATCTCTTCCCGTTTATTTGGGGCCGGTTCAGAATGGTGACGGGCCGAGCTGAACGCCGTCTCCCGCTCCTGTTCCGACGCTTCACGGAAACGGAGATGAACCTCCTCCACGCCTGCTTCGGATAAGCGAAAGCGGATCTCCCGCTCTGCCTCGGCCTGCGCCTCGCTGCCTTTCTCAAAGCCGACAACCGTTAACGATACCCGGCCTTCCTTGATCATGATGTCGCGAATCCACTGCAATTCCACCAGGCTGAGTCCCGTGGTTGGTTCGGCTACGGGGCGCAATGCCGCCTGAAGCTGCTCCTTCGTTATCACTGACAGCACCTCGACTTCATCAGATAGTTAACTTAGCTGGTCCATTATGAGGTATATTATAACATTACCTGACATCGTCTGCCGGGGTTTGTACTTTTTCGCCGGAATAATATCTTAAGATCCCTTGATAAATGGAAGCCGCCACTTTTCGCTGATACGATTCGCTGCCGAGCAATTCCGCCTCCCCCGGATTGGACAAGAAACCAACCTCTACCAACACGGAAGGGATGTTTACCGCCTCAAGCAGATACACCTTCTTATCCGAACGATTGGCGACCCGGTCGGTATTCTCCAGATTCCGCCTAAGCTCTTCCTGTACGAGGGCTGCCAAGTTGGCGCTGTCACCATGATTCGGGTAATAGAAGGTTTGCGCCCCTCTCCAGCGCGGTGAAGGGATGCTGTTCATGTGAATGCTCACCAGCAGATCGGCCTGCTGTTCCTCGATGAAGCGAACGCGGGTTTTCAAGTCCTCTGTCTTTCGTTTGCTGTAGCCCTTCGTGCCCGCTCCCGCCAGGTCTTTGTCCTCCTCGCGCGTCATGACGACGATCGCACCGGCCTGCTGCAAATAATCACGCAGATATAAAGAAACGGCTAAATTGATGTTTTTCTCGATCAGCCCCTGTTTGCTGCTGGCTCCGCCATCCGGCCCTCCGTGACCCGCATCCAGAACGATAGTCTGACCCGCCAGCGGTAGGCTCCAGTAATTCCATGCTTTCTGCGACGGCACTCGGTATAAAGCCATCCCAAGGATCATGGCGGCAAGGCCGACGCCGATCAGCGCTATTTTGATGTGGTTCAGGGAAATCCATAACGTCACCTTATCTCGATCGCGCATAAAAAAAGCCACCTTTCTCCCTTCATGACATTACTCATGATATGGGACAAGGTGGACAAATATGACTAGTTGTGGACCTGCTGCTTCATCCCTTCAATCAGGACCTCAGCAACCTCCGGGCGGGTAAATTCCGGCGGCGGGCAGATGCCGTCACGCAGCAATCCGCGAACCTTCGTACCAGATAAGGTCAAATGATCTTCCTTCGGATGTGGGCACGTTTTGCTCGAGGCCATATTCCCGCATTTGGTGCAGAAGAAGCTATGTTCAAAGAACAAGGGAGAAATCCCCAGCTCCTCGGGCGTGAAATTTGAGAAAATTTCCTGGGCCTCATACGTACCATAATAATCGCCAACACCCGCATGATCGCGGCCAACGATAAAATGGGTGCATCCGTAATTTTTCCGAACCATCGCATGAAATATCGCTTCACGTGGGCCGGCATAGCGCATAGCAGCCGGGAAAACGCCTAGAAACGCACGGTCAGCGGGATAGTAGTTATCCAGCAGGGTCAAATAACTCTTCATCCGCACATCCGCCGGCACGTCGTCCGATTTGGTTTCACCTACCAACGGATTTAGGAACAAGGCATCCACGATTTCCATCGCGCTTTTCTGGATATATTCATGAGCCCGATGGACCGGATTGCGAGTCTGAAAACCAACGACGGTTCTCCAACCCTTCTCGGCAAAAATCCGACGCGTCTCCACCGGATCGAAGTAGAACTCCTTGAAGCGAGCCGGTTCAGGGCGATTTAACACCTGTACTGAGCCTCCAACGTAGTAGGGAGAACGTTCCAGCAACTTCTTAACCCCAGGATGTTCGGGATCATCGGTTTTGAACACTTTCCGCGCTTCCTCCGCTTGATCCACGTTATAGACGCTGCCAATCTCCAACAGAGCGTAGATAACTCCGTCTTGTTCGCCGACCAGTGCGACTTGTTCTCCAATCTCCAGGCTTTCCGCCTGCTCCCGTGCGACGGAGAGGGTTATCGGAATGCTCCAGACGGTTCCGTTCACCAGTCGCATGCGGTCGACAACGGATCGATAATCTTCTTCGTTCATAAATCCAGTTAACGGCGAAAAAGCACCAACCCCAATGAGGTCGAGGTCGGATATGGCCCAGTTACTGATCGGAATAGCCGGAAGTCCCTTAGCTGTCTCCAAGAGATGATCCCGTTGCTCTCCAGTAACCAGTCGATGTACTAAGCTTCCGCCATGCGGTAATATTGTCGTCACCCTATCTCCTCCACTTTTAAAAAAATCATCCTTATCGAATAAGGTCCGATTTATTTATGCAAGCCACATTCTGTCTTGTCCGAACCGGACCAGCGTCCCGCGCGAGGGTCCTCGCCAGGCATTACCTGACGCGTACAATACTCGCAGCCAATGCTTGGATAATTACGGTCATGCAAAGGATTGTAAATGAGTTCATGTTCGCGAATATAGTTCCATACGTCGTCCGATGTCCAATTGGCAATGGGATTAAACTTAACTAAACCGAATTTGGCGTCGTATTCGATCTTCTTGGCATTTGCCCGGGTTGGTGCCTGATCGCGGCGAATTCCGGTGATCCATGCCTCGTAACCGCCCAAAACCCGCGTAAGCGGTTCAACCTTACGTACATTACAGCAGGCATTGGGATCCGACTTCCACAGTTCCTCACCAAACTGGGCAGCCTGTTCTTCCGGTGTCAGCTTCGGCGATACCCGAACGAATTCCAGCCCGTATTTGCCAGCAATCGCATCCCGTGTCTCATACGTTTCTTGAAAATGAAAATCCGTGTCCAAGTAAAAAATGTCAGTGGATGGGCTGATTTGTTGCAACATATCAACCAAAACGACATCCTCGGCGCCAAAACTGCAGGCAAAGGTGATATTCGGAAACGTTTCAACTGCCCAGGCGATGATTTCCTGGGGCGTGGATGACTCGAACTCGTCGGCCTTGGCCGCAATCAACTGCTCTTTTTCCAATAGATTCACTTTCCTCAGACCTCCCGCATTAAGCTAAACATGGTAAATCAAAACATTATTCCAACTAATCTGATTAGAATTATATTTTTAAGTATATGGCATTCGCCTTATAAGTCAATACTAAAAAAACCAAAATGAAAAAAAGACCTAACCTCTCCTTAGAGAAGCCAGGTCACTAATTATCGTATTAGTCGTCCAACCCGATTATTCTTCGATTTTAATGGCTTTTAACTCTGTGTCGCCGACTTCAGCCAAGTCGTCCAAAGCGTACTCTACAAGCGCCGTAAAGTTGTTGGAGGAAGTTGTTGCTCCTGCAATGGCATCAACGTCGCCGATCAGTTGCTTGTCAACAAGTTGTTTCTCAAGCTCTTCCGTGTATTTCGCCGGATAGGTGCCCGATTTAGGTTCCATGGCGGCTTTATAATCTGCGTCTTCGGTTTTCAGCTTGCCTTCCTCATTGACGTAGTCAAAGCTAACCGACTCGATCTTGTGGTCCTTGATGATAAGCTCTAACTGCGGTTTCCACCCATGGTCGTCAAACGCTTCTGCTTCTACCTTGTAAGTCCCGTCTTCGTACAGATTAACGATTGCATCGCTGGTATCGCCGGTCTTCGCATGCTCCAATGCGGCTGCAGCCAGCTCGTTAAAGTTTCTGGAAGAATGGGTCGCCCCAGTTACAGCATCCACCTTCGCAGCATCTTGTACCTCAACCAATTTACTACCGAGTTGATCGAAGGCTTCGCGTGGTGTCATTTTGTTTGCCGCTTTGAACGCACTTGTGTAGTTCTCGTCATTCGTGCGCAAATCGCCATTCTCGTTAGTATAGTCGTAGTAGGCCTTCTCGACCTTGCCGTCTTTCACGGTAACCTCGACATAAGCCGTCCAATTGCGAACGTCCTTGCGGTCGTAGATCCCTTTGTACGTGCCATCTGTAAACGTACCGGTTGCTTCAGTGTTATTGGTTGTTGCAGCAGCTTCATTCGAGCTGCTGTTTGTTGCCCCCGCATTATTGGCAGCTTCTTTGTTATTTCCACCGCATGCCGTTAATGCCAAGGCTAAAATAAGTACTGTTCCCACGATTGTCATGCTTCTCTTCAAAATAATTACCCCCACTATCTTGTTGTCGTATCCAAGATGATGGTAACATGGTCAAAAAAGAATGTATGTGAATTTATGCACAATTTAAGATGCATTTCTCAAGCATCACAAAAAAGCCCTTCTCCGCTTGGCGGAAAAGGGCTTTTAGAACCAGAGTAAAGATTAACGTTTCGAGAACTGAGGAGCACGGCGAGCTGCTTTGAGGCCGTATTTCTTACGTTCTTTCATCCGTGGGTCACGAGTCAGGAAGCCTGCTTTCTTGAGCGCAGGACGGAATTCCGGATCTGCTTTAAGCAGAGCGCGGGAGATCCCGTGGCGAATTGCACCGGCTTGACCGGAGATACCGCCGCCATGAGCAATGACGATTACGTCGTAGTTACCGAGCGTTTCCGTCAAGGTCAATGGTTGTTTTACGATCAGCTTCAGTGTTTCCAGACCAAAATATTCGTTGATGTCGCGTTTATTGATGACAATGCGTCCTTCACCCGGTACAAGGCGAACACGTGCTACCGAATGTTTACGACGACCTGTCCCATAGTATTGTACTTGTGCCATGAAACTGTCCTCCCTTTTAATTATCCGCGAAGTTCGTAAACTTCAGGTTTTTGTGCCGCATGTGGATGCTCAGTGCCAGCGTAAGCTTTCAGTCTCAGCTTCATTTTCTCGCCTTGGCGAGTTTTAGGCAGCATGCCGTGAACGGCGGACTCGATTACACGTTCAGGTTTCGTTCTCAACAGATCTTTGGCAACGGTCACTTTCAAACCGCCCGGATGCAGGGAATGACGATAGTATTTTTTGTTATCCATCTTTTTGCCGGTCAAGGCAATTTTCTCCGCATTGATGACGATAACAAAGTCGCCGCCGTCAACATGTGGAGTGAATTGTGGTTTGTGTTTACCGCGGATAAGAGCAGCAGCTTCGCTAGCCAAGCGGCCCAGCGTTTTGCCTTCGGCATCGATAATATGCCATTTGCGCTCTACTTCGGCTGGCTTCGCCATATAAGTGGTACGCATGTAAAGATCCTCCTTCAAGTTCGTCCGAAATGGTTCATCCTGCTGAAAACGATCTTGCTCTTCGGGTCGCTTGACCTCTCCAGCAGATTTATCTTCGATCGTTTCGTTCATGTTTAGCAAGCTAAATGTCTTGTTTGAGCGGTCTTCTTGATTGGGGGCTGTGGGATAGCCATCAAGAAAACACAACTTTTATTTTACAGGAAGCGCAATTAATACGCAAGTCTTTTTTCGGAGTTTCCCATTAATTCCGGGGACCCGTCAATCGAATAGATCTCCAAAGATGTCCAGTGCCGACTTCTTCTTCTTAGGCTTATAATGTCCCTGCTGAGGATATCCTGAGGAAGACTTGGGCTTCTCATAATGGCCCGAGTGCCGGTGATCCTCGTATCGATCCTCCCGATGTTCGTACCACTCGTTAAAAGCCGGCCGGATTTCCCGAATTTCACTCATCAGCTTCTCAAGCTCACCTCTGTCAAGCCACACGCCTTTACAGTCCGGACATACGTCGATTAATACGCCATCCTTCTCCACTTCTCTCATACGCACATCGTTACATACTGGACATTTCAAGGTAAAACCCTCCTTAGATTCGTCGAACTATCTTACTTTTTAAATAAGTTACGGATAGCCATCTCTAAGGTTTCAGTCTTCCCACCATTATCCCGTTATTTCGTCGTATTCTACACTCCAGAGCATCAACCCCTTGCTTTCGGCCGTCGGGCCTGCAGTTTTCCGGTCCATTGCCTCTAGCGTCGTCTTCATGGATTCCGGCGCGCGTTTACCTTCCCCGATCTCGAGTAAGGTCCCCATGATGATTCGAACCATGTGCTGCAGGAATCCATTGCCGGTCACATAAAAGTGTAGAATCCCCTGGCTCGTGGTGCCCGGAATGTTCCCTGATGAATCGACTACGATCCGGGTATCATATATGGTACGAACATGACTGGCCTTCGTGGAGTGACGAGAAGCGAACGATGTGAAGTCATGGGTCCCGATGAGATAGGGCAGACTCTGCTGCATCGCATCCACATTCAGCTTGCCAGGATGATGAAACTGATAATTCCGCTGAAACACATCAATGATCCGGTTCCCGTTGATACTGTAGCGATAGGTTTTGCGTTTAGCGGAACGCCGGGAATGAAACGTCAGCGGGACCTCCTGAGCCGTCAGCACACGGATATCGGAAGGGAGCCGCCCGTTTAGTGCTAAGCACCAGCGTTCAACGGGGATTTGTGAAGTCGTATGGAAATGGAAAGGTTGCTGCCGGGCATGTACCCCAGCATCCGTTCGGCCGGATCCATGGATCTTCAATTGTTCTCCCGTCAACTGATGGATCGCTTCCTCTATATGATCCTGAACCGTGTTTCCGCCCGGCTGGGTTTGAAAACCGAAATAGTTTGTCCCGTCATAACTGACGGTCATCAGCAAATTACGCATCGGTCCCTTCCTCTCTCATGACATCCCCATCGCAATAAAAAAACTCTCCGAAAGCTTAGCCATAAGGCGAGCCGACAGAGAGTTTTACACGCTAGATAAGGGGAGTCCCCGAATTATGCGCGGTCTACCAGTTCCAGGTAAACCATAGGTGCAGCGTCGCCGCGGCGAGGTCCCAGCTTCAGGATACGAGTGTATCCGCCTGGACGGCTGGAATAACGTGTTGCCAGTTCGTTGAACAGCTTTTGGATTGCATCCTGCTCGCCATCGATCGATTCGCGACGAACATAAGCTGCCACTTGACGACGGGCGTGCAAATCACCGCGTTTTGCCTTGGTGATCAGCTTCTCAGCGATCGAACGAACTTCTTTCGCTTTCGCCTCCGTCGTTTGGATGCGTTCGTATAAGAACAGGTCGGTTACCAGGTCACGGAACAATGCTTTACGCGCGCTGGAATCGCGGCCCAACTTTTGGTATGCCATGAGTTTTCCCTCCTTCGCTAGAACGATTCAAGTGAACTTATTCTTCAGTGCGCAATCCCAAACCAAGCTCTTCGAGCTTCTCTTGAACTTCTTCCAAAGATTTACGACCCAGGTTACGCACCTTCATCATATCTTCTTCAGTTTTCGTCGTCAGCTCTTGTACCGTATTGATACCGGCACGTTTGAGGCAGTTATAGGAACGAACGGAGAGATCAAGCTCTTCAATCGTCATTTCAAGCACTTTTTCTTTCTTGTCTTCTTCTTTTTCGACCATGATTTCCGCGTCTTTCGCTTCGTCCGTTAAACCAACGAACAAGAAGAGATGCTCGGTCAATATTTTGGCGCCGAGGCTAACCGCTTCCTCAGGTCTGATACTGCCATCGGTCCATACTTCAAGCGTAAGCTTGTCGTAGTTGGTTACTTGGCCAACACGAGTGTTCTCCACAACGTAATTGACCCGAGTAATCGGGGTATAGATCGAATCGACGGGAATGACACCGATCGGTTGATCATCTCGTTTATTTCGATCTGCCTGAACATAACCACGACCGCGGCCTGCGTAAACGCGCATGTGGAGTCTCGAACCCGGTTCAAGCGTAGCAATATGCAAGTCCGGATTCAAAATTTCTACGTCGCTGTCCGCACGGATATCTCCTGCCGTTACAACTCCTTCGCCTTCCGCATCGATTTCGAGGATTTTCTCCTCATCCGAATGAATTTTCAGCGAGAGAGCCTTCAGGTTCAAGATGATCTCCGTAACGTCTTCCATAACGCCCGGTACGGTCGCGAATTCATGCAGAACTCCATCGATTTGGACCGAGGTTACCGCAGCACCCGGCAGAGAAGAGAGCAAAATCCGGCGAAGCGAGTTGCCCAGTGTGGTGCCATACCCACGTTCAAGTGGTTCTACTACAAATTTCCCATAGGTGCCTTCATCGTTAACTTCTACGGTCTCGATTTTTGGCTTTTCGATTTCTATCACGAAAGTACCCCTCCTTCAAAACGTCGTTCCTTTGAATCTGCCTGATTTGCTGAAGTTTGAAACGTAGTATGCCTAAACAACCATTGTTCCCAATTGACGCTGTTGTTATACCACAGCTTCAGCGCGGCTTCATTAAACGCGGCGGCGTTTTGGAGGACGGCAGCCGTTATGAGGAATTGGAGTAACGTCTTTGATCATGTTGACTTCAAGGCCTGCCGCTTGCAAGGAGCGGATAGCGGCCTCACGGCCAGCACCAGGGCCTTTAACCATAACCTCAACGCTCTTCATGCCATGTTCCATCGCAGCTTTGGCAGCAGATTCAGCAGCCATTTGCGCGGCAAACGGAGTCGACTTACGGGAACCTTTGAATCCGAGGCCGCCGGAGCTGGCCCAGGAAATTGCATTACCATGCGGATCCGTAATGGTTACAATCGTATTATTGAAGGTGGAGCGGATATGAGCCACACCAGATTCAATATTTTTCCGGTCACGACGTTTTGTACGTACGACTTTTTTTGGTTTAGCCATTGTCTGTTATCCCCCCTTCTTATTTCTTCTTGTTCGCTACAGTACGACGAGGACCCTTACGAGTACGGGCATTCGTTTTCGTACGTTGTCCACGAACCGGCAAGCCGCGACGATGACGCACTCCGCGGTAGCAGCCAATCTCGATCAAACGTTTAATATTTAAGGAAATTTCACGACGCAGGTCGCCTTCAACCTTGACCGTTTTGTCGATCGTTTCGCGTAGTTTGCTAACCTCATCTTCCGTCAAATCACGAACACGAGTGTCCGGATTGATGCCTGTTGTGCTCAGGATTTTCTGGGAAGTCGTTTTACCGATTCCGAAAATGTAAGTTAAGGCGATCTCAACGCGTTTATCACGTGGCAAATCCACACCAGCTATACGTGCCATTTTACGCTACACCCCCTTCAATTAACCTTGTTTTTGTTTGTGTTTCGGATTTTCGCAAATCACCATGACATTGCCTTTGCGACGAATGACTTTGCATTTTTCGCAAATCGGCTTTACAGAAGGTCTTACCTTCATGCTGATTACCTCCTAAAAGTTTTACAGAAGTAAAACTGGGATCGAAAGCTTACGTTTTGTTTTGCGAAGCAAAACTCGAATCGCAGGCATTCTAATCATAAACTACTCTCTGAAACAACTCAACCTGAATATTGTACCACAACTTTACCGTAATGGGTATAGTCTATTTGCGGTAAGTGATCCGGCCTTTCGACAAATCATAAGGCGAAAGCTGAACGACCACTTTGTCCCCCGTCAAAATGCGGATAAAGTGCATCCGCAGCTTACCGGAAACGTGAGCGAGAATTTGATGCCCATTCTCCAGCTCCACTTTGAATGTAGCATTTGGCAATGGCTCAATGACCACGCCTTCGACTTCAATGACATCTTCCTTAGCCACAGTCAGTCTCCTTTCTCTTCAGCCATAGAATCGGCGGAGTTCCGATAAACAAGAACCGCATGCCGCAGTTTCCCGTTTGTCACCCGTCCGCTTTCCTGCAAACTATGAACAACCTCGCTGCTAACTATGGGCAGTAGCTCAAGATGCTGGGCATTTTTACGTTTGGGTTCATCAAACTTGCGTTTGTTTCCATCCGCGATCCAGACGAAT
Organism: Paenibacillus mellifer; assembly: GCF_023195895.1. Classification (GTDB taxonomy): domain Bacteria; phylum Bacillota; class Bacilli; order Paenibacillales; family Paenibacillaceae; genus Fontibacillus; species Fontibacillus mellifer. Next base: position 14,334 of record NZ_JALPRK010000028.1, read on the forward strand.
CTGTCGTCCAAAATCCCGACAATCACATAAATGGCCCCGGCATCTCTGCCTTTGAGAACTTTCACCAACTGACCGACCTGCGGCTCCGAGCGTTCTTTCACGTTCATCACCTACGCATTCAGCTTCGTGAAAATTTCCATTCCGTCCGGCGTTACGGCTACCGTATGCTCAAAATGAGCACAGAGAGAACCGTCGACCGTGACCACTGTCCAGTTGTCTTCCAGCGTTTTTACATATCGCTTCCCCATGTTAACCATCGGTTCGATCGCCAGGACCATCCCGGGCTTAAGCCGAGGACCCCGGTCAGGCAAACCATAATTCGGAATTTGCGGTTCTTCGTGCAAGCTCGCGCCAATGCCGTGACCGACATATTCCCGAACGACGGAAAAACCGGCAGCTTCGATAAATTGCTGAATCGCATGCGAGATCGTGAACAATCGAACATCCGGCTTAACGAGCTCAAGGCCCGCATACAGAGATCCTTCGGTGATTTCCAAGAGCTTCTTGGCTTCCTCCGAAATTTCTCCCACCGGATACGTCCACGCCGAGTCCCCATGGAAACCACGATACTCCGCGCCGATATCTAATGTGATGATATCGCCTTCGTTCAATTTGCGTTTGCCGGGAAATCCGTGTACCAATTCTTCGTTGACCGAAGCGCAAATGCTGTAAGGAAAACCGTTGTAACCCTTAAAGGACGGCACGGCGCCCTGACTGCGAATGTATTTATCGGCGAGTTGATCGAGTTCCCCCGTCGTAATTCCAGGCTCAATCGATTCCGCCATGAGCCTGTGCGTCTCCGCTACGATCCGCCCAGCTTCTCGCATAAAGCCTAGTTCCGTTTCGGATTTACAAATGATCATTACACCTAACCTCGCAGTAGTGACACGATTTCTTCCGAAACCGCATCGATTTCCTGTTCACCATCTACCTGACGCAACAGGCCTTTATCTTCGTAGAACTTCAGAAGCGGTGCGGTTTTGTTGATATATTCGTCCAAACGAGTGCCTACGCTCTCCTCGTTATCATCCGAGCGTTGGTACAACTCGCCGCCGCATTTATCACAAACACCTTCCTGCCCCGGAGGATTAAAGATCACATGATAAGTGGCGCCGCAGGATTTGCAAATCCGGCGTCCGGTCAGCCGCGCCAGCAGCTTATTCCGGTCCACTTTCAGGTTGATGACGTGGTCCAGCTTGCGACCCAGACCCTGAAGCAGCTCTTCCAGCGATTCCGCTTGCGAAAGGGTTCTTGGAAAGCCATCCAATAAGAAACCTTTTTCGCAATCGGGCTGCTGCAAGCGTTCGCGAACAATCCCCACTGTCACATCATCAGGCACCAGAAGTCCCTGATCCATATATTCCTTCGCTTTCATCCCCACAGGTGTTCCCTGTTTGATTGCCAGGCGAAATGCGTCGCCGGTAGAGATATGAGGAATACCGAATTCGTTAACAATGACCTCGGCTTGTGTTCCTTTTCCTGCTCCGGGAGGCCCCATGAATAGTAGGTTCATGTTTCTCACTCCCTCCAAGACTTCTCTACAACAAGAAATAGCGCAGTTAGGTGCCAGGCAAGGGCGTTTGCACGTCCCTGTTCCTGGTACCTACCGACTATTTATTGATGAAACCTTTATAGTGACGTTTGATCAATTGGCCTTCGATCGTTTTCATCGTATCCAGCGCAACGCCGATCACGATCAGGATCGAAGTACCGCCAATCAGAACCGTACGCGGCAATCCGGCTAAAGCCCCGAGGCCCATAGGAAGGACCGAGATGGCAGCCAAGAAAATTGCGCCGGTCATCGTAAGACGGGTCAATACCCGAGTGAGATAGGTTTCCGTCGTTTTACCCGGACGGATCCCCGGAATGTATCCGCCGTTTTTCTTCATGTTCTCAGCCATCTGCTGCGGGTTCATCTGTACGAACGTATAGAAGAACGTGAAGCCAATGATCATGACTACATAAAGCACCATCCCAAGTGGACGGTCGGTGGACAAGTTGTTGCTGATCCATTGCGCCCAAGTGTGTGTCGACCAGAAGCTGGCGATGACCACTGGGAATTGCAACAAGGAAACGGCGAAAATGACCGGAATTACGCCGGCAGCATTGATTTTGAGCGGAATATGCGTATTCTGCCCGCCATACATTTTGTTGCCAACCACGCGTTTAGCGTATTGCACCGGAATTTTACGGATTGCTTGTTGAACGTAAATGACGCCAATCACGATCAATACGCAGACGAGGAGAATCGCAATGGACTTCACCACGTTAATAAACGCTGCACCTTCAACAATAAACTCGGATTGAGCAATTGTCGTAATATGCGTAGGAATCGTCGCAACAATCCCGGCGAAGATGATGAGCGAAATCCCGTTGCCGATCCCTCTTTCGGTAATTTGCTCACCTAACCACATCAGAAACGATGTACCGGCCGTTAACACAATCGCAATGACCAGATAGTCGCCAAACGTTGCGTTTGGAATCATTTCTGTACCATACAACCGGTTAAAGCCAACCGATGTGGCAAAAGCCTGAATCACGGCCAAAATGACAGTTCCGTAACGAGTCACTTGAGCCATTTTTTTCTTGCCGTGTTCCCCTTGTTTGGCCCATTCCGCAAATTTCGGAATGACGTCCATGGACAAGAGTTGCACGATGATGGAAGCCGTGATATAAGGCATAATCCCGAGGGCGAAAATCGAGAAATTCGCAAGGGCGCCGCCCGAGAAGGTGTTCAAGAACCCTAACAAATCGCTGCCCGCCGTGTTTGTCGCCTCGAAGACGTCCTTATTAACGCCCGGAACCGGAACGAAAGAACCGATCCGGTAGATGAGGAAGATAAACAACGTGAACAAAATGCGGTTGCGAAGGTCTTGAACATGCCATATGTTCTTAATGGTTTTAAACATTAGATCACCTCGGTTTTACCGCCGGCAGCCTCGATTTTCTCTACCGCAGATTGGGAGAACTTATTCGCTTTAACTGTCAACTTGACAGTAACTTCACCGTTGCCAAGAATCTTGATGCCGCTTTTCGCGTCTTTCACGATTCCTTGTTCAAACAACAGTTCAGGAGTCACTTCCGTATCCGCCGCAAAGTTGTTCAAATCTTCGATGTTAACAATCGCATACTCTTTCCGCGTCGGATTGATGAACCCGCGTTTTGGCAAGCGACGATACAGCGGATTTTGACCGCCTTCGAAGCCCGGACGCACACCACCGCCGGAACGAGCGTTTTGACCTTTGTGACCGCGAGTCGACGTTTTACCCATGCCGCTACCTGTACCGCGGCCAACGCGCTTGCGTTCTTGGCGGGAGCCAGGAGCTGGGGAAAGCTCATGTAACTTCATCGTTCGTTGCACCTCCTTATTTATTGTTGGCACTTAAAAGCTTACGAAATCCTTAGCCTTCGATTTCTTTAACCGCAACCAAGTGGCTCACTTGATTCACCATACCACGAATGGCTGGATTATCGTTGTGAACAACGGATTGGTTGATTTTGCGAAGACCCAATGTTTTCACGGTAGTACGTTGGTTCTCCGGACGACCGATCAAACTACGCACGAGGGTAATTTGCAGTTTAGCCATGAGATTCCCTCCTTAACCGAGAAGTTCTTCGACGGTTTTCCCGCGCAATTTCGCAACATCTTCAGCGCGTTTCAGACGGGACAAGCCCTCCAAAGTCGCGTTGACCATGTTGATGGAATTCGAAGAACCCAAAGATTTAGTTAAAATGTCGCCTACGCCTGCCAGTTCGAGAACCGCACGAACCGGACCGCCAGCGATAACCCCGGTACCTTCGGATGCCGGCTTCAACAGAACGCGGCCTGCTCCGAAATGCCCGATTACTTGGTGAGGGATCGTAGTGCCCACGAGCGGAACATGGACAAGGTTTTTCTTCGCATCTTCGATGCCTTTGCGGATCGCGTCAGGCACTTCGCCTGCTTTACCGATCCCGGCGCCAACCCAGCCTTTGCCGTCGCCGACAACCACGAGCGCGCTGAAGCTAAAACGACGTCCGCCTTTAACTACTTTAGCTACGCGGTTAATGTTTACAACTCTTTCTGTCAGTTCTAAAGTGTTCGGATCTACACGCAAGTCGTTAACCTCCTTTTAGTGATTATTTTTAGAATTCTAGGCCTGCTTCGCGAGCTGCGTCTGCCAGCGCCTGAATCCGTCCATGGTACAAGTATCCTCCGCGGTCAAATACAATGTTCTTGACCCCTTTGTCTTGAGCGCGTTTCGCGATCAACTCGCCTACTTTGCGAGCAGATTCCACGTTGCCGCCGTTGCCGATCGAACTGCTCAGCTCTTTATCTACCGTCGAAGCGCTAGCCAGCGTTACGCCTGCTACGTCGTCGATCAGTTGAGCGTAGATATGTTTGGAAGAACGGTATACGTTCAGTCTTGGACGAGCTGCCGTTCCTTGGACTTTTTTACGAACACGCAAATGTCTTTTCAGACGAGCTTTGTTCTTATCACCTTTTGTAATCATGACTTCCATTTCACTCCCTTCGGTTTACCGCTATCGGACATTCCATTTCAAGACGCCAGAAGGACAGGCGCGTTAAGAAGAAACTTATTTCTTCTTACCGGCTTTACCTTCCTTACGAATGATGCGTTCACCTTCATACTTGATCCCTTTGCCTTTGTAAGGCTCAGGCGCGCGAACGGAACGAATTTTAGCAGCGTATTCGCCTACGCGCTCTTTATTGATCCCTTTAACGATGATCTTCGTATTCGAAGGCACTTCAAATTCGATGCCCGCTTCCGGCGTGATTTCCACCGGGTGGGAGTAACCTACGTTCAGAACCAGTTTGTTGCCGGACAAGCTTGCGCGGTAACCGACACCAACCAGCTCGAGCGATTTGGAGAAACCTTCTGTTACCCCGTTCACCATGTTGCTCACGACGGAGCGAGTGGTGCCATGCAGGGAACGATGAAGTTTATTATCAGAAGGACGCTCAACGGTAATCACGTTGCTTTCTACCGATACCTTGATGTCCTTGTGAAGCTCACGAGTCAAAGTGCCTTTCGGCCCTTTTACCGTAATGACGCTATTATCAAGTGTGATATCCACACCACTTGGTACTGTAATTGGTTTGCGACCAATACGAGACATTTATTGCACCTCCTTGTTATAAGACGTTAATTACCAAACGTAGCAGACAACTTCGCCGCCGGCTTTAGACTGGCGAGCTTCCTTGTCAGTCATGACACCTTTGGAAGTGGAGATAATCGCGATACCCAAGCCGCCGAGGACACGAGGAACTTCATTGCTTTTCGTGTACACGCGAAGGCCTGGTTTACTGATTCTCTTAAGTCCAGAGATGACGCGTTCGTTGTTCGGGCCGTATTTCAGGAAAATACGGATGATCCCTTGTTTGTTATCATCGATATATTCAGCATCACGAATGAAACCTTCACGCTTCAAGATCTCAGCGATTTGTTTCTTGATCGTGGACGCAGGCAGTTCAACCGTCTCGTGACGCACCGTATTGGCGTTACGAATACGAGTAAGCATATCTGCAATTGGATCTGACATAGTCATACGTGTAAACCTCCTTCCCGTTGTTGATTAATTACCAGCTTGCTTTTTTCACGCCAGGAATCTGGCCTTTATAAGCTAATTCACGGAAGCAAATTCTGCAAATCTTGTACTTTTGCAATACCGAATGTGGGCGACCACAACGTTCACAGCGGGTATAAGCCCGAACTTTAAATTTAGGTGTACGTTGTTGTTTAACTTTCATCGAAGTTTTAGCCACTTAGCCTGACACCTCCTAAATAGTTTCGGAGAAAATGGACTTTTACTTAGCAAACGGCATGCCGAGTTGCGTCAAGAGCTCGCGGGATTCTTCGTCGGTTTTCGCCGTCGTTACGATGACGATATCCATACCACGTACTTTATCCACTTGATCGTATTCGATCTCAGGGAAAATCAGTTGCTCTTTCAAGCCCAGCGTATAGTTGCCGCGACCGTCGAATGCTTTCGTCGATACGCCGTGGAAGTCACGGACACGCGGAAGCGTTACATTAAACAGTTTGTCGAGGAAATGATACATGCGCTCACCGCGAAGGGTTACCTTCACACCGATCGGCATGTTCTCGCGCAGTTTGAAACCGGCGATAGATTTCTTCGCACGCGTGATAACTGGTTTTTGACCAGCGATCAACTGCATATCGTTCACTGCGGAATCAAGCACTTTAGAGTTCGCTACGGCTTCACCAACACCCATGTTGATAACGACCTTCTCGATCTTCGGCACTTGCATAACCGTTGTATAGTTGAATTTTTGAACCAAAGCAGGTGTTACTTCGTTCAAAAAGCGTTCTTTCATTCTTGCTGCCATGAATCATGGACCTCCTTTCTTAACGTTACTGGATTAGTCGATTACTTCTCCGGATCTCTTCGCTACGCGAACCTTCTTGCCGTTGTCCAATACTTTGTAACCGATACGGGTTACTTTTCCGCTCTTAGGATCAACGTGCATTACGTTCGAGACGTGAATCGGAGCTTCTTTCTCGATAATGCCGCCTTGTGGGTTCAGTTGATTTGGTTTTTGATGTTTCTTAACCATGTTCACGCCTTCCACAAGCACGCGGTTTTCGCGAGGATAAGCGGCAATGACGCGGCCTTTTTTGCCTTTGTCTTTACCGGAAATCACGATCACCGTGTCGTCCTTTTTGACGTGCAGCTTATTGTTATGAGATTCAAGAATCTTCTTCAGTCTAGGCACTTGGTTTACACCTCCTGTTAAATCGGGCTCCCCCTCTACTTACGGGGTGTTCTTAGATAACTTCCGGAGCCAAGGAAACGATCTTCATAAAGTCTTTGTCGCGAAGTTCGCGAGCAACTGGTCCGAAGATACGCGTTCCGCGCGGGCTCTTATCTTCTTTAACAACAACCGCTGCGTTCTCATCGAATGCAATGTAGGAACCGTCTTTACGACGAACCGAACGTTTCGTACGAACGACAACCGCTCTGACTACATCACCTTTTTTGACAACGCCGCCTGGTGTTGCTTGTTTGACGGAACAAACGATCAAATCTCCGATTTGCGCTGTACGGCGACCCGTACCACCCAAAACGCGGATACACATCAGTTCCTTCGCGCCGGAGTTGTCAGCCACATGCAAACGTGTAAATGGTTGAATCATGGATATTTCCTCCTTTCGGTCTAAGCTACCGTGCTATTAAATGATAACCGCTTCTTCAACGACTTCAACGAGTCTCCAGCGTTTGTCTTTGGACAACGGGCGAGTTTCGGCGATTTTGACGGTATCTCCGATTTTCGCGGTGTTATTCTCGTCATGCGCTTTAAATTTCTTCGTGTATTTAATACGTTTGTGGTACAAATCATGCTTTTTGTAGGTTTCTACAGCAACAACGATTGTTTTGTCCATCTTGTCGCTGACGACTTTACCAATTTGCACTTTACGGTTGTTACGTTCGCTCATGGTTAGCCTCCTTCCTGGACTTAGGCGCTTCGCTTACGCTTGAGCGCTTCTTAACTAATGATCCCGAGTTCTCTTTCACGGATAACGGTTTTAGCACGAGCTATTTCCTTACGCACATCGCGGATCCGAGTCGGGTTATCGAGTTGGCCGGTAGCCAACTGAAAACGGAGGTTAAAGAGTTCTTCTTTAAAACCTGCGATTTTTTGTTCGATTTCAGCAGTGGTTAAGTTGCGAAGTTCATTAGCTTTCATTTGCTTCACCACCCAATTCTTCACGTTTCACAAACTTCGTTTTGATCGGCAGTTTGTGGGCGGCAAGACGCATAGCTTCGCGTGCAATTTCCTCCGATACACCAGCAAGCTCAAACATGATTTTGCCTGGTTTCACAACTGCGACCCATTTCTCTACGTTACCTTTACCGCTACCCATCCGGACCTCAAGAGGCTTTTGAGTAATCGGCTTATCAGGGAAAATTTTAATCCATACTTTACCGCCACGTTTGATGTAACGCGTCATTGCAATACGCGCTGCTTCGATTTGACGGTTGGTGATCCAGGTTGGCTCAAGAGCTTGCAGGCCGTATTCGCCGAAGTTGAGTTCGGTTCCGCCTTTAGCTTGGCCTCTCATATTACCGCGTTGTTGTTTGCGGTGTTTTACGCGTTTTGGTACCAACATGATTAGTTGCCTCCTTCCTGACCAGCTTGTTGTTTCTTAGCCGTAGGAAGAACCTCTCCACGATAGATCCATACTTTAACGCCAGTACGACCATAAGTCGTATGCGCTTCTGCCGTACCGTAATCGATGTCGGCGCGGAGCGTATGAAGTGGAACAGTTCCTTCACTGTAGCCTTCCGTACGAGCAATTTCAGCACCGCCAAGGCGACCGCTGACTGATGTTTTGATCCCTTTAGCACCCGAACGCATTGTTCTTTGAATTGCTTGTTTCAGCGCACGACGGAAAGAAACACGACGTTCCAATTGTTGTGCAATGCTTTCAGCAACCAAGATTGCGTCAAGATCTGGGTGTTTAATTTCAGAAATGTTGATGTGAACTTTTTTGCCGCCTGCGATCTTAGTAATTTCTCCACGCAGGTTTTCCACTTCCGAACCGCCTTTACCGATAACCATGCCCGGCTTGGCTGTGTGGATCGTGACGTTCACACGATTCGCCGCTCTCTCGATCTCAATCCGAGATACCGCGGAGTCTTTCAGTTTATTTTTCAGGTATTCACGAATTTTTACGTCTTCAAGCAACAGATCACCAAAATCTTTGCCTGCGTACCATTTGGATTCCCAATCACGGATAATCCCTACTCGTAATCCGACCGGATTTACCTTTTGGCCCACACGTTTTCCCTCCTTATTTTTCGGATACCACCAAAGTAATGTGGCTGGTGCGTTTGTTGATCCGGCTAGCACGTCCCATTGCCCGTGGACGGAAACGTTTCATCGTCGGGCCTTGGTTTACGTAGGCTTGCGTAATCACCAATTTATTTACATCCATAGAATAGTTATGTTCAGCATTGGCAATCGCCGAGTTCAAAAGCTTCTCCACGATCGGGGATGCCGCTTTTGGCGTATGGCGGAGAATCGCAATCGCGTCGCCAACTTGCTTACCGCGGATCAGGTCGATAACGAGCTGAGCTTTGCGGGGAGCAATACGAATCGATCTTGCATGTGCTTTAGCTTCCATGTAGTATTACCTCCTCTCAAACGAAGAACTTATCGTAATTAACGTCTCGTTTTCTTATCGTCATCCGTATGACCTTTGTAGGTCCGGGTTGGAGCAAATTCGCCCAGTTTATGTCCGACCATATCCTCGGTCACATACACCGGCACGTGCTTGCGGCCGTCATAAACACCAAACGTTTGACCAATGAATTGCGGATAGATTGTGGAGCGACGGGACCAAGTTTTGATCACGACCTTCTTGTTCGAAGCACTCGCTTCCTCCACTTTCTTAAGCAGGTAACCGTCGATAAAAGGTCCCTTTTTCAGACTGCGACTCATTCATTTATCCTCCCTTCACAATGCGCTGCATGTTACGCTCGCTCAAGCCGCGAAGTGATCCGCGAAATGCGGATTACTTCGTGCGACGACGAACGATATATTTATCAGATGCTTTGCCTTTTTTACGCGTTTTGTAACCCAGGGTCGGTTTGCCCCAAGGAGACAACGGAGATTTACGGCCGATCGGAGCGCGACCTTCACCACCACCGTGAGGGTGATCGTTCGGGTTCATGACGACACCGCGCACTTCCGGACGTTGTCCGAGCCAGCGGCTGCGTCCCGCTTTACCGATTTTCACGAGCTCATGGTCACCGTTACCTACGGAACCGATGGTTGCGCGGCAAACTTTCAGGACTTTACGAACTTCACCCGAAGACAGGCGGATCGTAACGTATTTCTCCTCTTTACCGAGCAATTGAGCTTCTGTACCCGCAGCGCGAACGAGTTGTCCGCCTTTGCCAGGTTTCAGCTCGATGTTGTGGATCACAGTACCTACCGGGATGTTCTCCAGCGGCATAGCATTACCGATTTTGATATCGGAGCCTACGCCGGATTCGATCACGTCGCCCACTTTCAAACCTTTAGGAGCGATGATGTAACGTTTTTCGCCATCGGCATAATGGATCAAAGCGATGTTCGAAGTCCGGTTTGGATCGTATTCGATCGTAGCAACGCGGCCTGGAATTCCATCTTTGTTCCGCTTGAAGTCGATGATGCGGTATTTACGTTTATGTCCGCCGCCGTGGTGACGAACTGTAATTTTACCTTGGTTATTGCGGCCAGCTGTTTTGCTCAGCGGCGCAAGCAAAGATTTCTCCGGTTGATCCGTCGTAATTTCTTCGAAGGTCGACACGCTCATTGCGCGTCTTGCCGGGGATGTCGGTTTGTACTTTTTGATTGGCACGAGATTTCCCTCCTTACTTTAAACGATTTTATACCGATTCAAAGAATTGAAGCGGCTTGCTGTCCGCCGTCAATGTAACAAAAGCTTTCTTCCACTCAGGAGTGTATCCGGAGTAGCGTCCGTAACGTTTCAACTTCCCGGGAACACGCAGGGTGTTTACGTTCTTCACCTTCACACCGAAAATCGACTCAACTGCTTGTTTGATCTCGGTTTTGTTGGCACGAAGATCTACTTCGAATACATATTTCAGGTCGTTCATATATTCCGAAGAACGTTCCGTAATCACCGGGCGTTTGATAATATCGCGAGGATCTTTCATTACGCGAGCACCTCCTCTACCTTCTGAACTGCTTCCTTCGTAATGATCAGTTTGTCGTGCGTCAACACGTCAAGAACATTAATGCCGTCTGCCGCTACGAATTTAACACCTGGGATGTTACGTGCGGAAAGCGCCAGGTTATCGTCATAGCTAGGAGCTACGATCAATGCTTTGCGTTCCACTTTCAGGTTGTTCAAAATCGCTGCGAATTCTTTCGTTTTAGGAGCGTTCATCGCAAGAGCGTCCAATACGATGATGTCCTGGTCGATCACTTTCGACGAGAGCGCCGATTTGATCGCTAAACGACGAACTTTCTTAGGCAGTTTGTAGGAATAGCTGCGCGGAGTTGGTCCGAATACCACGCCGCCGCCTTTCCATTGAGGAGCGCGAATGGAGCCTTGACGAGCACGTCCTGTACCTTTTTGTTTCCAAGGTTTACGACCGCCGCCACGAACTTCGGAGCGTCCTTTAACTTTATGCGTACCGAAACGCAGGGAAGCGCGCTGCATCACTACAGCTTCATGAAGGACATGCGTGTTCGGCTCAATTCCGAATACGGCATCGTTCAATTCTACTTCGCCCACTTGGCTACCGCTAATATTGAAAAGTGCTACTTTTGGCATTTTGTGTTCCTCCTTTCTTGAGGGTTACTTATTTCTTAATGGTTTGTTTGATTTTAACGAAGCTGTTTTTAGGACCTGGAATCGAGCCTTTAACAAGCAAGACGTTGCGTTCTGCATCCACGCGCACGATTTCGAGGTTTTGGATCGTTACGGTTTCGCTGCCCATATGTCCTGGAAGGCGTTTGCCTTTCGGTACACGGTTCGCTTGGATGGAACCCATGGAACCTGGTCTGCGATGGTAACGGGAACCGTGAGCCATTGGTCCGCGGCTTTGTCCCCAGCGTTTGATAACGCCTTGGAACCCTTTACCCTTCGAAATACCTGTTACGTCAACAAATTCGCCTTCAGCAAAAATATCAACTTTGACCTCTTGGCCAACCTCGTATCCTGCCAAATCAACACCGCGAATTTCGCGAACGTAGCGCTTAGGCGTTGCGCCTGCTTTCTTCGCATGCCCAACTTCAGGTTTGTTCGCTCTTGCTTCCTTCTTATCGGAATAACCGATTTGGATCGCTTCATAGCCGTCATTCTCCAGATCTTTCTTCTGCAGAACCACGTTAGAACTCGCCTCAATAACCGTTACAGGAACTACGTTCCCTTCCGGAGTAAACACTTGAGTCATTCCAAGTTTTTTTCCTAAGATACCTTTCATGTTGACACCTCTTTTCCTTTCCTGGTTACCTTACATATAGTAGGTATTACAATTTGATTTCGATATCTACACCGGACGGCAGGTCCAAGCGCATCAAGGCATCCACAGTTTGTGGAGTCGGGTTCACAATGTCGATCAGACGTTTGTGCGTCCGTTGTTCGAATTGTTCCCGGGAATCCTTGTACTTGTGTACCGCACGGAGAATAGTAATTACTTGCTTCTCAGTTGGCAGCGGAATCGGCCCGGATACGCCAGCACCCGAACGTTTTGCTGTTTCAACGATTTTCTCTGCGGATTGATCAAGAATTCTGTGGTCGTAAGCTTTCAAACGAATACGAATTTTTTGCTTTGCCATTTTAGTCCCTCCTTCTATCGCCCAATTTAGTATCGGACATACTCCGTGAAAATTTTCTGGCCACCCTCCCATGGCAAAGGGGCCGGGTGTGTCAGTAACCTCTCACATCATCGCAACGTCACAGAACAACATTCACTATTATATAGAAAAGGTAGGCGAAATGCAAGTATAATATCTGAAGTTTTTGTTTTCCAAAAAATAAAAGGAGCTGCTCTCCGAAACCGGAGGGCAGCTCCTTCTTTCAGGCTATATAAGCCTTCTTATTTGCTAATGTTAACAACGGCACCGGATCCAACTGTACGGCCGCCTTCACGAATGGAGAAACGAGTTCCTTCTTCGATCGCGATTGGGGAGATCAGTTGAACGGTAACTTCGATGTTATCGCCAGGCATAACCATTTCAGTACCTTCTGGCAGGTTGATGATGCCAGTTACGTCCGTTGTACGGAAGTAGAACTGAGGACGGTAGCCGGAGAAGAACGGCTTATGGCGTCCGCCTTCTTCTTTAGTCAATACGTATACTTGAGCGCTGAACTCAGTATGCGGATTAACGGAAGCTGGTTTAGCCAATACTTGACCGCGTTCGATTTGGTTACGGTCAACACCGCGGAGCAATGCGCCGATGTTGTCGCCCGCTTGAGCGGAATCAAGCAATTTACGGAACATTTCAACGCCGGTAACGACGGATTTTTTCGTTTCTTCATGGATACCCACGATTTCGATTTCGTCGCCGACTTTAACCGTACCACGCTCAACACGACCCGTAGCAACTGTACCACGGCCAGTGATCGAGAATACGTCCTCGACAGGCATCAGGAACGGTTTGTCAATTGGACGTTCTGGCAACGGAATGTACTCGTCGATAATTTCGAACATTTCAACGATTTTCTTAGCCCAATCGCCTTCTGGGTTTTGCAGAGCTTCACGAGCGGAACCACGGATGATTGGAGTGTCGTCGCCTGGGAACTCATATTCGTTCAACAGGTCACGAACTTCCATCTCAACCAATTCGAGCAACTCTTCGTCTTCAACCATGTCGCATTTGTTCAGGAACACGACGATGTAAGGTACGCCTACGTTACGGGACAACAGGATGTGCTCGCGAGTTTGCGGCATTGGGCCGTCAGCTGCGGATACAACCAAGATTGCGCCGTCCATTTGAGCTGCGCCGGTGATCATGTTTTTAACATAGTCGGCGTGTCCTGGGCAGTCAACGTGTGCGTAGTGACGGTTGTTGGTTTCATACTCAACGTGTGCCGTCGAGATTGTGATACCGCGTTCGCGCTCTTCTGGAGCTTTGTCGATTTGGTCGAATGCTACAGCAGCACCGCCATATGTTTTGGACAATACAGTCGTGATGGCTGCTGTCAGAGTTGTTTTACCATGGTCGACGTGACCAATCGTACCGATATTAACGTGCGGTTTTGTACGTTCGTATTTAGCCTTTGCCATTTTAAACAGTTCCTCCTTAAAATATGGATTGTTATGTGTGACCGTTCGGAAGAACAAATCCTCCGATCGGTAAATACATTAAGTTATTCTCCGCCTTTGTTCTTGGATACGATTTCCTCAGCGATGGTCTTCGGAACTTCTTCATAGTGAGAAAGTTCCATCGAGAATACGCCGCGTCCTTGCGTACCGGAACGAAGGGTTGTCGAGTAACCGAACATTTCGGAGAGAGGCACTTTCGCACGGATAATTTGAGCGCCACCGCGGGAATCCATACCTTCGATACGGCCACGGCGAGAGTTCAGCATACCCATAACGTCACCCATGTACTCCTCAGGTACCGTTACTTCAACTTTCATGATCGGCTCAAGCAGAATCGGCTGACATTTTTCTTTAGCCGCTTTCAGAGCCATGGAGCCGGCGATTTTAAACGCCATTTCACTGGAGTCGACATCATGGTACGAACCGTCTACGATTGTGGCTTTAACGTCTACAAGCGGGAAGCCTGCAAGTACACCATTCTTCATAGCTTCTTCAATACCTTGTTGTGCCGGAGCGATATACTCTCTAGGAACGGAACCACCGACGATTTTGCTCTCGAATTGGTTACCCGTGCCTGGTTCCAGCGGTTCAAATTCAACCCAGACGTGACCGTATTGACCACGACCACCGGACTGACGAACAAATTTACCTTCGACGCGTGCAGGAGCTTTGAATGTTTCACGGTAAGCAACTTGCGGTTTACCTACGTTCGTCTCAACTTTGAATTCACGGCGCATCCGGTCGATGATGATATCCAGGTGAAGTTCACCCATACCCGCAAGGATCGTTTGCCCCGTTTCTTCGTCTGTATGAGCGCGAAGCGTTGGGTCTTCCTCTGTCAATTTACCAAGAGCCACACCCATTTTATCCTGGTCGGCTTTCGTTTTAGGTTCAACGGCGATTTCGATAACCGGATCTGGGAAGTTCATCGATTCAAGAATAACCGGTGCCTTCTCATCACACAGTGTATCACCTGTCCCCGTATCTTTCAAACCAACAGCTGCCGCGATATCACCGGAGTAAACTTCGGAGATTTCTTGACGGCTGTTCGCGTGCATTTGCAGGATACGTCCGATCCGTTCGCGTTTGCCTTTCGTTGCATTCAACACGTAAGAACCGGATTGCAAAATACCGGAGTATACGCGGAAGAACGTCAGCTTACCTACGTAAGGGTCGGTCATGATTTTAAATGCAAGCGCCGAGAACGGTTCTTCATCAGAAGAGTGACGCTCTACTTCCGTACCATCCTCCAAGTGACCTTGGATGCTTGGTACGTCAATCGGAGCTGGCAAGTAATCGATAACGGCATCCAGCATCAGTTGAACCCCTTTGTTACGGTAGGAAGATCCACAGATAACCGGGAAGATTTTCACTTCGACAACACCCTTACGGAGCGCTGCTTTCAGTTCTTCAACGGTGATTTCCTCACCTTCGAGGTATTTCATCGTCAAGTCTTCGTCCAGCTCAGCAACCTTCTCAACAAGTTCCGCACGAAGCTCTTCAACTTGTGCTGTGAATTCAGAAGGAATTTCGGTTTCTTCGATATCCTGACCCAAATCATCTTTATACATATACGCTTTTTGCGCAACGATATCGATAATCCCGACAAAGTCATTTTCCGCACCGATTGGCAGTTGGATTGCAACTGCATTCGCTTGCAGACGCTCGCGCATATCTTTGACAACGTTCAGGTAATCAGCACCGATGATATCCATTTTGTTGACGTAAGCGATCCGTGGAACACCATAACGGTCAGCTTGTCTCCAAACGGTTTCAGACTGCGGTTCAACGCCTTCTTTAGCACTGAACACGCCTACAGCCCCGTCCAATACACGCAGGGAACGTTCGACTTCAACGGTGAAGTCGACGTGTCCCGGGGTATCGATGATATTTACGCGGTGACCTTTCCATTGAGCGGTCGTCGCAGCGGACGTAATCGTGATTCCGCGCTCTTGTTCTTGTTCCATCCAGTCCATCGTCGCAGCACCCTCGTGAACTTCCCCGATTTTGTGCGTACGGCCTGTGTAGAACAAGATCCGTTCCGTCGTGGTTGTCTTACCGGCGTCAATATGCGCCATAATCCCGATATTACGTGTATTTTTCAAGGAGAACTCTCTTGCCATGAATCTGTCTCCCTTCAAAATATAAATTTTGAAATACGGGCGTTATCCTACCAACGGTAGTGCGCGAACGCTTTGTTCGCTTCCGCCATCTTGTGCGTATCTTCGCGTTTCTTCACGGAAGCGCCCGTGTTGTTGGATGCATCGATGATCTCAGCAGCCAAACGCTCTTCCATCGTTTTCTCACCGCGGTTGCGGGAGTAGTTTACGAGCCAACGTAATCCCAAGGATGTACGTCTCTCTGGTTTAACCTCGATTGGAACCTGGTAGTTCGCGCCGCCGACACGACGAGCTTTAACTTCCAGTACAGGCATGATGTTTTTGATCGCTGCTTCAAACACTTCCATAGGGTCATTCCCCGTGCGCTCTTGAATGATGTTGAACGCATTATATAGAATGCTTTGAGCAACGCCGCGTTTACCGTCAAGCATGATGCGGTTGATCAAGCGAGTAACCAATTTGCTGTTATACACTGGATCTGGCAACACGTCTCTTTTCGTAACTGGACCTTTGCGTGGCATTGTTTGTTATCCCCCTTTCAGCAATAATTCAAACCAAGTTGTAGTTCAAAAACTCGTCTTTCGATCACGAGGCAGGAACAGAGAAGCTTATTCGACATCGAATCTTGAATTCAGCCGAGCCCTCCGTTGCTCACGTAGCTTACAGCTACGCTCCGCTACTCAGACTCTAGCTTCATCCAACCTTCTCGGTGCTCCAAACCCAACTTTTTGAACCTTCATTGAAATGATAGTTCGAAAAATCGTCTTTCGATCACGAATGATCTTAGGACTTCTTCGCTTTCGGACGTTTCGCGCCGTATTTGGAACGAGCTTGCATCCGATTGTTAACCCCAGCGGTATCCAAAGCTCCGCGTACGATATGGTAACGTACACCCGGAAGGTCTTTGACCCGGCCGCCGCGAATCAGTACAACACTGTGCTCTTGCAGGTTATGACCGATCCCCGGAATGTAAGCCGTCACCTCTACACGGTTCGTCAAACGAACACGAGCATATTTACGAAGTGCGGAGTTCGGTTTCTTCGGAGTCATCGTACCTACACGAGTGCAGACACCGCGTTTTTGCGGAGAACTCAAATCCGTAGCCTCACGTTTCAGAGCGTTAAACCCTCTTTGCAACGCTGGCGATTTGGATTTGTACACCTTATCTTGGCGTCCCTTACGTACTAATTGGTTAATTGTTGGCATGTTGTTGCCACCCCCTTCCTCAGAATTCAAATCTCTTTACAAACCTCTTGATTAAGCCCACAGACCCAGGCGGTTCATAAAAGAACAAAGGAAATGTTTTTGCCAAGGAGTTACCCTCATTAGCAAAAACATTTTCGATCAACTATGACTTTACGATCGCAGCCATCGCCGCTCCCACTTCAATCCCGCAAGCCTTGCCGAGATTGGCCATCGTATCCACATATGTGACTTTTACGGCATGTTGGTTGCATAAGGCGACGATCCTTGACGTAAGACGCGGATCTGCATTCTCAGCAACGTAAACTTCCTCGGCCCGTCCAAGTTCAACCATTCGCATGGTTTGCTTCGTGCCGATCTTAACCGGTGCGTCCCGTAGTCCTTTATCATTAGACATCATGACGTCCTCCAAAGCACAGGGTATTCCGTACTCACGCACTATGATATAGTATCACTCCGCTATAGCCGATGTCAAGCAAATTATTCAGCGGAATTCACCCGATAAAACAGGACCGGCGCGCCCCGGATGCAACACGCTTCTGGGCCGCGCCGGTATGATCTTCGTTCAGTGATTACTCTACAGAAACAGGCTCCAAACTTTCTTCTGCAGTCTCATCTTGCTCCGGTTCTTCAAATTGAATGCTGCGATAACGATTCATGCCGGTACCGGCTGGAATCAGCTTACCGATGATGACATTCTCTTTCAAACCGAGCAACTTATCGACTTTGCCTTTGATGGCAGCGTCGGTAAGCACCCGCGTCGTTTCCTGGAAGGAAGCGGCGGACAAGAAGGAATCAGTTTCCAGCGACGCTTTCGTAATCCCGAGCAGAACCGGTTTGGCAACCGCCGGCTCTTTCCCGGAGAGGATCGCGTCTTTGTTGGCAACTTCATACTCGTGCAGGTCAACGAAAGAGCCCGGCAAGAGCGGCGTATCGCCGGCATCTACGATCCGGATCTTGCGCAGCATTTGGCGAATCATGACTTCAACGTGTTTGTCGTTGATTTCTACGCCTTGGTTCCGGTAAACGCGTTGTACTTCCTGCAGAATGTAGTTCTGTACGCCGCGGATCCCTTTGATGCGCAAAATTTCTTTCGGGTCGATCGAACCATCCGTCAATTCATCGCCGGCTTCGATCTCGTCGCCTTCGCTGACGCGCAGGCGAGAACCGTAAGTAACAGAGTAAACTTTCGTTTCCGCTTCGCCTTGAACCTCGATTTCGCGACGGTCCTTTGCTTCACGGATCTCCTTAATCACGCCGTCGATCTCACTGATCGTTGCTTGACCTTTCGGATTCCGAGCTTCGAATAGCTCCTGAATCCGCGGAAGACCTTGGGTAATATCGTCACCCGCAACGCCCCCGGTATGGAACGTACGCATGGTGAGCTGTGTCCCTGGTTCACCGATCGATTGAGCCGCAATAATTCCGACGGCTTCCCCGATTTCCACGTGTTTCCCGGTGGCCAGGTTGCGTCCGTAACACTTCTTGCACACGCCATGACGAGCGCGGCAGCTGAGCACGGAGCGAATTTGCAGTTTGGCAATGCCTGCATCAACGATTTCATGCGCTTTATCGGAGTCGATCAATTCATTACGATGAATGATGATCTCGCCCGTCTGCGGATGCTTGATCGTCTCGAACGAGTAACGGCCTTCGATCCGGTCGTACAGGTCCTCGATAACCTCTTTACCATCTTGAATCACGCTGACGGTAAAGCCTTTATCCGTACCGCAATCTTCTTCGCGAACGATAACGTCCTGGGCCACGTCGACAAGCCGGCGTGTCAAGTAACCGGAGTCGGCGGTCCGCAGCGCGGTATCGGCCAAACCTTTCCGCGCACCGTGCGTCGACAAGAAGTACTCGAGGACGGTCAGGCCTTCGCGGAAGTTCGATTTGATCGGGAGTTCGATGATCCGACCCGCCGGGTTGGCCATCAGCCCCCGCATACCGCCCAGCTGGGTGATCTGCGATTTGTTACCGCGTGCCTTGGAGTCAACCATGAGCATGATGGAATTGTAGCGATCCATCGATTTCATGAGCACGTCGGTAATTTGGTCCTTACATTTGGACCAGATATCGATAACGCGGTCATACCGTTCTTCATTGGTAATCAAACCGCGACGGTATTGATTCGTTACAACCCGTACTTTCTCATCGGAATCACGCAGGATCTCCTGCTTCTCCTGAGGCACGATAACGTCCGCCACCGCGATACTTACACCCGCGCGAGTCGAGTAAGTAAAGCCAGTTTGCTTGATTCTGTCCAGAATGATGGAGGTTTCCGTCGTATGGTAGATTTCGAAGCAGCGGCCGATAATTTCGCCTAGGTATTCCTTGCCGACACCGCCTGCTTGCGGAGCAGCCATGATGCGTTCCAGAACATTGGCGCCTTTATCATGGATAAAGTAATGATCCGGCGTTCCTTGGAACAAGTTCACCCGAGTTGCTTCGTTGATATATGGGAAACTAGCCGGGAAAATCTCATTGAAAATGATTTTACCCACGGTCGTGATCAGCAAAGCATTTTGCTGTGCTTCCGTAAAGCTGGTTTTGCCCAACGCTTTAGTTGGAATCGCTACCCGCGCATGCAGAGAAGCCGTGCCGCGTTGATAAGCCGATACCGCTTCGTTAATCGAAGACAGAATCATACCGGCGCCTTTGGCTTCCTTGTTATCCATCGTCAGATAGTAGGAGCCGAGGACCATGTCCTGCGAAGGCGTAACGACAGGTTTACCGTCTTTCGGGTTCAAAATGTTGCCCGATGCAAGCATCAAGATACGAGCTTCCGCTTGAGCTTCCGCAGACAACGGCACGTGAACAGCCATTTGGTCACCGTCGAAGTCGGCATTGTACGCCGTACAAACGAGCGGATGCAGACGGATGGCACGGCCCTCAACCAGAATCGGCTCGAACGCCTGGATGCCGAGACGGTGAAGCGTAGGTGCACGGTTCAAGAGAACCGGATGCTCCTTAATGACTTCTTCGAGCACGTCCCAAACTTCCGGACTGACACGTTCAACTTTGCGTTTTGCGCTCTTGATGTTATGGGCTAAACCTTTGTTAACCAGCTCTTTCATGACGAAAGGCTTGAACAACTCCAGCGCCATTTCCTTCGGCAAACCGCATTGGTACATTTTCAGATACGGGCCTACGACGATAACAGAACGACCGGAGTAGTCAACCCGTTTCCCGAGCAGGTTCTGCCGGAACCGACCTTGTTTCCCTTTGAGCATATGGCTCAGGGATTTCAATGGACGGTTGCCTGGACCTGTAACCGGACGGCCGCGACGACCGTTGTCGATCAGAGCGTCAACGGCTTCCTGCAGCATGCGTTTCTCGTTTTGAACAATGATGTCCGGCGCGCCCAGGTCAAGCAATCGTTTCAACCGGTTGTTCCGGTTGATCACGCGGCGATACAGATCGTTCAAGTCGGACGTTGCAAAACGGCCGCCATCGAGCTGAACCATCGGACGCAGTTCCGGCGGAATGACTGGAAGTACGTCGAGGATCATCCACTCCGGCTCGTTGCCGGAGCTTTTGAACGCTTCGATGACTTCCAAACGTTTAATTGCACGGTTACGGCGTTGACCTTGGGCCGTGCGTAATTCTTCCTTCAGGAAATCAAGCTCTTTGTCGATATCGAGATCCTGGAGCAGCTTCTTCACCGCTTCCGCCCCCATACCAGCCTGGAATCCGTAGCCGTATTTCTCGCGGTAGCTGCGGTATTCTTTCTCGGACAAAAGTTGCTTTTTCTCCAGCGGCGTTTCGCCGGGATCGGTTACGACATAAGATGCAAAATAAATGATCTCTTCCAGGGAACGAGGAGACATGTCGAGCGCAAGGCCCATCCGGCTCGGGATCCCTTTGAAGTACCAAATATGAGACACCGGCGCCGCCAGTTCGATATGCCCCATCCGTTCACGGCGCACTTTAGCGCGGGTAACCTCAACGCCGCAGCGGTCGCAGACGACGCCTTTGTAGCGAACGCGTTTATATTTACCGCAATGACATTCCCAGTCTTTGGTTGGGCCAAAAATCTTTTCGCAGAACAGCCCTTCCTTCTCTGGCTTCAATGTGCGATAGTTGATCGTTTCCGGTTTCTTTACTTCTCCGCGGGACCAAGAACGAATTTTATCTGGGGAAGCAAGCCCAATTTTCATAAACTCGAAGTTGTTGACGTCCAACAAGGAGCATCCCTCCTTAACCAAGTCCTGATTTGACTGTATAACGCTCTATTCTACGCCGACTTCTGCGCCTTCCAGATTGAGACTGAGCTTGTCGCCCGACGCATCATCCTCGTCGTCGATCTCTTTCATCTCGATCTCTTCTTCGTTTTCGGTCAGGATCTTGACGTCCATACCCAAGCTTTGCAGCTCTTTGATCAAGACCTTAAACGATTCAGGCACGCCCGGTTCAGGCACGTTTTCTCCCTTGACGATGGACTCGTAGGTTTTCACCCGACCAACCACGTCATCCGATTTGACGGTAAGAATCTCTTGCAGCGTATAAGCGGCGCCATAAGCCTCCAACGCCCACACTTCCATCTCCCCGAAACGCTGTCCGCCAAACTGAGCTTTACCACCCAGCGGCTGCTGCGTAACGAGCGAGTAAGGACCTGTCGAACGGGCATGGATTTTATCATCAACCATGTGCGCGAGTTTGATCATGTGCATGACACCGACGGTAACTTCACGTTCAAACGGTTCACCCGTCCGACCATCATAAAGGATCGTTTTACCGTTACGTTGCATACCGGCTTCTTCCATCGTATCGAACACATCTTCTTCGTTCGCCCCATCGAATACCGGCGTAGCCACGTGAATCCCCATTTTTAAGGCAGCCATACCCAGGTGAATTTCCAATACCTGCCCAATATTCATCCGGGAAGGTACGCCCAGCGGATTCAGGACAACCTGTACCGGTGTTCCGTCCGGCATAAACGGCATATCTTCTTCCGGCAAAATACGAGCCACGACCCCTTTGTTACCATGGCGTCCGGCCATTTTGTCGCCTTCGGAGATTTTCCGTTTTTGCGCGATGTACACGCGAACGAGTTGATTCACGCCCGGCGGCAATTCGTCGCCGTTATCGCGGGTAAACACCTTCACATCAACAACGATCCCGTCCGTACCATGCGGTACGCGCAGAGAAGTGTCGCGAACTTCGCGAGCCTTCTCCCCGAAGATGGCGTGCAACAGGCGTTCTTCCGCCGTCAGTTCGGTTACGCCCTTCGGCGTCACTTTACCAACCAGGATATCGCCGGCGGCAATTTCCGCACCGACGCGGATAATGCCGCGTTCGTCCAGGTTACGCAACGCTTCTTCGCCGACATTTGGAATGTCGCGGGTAATTTCTTCCGGCCCCAGCTTCGTATCGCGGGCTTCGGATTCGTATTCCTCGATGTGGATCGAAGTGTATACGTCTTCCTTCACCAGCTTCTCACTAAGCAGGATCGCATCCTCGTAGTTGTAACCTTCCCAAGTCATAAAGGCAACGACTACGTTACGGCCAAGTGCCAATTCGCCCATTTCCGTCGAAGGACCGTCGGCCAGGATGTCACCTTTCTTGATAACGTCTCCCCGCTTCACGATCGGACGTTGGTTAATGCAGGTTCCTTGGTTAGAACGCATAAATTTGTGTAATTTATGTTTAACAAGGTCGCCTTTGACTTCCTTGCCGTCCACGACTTCAACGCGGCGCAGCCAAATTTCGTTAGCCGCCGAACGTTCGATGATCCCATCGTATTTCGACACGATGCAGACCCCGGAGTCCTTGGCCGATTTATGCTCCATCCCGGTTCCGACGAGCGGAGCCTTCGGAATGAGCAACGGTACCGCTTGACGCTGCATGTTCGAACCCATAAGCGCACGGTTCGAGTCGTCATTTTCCAAGAAAGGAATCAACGCTGTCGCGACGGATACGACCTGTTTCGGCGAAATATCCATGTAATCTACACGGCTGCTCGGCATGGTCAAGATGTTATCCGACTGTTTGTTGTAACGAACGATAACCGATTCATCTTCGAACTTGTTATCTTCGGTCAACTTCGCATTGGCCTGGGCAATGATATAGTTGTCTTCCTCATCTGCCGTCAGGTAAGCGACTTGATCGGTAACGACTCCCGTCTTCGGATCAACCCAACGATACGGAGCTTCGATAAAGCCGTACTCGTTAATTCTCGCAAACGTCGACAAGGAGTTGATCAAACCGATGTTCGGACCTTCCGGCGTCTCGATCGGACACATCCGGCCGTAGTGGGACGGGTGAACGTCACGAACTTCCATGCCGGCGCGTTCCCGGGTCAAACCACCAGGACCCAGTGCGGACAAACGGCGTTTGTGAGTCAACTCAGCAAGCGGGTTCGTTTGGTCCATGAACTGCGACAACTGGGAGCTGCCGAAGAACTCTTTGATCGATGCAATGACCGGACGAATATTGATCAAAGCCTGCGGCGTGATCACATTCGCGTCCTGAATCGACATTCTTTCGCGCACGACGCGTTCCATCCGGGACAAGCCAATGCGGAATTGGTTCTGCAAGAGCTCACCGACCGAACGCAAACGACGGTTGCCGAGATGGTCGATATCATCCGTGCTGCCGATGCCGTGCAGCAGATTGATAAAATAGCTGATTGAAGAAATAATATCAGCAGGCGTGATATGCTTCACCGATTTATCGATGTTGCGGTTCGCAATCACCTTAACCACTTTGCCGTCTTCAATCGGCGAGAATACGTCGATGGTTTGCAAAGGCACATCATCCGCATCAAGCACACCGCCGGCAACATGGTAATTCTTGAAACCAACATTGTTCTCAAGAAGTGGCAAAATCTCGTCCAACAGACGACGATCCACCATTTGTCCGGCTTCGGCGATGATTTCACCTGTAGTCGTGTCAATCAACGACTCCGCGAGACGTTGGTTGAACAAACGGTTTTTGATATGCAGCTTTTTATTGATTTTGTAACGGCCGACATTGGCCAAATCGTAACGTTTTGGATCGAAGAAGCGAGCTACGAGCAAGCTCTTCGCATTCTCAAGAGTCGGCGGCTCGCCCGGACGCAGACGTTCATAGATTTCGATCAGCGCTTTCTCCGTCGAATCCGTATTGTCTTTGTCGAGCGTATTACGAATATACTCATCGTTGCCGAGCAATTCTAGAATTTCCGCATCTGTTCCGAAGCCAAGCGCACGAAGCAGCACGGTTACCGGAATTTTGCGCGTGCGATCGATCCGCACATAAATAATATCCTTCGCGTCCGTCTCCAACTCAAGCCAAGCGCCGCGGTTTGGAATAACGGTTGCGGTATACATTTTCTTCCCGTTCTTATCCACTTTCGTGCTGAAATAGACGCTAGGAGAGCGAACCAACTGGCTGACAATAACCCGTTCCGCACCGTTAATAATGAACGTACCGGTTTCGGTCATCAGCGGGAAATCTCCCATGAATACTTCCTGCTCTTTGACTTCGCCGGTTTCCTTATTAATAAGCCGGACTTTGACCCGAAGCGGCGCCGCATAGGTAACGTCGCGTTCCTTCGCGTCATCCACCGTATACTTCGGTTCGCCCAGGCTGTAATCGATAAACTCCAACACCAGATTCCCGGTGAAATCCTGAATCGGCGAGATATCTTGGAACATTTCCCGAAGGCCTTCTTCCAAGAACCACTCATAGGATTTCTGCTGGATTTCGATCAGGTTCGGTACTTCGAGTATCTCGTTAATTCGCGCATAACTACGCCGAGTGCGTCGACCATATTGAACAAGATGTCCTGCCAACTTAAACTCACCCCTCATGTCTACTCACTTTAAAAATACATTGCGAACCCGTGTTTGTGCCCTTATAATAGGACCATACGGATTCATCCACAAATAAAGAAAAGCCCTTATCGAATGCTTTCGAAAAAAGAGCATCATTTATCCGTGTCTGTTTCTGCTCTGATGTCCCCGTATTTATTAGTTTATCCAAAATGTGCATATTATACGTAAAACAACACATTTTTATGCATTGTTTTCGCAAAGCTATTGACATTTCACTAAACTAAAGCCACCGAGGGCATCCTAATGCTGACATTTTATAATAATAACATATCGATTTTGTCAAGTCAACCTTAATTCCAATTCAAGCTTTGACGGCTTTATAGATCCGGTACCCTTTATCCTTCGTTACTTCCTCCACTTGAGCAAATAGCGACTCCAACTTCGCCTTCGCCGAAGGCGCACCTTGTTTCTTCTGAATAACCACCCATAGCGATCCGCCCGAACGCAAGCGTTCATAGGCACCTTCGAAGATCGCATGAACCGTGGCCTTGCCGGCGCGAATGGGCGGATTGGTCAGCACCACGTCAAATTGCCGTTCCCCTACCGCCGAGAACAGATCACTTTCCGCTATCGTCACGTTGTTCACTCCGTTGGCGGCTGCATTTTCCTTAGCCAACTCCACAGCACGTGAGTTCACGTCGATCATCATCACATGCCCTCGACTAGCCAACCTGGCCGCCGTAAGCCCAATCGGTCCGTACCCGCAGCCTACATCCAGCACTTCGGCATCCTCCGGTATGTCCATCGCCTCGATCAAGGTACGACTTCCGAAATCAACGCCCCCTTTGGCAAACACACCCGCATCACTGACAAAACGTAAGGTTTGTCCCCGCAGCATAGCCTCCCAAGTCTTCCGATCATGAGCCGCGGTCGGCTTGTTGGAGTAATAGTGATCTGACATGATTCCGTGTTCCCTCCATTAATACTTATGATCAATTAAACGGTATGTCCCCTATTATATCCATTCCCGCCGAATGAAGTAAGGGGAGATAAGCAACAAACCCCTTGAATCAAGTTCAAGGGGTTTGTTATAGGAGAAGTAGCGATTACTTCACTTCTACAGTTGCGCCTGCTTCTTCCAATTTCGCTTTCACGCTGTCTGCTTCTTCTTTGCCCACTTTTTCTTTCAGTGGTTTTGGTGCGTTATCAACCAAGTCTTTTGCTTCTTTCAAGCCGAGGCCTGTGATTTCGCGAACCACTTTGATAACGTTGATTTTGGAAGCACCAGCGTTAGTCAGGATTACGTCGAATTCGGATTGTTCTTCAGCTGCTACAGCACCGCCGCCGCCGCCAGCTACAACAACCGGAGCTGCTGCAGTTACGCCGAATTCTTCTTCGATTGCTTTAACGAGATCGTTCAGTTCAAGAACGGTCATACCTTTGATTGCTTCCAAGATTGCTTCTTTACTCATGGTAGAACCTCCATTATATAATAGTTTATTTTTTTGCGAATCAGATGACTTGCTTCCGCAAGGCTAACTTACGCGCTTGCTTCTTCTTTCTCGGCAACGGCTTTGACAGCCAATGCGAAGTTGCGCACTGGTGCTTGAAGCACGCTGAGGAGCATCGAAAGGAGACCTTCGCGGGACGGAAGATCCGCCAACGCTTTGATTTGGTCGACGCCAACAACACGGCCTTCAACCACGCCACCTTTCACTTTCAGAGCATCGTTCTTCTTGGCGAAATCGCTCAAGATTTTGGCTGGAGCTACTGCATCTTCCGCACTGAACGCGATGGCCGTAGGACCGGTCAACACTTCGTCCAGCTCAGTCAATTCCGCAGCAGCGGTAGCGCGACGAACGAGCGTGTTCTTAAGCACTTGGAATTCCACGCCAGCTTCACGAAGCTGTTTGCGGAGTTCGGTAACTTGAGCAACATTCAATCCGCGGTAGTCCGCAACAACAGTCGTTGCGCTTTCGCGCAATTTCGTTGTTACAACTTCAACGGCTTCTTGTTTTGCTTGAATGACATTTGCGTTTGCCAAACTGCACACCTCCTATTTAGATTCATGAGCCTATTGCTATATCCGCAAGGCATTGAAAAAGCCTCCGCAGAAATCACGAAGGCTTGATGGATCATCTGTACACAGCAACGCTGCATGCATTGACGTTCTATCACAACACCTCGGTAGGAAATTAAGCCTTACGGCACCTACTGTCTACGGTAAGCATATTCTTATTTAAGTCTCACATAAAACAACTGTTTCAGTATACCAAGGCGACACTAGCGTGTCAATCCCCGATCCGGAAAGTGCGGAAGGTATTATCTGTAAACGGCTGTATTCACGCGAGCGCTTGGGCCCATGGTCGAAGAAATCGCGATATTCTTCAAGTATACGCCTTTGGCAGCAGCCGGTTTTGCCCGGTTCAATGCGTCGATGAGAGCTTTGAGGTTCTCATTCAATTGTTCGGAAGTAAACGATACTTTACCGATCGGCGCATGGATTTGACCTGCTTTATCCAAACGATACTCAATTTTACCCGCTTTGATTTCTTGAACGGCTTTAGCTACGTCAAACGTAACCGTGCCTGCTTTAGGGTTAGGCATAAGGCCTTTACCGCCGAGCAGACGGCCAAGCTTACCAACTTCGCTCATCATGTCCGGTGTAGCTACGCAGACATCGAACTCGAACCAGCCTTGTTGGATTTTGTTGATCATGTCTTGATCGCCAACGAAATCTGCTCCGGCCGCTTCCGCTTCCTTCACTTTTTCACCTTTGGCGAATACCAATACGCGTTGGGTTTTGCCCGTGCCATGCGGCAGAACAACGACACCACGAACGGCTTGGTCTTGTTTACGAGGGTCTACGCCCAAACGCACTGCAGCTTCAACGGTTTCGTCGAATTTTGCAGTCGCTGCCTTCTTCACCAGTTCAACGGCTTCAGAAGGCTCATATGTCGCTTCGCTGTCAATCAGCTTAGCGGCTTCCAGGTATTTCTTACCGTGTTTAGCCATGAATTCGTCCTCCTTTGTGGTATTAGCGGAAATTCCTCCCACTGAGGATGAAAACTAACAATGCTTGTCGCATAGATTAATTTCATCCGAGGATCCAAGATTAGTCTTGAATCGTGATGCCCATACTGCGAGCGGTACCTTCAACCATGCGCATAGCCGCTTCAACGGATGCTGCGTTCAGGTCAGGCATTTTTTGCTCCGCGATTTGACGAACGGTATCGCGTTTCACGGTAGCCACTTTCTTCTTGTTCGGTTCGCCGGAACCCTTCTCGATCTTCGCTGCAACACGAAGCAGAACGGCTGCCGGAGGAGTTTTGGTGATGAAAGTAAAAGAACGGTCTTCAAACACCGAAATTTCAACCGGAATGATCAAACCTGCTTGATCGGCGGTACGTGCGTTAAATTCCTTACAGAATGCCATGATGTTGACACCCGCTTGACCCAACGCCGGACCTACCGGAGGTGCAGGGTTCGCTTTACCTGCAGGAATTTGCAGTTTTACCACTTTGATAACTTTTTTCGCCATGTAAAACACCTCCTTGCCCTAATTGTGGTAGACGGAACCCTTCGGCTCCTCCCACTTCAAAACCCTAAGAAACCTTAATAGAGGAAATTCAAAAAGTCAACTTTTGATCACGAAGTAATCATGAAGCGGATTCGGCATCGAATCTTGAATTCACCCGGGCCTTCCGTTGCTCACGTAGCTTCCAGCTACGCTCTGCTACTCAGTCCCCAGCTTCATCCAACCTTCTCGGTGCTGAAAACTCGACTTTTTGAATAGCCAATTATATCTTCTCCACTTGAGTGTAATCCAGCTCAAGCGGGGTTTCTCGTCCAAACATGTTGACGTGAACCTTGACCTTGCTCTTCTCGGTCAGAATCTCTTCTACCGAGCCAACAAAATTGGCAAACGGACCAACTTTGATGCGTACGGATTCTTTGAGCTCGAATTCGATGACCGGCTTCGGCTCCTCCATCCCCATATGCGCCAAAATCTGATCCACTTCTTCAGGGAGCAGCGGCGTAGGTTTGGAGCCAGAACCCGTGGAGCCAACAAACCCGGTGACTCCCGGTGTGTTGCGAACAACATACCAAGAATCGTCGGTTTGGATCATTTCCACCAAGACGTAACCGGGGTAAACTTTACGCATGACGGTCTTCTTCTTACCGTCTTTGTTTACCACTTCTTCTTCCATCGGAACAAGAACGCGGAATATCTTGTCTTCCATGCCCATAGACTCGACGCGTTTTTCCAAATTGGCTTTGACTTTGTTCTCATACCCGGAATAGGTATGAACGACATACCATCTTTTTTCCATATCAAGCCACCTAAGGACCCTTCTTAAATTATCGCTTCGATCACAGCAGAGATGCCGATGTCCAGAACCCAAAAATAAATCGCGACAACGGTAATTGTACCGAGCACAATCAGCGTATAATTAGTCAGCTCTTTACGATTAGGCCAGCGAACCTTTTTAAGCTCAGCCCAGCTCTCAGAGAAAAAAGAAAACAACGACTTGAAACTACGTTTCATGCGCGACTACACCTCCAAAGACTATCTGGTTTCGCGATGAGGAACTTGCTCGTTACAGAACTTGCAAAATTTCTTCATCTCCATGCGGTCGGGGTGGTTACGCTTGTTTTTCGTTGTCGTGTAGTTTCTTTGTTTGCAATTCGTACAAGCCAACGTAATTATTACCCGCATGATGTGCACCTCCCGAAGACATTCTAAATGAGCTGTCTCTATATTGACCTAAATCGAATGTTTGTCACCTAAAAAAGGGAAACACAAAATTAGGCCTACCTAAAACACTTTATCACATGGCACTACCCGTGTCAACGAGACATCCAGCTAACCTCTTCGATTATTTATAGTATAACTCATGGAATTGGAAGATAAACCCGTAGGGGGAGAATCCTTTGGAGAAACGCTGCAGAGAAGTAGAGGAGAAGAAGTCGGATACGGCAAGTAAATCCGCAAAGTCACGGCCGCTATGAGTCCATAGAACAACGATTAATCGTGGTAAAAAAAGGGCCTCCTGCAACTAAACTGGTACCCATACACTGGACACTTGAAAAAAAGTGTTTAGTCGTATGGGTACCTTTTTGTATACTGAAGTTAACATTAGGGGGCGGACAAGATGGGCAAAAAGTATTTTAATCATAACGAGCAGGAACGATTATCGAAGAATCCGAACGTTCTACGAGTAAGTGAAAAGTCGATAACCTACGCGGATGAATTCAAGCGTCTATTTATCGAACAATATTTATTAGGTCAAACACCGAGAGAAATCTTTGAAACGAACGGATTCGATGTAGAAATACTCGGGATGAAGCGAGTGGAGCAGTGTGCCGATCGATGGAAGAAGGCTTACGAAAAGGATGGTATTGTTGGATTAGTGGACTCCCGTAAAGATGCCGTGCTTCGTCCTTCCAAACGAGTATTATCCCAAGAAGAGATCATCGCTAGGCAGGAAGCGAAGATTAGACTTTTAGAGGAACAGCTGGCCTATGTAAAAAAGTTAGA
Source organism: Paenibacillus mellifer (assembly GCF_023195895.1). Taxonomy (GTDB): domain Bacteria; phylum Bacillota; class Bacilli; order Paenibacillales; family Paenibacillaceae; genus Fontibacillus; species Fontibacillus mellifer. The sequence goes on from NZ_JALPRK010000028.1 coordinate 44,771, forward strand.
CAAGAACGAAAGGAGGCTGTTAGCAAACGGAGAAAAACTGAGCAAGACTGAGTGCTTTGAGCTCATACAGAATGCCGTAAAGCAAGGGCTACAGCGAATGACACGTTATTTCTGTGAGTTGCTTGGTGTGTCTCGCTCTGGGTACTACAACTATCTAGATACTGCAGATCGGCGACTTGAACGTGCTCAAGCAGATGAGAAGGCTGGAGACCTGATCAAAAGGGCCTTTAATCGGAGAGGTTTCAAAAAGGGCTCTCGGTCCATCAAGATGACTTTAGAAAATGACTACGGTACGGTATACAACCTGAAACGTATCCGGAGATTGATGAAGAAGTTTAACCTCGTGTGCCCGCATCGGAAAGCCAACCCGTACCGACGTATGGCTAAAGCTACCCAAGAACACCGTACGCTTGAAAACAAGTTACAGAGAGACTTTAAGAAGGGGATTCCAGGTCTCGTGCTGCTAACAGATATCACATACCTTCCGTACGGAAAATCCCAGACGGCCTATTTGTCGACCATCCTGGATGCATCTACCGGTGAGCTTGTTGCTCATAACTTATCCACCACCCTCCAACTTCCCATAGCTACAGAAACAATACGGTTGTTAATGAAACAAAAGCGCTTAAAGTTGCATAACAACGCCTTCATTCATTCTGACCAAGGTGGTCATTATACCAGCCCCGCCTACCAGAAACTATTAAGAGACGAGGGTCTAGGACAATCCATGTCCAGACGCGGTAACTGCTGGGATAATGCACCCCAGGAGTCTTTCTATGGTCACATGAAAGATCATGTGAAGAGCCGACACTGTCAAACCTTTACTGAATTAAGACGAGAAATTAATCGGTATATCCATTATTACAACCATTACAGGTACCAGTGGGGATTAAAAAAGATGACCCCTGTACAATACAGGAATCATCTCTTGAGTGCTGCTTAACTCTTTTTTTTAAAAGTGTCCTTGACTGAGGGTCCAGTTTACAACCAGGCAACCCTTGAGTCTACTTGTTTATGTAATACCTCATTAAATAAGAATTAGTTCAGATGCTGCCATCGCGCACTTCCAAATAACGTTCCAGCTTACGCTTTACGCGTTGCAGGGCATTATCGATCGATTTCACGTGTCGATTCAAATCTACTGCGATTTCCTGATAGGATCTTCCGTCCAAATACAGCATAAGCACTTTGCGCTCCAGATCACTGAGGATTTCGGACATCTTGTCCTCTAGGCCGGTGAACTCCTCTTGATTGATAATCAATTCTTCCGGATCACTCACCTGAGTGCCGCAAATGACATCGAGCAACGTCCGATCCGATTCTTCATCGTAGATCGGCTTGTCCAAAGAAACGTACGAATTAAGCGGAATATGCTTCTGCCTCGTAGCCGTCTTAATCGCGGTAATGATCTGCCTCGTGATGCACAACTCCGCGAACGCTTTGAAAGAAGCGAGCTTATCCCCCCGAAAGTCCCGGATCGATTTGTAGAGTCCGATCATGCCTTCCTGGATAATGTCCTCACGATCCGCGCCGATCAGAAAATAAGATCTGGCCTTAGCGCGCACGAAGCTCCGGTACTTGTTAATCAAGTACTCCAACGCTTCACTGTCGCCTTCCCGAACCGCCTCGACAATGTCTTCGTCACTTTGGATCTCATAGTCAAACCTTACCCATGTTTCGAGTTTGACACTCACCACAAATCCCTCCGGCCGCAACGCACGGTTCCCCGTCACTCATTCAAGTAATACGAACAGTATATATGAAGGTGCATATTAGCGTCAACCGCAAAAGTACCAAAAGATGTAAAGTCGAACTTTGTCAAGGTCATTTGGTAGCAGAACTGGAGAATGCCCTTTCATTCCCTGCGCCATCGTTCGAACAGCTTACGCTGCTCTGGGGTCAGCTTGGCATCGAGGGTGTTGCGGCTAGAATTGGCGCTGCGCTCGGCGATTTTCGCCTGGATTTCCTTCTCGCTTTGCTCTACTTGGATTAGGAGCTCCCTGGCCGACACCCGCAATGCCCCTTGACCAAAAATCACGTGTTGCTCCACCATATCGCTTGTTGCGACGTAAATCTGCCGTCGACGGTGCTTGAGCTCGCCGACCAAGCGTTCTATACATTCGTCCGCCGTTTCCTTCTCCTTGGTAAAGTACATCTCCACCTTGTTTTGGGAATAGGCCTTCCCAAGCCCCGGAACCCGATAGGCATCAAAGACGACGATCACCTTTCTCCCGGAGTAGGCTTGATAATCGGCGAGCCGCTCAAGCAACCTGTCCCTTGCGGCTTGCAGATCCCGTTTGGACAATTCGGCCAACTCGGCCCACCCGCCGATCATATTGTATCCGTCAACCAATAGCACATCGCGCAAATCGCGCATGGCCTTTATCCTTCAGCGCGTCGTCTGCGCAGCACTTCGTACATAATAACCCCGGCGGCGACGGAGGCATTCAGCGAATTTAACCGACCATTCATCGGGAGCTTGACCAGGACGTCGCAAGTCTCCCGAACCAGGCGTCCCATGCCTTTGTTCTCATTGCCGATGACGATCGCCACTGGTCCCGTCAGCACGTTGCCGCTGCGGTACATCTCTTCTTTTGCACCTACGTCTGTACCGACGATCCATACGCCCGCTTCCTTCAGTTGCTCCATCGTCTGCACCAGATTTGTCACCCGAGCGACGGGAATGTACTCCACAGCCCCGGCAGAGGTTTTGGACACCGTAGCCGTTACTGCAACCGAGCGGCGTTTAGGGATAATTACCCCATGTACCCCCGTGCATTCGGCCGTCCGTAATATCGAACCCAGGTTATGCGGATCCTCGATCTCGTCCAAAATCAGCAAGAACGGGTCTTCGCCGCGTTCCTTCGCACGAGCCAGCAAATCCTCCACCTCAGCGTAGGCGTATGGAGCGACCTGGGCGACCACCCCTTGATGCTGCAAGCCGGGTGCCATTTGGTCCAGCTTGCGCTTGTCGACGAACTGCACGATGACGCCGTGTTTTTTGGCTTCAGCCACGATGGGCTGGGTTAGATGCTTCTGGGCGCCTTCGGCCACCCATATTTTATTGATCGTGCGTCCAGCATGCAGCGCTTCGAGCAGCGAATGCTTACCGCCAATCCATTCTTGTTCCTCCATCGGAATCCTCCTATGCAATGGTGACGCGTATTTAGCCGCGGTCCCGGTTATCCTCCAAATGGGCGAACCCTTCGGCGATCAACCCGCGGAGGCGGTCATGCGCTCCGGTATAATACAGGTACCCCACCAAGCTCTCAAAAGCGGTGGCAAGGCGATAATCCAGCACGTTGGCGTTCTTCGGCACCGTGCCGGATTTGGCGTTGCGCCCTTGACGAACAACGTCTCTCTCTTCCTCGGTTAGCAGCGGCTCGATCAGCTCCAGGAGCCGCGCTTGCGCCTTGGCCGAGACATACTTCGTCGACTGGCCATGCAGGTGGTGGGGCCGCAAATTCGGGCGGGCCATCACATGCTGGCGGACGGCGACTTCGTAGACGGCGTCGCCGATGTAGGCGAGGGCGAGCGGCGGCAGCAGCCGGGCGGGCTTGGCGGGCGGGTCGGGGAACCAGAGCTCGGCGGATATGCCGTGCTCTGGGGCCGCAGACCCGCAACCAGGGGCAAGGGGCGGCAGCGGCCCGGTCAGCGCCTCTTGCCCTGCGCCCGGCCCGTGCGGCTCGCTCATTTGCGCCGCCATCTCATGCCCTGCGGCGTGTCCTCGAGCACGATGCCCCGGGCGTCCAGCAGGTCGCGAATTTCGTCCGCGCGCGCCCAGTTCTTGGCCTTCCGCGCTTCGGCCCGCTCCGCGATCAGCGCTTCGATCTCTTCGCCGGGCAGTTCGGTCTCCGGCGGCAAGGCGATGCGCAGCACGCCGTTCATCTCCTCGAACAGCCGTAGCGCCGCTTCCAGATCGCCGCGGGCGGCTACCGGCTGCTGCAGCAGCGTATTGACTTCGCTCACCCATTCAAACACCGCCGTAATCGCATCCGGGGTGTTGAAGTCGTCTTGCATTTTGGCATGGAACAAACTACGTACCTCTTCCAGCTTCTCTGCCCACTCCAGCGTAATTTTCGACTCGCCGCCTTGCGGTGCCGCATTCATCCGATGACGTAGATTGTTTGCAGCGTTGCTGATCCGCTCTACACTGCGTTCCGCCTGTTGCATCGTTTCTTCCGAGAAATTCAGCGGATTGCGATAATGAGTCGACAGCATGAAGTAGCGGATCGCTTCCCGTTTGTATAGCGCGCGCAAATCCTTAACAAGAACGCCATTGCCGAGGGATTTGGACATCTTCTCCCCGTCGATATTGATATATCCGTTATGCATCCAGTAATTGGCCAACGGCTTGCCGGTGGCGGCTTCCGACTGCGCTACCTCGCATTCGTGGTGAGGGAACTGCAGGTCCTGGCCTCCGCCGTGGATATCCAGCGTGTCACCCAGCAATTGCCGGGACATCGCCGAGCATTCAATATGCCAGCCAGGGCGACCTTCGCCCCAAGGGCTGCTCCAATGAATTTCACCGGGCTTGGCCGCTTTCCAGAGTACGAAATCCTCCGGATTTTCCTTGCGATCGTCCACGTCAATGCGGATACCGAACTGCAGCTCGCCGATATTTTGTCCGGACAACTTGCCGTAATCCGGGAATTTGTTCGTACGATAGAACACGTCCCCGCCGCTTTCGTAGGCAAACCCTTTTTGCTCCAGGTCGCGGATAAAATCGATGATCACTTCCATGTTCTCCGTAACCCGTGGATTCGCCGTAGCCCGCGGAATTCCGAGGCCGTCCAGATCCTCGTAATAGGCTTTAATGAACATCTCAGCCACTTCGGGCACGGTCAGATTCATTTCTTCCGCCTTGCGGATCAGTTTATCGTCCACGTCCGTAAAGTTGACGACGTAATTCACATCATATTGCTGATTCTCCAGGTAACTGCGCACCACGTCAAAGAAGATCATCGGCCGCGCGTTCCCAATATGAATATAACCGTAGACGGTAGGTCCGCAAACATACATCTTCACTTTTCCCGGCGTCAGACTAACGAACTCTTCCTTGGCCCGGGTTAAGGTGTTATAAATCTGCAATCCCATTCTGCACTTTCCTTCCTTGTAAGGTCGTTTTCAAATCGGCTTCCCATCACGAAGTGGCTCAGGGAGCGGAAGCGGCGTCGAATCTTGAATTCAGTCGGTCGCTCCGTTGCTCACGTAGGTCTGCCTACGCTCCGCTACTCCCTCTCTCCTTCATCCAACCTTCTCGGTGCTGATAACCCCATTTGAAAACCTTGATTTGACTGAGGTCGTTTTCAAATCGGCTTCCCATCACGAAGTGGCTCAGGGAGCGGAAGCGGCGTCGAATCTTGAATTCAGTCGGTCGCTCCGTTGCTCACGTAGGTCTGCCTACGCTCCGCTACTCCCTCTCTCCTTCATCCAACCTTCTCGGTGCTGATAACCCCATTTGAAAACCTTGATTAACTGAGGTGGTTTTAAATCGGCTTCCCATCACGAAGTGGCTCAAGGGAGCGGATTCGGCGTCGAATCTTGAATTCAGTCGGCTGACAGCCCCGCTACTTCCTCTCTCCAGCCGATGTCGGCCTCTAACGGACCTCAGGGATGTTATTCTCCCATTTCCCGGGTATTTCCCCGCTTAACGGACTCCAGTTGCCTTATTTCGTTCAAATCACATACTAAACAGCTGATCTTAGGCAAATAACGTCATCTCTGTCCGTTACTATGGAGAACGCCGGAATTCCAACACATTAACGTCTCTGGGGTCCATTAAATCGGAAACCACGATCGCATGGCTACCATCAGCCCTCAACCAACAAACCGTGTATCGCGCTGTTTAGCCTGAACGTCTCGCTAACTCGTCCGCCCTACAGCAGCAGTAGCAGCTGCTCACAGCTCGCTTGGCTGTTTCTCGCGAAGCTGCTCTCTGAGTTCGAGGACTTCGCCGCGCAGTTGTTCGATCTCACGCTGCATCTCGCGCATCGCGTCGACCACCGGATCGGGCAGTTGATGGCTGAGGCGGTCCAGGGGTTTTCCGTCCTGGCGAACCACTTTGCCGGGGATGCCGACCACGGTGCTGCCGGCCGGCACCTCTTTTAGGACAACCGAATTCGCTCCGATATTTGCTTGGTCTCCGATCTTAAACGAACCAAGCACCTTTGCCCCCGAACCAATAACGACATTGTTGCCGACGGTCGGGTGGCGTTTCCCTTTTTCCTTACCGCTTCCGCCCAAAGTGACTCCCTGATAGATAACCACATCGTCCCCAATTTCGCAAGTTTCCCCGATTACAACGCCCATCCCATGGTCGATAAACAGCCGGCTGCCGATCCGCGCACCCGGATGGATCTCGATACCGGTGAAGAACCGGCTGATCTGCGAAATCGTACGTGCAGCGCTATACCAACGACGGCGGTAGAAAAGGTGCGCTATCCGGTGGCTCCAAATCGCATGCAGACCGGAATAAGTAAAGATCACTTCGAACCAGCTTCGGGCCGCCGGGTCGTTGTCGAACACCGCCTGGATGTCGGATCGGATTCTCTTGAACATAGTTTCCCCCCACCTTCTATTCCTATCGCATACGGACAGACCTAATCAAAAAAGGCGCCCCTGCAGCTTTCGCTGCAGAGACGCCTAACGACGCGGTTCCACTCTGCTTTGGATGAGTTGGCCTCGATTAAAGCCTGGCTCCTCCCTCTTGGGGTCCTTAACGCGGACGATACGGCGAAAGCTACCTCGCCTCTCTAGGCGTGTTCGCATTCGCGGCTCCCGGGTGCATTTCCGCCAGCGCGTATCCGGATAACTTCCAGCCTGGTAACTTCATTGCGCGGTCCGCACCGAAGGGTCCCGGTTATCCTCTCTGGACGATACGGCTGATCGCGTACTTCTCCCGATCTATGCCGGTGGCTTCAAGGCGGCCAATAACCGCCATTCATCTAGTTGTAAGGTTTACCTGCCTTTATATTACCTAATGGACGGCTAACTGACAATGGCAGTCGAAAAAAATTTAAGTATCTCTAACGCTGCTCACAGACGTTAAATGAGCAAAAAGGGTGCGTATCCAACGCTAACGCTTGCCTGAAACCTTATTCCTTGTTTTCAGCAAAGAATTGAGCATTAATCGCCACTATAAGCACACTGACAAGCGTTAGACAAGAAACCCGCTTCGTTTCGCCTAAATAAGCGTTGTGGCAAGCGTTAGCGGAATATCGATAACGAAAACGCTACGCGGCCCGCCGCCTTACAAAACAGCGATACGCCCCTTCAACCGCTCGATGACTTTGTCCCGGCCAAGCAGGTAAATCGTCTGGTTCAAATCTCGGCCATGCATCTGTCCGGTCAACGCCACGCGAATCGGCATGAATAGACCTTTGCCCTTGCTGCCGGTCTCTTTCTGTACCTCTTTGATCGCGGCGCCGATGTTCTCCACGCTGAATTCGGCAAGCCCTTCAACCTTCGTCAAAAAAGCGGCAAGCACGGTTGGCACCTGCGGCTCCGCCAATACGGCGGCCCCTTCTTCGTCCAACGCCGGCTCGCTGCGGAAGAACATTTCCGACAACTCCACAATATCGGAAGCCGAGGTCATTTGCTCCTGATATAACGCGACAAGCGCGTTCGCCCATGCTTGCTGCTCGGAAGACAGCTCGGTTGGGAGCTTCCCGGCCCGCTGCAGATGCGGAATGGCCAGCGAAGCAATTCGCTGCGGTTCGGCGTTCTTGATGTAGTGGTTGTTCAGGTGCGCCAGCTTATTCGTATCGAACACGGCCGGACTGCGCGACAAGCGATTCGCGTCAAAGATCGAAATCAACTCATCCTTGCTGAAAATCTCTTCTTCCCCTTCCGGCGACCAGCCGAGCAAGGCGATAAAGTTAAACATCGCTTCCGGCAAATAACCAAGCTGATCATATTGCTCGATAAATTGAATCACCGATTCGTCGCGTTTACTCAGCTTTTTGTGGTTCTCCCCGACGATCAGCGTCATATGGCCGAACACCGGCGGCTCCCAGCCGAAAGCATCGTAGATCATGAGCTGCCTTGGCGTGTTGGACACATGGTCCTCTCCGCGCAGTACGTGCGTGATGTTCATCAGATGATCGTCCAGGACGACCGCGAAGTTGTAGGTCGGGATGCCGTCTTTTTTCACGATAACAAAATCACCGCTGACGTCGGACTCGAACGAGATCGGTCCTTTGACCAAATCGTCGAACGTAAACGTACGGCCTTCGGGTACGCGGAAACGGATGCTGGATTGCCGGCCTTCTGCGTCAAACGCGGACAGCTGCTCCGGCGTCAAGTGACGGCATTTCCCGGAGTAACGCGGGGTTTCCCCGCGCGCCATTTGCTCTTCGCGCTCTTTTTCCAGCTCCTCTTCCGTACAGTAGCAGCGATATGCCAGCCCCCGATCCAGCAAGTCCTGTACCAATGGACGGTACAAATCTAGACGCTCCGTTTGCCGGTACGGCCCGTAGTTCCCGCCGACGTCTACACTTTCGTCCCAATCCATCCCCAGCCATTTGAGATAGGTCAGCTGGTTCTCCTCGCCTCCGGCCACATTACGCTTCACGTCCGTATCCTCAATGCGGATAATGAATTTCCCGTTCATATGTCTAGCAAATAAATAATTGAACAACGCCGTTCTGGCGTTCCCGATATGTAAATGACCTGTCGGACTCGGCGCATAACGCACGCGGACTTCAGCCATTTCAATCCCTCCCTAAATTGCAGTTCATCATGATCAGAAAAAAAGCTCGATGCAAATTACGATGATAGCACATTCTGTACTAGACACACAATGCATTGTGCCGCAATCCCTTCGCCGCGTCCGGTAAACCCGAGCTGCTCCGTGGTTGTGGCTTTCACATTGACGAGCTCCGGCTGCGTTCCCAGGGTACGAGCGATGACCTCGACCATTTGAGGAATGTACGGGGCCATCTTTGGCTTTTGCGCGATAATTGTCGCGTCTAGGTTGCCGAGACGGTACCCCTTCTCGACCGCCATATTCCACACCCGTTGCAACAGCACCACACTATCCGCATCTTTGAACGCTGGATCGGTGTCCGGGAAATGACGCCCAATATCCCCGAGACCTATCGCACCTAATATTGCGTCACTGATCGTATGCAGCAACACGTCGGCGTCGGAGTGTCCCAGCAATCCCTTCTCATAAGGAATATGCACCCCGCCGATGATACATGGCCTGCCCTCTACGAGCTGATGCACGTCGAAGCCCTGTCCCACTCTAAACATCCTATCCATCCTCTCCCGGTCATCTTTTAATCACGATGTAAATCGAGGAAGTCGATTCGACTTCGAATCTTGAATTCAGTCGGTCCCTCCGTTGCTCACGTAGGCTTACCTACGCTCCGCTACTCAATCCCTCCTTCATCCAACCTTCTCGGTGCCTAAAATCTGACTCCTCTTTTAATCACGAAGCCTCTTCCCCCGTATAAACTCCGCATAGTCCAGATCCTCAGGCGTCGTGATTTTAATATTGTCATACGTCCCTTCGACCAGCTTGACGGGGATGCCCAGCCGTTCGACCAGCATCGCGTCGTCGGTGCCGACGAACTCTTCCTCCGCAGCCCGCTCATGGGCTGCCAGCAGGTCGTCGCGTCGAAAAGCCTGCGGCGTCTGGATCGCCCACAGACTCCGGCGGTCCAGGGTTGCCGCGACCCAGCTCTGCTCGTCCGCCTGTTTGATCGTATCCTTCACCGGTACCGCGAGCACGGCGGCCCCATGCGCCTTAGCGGCTTCACAGCAAGCCGTAATCTGTTCTCTCGTGACAAAAGGGCGGACGCCGTCATGCACCAGTACCCAAGGCGTGCTGAGAGTCAGCAATCCTTGACGTACCGAGTGTTGACGTTCAGCCCCGCCCGGAATAACTTGTATTTGCTCGGTCATACCATACTCGGCAATCCATGACCGACACCTGTCCACATCCTGTTCCCCGGTGACAAGCACAATCTGCGAAATCGACGGATGACGGTGAAAAACCTCCAGCGTATGGATAAAGATCGGCTTGCCGTCCAGCATAAGATACTGCTTGCTTTCTACCGTCCCCATGCGTGTACCGCGCCCTGCCGCCACCACGATGACTCCCGTATCGCCGCTTGCTTGTAAACCCATCATGTTCTGCCTCACCTTTGCCCGGAATTCACCCGCGCCGCGGTCAGCGCAGCGTAGTTAATCCCATCATACCGAATTACTGCGCTTTTTCCAACAGTTTTGGCTTGGCAAAAATCATTCGTCCCGCCGAAGTCTGCAGCACGCTTGTGACCAGCACCTCCGTGATGGTGCCGATGTAATCGCGTCCGCCTTCCACGACGATCATCGTTCCATCATCCAAATAAGCGACACCTTGTCCATGCTCCTTGCCGTCCTTGATCACCTGGACCATAATTTCTTCGCCAGGCAGCACGACCGGCTTAACCGCATTGGCCAAATCGTTAATGTTCAGCACGGATACGCCCTGCAGCTCGCATACCTTGTTCAGGTTGAAGTCGTTGGTCACGACTTTTCCTTGCAGAACCTTCGCCAGCTTAACCAGTTTGCTGTCGACCTCGGAGATTTCCTCGAAATCCCCTTCATAGATCATGACTTTCACGTCCAGCTCTTTCTGGATTTTGTTCAAAATATCCAGTCCCCGCCGCCCACGGTTCCGCTTGAGCAGATCCGAGGAATCGGCGATATGCTGCAACTCCTCCAGCACAAATTCCGGAATAACGATCGTTCCTTCAATAAAGCCGGTTTTGCAGATGTCGGCGATCCGCCCGTCAATAATGACGCTGGTATCCAAAATTTTGTGTTCCTCCGCCCAACGTTCCTCTTCCGGAACGGAAGCGCCCCATTTGCCGGATTTCCAAAGTGAGGACAGTTCTTCCTTCTTCGCCAGCCCGACGTAAAGCCCAATGTAGCCAAACAACGCCGATACTGTGAATTGCGCCATGCTCTCCAGCGTGCCGAGCCAGGACAGCAGGGGATAGACCGTTAAGGAAAGAAGGAGTCCCGCAGTCAAACCGGCCGCACCGGCAGCCATTTCATTCATCGGGATCCGCGTTAACGCGGCGATCCACAATTTCACTCTGGAAGAAACGACGTCTGCAGCCAAGGAGAACAGGAACAAGAACAGTAGCGTGCCGGCTGCGGCCCAGATCAAATTGGCCGCGATGGGGTTCATTTCGCGAAACCAGTCACTGGCGGCACCCGGCAACACGCCGGACACACCGCCGGTCGTATAACCGAACCAAGCCCCGCATATACCAGCTAGAATCATCAAGTATTTTTTCAGCACGTCTCTCTTCACCTCCTAGATAAGTATCTTCTTTAGCCAGTATGAACCAATTTCTGGGCGCATAATCCGTGGAGGATAACTTTTTTTGCCGAAAAATAACCAATCCCAAATCAAACGCACCCCTTGGCTATGGGATTTCAGGTTGATCTCGGAGGAAAAGGTGGAATATAATGAATTCAATTCATAATATTGAGGTGGATGGAAAATGAGCGCACCAAGCCTTCAGTCTTTTCAAGAACAAGTTTCTGAATTGTTGCTCCGTCACCGCAGTCTGTTGGACGTCATGTCGAAGATGGGACAAACCAACGCTGCTGCCGTCCGTTCTGTGACCAAATCGGTAACCGAATGCGGTTGCATTGAGCTGCACGCCACCAAACAAGATTTCGAGCCGGGCATGGATTTGCAACAAGCCAAAGAAACGATCGCCAAGCATGTACATGGCGAGTTATGCGAAAATTGCCGGGATGCGATTACGAATGAGCTTGGACGTAACCTTTTCTACATGTCCGCCCTATGCAATTTGCTAGGGATCAATATGGAGGAGATCGTGGAACGCGAGTCGCAGAAATGCGCTACGCTGGGGTTATTCAACTTATCGTAAGTGTAAGTGTATATCAAAAAGGCATCGATCCATTCCGCCCGCGGGAGATCCATGCCTTTTTCGTATAGTTATAAAAAAGTTATCTGTGTTCCTAACGCTTAGGACGAAACATTTCCTGGGCATCAGCATCCTCTTCGTCCCGGTGTTTGCGGCGAAGCAAACGGTTGATATTCTGCCTTAACCCGTAGGCTGCGTAAATGACCAAGGGGATAAAAATAAGCTTCGCCATCTGGTCCGGAAACACGACGGCGATCACCACCGCAATGATTACGACAAGCGGCGCATAAGCGATCGCTTTCTTCGGCAAGCCGATTTTCTTGAAATTCGGGTATCGGACCGTACTGATCATCAGATACGATAACAGCATCATGGATACGACGAAATAAGGCGCCGAGATTTCCCTGTAGAACAAGGAGAGCGTCGCCAGCACCCCGCCTGCGGCCGGAATCGGCAATCCGATGAAGTAACCTGGAGCCCCCTTCTGTACATTAAACCGGGCGAGTCGCAGCGCTCCGCACATCGGAAAAATGATCGTGACGGCCCAAGCAACGCCGGAAGGAATGCTGTGAAATGAAATCATGTACATAATGAGTGCCGGAGCAATCCCAAACGAAATCAGATCCGATAAAGAATCGAGCTCTTTCCCGAACTCGCTTTGAGCGTTCAGCGCACGGGCGACCCGTCCGTCCAAACCATCGAGCAGCATAGCGACAATTACCATGATGGCAGCCAGGCTGAAGCGACCTTCCAATGCCAGCAGGATGGCCAGCATTCCGAGAACCATGTTACCTAACGTAAACAGATTCGGAATCGATTTCGTAATCATCTCTTCACCTCGAGTAGATAGTCCTGAACCATTCATTGATGATAGGTGATTTAAATTTGTCTGTCAATGAATACCTGTTCCTGTAAACGTTTTAGCCCTTCTTTGATGGAGCGGGCGCGCACCTCGCCAATGCCGTCAACCTCATCCAATTCCTCGATGCTGGCCATCATCACGTTTGGCAAACAGTCGAATCGTTCGACCAAATTGTGGATAATGACATTCGGCAAGCGGGGAATTTTGTTCAACACCCGGTATCCGCGCGGGGATATCAGTTCTTCCGAAGTAGCGGCAGAGGAAGGATATCCTAAGAGCTTCGTAATGTGATTGTCATCCAACAGTTCATCGTCGGTAGAACGTTTGAGCCCCAAGATAATTTCTCGGATGGCTTCATCCTGAGCCTCTTTGGCATAATCTTTGTACAAGAGCCAAGCCTCTTCTTCCATGTTGCTGACCAGTTCCTCCATCTGCATGCTGATCAGCCGCCCCTCCGTGCCCAACTCATTGATGAACCGCTTGATCTCCATCTTAATCCGAATCACCATTTCTACCCGTTGGATGACGTTGATTACTTCGGGCAAAGAGACTAGCTCCTCGAATTCCGAAGCCGTGAGGTTCGTTAAAGCTTGATTCAGGACAGACCGGTATTTCTCCAGCGTCTGAATCGCCTGGTTGGCCTTGGTCAAGATAACGCCAATTTCCTTCAGAGCGTACCTTAATCCACCTTGGTATAGAGTAATGATGTTACGGCGCTGGGAGATGGAGACGACCAGCTTACCCGTCTGTTTGGCCACCCGCTCTGCGGTACGGTGCCGGATACCCGTCTCTGACGAAGCGATCGAGGAGTCAGGGATAAGCTGGGTATTCGCGTACAATATCCGTTTCAAATCCTCGCTAAGGATAATCGCCCCGTCCATTTTCGCCAGCTCATAGAGATAGTTAGGGGAGAAATCACAGTTGATGGAGAAGCCCCCCTCGACGACCTCCATCACCTCCGGGCTGTAACCGACGACAATTAGGCCCCCGGTCTTAGCCCGCAGCACGTTTTCGAGGCCGTCGCGAAAAGCCGTCCCTGGTGCAACAAGTCTCAGCAAATCGTTCATTTTCTCTGCTTGGGTAGTTTCCTTCATCATTCAATGCCCCCTAATCTAACGCAACAGCTAGCGCATCTGCAACGGTATTTACGCCTATCAATTGAATTTCTTGCGGTCCCTTCCACCCTTTCATGCTTTTCTCCGGCAAAATCACCCGTTTAAAGCCAAGCTTGGCCGCTTCCTTTACGCGCTGCTCCGCCCTGGAGACCGCCCGAACTTCACCGGTCAAGCCAACTTCTCCGAAGAACACGTCGTACGGCTTCGTCGGCAGATCGCGGAAGCTGGATGCGACGCTAACCGCAATCGCTAAATCGACCGCCGGTTCGTCCAGCTTCACTCCGCCAGCCAGATTGACGTAAGCGTCCTGATTTTGCAGGAAGAGGCCCATCCGCTTCTCCAGCACCGCAAGGATCAGGTTCATCCGCTGATAGTCCACGCCGGTTGCCATTCGTCTTGGTGAAGGGAAATGGGTGGCCGCGATCAAGGCTTGCAGTTCGACCAGCATCGGGCGCGTCCCCTCCATACTGGCAACGACAGTCGAACCCGCCACGCCGAGCGGGCGTTCGGATAGAAACAGCTCCGACGGATTTGCCACCTCCGCCAGGCCGGATTCGTTCATTTCAAAAATCCCAATTTCGTTGGTTGAACCAAAGCGGTTCTTCACCGCCCGCAGCAACCGATAAGAGTGATGCCGTTCGCCTTCGAAATACAACACGCAGTCGACCATATGCTCCAGCATACGTGGTCCGGCAATAGCCCCTTCCTTGGTCACGTGACCGACCAAGACCGTAGCGATCCCCTGCCCTTTGGCGATCCGCATAAACCGCGCCGTGCATTCACGTACCTGCGAAACACTGCCAGGAGCGCTGGTCACTTCGGGTAAATAAACCGTTTGGATCGAGTCGATCACCACAAAATCCGGTTTCACTTCGTCGATCGCTTCTTCAATCCCGTCCATGCTGCTCTCACATAAAACGAATAGCTCCGGGGACAGTGTCCCCAGACGCTCCGCCCGCAGTTTCGTTTGACGGACGGATTCCTCTCCTGAGATATACAAGACCCTCAGACCCGAACGGGCCATTTCATGCGAGGTTTGCAGCAGCAACGTCGATTTTCCGATCCCGGGGTCTCCTCCGACCAGCACCAGCGAGCCCGGCACGACGCCGCCGCCAAGCACTCGATTCAGTTCCCCGATCCCCGTTTGGATCCGCGGTTCTTTGCCGCTTTCTATATTTATGATCGATTGCGGCTTTTCTTTCGCATGAAATATCCCGGAATTCATGCCCTGCGTTTTAACGGTTTTCTCCACTTCTTCCACCATGGAGTTCCATGCGCCGCAACCCGGGCATTTTCCGTACCATTTAGGCGATTCATAACCGCATTCGGAGCAGAAAAACTTATGTTTTACTTTAACCATTTATCTCACCTTCTCGCCACTGCAATATTTGACAGACCTAGCCGACACCGTATTCGTCATGGTACCTAAAATTTTACCATCCTTTCGGGTTTATCGAAAGTGATCCGAGCGCTGCCGCCAGCAGTGGCGGGATAAAAAAAGACAGCCCCAAAGCATCGCTTTGGAAGCTGCCTTTACCCTATTTCATCGGCTGAATCGTTACAGATTTGTAGGATTTACCAACATTTTTTTATCCGAGTTACGCATTTTTCACGTAATCTCCAGTACGTTCCACCTTCAAGGCGCCGTTCTCTTCGTCAATCGTCAGTGAGTCGCCTTTCTTCACGTTTCCGGTCAGCAGTTCCTCAGACAAGCGGTCTTCGATATGCTTCTGTATCGCCCGGCGCAATGGACGTGCACCATAGGCGGGATCGTAGCCCTCTTTGGCCAGGAACTCTTTCGCTTTATCCGTCAAGGTAAAGTCGACGTCGTATTCGCGCAGGCGTTTACGCAATTCTTCGGCCATGAGTGTAACGATTTGACCGATATGCGCTTCCTCGAGCGAATGGAAGACGATAATTTCGTCGATCCGGTTGAGGAATTCGGGACGGAAGCTCTTCTTCAGCTCTTCCATCACTTTGCCTTTCATATTGTCGTAATCCGCACCGGAATCCTGCACGGCCGTGAAGCCAAGTCGCGTATTGCGTTTGATGGCTTCGGCGCCGACGTTCGAGGTCAAGATGATCAGCGTATTGCGGAAATCGACCACGCGGCCTTTGGAGTCGGTCAACCGGCCATCTTCCAATACCTGCAGCAAGATGTTAAACACTTCCGGATGCGCCTTCTCGATTTCGTCTAACAGGACAACAGAATACGGTTTGCGGCGTACCTTCTCGGTCAGCTGACCGCCTTCTTCGTAACCGACATATCCTGGAGGCGCGCCAACGAGCCGTGCTGTGGAGTGCTTCTCCATATACTCGGACATGTCAATCCGGATTACCGCGTTCTCGTCGCCGAACATCGCTTCCGCCAATGCGCGGGCTAGTTCCGTTTTACCAACCCCCGTTGGACCTAAGAAGATGAAGGAGCCCATCGGACGTTTCGGATCCTTGAGGCCCGCGCGCGCCCGGCGGATCGCCCGGCTGACGGCTTTGACCGCTTCTTCTTGACCGATTACACGCTCATGCAAAATACTCTCCATATTGAGCAGGCGTTCGGTTTCTTCTTCTTTCAGCTTATTGACTGGGATTCCCGTCCAGCTGGCAACCACTTGAGCGATGTCCTCAGGCGTCACTTCGGAATCAGTGCGTCCTTGTTTTTCTTTCCATTGGTTCTTCGTGATATCCAGCTCTTCGCGGATCTTCTGTTCCGTATCGCGCAGCGCGGCCGCTTTCTCGAATTCCTGGCTTTGTACCGCAGCGTCCTTCTCCTTACGAATATCATCCAGGCGGCTTTCCAGTTGTTTCAGGTTCGGCGGTACCGTATACGAGTTCAGCCTTACTTTCGAGCCCGCCTCGTCAATCAGGTCGATCGCTTTATCCGGCAAGAACCGGTCTTGAATATAACGATCGGACAGCTTAACCGCCTGCTCGATCGCTTCGTCGGTAATTTTCACCCGATGATGCGCTTCGTAACGGTCGCGGAGTCCGTGTAGGATGAGAATCGCTTCATCCACCGATGGCTGATCCACCGTGATCGGTTGGAACCGACGTTCCAACGCCGCGTCTTTTTCAATATATTTCCGATATTCGTCGAGCGTGGTAGCGCCAATGCATTGCAGCTCGCCGCGGGCCAGTGCGGGCTTCAAAATGTTCGAGGCGTCGATCGCGCCTTCCGCGCCACCAGCCCCGATCAAGGTGTGCAACTCATCGATAAAGAGGATGATATTGCCGGCCTGACGAATTTCGTCCATGATTTTTTTCAAGCGGTCCTCAAATTCGCCGCGGTACTTCGTACCGGCAACGACGGAACCCATATCCAACGTCATCACGCGTTTATCACGCAGTGTCTCCGGAATTTCGTTATTGATGATCTTCTGTGCGAGACCTTCGGCGATCGCCGTTTTCCCGACGCCTGGCTCCCCAATCAGCACCGGATTATTTTTCGTCCGGCGGCTCAGCACCTGGATCACCCGTTCAATCTCTTTACTGCGGCCGATAACCGGATCCAAGTTGCCCTCTTTGGCCGAAGCCGTCAAGTCGCGAGCCAAGCTGTCCAGCGTTGGCGTATTCACATTGGTCGGAGTGCCATGATGACTGGACACCGCCTCACTGCTGCCCAGCAGTTGCAGCACTTGCTGGCGAGCCTTGTTCAGGCTGATGCCGAGGTTATTCAGTACACGGGCGGCTACGCCCTCCCCTTCACGAATCAGACCGAGCAGAATATGCTCTGTGCCGACATAAGTATGGCCGAGCTTACGCGCTTCATCCATGGACAACTCGATAACTTTCTTGGCGCGCGGCGTATAAGCGATATTGGTCGGTTGTTCCTGTCCGCGACCGATCAGCGTTTCTACTTCGTCTTGAATTTTCTCGAGTCCCAGACCTAATCCGATCAGCGCCTTGGCGGCAATGCCTTCGCCTTCACGGATCAATCCGAGCAGCACATGTTCCGTTCCGATATTGTTATGTCCCAGCCTTACGGCTTCTTCCTGAGCCAACGCCAGTACCTTTTGGGCACGTTCCGTAAATCTTCCAAACATCATCTTCTCCTACACCTCCATAGTAGTCCTCTCGTTATTTCCCCATGCGCTCACGAATGAGTTTGGCGCGGTACATATCCCTTTCCCCTGGGGACATACTGCCACTGAATTTCTTCTGCAAAAAACCAGGCTGCGTCAGCACATTCAGTTCATTCAGTGCCTGTGCCGAAACGCCTTCGATAATCCCCAAGTCTACGCCAAGCCGGACATCGGATAACCGCTGAGCGGCTTCCTTCGAGTCAATAATGTACGCCTGTGACAATATTCCGTAGGAACGCATGACCCGGTCCATCATCCGCAGCCGTGATTCGCCGATCAGCTTCTCTCTCGCCGTCTTCTCATGCTGAATGATCTGCAGGACCACGCCGTATAAATTTTCGATGATCTCAGCTTCACTTTGTCCTAGTGTAATCTGATTTGAGATTTGAAACAAGTTGCCCATCGCTTCGCTGCCTTCGCCGTAGATCCCGCGAACGGTTAAACCGACCTGCGATACCGCGGATAAAATGCGGCCGATCTGCTGCGTCAGCACCAAGGCCGGCAAATGCATCATGACCGAAGCGCGAAGCCCCGTCCCCACATTCGTCGGACAACTGGTCAGATACCCCCGACGGTCGTCAAAGGCATAATCCACATGCGATTCGAAAATGTCGTCGATCGCCGTCGCTTTTTCCCAAGCCTCCTGGACTTGCAGACCCGGATACAAACACTGGATGCGCAAATGATCCTCTTCATTGACCATGATGCTGAGGCTTTCGTCTTCACTGATGAAAACCGCCCCGTTTCGGGAATCATTCGCCAGGTTTGGACTGATCAAGTGCTTCTCGACCAGCACCCGCTTATCCAGTTCATCCAAGTCCGCCAGAAGGATCGGGTACAGTTGGCATTGCGCCTGAAGCTGTTCGTCGCCAAGAACCTGTTGCAGCAGCTTCAGCACTTCCTCCGATTGCGTGTTGGTGGCCAACATCGGGAAGGGCTGGTGAAGCACGTTGCGGGCGATCCGTACCCGGCTGCTCATCACGATATCGGACTCCTTGCCTTCTCGGCTCATCCATTCGCTTAGCGGCTGTTCAGTAAAACGGAGATTGGTCACCCTGCATCCCTCCTACTCTGCGGATATGTTCTTCTCAAGCTCGCGAATTTGGTCCCGTAGCGCCGCAGCCTCCTCGAACTCTTCCTGCACGATCCGGTACTGCAACTCACGGCGGAGATCATCGAGCTTACGTTTCACTTGAATGTGACCGCCGGTCCGTTTCGGGACTTTCCCGACGTGAACGGTATTCCCATGCACTTTCTTAAACAAGGGATCCAGGCGATCATTAAAATATTTGTAGCACGAGCTGCAACCAAAACGTCCGATTTTGCTGAACTGAGAATACGTCATTCCGCATTCTTCGCAGCGCAGAGGTTCTGGGGTACTGTGCCCGGAAACTTGACCTTTGTTCGACGGACTCAAATCAAGGAAGCCCGACAGCAGGTTATGAATCGAAAAGCCGCCCGAAGTGCCGGGAATCAGCTCCCCTTTTTCCCTGGCGCAGGTTTCACAGAAATGAAACTCCGTCTTCTCGCCATTGACGATCTTCGTAAAATGCAAGGTTGCCGGGCGTTTGCCGCATTCTTGACATTGCATCGCACGTCCCTCCTTACGGGTTAGACTAACTCAACAGATCCTTGTACCTGTATTGCTTGATATTGATGTCACTAGCTCAACAATGAGATTAACATCGCTTTCATCATCCTGGCCCGGATCTGGTCGCGATAAGGCAGCTTAATCGCCAGCACATCGCGGGATACCGCCGAACGCATCAACGCAGCTTCTCGAGAGGTCAAAAAGCGGGCCTCCTCCAGACGATAAATTAATCCTTCCGCCGCGGATTGCCCGATCTCATCACCGATCGTTTCATGCAAATGCGTATGCAGCGACGTTGCTCCCGGCAGTTGAATCCGCCGAATCCGAACGTAACCACCGCCGCCGCGTTTGCTTTCGACCAGGTACCCTTTCTCCAGAGTAAAACGGGTGCCGATGACATAATTGATTTGCGACGGCACGCAGGAAAATTGGTCGGCAAGTTCGTTACGCTGAATTTCTATAATCCCCTCCGGACTTTCATGCAAAATACTCTTGAGATATTTTTCAATGATATCGGAGATATTACGCATCACTCATCCTCCATTATTCCACACGTGAATCTCTTGTTGCGACTTACGTTGTCATTCATTCTAGCTCGTCAAATCCCGTCTTAATAAGTGAAGTTCACTTGTTAGTTGACTTTGACTTTCTTTGACTTTATCAACATTATACCATAATTTGATGATTTGCCAAGGGGGATGCGTTTTCCCTTTCAGTGTGGGCGTGTGGGGTGGAAAATATTCGTGGTTAAGCGTATGAGAAAACCGTTCGGTTGGTTCCGGACGGTCTAGCGTTTGAAGTGGGTTGTAGGATACATACGGGGAAGTTACCTCATCGCTAATTCCTACAAAAATACAGTTTTTCGAGAGCCTGACTGCTGATTTATCAAAATACCTACACTTTTGCAGGTTTCACTCAGAAGTACAGAAAGAGCACTACCGAATGATCGGTAGTGCTCTTTCTCTTC
>NZ_JALPRK010000029.1 GCF_023195895.1 Paenibacillus mellifer
GATTCGCACCTTTTTCCAAATCCAGAAGTAAACCGTAATGAAGGTATTTCTCAAGAGGTAAGAGACAAGAGTCTACTTGCATAAGGCTTATTTACGGATTGTTACGCTCGTTCCTATCGGCACGATCCGTGCCAATTCAATGACGTCCGGGTTATACATGCGGATACAGCCGTGGGAAACCTCCTTGCCGATGGAGGAAGGGTCGTTGGTCCCGTGGATTCCGTAATGGGGCCTGGACAAGCCCATCCAATAAGCTCCAAACGGCCCGCCAGGATTCGGGGCTTTGTTGACGATCGTGTAAGATCCTACTGGGGTTTGCGTGAGCATTTTCCCGATTCCAACCGGAAATCCGCGGATGACGATGTTATTGTCCAGCAAGTAGAGCATTCGATCCGATAAATCCACGATGATACGGTAATTCGGCATGAATACACCAGCCTCACGTTTTTTTGCTAGTGTATGACCTATAGGCATGGGTTGGCTGGGCGGGCGCGGAGAGAATCAAACTTGAATTACGGGTGAACCAACGGAGAAATAAAAAACGGGCCCTTTGGGACCCGGTGAATTATGGCAGAATTATAAGTAAACCTCTTCAATCGAGGTTTCGCGCTCTTTGGACAGGTCGACGAACCGGGAATCGGTTTTGACGAGCGGCCGGAAAAAGTCCGACTGGTTAGTCATAACGATGGAACCCATCTCGCCGGAGTTCAGCATGACCTTCTTGCCAATGAAGTTTGGCAGTAGGTGGCGAATTAACGCCTGCGTAGGTTCAGGGCTCAGACTGCCGAAGCTAAGGCTATTGAGCTCGCGTAAGACCGATAGAAGCTCCTGCTTCGAGCGGTAAACGCGGTTAGAGGTCATCGCAGAATACACGTCAGCAACGGCGGCGATTTTGGCGAATGGATGAATTTCCTTATCGCGTAAGCCATGGGGATAACCGCTGCCGTCTTCTCGTTCGTGATGCTGCAGCGCCACCCGTGCGGAGAGCTCGTCCCCGGTCGAGCCGAGAATGATCTCATGGCCGTATTCGGTATGGCGCTTCACTTCCTCGAACTCCTCCGGTGTCAACTTGCCGGGTTTGGTCAGGATGTCTTGCGGTACCTTGCTTTTGCCGATATCGATCAAATAGCCGGCCTTCCCTGCTTTATAGGCTTCTTCTCTGGTATACCCCATCCAGGAAGCGATATAATAGCAGAGCATGCCGACTTGCATGGAATGATGGTATGTATAATTGTCATCTTCGCCGATCATCAGCAGCAAGGAGACAACGTCCTTCTGGGTATCGAGTTCCGAGATCATGGGTTCCAGAAGCCGATCCACTTTCGCTTCATCGATACTCCCGCTAGTTAGCGCTTCCAAAAACAATTCCTCAAATCCGTCCACGGCCTCGTTTAAATAAGGTTTAGCTCGGAAGGCAGGATCTGTAGGGAAATCGGCGTTAAGGGTTTGCGGTTCGATATCAACGTAGTCGATTCCGTGCTGCATTAATTTAACGATAGCATCACTGGTCAACTCGCAACCTTGCTGCAAAACAAAAACGCCGAAATGATTAAATACGTCGTGTTGGAGACGGTCGCCTGGACTGAGTTCCATAATATGTACTTTCAAGGACGATGACACCTCATAATCTTCCAGTTTTCCTTAATCATATCAGGAAATAATTGGACTGACAATGAATTTTGTTAGATGTCAATCATCCGAAAGGAGGTGTTCGCCTGGAACGCGGGGGTCCCAGGGCCCAAGTCCATGGCCCTTCCACTCGGAGCCGTCTTCCCAAATCTCCTTCTTCCAGATCGGTACGATCTGCTTTAGACGTTCAATCGCATAGCGGCTGGCTTCGTAGCACCCGGCCCGGTGAGGGGCCGATACGGCGATGACCACACTGATCTCGGCGATGTCCACGTGGCCGATCCGGTGGCTGATGGCGCAGCGTGTACCTGGCCAGCGTTCTTCGATCTCGCCGCCGATCTGGCGCAGTTTGGCTAAGGCCATCGGGACATAGGCTTCGTATTCAAGATGGACGGTCCGCTTTCCCTGCGTCCATTCCCGGGTTGTCCCGGTGAACGTCAACGCCGCTCCGTGGTCGGGAGCAATGACCTTGGCCGTGATCTCCTCCACGGACAGTGGTTCTTCCGTAATGATAAAGAGGTCCGATAATGCCTCGTCCTGCGGTAGGTCGGACGATGGCTCCCCGCCGGAAACCGGCGGGATCAACGCGACCTCATCTTCTGCGGTGATCGGCGTATCGCCAGCGGCATACTCCTGATTCACGGCGACGAAGGAAGCGGAGATGAGATTGGCCGCTGAAGGATAGGTTTCCGCCAGCGCTTCCTTTAATGAAGCGGCGGTGAGAGGCCGTTCCGGATGCGGGTAGGCATAGCTGAGACTGGACGTGCCGATTCGGTCCGCCAACCCGGCAAATAGGGCGATTTGAATATTCATAGGAGTCTCCTCGGAATGGTTTGTATGTAATATACATTATAACAAGACAACGATCAATTTTAAGGTATATAATACACATTGAACTCTAAAATTTAGAATAGGCCGAATAGATTGAGAGGGCAAGGGGGCAGTTCTTGATGCCGGAGACGAACCAGGAAACGTTAACGATACTTTACACCAACGATATCCATAGCCACTTCGAAACGATGGGGCGCATCGCGGCGATGATAGATGATTTGAGGGCCGAAGCGCCGGCCGGCACACTCCTTCTCGATATCGGCGACCATATGGACCGAGCGGCGATCGAAACCGAAGGAACGTTGGGACAGGCTAATGTGGACGTGCTTAACCTGACCGGGTACGATGCCATAACGATCGGCAATAATGAAGGGTTGACCTTTACGCCGGAATTGCTCAGCCAGACTTATGCCGGGCTGCACAGCTCCGTAGTCTGCGGCAATATCGTGGAGCTGCAAACCGGACAACCGCCGGCATGGATGCGAAGCCGGCTGGTGGTACATAAGGACGGCTTCAAGATCGGGCTAGTGGCGGCGACGGCCGCATTTGCCGAGTTCTATGAGCTGCTTGGTCTCGTATCACAAAATCCGCTGGACACGATTGCAAGGGATGTCGGACAGCTTCGCGGCGAGGTTGATCTCGTTATCGTGATGTCTCATTTAGGGCTGCCGCTGGATCGGCAGTTGGCGGAGACGGTAACCGGCATCGACTTGATCATCGGCGGCCACACCCATCACTTGCTGGAGGAGCCGCTGCAAATCGGATCAACATGGGTCACAGCAGCGGGGAAATTCGGCAACTATTTGGGGAAGGTCGTCGTCCGCCGGGACCTTGGGACCGGGCGCTTATCGATGGACGGAGTTTGCCTCCCCGTCGTAGAGGGGCCGAAGAAAGAGAAGATCGAGTCCGCTATCACCTTGCAGCGGGATGCCGCTAAACTTCGGCTGAATCGCACGGTCGCCGTGACGGATCGGGAGTTGCCGGTATCGTACTCAGCTGAATCGCCGTTTGGCAATCTGCTAGCTCAGGCGGTTCGCCGTCATACCGGCAGCGAGTTCTCCCTGGTGAACAGCGGTCAGCTGCTGGCGAATCTGCCGGCTGGCGAGATCAGCGAGGGGATGCTGCATGAGCGCTGCCCTTCGCCGATCAATCCCTGTACGATGCGGGTGTCCGGCGAAGATATTTTGGCCAGCCTGGAGGAGTCGCTGCTCGAGGAGAAGAGGGGCAAATCCATTATGGGATTTGGATTTCGGGGGAAGGTGCTAGGCGGCATATGCGTCGACGGCTTGGAGATTGAATACGACCCCGCAGCTCCGCCCTGCAAACGGATCGTGCGGGCTAGCCTGGCTGGCGAGCTATTAAGGGAAGAGCAAACCTATCTTGTTGGCACGCTGGATATGTTTACGTTTGGCGTCGGTTACGAACGGTTAAAGCAAGGGACGGAGAAGCGTTATATGCTGCCTGAATTTTTACGCGACCTGCTCCGTTTCGAACTGCAAACCGCCGGTGCGGTGGAAACCTGTTTTCAATCCCGGTGGAAAAAAGTAGAATAGCTATAGCGCAAAGTCACACTCGATCAGGAGGAACGAATGAGTCTTATTGTCTCGATTATTTTAGCCATTGTGGAAGGTTTGACGGAGTTTATTCCGGTCTCGTCGACGGGACACATGATATTGACGGCCAAGCTGATGGGCTACGACGATCAGTCGCCGGAAATGAAAACCTTTGAAATCGTCATTCAGCTAGGCGCGATCCTGGCGATGGCCTGGGTGTACCGGGAGCGAATCTTGAATCTGCTCGGCTTGAGCAAAAAAGTAACGGTGGTCGATCGGAACGCTCCGAAAGGCCGTCTTAATTTGATTCATATTCTTTTGGGGATCGTACCTGCGCTGGGCGTCGGATTCTTCTTCCGCGATTACATCAAGAGCTTGTTCAGCTCACAGACGGTGCTGTGGGCGCTTGTGGTCGGTGGTATCTTCATGATCTTCGCCGAATGGTTCAACAAGAATAAAGCGACGATCACCGCCCCGGAGATGGATCAGCTAACCTATAAGCAAGCCTTGCTGATCGGTGTGTATCAGTGCATTTCCGTGTTGTGGCCCGGCTTCTCCCGGTCTGGTTCGACGATCGCCGGAGGGATGCTCAGCGGTGCCAGCTACAAAGCGGCCGCCGATTTCTCGTTCCTGATTGCCATTCCGATCATGTGTGCGGTTTCGGGTTATGAAATGCTCGATTCCTACCGATATTTAACGTCCGATACGATCGGGTATTTCCTGATTGGATTTGTGGTTGCTTTTGTGGTGGCCTATGTAGTTGTGCTGGCGTTCTTGAAACTTATCCAAAGAGTGCAGCTACGCCATTTTGCGTACTATCGATTTATTTTGGCTGCGTTATTCTGGATCTTCATCATGCGTTGACCCGCTTCTAAATCGAAAGTGGTGTTCGATTTCGACCGCTGATTCCAGATACATATAGAAACCTTACAGAGACGGAAGTGGAAGTCATGCGGTTAATCCCAGTCGCCTCGCTGCAGGCTGGAATGAAATTAGGCAAAAAGATTTATAATGAGGACGGGATCATTCTATTGTCCGAGAACGCAGAAATGTCTGATGCCATCATTCGCAGGCTGAAGACCCACGGCCTAGATTATGTCTATGTAGCGGATCCTCGTACGGAGGATCTGGTGATTCCTGAAATGATAGAGGAAGAGACGCAGCGCCGCGCGCTCAGCGAGATTCGGACGAATTTCCGCAAATGGGCAACGCCAAACGTAAAGAACGTGACCTATCCTTATTTGGGCAAAACGTTCTCCGGTTTGATCGAATCGATCTTGGACGACCTCAGCGCCCGTGACGACGCGATGATCATGATGATGAATATGAACAGCATGGATCATTATTTGTATCGTCATTCGCTGAACGTTTGCGTGTATACGCTGTTGTTGGGTCAGTTTCACGGGTATACAAAAGAAGAATTGACGGTGCTGGGTCTCGGCGCTTTACTGCATGATATCGGAAAAACAAAGCTCCCCCTCGAGCTGCTGACCAAGCCGTCGCGGCTGACGGACGAAGAGTTCGACATGATCAAACGGCATCCGGAGCTCGGCTTCCAAATGCTGAAGGATGAACCGGGAATCCCGTTGTTGTCGGCGCATTGCGCTTACCAGCACCATGAGAAAATGAACGGTAGCGGGTACCCTCGCGGCATCCGCGGCAGCGAGATTCACGAATATGCTCGCTGGATCGCAATTACGGATGCTTACGACGCGATGACGACGCACCGGGTGTACCGCAAAGCGATGTTGCCGCACCAAGCGCTGGAAGTGCTGTATACGGGCTGTGGATATGAGTACGAGAAGTCGAAGCTGGAACTGTTTCGCGACCGCGTAGCGATCTACCCAATCGGGATGACCGTGAAATTGAGTACAGGCGATACCGGCGTGGTGTCAAAGATCCACGGCCATATGCCGCAGCGACCGGTGGTTCGGGTTCTGACGGACCCGCGGGGACAGGATCTCCCATCGCCTTACGAAGTAGATTTGTCCGCCCAGCTCTCCATCGTGATTGCGGAAGTGGACGGAATGGGAATGGTGGTAAGTGGATGAAGGAAGAACAAACGAACACGATCGATAGAGCCGAAAGGCCGATTAGCCCAGACTATGATCCGTGGGACCCGATTCGATCGCTTCGCGATTACGGACGCCACGTATTAACAAGCGTTGAGCTGACGGTGACGAATCTGTGTAATATGCGGTGCGAGCACTGTGCGGTGGGTGACAGCCTTGTGCTGAAGGAACCCGAGCAGCTGCCGTTGCCGTTGATTTTGAAGGCCCTTGATGAAGTCGAGCATTTACAGACGATCAGCATCACCGGCGGTGAGCCGACGTTCCGGCGCCAAACGGTAGAGGAGAAAATCATCCCTCTGCTCAAATACGCCAAGGCGAGGGGAATACGCTCGCAAATCAATTCCAATCTGACCTTGGACTACGAACGTTACGAGAAGCTGCTTCCTTATTTGGATGTCATGCATATCTCGTTCAACTATACAAGCGAGCGTGACTTCCATGAGGTCGGATTCGCCCGCAGCGGGCACCCGGTCAAACCGGAGGTTGCCTACAAAATGTACGATACGATGGTCGAAAATACGCGCAGGCTCAGCGAAGCGGGCATGTTCATCTCCGCCGAGTCGATGATTAATTACCGTACGCATCGGAAGCTTCCGGACATTCACCGGATGATCGTAGAGATGGGTTGCCAAAGGCATGAGGTCCATCCCATGTATGCGGCTGATTTTGCCGAAGGCTTGCCGGTGTTGGAACTTAGCGAGATGCGGGCAGCGATCCACTCGCTGTTGGACGAACGAGACCCGGCGCTCTGGATGCTGTTCGGAACGTTGCCGTTCTTCGCCTGCAA
Source organism: Paenibacillus mellifer (assembly GCF_023195895.1). Classification (GTDB taxonomy): domain Bacteria; phylum Bacillota; class Bacilli; order Paenibacillales; family Paenibacillaceae; genus Fontibacillus; species Fontibacillus mellifer. Next base: position 6,873 of record NZ_JALPRK010000029.1, read on the forward strand.
CGGGGTCGAGGAGGATCTGCAGTTGCTGCGCCGTTTATGGAAGGAGCCCAATGTGACGGTACGCAACGACCCGGACGGACGTAATCGTGTGAATGTGAATATGTTCACCGGGGAGGTATACGTGACGGACTTCGCAGCAATCCCGGCCTTCGGTAATGTTCGAGAAGGACGACTGGATGAGATTTTCGGTCTCTGGGTGACGGAACATCCTCTGAACCAGAAGGTAAATTGTCACTGTGACGCAGCCGGTTGCTGCGGGCCGAATTTGCTGGTCGCGGACATGTATTATCCGGGTACGGAATTCAAAACGCGTAAAGCCGCTACATTATGAAAGGTAGAACTAATTTAGGAAAGAGGCGTATTGCATGCCTGTGTCACCCGATGGTCATACCGAATTTGAAATAGGCAAGCTGATTTGGAATCTGCTGCTCGTCCTTATTCTCGTCTTCTTGAACGGATTTTTCGTGGCCGCCGAATTTTCGCTCGTGAAGGTGCGCCAATCCCGGCTTACCCAGTTGGCTCGGGAGGGTCACCGACGAGCAAATTATGCGTTGAAGGTCAACAAGCGGTTGGACACCTACCTGTCGGCGACGCAGCTTGGGATCACCCTGGCGTCACTGGGACTAGGGTGGGTCGGGGAACCGGCGGTGTCCGAGTTGTTGATCGAACCGTTGATGCACCAGATGGGCGCAACGGATCCGACGCTGATCTCAACGATATCGGTGGCGGTTGGTTTTGCGATCATTACGTTTTTACATATTGTGATTGGCGAGTTGGCGCCGAAGTCGCTGGCGATCCAAAAGTCGGAAGAAGCGTCATTATGGCTCTCGTGGCCGCTCCTGATGTTCTATCGGATATTCCTTCCGGTGATCTGGCTGCTGAATACGGCGGCCAATAGCATGTTACGGTTGATCGGCATCGAACCCGCCGGCGAAGGCGAGGCGGCGCATTCCGAAGAGGAGATCCGCATCCTGATGGATCAAAGTGCCAAAAGCGGCGTCATCGATAAGGACGAGATGAAGCTGGTAGACAATATTTTTGATTTCTCCGATATGCTGGCCCGGGAAGTGATGCTGCCGCGGACGGATATGGACTGCTTGTACACGAACCTGAGCTGGGAGGACAACATGAAGATCGTGGCGGGCACGAAGCACTCCCGCTACCCGGTCGCCGTCGAGGATAAGGATCAGATCATCGGGTTCGTTCATATTACCGACCTGCTGCTGCCCGATTCGGAGAAGCCGCTCCATCTGGAGGGATTGGTTCGACCGATCTTGAATGTGCCGGAGTCGATGGAAATCAGCCAGGTGCTTCGCCTGATGCAGAAGAAGCACTCCCAGGTGACGCTGGTCGTCGACGAATATGGCGGAACGGCGGGCCTTCTGACCGCTGAGGAGATTCTCGAGGAGATCGTCGGCGATCTGCATGACGAATTCGAGGATGAACGCTCGGACATCGAGAAGTTGTCGGATGACGTCTATTCGGTGGACGGCCGTTTGCTGATCGAAGAGGTGAACGACCTGGTCGGCAGCGAAATCGTAGACGAGGAAGTCGATTCGATCGGCGGCTGGTTGTTTAAGGAACTGGAAGGCACCCCGGCCAAAGGGAAAAGAAAGCAGGTCGACCGCTTCTTGTTCGAGGTCGAGGAAGCCAGCCGATTGCGCATCACGCGCGTGAAGGTCATCCGCCTCGTCGTTGAGGAGCCGGATGAGGAAATCGAAGAGGAATAAGGCGGACAAGCTCCGTCCGGTTAAATAACGCCGCACCTTCCGGTTAAGGGGGTACGGCGTTATTTTTTAAGAAAGAGGCCGGTTCTTTGAGCCATCCTGAGGAACGTATGTGGGTTATTGGCCAGCATTATTCAGCTCTTATGAATCCAGTAGAATAAGGATGGTGAGTGATTATCGTATAGAAAATTGAATTAAGGGGTCCTTTAGGTCGTTGAAGTCGACATAAAGATAGCCCTAATGTATTACTTTAAAATAAATTCTTTTGAAGCCAACTGATTGTTGTCTATTTCAAAAATACATTTATATTTACCTGTGGACCAACCCGCAGAAGTTAATTGAACTACCTGCCCAGACATGCCCTTGGTAATGTGAACATGTTGTTCCATTACAGTATCCGATGTTGCAAGTTCCTTAACAAGGAGCCTTCCGTGATGGGTACCTTTGCTCATTTCTGGAAATTCAATGAGAATCTTTATTCCGTTTCGGTTAATGAATTCCGAACTACTATCAGTGAAAGTGAAAGTTTCATCATTAAGATTATAACCCATACTAATTACATAGATATTAGATCCTCTGGTATTACTATTTAGATAGTCCATAATCTTACTGGTGCTAAAATAGAGAAAGATAACAATAGACAGTAAGACTATTCCAATAATAATGACCATCTTTCTATTCTTCATTTACCCGATTTGGCCCTCCAAGAAATTTATTTTACAGGTCATATTTATTAAGGCGTTCATCACCGCCTAAAAAAATAAAACTTGAGCAATTGTACCCTTTGTTCCGGTATCCGGTATAATATCCAGACGCCTTTTGTTTTTGATTACAATAAACATTGGCGGTGCTCGGACTCTCTACTGTATTCATACTCTCTTGTAAACAATATCTACCTTGGGCGTATGCCTGGAATAATAATGGGTTACTACTATACATAACTCCACCAGCAATTGCTAATGCACAATCAGAATTATTTGCAGGGAAGTTAGCTCCATTATCCCAATCTGATTTATTACAACTTACGTGTCCTTCATTAGTTAGTAACAACATCTTACCTTTACCTTCCCCTAAAATTGCTCCTACACCAATTCCATTCCATGAATCAGGATCTGAAAGAGGAGTAATTTCAGAAGAATTAGTTGCTGATGATTTGGAGAAATCAGGATCCATCTTACTTTCCGAACTGGCAACCAAATCACCAAAGTTAATTCTTGCATCTACTGGAATATGATTCAATCCATTATCAAGGATAACTTCTTGTTCATGAATTAAGTTGTTTACGCTGTAAACACTAATTTTATGGAGACCAGATGTCAATCCATCAAGGTAAAATTCCCCATTAGATAGATTTACATTACTACCATCAATCTGTAAAGTGGTTTCTGGAAGGCTAGTTATTATTTCTACCGTATTGTTGTTTATTTGAGCAATTCAAATCAATTCCGATTTGGTCATACAACTTTTCAACAACTTCTGGTGTCCTATCAGCAAACTGTACTATCGTATTCAAATGCCCGTGAATACTACTAGTCGATTCCTCCAAACCGTCCGCATAAGCCGGAGAAGCAATAGTAAATAATAAAACTACAGCTGATGCAAACGTGAATAGACGAAAAGATTTTTTCATAGCTCATCATCTCCTAAGATAAGGTATTTGTTACAAATCCAATGATAAAAATCTAAAAAAATAAAAAAACATTACAAATTTCATATGATAATTATTTTATTTTGGGTATAATTATATTTTCCACTAATTAGTTAAATTGGTGTCATTGTACATATCATTTTCATTTGAGGAGTTTGGGAAAGAGTTTCAGATTAAAGGGCTGTATACTCTCTGGTCTTGACCATTGTCCCCCGTCTTAGGGCAGCCGATTGCGCATCACGCGCGTGAAGGTCATCCGCCTCGTCGTTGAGGAGCCGGATGAGGAAATCGAAGAGGAATAAGGCGGACAAGCTCCGTCCGGTTACATAACGCCGCACCTCCTAGCTAAGGGGGTACGGCGTTATTTTTTTGTGAAATTGCGCCTCCTCCGGTTCATTATTTGGGCGATTGTCATATGTTAATGGTAGGATGCAGGGAAAATTTGGCGATTGCGCCTGCATGACCATGTTTAAAGAAGGAGGAAGTTTCTTTGAGCCATCCTCAGGAACGTGTGTGGACCCCTTTTATAGGCCCATTCGACCCATGTCCGCCGATCACGCACAAAACCTACAGCACCCCTCCGCAGCTGTTTATCCACTTTCAGCCCCCGAATTTGCCGCAGTTTAGCCCGATGGATGCCCTGAAACACGGCACATTATGGCCGGCGTTGTACAGTCCTTATGAATCCAAATGGGGAAAAGGACGGTGATCTCATGAATACGAATCCCAACAATCAACCGTTCGACCAGGAGTATTATGAAAAGCTTGAGAAGCTGCAGGCGCTGGACTTTGCGCTGGTGGAGCTGAATTTGTACCTCGACACGCACCCGGATGATCTGGCGGCGATTCAGCAGTTTAATCAGCTGACCCAGGAACGGACGCAGCATGCGAACCATTTTCAGCAGTTGTACGGCCCGCTGCAAAACTTCGGGCGAGCCTATTCGAAATTCCCTTGGGAATGGTCGAAAAGCCCTTGGCCTTGGCAGGTTTAGCAACCTGCCTTCAATCCGTGATGGGAAGCTAAAGGAGGTTAATCAGGCGATATGTGGGTGTATGAGAAAAAGCTGCAATACCCGGTTCGCGTCAGCAAATGCGATCCGCGGATGGCCAAACTGCTGATCGAGCAGTACGGCGGCGCTGACGGCGAGCTGGCGGCGGCGCTGCGTTATTTAAATCAGAGATATACGATCCCCGACAAGGTGATCGGACTCCTGAACGACATTGGGACGGAAGAATTCGCCCATCTCGAAATGATCGCAACGATGGTCTACAAGCTTACCAAAGACGCGACGCCGGAGATGCTGAAGGCGGCCGGTATGGATCCTTATTACGTGAACCACGATAAGGCTCTCTTCTACGAGAACGCGGCAGGGGTGCCTTGGACGGCGGCGTACATCCAGGCCAAAGGCGATCCGATCGCCGACCTGTACGAGGACATCGCGGCCGAGGAAAAAGCGCGGGCTACATACCAGTGGCTCATCGACATGACCGACGACGTCGATATCCAGGACAGTCTGAAGTTCCTTCGTGAGCGCGAGATCGTACACAGCCTGCGGTTCCGTGAAGCGGTGGAGATCCTGAAAGAGGATCGGGAGCATAAGAAATTCTTCTAATTGTTGAAATGAACTCATTCTATCGTTGAAGGTGATACGTTATGGCCAAAAATAAACGTGGAAAATCGCTCTGGCACCTGCCGTCGCGCAGCCGGGGAACGTGTCCGGTGTGCGGAAGCACACGAATCAAGCTGCTGTATGTCAAGAATACTAGCGCAGGGCAGCAACTGAAAGTTTGCAAGAAATGCTCGAACGCTTCGCAGGTTAGAATTGATGCGGCAGGCCAGCAGGTGGGTTGATGTGAGGAGTGTATAGGCAATGAGGTAGGAGAAGAACGGCTGGGCCGATCTTCTCCTATTTTTGATAGCGGAACTTTTTACCGTTATGCGGCCTTAAATGGGTTAGTTATCAGAAAATAACGACCCAAAAGGGCGTTATTCTCTGGTGAAGGCTCCCAATTCCCACATTTAGTCTCCTTTTTCTCATAATAGCGCCACAAAAGTCCCTTATTTCCTCCAATTGCAAGCGTACGCGAGAAATAAGGCCATTTTTTACCGCTAAACAAGAGCGTATAACTCGCCCCAACTCTGGATTTTCTTTTTGGTCCGAAAACCAATAATATAGAATAGAGATCTTTTTATTCGCACGAATTATATAAAGATAGGTGATGATGAGAATGAATCTGCTGGAAAGATGGACCCGCGGAGCGAAATTTGTCTTGATTTTGCTGGCCATCGTTTACGTGTTTTCCTTGGTAAGGCCCTTTTTTCTCCCCATGCAGGCTGTAATCGGAGCCATTTTGATTCCGCTGCTGTTGGCAGGTTTCTTCTACTATTTGCTCCGCCCCGTGGTCCAGTATATGGAAAGGCATAAGATCAAGCGATCTATTGCGATCCTCATCCTTTATGTCGTCATGGCGATTTTGGCTCTTGGATTTATTGCCGGGGTATGGCCGCTATTGCAAACCCAATTGATCAATCTTGTGCAAAACATTCCCCAGTTCGTGAATCTGCTGGATGCGCAACTGAAGGAATGGGGAGAAACTCCTTTCCTCTCGTCGATTATTCCATCCGATTCCGGGTTAGCCACGAATTTCTCGGAATATTTAAGCAAAGGGATCTCTTTCTTGACGAATTACCTGAGCGGCTTCGTCTCTTTCCTGTCCCAATTCGCGATCGTGCTGTTTACGTTCCCGATCCTGCTCTACTACATGCTGAAGGAAGGCCATCGCTTCAAACGCAGCTTGGTTAAGCTCTCGCCCATCCGCTACCGGAAGGAAGTGTTTCGTGCTGCCAGAGACATGGACAAAGCGCTAAACGATTATATCATCGGCCGAGTGATCGTGAACACAGCGCTGGGCGTGCTGATGTTCATCGGCTTCTTGATCATCGGGCTGCCGTATGCGTTGTTGTTGACGACGATTGCGGTCATTCTGAATTTCATCCCCTTGTTCGGGGCGATCATTTCCGCTATCCCGATTGTCATTATTGGCCTCATTGAGTCCCCGTCCACCGGCATCTGGGCGTTGGTCATTATTTTGGTGGCGCAGCAAGTTCAGGATAACGTTATCTCTCCCTACGTTTTTGGGAAAAAGCTGGACATCCATCCGGTCACGACGATTCTGCTTGTGTTGGGAAGCGGCAATTGGTTCGGCATCATCGGCATGCTGGTCGTCATCCCGGTCTACATGCTGATCAAAATCGCCTGGAAGCGGCTTTATAAGCTGTTCCTCAGATCCCAATGGGAAACGTTATGAGCATTGTGCTATAATCGGGTTGTTCGAATACTGCGAATAAACTATAGCAGGCGAAAGGGTGCCAGGCATGAAACGGAATACCATCTTGGCGGCGGTCGGGGTCATTACGGTTGCCGCGTTGGGAAGTTATTTTCTCATTACGGGACAAGCCGATAAGGAAACAGAATCAAATGCGATAGACGCTCAGAACATCAAGCAGCTAGTCCAGGACTACAGCGTTGGGAAATTAAGCGCCAAGTCCGCGTCCATTACGTCGAATCAACTGATTGTGGACGGCGATACGGCCGACTCGATGACGTATGATCTGCCGAAGGATGAATTCTTCGTCTCGATCGCGCCTTACGTGGATCAAACGCATCCCTGTGAAATTCACAGCTTAACCGGATGCCGGGGCGAAATGACCGAGCAGGAGTTCCAAGTGAACGTTACCGATGCGAATGGGAATACCGTGCTGGACCAAAAGATGAAGTCCCAAGCGAACGGATTTATCGACTTGTGGTTGCCGCGCGATCAAACCTACCGTGTTCAGGTTATCCATAACGGGAAAACAGTTGAGTCGGAAATCTCCACGTTCGATGGAGATCAAACCTGCATTACGACGCTACAGCTCAGCTGATGTGAACAATCTCAAAAACGACGGACCCTCATGAGAGGGTCCGTCGTTTTTGGTCGTTAAGACCGCCAGCTATAACAAGAGGATCGCACCGCCCATCATAGGGGTGAGCACCATGAAGGTTTTCAACCAGACAACAGGCACGCGTTTCGTGAACTTGGCTCCAACATAAGCGCCGGACATTGTACCGATCACAACCGCGAGGAGCAAATGCACATCTAGGTACCCAATGGTGAAGTAACCGGCCCCTCCCGCTAAGGCGATCGGCATAATGACCAACATCGTTGTGCCGGCAGCGTACCGCATTGACATTCCCAGGAGCAACATCAGCCCCAGTTGGATAAATGGGGTCGATCCGATACCGAACAATCCCGATAAGGAGCCGGTAATCAAGCCGATAAGCGGCGCTATCAACCAGAAACGAACGCTTTTGACTGTGACGAGCGTCGTATCGTCGGGCGCTTTCGGGCGCCGAGAAACGTATACCATTCGAAACCACAAGGCCAATCCGGAGGCAAATAGCATGCCGGAGGTCAGATATCCCAGCCGATCCCCGGGAATCAGCGAGGACCAGCCCGAGCTGATCCACGCCCCTGCCGCACCGGTCAAGCCAACGACCACTCCGGCTCGCAGCTCCATATTTCCTTCCCGGTAATGGCTGATCGAACCGGAGAAGGACGAGAAGAACATGGCGGCCAGCGCAGTCCCTAACGCCGTATGTATCGGGTAACCGAAGACGACAGTCAGAATCGAGATGATGAATCCCGATCCGCCCGCCCCTACGAAGCCAAGCAGGAAGCCAAGCGCCAGCATGACCAGGGCCACTTCAACGAGCGGGATCAAGCCATCCTCCAAACCTGGTGAGGAACATGGATCCCGGCCGGGGCCGGCAAGTCCTTGCGCACGGAGCTTGCTAGGTCCAGCACCAGCGTGGCCTGATCTTCTCCGTAAACAGGCCAAGCTGGCAATAGCTTGGTGTTCGGGTCGCCGTTATGGATAAACGCGCTCCAGGCCGACCTCATCCCGCGCGCAAGTTCGCGCATCTCAGCCGTCACGGCATAAGGATCGTCGGAAGGCGGCGTAGGCATGAAGCCGGTATTGCCCGCGGCCAGTGCCGTTTGGATCAAGCTGCCTTCATATCCATGGATCGCGCCAAGCCTGCCGCCACACCGCAGGCGATACATCCATACAGGCGCCCCGGATAAGATGACGGCCTCCGCGAACTGCATCGCCCCGATCCCATACAAGTGTTCCGTTAAGGTTCGGGTCCAAGCAACGTCAGGGGACACGGATTTGCTGTAATGCTGATAAGCATACCAGACGGCGTCAGCATTCCTTCCGAAGAATCCTTCGAGCACCTCCAAGTCCGGGGATTGAAGCCGTGGATCATTCTGAATAAAAATCGCTGCCTCGTCCTCGTTGAACCCGACTAAGAGCGGCGGCAGCTCTTGACTGTGCTTAAGGGTCGCAAGCGGATCCGGAGGGATGACAAGGCCGTCGGCCACGGGACCGAACATATGCAAGCCATGCGAGGTATCAAAGCCTACAGCCGATTGCGCTTCAATCAGCTTCTCTGCGGGTAGCTCAAGCAATTGGCGCGAGTTTGCCGATGACAGTCCCAGCTTCTCCAACAACCCCCGAGTGGTCACGCCCGCGGTCTGTGGATCCCGAATCGCTTGCGTTGCGCCGCTCTGTACAATCGCGCGGTGAAACAGGCCGCGTGCCTTCGGCAGGACATAAAGGGAAGCCACGCATTTGGCTCCTGCGGAATTCCCGATGACGGTGACGCGTGAAGGGTCGCCGCCAAAGGCGGCGATATTGTGCTGAACCCACTGCAAAGCTGCGACAATATCAAGCATCCCATTGTTGCCCGAAGTCGCATACTCTTCGCCAAGCAGCTCTTTCAACTCCAAGAAACCTAACGCTCCCAGCCGATAGTTCAGAGATACATATACGATGCCTTCTTCGGATGCGAATCTGAGACCGTCACATTCCGCCCCTGATCCTCCTACAAATCCCCCGCCGTGGATATAGACCATGACGGGTTTAAGCCCATCGCTCACGTTTTCCGGCGTCCATACGTTCAGAACCAAGCAATCTTCGGACTGTTTAAGTTCCGACAGGATACCTTCTAGCGCCGGAGTCTGAGGTGCGGTTGGACCGAAACGCTCGCAGGATCTTACGCCTTGCCACGGCAGCGGAGGAGCAGGCGGTTTGAATCTTCGCAGTCCCCCCGTCGGAGATGCGTAGGGGATGCCTCTGAATACGTAGGTTCCTTCCAACTTCAAGCCCTCGACTTTGCCTGACAACGTCTGCACAATCAAGATGATCGTCTCCTATCTATTCGATGTTGTGACTATTATAGCTTGCTTGATTTCATGAACCATAATATATATTTGAATATGAAGATCATAACTTATAGGTTATAAACGAGGGGGACCTTCCGCGTGGAATTGCTACAACTTAAGTATTTTCAAACGGTAGCTCGCATGGAGCATATGACGAAAGCCGCTCACAGCCTACATATCTCGCAGCCGGCACTCAGCAAGACGATCGCAGCGCTGGAAGGCGAGCTAGGAACCGAGTTGTTTCAGCGTGAGCGCAAGACGATCCGTCTGAATGAGCAGGGCCGAATGTTTCTCCAGCAGGTAGATCTTGCGTTGGAAGCGCTGGAGGATGGCGAGCAGCGACTGCGGGATACCAACGGATCCGCTTCTCCCATGGTCACGTTGGATGTTCGGGTCTCCTCGCATTTGCTTCCGGGCGTATTGGCCGATTTTCGCACGGAATATCCAAACGCCCAATTTAACCTGCTGCAGCATGCTTCACCTCTGGACCATCGAACGAACTTCGATCTATGCCTCTCGGACGGGGCAGTGCCGCCCGCGGGAACGGAGGCTGTCTCCTTGCTTGAAGAGGAGATTCTCGTCGCGGTCCCGGCCGATCATCCTCTCGCACACCGGGAACGGGTTCGCTTAAGTGAGTTAAGGGAGGATCGCTTCATTATGTTGCCTTCCGGCAAGTCTTTGCGCGAGACGACGGATGCCTTCTGCCGGTTGGCCGGGTTCACTCCCCGGATTCGGTTCGAAAGCGACGACCCGGCCACCGTACGCGGACTGATTCGTGCGGGGCAAGGCGTTGCGTTCCTGCCGGCGATCACTTGGAGCGGATCTACCGGGCCGGACGTCAGGCTGCTGCGACTCGAAGAAAGCTGGTGCAAACGCTCGATTTCCCTATCCTGGCCAAAGGATCGGTACCTGAAGCAGATCGCGGTCCAATTCCGCGATTTTACCATCCAATATTTCGCGAGGTTGGCCGTATCGGGAAGGATGGATTACGAATGAGGGATGTCTACGGGACATCCTTTTTTGCGCTTTATTTTGGGATATCGCTAACTACAGCGGCCCCCGCGTCTTCTGCCGGTTCTCCTTCCGATAATCAAGCGGCGCGACGCCAACCTCCCGTTTAAACGTTTGCGAGAAATACGACTGCGATTTGAAGCCGATGATCTCGGAGATTTCCAACACGGAGTAATTGGTCGACTCCAGCAGGAATTTGGCCGTGTTCATCCGCACCTGATTCAGGTATTTGACGGGGGACACGCCATACGTCTTTTTGAAAAGATGTGACAAGTAGTACTTGTTGATATGCGCTTCCTCTGCCATGGATTCCAGTGTGATGTTGTTTTTATAATGGACGTCTATGTAATTTTTGACCAAGGCAACCTCTTTTGGGACCTTCTCGGTAGCAGATACGTTGATAGATACATGCTTTTTGCGCAGGATCAAAATCAACATCACCTGGACCAGATGCTTGCATAGCTCGAGATAAGCCTCCTGCTTGGCGTTATACTCCTCGAACGCTTTGTACAGATAGAGAAGAATGCTCTTGTCCGGATCCCGGAAGCGAACGTAAGGCACCGTGTCTTCGTCGGAGATAAAGGAAATGCCGTTTAATCCGATGACAAAATACGCTAGCGGATCGCTGAAATCGGAGATTTCCGTATGCTCGATGTTGGGGTTTACGATGATCACGTCGTGCTTCTTGATAGGGAGTCGTTCGTCCCGTACGAGAAATTCCCCCGTCCCATTTGTCACATAAAACAATTCGGCGAAATGGTGAGAATGCTTCAGGCCAATCCAGTTTTGGCTGTCGGAATCCGACTTGTTAATATAGATCAGCTCGGTGTTCAGGCTGGCGAGCAGATCCGCCGATGAAGTAGGGTGATTCATACATCCGTTCCTTTCAAAGTAAAAATGACACCTTGGTAGCTAAGCTCCTAAGCAGCTCCTAAGCTGTAGCCTGACCGATGACAGTTCAATGATAGCATAAAATGTTATCTTTATTAATGAATAGAGCAACATCCCTAAAAAACATAGCAATAATGACATATTTAAAAACGCTTTCCTCTCACTATAATGAAAATAAATAAAAAGGGAGGCGTTCAAATGCGGATCCAAAAGATAGGCGCTGCGATTGCGATGGCAGCGATGTTGACCTTAACGGCCTGCGGGGCCGGTTCAAACGGAGCTTCCTCCGGGGAAGACGGAAAGCCGGTGTTGAAAATGGCCGCCCTCGAAGGCGGCTACGGCAAAGAGATGTACAGTCAGGTGATCGCAGCGTTTGAGGAGCAATTTGACGTTGACGTGGAGCTGACGATTAGCAAGAGCATCGAAGATGAAATTACACCGGGCATGAAAGCGGGGAAATACCCCGATGTTGTCGTGCTTGGCCAAGGCCGCAGCGCGGGACTCACCGAGACGCTGATCAAAGACAAAGGGCTGGAGGACCTGACGGACGTCTTGTCGATGCAGGTGCCCGGGGAAGAGCAGAAGCTGAAGGACAAGTTGGTCGACGGGCTGATCGGGACGCTCGGCACAAATCCTTACGGCGATGACAGCACCTTTTTATTGCCGATGTATTACTCCCCGACTGGTTTGGTGTACAACAAAGGACTGTTTGAGCAGAAAGGTTGGGAAGTGCCGAAGACCTGGGATGAAATGTTTGCGCTCGGCGACAAAGCCAAGAGTGAAGGGATCGCCTTGTTCACTTATCCGACCGCCGGGTATATGGATTCCTTTTTCTTCGCCTTGCTGGCGGATGTGGGTGACATCGAATTTTACGACAAGGTGATGAACTACGAGCAGGACATCTGGAATACCAACGAAGCTAAACAGGTGCTGGACATTGCGGCCAAGCTGCTGAGTTATGCCTCGGATACGACGGTCGCGTATGCCAATGAGCAGGACTTCACCAAGAACCAGCAGGCCATTTTGGACAATAAGGTTCTGTTTATGCCAAACGGTACCTGGATTGCCGGAGAAATGGCTGACGCTCCTAGAGCGGAAGGATTCGCATGGGGACTAACTCCAATTCCGACGGTGAAGGAGGGCGGAGACCGTTACATCGTCACTTCGATGGAGGCCGTTTGGGTACCGTCCCAAGCGAAAAATAAAGACCTGGCCAAACAGTTTATCACTTTCCTCTACTCCGATAAGGCCGCCGACATCTTTGCCCAATCCAATGCAATACAACCCATTAAGGGGATTTCGGAGCAGTTGACCGGCGAGAATCAATCGTTCTACAGCGTATACGATGAACCTCAAGTGAAGGCACTGGTCGGCGGGTTCGTCAGCACCAGCCCGGTCGAAGGCGTCAATATCAAAACCACCTTATTCGATACGGCTAACAGCATCATCTCGGGGGAGAAAACCGTTGACGATTGGCAAGCCGACCTGAACGAAGCCAGCGAGAAGTTAAGAGCGGCAAAATAAAAATAAGCGATTCATTCTCTGCAGGAAGCAAGGTGAGACGGTGAAACGTAACCAAGGACGAATCCGCTTCATTTGGCTGTGCATCACACCGGCGTTCGTGCTGTTTGTTCTCTTTATGCTCATCCCTACGTTTAACGTCTTCCGGATGTCGGTGTACAAGTGGAGTGGTTTTTCGGCGGAAAAACAGTTTGTAGGCTTCAGCAACTTCAAAATCTTGCTGGGCGATGCGGTGTTTGTGAAGTCGTTCCAGAATACCGTGCTGCTCCTGGTAATCGTAACGATCCTGACGATGTCGATGGCGCTGTTGTTCGCGGCGGTGATGACGAGAGAGAACGTCAAGGGGAAGGACATCTATCGGGTTATCTTTTATATCCCTAACATATTGTCGGTCGTGGTGATCGCGGCTATCTTCTCCGCGATCTACGATGCGGAGCAAGGACTGCTGAACGGACTGCTGGGCATTCTCCGGTTCGGTTTTCTCCAGCGGATGTGGCTCGGGGATCAAAGCCTAGTGATCTACAGCATCGCCGGGGCGATGATCTGGCAATCGGTGGGTTACTACATGGTGATGTATATGGCCAGCATGTCCAGCATTCCGGAGAGCTTCTATGAAGCCTCGGCGCTGGAAGGGAGCGGGAAGTTACGGCAATTCTTCTCCATCTCGTTGCCCCTGATCTGGCAGAACCTAAGGAATACGCTAACCTTCTTTATCATTAGCTCGATCAACTTAAGTTTTACCTTAATCAAAGCAATGACGAACGGCGGGCCGGACGGAGCAACCGAAGTGTTCTTGAACTATATGTATAAACAGGCTTATACCAATTCCTCTTATGGGTACGGGATGGCCATCGGTTCAGTCGTCTTCCTGTTCTCCTTTGGATTGTCGCTGTTGGTCAGCCGGGCGACGAAACGGGAACCCATTCAGTACTAATGCATGTTTAACCTCATTAGGGAGGAGCTGGCGGAGAACCGATGAAAGCTGACAAAGGGTACAAATGGTTTATCTACGTCATCCTTAGCCTGCTCGCCTTATCGATCGTGGTTCCGATGATTTGGGTGCTGCTGGCTTCGTTGAAACAGAAGTCCGAATTTTATGGAGATCCATGGGGGCTTCCGGCAGGCGTTTATCTACAAAACTATTTCGATGCGTTTACCGACGCCCATATGGGTTCATATCTGCTGAATTCGCTGTTTACGACCGTGCTTGGTTTGGCGATTCTGTTGGTCGTCGCCGTGCCGGCGGCTTATGTGCTGGCAAGGTATCGGTTTCGTGGGCGAATGATCTTGAATCTGCTGTTGATGGGCGGATTGTTTATTAACGTCAACTACATTGTCGTTCCGATTTTCCTGATGCTGCTGGACGGGGATCGGTTGCTCGGCGGATGGTTTCCGGATGGACTGCTCATCGACAATTTGGCGGTGTTGTCCGTGGTTTATGCCGCGACGGCGATCCCGTTTACGATTTATTTGTTGTCCGGGTATTTCCAGACGATTCCCGAGGTGTTCGAGGAGGCGGCGGCCATCGATGGCTGCTCGCATGTTCGGACGATGTTATCCATTATGGCGCCGATGGCTCGTCCCAGCATTGTAACGGTGATCTTGTTCAACTTCCTGGCTTTTTGGAATGACTATATCATCGCATTGACGCTGCTGCCGGGTCCCAATAAGACGCTTCCCGTCGGACTGTTGAATCTGATGACCGCGCAGAAGGCGGCAGCCAATTATGGTCGATTGTACGCCGGCCTGGTGATCGTGATGGTTCCTGCCCTGATCCTTTACGTTCTGGTACAGCGGCGATTAGTGGAAGGGATGACAGCCGGAGGAACGAGAGAATAGAAGAGGGAGAGGATAGGTATGTCCAGACAGAGAGGCAGAGTAACGCTCCCGAGCGAGGAAGGGTTCGTGCGGGAAACGAAGGAGCTGATGGAGAGGTGGGGGGCGGATGCGATCCGGGACAGCGACGGGACGAAGCTGGATGCAGCCGTCAAAGCGCTTCCCGCGAAGATTTACACGGCTTATTTCCCCTCCAGAGGGCATAACGAATTTATCGAACAGCATAGGGAAGAATGCCCGCAAATCTATTTAATGACCGAATTCGTACTGGCCCAGTCGGTTACGCTGGAGATTGAGCTGCTGCGCACCTACTACCGGGAGCAGCTTGACGTTGATTACTTACACGACCCACATCGTTATTGGCAAGTGATCGATCGAACGACCGGCGAGGTGCTGCCCCCGTCCGATTGGCGGATACGTCAGCAGGACGATACGGTGATCATCGATAATGCGGTACCGTGGCATGAATATACGGTTTCGTTCCTCGCCTACATTCAATGGGATCCGGTGCAGATGTACAACCACATCACCAACGACTGGGGCGATAAGCCGCATGAAATTCCGTTTGACGTGAAGCAGCCCCATTCCAACGCCTTTATCTATAAAGCGATGAAACAATGGCTCCGGGACAATCCGGAAGTGGATGTCGTGCGGTTCACCACGTTATTTTATCAATTTACGCTGGTGTTTAACGAACTGGCCAAGGAGAAATTCGTGGATTGGTTCGGATATGGCGCCAGCGTGTCGGTAGCCATGCTTGAGGATTTCTCCCGTGAAAAAGGATACGCCCTGACCGCCGAAGACTTCGTCGATCAAGGATATTACAACTCCTCCTTCCGGGTGCCGTCACCGGCCTATCTGGATTACGTCGACTTCGTCTCCCGTTTCGTCGCCGCGGAGACGAAGAAACTGGTGGACCTGGTGCATGACAGCGGCAAGGAAGCGATGATGTTCCTCGGCGATCAATGGATCGGCACGGAGCCTTATGGACCGTACTTCGGGTCGATCGGGTTCGACGCCGTTGTGGGGAGTGTGGGGGACGGCACGACGCTTCGGATGATCTCAGATATCCCGCACGTAAAGTACACGGAAGGGCGGTTCCTGCCGTATTTTTTCCCGGACGTCTTCCATGAAGGCAACGATCCTGTGGTGGAAGCGAACCGGAACTGGCTGGCAGCGCGGCGCGCGATCCTGCGCAAACCGATCGATCGCATGGGGTACGGCGGTTACCCCAGCTTGGCTTACAAGTTCCCGAAATTCGTAGATTACGTCGAGCAAATTACGGATGAATTCCGAGATATTCATGACCATATTGGAGGTGCATCACCATACTCGGGATTAAAAGTGGCGATTTTAAACTGCTGGGGAGCGCTGCGGACGTGGCAGGCGTTTACCGTCGCCCATAGCCTTTACAGCAAACAGGCGTATTCCTACTACGGGATTCTGGAAGCCTTGAGCGGCATGAGTGTGGATGTCGTATTTCTTAGCTTCGACGAAGTGCTGGAGCAGGGCATCGATCCGTCCATCGATGTAGTGATCAATGCCGGAGATGCGTACACGGCTTTCTCCGGCGGCGAGGTCTGGAAGAATGCACAGCTCGTCGAGCGGCTTCGCCGGTGGGTATACGCCGGCGGGGGACTGATCGGCGTCGGGGAACCGTCGGCGGTGCAGCATCAGGGGCGATTTTTTCAATTAGCCGATTGTTTTGGAGTAGACAAAGAACGGGGATTCAGCGTGTCCACGGACAAATATTTCAACCAGAAGGCGGAGGCGCATTTCATTACGGCAGATGATACGGCATTCGACTTCGGGGAAACGACGAATCACGTCTATGCGTTATATGAACGCGTTGAGATTCTGGAGTATTCGAACGGGGAGGTTCATCTCGCCGCAAATCGGTCAGGGGCGGGTCGCGCGGTGTATATAGCCGGGCTCCCGTATTCCCCGGGAAATGCGCGCCTGCTCCTGCGCAGCCTGTATTTCGCGGCGGGTAAGGAAGCGGAATTGAAGCGTTGGTACGCAGACAATGTGGACTGTGCAGTGCATGCCTACCCGGAACGTGGGGTGTATGCGGTCGTCAACAACACCAATGATCCGCAATCGACGGTCGTATATGACGGGGAAGGGAGAACGTCCGTGGTGGAACTAGGCCCAAGCGAGATCGTTTGGAAGGAAACGGATGGGGGCGCTGCATCATGAAGGTCATACTACTTCGGTTGCTTGGATTGATCGTCTGCATCTGCCTGGTCGTCTACGGGCATAGTCAAGGAACAAGTTACACGAATCTAGGTTTGATGATCGTTGGCTTGGCAGGTTTACTTGGCCTGCTTTACGAATACAACCGCAAATATCAATAGCCCGCGAACGACGCGGAGACGAGAAAGGAATACTTCTTGGATGAACATGAACGAGATTTTTAACATCAGGCCTTCAACACGGCAGCTTCATTGGCAAAGGCTGGAGTTTTACGGGTTTATTCACTTCGGGATGAACACGATGACGGGCAGGGAGTGGGGTGAGGGACATGAAGATCCAGCCCTGTTCGATCCGCAGCACCTCGATGCGGCGAGATGGGTCGCGGTTCTGAAGCAGGCCGGAATGAAAGCTGTAATTCTGACTTGTAAGCACCACGACGGCTTCTGCTTGTGGCCTAGCCGTTACACGAAGCACTCGGTTGCTTCCAGTCCCTGGCGAGACGGCCAGGGGGATTTGGTCCGTGAAGTCTCGGAGGCTTGTCGGGAAGCTGGCCTGAAGTTTGGTGTATATCTATCACCTTGGGATCGAACGGAAGCGAGCTATGGAGAAGGCTCCGCGTATGACGATTTTTACGTCAATCAACTGACGGAGCTGCTGACCCAATACGGTGAGATCAGCTGCGTCTGGCTAGACGGTGCGAACGGAGAAGGCGCTTCCGGCAAGAGGCAGCAATACGATTGGGACCGTTACTATGAGATCATCCGTCGGCTGCAGCCGCAGTGCGTGATCAGCGTTTGCGGTCCGGATATCCGCTGGGTGGGCAACGAGGCAGGCCATACGCGGCGAGAGGAATGGAGTGTCGTTCCCCGGGCGCTGCAGGATGCCGAGAAAACGGCGGAGAAATCGCAGCAAACCGATGACCCGACCTTCGCCCGTTCGATCAACTCGATGGAAGAGGATCTCGGTAGTCGGGAAGCCATTGCCCGCTACGGCGGGGAGTGGGTCTGGTATCCCGCAGAAGTGAATACGTCCATCCGGCGGGGCTGGTTCTACCATGCCGAAGAGGACGGACAAGTCCGGAGCGCCCGCGAGCTGTTCGACATCTACCTCAAGGCGGTTGGCGGCAACGCGATGCTCCTGCTCAACGTTCCGCCTAATCGGGACGGGAGAATTGCAGCGCCGGATTGCGAAGCGTTAGCCGGGCTGGGCGTGCGGATCGCTGAACTAAATGATCCGTGGCGGATACGAGGAGCCGTGTGGACCGCATCAAGTGCCGCTTCGGAGAAGGAAACGGCCGAAGTCCTTGGCGGCGGTGACCTGGATCGTGGCTGGAAGCCGACGGAGACGGACGCTGAGCCTTGGGTGCAAATCGCTTTGCCGGAGGGCAGGACATTTAACGCTGTGATTTTGCAGGAGCCTATTGTACAAGGACAGCGGGTGGAGGCGTTTGAACTGTGGGTTTCGGAAGAGGATGGGGATGAGTTGGACCTCGAGGAAACCGGGAACCTGGACGAGTGGCGTTGGATTGGAGAGGGTACGATGATTGGCCATAAGAAAATCGTCACACTTCCGTTAACGACAGCAAGGCGGGTGAAGGTCATTTTTAAGCGGTATCGGGGGTATCCGACTTTGGCGAATTTTCGACTCTCTTTATTGAGCGATTAACCAAGGATGCTGGCGACATCTGACTAGTTCAAACTATAGGTTGGAGCGGAGGTGAGGCGATGCGCAAACGGACAGAAACGAGCAAGAAAATAAAGGGCTGGCGGCGGGGATGGCTACTTAGCGGTTTGATCGTCGTGGCCGGCATTCTGCTTGTTGGTTATATCCTGGCGAGAGGTTCTGACGAAGAAGTTGCTAAGGTAGGCGGATACGCCGTCACGGAGCAGGAAATCGCCTTTCATATGGACCGGTTGAAATCAGCGGTTCAGAACGAGTTCCACGTCAAGTCCCAAGTGACGCTTGGGAGAGGCGACTGGACCCAGCCGGTCGGAGACCTCACTCCGCTTCGTGTTCTGCAGGAACGGGCGTTAGAACAAGCGATGCAGGACAAGGTGGTTTTCATTCTAGCCCAGGCGCAGGGCTTGCTGGACTCGCCTGATTTCGATGCGCTAACGGCCTCGATGGAGGCGGAAAATCGGGAGAGAGAGGCAGCGATCCGACGTGGAGAAGTGGTATATGGGCTCACTCGATTTACCTTGGAGCCTTACTATGCCCATAGGCTGGCTTCCCTTGAAACCGAATTGAAGCAGAAGCTTAGCCAATATCCGGAGGACCCGTTATATCTGGAAAGGGGGGATGTCGAGAGCTATTACGAATCGCATGCCTCGGAGTGGAGCGCTAACGCAACCAGCTACGAGGTCACCCAGTTGATCTTGCCTGTCCCGCAAGAGGGGAAGAAGGCCGCAGCCCACGCTTTGGCGGAACCCACCACGCAACAAGCTGGATTGGAGGAAATAGCAAGCCGGTTTGAAGAGGCCATCACTCAGACAGAAACGTTGACAGAAGAGAGCGGATCCCAAGCCAACTCGCCAGCTCATCAGGTGATCTTGCAACTGAGGGATATGGAACCAAGCGAACTTACCGCGCCTGTGGAAGTCGGCGAAGGATTTGTCGTGTATCGTCTGGATGAAGTCAAGGTCGATGAGCAGAAAGCATTGCAAAGGTATGAATATCAGATCAAACAGCAGCTGTTGGAGGAACGATTTGAAGCGTATGTCGAGCAATACAGGGGAGAACTGCCGGTTCAAGTCAACCGAGAAATGCTGGCCAAAGTTACGATTCCGGGGATTTGACCCGCAGTCAACCTGATTTATCGTATCCATTCTGAATGTATGGGAGGGAAATTATGTACTTGAATAAAAGCCGCGTTGCCTTGGTAGGTCTGATGTTGTTTGCTATGGTCCTTTCGTTGCTGCCTCCGGCAGCCCATGCTTCCGAGTCAGGCCCCGCAATTCCCGCTGTTCAAGTAGAGGACGCCGCCCAAGTTGCGGGGAACCAGGCGAACCCACATCAAGGGACTGACTATTACATCGATGCGACGCTCGGGAACGATGCCAACAACGGGACTTCAAAGAGAACGCCGTGGAAGACGTTCCAGAAAGCCAACGAAACGGTGTTTCAGCCAGGCGACCGGATTCTGCTGAAGGCCGGTGAAACCTGGAATGATCAACAGCTCTGGCCAAAGGGCTCCGGGGCGAAGGGAAAGCCGATCGTGATCGACATGTACGGCAATCCGAAGGACGGGAAACCTTATATCGCTGCAGGCGGCAACGTGGAGAATCCAGTCCGCTATGAAAACGGGGACTTCAAAAAGGACAAAACCAAAGTCGGCCTGACCGGAGCTATCGTACTGCAAAATCAACAGTATTGGGAAATTCATAACCTGGAGATTTCAAACGACGACGACTTCGCTACCGATATCGACGTGTCTGCGAAAGAGCATTCCGTCGTTCGAGACGGGGTGTCCATCACGATTAACGCCGATCTGCTGGGACCGGGCGATGACAAGATCATGAATTATTTCCGCATCAGCAATTTATATATCCACGATATCGACGGACCAACTGATTGGCAGAAGATTCATTACGGCGGTATCGTATTCCAAGTTTTCGGCGAAAAGAGCTATAAAGACTACGACGAAGGGGCTTATTACTTCCAGGATGTCCGCATTGAAAATAACCATTTCTACAAAACTGAGCTCCACGCGATCCAATTCGCTTTTAACTGGTTCTACGATCGCGATGCCAGCTCCGGCGAATACGATGAAACCGGCAAATACCATGAAGGCTGGGAGCAGTTGTGGGTGAGAACCCGTGACCTTTACAGCCGTGACGTCTACATTGGGCACAACTATGCCGAGAACATTGGACAAGGTGCCATTCAGTTGGCGAACACCAAGAACATGACGGTGGAATTCAACGAGATCAACGGTTATTTGCAAAGATATGACGCCGTCTCGTGCGGTCTGTACTTATGGGCTGGGGCAGACTCCGTCATGCAGTTCAATGAGGTGTACGGCGGCCCGTACGGTGAATTCGACGGCACCCCTTGGGATTTGGAATACACCAACTTCAATGTGACTTATCAATATAACTACTCCCACGACAATGCCGCAGGCTGGATGGCCTATATGGGGAACAGCTCCAATTCCGTGGCGCGTTATAATCTAAGCGTCAACGACAATGGCGTCATTGTGAAAAATATGCTATCCACCAATTACTCGCCAACGTATTTTCTGAATAATGTTTTTGTCTATAATGCGGAACAGATGGACTGGTTCCACGATGAGGTGTTTAAGGATACGGTGTATTTCCTGAACAACGTTTTCTACAACATGTCGGAGACGACGCCAACGAAATGGTACCGGAAAGAAGGGGCTTTGAACAAAGCCGTGTTCTCCAATAACGCCTTCTACGAAGCGGGAGGCGTCTACTCGGAGCAGCAGCCTAAGGATCCCCATGCCGTATTTGCAGACCCGATGTTCGTGAAGAATCCAAAGGACTATAAGAAGAATAACGGGGTTGACCGGATCGTGAACTCGGCGGCGAATTTCAAGCTGAAGAAGAACTCACCGCTTATCGACGCCGGTCGCTATAATCGAAACGTTGGCGAAGGGGATTTCTTCGGGACGCACTTGTATTATGGAAAAGGAATCGATATCGGCTTGCAAGAATCGCCGATCGGCAAGAAAGTAAAGGACCCGATCGACACGAATCCGATCGAAGACGAAGGCAAGTCGGACCGGGTTAACCTGGCGCTGCATAAACCGATTGAAGCGAATTATACCCATCCGAATCCGGGACTGGAAGCGGATAAACTGGTGGATGGAAATACCGCTACTCGCTGGGCAAGTGCCGACCCGGACAAGATGACGGACGGATATCCGATCGTCATTACGATCGATTTTGGCCAACCGACGACCTTCGATGAAGTTTATTTGGATGAATATACCGATGGAGGTACGAATCTAAGAATCCAGGAATTTGAACTGCAGAAGCTGGACCCAGAGACGCAGGAATGGATAACGTTCCAATCCAAAACGGATGGGATGGGACATGATCTGAAGTTGGACGATTTCGGCAGTGTGACTAGCAGCAAACTGCGGCTGCTCCTAACGAAACAAAAGGAAAGCGAATACTGGACGCCTACGATGACAGAGATCCAGGTGTATCGTAGCCAAGACGCGGATATATAGTCGGTGATCAAGAAAGGACCTTCTATTCCTCAGGGAGTAGTTGGTCCTTGCCTTTCTTTATATTATCGCGTAACGCCTAGGCTCCGAGAAACAGGGCCATATCTTCCTCAACGTTCGTGATGCCGCCGATACCCAAATTGTCGATCAGGACCTGGGTTACATGGGGCGACAGGAAGGCAGGTAAAGTAGGGCCGAGATGAATGTTCTTGACGCCGAGATGGAGGAGGGCCAGCAGGACGATGACGGCCTTTTGCTCATACCAAGCGATATTGTACGAAATAGGCAGATCGTTAATATCCTCCAGGCCAAACAACCCCTTCAACTTGAGCGCGATGACCGCCAGCGAATAGGAATCGTTGCATTGACCGGCATCCAGGACGCGCGGGATACCGCCGATATCGCCGAGCTCCAGCTTGTTATATTTGTACTTGGCGCAACCAGCCGTCAAGATCACGGTATCGCGGGGGATTTGTAAGGCAAACTCCGTGTAGTAATCACGTGATTTCATCCGTCCGTCACACCCGGCCATCACGAAGAATCGCTGAATCGCTCCGGTCTCCACGGCCTGAACAATCGTGTCGGCCAGCTGAGTAACCGTATGATGGGCAAAGCCGCCGACGATCCGTCAGCTTTCGAGCTCTGTTGGCGGGGAGCAGCTTCTGGCGTGGGCGATCAGTTCCGAGAAATCTTTCGACTTACCGTCGGTGCCTTCTGGAATATGCCGAACCCCGGGGTATCCGGTATTTCCCGTTGTGTAGATTCGATCCATATAACTGGCTTTCGGCGGAACGATACAGTTGGTTGTCATTAGAATCGGACCGTTGAAAGCGGCGAATTCCTTCGTTTGCTCCCACCAGGCGTTGCCGTAATTGCCAACGAAGTGACTGTATTTCTTGAAAGCCGGATAATAATGGGCCGGGAGCATCTCGCTGTGGGTGTAGACGTCCATGCCGGTTCCTTCGGTTTGAGCCAGCAATTGTTCCAAATCCTTCAAATCATGACCGCTGATCAATATGCCGGGGCGATTGCGCACGCCGATATTTACTTGAGGCACTTCCGGATGACCGTAGGTACTTGTGTTGGCCTGATCCAGCAAGGCCATGGCTTCCACGCCATATTTACCGGCCTCTAAGACCAAGGCGACGAGATCATCAGCCGTTAAGGTATCGTCTAATGTCGCGGCCAGGGCTCGGCGCAGAAAGAGGTCGATTGCCGCATGAGTATAACCCAACTGATAAGCATGATACGTGTAGGCGGCCATCCCTTTGAGTCCGTAGGTCAGCAGCTCACGCAAGGAACGGATGTCTTCGTTGGCGGTGGAGAGGACCCCCACTTGCTTCGCTTTATCCGCAAATTGAATTTCGTCTTCCGCTTTCCAGAGCGCGGCATCGGGCAGGAAAAATTCAACTCCTGCATGCCGCTCGTTCCAGTAGTGTTGGACGACGTCGCGCATCGTAAAGGCGGTTCGTATTTGACTGACAAAACTGTCGTGATCAAAATTGGCGTTCGTAATCGTTGCAAATAAGGAGTTCATCGTAAAAAGAGAAAGCGGACGCTCGATGTGTTCCGGCAGATCGCTGCCCAACGCGAGGAATGACATCCCTTTATATAATACAATTAATGATAACGGAGAATCGTTACTGGATTTGCCACCGATCATTACACGTTTGCTTACCGAATTATGTTGGTTTTGGCTTTGGTATTCATTGGGGGGGGGCAGCATTACCACGTGAAAAACCAAGAACGCCAGCACCTTGACGATTTCCGGAGGTATAATCGCTCTTACGACAACAGAACCCGTGAGGATGACTTTCTAAGGTAACGAGTTGCGAAGATTCTCGGTCGTGAGGAATTTGGAAGCGGGATGTCTCCCGCTTCTTTTTCGTTTACGCTCGCTTTACCATGCTCCTCTATCCTTATAAGTGATGTACTTACTGGACTAATTGCTTGTGGAAATTATACAATACGATATGTTAACCACTAGATGCGTGGAATTTCAAATGAGGTGAAACGATGCAACGAGCACAGAAATGGCGTACAAGAGCCATCATCCTAAGCGTAACGGCAATGCTGATGACCATTCTTTCCGGCTGCGGTGGGAATGAAGAAACGAAGGAGAAACCAACGGCCGGGGAGCCGGTCTCGAAACAATATTATATATTTGATACGGTGGTTAACATCAAATTGTTTGATGACCCCAAGGCGGAGGAGCATTTAGACCATATCGACAACCTACTGAAAACCTTGGATATAGAGCTAAGTCGCACGTTAGAAACGAGCCAACTCTACAAAGTGAATCAGGAAGCCGGCAAACAGGCGGTTGAGGTTTCAGAGGATACGATGAAGGTACTCGAACGTTCGCTTGACTACGCCGAAGAGACGGACGGGCTGTTCGATCCGACCGTCGGCGGGCTGGTCGATCTGTGGGATATCGGGCATGAAGGGGCCCATGTTCCGGCGCCGGAGGATTTGCAGCGGGAACTCAGCCTAGTCGGCTATAAGGATGTGGTCGTGGATGAGGCCCAAAGCACCGTCTTTCTGAAACGGCAGGGAATGGTGCTGGATCTCGGCGGCATCGGGAAAGGTTTCGCGGCCGACGAGGTTGCCGCTTATTTGCGGGCGGAAGGCGTCAAGAGCGCACTGGTCGATCTTGGCGGCAGCAGCATTATCGTCATCGGGAGCAAGCCTAACGGCGACAGCTGGAACGTGGGTCTTCAGGATCCTGACAGCTCGCGCGGCACAACCATGGGCACGATTCGCTTAAGCGATCAGGTGATTGACACCTCCGGAATTTATGAACGATTCTTCATCGAGGACGATGTGATGTATCATCACATTCTTGATCCGAGAACCGGGGTACCGTCGCAAAACAATCTGAAGAGCGTGACGATTCTTGCGGACAATGCAACGGATGCCGACGCGCTGTCAACTTTCGTTTATGTGATGGGCCTTACGGAAGGCTTGAAGTACATCGAGGACTTGAACGATGGGACGGAAGGAATGTTCATCACGAAGGACAATAAGATTTACGTCACGTCGGGACTCAAGGATACGTTTAAGGTGACGGACGAGCAGTACACGTTGGTCGAAGAATAGCAGGCTGGGGACGTTCAAGCGATTGAGCGTCTTTCTTTATCCTAAATCGATTTGATAAAGGAGTTGGTTTCTATGAAACTGATGTTGATTTCGGATATCCACGGGTCAAGCGCTTGGCTGGACCGGGCGATGGCCAAAGCGGCAGAAGAGCAACCCGATCAGATGATCATGCTGGGGGATTTCTTGTACCATGGCCCAAGGAATCCGCTGCCTGACGGATATGATCCGAAACGGGTAGCGGCAATGCTCAACGGGCATAAGCAGAGCATCATCGCCGTTCGCGGGAACTGCGATGCCGAAGTGGATCAAATGCTGCTCGAATTTCCGATGATGGCGGATTACGCCATGCTCTACTTCGAAGGACGCCGGATCTACGTCACACATGGACACGGATACAGCATCGAGCAGCTTCCGCCGCTGGCACCCGGCGACGTGTTTATCCAGGGACATACGCATGTGCCTGTAGCCGACCGCAAGGACGGCATCTATGTGCTGAATCCGGGATCCATCGCGTTACCGAAAGAGGAATACCCGAATTCCTACGGCGTGTTGGAGGCGGGGGCGTTTATCGTTAAGGATTTTGCCGGAGAAACCGTGAAACGGATCGAGTTTACTCCATGACTAACGAACGGATCGAACATCAGCTGCGGCTCCTCCCGGCTTCGCCGGGGGGTTATTTGATGAAGGACGCGGCGGGAGGCATTATTTACGTCGGCAAGTCCAAAAACCTGCAGCAAAGGGTTCGCTCCTATTTTCATGCTTCCCGTAACCGCTCCAAGAAAGTTGAAAGACTCGCGCATAACGTCAAGGATTTGGAGATCCGCCTGACAGATACCGAATTCGAAGCACTGATGCTGGAGTGCCGGCTGATACGCGAACTGAAGCCGATGTATAACAAAAAGATGAAAAGCACGTACGGTTATGCGTATATCGCGATCCGGGACAACGAAGGGATTTGGGACTTGGGAATCGCGGATAACCCTGAGGCCCCAGGGATCCGACAAGCCTACGGGCCTTATACGGCAAGCCGGCATACCGTTGAGCAAGCGGTCCGAAGCATTCGTGAAGTTTTGCGTATCGCCTGCAATCGTAACCGTTCTGCTTCTACCGGCGTCCCTTGCTTGAACCATTCGCTGGGGTTATGTCTCGGCGCATGCTTGGGTGGGGAGGCGATCCTAAGCAACAATCAAATCCTCGCGCGATTCGACGCGTTTCTTGACGGTCGGGATCCCGGCCTTAGGGAAGAGATGGAGCTGCGGATGCGGGAGGCTTCCGGGCAATATGACTTTGAAGCCGCGGCCAAGCTTAGGGATGCCTTGAACGCCATCGATTTGTTTGCCAAGCAGGAGGAGGTCGCCGGGGTCACGGAGCAGAACCGGAACCTTGTGGTGCTGGAGCATTTAAATGAACAGGAATTCAAATGCTTCTTGTTGCGGCGGAATCAAATTCTCTATAGTCAGAAATTGGATCTGTCCAAAGATACTCATGAGGCTCTGTCCAAAGAACTTGCCGATAAGACGCTTGCCTGCTTCGGCAAAGCGGGACTCCCTTTGGCTGGCAAGCCGAGACGTGATGAAATCGATGAAGCCCGAATTATCTACCGATATTTGCAAAGCAGCGACTGCCGCCATGCATCGATTCCGCAGGCTTGGATTGAGACCGCAGACGCCGTACGGATCTTTCGGGCTCTGGAAGAGATGATTTGAAGAATCTATGAAACTATCTTTTTATTGACAGCGCTTACATAAATCGTTTATGTTTGGAGTGGAAATATAAACCATTATTGGCACAAAGGAGGATTTGTGATGGTAAGGAAAAGCTCCAACACCGTCAACGACATCAAGAGAATGCTCCGTACGTTGCTATTTTGTGTTGTTCTTTCTGCTTCGACATTAAGCGGTTCGATGTTTGCGCCGTCAGCCCAGGCGGAGGAGGGGGATGCCGGAGTATCGAGCATCGAGCCTAGCGGGTTTCTCAAGGCGAATGGTACCGTGCTGCGGGATAATTACGGAACCGGCAATATCGTCAATCTGCGGGGGACCAATCTTGGAGGATGGCTGCTGCAGGAGGGCTGGATGTCGCCGCTCGGCGTAAAGGACGAATGGACGCTGCGCGAAACGTTGACAAGCCTGCATGGCGCAGAGACCGCGGAAAGCCTGATCAAAACGTATCAGGACGCCTGGTTGACGACGCGGGATCTGGACAATATCAAAAACATGGGGATGAATATGGTCCGCGTGCCGATCTTGTACCTCGAGCTGATGGACAAGTACGGCAACTGGAAGCAGGATCCGTGGAGCAAGCTCGATTGGCTCGTCCGCGAGGCGGGGAATCGAGGCATTTACGTCCTTCTGGATTTGCACGGCACGTTTGGCGCCCAGAATACGTTCGATAACTCCGGCGAGGCCAACTCGGACCCGCAGCTTTGGAAGAACAAAGAATATCAGGATTGCACCGTCCGGTTGTGGGAAGGGATTGCGGAGCACTTTAAAGGGAATCCGACCGTGGCCGGTTACGATCTGTTAAACGAACCCGACCGGGTTAGCAAGGAGCAGTTGAACGCTTATTACGATCGGCTGTACAAAGCGATCCGTGCAATCGATCCCGATCATGCGATCTTTATTGAAGCGGCTTGGAGCTGGGGGCAGCTCTATGACCCGGACACGTTCGGATGGACGAACGTCGTGTACGAAATGCATTATTACGCGATGGCCGGGAGCGAGGCTTCCGACTGGAATGCGCAGAACAACCTGGTGAACGGCGCCTTGCAGGGGCTTCGAGATCATCAAGCCCAGTGGAACGTTCCAGTGTACGTAGGGGAGTTCTGCCTGTTCGATTTCACCGATCTATGGGAGAAGTTCTTGGCCGGAATGAACGCTTCCAACATCTCCTGGACGAACTGGACGTACAAGGTCAGCTCGAACTACGGGAACTGGGGATATTTCAACAATAACCCAAATCCGGTACCGAACATCACGGGTGACAACCCCGCGACGATCGCCGCCAAATGGAGCAAGTTTAATACGGAGAATTTCAAGCCAAATCTCACACTGCAAAATTTGGTGAAGAAATATACGACCGGATCAACGCCTCCCCCCGCGCCTACCGGGTTGGTTTACTTGATCTCTGAAGCCAATAAGAAAATCGTCAGCGCGGAGAACGCCGGCAGTGATCCGCTGGTGGCAAACCGTGAAACGGCCCAAGATTGGGAATTGTTCGAGGTCGTCAACAACAGCGATCAGACGATTTCGCTAAAGTCGAAAATCAATGGGAAGTACGTCACCGCGGACGTGAACATCGGCGGCAAGCTGGTTGCCCGCGGCGAGAGCATTCAACTTTGGGAGAAGTTCAGGAAGGAACAGCTGGCCGACGGGACGATCGCATTGTTCGCGCTGGCCAACAATAAGTACGTTACGGTAGATCTAGACAACGGGGCAGGATTGGTGGCTAACCGCGACAAGGTCGGGGGCGCCTGGGAGGCCTTTTGGCTGATCAACCAGTGATCATCGGCCGAAGATCATACGAAGGCAGCGGGGAAGGATGTGGCACCCCCGCTGCTTTTTTTTGCCGCAAATTCGAGCCTGAATCGGTTAATAAAATTTACCCATTTTGGGAATAACATATCCGCATGCTATGAAGAGAGGAGGGATTGTATTGGTGAATAAGGAAAATCTGTACCCTACGATAAACGAAAATATCGCGTTGTTCGAGCGGATATTTCCTGGGGATTCCACCATCAAGTTCCGCAAATTCCAGCATCCATCAGTTAAGTCCCTTTCCGGTTGCCTGATTCATATTGAAGGCATGGTGAGTACCGAGACGTTAAGCAATTACATTCTCAGACCCATCTTAAGGTTCCATCCTACCGAAGAAGTTCAAGATATATCTTTAATGCAGCAGTTGATGGATGGCATCATTGAGGTCAGCGAGCTTAAGTTATCAGGCAATATGGAGGAAATCATGAATGATCTCCTTTACGGTAATGCCTTATTGTTGCTGGAGGGGAGTAATCAAGCTCTAATCGTCGGGACACAGGGATGGCAAACTCGGGTGGTGTCAGAACCGGGATCGGAGAAATCGGTGATCGGACCGAGAGAAGGCTTCACCGAATCGCTGATCACCAATTTGTCGCTCATCAGGCGAAGAGTAAAAAGCTCGAAACTAAAATTCGAATTCCTGGAGATTGGGAAAACGACCCACACGACGGTTTGCCTATGCTATGTGGAAGATTCCGTTTCCCAGAAGATTCTGCAGGAGCTTGCCAAACGGTTGGAACGTTTGGAGATCGATGCCTTACTGGATTCCGGGCAACTGCAAGAGTTGCTTCGCGATCACACCTTGACACCGTTCGAAACGGTGGGCAATACAGAGCGTCCTGACGCCGTGGCCGGTAAAATTCTGGAGGGACGTGTTGCAGTGCTGGTGGATGGGAGTCCATTTGTCCTTACGGTTCCTTATTTATTCGTGGAATATTTTCAGGTGAGCGAGGATTATTACAGCAATTACTTTTTTGGTTCGTTCAACCGGATCATCCGGTACATCGGAGAATTTTTGGCGATTAGCGTTCCGGCCATCTATGTCTCTTTGGTCACCTACAACCAGGAAATGATGCCCACCCCGCTGTTGCTTAGCATATCCGCCGCAAGGCAATCCGTTCCTCTTCCGACAGTGGCGGAATGTTACGTTATGTTGATCGTATTTGAAATTCTCCGGGAGGCAGGAACCCGAATTCCGAATTCGATCGGCCAGGCGGTAAGCATTGTGGGAGCCTTGGTTCTGGGACAGGCCGCGGTCGATGCGAGAGTCGTCAGTGCCCCCATGGTGATCGTTATCGGCATTACAGGCATTACGACGCTCCTTAATGTCAAGATGAAAGCGGCCTCGATCTTTACGCGTTTTGGTTTGTTGTCCTTGTCCTCGTTTATGGGCTTTTACGGCTTCATGTTCGGAATGATCGGATTAGTCGTTCATTTAATGAGCCTGCGGAGCTTCGGGGTCCCTTACATGCTCACGGTGGGTTCATTCAAGGAGTCAGACATCAGGGATACGGTGATCCGGATTCCTTGGTGGGGCGTAAAGGTCGGGGCTCCTATCGCGCAAGCCAAGCGGCGGATACGTAAGGTCACGAGGTGAATACAAGATGGCGAAGAGAGCATGCGAAAGGCGGTTGATCGTCGTAATGTGCAGCCTGACGATCTTCGTGTTATCCGGCTGCTGGAATTACCGGGAAGTCGATAAAATGACGACCGTCGCCGGGATTGCCATCGATAAAGGAGAAAAGGAAGGCGAGATCAGGTTGACCGTAGAAGTTGTCGATGGGTTGGGGGGGAAGGATGCGATGAGCATTGGTTCCAGTCGGATCAGTTTATCTGGACATACGATGTTTGAAATTGTACGAAGAATGATAACGGAATCCGGCAACCGACTATATTGGGCTCACGCCAAGTCGATAATTTTAAGCGAGGAGATCGCCCGGGACGGGGCAGCGAAAGTTATCGACTGGTACGTCAGGGATTCGGAAACTAGATCGGATATCCATATCCTGGTGTCCGGAGAGGAAACGGCAGAGGAAGTGCTTTCCAGCAAAAGCAATTCTGACGAACCGTTCTCCTACAAGATCGATGAAATCCTGAAAAACGAAAATAGCGTATCGAATTCCCCTGTGATGGAGATTTTTGATTTCGCCGATACGATCAATACCCCCGGCATCAGCAGTATCCTGCCGATGGTTTATTCGTCGGAGAACAAGGGCAAAAAGACAGCTTCGATCCACGGATTGGCTGTTTTCGATATCGACAAGATGCTGGGAACAATGGACGCCAACAAAACCAAATTCGCATTGTTTCTCCGGGACGAAATCAAAGGAGGAATCCTAACCTTGGGTGGTTATAACCGCCTGCCGGGAATATCTTTGGAGATTTTTAAAAACAAAACCAAAGTGGAACCGGTGCTGGTGGACGGTCAGATCGAAATCCGGGTGAAGACGCATACCGTTACGGCGGTTGACGAAGCGCAAGAAGATGTCGACTACTATACGTCCAAGGGTAGAGCGGAAATCGAGAGCATGGCGGAGGAGATGGTGGTAGAGGAAATGGAAAAAGCGATCGAGATTGCGCAAAAACGGTATAAACAGGACATCTTCGGTTTTGGCAGCCGGATTCATAAGAAGTTTCCGAAAGAATGGAAGACACTCGAACCGGATTGGGACGAGAAATTTTCCAGGCTGAAGGTGTCCGTGCAGGCTAAAGTTGAAATTAAAGGCACAGCATCGACCAAAAAATCGATCAATACGGAGGATGAGAATTATTGATCTTGCTTACGCTCATTGTCTATGCTCTCATCGTACTGTTGGATCAAGTCCAAACGTACAAAAACGGCTATAAAAAGGACCTTATCGTAAGCTGCGCCATGGGGCTGCTGTCTTTCTCAGCGGCTCTGGCACTGGCCGGCGGCGCAAAGCTGCCGAGCCCGACGCAGGCGATCGAACAACTGGTGGGGATGATATTCGGTCCATAACGCGGGAGGTGAATTCGCAATGAACAAGGAAATGGTAACCGGCGGCGAAGCCAGAACGATCTTGATCCTGTTCATCATGGGCAGTACGATGATCCTGGGGGCGGCGGGTCAGGCCAAAACCGATTCATGGATCGCCATCCTGATCGCCGTCTGTCTGGCTATTCCAGTCGCTCTGATTTCCGCTAGACTGCTGACTCTCTATCCCGGGCAAAACCTGTTCGACATTTGCCAGAATGTGTTCGGCAATGTGCTGGGGAAAGTATTCATCCTGCTGTATGTTTGGTATGCCGTTCATTTGGCTGCGTTAGTGCTTAGAAATTACGGGGAGTTCATGACGTCCGAAGCGATGCCGGAAACGCCGATGCTCGTGCCGATGCTGTTCGTGGGCACGCTAAGCATCATCGTTGTACTGCACGGCATTGAAACATTGGGGCGGAGCGCGCGGCTGCTGTTTAACGTTTGCTTAGTGATGATACTGATCGTGTTGTTCCTCGCCATCGGAAGAATGGAGTTCGATAATCTCCTTCCGGTATTGGACCATGGCTGGAGTCCGGTTTGGGAAGGAGCCTTCTCCGCCTTTTCGTTTCCGTTTGCCGAATCCTTTTTGTTAACCGCCATTATGGGCGGCGTGAGAGACCGCAAGTCGTTCGTTCGTATTTTCCTATATGGGTTATTGATCGGCGGAGGGTTGATCCTGTTCATTTCGTTCCGCAACATTTTCGTCTTGGGGACGTATACGATGAGCAACGTGTATTTCCCCTCCTATGCGGCCGTGGGCCGCATTAATGTCGGGGATTTTATTCAGCGCATCGAAGGTACGGTCGCCATCGTCTTCGTGATTTGCGTGTTCGTGAAGTTCAGCGTATGCTTGTTGGCCGCTAGCCAAGGCATCGCGAAGTTGTTTCGCCTGAACAGTTATCGCAGCGTGGTCTTTCAAACGGGTCTTCTGACCACATATTTGGCCTACTCGCTGTTCGACAATATTATGGATATGGAGTTTTTCGCTATAGAAATATACCATTTTTACGCATTTCCATTTCAGGTCGTGTTTCCCGTGCTTTTGCTGCTGGTTGCTGAAATCAAGGTGCGATCGGCCCGCCAGGCGAAGTCCGGATAATGACTTCGGTTTACAAGGAATGTGGCTTTGACATATCATGAGGCTATATCATACATACGGAAGGAATGTGGAGATGGAGAGAAAGACAGTAGAACTTCCAAGGCCGGACGCGATGATCTTTGATATGGACGGGACGTTATTCAAAACGGAAACGCTGCTGGTACCGGTGTTTCATAAGGTGTTTGATCGGCTGCGGGAGGAAGAACTTTATGCTGGAGAAACGCCGCCGGAAGAGTTGATATTAGGGTGTTTGGGGATGCTTCTGCCGGATATTTGGCGCCGCGTCCTTCCGCACCAGAGCGAAACCGTGCATCGAAGGGCCGATGATTTGCTGTTGGAATTTGAACTGGAAGGGTTGCAGCAACTTGACACGGAGTTGTATCCACAAGTGCTGGAAACGCTGCAGGAGTTGAAGCGGTGTGGTGTACGGCTGTTCGTCGCGAGCAACGGGCTGGAGCATTACGTTAAAGGCGTTGCCGAGGCGCATCGAATCTTACCTCTGTTCGAAGGGATATTCAGCGCAGGCGAATACAAAACGGCAACGAAAGTTGATTTGGTCAAGCTGCTCTTGGATCGGCACGGCGTATCCCGCGCATGGATGGTCGGCGACCGTTCCTCGGACGTCGAAGCCGGCAAGCGGAACGGGCTGACGGTGATCGGCTGCGCTTATGCCGGATTCGGCGATGGCAGTGAACTAGCTGGCTCGGACGTACTGATCGGCTCCTTCGGCGAGTTGATTCCGCTTTACGATCAGGCGAAGGAAGCGTAACTATATCATCACGAGGGATCAAACCCGTTTTCTATTATTTTCGGAGGTGTTCCATTTGCAAAGCAAACAACTTCAATTCAACCAATTAATCGGAATGATTCAGGTTCAAAAAAGACAGCGGTATACGGCCGTTTGTTGCGGAATGGAAGGGTAGTTCTGAATTGACGTGCCGTCTGCTCGAAAGGCGGTAAAGGATTGTTTAAAAAACAAGCTGCAACAATATTTTATTTAATGAACTTTATTACTTCTTTAGCTGGTAGCACCATTTTTACGACATACAGCATTTATTATGTTACTCAGCTAGGCTTAAGCCCCCTTGAGCTTGTCTTGGTCGGCACGGTGTTGGAATTGACGGTGTTGATCTTTGAAGGGATCACCGGCGTGATTGCGGATACTTACAGTCGGAAGCTGTCCGTCATTATCGGTATGTTCGTTTTGGGAGTTGGATTTATTTTTGAGGGAAGTATCATCTGGCTACAAGATTTTGGCTTGATGATCCCGGTCGTCGTTTGGGTCATGTTCGCTCAAGTGTTTTTTGGACTGGGTCACACGTTTGTCAGCGGCGCGGACAGCGCCTGGATGGTTGATGAGGTTGGTGAGTCAACTGCTGGCTCTGTTTTTCTGCGTGCCAAACGAGTGGCTTTAACGGCGTCTTTGTTGGGTATCGGTATTAGCGTTGGTCTTTCGTTAGTATCGCCGAATCTTCCTTATTTGGCTGGAGGACTCATGTATGTTGTATTGGGTTTCCTCCTGATCCGTGTTATGAAGGAGACGCGTTTTGTAAGATCTCGGAGCCAAGAGCGAACCTCCCATCTCCAGGAAATGTCGCGAACATGGAAGAGCGGGGCAAGGGTGATCGCACGCAGCCCGCTCTTGATAACGATCGTATTTGTCACGCTGTTTAGCGGAGCCGCCTCAGAAGGTTATGACCGTCTTTGGGAAATTCACTTGATCCAGGAGATCGGTTTTCCAAAGGGGATGGTCACTATGGCTGTGTGGTTCGGACTAATTAGCGCAGTTTCTATACTATTGGGCATGCTGGCGGTAAGGTTTACGGAGAAAAAACTGGACATGAGCCGTGATCGAACCGTTTCCGCAGTCATGTTCGTGTTGACTCTCGTTCGAATTTTTGGCATCCTTTCCCTTGCCTTGGCGACGAATTTCGCATGGGCGCTGGCATCGGTACTTGTGGTAAGCGTGGTCGTTACCGTGAGCGAGCCAATCTATTCGACATGGTTAAATATGAAACTTCGCAGTGACAACCGCGCCACCGTGCTTTCGATGATCAGCCAGTCGGATGCGCTTGGACAGACGGCAGGTGGGCCGGCAGTAGGCTGGATCGGAAGCCGATTCCGAGTCAGGGCTTCACTGCTTGCGGCAGCGGTTCTGCTGGTGCCCATTTTAAGCGTATTCGGACGGATACTTCGTAAGGTGAACTGCGGGAAGGATAGGGAAATAGGTGAATAGCGCCGTTCCAGTCCGTTAAGTTGTTGAGATACGTAAAAAGCCGCTTTCCCTCCTAATTGGAGGGGGAAGCGGCTTTTTGCTTATACAGCCACAGCGCGTATTCTAACGGTTTAACGATTGCTGCGCGGTACGCTTGCGAATCACCCGATTGGTTGAACACCTCGCGGGCAGGCTTGGGATTCACCTCAAGCAAGTAGATTTGACCATGGCGGTTAATTGCCAAATCAAGCGCCAGCTCGCATAAGGCGCCGAAAGTCTCCTCCAGGTAGGCTGCAACTTCCAGACTGAGCTTCTCGGCCGAGCGTCGAACCTCTTGACGCCGTTCTTCGCTTGGGATCCATTGCTTCAACAGGGTGTTCATGGCCACTGCATGGCCTCCGCCATGGAGATTGGAAGTGACGCTGCGGGGAGGTCCCACGCGGCCGGCACAGCCGGTCATCTCCCATTTGCCTTGACCATTCTTCTGTACGAGCATCCGGTAATCGTGGACGCGGCCGGTGGGTAATTTGATCTGGATACCTTGCTGGGCAATGAAGCGGCCGCTTCCCTTCCAGCCCAGCAGGAAGGCGCTCAGACGGGCTTTGTGAATTTTCTGAGGAGCGATGATGCTCCGGTTCTGCCGCCGTCCCTGTATCAGGAAGAGATCGCCGTCCAGTCGCTCAACCCGCAGAATCCCGCGGCCGCCCGTACCGTTAATCGGTTTGACATAGACGGTGGAATGCTTCTTCAACAGGTTCATCACATCGCTGCTGCTTTGGAACAACACGGTTTCCGGCTGGTTGGATCGGAAGCGGCTTTTTCGGGACAAGGTTTGATAAATCGTCCATTTATTTCGCAGCGGCCGGTTGAGAAAGGTCAGGTGACCGTAACGGGCCCGGAACCGCAGCAACTGTTCGAACCGTTTGCTACGCTGAATCCGGCAACGATCGAAGATCAGGTCCGGGAAGCTGCGCCATTTACGGAACCATTTCTTAGCCTTCGGGTCATACTCGAGTGCAAAAATCTGCTTCTTCTGGTCGAAAACGTCCATCGGGGTGAACACGAAAATGTCCAGACCGATTTTGTGTCCCTCCGTGATCATGCGCTGGTAGATATGCCGTTCCTCCAGCTGCTTCTTCTCATTGAGGTACAAGGTCAGGATGCCCAGGACGGGGTGTGACAACCATATCACCTTCCTTGCTGTTATGGGCGGACGGTTCTTCAATATTGGGGAGAACGGGCTGCGACTCCAGGAGGAGCAGCGCTTTGCCGTGCGGGTCACGGGTCAGTCCTGAAGCGTACAGCCCAGCGCGAAAGCACATATGCAGGCCCGGGACCTGACTAAGCGCAACTCGGCAGCTTAGTTGCCCCAATCGGGTCAACTGAGCCTGAAGCAGCCTCGCGCCGATGCCTCGGCCGCGGTACAGTGGATGCACGACTACCACGCAAAGCGTGCGGCCGTAATCCATGGCGCAAGCGACACCGGCCAACCGTTCCCCGTCTTCCGCACGGATCCGGGCGACGAGCAGGGAGCAGCCGGGCCGGTTTAAGTCGCTGGGGGTCAGCCGAAGCAGGCCCCGGAGGACGGCGGACGAGACGTGACCGGAGCCGTATTTGCGTACGAAAGCCAGTATTTCGCCATGTTGCAGCGCCCAAGGGACCTCATCCAAAGTCACGCCTCTAATCTCCATCACTTCCGCCCTCCTATAAGGTAGTTCAAAAAGTCATCTTTGGATCACGAAGTAGTGCAGTGAAGCTGACTTGGCGTCGAATCTTGAATTCAGCCGGGCCTTCCGTTGCTCACGTACCCAAAACGTACGCTGCGCTACTCAGTCCCTAGCTTCATCCAACCTTCTCGGTGCTCCCAATCTAACTTTTTGAACCTTGATTGTAATGGTAGTTCAAAAAGTCATCTTTGGATCACGAAGTAGTGCAGTGAAGCTGACTTGGCGTCGAATCTTGAATTCAGCCGGGCCTTCTCACACTTTAGATTTCGGTTGACGGGACAAGTATTGGCTGTATTGGAATATTCGCTCCAATGATTTCTTGCGGATATGGGGCTCGTCGAACTTCATCGGCTTGGCGTTGGCTTCGAAGAACCAGAGGCGTCCGTCCGTATCGATCCCTAAATCCATCGACATTTCTCCAAGCAGGAAGCCGGATTCCTTCTCAATCTGCTTGGCGATCAGGAGCGCGCTGGATTTGATCCGACTTAGAAGGAGCGCCGTCATCTCCGGCCCGAAGGCGGGTAGAAGCATCTTCTCCGGATCCTCGATGCTTCCGCCTTGGGGAACGTGGGTCGTGATCCGTTTCGGACCGGCGAGACGGGCGCCGATCCCGGTCACCATCCAGATGCCTTTACTGTTTTTTTGTACGAGCACACGCATGTCGAAGTGACGGCCTCGATAGGAAGTCAATTCGATACTCTCCTGCATGATGTAAGGTGTGTTTCCTGCTTCCTTCTTGATTCTTTTCCATAACAAGGGGAGCTTGGCGGTCTTATAAACGACGTTTCGGCGCCGCTTTCCTTGAATCGTGAGTCGGTACGGTTTGATATCGTTGACATCAAGTCGCAACAACATGATGCCCTTTCCGGCTTTACCGCTTTCCGGTTTGAGGTAAAGGCAGCCAAATTTCTCCAGCATTGCGGCCAGCGTTTTGGGGCCCAGCATTTTTTTCGTATCTGGCACGAGCGTCTTGGTAGACCGACCTTTCTTCAACCATTCAAACAAGCGCCGCTTATTGAAGAAGAATGGATTAAAGAGATGGATGGTCTCGTGCTCGATCACCTCGTCGATTTTACGGCGTACCTCCGGTTTCTTCTCATCCTCCCGCAGCGGAATGCGGTTGTAGATGACATCGGGCAAGGGGAACCATTGCTTCTTCCACGCTTTGTCTTCCGGATGGAACAAATATCCTTGAACACGTTTGGCGCCAAGCTTCAAGTCCTTGGCCGTGACGACATAAACGGGATATTCCAGCTCTTGCCCGGTTTTGACGAGATCCCTGAAGTTGCTGCGATTTCCGCGGAACAGCTTGTCGGTATCATCCACCGTTAACACGGCGACGACCGGCTTCTTATCGCTCAAGAGCGGATTGCTCATGAGCCATCCCTCCTCCGGAATTTGCTCAAGTAGAGGCAATGATCCAAGATATGGTCTACCGACGCCTTCCCTTCTGCCCGGAGCGAAGGATGCTTGAAGATCGAACGACCCGGTTTGGCGTTGGCTTCGAACATCCAGATCTTCTCTTCCCGGTCAATCCCGATATCAAAACCGATTTCGCCGATCAGATGCTGTTGATGGGATTCGATCGCTTCGGCCAACGTGATCGCAACGGACTTGGCGTTCCGCAGCACCTCATCGGCACGTGCGCCAAACGCTCTGCTGAGTGCCTGATCCGGCGTGAGCAGGGAGCCGCCGTTCTTCAAGTGGGTCGTCACGCTGCCTTTACCGGCTTTTTTCGCCCCTATGCCTACGACAACCCATTGGTTTTTCCCGTTCTTATGCATGTGGAACCGGAAATCGATCGGGCAGCTGTCGATTTCGATCAGGCGGATGCCCTGCTGGGCCACATATCCGCGGAGCGCCCGCCCGTGTCGGGCTTGCAGCGTGCGCATTAGGCTGGCGAAGGAAGAGAAGCGCAGCAAGGCGTTGCGTCCATTTTTCCGATACCTGGCGTAGTATCCGCTCCTTGGGATATAGGACAGACGGTAGATCCCGTTGCCTAGGCTGCCGCTGTTTGGCTTGTAATACACGAGGGAATGCCGATCTAGCATCTCCTTAATTTGCTCGGGCGTCGGGCTCATGATCGATTCGGGAACGTAACGGCCAACGGCGGTGTCTTTCTCCAGCAACCGGTAAATATCGGACTTATTAAAGAAGCTCCAGTTAAAGAAAGGAATTCTCCGGCGGACGAACCGTTCCCGAAGCTGATTGATCGAACTTGTGGTTTCAGCGCGGCGGCTGGGCAGACGGTTGTATACAACGTCGGGCAAGGGCACCCGCTTCCGCATGAAGCGGCCCGCCTCGTTAAGAAAGTAGCCGGTCACGGTATCGTCCTCCCAGTGGATATCCCGCGGGGTGAACGCAAAAATAAATGAGATCTTGCTGCCCTGTCTGAGCAGCTGTTTAATGAAACCGGTACGAGAGCCGAACGGATTCGTCTGTGAGGACACCGGACCATCGGACAAGACGCCGATGAGCGGGCCGATCTGCACTTCCCCCTCCTGAAGGCTTCGAAGGTAGACGCCGCCGGGTTTTGGGATTTTAATGCCTCTGCGGACGCCGCCGGCAAGGTAAAGGTGTTTTCCCGCTTTATTAATTCGTTTGATGGTGGCGGGAACCCGTTCTCCGCCGAGTCTTAGATGCATCGACTTTTTTCCGGACAGCTTCAGATTCTTCATTAGAGCCCCTGACACGTAAACCACCCGTTCGGGGGCTTGCGTGAAATGGACGTTGCAAAAAGTCAAACTCATGGATTTTATCCTCCTAAAAGTGATCAGGGTTTGCTCAGCAGTAAATAGCGGGCGTAGCCAATCGGATTCTCCAGCGACCTTCTGGCGGTTTCCGGATCGCCGATTCGAAAGAATGAGGATCGCCCCGGTTTGGAGTTGACCTCCAGCACCCATACGCAGCCTTGGCGGTCTACGCCGAAATCAAGGCCCAGTTCCGCCAGCCTGCCGAAACGGGTCTCCAGATAGGCCGGAATCAAGAGTGACAGTTTGCGGATCGCTGCTTCAGCGGCTTTGCCGCCCTGCTCCCCGAGTTCTCGTATGAGAAAAGGCAGAGCCCGGTGGGCAGTACCCCCTCCGTGCAGATTGGAGGTTAACGAATCTTTACGGCCGACGCGGGCCGCCATTCCCGTTAAGCTCCATTCACCTTGGGCGTTCTTCTGCATGAGGACGCGGACGTCAAATGGCTCGCCGTCAGCGCTGTTCAGCTGCAAATACGGCTGAATCAGGAAGGGGCGTCTTCCGGTAAATCGGTCGACCCATTCCAGCCCCGCTTGTTTGGTGAGAAAACGGCGCCGGAACATCGTATTCCGTTCGCTCCGGCCCATCACCCTGATTTCATCGCGAGGCGGATGATATTTGACATGCAGCGTCCGTTTGCCATGCGTACCGTTACGCGGTTTCAAGAACGCCTCGCCAGCATGGGTTTGCAGCCATTTGTCCAGTTGAGGCTGCCCTTGATAAAGCACGGTCTCCGGTAAATGTTCGGCGACCTCCGGACATTCAAGCAGAGCTTGATAGACGACCCATTTGCCCGCAAGCCCTCGGGCCAGATAGACGAAGGGATGCTCGGCAGCCAACCGTTCGAGTAGGCGATGCTTACGTAGCTGATGCTTGCGGTCGTGGGTGAAGCAGCGGTCGTATATAATGTCGGGTCTGGGGGACCATTTGCGAATCCAGGTCCCGTGTTCATACGTGTAGGACGGAATGCCGGCGGCGTTCCCCGAAGCAATCCAACCTAAACAGAAGACAATCACAGAGAGGCCCTGTCTTTCACCGATATAACATAATCTGCGGCAGAACGCGGCTTCCGCGAATGGAAGCAGCCCGTCGCTTTCGGCGACTAGGATCCCAACGGTCCCTTGAGGTGTTTTGATCATGACGGAATCCCTCCTTCCAAGAGGCCCTTATAGTGCTACTTTCAATAACCGGACAAATATCGGGTGTACTCAATCACTTGCTTGACCGACGGTCGGATCTTGCCTTCGCCTATCGGGGTATTATCATTTTTGGACGGTTTGGAGTTGACCTCCAGCAGCCACACCCGGCCGCTCGTTTCCACCGCCAAATCGATGCCGAATTCCCCGAAGTGGGCTGGGATTTGAGCATCGACACTCTGGGCGATATCCAGGGCCGCCTTCTTCAGCTTCGAGGCGACTTTCCCCTTCACCCCTTGCGGCAGCGAACTGCGGGCGATCGCGTCCTTCACCGTGCTGAGGGTTCCCCCGCGAGCCAGGTTGGAGACGAAATGCTGACTTCCGGCGATCCGTGCCACAATGGAGGTCGTGTTCCATTTGCCGGAGAAGTTCTTCTGAACCAGCGCACGAAAATCCACCGGCCGATGATCCACTTCGATTAAATGAAGCCCCTGCTGGATCTGATAGCGGGTCGCCTTCATCTTGCCGGAGAGCGATGTAAACAGCTTGGTGAGATTTGGATAAACCTGCCTCCGCGTACCGCCAACCTGGGCGGTTAATGTCTGAAAGGCTCCGCCTTCGAGCCGCGAGATGCGGATGATGCCCTTGCCTAAGCTGCCTTTGATCGGCTTCAGGAAGACGACCGGATATTTGGCGCACATCGCTTTCAGCATGGCGTAATTTCGGAACAGATGGGATTCCGGCAAGTAACGTTGTACGGAGGTGTCTCGGCCAATAGCGTCGAATACTTCGGTTTTGTCGAGATACTTTTCATTGAAAAAATGGCTCCCGTAGCGGGATTTTACTTCTTTCATAAAATGCTGTACGCTAGGTTTGTTCTCCAATTTCCGCGAATTCAGCCGGTTGTAGAAGACGTCTGCGGCAGGCAGCTGGGTTTGCTTCCACCCGTTGCCATAGACCCAGCCCGAGACCTGGCCCGCGCTGGTGCCAATATGGTTGGGCGTGAAGAAGTAAACGAACACCCCTTGGCGTGAGCAGGCGGTGACGAGCTCTTTACAGAATAAGGTCATTTGGCCAAACGGCCTTTCCGGATTGCCGGGGAAGTCCTGACTGAGCAGGATGCCTAACAGCGGACCCAATTGAAGGGTTGAGGAATGTGGCCGATAGATGAGTCGCAGCGACGACCGCGGCTGGATTCCCATTTTCCTTGCCAGGCCTGAACTCATGCGAACTCCGTCGGATCTGGATAAGGGAATAACTTTGACGCGGTGCCGGAATGATCCGAAGGCGAGCAGAAGCGGAAGATGTGTCGGGATTTTCCATTGTTTGATCAGCATGTCTCCGAGCACGAGAATGTCATCTTCCAAAATGCCCGGACTCATGATTTGTACCGTAATTTTTTTGGAGGGCATGAATGCGGATCTCCTTCCAAGCTAAGCTAGAGTCTTGGATGCAAGTAAAGTTCATCTGCGTAAAATGCATGTAATGTATCATATGAGGACATAGAATCCTTGGTGATTAACCTATGCCCGTTTTCAGCGGCCTCAGGGCGAAGGGATGAACCGTTCATTCCCTTGTCGGGCGCGGCCTGAAGGCGGATTTCGTGGGTGATAGTTAGGGCGGCAGCCTAAGAGAAAGAAGGTGGAGGAAGGATGCCCGATTGGCTTTACGTGTTGGTAAGCGTCGCGGTAGCTGCTTTTGTTGGCGGCGTCACCAATCACTTTGCGATCAAAATGCTGTTCCATCCGCGCAACCCCATACATATCGGCAAGTTCCATGTTCCCTTTACGCCGGGACTTATTCCGAAACGCCGCGACGATATTGCCCAGTCGCTGGGCCAGGTCGTAGCGGAGTATCTCGTGACAGCCGAAGGCCTACAGGAAACGGTGCTGCGACCGGAGTTCCGGAACAAGGCGGAAGATGCCTTGCGTGGGATCATTGAACGCTTGGACTCCAGTGAGTTGACGCTGCGGCAAGCCGCTTTGCGCGTATGGAGCGAGGCGGAGTATGAAGCACTGAAGACCCGATTGGCGGCAGCGGTTAGAGAAACGGCCATGCGGGGTTTCGCACGGCTGTGGGAGCACTCGGAGATGGGAAGCTTGCCGCTAAAGCAGCTCGTTCCCGGATGGTCCGAGGAGAACCGTAAGGCCTGGAGCGCCGCTTTGGCTGGGGCGCTGCTGGGAGTCGTTGAGGAAGAACTGCTGTCTGCCAGCGGTCAACGCATGCTGTCGCGAATGGCGGCTGGGATGATGGATAAAGCGGGCGGTTTCCTAGGCACAATGGCCGCGATCTTTATGGATGAGGACAAATTGGTGCAGAAAATGACCCCGGCGCTCGTTCAAGCGCTGCGCGGCGAGGAGGCCGTGAGCAAAACAGCCCAAGCGATCGAATCGCGCCTGGAGCTGTACGGGGAGAAGCCGGTAGCGGAGCTGTTAGCCGCTTTAACTGGCGAGGAGGCGCTTGATTGGCTAAGCGGCAAGCTGGAGCAGCTGCCGTTGGAGCGGTGGCTGGAACAGGCGGAGAATCTTCCGCTCCGCTCGTTGATCGAACCGTGGAAGATACAGGCCATCGCGATGGTTCCGGTGCTGACGGATCGGTTGCTGCGCCTTGTCACCAAGGGGATTCCTTCTGCGATGCAGGCTGTGGATTTACCGGGCCTCGTCGAGGAGCAGGTGCAGAAATTTCCGGTGGAGCGCCTGGAGGAGGTTATCCTCAGCGTCTCGGGGAAGGAATTTCGCGCCATTACTTGGCTCGGCGTGCTGCTTGGCGGTATCATCGGCTTGTTCCAGTCGATGCTGATGCTGTGGACGGGATAGGGGATAGGGCGGAGAACTGCCTGTTGAACCGTCCGGGCCACAAGATCGGGCTTGCCATGGCGTGCGTAGTGGTACTGACAGTGGTAATAACAACGAAACTTTTGCCTAACGCTTATGAGGAACGCTAATTGAGCCGAAAAGAGGCATAGAAAATTCTAACGCTTGCTGTAGAGCTTATTTCCCGATTTTTAATAAAACGGGGTTCGTTCCAACCCAATAGGGTGTCTGATCCGCGTTACATGTGGAAACCCTTGATTTTTGGGCAAATAAGCATCTAGATCAGCGTTAGTGCAAATTGTTGTTGCGACATTAGCTCAAGGTGTTACATCGTTCGCCAATATAGTACGAGACAGGCCCGCCTTAAGGCAGCTTGTACCCTTAATTAATTTGGAGGTTTTTATCAATGAACATTTACGACAAAGCGCATGAACTGGCGGCAGCCTTGAAGGATAGCCCGGAGGTAACCGAAATTACAGCAGCG
The DNA here is from genome assembly GCF_023195895.1 of Paenibacillus mellifer. Taxonomy (GTDB): domain Bacteria; phylum Bacillota; class Bacilli; order Paenibacillales; family Paenibacillaceae; genus Fontibacillus; species Fontibacillus mellifer. The sequence continues at coordinate 51,021 of NZ_JALPRK010000029.1, forward strand.
ATGAAGCTAGTGGATGCCGATCCCGAGAGCAAACGGATGCTGGATGAATTCCGGGTTCGCCAAAATGAAATGCAACAGCGGATGATGGCTGGAGAAATGCCGTCGCAGGAAGAAATGGAACAGATGGAGAAGCAGTTCGAGGTGCTGAGCTTGAACCTCAATATCCGCCGTTTGTTTGACGCTGAACGCCGGCTTAGTGTGATTATTCAGGACGTCAACAAGATTATTACGGACAGTCTGGCTCACCTGTACGGCGCGGGGATCTAAATCTCCGCATCCGCCCGTATCTTAGATTAGCAAGTTTCTATCATATTCCTGCAGCCCCGTTCATAGAGATAGAAGAGACAAGGTACAGCGAACTGAATCTCATATCTCGTAATCTATGAAATAAAGGAGCTGCGGAAGATGAAAACCGTTAAAAAACCAAGTAAATGGAAGCATGTCGTTTATCTGATTCTGGCATTGGCGATGCTCATATATGCGCTGCCGATGATTTCCTTTGAACCTGGAGCTGGTTGGGTGTCGCTGTTTGGCGCGGTGTGGGCAGGGTTTGCTTTCCTTGTGATCGGGGCTCACCTGCATTTCCTCTTGGGCGTAGGGGAGGAGAAGCAACGCGAGCTGGATCGAATCCGGCGGGCGAAATATCGCGAATGGGAGCTTCAATGGCAAGAGGACGGCAAGCGTGGAGAAAATGCATAAGCTTCAGGCTTAGCCTGATCATGGACAGGGACAGTCCCGGAAGAAGATCACTCTTCCGGGACTGTCCCTTTTTCGTCCCTGCTCATGGAGCACTCCATTAAATCTCGCCGTCACCCGTCAGCATTTGATCGTTGCCGGCTCCCGGCGGCACCATCGGATACACGTTTTGCTCTTCCCGTACATTAAACTCCATCAGAACGGGGCCGGGGAGGGCCAGCGCCCGTTGGATGATCGCATCGGCTTCCTCTGGCGTTTGTGCCCGGAGCCCGGGAACCCCGTATGCGCCGGCAAAAGCGACGAAATCGGGGGAAGTGATCTGAACAGACGAGTATCGTCGTTCATAGAACAACTGCTGCCATTGCCGAACCATCCCTAAATAGCCATTGTTGAGAATAGCGATTTTGACCGGCAAGCCGTAATCGACGACCGTCATCATTTCCTGCAGGTTCATTTGGAAACTGCCGTCTCCGGTGATGCAGACGACCGGCGGAGCGGCGGGTCCGCCCTGGGCTATGGCCGCGCCAATCGCGGCCGGGAAACCGAAGCCCATCGTTCCGAGTCCTCCCGAGGTCAGGAAGGATCGGGGGCGGGAGAACCGGTAGTGATGGGCGGTCCAAATTTGATGTTGCCCGACATCGGTGGCCACCACCGCGTTTCCTCCAGTATGCTTGTCGATCAACCGAATGACCTCCTGCGGATTAAGCGATCCGGCAGCCGCTTCGTTATAATGCGGCACCTTCCTTTGCCAACCGGCCGTTTCCGCCGGCCAATCTGTCTTCTCGGGTGCTCTCACGTAAGCGTTCAGCTTGCGCAGCAGCTCTCCGACATCCCCGCAGAGCTTGAGATCGACAGGGATATTCTTGTCCAGCTCGGCATCATCGATATCCACCTGGATCTTCCAGGCGTTGGGTGCGAACGATTTTGCATTGCCCGATAACCGATCGTTTAACCGTGTACCGAGGCAAATTAGCAAATCCGCGTGATGGACCGCTCGGTTCGCGGCATAGGTGCCGTGCATTCCCAGCATCCCGAGATAGAGCGGATGGCGGGACGGGAAGGCGCCGATGCCCATCAGCGTCGTAACAACCGGGATTTGCGCGGTTTCCGCCAACTGGTGCAGCTGCTCTACGGCGCCGGATGCCGCTGCGCCGCCGCCCACCACAAGGACCGGGCGGCGGGAGGACTTGATCTTGCTTGCAATGAGCCGAACGACCTCTTCGTCAATTTCGGATTGAGGTTCGTATCCACGAATATGGACTTCGACGGTCGGCTCTTGATCGGTACGGGCGGTCATGATGTTCTTGGGCAGATCAATTAGCACGGGACCAGGTCTCCCGGTGACCGCGAGATGGAAAGCCTCTTTGACGATTCGAGGCAAATCGCGGATGTCCATCACGGAATAATTATGTTTGGTCACATCCATCGTCATTCCATAAATATTGACCTCCTGGAAGCTGTCCCGCCCGATCAGGTCGGTAGAAACCTGGCCCGTCAGCACAACCATGGGGACCGAGTCCATATAGGCGTTAGCGATACCTGTGACCGCATTTGTCGCACCCGGCCCAGAGGTGACAAGCGCAACCCCGGCCTGGCCGGTGACTCGGGCATAACCGTCCGCCGCATGTATGGCAGCTTGCTCATGACGCGTTAGAATATGACGGATCTCCAGGCAATCGTACAGCGCATCGTAGATCGGAATGACCGCGCCGCCGGGATATCCGAAGATATTGTAGACCCGTTCCGCACGCAAGCACTCGATTAGCAGCTCCGCTCCGTTTTTGGCGGTGGGCAACTTGGGTTCATGATTATTCCTCATCTCAACTTACCTCCCGATGGAATTTTGACCATTTTATCGCGAGGGGTTTGCATTTGGAGTGATTCCAGTCATAAAACGGCACGGATTGATGGGTTACGATTACAAGGAATTCAATGAAGAGACGGTTTGATTCGCAGGAGGGTCACGCCGCTCAAAGGAGGGCAAACCTTATCATGAGCAGAACCATTGCGGTGGTCGGCGGGGGGATTTCCGGGTTAAGCGCGGCTTATTACGCCAGGAAATGGCTTCGCGAACAGCGGATTGAGGCCGGGATCACGATCATTGAGCAAACGGACCGGCTAGGCGGGAACATTCGGACCTTGCGCCGGGACGGTTTTACGATAGAGCAAGGCCCCGATTCATTCATCGCACGGAAAATAGCTGTGCTGGAGCTGACGAAGGAATTGGGTTTGGAGCATTTGCTGGTGGGGACGAATCCACTGGCCAAAAAAAATTATATTGTGCATCGTGGCCGTTTTCACCCGATGCCGCCGGGGCTGATGCTTGGCATTCCTACGCAAATGTGGCCACTGGTGAAGACCGGCTTGCTGTCGCCGGCCGGCAAGCTGCGAGCTGCATTGGATCTCGTGTTGCCGATCAGACGCGGCGGCGGAGATGAATCGCTCGGCGGATTCATCCGTCGACGATTGGGGCGCGAAGTGCTGGAGAACCTGACGGAACCGCTGCTGGCCGGCATTTATGCCGGGGATACGGCGGAGCTTAGCCTGGAAGCAACGTTCCCCCAGTTTATGGAGATGGAGCGTAAACATCGCAGTTTGATTCTCGGTCTTTTGGCGAGCAAGAAACCTCCTTCTCCCAAGCCGCGAGAAGACATGCATAGAAAGGCGCCAAACAGCATGTTTTTGACGCTGGAGGGTGGACTGAACGTGCTGACGGAGGCTTTAACCGCTGCGCTTCAAAGCGAGCGGGTGATTACGGGACAAGCGGTAGACGGTCTGAGCAAGGAAGCTGGCCGCTATGAGTTGAAGTTACGCGGGGGCGAACGTTTGGAAGCGGACGCCGTCATTCTGGCAACCCCGGCTTATGCCTCGGCTCGGCTGCTGCATGAACAGGTACGAGCAGCGGACTATTTGGAACAGATTCGTTACGTCTCGGTTGCGAATCTGGCCTTTGCCTACCGGCGGAATGAGATCCTGCATGATTTGAACGGCTCCGGTGTCTTGATCCCACGCGGGGAAGGCCGCATGGTTACGGCCATCACGTGGACGTCCTCCAAGTGGCTGCATACGACACCGGAAGATCAGGTGCTGCTCCGTGCGTATATCGGCCGTCTGGGAGATCAGGCCTGGACGAAACTGCCGGAGACGGAGATCCGCCGACGCGTGGCTGCTGAGCTTAAGGATCTGATGGGGATCGAGGCCGAACCGCTCTTTTGCGAAATGTCGGCTTTACCGGAGTCGATGCCGCAGTACCCGGTTGGTCATGTGGAACACCTGCAGGAGCTGCGTTTCGAGCTGGAGCGGGAGTTACCCGGCGTTTTGCTGTGCGGAGCGGGGTATGGCGGTGTGGGTATCCCCGATTGCATTCGTCAAGGGAAGGAAGCGGCGGAAGCGGCGTTAACTTGGTTGGGAGATGAATCGAAATGCAACTGATCCAGCATAAAGATTATAACGTGAATCCCTTTATCGTTATTTGGGAAGTGACGAGAGCCTGCGCGCTGAAATGCCTGCACTGCCGGGCGGAAGCCCAATATCATCCCGATCCCAGACAACTGACCTTCGAAGAGGGCAAGAAGCTCATCGACGAAATCGCGGAAATGGACGATCCGCTATTTGTATTTACCGGCGGAGACCCGCTCATGCGTCCGGATTTGTTTGACCTGGCGCAGTATGCGATCCATGAGAAGGAATTGCCCGTTTCCATGACCCCAAGCGCCACACCGAGGGTTACCTTCTCCGCCGTAAGCAAAGCCAAGGAGGTTGGGTTATCTCGCTGGGCGTTTAGCCTAGACGGCTCGACGGCAGAAATCCATGACCATTTCCGCGGTACACCGGGCTCATTCGAGATGACCACGAGAGGGATCGGTTATTTGCAGCAACTCCAGATTCCGATTCAGATCAACACGACGGTGTCGCGTTACAACCTGAACGATCTGCCGCGAATCGCGGAAACGGTCAAAGGGATGGGCACGGTGCTCTGGAGCGTGTTCTTCCTTGTACCAACGGGGCGGGGGATGACGAAAGACATGATTACACCGGAAGAGCATGAGCAGGTGATGATCTGGCTGGCGAACCTGCAACGAGAGATGCCTTATGGAATCAAAGCGACGGAAGCGCCCCATTACCGTCGGGTTTTCATGCAGCAGCAGAGGCTGAACGCCGCTTCCGGAGAGGGGGCTGCGGCAGCGCCAAAACGACAGGATGTGCTCGGTCGATCACCAAAAGGCGTGAACGACGGGGACGGTTTCGTCTTTATCAGCCATATTGGGGAGGTATATCCGAGCGGATTTCTGCCGGTCAATTGCGGGAATGTCCGGGACACCTCGCTGGTGGAAATCTACCGAAATTCAACGATTCTGCGGCAGTTAAGAGACAAATCCTTGCTTAAGGGCAAATGTGGAGCCTGCGAATTCAAGGAATTATGCGGCGGCTCCAGGGCTAGAGCTTATGCTGTCACAGGCGATTATTTGGAAAGCGATCCTTACTGCTCCTATATTCCTCGGGGCTACCATAGTCAGGATCAAGAGTAAGCGAGTGAACGCAATGCAAAAAGGAGGCCGATCGGCCTCCTTTGTCATTC
>NZ_JALPRK010000003.1 GCF_023195895.1 Paenibacillus mellifer
AATTAGGGGGCTTTATAGAAAAGTTGCAGTTTTTACAACATTATTCGATATAAGTTGGTTCAGCCAGCAAAATGATGCACATTTTACAACATTTCGCCGAGAACCGACGAATTCCTCAGATTACGTGAGCCGCGGGAGTCATCCGGGCTCGCGTTTTTTTGCATCGCGAGAACTGTAACGGACCGTAATGACGTTATTTTCTTGTTACCCGACTATTTCCCATGCTAACGGACCCTGATGCCCTTATTTGGCCCCCAACCGTGGTGAACAAGGAAGAATACGTCGAATTACGTCTTCTCGGTCCGTTAGCATCCGAAATCCTCCGGAATCAACGAAATAACGGCTCTGGAGTCCGTTACTACTTTAACCGCGCCTCGTTAAGTAGTTTACGGGATCCGCCTGAAAAATTTGCAGGCATCCCATCACGCCTCCTCACCCTGCGGCATCCAAATCCGGTAGTTCCCGCTGAGCGCCAGCAGCGCAAACAGGTACAGGCAATTATCGTAATAGCGGCGCTCCCCCGTTCGAACCGGGGTGTTCCAGAACAGCTCGACGCTCGCCTTAGCTTGGGGACCTTCGGCCGCAAGTGAGGCCATCGCGTTCGTGGCGAGCAAGCCGACCGGGTGCAGCGCCGGTTCATGAAACGGCTCGCCCGATATCGTGTAGCGGCGGTAATCCTCCGGCTCCTTATCGGCGAAGAACGTCTGAATTTTACCGGCTGTTTCCCGCTGCCAAGGATCGGCGGCAAACCACTCCCAGTCGAGGCCCAGGTTAGCCGCTACCCGATAGGCATCGCTATAGAAGTGGCCAAACCCCCGCTCATTATTGGGCGTTCCATCGTAGTAGGCATACTCCGGCGCAAGCCCCGTAACCGGGTGGCACGAGAGGTGGAGGTATTGTCGGCTCGCCTCAGCCGCTTCCTTCCAGAACGAACGGTCCTCCGGATAAGCCCACAACGCAAACAACTCGTAGAAATGGGGGAGATGGTAGGAAGGATCGGAGAACTCACAATTCGGGATAAACTTAATCAGCTTGTTCTCCGGGTTCCACATGGGGTAACCTACCCCGTCCGCTCCTTGATGCAAGCAGGTACGCAGCAAGTCCCGCGCCTGAGTACCGTAGTCAAACGGCGCTTCGCGATCGCCCCAGCGATGGGACGCAAACAGCAGCGCCAGCGCAAAATACTCCTCACCGTCGGGCGCCGGTCCATTGGATAGACGCTTCCCATCCGGTGCGCAAGACCAAGCGAAGTATCCGGCATTTTCCCCTTCGGTCATGTACATATAGGTCTTCGTCCACTTCCACAGCCGATCGAACACGTCCTGGCGGTCGTACTGAACCGCCATCATCATCCCGTAAGACATGCCCTCCGTTCGCACGTCGAGGTTCCCCGTATCCAACATATACCCCATATCCTCGCCGGAAGGATAATAGAAGCGTGTCTCCTCGTCCCCTTCAAATAATTGCTTCCACGTTTCGTCCAATCTGCGCTGAACCGCACCTTCCCCATAGCCGTACTCCGCCAGTAAATTCCGATAGTTTCCGGTAACGTATGCTCCTTGACGCTCCGTCATCGCTTCACCGTCCCTCCTCAGTTCCTGCTTGTTTTATCGTGATATTAACGTAAACGTAACACGCCTGCCCCGGGGGATTCCATGTGCATTTCGCGCTTTTATTTATCCAAATCGAGCCTAACAACCAAGCGGATGTATGCGCATTCAAGGGATTGCGTGATTCGATGAATTTTTGCTTGCAAACCCCAGGGTTCCATACTACCATACAAGTATGGTAGATGAGTAAATTGAGGTAGAGTAACAGCAAGACCTAAACCTAGAAAGGAGGTGACGGAATGAGTGACAAATGGCTGACGCAGCCGGGGTCCGCGGGGAACTCGGTTTACGCGAAGCTGAAGGAGCAGATCGTCACGCTGGAGCTGCCGCCGGGAACAACGCTATCTGAAAAAGAGATGTCCCTCGCCTTTCAAGTCAGCCGCACTCCGGTTCGAGAAAGCTTCGTGCGGCTGGCGCAAGAAGGTCTAGTGGTCGTCCTGCCCCAGCGTGGCACGCGCGTATCCTTGATCGATCCCGAGCTGGTGGAGGAAGCGCGCTTTATGCGGGAACAGCTGGAACGAGCCGTGATCCGGCTCGCCTGCGAACGGTTCCCAGAGGAGGCGCTGGCCGCGCTGGCCGACAACCTCGGCCGCCAGCAGGACAGCATTCGCCAGCACGATAATCACGAGATGTTTGCGCTGGATGAGGAGTTCCATCGCATTCTGTTCGCCGGCTGCCGTAAGCTGGGCACTTGGGATGTCATCCAGCAGATGAACGCCCATCTCAACCGGACGCGTGTCTTGTGGCTGACGACCGACCCGCATTGGGAGAATCTTTACAATCAGCATCAAGCGATGGTTGAGACGATCGGTAGCGGTGATGCTAACCGGGCTGATCAGCTAATGATGGAGCATTTGCAGCTCAGCATCTCCAATTTGCCGGTGCTGCAGGAGCGGTATCCGGACTATTTTAAGCAAGGTTAAAAGGTTCCCAAAACAAAGATAGGCGGTGAAGGTATGCGGATGACATTTCGCTGGTTCGGCGAAGGCAATGACACGGTAACGCTGGATCAAATCAAGCAAATCCCCAGCGTGGAAGGCCTCGTATGGTCGCTGCACGACGTGCCTGCAGGGGAAGAATGGCCGATGGACAAAATTGAAGAGGTGAAGCGGCAAGCGGACCGTTACGGTTTTCACCTGGATGTCGTGGAAAGCATTAACGTACACGAGGACATTAAGCTCGGCTTGCCCTCGCGTGACCAGTATATCGAAAACTATAAGCGGACCATCGAGAAGGTGGCCCAGGTTGGCGTGAAGGTGATTTGCTACAACTTCATGCCGATCTTCGACTGGCTGCGTACCGATTTACATAAGGCATCGGGGGATGGTTCGACGGCGTTGTTTTATGAAAAAGCTCGTATTCACAATATCGATCCCTTCGAGCTGGTGCGAGTCATTAACCAAAACAGCACGCTGACGATGCCCGGTTGGGAACCGGAACGGCTCGCGCAATTAACCTCCCTTTTCGAGGCGTATCGAAGCGTTACAGAAGAGGATCTGTGGCGCAATCTGGAATATTTCCTGAAGGAGATCGTTCCGGTGGCCGAGCAGCACGGGATCCAAATGGCCATTCATCCAGATGATCCGCCGTGGTCGATCTTTGGCCTGCCGCGTATCATCACGAGTCAGCAGAACCTGCGCCGCTTCCTGAAGCTGGTTGACAGCCCCGCCAACGGAATCACATTGTGCAGCGGATCGCTTGGGGCCAATCCGGACAACGATATCATCGGCATGATCCATGAATTCCATGACCGGATCCCGTTTGCCCATATCCGCAATGTGCGCGTATTCGACAACGGCGATTTCATGGAAACGTCGCACCGGACGCAAGACGGTACCGTCGATATCGCGGGCATCGTCAAAGCGTATTATGACACCGGCTTCACGGGGTATGCCCGTCCCGACCACGGCCGCCATATTTGGGGCGAGGAGTGCCGACCGGGGTACGGCTTGTACGACCGGGCACTTGGCATCATGTATTTATGGGGCTTGTGGGACGCGTATGCCAAGCAAGCCGCGAAACCGAACTAATCTCAACTCATCCCTCATTAATGGTGAAAAAGGAGTGAAACATCCGATGAGCAATATGCCAGTACATCCGGCTTTAGCCGGCAAAACCGCGGTCATTACCGGAGGAGCCGGGGTTTTGTGCCGGGCAATGGCCCACGAGCTGGGCCGCCAAGGGGCGAAGGTGGCGGTCTTGAACCGCACGCTCGCCAAAGGTGAAGCCGTGGTGGACCAAATTCGCACCGACGGCGGCACAGCGGCCGCATTCGCTTGCGACGTGACGGACGCCGAAAGCGTAAAGGCGGCGGAGGCGGCCGTTCGGGAGCTTTTTGGCCCATGCGATATACTCGTTAACGGAGCCGGCGGCAACAATGCCAGCGCCAATACGACGAACGAGATTTTTCGGACGGAGGATGTCGCCAATCCCGACGTCACCAGTTTCTTTGATCTCAGCATCCCCGGGGTTCGCGGCGTTCTCGACTTAAACTTCACCGGGACGTTGATCCCGACGCAAGTGTTCGCCAAAGAAATGATCGGGCGTCCTGGCGCGACGATTATCAACATCTCCTCCATGAGCTCCTATAGCCCGATGACGAAGGTTCCCGCCTACAGCGCGGCCAAAGCGGCGATCAACAACCTGACGCAGTGGCTGGCCGTGCATTTGGCAGAATCCGGGATCCGGGTGAATTCGGTGGCGCCGGGATTTTTTCTGACAGAACAAAATCGCAATTTGCTGACGAACTCGGACGGGTCCCTAACCGAACGCTCGAATAAAATCATCACCCATACCCCGATGCGCCGCTTCGGCGTGCCGGAGGATTTACTAGGCACACTATTGTGGCTGGCGGACACCGAGACCTCCGGCTTCGTGACCGGAACGGTGATCCCGGTCGACGGCGGATTCATGGCTTATTCTGGAGTCTAAGCCAGCGGCGCTTACGCTCCTGCGGAACCTTGCCCGGCGCCCCGCCGCTACAAGCTCAAGCTTGCCTCGACGGGGGAAGGTGGACAACAACGAGAGTATGTATCCGAGTGGCTACTGTAAAGGAGAGGTATACGACATGTCTAGTTATCAAGTAATCGATGAAGTTCCCGTCCGGGAAAAAGCCGTCGCCTTCACGTTCGACGACGGCCCTAACCCGCTGTATACCCCGCAGGTCCTGAAAATCTTCCAGGAGGTGCAGGGGAAAGCAACCTTCTTTATGATCGGCACACAGATCGAAAAAAGCTTAGAAACCGCAAGGGCCGTTCACGAGCAAGGCCATGAGATCGGCAACCACACTTACACGCACCCGCACCTGCCCGAGCTTAGTGCGGACGAATGCCGCCGGGAATTGCAACTGACGGAGGAGCTGATCCGGCAAGTGACCGGGGCAAAGCCAAAGGTCTACCGCCCGCCTTATCTCGATACCTCAGAGGAGGTTGCTGCGATCACCGCTGGAGAATTCGGTTACCCCGCGATCGGAGCGGTTAACGGAGCGGCGACAGACTGGGAAATGCCCGGTGTCACGCATATTGTGGAAAAGACGCGGGAGCAGCTCCGCCCAGGCAGCATCCTGTTGTTCCATGACGGCTTCGACGACCGCTCCCAAACGGTTGAAGCCGTGCGAATCCTGGCTGCCGAGTTGACGGTCGCCGGGTATCGGCTGGTCACGGTCAGCGAGCTGCTCGCGTTGAGCGAGGCAGATTCATAAGTTGCAATAGTTAGTCTTACCGCAAAAAGGCCATCAGGACTGCGCCGATGAAGCGCTCCTTTTGGCCTTTTCTTCATCCAGCGTGCTTAGCGAGAAAGAACCTGCCTGCGAGATGCAAAAGTGCAGGCGAATATTGTCAAACGTACCTAGTAACCCTCGATCAAATGCGAAAGTACAGTTCATTTTGCCACCACACCCCCATTTACCCTCAAAAGCCACTCATTCAAATGCACTTTTACACTTCATTCGGCGAAAAAGCAGATTTCCCTCGAATTCAACTGCATTATTGCAGTTGAGCCGCAGTCGAAGGGCGGTGGAAATCGGAGGGCAGTCGAATGGGACTTACGTACCGCCCACGTCCCCACCATCTCACGACCCATAATACACTTCCGCCTGGTGTTCGAATTGCTGCAGCTGCTCGCGGACGCGTACGACCTCGCCGACGAGGATGAGTGCCGGGTTGCTGAGCTTCACGGCGGCAGCCAGTTTATGCATGTCGTCCAAGGTGCAGATGAACGTGCGCTGCTTGCGGGTCGTGCCGCTTTCGATCAACGCGACAGGCGTCTGGGCCGCTTTGCCATGGCGGAGCAACTCGCTGCGGATGGCGGCGATCTGGCTGACGCCCATGTAGATCGCCAGCGTGTCGACGCCTTGCGCCAGCAGGTCCCAGCGAATCGGCTGGCGATCGCCGTGGCAGCGGGTGCCGGTTACGCAGGCGAAGGAGGCGGCCGCCCCGCGATGCGTCAGCGGCACTCCGGCGGAGGCCGCCGCGCCAAGCGCTGACGTGATGCCGGGAATCACCTCATAAGGGATTCCCGCTGCGGCCAGCGCCAACGCTTCTTCTCCGCCTCGCCCGAAGACGAAGGGGTCGCCGCCTTTCAGGCGTACCACCCGCTTTCCTTCCAAGGCGTATCCAACCAGACGCCGGTGGATGTCCTCCTGCGGCATCGCATGGCGTCCCGGCGCCTTGCCGCAGTACACCAGCTCCGCGCAGGGGCCGGCGTAAGCCAGCAGCTCTTCGCTGATGAGGCGGTCGTACAGGACGACCTCGGCCTCGCGCAGCCGTTTCATTGCCTTAACCGTGATCAGTTCAGAGTCACCAGGCCCCGCTCCAACAATACTTACCGTTCCAGGCCCCTTCATAAGCGCTCCCCCGCCACGGACAACACGCGCCCTTCTGGCTCAGCCATTTCCGCAACAGTCACCCGTGACACTTCCCCACTACGCCGCAAGCGTAATCTACCCTTTTGCGCGACATACAACATCAATCCGGTAAACACGACCCCGCCCAGGAAGTTGCCGATCAAGACGGGAATCTGGTTCCACAACCACCAATCCGCGAAGCTGACGTTCGCCCCCAGCAGCATCCCCAACGGGATCACGAACATATTGACCACGGCATGCTCGAACCCCTGCGCGAAAAAGATCAGAATCGGCAGCCACATCGCTGCGATTTTGCCAAGCGTAGATTTCGAGGTCATCGCCATCACCACGCCAAGCGTCACCATCCAGTTGCACAGGACCGCCTTGATGATCACCAGCGCCAATCCGCTGCCGCCTAGATGCTTGTAAGCCAGCGTCTTCGCTTCGCTCGTCTGGATCAGCGTCTGCACGAGCGGATGGGTCAGGTCTGTCCCCATTTTCGTGATCGTCAGACCATACAAAATCGCATAAACGGCGCAGCCGATCAAATGCCCCAGAATCACCCAGCCGAAGCTCGACAGCATCCTTGTCAATGAAACACGGCGTTCCAGCACGGCCAATGGGATAAGCGCGAAACTACCTGTGACAAGCTCTAATCCCAGCAGTACGATGATCACGAATCCCACGGGGAAAACCACCGCCCCCACAAGCCCCAGCGAGGTTTGCTGCGTTGCGGTTAACGCCAACGTCGTGGCGAAGGCAAGGATCGCTCCGCCCAAAAAACCCTTCACCAGCAGTTGTAGGATGCTGAGGTTGGCTTTATTTTCACCCGTCTCAATCATGGTTCCAAGTACTTCTCCTGGTTTGACGTAATCCATGGTTCGTCCACTCCCTTATCTGCGGCGGTATCTCTGTACGCTACAGCGAAATATAGATAACTCCGGTCGTTTCATCCACTTCAGTTTCGTAGACGGTTACCTCGCCATGATCGGGTTCTTGAACGCGCCCACTGTGCAGGTTGATCTTCCAATCATGCAGGGGACAATGCACGGCCGAACCGCACACCATCCCTTCCGATAATTTACCGCCTTTATGCGGACAGCGATTTTCGATCGCGTGGACACTACCGTCACTGAGGCGGAAGATGGCCACCTCTCTGCCTTCAATTATCACCGTCCGCGAGCCAAGCCGATCAATGTCGTCCAAACGGGCGACCTGAATTTTAGTAATCATAGCTTTCTCCCCCCTCGAAAAGATTACGAATTTTGCAATTGCACGTCTTGCAATGGTTCGAAGTTTTTGCGCAGCTCTTCGTTTTCGATGATTTCCTTCCAAGGGTCAGTCGTCCGGCTCAACGTATCTTCAATCCGGGCGGCCAGTGCCTGGCGTTCTTCGGCGTGCTCCAGCACAGCCTTGATGGCGTCCAGCCCTACCCGTTCAACCCACTGCGCGGTGCGTTCGTTCCAGTTCGCCTGTTCGCGGTAATGCTGCAGGAACCCCGCAGTCCACTCAAGGACTTCGTCTTCGGTTTTCACCACGCAGAGCAGATCCGCCGCACGTACCTTAACTCCGCCGTTACCGCCGACATGAATCTCCCATCCGCCGTCGATGGCGACGACACCCAGATCCTTGATCGTCGCTTCGGCGCAGTTCCGCGGGCAACCCGACACGGCCAGCTTCACTTTCCCCGGCGTATTCAGGCGCTCAAACGCCTTCTCCAACCGGATGCCCATTCCGATGGAATCCTGGGTACCGAACCGGCAAAAGGTCGATCCGACACAGGTCTTCACCGTCCGCAACGCTTTGCTGTACGCATGGCCGGACGCCATATCGAGCTCCTCCCACACCTTCGGCAAATCCTCTTTCTTGACGCCGAGGAGGTCCAACCGCTGCCCGCCGGTGAACTTCACCATCGGGACGTCGTATTTCTCCGCGACCGCCGCGATTCGTTTGAGTTCAGCCGGGGAAGTCACACCGCCGTAGATCCGCGGCACGACGGAGAAGGTCCCGTCCTTCTGGATGTTCGCATGGTACCGTTCGTTGGCGAACCGGGACTCTTTTTCATCCACATATTCCGCCGGCCACAACATACCCAGATAGTAGTTCAACGCCGGGCGGCATTTGGAGCAACCCTCGGGTTCGCGCCATTCCAGCACGTTCATGACCTCGCGCACGCTCTTGAGCCCCATCTGCTTGATGCTTGCGACGATCTCGTCTCGGCCTAGCGGCGTACAGCCGCAAATGCCTTCTTTCGCGGTCTTGACATCGCCCTCCGCATACAAATGCAGCAGCCCTTCCACCAACGGTTTGCAGCCGCCGCAGGAGCCAGATGCTTTCGTGCACGCTTTGATCTCGCCTACGCTGGCGCAGCCGCCCTTCACCGCCTCGACGATCGTTCCTTTGGTGACGCCGTTGCAACCGCAGATGATTTCATCGTCGGCCATCGCCGCCAATCGGGCATTCGGGGAGGAGGCCCCTGCCCCCGCTTGCCCTGGAGCATATCCGAGCAGCAGTTCCTTCTCTTTCCCGGCCACGGATTCGCCGCTTTTGATCTTAGCGAACAACGAAGGGCCGTCCGTCGTATCCCCGAACAACACCGCACCGATCAGCCTGTCGTCCTGCAGGACGATTTTGCGATACGTGCCTTCCAGTTCGTCCTGAATGCGCAGCGAACGCGTGCCCGGAGTGTCATTGAAGTACCCTGCGGAAAATACATCTACCCCCGATACCTTCAACTTCGTGGAGGTCACGGACCCTTCGTACCCGGCCGTATCCGCACCGGCCAACCGTTTGGCCAGCACACTGCCTTGCTCGTAGAGCGGGGCGACCAGCCCATAAGCGATACCCCGATGCTCGGCGCATTCCCCAACGGCATAGACACCTGGCGCACTTGCCTCCAGATAGTCGTTTACGACGATCCCTCGTGCAACCTCCAGCCCCGCTTCTTTCGCCAGCTCAATGTTCGGTTTGATCCCAACGGCCATCACGACCAAATCGGCTTCCAGCCGACTTCCGTCCGCGAACTCCAACCCCTCGGCCCGCCGTCCGCCATAAATACTCGCCGTTTGCTTCTCCAGCAGGAACTTCATGCCCTGCGTCTCCAGCTCGCGCTTTAGCATCCGCGACGCCGGTTCGTCAAGCTGGCGTTCCATCAAATAAGGATGGATATGCACGACCGATACATCCATACCGAGATGCAGCAGACCGCGGGCGGCCTCGAGGCCCAGTAAGCCGCCGCCGATGACCGCGGCTTTCTTGTATTTGCGGGACGCCTCCATCATCAACTCGCAATCCTTGATGTCTCGAAACCCGATTACACCTTCTTTGCGTGCTCCGGGGATCGGTAAGATGAACGGGTTCGAGCCCGTAGCCAGAATCAGTGTGTCGTAACCGGCTTTCAATCCGGACGCCGACACGACCGTGCGCTCCTTCGTATCGATCTGTACGACCGCATCGCCTAGATGCAGCCGGATTTTATTCTCCTCGTACCAGGCCAAATCGTTGATGACGATCTCCTTCATGTCGGCCCCTCCCGCAAGCACCGAGGACAACATAATTCGGTTGTAGTTCGGATGCGGCTCTGCGCCAAAAACCGTAATTTCATACGCTTCCGGAGCCAGCTTCAGCACATGCTCCACGGTTCGCATCCCCGCCATCCCATTTCCGATCAGCACTATTTTTTTCTTTCGGTTCATCTCCATCTCCCCTTTCTCGAATCGCGAAAAACACAAAAAGCCCGTCTCGCCCCCGGAAAGACGCACTTTATGCGTTTATCCATGGGTTGCGAAGACAGGCTCCATTGCCGCTTCTTGCAGGCACCTCATTGTGCCGGCATTCCTAATATGGAATTTGAATGACATCAATTTGAATCCAGCGTTTGATTGTCATTTACTATATAAGAGGATCTTAATGATGTCAATATATATTACATAAAATTGAGTAATCGAAATTTTTAATGTAAGTTAATGTGACATATGTATTGATTTTTCAGAAAAAAGGCGAGAAAATACATTTATCCCTTTAAATTTGAAATGTGATGTCAGATTTTCTTTCTCAGTAAATACTACTGCCACACTTATTCCTTTATCGCTTTAAAGCTGAACACCCGCTTGGATCTGGAAACACACCGTTATGGATAGGAGGGATCACCTCTCGATGCGCTTCTTAATGGTCATTCGCGAAGCCGTATTACCCGGGTCTGCTCCGGCGGATCCCTTGAAGTCTTTGGCCTTGGCTGAACCCGAAGCCCTCCTCAAAACGAGCGGGTATCAGGTCCTCGCCTCCTGCCAGGAGCCGCTGATCCGCAAGCGGATTAAGGAAGTTGACGCCGCGGTGCTGGATATGCCGATCGAGGGCATCCAACATTGGGGCGCGCTGCTGCTCAAGTGGAGGCCGCTCCCGCTCTTGTGGTGGTGCAGCCCCGATACGGCAAGCTCTTCGCTGGAGGCATGCGAAACCGAAGTCCCCGTCGACGGCCTGCTATCCCCGTCCATGACCGCGTCAGAGCTGCATTGGGCGCTTCACTTCAGCGCCAAGCACTTCTTCGAACGCCGGACGTGGCAGGATGAACGGGCCCAACTGGTTTCACGGTTGGAGGAGAGGAAGTGGATCGACATGGCCAAGAGCATCTTGTGCGACGTCAACAAAGTGTCCGAAGCCGAAGCTTATGATCTGCTGCGCAAGCGGGCGATGAACGAACGCAAACGGATGGTGGATGTGGCGACTTCGGTTGTCAAAGCCCACCAGCAACTAAAGTTTTGAGCGGATTCTCGATGCGAAACACTTGAACTTTTAATTTGCTTACAAATAAAGGAGGGGTCCCGATGACGATGACAGAAATCCTGAAGGAAGTAGGCCGAGGGAAGCGAGGCGCCCGTGACTTGACTTACGAGGAGGCCAGCGCGGCAGCCGAGCTGATGATCGGAGGCCAAGCGACAGCGGCGCAAATCGGCGCCTTCTTCATGGCGCAGCGGATCAAGCTGGAGAGTGTTGAGGAGCTGAAGGCGTTCGTAACCACCTTCCGTAAGCATGCCCATCGCTCGCCGATTCCGCAAGGATTGGACTGCGCCGGACCGTATGACGGTCGAACCACCTCCTTTATGGCGACGTTCGCCACCTCCTTCCTGTTGGCAGCTGGGGGATTGCCCGTCACCCTGCACGGCACCCCGTCGCTCCCGCCGAAGTGGGGGGTGACCTTAACCGATCTGCTTGGCGAGTTAGGCGTCGACAGCCGGTTAATGGAATGGGCACCGGCCGCACGTCCGGCCGACTTCGCCGGGGTCCGCTTCGTGCCAGCGGAGGTCTGGTGCCCGCCGCTCGCGAAGCTGCGCCCGATCCGCGAGGAGCTGGGCTTGCGGACGATTCTGAATACGATCGAGAAGCTGCTGGACTTCAGTGATTCGCCTTATTTGGTATACGGCGTATACCACAACACGGTGTTCGACCGGATGGCCCAGCTTATCGAGCAGTTGGATTACCGGAGGGCATTGATCGTTCAAGGCGCTCAGGGCTCGGAGGATCTGTTTATTGACCGCCCGACGCGTACCTATGTGGTGGGAGGCGGCGAAGCTAGACTTCACCTGATCGATCCGGAAACCTACGGTTTAGATACCCCGTTGCCGGAGGAGGACGATATATCCTGGACTGTGACCAAGCAGCTCCAGGTCACCGAACAAGTACTGCAAGGCCAGGCTCATCCGGCTTACGTGAATCAGGTGCTGCTGAACGGGGCGGTTCGCCTGGAACTTGCCGGGCGCGTCGATTCTGTCGAGGAAGGCATCTATACCTGCAAAGCGCTGCTGGACGACGGCAGCCCGTGGGCGACTTACTGCAGCTGGCGCGATACCCTGCGCCGGGAGCAGGCCGCGGCCACGGAGCGTGCAAAAGCCCCCCATCAAGCCTGATTACAGGCCGATGGGAGGCTTCTCTATAGCTATGGTCGAAATAGCGGTGAATTTTCACCTTATTTCGTTGTACTTGGTCCAGTGGCCAAAAATAGCACCATAAAATCACCCTATTCCTGGAAAAGTGCCCATAATACGGCCACAACCAGTAAATAAGGTGATTTTGTACCTCTATTGGGGCCGCCGATTGGGGAATCGAGCAAAATAAGACCCATTCTTCACCTTATTTCGCGGCCCATCCGTTCACCGAGCGGTCCAGCACCAGGCACCAGGCATGCCCCAGTATCAGTACGCCCCGCGAATATGCTGAGCCACTTCGTTCTGGTAGAACGCGGCCAACCGCATCAACTCCGCTTCGCTGAACGAAGGCACGTTGATCGCACCGAGGTTGTCCTCGACTTGACGCACGTTGCGGAAGCCAGGGATCACGCAGGTCACTTCCGGCTGATCGAGAATCCAACGCATCGCCGCGCGGGCCATGTCGCCGCGCCCTTCGGCGATCCAGTCCAGCTGTGCCGCCAGTTCGACGCCTTTGGTGAACGGCAAGCCCGCAAACGTCTCGCCGACGTTAAATTGCTCGCCGTTGGCGTTAAAGCTGCGGTGATCATCCGCCGCAAACGTCGTGTCCGGCTTGAATTTGCCGGTCAGCAGGCCGCTGGCCAGCGGAAGCCGCACAAGGATGCCAACGCCGGCTTCCTGCGCCTTCGGCAGCAGCTGCGTCAGCGGCTTTTGGCGGAACAGGTTCAGAATCACCTGCAACGCTTTAACCCCGGGAACGCCAAGGCAGAATAAGCCTTCCTCCACCGTCTCTACACTAACGCCATAGTGGCGGATTTTGCCTTCAGCCTGCAGCTTGTCCAGCACCTCAAACACCCGGCCGTCCTTCAGCACGGACAACGGCGGGCAATGGATTTGGTACAGGTCGATACGCTCGCGCTCCAGCCGTTTCAGACTGGCTTCGCAGTAAGCCCGAACCCGCGCTTCCGAATACGTCTCGAGGTCATGAATATCGCCGGCGCGACAAAATTTCGTTGCGATATGAATGTCGTCCTCCTTCCCTTTGGTCGCTTTGGCGAGCAGCTGCTCCGCATGCCCGTCGCCGTACACGTCCGCCGTATCGAAGAAATTGACGCCTTCTCCAATCGCTTTATCCAAGCCTTTCAAGGCTTCATCATCATTGGTATTCCCCCAGCTTCCGCCGATGGCCCATGTGCCAAAGCTGACTTCGCTGACTTGCAGTCCCGTATTTCCAAGCTCCCGATATTTCATCGGTCTTCCCTCCTAAGGTTTGGTGGTGTCTAAGTCTCCAATAGGTTCTACTCGCTTCAAAAGAGGCCCTTCAACAGAAGGACCTCTTTCTATATTACACCGAAAACGCCCGTAGAATAAAGCGTTTCCCTTTTTTCGATTCTCCGCTTAGTAAATCGTTCTTCCCCGTTCGTCCGGTACCCCGGATTTGCGGTAAAAATAAGTGTTGACGACGTCGCGCCAATGCTTGGCATGTTCGGCCTGTTCGGCCAGTCGGTTTGCCACCGCGGCATGTCGCCGTGGATCTACCCGATCCCGAAGCGCCGGCGCAGCCCAGGTATGCATCAGTTCCTCCGCCGCCTCAGCTCCGGCAAAGTGAGTGTCATAGATATGCTGAATCACCGTTTTTCCGGAATGCAGCCGGTAACTGTAAGGTACGTGATGGAAGAACAGCAGCAGCTCGTCCGGGCATTTCTCCAGCGAATCGTACATTTCCTTGTTTGGGCTAAAATACTGCGACGTATATCCCGTCCCCTTGGCTATCGTCCGATCGACCCCCATTCCGTCCCGGTCGGCAAAATGATACGTTCCCCAGCGTGAATACTCATACCCGTCGACATCCGGCCCGTAGTGGTAGTGCGGCACGACCATCCAGCCCACGCCAAGCGGTGCGGTGTAATTCTCATAGATCGACCAAGAGGCCATCAGCATCTCACGAATCGGGTGGGTCACCTCCGGATGGTCGCCGAAGGTTAAGTCGGCCCATTCCTCAGCAATCCTCTCCGCGGAGAGCTCCGGATCCCAGGTCAGGCGACCGTAACCGTACAAATTGGCCTGGGCCAACGGATGTCCGGTCCAACTTTCGTCATCACCGATGTTGGATACCGCCGCCACGCCGCTGTACTTCATGCCAAACAACGATCCGTCCACGACATGCTTCACCTCTGCCCCCGCGTCCGCCGCATGGGTGTTGAAATCCAGCACCTGCTTCCACTGCGGGACCAGATAACACAGATGGCGCTGCTGTCCGGTGTATTCCTGCGTGATCTGGAATTCGATCATTTGGTTCGTCTGCTGCATCGCTCCAAACAGTGGAGATACCGGCTCCCGCACCTGAAAATCCATCGGGCCGTTCTTGATTTGCAGCAGTACGTTATCGTGGAATCTCCCGTCCAGCGGCTTGAAATGGTCATATGCGGCGCGGGCCCGATCTGTTGAACGGTCTCGCCAATCCTGCATGCAGTTGTAGACGAAGCAGCGCCAAATCACCAGTCCGCCGAACGGAGCCATAGCTTCCGCCAGCATGTTCGCGCCGTCGGCATGATCCCTTCCGTAAGCGAACGGACCCGGACGATGCTCGGAATCCGCCTTGACCACGAATCCGCCGAAATCCGGGATATGCCGGTAGATCCGGGTCGCGGCTTCCGCCCACCACTGACGAACTCCCTCATCTAACGGATCGGACGTGTCCAAATCACCCAGGGATAGCGGCGCCGCAAAATTGATGCTCAGGAACAACGCGATCCCATAGTCGCGAAACACTTCGGCCACGCGGGCCACCTCTGGCAAGTATTCCTCGGTGACCCATCGTGTCTCCCGTTCATGCACATTCACGTTATTGATCGAGATCGCATTGATCCCCACCGAAGCGAGCAATCGCGCATAATCGCGAACCCGCTGCAAATCCCGGACGATTTCGCCTTCCCGGTAAAAGATCGATGCCCCCGCATATCCGCGCTCGATCGAACCGTCGGCATCATCCCATTGGTTGATCATCCGCAGTTGGTTTGCCGGTTGTTCCTCGGTGACCAGACGAACCGGCTCCCAGCCCCGCGAAATCCCGAACAGCAAACGGAATACGCCATACAACACGCCGCTCGCGGAGGTGCCGTCCAGCTCCATCCGCTCTGTCCCGTCCGCCGAAACCCATCTCAACGCAAATGCATCCCGCCCGGTATCCCATCTCGGTACCTCATGCGCAAGCCCGGACACGGGCTCCGCTGCTGTACGCAACACAAGGCAAGAGCCCTCCTGCGGAAGCTCATTCAACACCTCCGGTTGGATTCCCAGCATCGCCTGCAAACCATTTATCAACTCAGCGACCGCCGTGCTCAATACCCTGGCGTGCTGCTCCCCTTTGACAACGATACGCCCCAGCAGTCGACGGTACGTGTCAAAGGGGTCGCCTTCCGGCTTCCTTTCATCCTGCAGCCATGCTTTATATAACGTGCTGTCGTTCATGAACGTATCTCCTTTGCCAGGGTTGCTACGCGGTCAAACGCCGGCTTTGGATGATGCGCCATATCGAATAGAAACGGCCAGTTCTTCCGTCCGCGGACCGGGAAATCGTCCAGCCAAGTGTAATCGTCCGCCGCCCCCCAGAAGGTCACCCCGCTGATCACCTCACGATACTCCATCAGCAACCGGAACACCGCCTCATAACGTTCTGCTTGAAGTTCCAGCATGGCAGGCTCAGGAGAGGTCAAATCGGTTCGGCGCTCCTCGAAGCGAAACATCGAGACATCCAGTTCGGTTAGTTGCAGCTGCAGTCCCAAGGAAGCATATTTCTCGATCGCCACCCGGATCTCATCCAGCGACGGGTCGTATAAATTCCAGTGGGCCTGCAAGCCGATGCCATGAATCGGCACCCCTTGCTCCAGCAGCGATTGGACGAGCGTGTAAATCTTATCGCGCTTGTGTGGGTTGGATTCGTTGTAATCGTTATAGAACAACAGCGCCTGCGGATCGGCCTCATGCGCATATTCAAACGCTTTGGCGATAAAATCGGAGCCTGCGATTTCCGTCCACTTCGAGGTGCGCAGCAGCGCCTCCCCCTCGTCCGCAATCACCTCGTTGACGACGTCCCAAGCGTAGATGTCGTTCTTGTACCGGCCCACCACGGTGTGAATATGCTCCCGAACCCGCCGCAGCAGCACCTCCTTGCTTACCGTCCCGCCTTGGGAATCCTGAAACAGCCAATCTGACGTCTGGTTGTGCCATACCAGCGTATGTCCCCGCATGGCCATGCCGTGCTCTCGTGCGAATTCAACCAGCCGATCCGCAGCTTCAAACGTATACGTCTGCTCCTCGGGATGCACGCTGACGAATTTCATTTCGTTTTCCGCAGTAATACTGTTAAAATGATAAGCCAGCAAGGAATCCTGCGTCCGGATCGTTGCCGGATTGACCGCTGCACCGATTTTGAAATCGTCTGCGAACAATTGTTTTAATGCCGGTTCGGCCCTAAATCTCTGATTCATATCTCGCTCGCTACCTCCTCCCTGCATCCTGCGTCATTACCGGATGTCAAACCAATCGAAGCAAGCCGGAGCCGCACATGCCGCACCGTTGCCCGACGCGTATAAACCAACCACTACGCCGGTAAAGCACATCTTCTGGACATAATCCTCAGGAGACAAAGCTAACGCAGTCTCTGAAGCCAATTCGGTCCACTGCCGGCCGTCCAAGGAATAACAAAGCGTGTACTTGCTCTCGTCCGAGCGGATCTTCAAATGCACCGCGTCCGTATACACCGGCACGATGACCGCAATTCGTGTCTCCCCGCGGACGGTCACACGGGCAACGACCTTGTTCTGACCGTCGTCCCTAGTTAGAAACACCTCGTAGTGAGCAGCCTCATCTCGACGAGCACATAAACCGGCTTCTTCGCCATCCTGGATCCCCTTGAATTGCAACAAGGTACTCCATTCTGCTTGGACACGCTGCTGCCTTCTGCCAACGAAAGCGACCGGAGCCACGTCGTTCAACCCCGCAGCCTGCCCGCGTAAAGTCAGCCAGCCCGGCCGTTCGCCCAGCGACCAGCTGTCCTCCGCCGGATTGCGAAGGAACGTCCAGGCCGGCGAAAGCGTATCCCGATCGAAATCATCTTTTTCCGCCAATAAGGGTTCCCCGGCATTCTCGGCTCCACTCCCCGGCACCCGCGGCACGCTCATTTGGAGCTGGACCAAACCTTCGTTGTTGTCGATCATCGGCCAGCCATCTGCGCTCCAAGTAACCGGAGCAAGGAAGGTTTCCCGTCCCAGCACGCTATAACCCGAACCAACTAACCGCACCCCAAGAAATACGGCCCACCAATCGCCGTTCGGGTCTACAATCAGGTCGGCATGACCGAGATATTGAATCGGATGCTCGAGGCTGCGGTGAGTTAAGATCGGCTCCGGGTACAGCTCAAACGGTCCATATGGGCTGGTGCCGCGGCCGATGATTTCCCGATGGTCCTTGGCCGTACCGCCTGAGGCGGTCATGATGTAATACATGCCGCGAATCTTGTACAAATGCGGCCCTTCCGTCCAAGGCCCGCCGTCGCCGTGCCAAATAACTACCGGCTCACTTAACGCTTCCCCGGTCGCAATATCGATTTCATATTGGATCGCGTGTGAATCATAATCTGCGCCTTGCTGCGCCGTCACGTAAACCTTCCCGTCCTCATCGAAGAACAGCGACGGGTCGATCCCGCCATACGGGATGCGGATCG
This sequence comes from Paenibacillus mellifer, assembly GCF_023195895.1. Classification (GTDB taxonomy): domain Bacteria; phylum Bacillota; class Bacilli; order Paenibacillales; family Paenibacillaceae; genus Fontibacillus; species Fontibacillus mellifer. The sequence goes on from NZ_JALPRK010000003.1 coordinate 18,100, forward strand.
GATCGGACCAAGGGCCTGCGGGATCGGTGGCCGTGACATAAAAATTACCGATCCCCCGCACATCCGTCGTGATCATGTAGAACACGCCGTCATGATGGCGAATCGTTGTCGCATAGATGCCGTCCGAGCTTAACCGATCCCGAAGATCCAATTGACTTGGCCGGTCCAGCACATGGCCGATCTGTTCCCAATGGATTAAATCCCGGCTGTGGAAGATCGGTACGCCGGGGAAATATTCAAACGAACTGTTCACCAAATAAAAATCATCCCCGGCCCGAGTGATGCTCGGGTCGGGGTAAAATCCGGGTAGAATCGGATTCGTGTAAGAGACTGGGGATTTCACCATTATTCTTTGACACTCCCTACGTTAAGTCCTACAACGAAATATTTCTGCATGAATGGATACACAAGCAGGATCGGAACAGATGCGACGACGGTGACCGCCGCTCGGATGGATAACGGAGTTACCCTCGCCGCAGCCGTATCTTGGGTCATACCCACCCCTGCCGCAACGGCCGGGTTACTGTTCGCGTTCATACTGGAAGACAACAACTTCATGAGTTCGTATTGCAAGGTGCTGAGCTCCTGTCTCGACGAGGTGTAGATAAAAGCGTCAAACCAGGAATTCCAGGCTCCAACGGCAACGAACAAAGCGATTGTAGCCAATACCGGCTTACAAAGCGGGAAAATAATGGTCCAGAAGATTTTGAAATCGCCCGCGCCGTCAATTCTTGCCGACTCAACCAAACTTTCAGGAATCGTCCCGATGTAAGTTCGGATGACAATCAAGTTAAACGCACTGATCATCGAAGGCAGGACGTAAACCAGGAAGTTATTGAGCAAATGCAGGTCCTTCATCAGGAAGTACCCCGGAATCAAACCGGCGTTAAAATACATCGTCAAGACAAAGATCGTCGTAATCGGTTTGCGGAATACGTATTCCCGCCGGCTTAACGTATAAGCCAGCATCGTCGTCAGAAAGATATTCAAGATCGTCGACAATACCGTTCTCGCTACCGAGATTAGGAATGCATCATAGATGGTGCCGGATACGAAAACCGCTTTGTAGTTCTGCAGCGTAAACTCTCTCGGCCACAGGTAGATCCCGCCGCGGATCGTGTCATTTCCAGCATTCAAGGATACGACAATCGTGTTCAAGAAAGGATATAGGGTGACAATGACCAGGAAAATCATGAAAATCGTATTAATTGTATTAAAAAGAATCGGCTCTATCCGGCTTCTTCCTACTCTTCGATTGAATGCAGCAGCAGATACTCGCTCTGGGCTGATCGATTGGTTCGCCATCTCTATAACAACCTCTCTTCCCCTAGTCGCTTCGCCATCCAGTTCGCGAGGAGCAGCATGGTTATGCTAACGACCGTTTTGAATATACCGCCGGCGGTTGCCAGTGAGTAGTTGCCTTGAGCAATCCCGTATTTCAGAACGAAGATATCGATCGTTTCCGCCCAGTCGACGACCAGACCGTTACCAAGCAGGTACTGAACTTCGAAGCCAGCTTCCAGGATATGACCGATGGACATGATCAGCAGAATGACGATCGTTGGTTTAATGCCGGGAAGCGTGACATGGAACATTTTCCGGTAACGGCTCGCTCCGTCAATATCCGCGGCTTCATAAAGGGCTGGGTCGATCGCGGCCATGGCGGCCAAATAAATGATTGTATTCCAGCCAACCTCTTTCCAGACGTGGGAAGCGCCAACGACACCCCAGAAATATTTGCCTTCGCTTAACCATAAAATGGGTTCCTTGATCAAATGCAGCTTCATCAAGACATCGTTGATAATCCCGTCCGAAGCAAGGGACGTCGCGACGATCCCGGTAACGATGATCCAGGACAAAAAGTGCGGAAGATAAGAAATCGTTTGAACGGTTCTTTTCCAAAAGATTTTTTTGATTTCATTTAGCAGTAGAGCCAGAATAATCGCGGTTACAAAACCTAGCACCAGGTTGATGAAACCCATTGCCACTGTATTGCGCAGCACCCGGAGGAAGCTGTCATCCGTAAACAGAAATTTGAACTGCTTGAAGCCGATCCATTCCTGCTGAGCAAAGCTCCTTGCTGGTTTGTAATTTTGGAATGCCATCGTCCAGCCCCATACCGGGTAATAAGCAAATAATATGATATAAGCCAATAACGGGACCGACATAAAGATCAACTGCCGCTGACTCTTGACAAGGGACCAGGTTATTTGCTGTTTTTTTCTTTTTTTTGCTTTCGGGACGACGCGTTCCTTCGTTAAGGTTTCATCCATAATTGTTCTCCCCACAAAGCCTATTTTTTCGGAGAATGGAAGGCTCAACGCCTTCCATTCTCCGATTTAATAAATACCTTATTTCACTGTCCAGCTGTCGATTCTCCATTTCAGCACTTCATTGATGCGGTCTTCGTAAGCTTTGATGTTGAGTTTACCGATCTCCCCGGTATACTCAGACCAAACCTTGTCGAAGTCGGCCGGATTGGCCAAAATAGCTTTAGGCAGATATTTCGTAGACAGATCGTTTTGTTTGGTGTTGACAATCTTGGCATCGGAGCCTTCCACCAAGTCAGCGGACCATGCCGGGTAAGAAACCTCGTTTTCCGGAGCTGGGGTGAAGAAGTCAACATAGCTGTTGTAGCCGTAGGCTGCCAGGAAGTTCTTGTCGTATTCTTCCAAACCTGCTTGGTATTCTTCAGGTTGTGCGGCCGCATCGGTCGCATTACCGTCGCTGAAATAGCCTTCCATTTTCGGACTGAATTTGTGAAGTGCATCCGCTTTATTAGCCAACTTCCAGGTAGCATCCGTAAACTTGTCACGTTGATCCTGGGTTTTCATGAAGCGGCCTTCTTCGGTGACGATGTAGTCTTCGCCCTCAATACCCCAGGACATGACTTTTTGCCAATCTTCCTGAATCAGGCGGTCCCACATCTTGAGAATTTGGATCGCTTTCTCTTCGCCGGCATTGACGCTGATACCGAAGCCGTTGTTCAGATTCAGCGCTGGGCGGTCCAAATAGTGGTCCGTGATACTTGTATCATAGACCAGCGGTAAGCCAACATAAGTTCTTTCGTGATTTTTCGCGGTAATCAACACGTTCTCGGCGTCTTGGAAGTTCCAGTGCTGGTCAAACATCCCGAGTACGGTACCGCTGGAAAGTTTAGCCATATATTGGTCGTAGTTTTGCGTAAACGTTTCTTTGTCGATCAAACCTTGCGCGTTGACTTCGTTCAGCTTTTGATAATATTGCTTCGCAATATCTTTATCCGCAAAGATTTCGGCTTTCCCGTCGTTAACGATAACGCCGCCGTCATTCGGATGGCCGACCAGATGCTGAGGAGCATTGAACAAGCCCCAGTTTCTCCAGTCGTAGTTCAAAATTTCGAAACCGATCGTCGGGCTGCCGTTGATGGTCGGATTCTTTTCCTTGTACTTCGCGATCAGGTCAAAATATTCGTCAAGCGTTTTCACTTGCGGGTAACCGGCATCTGCCAGAACGGCCTTTTGAATCCAGAAAGCCGGTCCCGAATACCAGGTCGTGCTGACTTCCCCGTTATAAGCCCCGTAGTTCGGAAGAATGTAGATATGGCCGTCGTTCGGGTCCTTCATCATGTTCCAGTATTTTTCATAGTGCTTCTTCAAATTTGGAGCGTGTTCTTCGATGAGGTCTTCCAGTGGGATATAAGCGCCCGCCGCCGTCAATTTCGTATTGCCCGTCATGATATCGGGGAAATCGGAGCCTGCGATCATAACGCCGAGCTTTTGGTTGATGTCCCCGGCGAGGAATTCGAATTTGAACGTTGCGCCAAGCTCATCTTTGATCTTCTTGTAGACCTTGTTGTCGGCCGTCGGCTGCTGACCGGCTTCCCCGATGAATGCGGTAATTTCAAACGGTTCAACCTTATCCCCGGCGTTGTTTCCGGTTGTTGCTGCCTGATTGCCGGTGTTGTTGTCGGCTTTGGTAGCGTTGTTATTGCCCCCGCCGCATCCTGCAAGGATGACGCTGAGCGATAACAACAGAATCACGCTGAGCCGGAGCATTGATTTTGTCTTGCCCCCCATGTAAAGCACCTCCGTCATGATTTGTTGATGTTCAGGCGTTTTGTAAGCCCTTTCATCAACTTATCTTTATTGTAAAAGCGCTACCAAACCGTAACTAGTTCACAATTAAAGTTTTAACCTTCAAAATTTCAGTTCCTGTTTCTGTATTCATTAGGCGACATTTGTAATCTTCTCTCAAATTGCTTGAGGAATTGACCGTAGTTAGCATAACCGACCCGTTCGGCGACCTCGCCGTTATTCAAGGTTCCCTCCCGGAGCAGCTTCACGGCTTCTTCAATCCGCAGATTATGGATCATCTCGTTAAAATGAACGCCGTTTCTCTTCTGCAGCAGCTGGCCCAAATAGACCGGATGCAGGTAAAAGACCTCCGCCAATTTCTTTATCGTTAGCGTCTCGCGGAAATGCTCCCGAATATAGACGTTGATGTTCTGGACGACCCCTTGGGAACGCTGAGACTTGACTTCAAGGAGCAGATCGATGATCTCCTTACCCACGGAATGAATAAGGTCCACCAACTCCCGCATGGTACAGACGGCGGATGCCTTCCCGGGGATATCGTATCGACTCTGCAGCTCCGACGCCTTGTCCGGGAGTTCGTCCAAGTGCTCCAGCATCAGGTAGAACAAGTGAATCACGAATTTACGTACGATGTCCGGCGCAAGGGAATTCTCCCGGAAACGGTCTTCCGCTTGGGACAACCCTTCCTCCAAACCGGATTTGTCCAACAACTGCAGCGCTCCCATGATCCGATCCACGAGCTCCGTTTGATCGTACTGGCAGCGGAATGTGAACCCGGCTACATCACGGTATACCGTAATCCCGGCAAAGTCATCCGTATAAAAACGGTGGATCAATGCCGCCTGGGCCTGACGGTACGTTTCTGAAATTTCCAGCAGACTTTCCGCACCTGCTCCCACGGTTGCATAGGCTCCTAGAGTTCGGCATTGGTTCTCCAAATCCCTCATTCGAGCAAGGCCATCCGGGCCGTCTGCGTCAGGATCGAACCCGTATACCAATGCAAAGCTGCCGGATTCCAAGTCGATCAAATACATCGCTTCCCGCTCCTCGGCAAAAGCCGAGACCCCCTCTCGTGTCTCCGCAGAACTGCTGCTTCTGGGTTGGATGAAACAGACATTCCACGCCTTTCGAAGACTTGAAAGCGCATCGATCCGCTGGGTATCTCCGAGGAGGCTCGTCGGTTGATTCATCAGCGCTTTCAGCAAGTTAACCGTCTCCTCGTAGGAAGCGATGCGGTTGATGTGCTGACGCCCTCGTTCCTCCACCAGTTCTTGATAAATCGCCCCCAGTTCCTCGGCAGCCATCTCCTCGTCAATCGGCTTCAGCAAATACCGGGTAATGCCGAAGCGCAGGGCCTTTTGGGCGTATTGAAACTCGCTGTACCCGCTGACGATGGCAAAGCGGACCGGATGATTGTTTCGCTTCTGCCAGGTCTCGATCATTTCCAAGCCGTCCATCACCGGCATCCGCACATCCGTCACGACCAGATCCGGCTGCAATTTCTCGATCTGCGCCAGCGCCTCCGCACCGTTGCTGCTGGTCCCGCAAATATCGAAGCCGAGCTCTGGCCAGTTGATCCACAGCTGCATGCCTTCCAGCGCTGCCGGTTCATCATCCACCAGTAACACCTTGAATTTCATGCTTACCCCTCCCTGTCCATCTCTTCGTGGTGTTCGAGCAGTTTGACCGGAATTTCGAAGGACACTTCCGTTCCTTGCCCCGGTTTGCTGTTGATGTTGAATCGAACCTGGTCGTTGTAGTACAGCTCAAACCGACGATAAACATTGCGGATGCCAATACTGGTCCCGGAGGTGTTCTCACTTCGTACGGAGAGCAGCATTTCCCGCAGTTGTTCCGGTTCGATCCCTTTGCCGTTATCCGAAATAACGATGCACAGCCGACCATCGACCACGCGGGCTTTGACGGTGACGAGCCCCGTGCCTTGTACCGCCTGGATTCCATGCTTGCAGGCATTCTCCACCAGCGGCTGGATGCTCATCTTCGGAATTTTATAGTGAAGCGCCTCCTCCTCAATGTCAAAGATGTATTCGAATTTGTCACGGAAGCGGAATTTCTCGATTTTCAAATACATGTCGATAAACAGGATCTCTTCCTCCAGCGTGACCAGATCCTCCTTCCAGCGCAGCAGCCGGCGCAGCAGCCTGGACAAATTCTTAATGATGTCTGTCACGTCGGAATAATTGTTTTTCGTGCAGACGACCAAAATCGCGTTCAGGGTATTGAACAGGAAATGCGGGTTCATCTGGCTCTGCAAAAAGTTCAGTTCCGCCCGCACCCGCTCGGCCTCAAGGCTCTTCTGCTGAATCTCCAGCTTGTAAACATTGTTAATCAGCGCATTGATACGAGCGGTCATCATGTTGAAGTTACGGATCAAGCCGCCAACTTCATCGCGCCCTTCATCGATGTTGATCAGATCGAACTTCTCGTTGGTGACCTTCTGCATGTGGCGGGACAACCGCTTCACCCGGTAATGGTACGATCTCAGCATCACGTAGATGAATATGGACGTAAACAAGGTGATCGTAGCCGCGAGCATCCCAACGAACAACCTCATCTCAAACATAGACTTGGAGACTCTGGTTCCCTGCGGAATGCCGATTAGGCGCCAGCCCTTCACATATCTCGCATTACCGATGGCGACGGATTCCATGCCCTTCTCCTTATCCCCTGCAGACCATTCGAATTTGGGATAACCGGTACTTGTATCCTGCCTGTACCCGCTGTTCGCTGATACGATGATTTCGTCATTCCCGTTGACCAGGTACAGGTCGAGATAGTCCTGCTCCCGGACGATGGCATCGTAGATTTTGCTAAGGTCGATATCAATCCGCAGCAGCTTGTCGAACGTGTTATAGGAGTCATAGTAATCCATCTTCTCGATCACGCTGAAATAGGGTTCAGTATCGGACCGGTTGATGGCCTGGGCAGCACGATACGCAGCGACGACCACCGGGTCAGATGAATCCTCCCAAATTTGATACCAATCGCTGTCCTTCACCTCGTCATCGAGCAAATGATAGTTGCCACCAGGAACGATCGTCGGATTGGTCGTGTAGATCCCGATCCGCAGAATTTGGTTGTTGACCGGAATGTAGCTGGTGACCCGATTGCGCAGCTGCTCGTCAAACGTCTCATAGAAATCAAGCGGATCGGCGTACGTCTTTTCCATCTTCTCGTACAGCGTTTTATCTGTGTTCAGGGCATGGCTGACGGCCACCCCGCCGTCGATAAAATCAAGAATGTCCTTTCGGGCACGTTCCATGGAAATCTCCAGGTTCTGCTCTTCGCGCTCTTTGATGAAATCGGTCATCCGCCCCATAAACAGCAAGTTAATGACCAGAATCGGCAGCAGAACACCAATGAGGTAGATCAGCAAAAATTTTGTATTCAGCGGAATATCATTGATCTTGATCTTTCCCCGAAATCTCCATCTTCTCATGCTTGCACCACCTCGAGCTTATTCGGCCGGCTTTGTCCCTGCCTCTTTCTTGGAACCCTCGTTGAGGAATTCGGATTTATAGGCGGAAGGCAACATCCCCGTCGCCTGTTTGAATTTGCTAATAAAATAGTCCGTATTCGGATAACCGACCTGCAGCGCGATATCGGAAATTTTCATCGGAGTACGCTTTAACAGGCGTTTGGCCTCCTCGATTCGCTTCTCGTTCAGATATTCGTTAAAGGTTTTGCCCGTTTCTTTCTTGAACACCTGTCCCAAATAGGTCGGATTCATATGGAACTTCTTGGCGAGGGTTTGCAGCTTCAGTTTGCTGCGGAATTCCTCGTCCACGTACTTAATGACCTGGAACATCGTGTTATTTTTGTTCTTCTGCCGTAATCCGGCGAGCAGCAGTGCGGCCTCCCGGCTCAGCTTGTGCAAATAGCGCTTCAACGCCGGGTAGTCGCTTATGCCGCCCGGATTCCCTTCATTCTCTTGCATGTGAACCATAAAGCCGTCGGCGTCGCCGCCCGCTTTCTTGATCTTGCTGCATAATGTCAGCTCCAGATTGCCTGCAAATACCCGAATGGATTCTACGCTCATCTGGCTGCAAGCGAGAGACCCAAAGGCTTCTTCCACCGCCGCCTCGGCAGCCCCGGGTTCGCCTTGCAACACAGCGCCAAGCAGCAGCTCGAATTTACCCCTAAGCGCATCCTCCGTATTCGGGGGCTGCGGGTGATGACAAGGCAAGAAAAAGCCGGTTTTTCCTTGCTCACGCTTCGCCTTGACGGTCTCCAGGGTTTGCAGGTACAACTCTCGAACGGAGCGAATGCCCTTCCCGACCTCGCTGACGGCAATAGCTACCGGCCGATCCAAATCGGAAAGCTTGCTGCTGATTGCCAGTCCAATCTCCTCAAGTCTTGGCGGCGACAGTTCGTCCGTCCGGACAATCACCCCGACCCGGCCGAGGCCGTCGAGGAACAACCGCTCCGCATTCTGGGAGAAGAAGGTCGACACCTTTTGCTTCAAATCCGATGGATAAGCACCGGCGTCGATCAACATGCACAGCAGCTCCGGATCTCCCCCGAGCTGCAGAGCGGCAACTGCTTCCTGTTCCAGCCGTTCTCCTTCTTCCCCTTGAATCAACCGGTTCAGGATGTTATTCATAAACAACGACTGTTTACGCGACGAAGCCTGCTCCATTTCCTGCTCCTTCGCGATGGACTGCCCTAGACGATCAAGAATCGATTCGAATTCATCTTCATCAATTGGCTTCAGCAAATACTCCGCAACCCGCTGCCGCATGGCCGTCAGCGCATAATTGAAATCGTCGTACCCGCTCAAGATGACGAACTTGGGCGGCTTCGGCAACAACCGTCTGCTCCGTTCAATGAGCTCCAAGCCGCTGATCACCGGCATATGAATATCGGTGACGACTAGATCCGGCCGAAGCTCCTGCATTTTGACCAGCGCCTCGGGACCATCCAGCGCTTCGCCGCATACTTGAAAGCCGTGCTTTTCCCAGTTCACCATAGTCCGAAGCCCTTCGAGCACCCAAGGCTCGTCATCCACCAGAAGCACTTGCCGCATGACCGCGATCCCTCCCCCTCACACAATTCCCTCTATTTATATCAATGCTTAAACTTAACATGTAAGCGTACTCATTTTTATGCTAGCACAATTTCTCCTTTCGTGGAAACTTAATTTATCCAGCAAACAAAGGCAGCCCAGAGCGGTCTGCTCCGAACTGCCTTTCCTGAACCCGATATATCACGGACTTCCTCACCTCTGTCGCCGCGGAGGGAATAACTTTCCCCAGAACTTACCTTGGCCGCTCCAGTTCAAAAATATCCCCCAGCCGGGCGTAGCTATTCCCCGCCAAACGGCTGATCGGCTGTAAACCGTGGGGGTCGATCCGTCCGGACTCGTACAGCGCCTCATCGATGTGAAACCGAACCACCCGGCCGATCAGCAAATCGACCGAAGGACTCTGCTCCGTTCCGCCTAAAGGGATGGATCGCTCCAATACGCACTCCATGCAGATCTTGGCCTCGGCGATCCCCGGGACCGCAATCACTTCGCTGGCGATGGGCGTGAGGCCTGCCGCTTGTACCTCGCTTTCCTCCGGGGGGAGCGGCGCCGCCGTCTGGTTCAACTCGCGGATGTACCCTTCATCGGCGATATGCACAACGAAGGCTTCTGCCGACGCGGCGTTCCGAGCTGTATCTTTCGGCACGCCGTCTTTCCGCTGGACCGCCACCGACACCATCGGCGGATCGGCGGTCACGATATTGAAATAACTGAACGGTGCCGCATTCAGCACCCCCTCTGGCGACATTGTCGTCACCAGCGCGATGGGCCGCGGGATGACGCTGCCAACCAGCAGCTTGTAATTGTCCCTCTCCGTTTGCTGCTCCGGGTTGATGGATATCATGACGGCGTCCTCCTTGAATATATTAAATGTTCAACAGATGCTTTCGATACCATTCCGCCGCAGCTTGAACTTCGGTTTCAGTCAACTGATGTCCGTAGGGCTCCCAATGCACATGCACCTGGGCTCCGGCCCCGCTGAGCAGCCCTTCCAGTTCCTCCGTTTCCTCCGGCCGGCACATCGCGTCATTCCGTCCCGCCCCGATAAAGACGGGAAGTCCCGCCATTTCCGGCAACGGAACGCCTCTACGCGGCACCATAGGGTGATGCAAAATCGCCCCGCTTAGCGCACCCGCATGATGGAACAGCAGGCTTGCCGCAATATTCGCTCCATTGGAATAACCCACCGCGACGACGCGGCCCCGATCGAAGCCATATTGCTCGGACGCTTCATCCAGGAAATCATGGAGCTCCTTCGTGCGCAGCACCAGATCCTCCTCATCGAACACGCCCATCGCCAGCCGCCGAAAAAAACGCGGCATCCCATTTTCCAGGACGTTACCGCGAACACTTAGCACCGCCGACGTCGGAGAGATCATCTCGGCCAACGGCAGCAGGTCCTGCTCCGTACCGCCTGTGCCGTGAAGGAGAAGCAGCGTTGGACCCGCTGCTTCTCCGCTGGCCGATCCCGGCTTAAAGATATGCCTCATCCCTGTAAATCCTCCTTCAGCACCCGGACTTCAAACGGGGTCAGATTTTGTTCGATCGCTTCGCGATGCGGCTCATACCAGGCCGGTAACATCAGCTTTTCGCCCAAATGCTCCGGCGTTTCATCATTGGCGAACCCCGGCGGATTGGTAGCAATCTCGAACAAGATGCCGCCTTCTTCACGGAAATAGACGGCGTGGAAGTACTGCCGGTCAACGATTTGCGTCGGATGATACCCGTGTTCAGCAACCCATGTTCTCCATTCCTCGTGTTCAGTTAAATCCCGGGCTCTCCAGGCGATATGATGAACCGTTCCGGCGCCCCCCGCTCCGTATTCCATCGGTTTCACGTTCACGTCAATCACATCGCCAAGATCGCCTTCCGCTTTAAAACGGGCGTAGTCACCGTCCTCACCGAGCTTCTTCAAGCCCATGACGGTTTCGAGCAGCTTGGCGGTTTTCTCCGGGGCGACGCTGTAGAGCACCGCACCGCCGAATCCTTTGATCGCCTTGTCGACCGGGACGCCGCCAAATGCCCAGGTGCTCTGCAGGCCGGCCTCACGTTCCACCAACTCCAGCTGCAATCCGTCCTTGTCGCGGAAATGCAGATACGTCTCACCGAAACGACTCGCCTCGGTGGTGGAGATGCCGAATTGACGCAGCCGCTCCTGCCAGAAAGTGAAGGCGCCAACCGGAATCGCGAAAGTGGTAATCCCCACCTGACCGGCTCCAACCCGTCCGCGACGGGCCCCGGGTGTAGGGAAGAAGGTCATGATCGTCCCCGGATTTCCGTCTTCGTCACCGAAGTAGAGATGATACACTTCCGGCGCATCGAAGTTGATCGTCTTTTTAACCAGCCGGAGTCCCAGCACCCCTGCGTAAAAATCAACGTTAGCCTGCGGATCGGTAGCAAATGCAGTAATATGATGAATTCCTGAAGTTGGATGGACCATGTGTAACTCCTCCTTATTTTTGGGAAGTAAGCTCAGAATCGGTTAAAGCTGACGAATTCACCAACGGGTTTACGGTAGCCGCGCGGGCGGAAGCTGGAGGTATCCTCCTTGCCGATCGCGATCAGCATCACCGGCTCGTAATTGTCCGGGACGTTAAGCAACCGGCGTATCGCCTCGGGATCAAACCCGATCATCGGGCACGTGTCCCAGCCGCGGTCTTTGGCGACGAGCATCATCTGCATCGCCGACAGGCTGGCGCTGCGGACCGCTTCTTCCCGCATGAACCCCTCGCCTCGGTTCTCATAGAAACCGATCGTGTCGGACACAAGCTGGTCGTACTCCTGCTTGCTGAGCACTCCCAAATTCAGCATCCCTTCGTTCATCGCTCCGGCATCCTTATGGGCATCCCGTTTACCCAGCACCAAGATTACCGCCGAAGCCGTCCGGACTTTGTATTGCTTGGCCGCGGCCTCATACACTTGTTCCTTCAATTCGGGGTCTTTGACCACCACATAGTGGGTATGCTGCAAATTAAACGCCGAGGGCGCGAATTTCGTGAGATTGAAGATTTCTTCCAGTTCCTTGTCTTGGATTTCCACGCCAGGGATAAATTTATTCGCCGAACGGCGGGATTTAATAATGGTAGTAAAATCATGTTCATTCGAGTTCATGACTAGGGCTCCTCCCAGATTAGAAAATAGACATTAAGCGACGAAGATCAAAGCAATGCCCCTGCGCCAGATAAGATCAACCCAACCGAAACGGCGATCAGCAGCAGATTGTATTCGTACCCGCCTGCGGTCGACCAGAACCCGTTCTTGGCGTGTACGGAAGCGATTGCCACGATCATCGTAAGGATCAGAATCGCCGCCCCAAACAGCGTGAACAATCCCGCTGCCACTAGCAATCCTCCGCCGAATTCGGCGAGACCGGCCAATGCCAATGTCATGTTCTTGACTCCTTTTATATGTGAATTTAGAGAATCTTTATATTAAGATATTAGAGCTGGAAAAACGTCCTGCAACGCCTTTCCCGCCGCCTATCGGACTTCGGTAGAGTCAAATCGGGTTTCTCACTTCTTTCCGGAAGCTTGAAGCCCTGCCGCTACTTGAAGCCTTCCTGTGCGGATTTACCCAGCTTCTTCAGCAGCATCGCGGCGATCTCCTTCTCTTCCGGAGTAAGACCGCTAACCGCTTCCTCGATGAGGCGGGCATGCTGCGGGAACACCACTTCAATGAACTGGCGTCCTTGCTCGGTGATTTCCGCGTACACTAACCGCCGGTCTTCCGGGCAGTCCTGACGGGTCACGTACCCTTTCTTCTCCAGCTTATCCACGACATATGTAATGTTGCCGCTGCTCATCAGCACCTTGCTGCCGATTTGTTGAATCGGTTGTCTGCCCTTATGATACAACAGATCCAGTACGCCGAATTCAGTCCGGGTTAATCCGTATTGCCGAATCCCCTTGTCGCTGTGCGCATGAACCCACTCGCTAGCCCGAGACAATACGACGAACAGATGCAGCGCTTCGTCACTCTTCGCATGTTCCGTCATATCACTCACCTCCCTGCCCTCTCCAGAGTATGCAATAGGTTATAGGTTAACCCTAAATGCCCTTTGCAACTCTCAACTTCATTTGTCTTAATATTAAGATAAATTATATCAAGATAAATGTCAACTCTCCTCCATAAAAAAACAGCCCCCGTTTAGATTAACCGGATGGCCGTTAATTATACTCACTTGCTGCAATCTACTTTTTGCCGCGAGCCGACGCGCTGGTCCGTACGTTCGTCAGGACATTGACCGCAAATACGATGACGCTGATCACAACAAGCGTACCACCAATCGCCACCAATGGCTCCAACTGTTCCGAACCGGTCAATACCAGCGACAAGCTGATCATCATGACCGGAAGTCCGATGGAGTACGTCCAGAACTGGATTTTACTCAGCAGGCTCTCCCCTGCTCCTGGAAACAACACATAAATCACGCCGGCCAGTGCAAAGGATGCCCAACCCAGTAAATTCACATGGGCATGCACGCCCGCTAAGGTATAGTCATGTTGCATGGACATGTACATGCCTAGCAATACACCGATGACAAAATAAACGACCGAAACCTTCAGATACGTAATCCCCATACCCGACGCCCCCTCCAATAGGAACAAGTTATCCTTACATGTTCAAAATATGTCACAATGGAAGGGAATATTCGAAGAGGTTCTAGCGCCATTCCTCCGGCAGCAACCGCTTGTAATGCGACTGAAGGTAACGGTCGTCGATCAAGGCGAGCCGACCACGGTCGGTCTCCGAGCGAATCAGGCGCCCGCCGGCCTGGAGCACCTTATTCATGCCAGGGAATACGTAAGCATAATCAAAGCCGTTTCGTCCGGACGCCTGGAAGTAGTCGCGGATCAAATTGCGCTCCGGACCGATTTGCGGCAACCCGACGCCTACGATCGCTACCCCTGTCAGCCGATCGCCCACCAGGTCGATCCCCTCCGAGAAGAGGCCGCCCAACACGGCAAAAGCGATGAAGGTCCGACCCGGAGCCGGATTAGGCACAAAAGCGGCCAAAAACTGCTCCCGGTCCTCTTCCGTCATCCCGGATTGTTGCAGGAGCAGCTCCGTGCCTTCTTCCGCGACGGCGGCAAAATCCTCGTAAATCATGTTCATATAAGCGTAAGAGGGGAAGAAGAACAGATAATTCCCCGGCCGGTCACGAGTCACTTCCTGCAAAGCGCGAACCAGAGGACCGCGGGTTTGCTCCCGGTCCTGATACCTTGTCGAAAGCGGCAGCACAACTACCTCCAGTTGATCGCGGGAGAACGGCGAGGAGAGCGATACCGTATAATCATCCGGCCCTGCCCCCAACATATCGCGGTAATAAGCCATCGGCGATAACGTCGCCGAGAAATATATGCTCGAGCGGAACCCCTTGCCCATCTCCTGCAGCAAATGAGAAGGATCCAGGCAAAACAACTTAATCCGCACGTCCTCCCGAGTGACCTCCGTGTAGGTCACGAAGCGCTCGTCGTACAGATTGCCGATCCGACCAAAGTGAAGGGCATCGAAATAACTCTGGAGCAGCAGCTCCCGCGCGTCTGCTTCCAGCCCCACCGGGGAGCCGGTCTGCCCCGCCGCGGACGGTTCGAGGGCCAACTCCCGCTCCGCCGCTTCGGCGAAAGCTTCCACCCGCTCCAGCAACAGCTCCGGTGCCGCTAGATCGACCTGGAACGACGAACCTTCGGCCAACTTCTTCAGCTCGATAAATAAGGCCTTAACGGCTTTGGCTGCTTTTGCAACGGACGGGTTCTTCTCTTTATACGCTCGCTGCAGCGCCAGGAAACCGGACTTCCGCAGTTCGGCGGAATACATCTCCCTCGCCCGGTCGACTAAGTTATGGGCCTCGTCAATCAGCAAAGCGGTCTCCTTCTTCTGCTCCGCGAACATACGTTGCAGGGACACTTTGGGATCAAACACATAATTGTAATCACAAATGGTGACATCCGCGGCGTATGACAAATCCAATGAAAACTCAAATGGGCACACCCGATGCTTGCGGGCGTACGCCTCGATCACCGGGCGAGTGAGCTGTTTCTCGTTCGCCAAGATATCCAGGATGGCCCCATTGATCCGGTCGAAGTAACCATCGGCATAGATACAGTCGTCTTTGTTGCAGCGGACTTCTTCGCTGAAGCAGATTTTCTCTTTAGCCGTTAGGGTCACCACCCAAGCTTGCAGCCCCTGCGCTTCCATCAATGCGAAGGCGTTCTCCGCGGCGGTTCGGGTAATCGTCTTGGCCGTGAGATAATAAAGCTGATTTAATTTACCTTCGCCCATTGCCTTGAGTGCCGGAAACGTGGTGGAAATCGTCTTGCCGATGCCGGTCGGCGCTTGGGCAAACAAACCCACCGCTTCCTCAATCGTCTTGTACACCGCACCCGCCAGCTTCCGCTGCCCGGTCCGGTAACCCGGAAACGGAAACGCCAGCTCCGCGATGCTCCGGTTACGCTCGTACCGATGGTCGCGAAGCAGACGGGCGTACGGAGCATATTGCCCTACGACGTCATGGATGAACGCCTCCAGTTCGTCCAACCCGGCCCGCGTCCGAAACTGCTTGCGCTCCCCCGTATCCAGCTGCACATAGGTCAGCTGGATTCCCATCTCGCGTTGTCCGTTCGCTTTAGCGTACATATAGGCGTAACACTTCGCTTGCGCCCAGTGCACGGGATACGTATCTTCGCCGATCGCCGCCAGATCGCCGGCCGTCGATTTAATCTCGTCGATCGTCCACCCGCCGTCCCCACCCGTTAACAGCCCATCACAGCGCCCATCCACGACGAAGAGGAGATCCCCGCATGGAATCTCCGCCTTCAAATACACTTCCTTCTGATCCCCTTCGCCGTATTGCTTCTGCACCATTTGATGCGCCTTCGTACCTTCCGTCAGCGAGACCGCTGAGCGGAAGCCGCTTTCCAAGCTGCCGTTGCGGAACACATACTCCACCAAAGGACGAACCGCGATATTTACCGTGGACTCATTTGCCATTTTGCTATTTGCCACCGCCGATACTCCTAGAGAACATTTGTTCCATTAGTATACCATGACGAATGACAGATCGCCATGTACGGTGGCGTGGCCTGGATAAGCTTAACGACGGACGTGAATCTCCCGAAATTCGTCCTCCAATAGCTCCCGTCATTGGTCGATTCGAATGCCGTAATCCTTCTTCAAATACTGATGAATTCTCCGAAAATCACCCGGGGTCAACTCGCTTAAGCGCTTGTGGCCCTGCTTCCATTCTCGTGCAAGCAGGATGCCCATCGTTTCCCCGGCCAGCGCGGTGGTGGGAATGATGCGGGCGCTTCCGTAGGCTTTGATCTCTGCGCCAACATTCTTGCCGGCCACCAGCACGTTGTCGTACGACTTCAATTCGAAGGAACGGAGCGGGATGCCATACCGGTCCGGCTTGCCGTAGCCAACGCCCTTCTTCACGACGCGGGTGGCCTGCAAATCGACAGCATACCCCCCAATCGTCACGTTGTCCCAGAACATCCGGCCCGACATCACATCCTTATAATTCACCACATAGTCCGTTTCATAACGATTATAGTCGCGGATATACAGATAATCGGGATACCCGTTCAACTCGGCTTTGCCGAAGCCGGGGATATGTTTGCGTAAGTATTTGGCGATATATGGCGCTTCGGCTTTCGCCCTTGCGACGGCGGAACGAACGGATTTCGGATCGGCCGGATCCACATCGTACACCAGCAAGCTGTTGATGATCACTTCGCCATCTTTTTGATAGGTCGCGTTTAAACCCCGGAGCATCAGCCTGGAATCCCGCGGCTTGTAATTGTAGGTCAGGTTGCTGAAGCCGGTGGCGAAATCCCAATCCACATAAGTGTTGGCGCCGTATTTCTTGACGACGTTTGTTAACGGATAATCTTCTAATACCGCTTGATGTAGCTTGTTCCAGTTCACACCTTTAAACCGCAGCATATAGGTAGCCGCCATATAATCCGGCTTCTTGCCGTTATACAAGCTTTCCATGCCCGGGATGCGTTTATTGCCAAGATGAACGGTTAGTGCGTTAAAATCGGTATTTTCCACAAAATACCCCGCCTGAACCTGATACAGCTTGCCGTCTTTAGCCAGGTAAGTTACGGATTTCAGCGTTTTCCCTTGCACTTTCCCTTGCCCGTCGGCGTCTTCGATCTCCACCCCATCGATGGTAATGCCGCTGCGCAGGGGAATCCCGCGAATCAGCTTGCGATAATAGCTTTCAAAAGCAGACAGCTTGCGGATGTTCCCGGCCTTGTATCCATCATACAGGGGCTTCAACTCGCCTTGGACCAGGCTGCGCTTGCGGTTGTCATTAGGCTCGTCCAAGACCAGCATCTGCCCTTGGATCAACTCCCCGCCCGGCTTCTCGCGCGGATCAAGAATCAGCACGCTCAAACCCGCAGCATGCGCTTCCTTCGCCAATAACACCCCTTCGATTTCGCTGCCGATCACAACGACATCGTATCGATTGCAGCCCGGGCCACAGACTGCGGACGGTGCGTTCGCGCTCGCCGCCGATACCGGGGCAGGAACACGAACCGTTTCAAGCAACAGAAAGGTACTTAAGAACAGGAATAGAAGCCGTAAGTGAAATGTCTGTTTTCTCACCATATAAGTCGACATAAGTTCTGGATAACTCTCCTCGCCATGGGATATAATGACATTTTATCTCTGGAGAAGGTTTGATATCCAGTAAATATATGGTATATTATGGAGTTTTCTGTTGATTGCTGTCGTGCAGCAAACGGGACAAGCTCAACAACCTGGATGGATCTAGGGGAGCTAGTCCGTTCCCCCCTTGCCTCACGGCGGAGCCGAAATGCACTTCGGTGACGCCCGTATCAGCGACGAACTGTGAAATGGTCTCCAGGGTCAATCCGTAGCCGGCTAAAATGCGCGGCGAGCTGCCATGAGCGATCGCCATCAGCTCCCGGATAGCGGGAACCGCCTGCGGGGCTGGCCGCGTTCCGCCCGAGGTCAGTACCCGGTTCACCTGCGGGTATCGCATCAGCGTACGCAGTCCGGCGGGCAGGTCCGCCAATTCGTCAAACGCTCGGTGGAACGTCACGTTTAGCCCGCCCGCTAGCGACAAGATCCGTTCCAACGCAGCCTCATCGATCGTGCGCTCGTCGGTTAGTGAGCCGAACACAATACCCGCTGCCCCTGCATCCGCAATGGCCCGGACTTCCGCCTCCATGGTAAGTACGTCGGCTTCCCCATACACAAAAGACCGGCTATGGGGACGCACCATGACGTGGACAGGAATGTCCACGGCCTTTACCACTTGTTGGACCATCCCAATGCCAGGGGTTAATCCGCCTTCCGTTACCGCCGTGATCAGCTCCAGCCGATCCGCCCCGTTCGCCTCCGCAACGATGGCGTCCTCCACACAGGTTGCTATGACCTCCAGAAGCATCAGGACTCCTCCTTGTTATCAGTGATCCGATTATACGTCATATGTTAGCATAAACGAAACCGAAACCACCCCATGGACGTATATAATTTCCGTATAAATCCTTGGCTTGATAAATCAGTCATTCATTACGAATACATGGTGAAGGAAGGGTGGAGTGATGTCCTTTTTCAAGAAGATGCTGGCCAGTGTTGGGATTGGCTCGGCGCAGGTCAATACGGAGCTGGATACGATTGAAGTCCGGCTGGGCGGCGAAATCAGCGGTACCATTGAAGTGGAAGGCGGGCAGACCGACCAAGCGATCGGCAACATTTATGTAAAGCTGAAGACGCACTATTTACGCGAATCAAACGACCGCAAAATTAGAGCAACGGGCACGATTGCCCAATACCTCGTCACCGAAGGCTTCCAGTTGCGAGCCGGTGAACGCAAGCAGTTCCCGTTCCGATTCCGGCTACCGGATCAAATGCCCGTGACGCTGCATAATGTGCCCATTTGGGTGGAAAGCGGTCTGGACATCGATCTGGCCGTGGATCCCAAGGACGAGGACCTGATCCATGTCTTGCCGGATGCGAAAATGCAAACCGTGTTGGATGCCGTCGATATGCTTGGCTTCCGTTTGCGTGAAGTGACAAACGACTATGCGCCGAGACTTGGCGGTGCCCTGCCCTTCGTGCAGGAATTCGAATATGTGCCGGGTACGAAGTTCCGCGGGTATCTCGACGAGCTGGAGATCCTGTTCTTTCCGCGGGGCGAGTCATTGGAGCTGGTGCTCCAGATCGATCGCCGTGCCCGCGGCTTAAGCGGCTTATTCGCTGAGGCGATGGAGATGGACGAACGGTTCTTGCGGGTCCCACTGTCGAAGGAGGAGCTTCAACGCGGACCGCAGGCGGTGGCTGCCTTCCTGGAGAATGTTATCGCAAAACATCTCTAGGGAAGCGGTGTTTGCCGCAGCGCCATTTCTCCCGAAAAGAAAAGGACTTGGAGCATTGCTCCAAGTCCTTTCATTTCAAAACTTCCACCCTAAAGTTCGCTCAGCTCGGCCGCTTCAACAGCTTGCTTCGAAGCTGTCCGCAGGCCGCATCGATATCGGCTCCATGCTCCAATCGAACACTGACGCTGAGGCCGCGTTTTTTCAACACATCGTAAAAGGCCAGCACGGAATCCTGCTCGCTCCGTTGATACTGACTATGTTCGTCCACTGGGTTATACGGAATCAGGTTGACGTTCACAAACCGGTCGCCCAGCAGATCGGCTAGTTCCTGCGCATGTTCAGTCCCGTCGTTAACACCCTTCAGCAGAATATACTCGATCGTCAGCCGCCGGTTCGTTTGCTCCAGGTAGTAGTCGATCGCAGCCATTAGCTTCTCCAGCGGGATCGCTTTGTTAATCTTCATGATCCGCGAGCGCAGCTCGTTGTTCGGGGCGTGCAGGGAGACGGCTAAATTCACTTGCAGATCCGAATCGGCAAATTCGATAATTTTGTCCGCCAGCCCGCTGGTCGATACAGTAATGTGTCGCGGGCCAATCGCAAGTCCTTTGGGGTCTTGAATGACCCGCAGGAAGTCGGCCATATTCTCGTAATTATCAAAAGGTTCCCCGATCCCCATCACCACGATATGGGTTACCCGCTCGCCCTTGCCCAGCCGATCCAGGTGCAGTTGCACCTTCATAACCTGCTCCACAATTTCTCCGCTCGTCAGGTCCCGGCTCTTCTTCATCAATCCGCTAGCGCAGAAGCTGCAGCCGATATTGCAGCCGACCTGCGTCGTCACGCAAACCGACAGGCCGAATTTATGACGCATGAGCACCGTTTCAATCAGGTTGCCATCCTGCAGCCGGAACAAGAACTTGATCGTGCCGTCGACCGACTCCTGGCGAGTATGCTCCTCCAAGGTTTCGATGGCATATTGGTCTTCAAGCAGGGTAAGGCATTCCGGATGAACGCCTTCCATCATTTCATAATCGGTCACCCGTTTGCGATACAAGCCGTCCCAGACCCGTTCGGCCCGGCCTCGTTTATGTCCATGGTCCAGCAGCCAAGCGGCCAGCTGATCCTTCGTTAAACCATAAATGGATTGTTTATTCATGCGTATCCTCTTTCTAAACGAACTCAAATCATTTTCTAATTATACCTAATCCGTCCTCCCCATTGCCACAGGTAAAAAAAACGAATCGCACCACCCCCACTTCTGATACGCCGTTTTACACAGATTGCCTCCCTTTTTAAACGAACGTTAACATTAGTGCCCTAAAGTGAAGATACGTTCCCTTTGTCATTTATGGACAAAAAGCTAAATCAACGGAGGAGTCCGGCCTACAAACTGGACCAAGGTCGGAACCAAATCACGCCGCGCGGCCGGTTTGATTCTTCCAGGCTTCCTATATACTGGAACTCGGAATGAATCGACGGAACCAACCGTGCGTTTCTATTTCGGTGGAAAGGCGGCAGCTAGCCATGAAGCAAAACATGCACATCGTCATCCTCACCGCCGGATACGGCAACGGCCATATCCAGGTGGCGCGGACGCTGAAGCAATCCCTCACCCTTTCGGGCGTTCGCACGGTCAGTGTCATCGACCTGTATCGCGAAGCCCACCCGGGAATGAATTCCGTCTCTCGGCAGCTTTATTTGTACAGCCCGTGGTTCTCGGCGTATGGCCTGGATTACTACGGGTGGAGCTACTACGCGACCCGGGACCTCCAGCAGACGAGCTCTTTGGCCAAATGGGGAAATCAGCTGGGCATGAAGAAGCTGGTCAACCTGCTCCAAAAACAACGGCCCGACGCCATCATCAGCACCTTTCCATTTGGCGGCGTCACGGATCAGCTGCGAAAACACGGCATTCGGGTACCGGTCTTCACGGTGGTGACCGATTTCAGCCTGCACAACCGCTGGTTGTTCACACGGCCAGACCGTTACTACGTGGCGACTGCGGATTTGAAGCGGGAGATGATCGAACGCGGCGTGCCCGCGGAATCGATCGTGGTCAGCGGTATCCCGGTTCGGGAGCCGTTTTATGAGCCAACACTCTCTAGGAGTCCGCAAGTTCCTCGCTCCGCAGGCGGTTCCCGTTCAGTTCTGGTCATGATGGGTGCACATATTCCTTTACCGGACATCCAGCTCATCACCGCGAAGCTGCTGGCACTGCCCGAGGTTCAAGTGGACATCGTATGCGGAGGCAACGATAAGCTGCGGCGTCGCTTGGAGCGGCGATTTGCCGGTCACGAACGATTGCGTCTTTTCGGTTACGTCGAAGCGATCCACGACCGTATGCGACAAGCCTCCTGCATCGTGACGAAGGCCGGAGGCATCACATTATCGGAAGCGATCCAAATCCGCACGCCCATCGTGGTCTACAAACCGTTCTCCGGACAGGAGCGGGAAAACGCCAAATACCTCGAGCGCAAAGGCGCGGCAGTAGTAGCTTCTTCGCCGCGGGCTTTAACGGAGCAAGTGCATGATCTGCTCGATTCTGAAGTCCGCAGAACCCGGATGCTCCAGCAGTATGACGAACTGGCTGCAGGATGTGCTACGGAGACGATCGTCCGGGATGTGCTTCGTCTGGCGGGGCGTCTGCCGGCGTTGGCGGATAGCCATTGATCCTTTCCCTGCCGCACGGTCGCGGCACACGAATACGAAGCAAGGAGCCCTGCCCATATGAAACGTTCTGTCCGCTGGATTTCAGGAAATCACCTGACTCCTGCATTTCTGCACTGCGCTGCCATTTTGTTTATGACGGAAATCGCCCGCAGCGCCTTTCTCATCTCGTTCCTGCCCGCTTATGCCAAAGAACGCCAGATTACCTTAGCAGCCGTTGGCGTCGCCATCTCAGTCCACTATTTAGCCGACACGCTGATTAAAGTGCTTGCAGGTTATGTGTTGGACCGCTTCCCGGCCCGGCTGATCCTGAATATCTTCCTGCTGCTGGGACTGCTTGGCTTATTCGTCTCCTATAGCGTCAGCGCACCCTGGGCGATCGTTCTCGGAGCCGGTCTGATCGGAATCGGGGTATCGCCCGTCTGGTTACTCTGCCTATCCGAAATTCGAGAGGACAGCCGCGGTTCACAGATGGGATCCATCTACACCATTTGGCTGGTATCGCTCGGTCTCGGCCCGGTCGCCGTCAATTTCCTAATCGATCGCAGTTATGCCTTATCGTTCTGGCTGTTGGCCGGATGTTGGGCGGCCGGGTGGCTGCTAGCCGCCTTAAAACGGATGGATTTCTCCTCCCGCCGATTACTGGGAGACACGGTTCCATTTAAGCAGCAAATGCGGCAAATCGGGAGCAAGCTGACTCAGATGAAGCCGCTCGTACCCGGCATGATCGTACAGACGTTAGCCGCCGGCCTGCTGGTGCCCGTTCTGCCGAGCTTTGCATCTGAATACTTAGCGCTGGATTATTCCGGATATTCCATCGTGTTGATGGCCGGAGGCTGTATGACCGTATTGCTGCTCATCCCGATGGGCCGGCTCGCCGACAAATGGGGGCATAAGTGGCTGTTGATCGCCGGATTCGGTGTCTTGGCCGCCTGCCTCGGACTGTTAATCTATTCGAAGCAGATGTTCAGCACGATGCTGCTTGCCGTCTGTCTCGGTGCGGCATATGCCGCCGTACTGCCGGCATGGAACGCGATCCTGTCCCATTTTGTTCCCGAGGAACAGAAGGCGACCGGCTGGGGAGTCCTCTCCGGCATCGAAGGCATCGGAGTCATCCTGGGCCCGATTCTGGGCGGCTGGATGGCGGAGAGCTTCGACGTAACGGTTACAGTGGGGATTAGCGCCATGCTGTTGTTCGGCATCATGATATTTTACTGGATCCGTCCGGTACGTCAGCATCCGCCCGCGCAGCAGCGGCAACATGGGTAACAAGGGAAGCGCTTATTGGTTCGATCACGGTGATAAAAGTTGCCCTGGATGAAGGGCGAGGGGCCGAGGGAAGCCCATCATTATTGAGGGAGTGGAGGAGTTGGAATGAGACATCGCTATTATCTTCGGCTGCGCGAATATGACAACCGGCTGTTTCTGTGGTGCAATCATTCGCTGAGTCATCCGTGGCTGGATCGGATTCTGAAGGGGGTCACCCATTTAGGAAGCGCCGCGTTTACAATCGCGCTAACCATCTCCGTGGTCGTCTTCGCTACGGGTTCCTGGCAGCAGGCGGGCTGGCGAAGCCTGATCGCTCTGACCCTCAGCCATCTACTGGCGGTCCTGATCAAGAAGCGGTTCCAGCGCACCCGACCCTACGAAGCCCTGCAGAACGCGAGGATCTCAATCCATCCGCTCAAGGACTATTCGTTCCCATCCGGGCATACGACAGCCGCCTTCTCTACGTTTATCCCGTTTCTGTTCGCTAGCCCCGGGCTTGCGCAAGTGCTGCTCCCGCTCGCTTTCATCGTAGGCCTGTCACGGATTTATCTCGGAGTCCATTATCCCTCCGACGTTCTGGCCGGCGGCCTGGTTGGAGCCGCGACAGCTCTCCTCGTAGTCTTGAGCGCCGGGCTGGCGTAAGGCCAAGGCACATAGAGCTGGGGCGGACTGTCACGATTCGGGTTGGTGCCAATTCTGACCTCCGTCCTCGGACCTCACACAGAGAAATGTTGCATTTTGTGCAGCATTTTACACCCTCTCGGAGCGAAAACGCGGAAATGTTGTATTTCCTGCAGCATTTAAGAACCCATTTCGCTCTAAACCTCAAGAATGTTGCAGAAAAAACAACATTCTCTCCATCCCTCGTTCATACTGCCCTAGAATGTTGCACCTTTTGCAACATTTCTACCGGGAAACTTGGGGGAGAGCGGCACACTGCCGGATATTCCGATGTAAGCGCTTCACAATCACAATCTATTAAGAAAGCTGGGGATAACGATGCAAGGTGGAACGATAATCAAGCAAGTCATCCAAGGAGTTTGGATGGGCTGGGAGCGAGTGTTCGAGCTGTTCAGCCGACTGCGTTCCAACTACGCGGGAGAGTTCGGCATCTGCAAAATGTTCGTCACCAAATATCGCGGAAAAAGCATGCAATGCGAGGATGGCACATGGATTCAAGACGGCGATTGGATTGGTGAGCTCCATTTGGACAATCGCCAAATCCTCGCCATGCTGCAATCGAACGAGGCGAACCGTGTCGCCCTGATGACTGCCCGCCTCGCCAGAAGCGCGATGCGCCAAATATGCGCCGAAATGCAAAGAAACCCGCAGCTCAGCCAAGTGAAGGCGCTGCAGGGGATTACTTTGCTCCATCGAGGCATCACGCACGGACTAGGCTTCGAAACGCATCGTGTCGAACAAGGCGCCTTCCGTACGTTGACCACCTCTTATCTGCGGTTACTGCTAACCGTCTTCCATCCAAGCAGCCGCAAACGAATCGATGGCCATACGGACAAGCTGATTCCGCTGAAGCTGGTCATGACCCGCTCGGCGCTGATCCGGCAATTTGGGGCGGAGAAGGCGCTCGTATAGGCGCCCTATACGATGCCGGGTGATTCCTCCGCAAACGTTTCGTTGATCTCGTTGTATGCGCGCAGCAGCGTGTGCCGACCCGGGCGTACCCGATGCGCCTCCCGCAAGCTGCGTTCCAGCAGACCCGGTTCTACACCAAGCTGCTCCACGGTATTGGGGCCGCCAACGGCAGCCAACAATTCGCCAAGCTGGTGCGGATCCGGGATCAGTTGAATCTCCTGGCAGATCTGCTCCCAGCAGGCAGTGACTTGCGGCGGAACCGCAGCAGTAGGATGCATCCCCTGCGCCCCAAAGCCCTCATTGGCAAGCCGGTGGTAAAGGCCCGCGATCTCCATACTGGCCACTCCTACTTTCGCTCCGTGCAGCAGTTGGCGGCGACCTAAACGCAGATACTCCATCTCCCAATAATGCGATAAATGATGCTCCGCGCCGGAAGCCGGATGAGACTGCCCGAACAGCAGCATCGCCAGACCGGATTCGATCAACGAGGTCATCAAGAGGCAAATCCCTTCCTCACTTCGCGCTGCGATGTCATCTACCGAGGCGACGCATTTATCCAATGCCTTTCGGGTAATCTCCGCTGCCAGCTCCAGATAAGGTTCATCAGCAGTCCACGAGCCAAACCTCCAATCAAACAAGGAGGTGTATTTGCCCAACATGTCGCCGAACCCAGCCGCCACCAGCTCCGGCGGAGCTTGCACAAGGATATCGAGATCGGCGAAAATCGCCTTCGGACCGATGGCCGGGATCGTTTTTTTCTCCCCCCGCAGAAGGATCGGAGCTCCCTTGGAGTTAAACCCGTCGACAGAGGGTGCCGTCGGAACGGATACGAATGGAATACCCGTGGTGTAAGCGGCGTATCGGCAGATGTCATGCAGCGTGCCTCCCCCGCAGGCTATGATGACATTCGCCTCCCACCGCTGAACATCCAATATCAGTTCGATCAACGAGGCCTCATCGGCGATAACGTCACCTTCCGCATCAGGCTGGATCATCGTGGTATAAACGTCCATTTCCTTAGATCCGCGTTCCTTCTCCGTTTCCATAAGCATTACCAATTGCTTTCCAACCGCTTCATACGTATTTTGATCCACCGCAACAATCACATTGCGGTAGTTTTTTTTCGTGACATAGTCGGCTGCCAGCTGAAGCGCCCCCGTCTCAACCCGGATTTCGTCCAGGTCAATTGCCTGACGGTAAGGCTCCCCCAGTCCAGCCGCGAGTTCCCTGATGCGATGCAAAATATCGGTCATATGTGGCTTCCCTTCTCTTCCCTTAATTCATTTTCGGAACGTTCAATCCCTAACACAGAACTCACATCGCGGATCGAATTCCAGATATACTTCGGCTGAATCGGACTTAATCTCACATCCCTAAGATCGGTTGAACCCGTAAGGACCAAGGCAGTCCTCATTCCGGCCGCATGCCCAAGCCGGATATCCGACTCCAGACTGTCGCCGATCACCAGGCAGCGTTCTGGCGGCAACCCCAACGTTTCAAGCGCGGCTTCCGCCATTAAAGAATAAGGTTTGCCAACCACAATTTCTACATCTTGAGCCGTCGCATGCACGATCGCCCCAATCATCCCGGCCACGTCAATACAGTCGCCCCCCTCTCCGGGAAACATCCGGTCGCTATTGGTAGCGATGATCCGTGCCCCGTGCCGCACCGCACGAAAAGACAGATTCAAGTCCTGATACGTTAGCCGTTCATGCAACGTAATTAGCAGCCAACCTGCGTCTTCGGGCCGTTCGGCCAGAGGTACGCCCGCTATGCACAGCTCGTCAATCAATCCCTGCTCACCCAGCACCCAAACCTTGCGTCCCTCGCCATGGGCCCGCAAATATCGTGCAGCAATTGTGGACGCGAGGAGGATCTCCTCCTCGCTCACGTCCAATCCCATGCTGCTCAGCTTCTCCCGGCACATTTTCCGGGATATATTCCCGCGGTTACTGAGAAATACTACCTTCGTTCCCGCGGCCTTTAACCTGCTAATCGTCTCAATGGCACCTTCGATGGCCTCGTTCCCTCGGTACACTGTACCGTCCAAGTCAATAACGAGTCCCTCGATCATCTCTACCATCGGGACCTGTCTCCTATCTCTGACGTCAGTATCTGCATGCCCCGGTGGAGATGCAACGCGGGTAGCGGATTATTGCAGGTCATGCCGGTAACGCCACATTCAACGCTGTACCGCACCTGTTCCGGTTCGTCCGGACAGTAGCTCCAAACGAGTAAACCAAGCTCACGGAACTCCTGAACGCGCTCCGGTGTGAGGAGCTTCATTTCGAGCCCTAACGCCCACATCTTGGAGTAAGTTCCGCCCTCCCCATACACGAACCCCGACATCAATTCCGCAGGAAACCCTTGCGTTTTCAAACCGTACGAATCGTGAATATACGTTAATACTTCAGCGTCAAAACAGGTGAACACCGCGCGCGGCAGGAAGCCCGATTCATCCAACAAGGCGATCGTCAGGTCCGCTGCTTGTTTCGCGTTTGCCGCTGGCTTGATCTCGACATTAAGCAGTACATCGGGATAATCCGCCAGCAGCGCGACCAGCTCCGCGAGCGTCGGAATTTGCAGCCCGGCAAACTCTCGGCCAAACCAGCCTCCGGCATCCAGCCGCTTTAACTCCTCACAAGTATAATCACCGACCGCACCGGACCCGTTTGTCGTCCGGTCAACTGTAGCATCATGAATCACCATGATCTCCCCGTCCTTGGACAGGCGAAGATCGAATTCCATCATATCGACTCCCAAATCCAAGGCTTCGCGGAATGCCAGCAGCGTGTTTTCCGGGTAAGCGGATTTATATCCACGGTGTCCCGCGATCATCAGTGACGCATCCTGGTTTAATCGCTCGATCATTGTCGCTTCTCCCTCCCTTACTCCGCCAAAATCCGTTCTGTCTCTTTGTTGAACGCATCCAGTGCAGCCTGGATGTCCTGACTGTCATACATGACTGCTTCGATAGTCGAAAAGAACTCGTGCATCACTTCAGGCCATGCAACATCATTGTTGGTGTCGATGGCATATTGCAACTGGTCGTACGCCACTTTCCGGTTGGGTTCCTTTGCCCACAAATCCTGAATTTCCGGCGATTCCACCATTTTCTTCGTGAAGGGGAGGTAGCCCGATTGCAAAATAAATTGCAGCCCGCCCTGCGGATCGGTTTCCATCCAGCGAATAAATTCCCAAGCGGCCTCTTTGTTCGAAGAACCGGCCATCAAAGCAACGTTTGCGCCTCCGGTAGGATTCGCGTAAACATCGTTTTTCGGCAGGAATGCCGTAACATAATCAAAGTCCACAGAGCTGCTCAACCCCCCGATCGAACCCGTGGATTGAAACATCATGCCGATCTTGCCTTCCACGAACATGCTGTTGACGATGTTCCCGGAATCCTGCGCCGGCGGATAATACAACGCTCCCGTGCTTTGCAGATCCTTCAGGTAGCTAAATACTTCCTTGCCGATACCGTTATCGATGAACCCGGGTGAGGTTTTTTCATCGTTAAAAAACTTCCCCCCGGACTGAGAAATCATAGCGATCGGATACCAGGTATCGTAAGGCATCGACAACCCGTAACGCTTCACTTCTTTCCCCTCTTTAACGACCAGTGCGTTTGCCACGGTTTTTAACTCATCCCAGGTCGTTGGAACCGCCAACCCGAGCTCATCCAGCATGGATTTGTTGATGTGCAAAATGGGGGTCGAGCGGTTCAAAGGCAGCGAAACCAGCTTGTCGTTGAAATAGGAATGGCCCATCAGCCCTGAAGTAAAGTCGTCCGCACTCAGCCCCGACTTCTCCATAAATGGCGTCAGATCCTCCAACACGTCCGAGTCAGCGAACATGAGCACATACGCGCGTTCCAGCATGCTCACATCCGGCGCGGTGTTGGAAGCGACCGCTTGCTGCAGTTTAGTTACGGTCTCGTCATAGCCCCCTTGATAGGTCCCTACGACTTCAATGTCGTTATGAGATTCGTTGAAACGCTGGATCAATGCATCCATGTACTCCCCGTTTTTACCCCCCAGCGAATGCCAGAATTGTACGGTCGTTTTACCGCCGGCGTTTGCGGCTGCCGTTTCCGTTCCCGTCGTTGCCGGATCCACGGCAGTTCCGCTCTGCGAGTTTCCTGAATTAGCGGTGGAGTTCCCCCCTCCGCAGCCGGCTAGGATCCCCAATAACAGAGTTAAGATCACAATGAATTCCCCTTTACTTTTCATCTTTTCGTTTCCCTCCAATGAATAAATTGTTGTTGTATTTGAAAGGGACTGCGACCGTTTGGCCTATTTAATCCCTGAGTATACGAATGCTTTGACGATGTGACGTGAACAGAATGCGTAAACGAGTAGAATAGGAACAACCAGCACAACGTTACCGGCCATGATAATATGCCAGTTGCTGATTCCCTCCGTCTCCCGCAGCATGGCGATTCCCAGCGTTAGCGGCCGGATCGCCTCAGAGTTCGTCATGACGAGCGGCCAGAAATACTCGTTCCAATGACTGACGAAGCTGAACAAGGCAATGGTCGCCAGTGCTGGCCCCGCCATGGGAAGCATGATTCTCCAAATCACTTTGATTGCCCCGGCATTATCCAATCTAGCCGCTTCAATAATCTCTTCCGGAATCTGCATGAAATATTGGCGCAGTAAGAAAATCCCGAACGCATTGGACATAAACGGGATGATCTGCGGCCATAACGAATGGATCAGCCCGAAGTCCGCCATCAACAGATATACCGGGATAAAGGTGATTTGTCCTGGAATCATGAACGCGAGGAGGACGAAACCAAACAGAACGCTTTTCCCCCGAAAACGGTATTTCGCAAAGGCATACGCGGCTGGAATCATCACCGCAAACTGCAGCACGATGATGGACACCGTAATAACGACCGAGTTTCTCGCATACATCAAGAACGGCCCCGCGCTCATTGCTTCTACAAAGTTGTTCCACTGCGGGACGGCTGGGATCCAGGTTGGCGGAAAGGCCAGCGTCTCCCGTAACGTCTGCAGCGAGGTAGAGATCATCCACAGGAACGGAAAAATAAATACCATGACGACTGCTGCTTTCAACAATACGCCCAACACCGAGGCCAGGCTTCTCCAATCAAATATTTTCACAAGCGGGCTCCCTTTCCTCATTGATAATGAACCTTCTTAGCCAGCAGTCTGAAATAGATCAGAGTCAGCACGCCGATGATCGCCATCAGAATCGTCCCGGTCGCTGCCGAATAACCGATGTTGGTCGTCCGGAATCCGTAGATATAATAAACCAACGTATTTGTCGCATTGTTGGGGCCGCCTCCGGTCATGATTTTGACCGTATCAAACACCTTGAAGGACCCAATTGTCATAATGACCAGGATGAAAAATAACTGCGGCGAAATCATGGGCAGCGTAATCTTGGTAAACACCTTGAATCTGCTCGCGTTATCGAGCGCAGCCGCTTCGTATATGCTGGGAGGTACGCTCTGCAGCGCTGCTACAATAATGAGCGTGTAGTAGCCGATATTTTGCCATACCGAAACGATAATGACGGATAAGAGCGCCGTCTTGGAGCTTTGCAGCCAATCGGAGGCGGGCAATCCAAAGGATTCCAACATAAAATTGAGCAGCCCCTGTTCGGGGTCCATCAACCACAGCCAAACCAGCGATATGGAGACGATAGAAACGATATGCGGCGTGAAAATCCCGGCCTGCACCAGGGAGTTGATGCGGCTTTTTTTGTTCAGCCATACCGCGATGATCAGGGATAGCCCCACCGTCAGTATGACGACGCCGGCGGTGTAAATGGCGGTATTCCCTAATGCTTTGTAAAAATCGCCCCGCGTTAAAATTTGCTGAAAGTTATCCCAGCCGACAAACTTGCTTTTGGCTTTGTTCATCAGGTTATATTTGTAGAAACCCAGATAGATGAGATACAGGACAGGGTAAATAACAAACAAACCGATGCCCGCCATAGCGGGCGCTATCAATACATAAGGCCGGAGCCGCTCCCACAATGGTCGTTTACCCATGGCTTTTCCCCTTCAGCGCCTCCAAATAACCAGCAATGCCTGGATCATTAGCGGGGATACGAATCTCATCGAATCCAAAGAAATGCAGCTTGGAGGCCTCAACGCCAAGTACAACCTCTTGATCGACGTGATATGCGTCTTCCGGGGATTTCACCATAAAGGACAAGTCTTTCGATCTAACTTGGTAGATCGTTTCGGCTCCAAGCATCTCGCGGGTGACGATGGTCCCTTGAAGGGAATAGTGCGGCGCTGGCCCCGAATGTTCCCGTGTTGCCGTTGCTGCCGACAAACTGGCGTTCTCGGGCCGGAATCCGAATTTCACGCCGTCCACGCCAAGATCGCCGATGTTCATGGACGGCACGCCGATAAACTGAGCCGTAAACAAATTGCTCGGCTGATGGTAGATCTCATGCGGCGGCGCCTCCTGCTGGATCTCCCCCTGATTCATCAGCACGATCGTATCGGCCATCGACATGGCTTCCACTTGGTCGTGCGTTACGTACACGAAGGTCGTGCCCAGCTTCTTATGTAGTTCGATCAGTTCAATGCGCATTTGCACCCGCAGCTTGGCATCGAGATTGGACAACGGTTCGTCCATGAGAAAAACGGACGGCTTCTTGACCATCGCCCGGGCCAAGGCGACGCGCTGTCGCTGTCCGCCGGACAGAGCGGATGGCTTTCGGTCCAAATAGTCTAGCAGGCCAACGGTTTCGCTAATGCTCTCCACGAGTTGTACCCGTTCCGCCTTGGGAATCTTGTTGTTTCTCAGACCAAACTCAATATTTTCCCGCACCGACATCGTGGGGTAAATCGCATAGTTTTGAAATACCATCGCCACGCCGCGCTGGCCTGGTGGTATGCGAGAAACGTCCTTGCCGTCGATCAGCACCTGTCCGGAGGTTTGCGGGCCCAGCCCTGCGATCATGCGCAGCAGCGTGGTTTTTCCGCAGCCGGACGGGCCAACGAGCACGGTAAACGCTCCATCCTCCATCGTCAAATTGAGATTCTGGATGACTGCATTTTTCTCAAAAGCTTTGCTTACGTTCACAAATTGTATGGATGCCAAGTGCCATCCCCCTTATCCAAATTGTTGATATGTATAGAAGTGAGCAGATAATGCGCAATTTTCGCTTCTTTTTGCTCACTTGAGCTTATCTCGATTGTAAGGATCATTCGTTTGGGGAGTATAAGACCAAATTCAAGGGGATGTAAATATAATCTAGATGGCTTTGGCGGATTCCTAGAATGATGAATTAAGCCCTCTATTAATAGGAAAGAAGATAACTGCCGGTAACGGAATACCTCGAGAGAACTCCAGTAAATTCCCTAAATCGTCGAAAAATATAGCCTTACTTCCCCCGGAATCCCTCGTGTTTGTTAACACGCAGAAAATATTTATTCGTTAAAATCAAGGGGAGTATCCCATGAAAATCAAATCAGTTATTTGAAGAATTGCGCATTTTTGTGCATTTGATCTTGAGGAAGGAAGATGGAGCTTGCTGGCTGCGGATAGAAAACGACGTATTGTGGAGTATGTCAGACAGTACCGGACCGCTACGGTGGCGATGCTGGCTGCGGAATTTAACGTGCATAGCGCGACCATTCGCAGGGATTTGGCGGAGATCGAGCAGGAGGGCGCGCTGAGAAGAACGCACGGGGGCGTCATTATGGAACAATGGACGCACGATGAGCCCTCTTTTCAAGAACGAAGAAATCAACATCTGGAGGAGAAGATCCGCATCGGCCGTCATGCAGCATCATTGGTAGAAGACGGAGAGAACATCATCATTGATTCCGGGACAACCACTTTGCACATCGCGACCCATCTCGTCAATCGCTCCAATGTCACGGTCATCACGAACGATATGAACGTAGCTGTTGAGCTGCGGGATGCGTCGGGGGTTAAGGTCATCCTCACGGGAGGAGAGTTGTATCCGTCAAGTTACATGCTCAACGGTATGTTCACGGATCATGTACTACAGTCCTTACATGTGGAGAAGGCATTTATCGGAACGCCAGCGTTGCATCCCCAGCACGGTCTGATGCATCCTGAGGCGCTGTTGGTACCTGCCAAGCAGGGAATGATCAAGGCGGCCGGTGAAATTGTCGTCGTCTGCGACCATACGAAGATTGGTAAGCTCTCCCTGCATACCGTCGCCCCTAATAGTTCCATTCATACCTTGATTACGGGGAATGCGGCTACGGATTTCGACGTCAAGCCGTTTCAGGAGCGAGGGATCACCGTTCACCAAGTGTAAACCGGGTATACGTTAGGAAACCTGAGGAGCAGCCAATAGACACCAAAACCGGGCTCCAAAGAGGAGACCCGGTTTTGCTCAAGCTATATTCATATTCAGCAGGCTGCGCAGCGGCGAATCGGCAAGCGAGACCGGCCTGTCTATCCCTTCACTCGAAACTTGCCCAACACCTGCTGCAGCTCGTCCGATACCGCCGATAGCGAAGCGCATGAGGCGTTGATATCCGCGATGGCCGACAGCTGGGTCGCCGAAGCGCTGCTCACTTCCTGCGCGGCGGCGCCCGAGCTTCGGGCGATATCCGCGATGACGTGGACGGAAGCCGTGACTTCCTCAATCCCCGCGGACATCTGCTGGGCCGTCGCAGCGAGCTGCTCGATTTGGTCGGCGATTTGGCCGTTGGAAGCGGAGATGTCCGCAAAGCTGCGGTCCGTCTGCTGCGTTAACGCAAGGCCCGACTCGACCTCCCCGATCACCAGATCCATCGCTTCCAGCGACTGTTTGATGTCCGTATCGATCTGCGTCATGACCTCGGCGATCCGTTCCGACGAAGCCTCCGACTGTTCAGCCAGCTTACGGACCTCGGAGGCGACGACAGCGAAGCCGCGCCCCTCCTCGCCGGCACGAGCCGCCTCGATCGACGCATTAAGCGCGAGCAGATTCGTCTGCTGGGAAATCCCGCGGATCGCCTCTACCATCAAGGCGATTTCCTGCGATTTATCGTTCAGCAGCCGGACCAGCGAGCTGCTGGCCTGTACCGAACGGTCGATGGATTCCATCTGTGCGACCGTCCTGCGAACTTGCTCTCCGCCGGCAACGGCCTGCTGCCTGGACTGCCCAGCCAGCTCGGCGGCTTCGGAGGCATGCTCGGCGATGTTTTGCACGCCGATGGCGATCTCCTCCATAGCGCGGGCATTCTCCGCCGTGCTCATCGTCTGGCTCTCCGCCCCCGCGGCAACTTGCTCAATCGAGGCCGCAATCCGCGCCGAGCCATCGTTGGTTTGCTCCGCGACCGTCTGTAGCCTCCGGGCGGCCTCAGTCACCTTGTCTGAAGCGAGCATCCCCTGCTGCACCAGCTGCTGCAGACTCGCCCCCATCTGATTGTAGCTGGCGCTGAGCAACCCGATTTCGTCCCGCGAATCGTCGCGGAGGGTCGCCGTAAAATCGCCGGCCCCGGCTTGTTCCATCGCTTTGGCTAGCCGGCTGAGCCGTTTTTTCATGCCACGCATATATCCCAAGATCAACGCGATGGAGATCACAAGCGCTGCCGCAAAAACTACGGCAAAACGCTGAATAAATGTCCCGCGAATGGTTTCCATTAATTGCTGCGATGCCCCCACGTACAAGATGCCGATGACCTCGCCGCCGTCCGATCGGATCGGTTGATACGCCGCCTGATACGTTAGGCCAACCACCACCGCTTCCCCGTAGTAGCTGCTGCCACCCTTGAGGACAACGTCGGCCACCTTGTCAGACACCTTCGTACCTACAGCCCGTTCTCCCTCCGCCATCACATTGGTCGTTACGCGAGTATCCCCTTGGAAAATCGTTACCGTGTCTTCTGTCATTTCCCCGATTTCGTCCACGATTTCAAAGTTCCCGCTAATCACAGTTTCACCTTTGTAAAATTGGTCTCCCTCGATGCGCCAAGCACCGGGGTACTTGCTGTCCAAATAGCGGTTAACCAGTTCCAAGTCGCTTCGCGCTTTAGCCGTAGCGAACGTCTTAATGCCGCTCTCCATTTGTTTAACCGCTACATAGCCAATTGTCCCTGACACGACCACTAAAATGCCGACCACAATCAGATTGATTTTCGTCCCGATGCTTCGAATACGCATAATTTTCGCCTCCTTACAGCTTTCACTAAATCATAAGGGTTCCCGTAGGTTTTGTGTAGAAAAGGAAAGCCCAGCGCCCCCAGTATTTAGGGGCCTGGGCCATATTTATTTTCCGCTAACTAATCGATGTATCCGGCGAGTCCGTGCTCCGTCAAATAATCCATCTCCAAATCGAGGATGGTTTCCACCGTCAATTCATCGAGCTTCACGTCGCTTCGGCTCAGGACATAGTCCACCAAATCGTCCCCGTCGATCTCTACTTCGCCATCAGCATTCTGTTGAGCTTGGTTGATAAAATCCGCTTCATGCTTCAGCACCAACCGGATGCTGTCCAGACTCGACTTCGACCGGTCGGCGATAAACTGGACAAGCTCCTGTTCATTGATTTGATCGCTCACAAAAGTTCACTCCTGCCCTATTAGGTTCAATTTGTTTCCTAGTCTTTCTCGTAGATGTAAATTTTAGTACGGTACAGATCCTGGCAGGTGACGACCTTCACCGGCTGCCAACCCGGCAGGGCAAAACACACACTGATCACCCGGGCCCCCGGGGTTAACTGCGCCCGAAGCAAGGGATCAAGTCGCCGCATCGCTTCAGGGTATAGATAACAGATAACCATGCCCGCAGTTTCGTAAGGAAACTTGTAGAGGTCTCCCCGCAAAAACTGCACCTGAGGATGATCTCCCATCCGCAAAGCGATACGGGAATACAACCAGGGGATCATCGAGTTCTCGATCCCGACGATTGGCAGGCCAGGATCGGCCCCGGCGATGGCCAAAGCCAGCGTCCCCCAGCCCGACCCCGCTTCCACGACGGGGCGGGCAGGAAAGAGCGAAGCCGCCCCCTTAGGGGCGGCAGTACGTTTCAGGTGCATCAGTTCCCGGACGACCGCCCGCCGGACGACGGCGGAAGCGGGCATCGGCGAGATCCCGTTCCTCCAGCTCCGATACACAATCATCACGGCCGCAATCAGCAGGAAGATCAGCAAGACGGCAGGCAGAATCGGGATGGCAGACGCGGGCATGGGGACATCTCCTTGGGGTTATCTGGATCTTCTTATTGTAACAGACCCCGTCCCTACGCTCCATCCGCATTCCCGTAGAACATCAGATAGTTGACCATTTGGCTGCGCCAAGAAAAGACTCCAGCAGCCACATGTCCTGAATATCCGTCGATGCGATTCCCTGCTCAGGGTTCCGAGTTCCTTTTTCCTTGATCGAAAGCATGCCGTCTAATCGTTCATTTAGGGCCCCGGGATAGAACCACAACCCCTTCCCCCCGTCTTGCGCGGCTTCTGCCATAAACTGAACAGACTCCTTGGGATTCAAGCAATAGATTGCCGGAGCCAAAAGCGGATATACATATTCGCCAGCTTGCCAGGTTCCGGCCCCTTCCAGCGCAAGGATCAGACCGAACCCATCTCCGTTGTGAGGACGATCGGTGAAGATTTGCGGATAGGTCCCTGACTGGTACGACATTGCCAAACGGTACCCCGGATGATGAGTTCTCCCTTCGGTCCAAACCGCCATTCCCGTCACCTCTCCTGACGACGCCCCCCTCTTAGGGAGACTTTTTACAGCTATTATAATTCGAGTCACTGGAAAATTATAGCCGGGACAAGCTGTTCACTATCCTCCAGTTCCCATTACAGGCGGCCTGAATGGTCTCGTGCCGCTCGATGTACTCCGCCACCAGCTCCGCCATATCGGTTTGGATTTCTCTTACCACCGGCTTGCCCCGGTACATGTCATAATCGCCGCCTCCGCCGGCGCGGTAATTGTTCATGACAACCTCAACCTCTGTCTCGTCTTGCAGCGGCGCCCCGTTCCGGGTCAACCTCACGACCCGCTGCCCTACGGGTTTGGCGACGTCCAGCTCGTATTCGATCCCTTCCCACATATCGTAATTGTAATGTTGCGCCTTAGGTTCGAGATAACCCGGATTGACCGCGATCGCGCCATCTTCTCCCAGCACAAAATAGTTTGCTGTCTGTTCCAGCGCCTCTCGAATGTCCCGCCCGGTCAAGCGCAGGACGGTCAGCGTGTTCGGATACATAAAGTTCGTCAGCACATCCCGCAGCGTAATCCCGCCGGCAAAACCCTTGGATTGTTCGCTTAACAACGCCGCATTGGAGACGTTCACCCCGGCCGCCTCCATCTGCACCTGATTAACGAACTCCATGAAGGGGTGATCCGCCAAGCGGCAGGTGAACGGGCTCTCGATCGTCATGTCGCCGTCCACTCGGCCGATTGGTTGGTCCAGCCAAGCTTGTGTAGCCGATTCCACCGGATGCACAAGCTCCAGCACCTCGCGATCGGCCGCCACGGCGGTATCGGGAACGAGCAGCTCGGCTGTCTTCTCGCGAACGGTCCAGCGGCCGTCGGCCCGGCGCTGGAAGCAGACGGTGATTTTGCCTAAAGCTTGTCCCCCCGTCCCCGGCTGGATCACCGTCACCCCGCCAACCTCGCCTGCAATCATCCGATGTTGATGACCGGTGATCAACACATCGATGCCTGGTACCTCGAGGCACATCGCGTAACCTTGATTTTCACCGGTCAACCGTTCCGTCGCCGCTCCTGTCGCCAAATCTCGCTCAAAACCACCATGGTAACTGACCACGAGCAAGTCCGGCTGTTCCACCTCACGGATACGGGGAACCCAGTTCTTCACCGTCTCCAGCGCGTCCCGAAACGTCCAGCCCGCGATGTGACGGGGATGCTCCCAATGGGGGATGTAGTGGGTTGTGACGCCTAAGATGGCGATTTTCACCCCCTCCGGGCTGGTCTTCACAATATACGGCTTGCCAAACGCCGGCTCATCCGTCCCTATATCCATGATCCCCGCCGACAGCCACGGAAAACGGGAATCGTTGATGACTTTGTGCAGCAGCTCCTGCCCGTAATTAAATTCGTGATTGCCCGGCACCGCCGCATCATATTTCAGCAGATTCAAGGCTGCGATCGATGGATGGACGCCATTCGGATCATTTTTGACGTAAAAGGTGCACAGCGGGGTGCCCTGAATGATATCCCCATTATCGACCAGCAGCAGGCCGGGCGTTTGCTCGCGTTCGTGCCGAATGAGCGTGGCCAGCTTGGCCAGACCGAATGGCCGCTCCTCAGACGTGCGGTAATCCGTTGGATAAATGAAGCCATGTACATCGCTCGTGACTAAAATTTTGCAAACGGCTTCCTCCCTAAACTTCTCCATGTCATCCACCTCTAATTTCATCTTATTGCTATCCATTCTAGCAACGAACATCGCGAGTTTTGTAAACTACTGAAAATTAGGATTTTACAAACTTCAACTTTACCTCTGACGGCAGGTTAATAAAACTCTTATATAGTAATCACGTAATCCAAAAAAATGAGATTAAGTGGAGGTCATACGCTTGAACAAGATTGCCAAGTTTGTTTTGCCTTTATTCTTGACGTTCTCCGTCATCCTGAGTGCTTGCGGAAACAACGCTCCAGCTAACACCAGCGGGAATGCGTCGGCCGAATCCGGCCAAACCAATGCCACTGCTGCAAACGCCAGCACTAACGCGGCTGCCAACACTGCTGAAACCCCTGCTAACACGGGCTATGTTCCTGAAACCTTGACGGTCCAATTCGTGCCTTCGCAAAATGCCGATACGCTCGAAGCGAAAGCGAAGCCGTTGGAAAAGCTGCTGTCCGATCGCTTGGGTATCCCGGTGAAAGTCAGCGTGTCGACCGACTACAATACGATTATCGAAGCCATGGCTTCCAAGCAAGTCGACGTGGGCTTCCTTCCTCCGACAGCATACGTGCTGGCGAAGGAGAAGGGCGCAGCTGAGGTTATTTTGCAGGCGCAACGTTTCGGGGTACAAGATGATACCGGCGCACCTACGGATCAGTTGGTTGATTTCTACAAATCGATGATCATCGTGAAGAAGGATTCCGACATCAAATCCGTTGAGGATCTGAAAGGCAAAAAAATCGCCTACCAAAACGTAACGTCTTCCGCCGGGTATGTATGGCCGGCCGCTAAACTTCAAGAGGCAGGCTTGGATCCGCTGTCTGACGTAGAGCCTATTACGGTAAAAGGTCATGACCAAGGCGTCATCGCCGTTCTGAATGGCGATGTGGACGCTGCGGCCATCTTCCAGGATGCCCGTAACACCGTGGTTAAGGATTATCCGAAGGTATTCGAGGATACTCGCGTACTGGCGTACACAGAGCCGATTCCAAACGATACGATCTCCGTTCGTTCCGACATGAATGCGGAATGGGTACAGAAGCTGAAGGATGCCTTCATCGAAATCGGTAAGGATGCGGAAGGCCACCAAATTATTGCGGATATCTACACGCATGAAGGTTATGTCGAATCAAATGACAGTGTGTTCGACATCGTCCGCGAATATAACGAGAAAGTTAAAACGGAATAGGCTTTAAGCGAAATTTGACGAATACCCCCTGCAAGCCAGTCGGAGCGCTTCTGCGCTCCCGGCTGGCTGTGCGTTTTTCCAGAAACTTTTTTCCAAAAGGAGTCCTAACGTGATAGAACTGCGCAATGTATCCAAAACATACCCGAATGGCACCAAAGGGCTGGATCAGATCAACCTGAAGATTGAGCCCGGTGAATTCGTAGCGATCGTAGGCTTGTCCGGTGCCGGTAAATCGACGCTGCTGCGGTCCATGAACCGGCTGCACGATATCTCCGAAGGCGATATTCGAATCGACGGCAAGTCGATCACGCAAGCCTCCGGCAAACCGCTGCGGATGATCCGTCGCGACATCGGCATGATCTTCCAGAGCTTCAATCTCGTGAAGCGTTCCTCTGTGCTGCGCAACGTGCTGGCCGGCCGAGTCGGCTACCATTCCACGCTGCGCACCCTGTTCGGACGATTCCCGGAGGCCGATGTGGAGTTAGCTTTTCAGGCGCTGGAGCGCGTTAATATCGTGGAAAAAGCGTACGCTCGAGCCGACCAGCTCTCCGGCGGACAACAGCAGCGGGTGGCGATTGCCCGTGTGCTGGCACAGGAAGCGAAAATCATCCTCGCAGACGAGCCGGTGGCCTCGCTGGATCCTTTGACGACCAAGCAGGTTATGGATGATCTGAAGCGTATTAACGTTGAGCTCGGGATTACGACGATTGTGAACCTGCATTTCATCGACTTGGCGCGCAGCTACGCTACCCGAATTATCGGGCTCCGCGCGGGTCAGGTGGTCTTCGACGGACCGGTGTCGGAGGCGACGGACGAGCGATTCGCAGAGATTTATGGCCGCGCCATCGACCAAGAAGAGCTGCTGGCGACCCGACTCCCGGGACCGCAGGTGCTGGAGGCGAAGGCTTGATGAATACGAATCCGCGTCCAAATGCCAAATCCAACGCCCAAGCGAACGCTAATAAGTCCGCCAACCTCAGCGTAAACCCGCCCGGCCAAGCCGGCTTGAACCGGGATCGTCCTCAAGCTCCCGGCAAGCTGAAGCATTATTTGACCGCCGTGATCATTCTGCTTCTGCTATGGGGCAGCTCCGTGGACACGGAGGCTTCGCTGGGCAAGCTGATCCAGGGCTCGCCGAACATGCTGGACCTGCTGCGGGAGATGTTCCCGCCGAAGTGGAGCTACTTCGACAACATCGTACCGGCGATGCTGGAGACGATCCGCATGGCGCTGATCGGCACGACCTTCGGCGCAATCTTCGCGGTACCGGTCGCGCTGCTCTGCGCCTCCAACCTTAGCCGCAGCGCCTGGATCTATCAGCCCGTCCGCTTCCTGCTGAACCTCGTACGGACGATTCCCGACCTGTTGCTGGCGGCGATCTTCGTCGCCATCTTCGGACTCGGGCCGTTGCCCGGCATGATGGCGCTTACGGTGTTCTCGTTTGGTTTGATCGCCAAACTAACCTACGAAGCGCTGGAGACAATCGACCGCGGACCCCTGGAAGCGATGACGTCCGTCGGGGCTAGTTCGGTGCAGCGCATCGTCTTTGGCGTCGTACCGCAAATCCAAGCCCACTTTATTTCCTACGTTTTGTACACGTTCGAAATTAACGTGCGCGCCGCGGCGGTGCTGGGTCTGGTTGGGGCCGGCGGGATCGGCCATTATTACGAAGTGACTTTGGGTTTCCTGGAGTATGACAAGACGTGCATGATCATCTTGTTCACGCTCGCGGTCGTACTGCTGATCGATTATGTAAGCACCAAATTGCGGGAGAAATTATTATGACGACAAACGCAAATGCAAATACCTGGCGGCACAAAGTGCAGAAGCCCAAGAAGAACCGCTACCGCTGGCTAATTTATCTGCTGCTCCTTCTCTTATATATATGGGCGTTCGCCGGTATCCCATTTGACGGGATCAAGGAAACCGCCGGCCAAATTACGAAGTCGATCCTCTCGGGGTTGTTCTCACCCGATTGGGATTACGTCTATTTACCGGACGGCGAGGATTTGCTGCGGGGATTGCTTGAGACGTTGACCATCTCGATCCTGGGTACCTTTGTGTCTTCATTGGTCTGCCTGCCGTTCGCCTTCTGGTCAGCAGCTAATCGAAGCAAACCGCGTTTCGCTTCCGGTTCGGGCAAAATGCTGCTCAGCTTTATCCGCACCTTCCCGGAAATCGTGATGGCGCTGCTGTTCATCAAGGCTGTGGGACCAAACGCCTTCGCCGGCGTGCTCGCGCTGGGGCTGCATTCGGTTGGGATGCTGGGCAAGCTGTTCGCCGATGAGATCGAGAACATGGATCATGGCCCAACCGAAGCGCTTGTCGCTGCAGGGGCCAGTCGCCTGCAAATCCTGTGGTTTGCCGTGTTGCCACAGGTGCTCCCGGGCTTCCTATCTTACACGCTGTACCGGTTCGAGATCAACTTGCGTTCCGCCACGATCCTCGGCGTAATTGGCGCCGGCGGGATCGGGACTCCGTTGATCTTCGCCCTCAGCTCGCGGGATTGGGATCGCGTCGGGATCATCCTGCTCGGCATCATCGTGATGATCACCCTCGTGGACTGGATCTCCGGGGCATTGCGGAAAAAGCTGGTGTAACCCCGCTGCTCCACCAACACGCAGCGCATTCTGTATGATTTTTCGAATACAATCCGGCGAATCGACGCCAAATGGCTCATTCTATATGAAATTTCGAATACAATGAGCCACTCTGACCTCGAAGCGGTCTATTCTATTTGATTTTTCATATAGAATAGGCCGTTTCCTCCTCCGAGGAGCAAATGTATATGATACTCATAAGAAGTAATGCGGCCAGAGGCCCCTTTAGCTATCGCGTGGAGCTTGCCTTTTTCTACGAGGAGCCGGCAGTACTTAATGACAGTCATCGTATGCAACTCCAGCTCCCGCGCCACCTCCGTTGGGCGAAGCACCCGGTGATGGCGAATGGCGGCGCGCAACAGATCCCTTTCAATCTTGCAATAAGTTCGCGCCGACCTCCCCAGTGCAACTAACAAGTAAGGTGCCAAAATACTCCGCAAGGAAGATAGAATAAACGTGGAGTTCTCCTTCAACTCATCCAAGGCGATGTAGTAGATCAGACAGTCCTGGGATTGCAGAAACAGCCCCCGATTCAAATCCATATTATCTCGAATACAATCCGCGCACCTCCAACCACCCATAGAAAATCGGCAAAATAGGATCTCCCCCGCCAATCCTTCACCTCATATTCCGGATGCAATCCATCAAAGTGCCCCACCAACGGCCACCAGATCTGCTCGACGAACAATTGATTCCCGTATCCATGTCCGCGCCGAAGCGCATCCAGACGCTCACCGGTTCTTCGTTTCATATGCTCCTGAATCCAAGTGTCATGCTCCCTTTGAAACCCCATGTTACAACTCCCTCCACAATTTCATCGTGAAAAACAAAAAGCCCCGCTCCTTTCCATCCTGGAAAGGAAACGGGGCAGGCTTTGCCTCACGTTGCTGTCTGTTACTATTCGAACTGCTTAGGTCTATTGTACTTACGCCTACACCCCAAGCAGCTCGCGAATTTGCCCATCGATGCTCTCGGGTTCGTCCGTCGGGCCAAAGCGTTTCACGACCTTACCTTCCTGATCCACAAGGAACTTCGTAAAGTTCCATTTGATCAACTTGGACCCGAGCAAGCCCGGCGCTTCCTTCGTCAGGTGCTTGAACAGCGGATGAGCCGTTTTTCCATTCACATCAATTTTCGAAAATAACGGGAACGACACACCGAAATTCAGCTCGCAAGCTTGCGCTACTTCCTCGTCCATCCCCAGCTCCTGGTTCGCGAATTGGCTTGAGGGGAAGCCCAATACGGAGAACCCTTGGTCCTTGTAAGTATCATGCAGTTGCTGCAGCCCTTTAAATTGCGGAGCAAACCCGCATTTCGTCGCCGTATTCACGATCAGCATCACCTGACCGCGGTATGGCTCCAACGTTTGCACTTGGCCTTGAATCGTTTTGACTTCGATATCGAATAATGACATTCATGGCACCTCCAGCATTTTTTAAATTAAGTGTTATTTAATTGTATACAATCTTTGTTAAGGTGTCAATTTCAAATCACCGGCGATCGACAGGCGTCTGCACCCCCGTCCCACCACTTTACGCGAAAAGGAAAGCAATGCTATAATAACTCAAAAGCAAAATAAATTGCATACAATTAATTGGCAGGTGGATATAGATGAATACGGATGAATTGATGAAACTGGATAATCAGCTTTGCTTCGCTTTTTATACGTGCTCCCGGGAGATCATGAAGCTGTACCGGCCTCTGCTGGCCGAGTTCGGATTAACCTATACGCAGTACATCACGCTTCTCGCGTTATGGGAGCGGGACGGCGTGACCGTCAAAGAGCTGGGCGCCATGCTGTACCTCGATTCCGGCACGTTAACTCCGCTGCTTAAGAAGCTGGAGCAGATGAACCTGGTCACCCGGACGCGAGACAAAGCGGACGAGCGCAGCGTCATCATTGAGCTGACCCACGAAGGCAAAGCCTTGAAGGACAAAGCCTGCACCGTACCGATGCGGCTGTTTGCCGGAACCGGTGCCGGGATAGAGGATATCTTGGCCATGCATCAGCAGATTAACGAATTTATGCACAAAATCGGCGGCGGCAGCTCTACCCAACCTGAACAGGCTGAATAACCCCTCCCTAAATCCTCCATAATAGGGGAGAAGCACCGAGTAATCGATGGAGGAGAATCAGCATGCTGGATAATCTCGAGAGCAACTATAACTGCGCCAACGCAGGTGAGGATCTGCACCAATTGAAGCAAGAATTAGCCTCGATGCGGGGGATGGGCCAGTCCGATCCAGAGACGCAGGAGCAAATCAACCGGCTTGAGAACCAAATCGCGTTTATCATGAACAAATGTGACATTAACCATTAAGACCGAAAGGCACCCGTTGATGCCGCTCAACCCGAGCGCAGGAAGCGGGTGCTTTTTTTGTCCGGAGGATAGATAGGCGAACGAAAGTGTGTTACGATTTGGCTGTTCGGCTCTTAATCACTTTAGGACATCAGGAGGATTTACCTTGAAATCGCCATCTCAATCGGGAGCGGAGACGACGGAAGTCCGCGCCGCCCATTCCACTTTTACCAAACGAAATTATGTCTTCCAATTGTTAACCGTCTTTATCGGTTTCTTTATCTTCGGCTTCTCGGAAAATATTAAAGGACCCGCCATCCCGCGCATCCAAACCGACTTTGGGATCGATGAGATGCAGATTGGCACGCTCCTGTCGCTCAACTCGCTGGGCTACCTGTTGGCTTG
The DNA here is from genome assembly GCF_023195895.1 of Paenibacillus mellifer. Lineage (GTDB taxonomy): Bacteria > Bacillota > Bacilli > Paenibacillales > Paenibacillaceae > Fontibacillus > Fontibacillus mellifer. The sequence goes on from NZ_JALPRK010000003.1 coordinate 62,938, forward strand.
TTCCTTTACGGCTTACCTGACTCGCAAATGGGGCGCCAAAACGGTGACGATGCTTGCCTTCGGCTCCATGGCCGCATCCGGGATCCTGATCTTCGCTTCGCGCAGCTTCCCGGCGTTGTCGGGTTCCTATTTCTTGATGTACATCGGCAACGGGATGCTGGAAATCGCGCTGGCCATTCTGGCTGCCCGCATCTTCGTTGGCAACACCGGCACGATGATGAACCTCTCCCATTTCTTCTATGGGCTGAGTTCCACGGTGGCGCCGATGATCGCCTCAGGGCTCATGACCGTCTCGATCGGCGGACATGTGCTCGATTGGCGCGGCATGTATCTGATCATGTTGTCCCTCTCGGTTATCCCGATGATCCCAACGCTGCTCAGCCGGTTTCCGGGCGAAGAAGAACACGGCGGCGAGCGGGTTCCGTTCACACAGCTCATGCGTGATCCGGCCATCTGGCTGATCGTCCTGGTGCTCTCGTTCGGTGTGGTATCCGAAATGGCCGTTGGCGGCTGGCTGGTCAACTTCCTGGAGAAGGCTTACCATTGGAACACCACCAACGCTTCCGGCATGTTGTCCGCCTTCTTCTTGTGCTTTACGTTCGCACGGCTGGCGCTGGGACCCATCACGGATAAAATTGGCTTCACGCTCTCGCTGATTCTGTTCTCCGCTTTCTCGGGGATTTGCACCTTGATCGCCATAGCGGTCGGCGAATCCGGGGCCTTTCTGTTCGCGGCGGCCGGCATCGGCATCGCCCCGATCTACCCGACGGTCATGGCGCTGATCGCCAAGAAATACCGCTCCTCCAGCGATTCCGCCATCACCTTCATCGTCACGCTGATGGGAGTTGGCAGCGTCATCGGTAACTATTTGATCGGTGCGATCACCGACGGAATCAAAGAGCTGGTGGCCGGCGGTGCCGACACCGGACTTGGCCTGCTGCGCGGCCTGCAAGCCGGTTACGCCTTCATTGGCGTGTGCGCCTTGTTATGCGCGGTGTGCAGCATCATTTTGTACGGCTATCTGCGCAAGCGCAACGAACTGTTGTAAGCCACACGGCCATACATCCCAACAATTCCATTCACACGCCAAAAACCCCCCATCTTCTGCCAAGCGATATCCGCCGGCAGAATACGGGGGTTTCTTTCATTGAGGATTTATTCCTTGTATGGAATCGTCGAATCCCGGATCATTAATTCCCCGGGGAATATTTTATGAGCATGCGTCATCTTCTTGTTGATCAGGTCAAAGAGGATTCGAATCGTCTCCTCCGCGATCTCCTCCACGGGCTGCCGGATCGTCGTAATCGAAGGATGGTAATAAAACGTGATATCCAGTCCATCGAACCCGGCCACGGAATAATCGTCCGGCACGGACTTCCCGCTTTCGAAAATCGCCTTGCACGCCCCGACCGCCAAACTATCGGATACCGCAAACAACGCCGTGAACTCCTCCCCGGAAGCCAGCAGCTCCTGGGTTACCACATATCCGTTCTCCATGGAGTAGCTCTCAATCTGTTCCTTCATGCAGCATACCAGCTTCTCGTTTAGCGGAATCCCATGGTCTGCGAGCGCCTGCTTGTACCCTTCATATCTCAGCTTGCCGATGCTGACATCGGACATGGGAGCGGTGAGGATGGCGATTTTCTGATGCCCCAGCCGGCACAAATAATCCACCATCTTATAACTTTCTTTAAAGTCGTCGACGGATACGGAAGAATACTCTTGCGGATCAAATTCCGGCGTCATGCCAATCGTGCTGAGTACATAGGGTACCGTCAGCTGCTCCAGCTTTTCTTTGACATGGGAGAAATACCCGCCCAGGAACACGATCCCCTTCAGCCGCTTCTCCTTCTCCAGTTCGATCGCCACTTCAATCTCATCTTGATTTTCGTCCACCCGCTGTAGAATAAACGAATATTTCTTCCGTTGAATCTCCTTCTCGAACACCTGAATCATGCGATTGAAAAAAGGATTGGTGATCCCCTTGATCAGGACGGCAATCGTCTTGGAGGCGGAACGCTTCAAATTTCGGGCGCTATTGTTTGGAACAAAATGGTTCTCCTTGATAACCTTCATAATCATGGCCTTCGTCTCTTCGCTGATGTCCGGATGATTATTGATGGCCCGGGAGACCGTCGTAACGCCAACCCCGCAAATTTTTGCAATATCGATAATCGTCATTGAAGCCATATCCGATCGTCCCTTACCTGATAATTTCCGTCTATCTGTTACAGAATATACCATACCCTTCCTATAAAACAAGGACAAATGCACAAAAGCAGGAGTCCCGGCCAGGACTTCACGACCCCCGGGATATCCTGCATTTGAGCAAGCCGGCCCCTGGCCGTTCGGTCGGGCGGATTATCCCTTTACCGCGCCGGCAACGACGCCTTCGATGATATATTTTTGACAGAGCAGATAGAATACGACAATGGGCAAAATCGCCAACACGAGCATCGCCATCATCGCCCCCATGTCGATCGAACCATACCCGCCCTTCAGGTACTGAATCGCGATGGGAATCGTCCGGTACTCGGTTCCGATGACCAACATCGGCAGGAGATAGTCGTTCCAGATCCACATGACGTTCAGGATGGCGACGGTAATCGCAATCGGCTTCAGAATCGGTAAAACGATATGAAAAAACGATTGGACCGGATTACAGCCGTCAATCAGATCGGCTTCCTCGATCTCCAGCGGAATTGATTTCACGAATCCGCTGAACAGGAACACCGATAACCCCGCGCCAAAACCGAGATAAATCACGATAATCCCCAGCGGATTGTCCAGATGGAGCATATTCGCCGTTTTGGTCATCGTAAACATCACCATTTGAAACGGCACGATCATCGAGAAGACGAAGATGTAGTAGAGCAGCTTCGTGAATCTCGTCTTAACTCTCGTGATGTACCAGGCGGTCATCGCCGTTAGCAAGACGATCACAGCTACCGAACCGACCGTAATGAACATTGACATCCCGAAGGCATTAAAGAATCCGGTCTTGGCAACGCCCTCGGTGTAGTTCTTAAAATGGACAAACGTCTGGGCGTCGGGAAACTTAAACGGTGTATCGCTGATGAAGAATTTCCCCTTAAAGGAGTTCATCAGCACGATCAGAATCGGAGACAGGAACAGGATGGCGAGAACGAGCAGAACGCCAAAAGTAATTGTCCCGCGGTTGCGTGTTTTCTGCATCAGTTCTCCACCTCCTTACTTCTCGTAGCTCTCAATTGAATTAAAGCGATCAATGCGACTAGGACAAAGAAGACCACCGCTTTGGCCTGGCCAACACCCTCCCAGCCGCCGTTCCCGTAGAACGTATTGTAAATATCGAGCGCCAGCATCGCCGTTTGCTTCGAAGGCGCCCCGGCGGTCAAAGCCAAGTTCTGGTCAAACAGCTTAAACGAATTCGACAGCGACAAGAACAAGCAGATGGTGATGGAGGGCATCACCAGCGGAATCGTCACATTCCGTAATATACCGTAACGGGTGCAGCCGTCAATCTGAGCCGCTTCGACAACTTCCCTCGAGATGTTCTGAATCCCGGCGATGTAAATGATCATCATATACCCGATTAATTGCCAATTCATGAGAACAACCAAGCCCCAGAAGCCGTAATTGGCACTGGACGTCAACGTGACTTCAAACTTGTACAGGATCCCGTTGAGGATCAACTGCCAGATATAACCGAGCACGATCCCGCCGATCAGGTTCGGCATAAAGAACACGGTGCGGAACAGATTCGTTCCTCGAACCCCCCGGGTCAGCAATAAGGCCAGGAGGAAAGCAAATACGTTAACCGTTATCACTGCAACGACGGTAAAGCGGACCGTAAACCAAAGCGCATTCAGGAAATCCGGATTGGAAAAGGCTTTAGCATAATTGCTAAGTCCTGCCCACTTCGCATCGGTTACGGTCGTAAACTCCGTGAAGGACAGGTAGATTCCCATGAAAAACGGAATAATGAACATCACGGTAAACGCCAGCAATGTTGGAAATGCAAAAAGGGCGAAGTATCTTTTGATCGATTTTTGCATAGGATTGTCTCCTTACCCGGGAAAAAGAGTGAGCGGGAGAGGTTCTCGCCAAGCTCCCAAAATAAATGAACGACGGCGCACCCGGTCGGAGGCGCCGCCGCCTTTGTCTCTTGTTATGAGGTTCTGCGAACCGGTTCCTTACTTGGCTCTTTCCGTCTTCCAGGAATCCTTAGCGACTTTTACAACATCATCCCATGCGAGGTTGCCTTGTGCATATTGCAGCAGGGCGTCGCCGAAGACGTTCTTAAACTCTTCGCTTGGGAATGCGGCAAACGTCCAAGGTACCGAGGTGATGCCTTCTTTCCCCATCCAATCGGATACTTCCTTGGCAAGTGGATCGGAAGGCTTCTCGTTCTCGCCAAAGGTGTTGAACGGTGCGATAAACCCAAGTTCGTTCGTTACGTAAGCCTTACCTTTATCGCTGGAGAACAGCCACTCCAGGAAGGCGATCGAAGCTTGTTGTTTCTCAGGCGACACTTGGCTGTTGATCGCGAAGTAGTTCTCCGTGCCGATCGCCAAGCCTTGGCTTTCTTCGCCTGCCACTCCGGTATAAATCGGCAGGAACTTGATGTCTTCGGCTTTCACAACGTTGCCGTCAACTTCGTTAATCTGCGACCAAGCCCAGTTGCCGTTTTGAACCATAGCGGCTTGCCCCAAAGCGAATTCGGCCATCGAGTCGGCAACCGCCTTGCTGCCCAGCAGCGTTGGCTTCGTTACGGAATTGTTCAAGTACAGATCAAAGATGTTCTTGAAATTGGCGTTGTACTTAAACTCGATTTCCTTCTTGGCCAAGCCCGACAACACCGTGTTGTCGAACGAAGTGTCATCCTTGAATTCGTTATACAATGGATAGTTGGCCAAGTGCGTTTGCCATCTCCATTGTTCGCCGGAAGCCAGGGAGGTCGAAGCGAACACGCCCTTGATGCCCAGCGCGTCCTTCTTCGCCGTCATGTCTTCTACAACCGCTTTCAGAGTATCGAAGTTCTTAACGTCTGCCATTGAAGATACCGAAGCAGCTTTATCTGGCAGCGCAAAGTACTTCTCCATGACCGCATTATTGTAAATGATACCGTAGCCTTCAACGACGTAAGGGATTCCGTACACGCCGCCTTCACTCGATACCGCCAAGCTTTGGTCGGACAGATAGCCGTACAGCTTGGAGTCTTTCAAGTCCAACGTGTAATTCTTCCAGTTCTCATATCCAACAGGGCCGTTAATTTGGAAAATCGTCGGAGCTTCAGACTTCGCAATCTCGGATTTCAACGTCGTTTCGTAAGTACCGGCTGCAGCCGTAACAACCTTCACCTTCACACCGGTTTCCGCTTCGTAATCCTTTGCGATCTTGTCATAGATTTCAGCGATTTCCGGCTTGAAGTTCAAGAAGTAGATTTCTTCCGCCTTCGTCGCGGTTTTACCCGAGTTGGATCCGGTATCCGCGTTTGCCTTTGCCCCTTCGTTAGTCCCTTGATCATTGCTGTTGCTGTTGCCGCAACCCACCGCGAGTCCAGCAACCAGGGTTAAAGCCAGTGCTAAACTCCATAGTTTTCTGACCTTCATTGTTCCTTCCCCCTTGAGAGAAATATCTAATTCCGCGAAATTGAATGCGCTTTCCAAAATTCCGGTTTTCACTCCGGTAACGATTCCGAAAATGGGATCGATAACGGATCGGCAACCTTTTCGGTAACCTTTTCGGTAACGTTTTCAATTTCAAGGTTATGGTAACATATTCCTAAAGAAATCGGCAATCCCTTTTTAAAAATAAAAAATAGGCCCGCAGGAGCTGCTCCCGAAGGCCTGTCACTTTATGTTGTCATGCGCGCTGTTTGTGCGGCTTATGACGATAAACCGGCAATTCGTCGATACGTGGCTTCATCGGCTACGACGTAAAGCCGCGCCTCCGCGGGAATCGGCTGGTCCAACTTGCGGTTAATGCCCAAATCACCGCGGTCTGCCAGCAAGGTTGCACCTTGCCGAAGCAGCGCTTCAAAGGCTTCTCCGTACGTATTCCACCCGTGCTGAACGGGGATTTCGTAAATATCATCGCCGTATTGGCGGCTGAGCAGTTGGCGAATCACTTCGGAGTTGCCTTCCTGCAGCGCGGAACGGACCGCCAATCGCGAGATGGCATCATGGGACAGGACAAATTCATTCACTTGAACGTGGCGGAAGTTCTGGATATGTTTTTCCTGCATGATTTCTACGGTTGTATGTACCTGTGGCGCCAAACGTTCAATACTGGAGGCAATCAACAGCGATTTCCCATCGATCAGTGAATACTCCTCGATTCGCGCATCGGCAAAAATGATCGCGGCTTTCGCCTTGTCGATGCCGGCTTTCAACAAAATCTCGTCCGAGGACGGATCCCCGCTGACGAAATGAACTTGATGCATATGCTCCAGCGGGTGCCGATCCGTCTCGTCGACGATCACGATGTGGGCTTTGGGGAAATAACACAAAATTTCCTCCACCGCCGAGTTCGCTTTTTTGCTCCAATTGATCAGAATAATTTGGTCTTCGCCCCGATAACTCAAAGCCCCTGCTCCTCTCTGCCGCTGAAGGCTCCCGATGGAATCGATGACTTTCCCGATCACCAAGCTCAGCAGCCCGATTCCGAAAATGTACAAAAACATCGTAAACGCTTTGCCCGGCACGGTCTCGGCAAAATAATCGCCGTAGCCCACCGTGGCCATGGTGGTCATTACCCAATACAGCGCGTTAAACCAACTCCCGAAGGTCGCCGGCTCCAGCCCGTAAGCCACCGTTGCGCTTAGCGTAATAAAGATCAGGATAATCAGTCCGATTGATGTTTTGCGCAAACGCATCAAGCGCGTCGTTATTCTGAGCAAAAAGTGCATGTGACTGCCCCTTTTTCAAAATTCATTGTGAATTACCTCTTACTAGATGATTAGGCTGCTGACGGCGAATGCCATGCCAATAAACACTAAGCACAGCAAGGTGCCCACCGCGACATTCCCCTTCTTCAGTTGCTCGGAGATATTAAATCCCGGCGTCACCAATTCAAAGATCCAGTAAGACGCCACGAGGCAAACATAACCAACGGCAAACCACAGAATCATATGCAAGATGGAGGTATTCGTGAAGGCGGACACCCCCAAAATGATAGCCGTGCCCAGGAATTTGCCGCCGAGCGCCAGGGCCACAGCGACATTTCCTTTCTTCAGCTCTTCCATGTCACGGTACGGGGTCATCCAATTGAAGACCACCATCCCCAGCAGTTGCAGCAAAATCATTACGACAACACTAACCACAATATTCACTACGATCGTCACTTCGCCCACCCCCGAAATTTTGCAAATGCCAAATCATAATCGGCAAAATCATGCACTTCTTCCAGCACGACCGTTGCCGTCTTCGCTTTCTCCAATGCGGCGTACCGCGTGTCGTCGATCGGCTGCTTGATCCGGTTCCCGGTCGGCAGCTCCAAGACGGCGAAATTCCGCGTTTTGTCTTGGTACTCCGTTTTGTACACGCCAACCAGATCGACATCCGTCGTGACCGACACCTTGAGCTCGGCCAGGTCCTTCTCAGCGGACGCCTGATCCGGATAGGATTTCAACGTCGTCCAAGAGGACAAGCGCACTTCATTCTTCTGATTCTCGTCCGTGGTCAGCTCGGCATCCATGAACTGCAGGATCCAGATTTTGTCCCCGGTGGCATAATTTCCGTCGTTCGGCAGCAGATCGTTATCGGGCAAAATGGTCATGTCGCTGCCCACCAGATCGCCGACCGTCGCTTCCACGATTTTATAATCCCAAGGTACTCGGGCGGTCGATAATTCCGACTCCGAACCGGTATCGGTGGAGAAGACACTGGTCGTATTGCCGCAGGCTCCGAGTACCGCCACGGACAACACCAGCATCAGCGTAACGAAGAATCGCCGCGCCCAAGGCTGCTTCGAATATTGCATTTATTTCACTCCTAACGCGATAAAATGACTGGTATTGCCGGTAATCGGTCCTCCGGCTCGCCCCAGCAGGCCGCACGGGGTCCCGTTCAGGACGAACAGGCCGGTCAGTAAATGGCGCTCGCCAACGATCGTGTCGATCCGCGCCAACTCGGCTCTTTTTTGATACACCGTAGGGAACAAGACACTGCTATCAAAGCCCTCCTGATCCTCCAGCTCCAGCCTGCCCTCCTCATCGAAGAGGCGCACCGAGCCGCCTTCGCGACCAAACATCGATTTGGACACAAAATCACCGGAGAAGACCGGCTTGTTATAAGTCGGCAGCACGTATTTGGCAATGGCCTGGCGTTCGTCTTCATCAAAGAGCAAACCCAGCTCGTAAAGCCCCCAGACTGCGGCAAGCAATCCTTTGGATTGCAGCAAAATGCTATGCGGCCCGTTAAAAATGGTCAGACGACCGGTTTCGATCGCGTAGCTCAACGCCTCGCCGGCATCGTCCACCGCCATCCATTCCTTCGGATATAACGCAAACATTCGCTCAATGATACGGCCTTCTTGATTCTTAAGCGTCCCCTCGTCAACCCAAAGTTCCAAGCAATCTTCATAGTGGAGATCCAGGCCGCTGTGACGGCCCAATGCCTCGATTGTGCCGGAATCCTCCAGATGCCAGCCGTAATCGACGCAGGCCACGGTGTCCGGCCGCTCAAGCGCCCAGGCTTCCGCCACCAGGTCCTTCATCCGCGTATTGGGCGAGGTATACCCCGCATGCTCCATCAGCCACGGGGTAGCGATCGAAGCCTCAACGTAACCGGTTGGCGTATCAGCATTCAGCTCCAGCAGCTTGATGGTGCCGTCGTTCGCCACGGCAAAATCAAAACGCGCGTAGCGGCTGATCACCCCCGGCTCCGGCAGCGGGAACTGATCGAGCATCGTCCACAGGATCGGCGGGATGCCGATCAGCTCATACAGATCCGGCCGGCGATGGACATAGCGCACGGCCTTGTCGAGAATGCGCCACAACGCGGCGGCCGCCTGCTCCAGCTCCTCGTAAGTCGCCTTCGGCATCAACACCAGTTGGTCGATCCAGTACTCCTCTTCTTCGAGATCCGCCCAGGTAAACCCCAGCTCGGCTAGCTTCGCGACCCGCTCGCCCCGGTCGGGATGCGGCCGGCCCACGACTTCGAAAATGCTGCTCCCGTCCGTCATCCGCCGAAAGACCCCTTACTGGTGCCGCTGGATCTCGAGCCGGAAAACGAGCTCTTGGAAGAGCCGGACGAGGAACTCGACGAACCGAGCGAGCTCGATTTCCCGCCGATACCGCCAGCCTTCGAGGAGGTGGAGCGCCGGACGATCGAGCCGGTGGATGAGGTTGAGGTTTTGGGTCGAACGACCGAACCGGCCATCGTTTTATTTTGGAATGTCTCGCTGGAATACGATTTCGGTTTGTACGGCGTCGACGATCCTGCGTAGTAACCGCGATGGCTGTCGTACCAGCGGCCGGACGAATAGCTGGCCCCGTTGTTGAACAACAGGTGGTACAGCAGCATATCGTCCCAACCGAAACCGGAGTTGTAACCCCCGTAGTTGTTGATGACGGTGGTGCCGCCCGAACCGCCCGAGCCGTCGGAACCGGAAGCTCCCTCGGCACCCTCTCCATCCTCCTCCAACGGAAGTGGGATGTTCCAGTCCACATTCTTGTCGAAGTACTGTTTCACTTCTTCCGTCGACCAGGCGACCAGCTTCGGTTCATCCGCCGACGTACCGTTCCCCGAGGCCGTAGCTCCGGCACCCGGAATCAGAAATGCGTTAGCCAGCAACGCGATGCCAAGCGACGTCGACAAGACACGGATGGGCTTGCCTTCTGGAGTAAAAAACTTCGATGCGAACGGCTCCTTCACTGGAGCTGCCTCTTTGGCAGCGGCCGTGTCCGTTCGTGTTGCTTCGTCTTCTTTTGCCAAGACCGATTCCCTCCTTACGAAAAAAACATTTTATTCATGCGCGATCGGAACGAGCAGCAGCTCCAGCTTGCCCTCGTCGACGTTAAGCCGGCCTTCCACCGTTTCGAACTCCCGGTTGCCGACGACCAGATAATTCACATGCTCCAACGCAGCCACCATATTCGCGCTCCAAACGCGTTCTTCCAATTCCCGAAGCTCGCCATCCGGGAGCTTTTCGTACAACTTGACGCTCAAGCCGTTGTCCAATGCAGTTCACCCTTTCCATGTACACACTAAGTAATGTTACGCATCGGTTCCCGCATAGTTTCATCCTTTGCGCAGGGAGAAAGAGGGAATGAACGCGGACAAGCCGTCAATAATCAAATTTGTCAAACCCTTCCACAATCCTCCCATCAGCTTACGTCCGTTGGATGGGAAAAGCAATGACAAAATGCGCGGGAAGCTCTCTGCGCGGCTTCTTAAGTTCACTGGTCTCATTTGCACGAAGATCAACTCGCAAGGCGAACAGTCCTGTACGCTCAATCAGCCTAAACGGAGGGCGGATCCACGCCCGAATGAACCTCCAGGCTGGACAGCGCCGTCGCCCGGCACTATACTGAACGCAGGACGAAGCACGTCCCGTACCACTCCGGTTTGGATCATCATCCATAGCGGGCACCCTACCCTTTAGGTTAATGGCGCTCCCAAGCGATTGAGGATCAAACTTTAAGGAGCGAATGCGGGGCGTGTTATTTTTTAGGGAAGGTGGAGGGGGAGTTCGATGCGTTTTGAGGAAAAATACGCGGCGTTTCTAGCGTACCATTTGGCACAGAGGTCAGGGGAACGACGAGGACGTTTGGAGCGTGGACATGCCCATGGGGAGTCCCAGTTCCTGCGGAATGTCTGGTGGCCGCTGCGCGGTGACTTCGAGGGCCTCCATCCGGAGTATGAAGTCAGCGATTGGCGGGGGCGGTCTTATTTTGCCGATTTCGCCTGGCTGCCGAGGGACGGCGAGTTGAAGCTGCTATTCGAGATTAAAGGCTACGCCGCGCACGTTCGCGACATGGACCGGCAAAAGTACGGCCACGAGCTCAACCGCGAAACCTTCCTGCACGCCATGGGCTACCAGGTGATCTCCTTCGCCTACGACGACGTGGAGCAGCGCCCGGAACTTTGCATCAATCTGCTGCGCATGGTGTTCAGCCGCTACCACCCAGAACGCGCTCCCGTGTCGCGCGGCCTGCTGGCGGAGAAGGAGCTCATCCGGCTCGCCGTGCGGCTGGCGCGGCCGATTCGACCGGTGGATGTTGAAAGGCATTTTGAGTTGAATCATAAAACAGCGGTCCTTATGCTGCAGAAGGTTACCACTAAGGGGTGGTTGAGGCCGGTTCACCGTGGGAAAGGAGAACGCATTGTAAGCTATGAGCTGGTTCGGGGGGTGATGGACTATTTGTGATAGAGATGGGGTTGGATGTAGCGGGATTTGAGGTAGGCGGGGATGTTGGAATGAATTAACGGTAAAAACTGCTGTTAATTTAGAAGGTCAGCATAGTTTTGTCCCGATTAACGGTAAAACCTACTGTTAATTAGCTCAAAATGGCGACATGGTGAGAAACACACTAGATTAACGGTAGGTTTTACATGTAATTTGTGATCTCAGATCGAACTTTAGAAATTAACAGTAGGTTTTGGAGCTAATTTAGTTTGCCGAACGTCAGCGGAAAGAGATTCTGGTGCGACATGGCGGAGGAGTAGACGGAGAGAGAGAGACTTTCCACACAAAAAGAGGCGGAACCCCGCCTCCTTCGTAAAATCATCCTCGTTACACCAAGAACATCGCCACCACGGTGGTCACGGCGAGGCCGATGAGCACCGGCTTCAGGTTGCGGCGGGCGAGCTCGAACGGACTCACGCCGCAGATGGCGGCGGCCGGGATGAGCGCCCACGGGATCAACGTGCCGCCGCCGACCCAGATGGCGGCGACCTGCCCCAGCGCCGTCAATACGGCCGTGCCGGAGCCGATGGCGGTGCCAAACAGCTGGGCGATCGAGCCGGCCAGCGAAATGCCCGAGAAGCCGGAGCCGTCCAGGCCGGTGATCGCCCCTGTGACGGCGAGGGTCACGGCGCCGACGATGCCGTTCAGCGGAACGACGTCGGCCAGCGCCACGCCGAGGTCGTTTACGATCCCGTGCGACGTTTCGGGGAGCACCTGTCCGAACAGCTCCTTGAACGCCGCGTCGCCAAGATAGAAGAATGCGGCGATTGGGATCACGGGGCCAAACACCTTGAAGCCGAAGGTCAACCCTTCGATCAGGTACGTGGTGACCTTCTCCAGGCCCCGGTTCCGGTGTGCCAGCAGCGTCACGCCAATGAGGATCAGCACCGCCGTGCCGCCTACGAGCGCCGTCGCATCGCCGCCCTGCAAATCCAGCAGGAACATGGCGATGACGTCAACGGCGAAGAGCAGCGGGATCAGGATGGCGAGCCATTTTTCGGCCTGGGGGGAGATCGCTGCCCGGTCCTCCTTACTCGCCGGACGATCCTCGCCAAGCACGCCGCCTGTGCCTTTCCCGGCGACCAAGCCGTCACGCCACGTCCCGTTCTGCTGATCGCGGCGCATCAGATAGAAGGCGGTTACCGTGCTCACCAGACCCATGACAAGAACCAGCGGCACACTCGCCGTCATGACGCTGCTCACCGGCAGGCCCGCGGCATCCGCCGTCAGCTTCGGCGCTCCTTGTATGATATAGTCCCCGGACAAGGCGATGCCGTGCCCGAACAAGTTCATCGCCACCGCCGCCCCCAATGCAGGCAATCCCACACGAATGGCTACGGGCAGTAAGACGGCGCCGATCAGCGCAACGGCAGGCGAAGGCCAGAAGAACAGAGAAGTCACCATCATAATGATCCCAATGCCCCAATACGCCATCGTTGGCGTTCGGATGAACCGCGTCAAGGGCGAAACCATCGTCTCATTAATGCCCGTGCGAATCAGCACCCGGCTCATGGCCACGATGATCGAGATAATCATGATCGTACCCATTAACTCTTTGGTTGCGTAGATAAACGAGTTGAAGATCCCTGACACCGATCCGCTGAGCGTTTCCGTCGCCAGCAGCCCCAGTGTAAAAATCCCCACCACGCAAATCATCGTCGTGTCGCGCCGCTTGATCAGCAATGCCATAATCAAGACGATAAACGCCAGGTATACATAATGAATCGCCGACAACTCTATCCCTATCATGGAGTCACGCCCCTATTCCTGCAAATGTGCTATATGCTATGCAGGAGCCCAAGCAAGGGTTCGGCCCATGATGTGGCGGAAGTCTCGTTCTTTAAACTAAATTATAGTCGCGGATTTTTTTATAGAGCGTCCCGCGGGAGATGCCCAGCAGTTTGGCTGCATTGCTCTTATTGCCCGACGTGCGCTCCAGCGCCTCCTTCAAAAGTTCCATCTCTTCCTCGGGGGTGATCCGCGGACGCAGCATTTTGTCCAGCCGATTCGCGTCCTCCGTCTTGGTCATGGAAGAACCGTCAGCATCGCCAACAAACATCATACCCTCATTGCCCGTCGCCGCGAACTCCAACTGAGCTTGCTGCCGCTGCAGCGCTTCCGGTAAATGCTCCAGCGTAATTTGCTCATGATCGCTTAAAATCACGCAGCGCTCGATGACCGCCCGCAATTCGCTCACGTTCCCCGGCCAGTCGTAATTCGCAAACGCCAGCATCACTTCCGGCGAAACAACCGGTAACGCCTTCTGATATTGAAGTGAAAAGACGCGTAAATACATTTGCACGAGCGTGCCCAGGTCCTCCCTCCGCTCGCGCAGCGGGGGCACCTTCAGCGATACCACGTTCAGCAAGTAATAAAGATCGGTCCGGAATTTACCCTCCCGCACAAGCTGCTCCAGATCTTGGCTGGTGCCTGCGAAGATCCGCACCGAGACGGGTACCTCCTCCGAAGCCCCCATCCGTGTCACCGTACGTCGCTTGATCAAATTCGCCAGCTTCTCCTGAACCTCAGGCGGCAAACATTCGATTTCATTCAAAAAGATCGAACCGCCGTCCGCCGCCTCCAACCGCCCGGCCTGGCCCGAGGGCTGTCCCGAGAAGGCGCCGCCCTGATAGCCGAACAGCTCGGCTTCGGCTAAACCCGCCGGTACGGCCCCGCAGCTTAGCGACAAGAAGGGGCCTTCTGCCCGCGCCCCGGCCCGATGGATGACTTTCGCCAACTGTTCCTTGCCCGCCCCGGTTTCCCCGATCAGCAGCACGGCGGAGTCCGTCTCCGCTAACTTCTTGGCCAGCTTGATCACCATGCCCATGCTCTCCCCGCGACCGCTGATCAAGGCGAAAGGATCCTCATCATGGACACGCTGGGTCAACAGACGGGATGCCGCAACCGTCAGCTCGTCGTTCAGCTTTACAAGATGGGTGATGTCCTGCTCAGTCGCCACGCCTCCGATAATCCCGCCGCCCGGCTCTATGATCGGCGACGCGTTGATCAGGACATGCGTGCCCTCCCGTGGACGGTGGTAAGCCCCGCGCAGCCGCCGGCCTTCGTCCAGTATGCTTAATACGACCAGCGCGTCCGGATCAAAATGCTCGCCGATCGTGCGGCCAACGATGTCCGACTTGGCGATGCCGTATACTTCCTCCGCTACCGCGTTCCAGCCGATCACCGTTCCGTTCCGGTCGACCACGGTCACCGCGTCGCTGACCGTCTCCAGCAGCGCATCGAAATACGCCTCTGCCCGCTGCTGGCGGTCAACCACCTGCTTCAGCAGGTCCAGCAGCGAGAGATATCCGATGGGCTCCTGTTCGTCATTTACGACCAACGCGGGTCGCCCACTCGTATCGGCACCATACCACCGCGACGCCAGTTCGCTGACCGGAAGAGCCAGCTCCGACTCCCGGAACACTGCCGATACGGCGGCGAACCTTGTTCCGCTAAGCAGCAGACCTTCGCCGATGCTTCCCCCGCCACAGACTTCAAGCACCTCAGCGTCACCTGGCATCAATAAATACTGCGTCCCGCCCAACTCAACGGCCGCCGTCCGGTCGCCATGCAGCGCTGCAAGCAGCGCACTCATCTTCTCTTCCGGCCGAAATCGAACCAGATCCCGCCGGAACGATATTCGTTCATGATTGAACATAACTACCTCGCACGTTGTGAAATTTTACTTGTAAATCTAACACGAAAGCAGGCCGGGTTCAACATTCCATCTACGAGAATCAGGTTGGAGTCCACTATTAATTGTTCATTACTGAACACTTTTTCATTACTTTAAAATAATTTTGTTCATTTTTTGAATTTATATTGTTCAAAAATCTAAAATATTGTATATTTTGTGTACAATGAGAATTGGAAAAGGATGGATGCCTATGGATGCGTTACTCCGAACTCTGTTTCAATCCTTCGCCAAAAGCCAATCCGTGGGCCGCATGGCTCGCCGATATGGCCTCCGCTTTGGTGCCGGCCGGTTTGTGGCCGGGGAGACCATCGAAGGAGCGATCGAAGCCGTACGCGTGCTGAATGCAACTGGACGGGAAGCTACTCTCGACCATCTTGGCGAATTCGTCTCCACGGAGGCCGAAGCTGAACTGTCTACACGGATGTGCCTGAAGACATTGGACGCCATCGCCGAAGCTGGAGTCAAGGCCAATCTCTCGCTGAAGCTCACCTCGCTGGGGCTGGGGATTAGTGAACAGGTATGTCTCAACAACCTGACCACGATCTTGAAGCGGGCTCGTCTGCACGACTTGTTCGTACGCATCGATATGGAGGATTTTGCCCAATGTGAAAAAACGATCGCCCTCTACAAACGCCTGCGCGAGCAAATCGACAACGTAGGGATCGTCATTCAAGCTTACCTCTATCGCTCCCTGGATGATGTAGAAGCGCTCAAATCTCTAAAGCCCAACCTTCGCCTCGTTAAAGGGGCCTACAAGGAATCACCGACGGTCGCCTATCCGGCCAAGCCGGACGTCGACGAAAATTTCAAACGCCTCATCTCTACCCACCTCAAGAACGGCGGTTATGCCGCCATTGCAACCCATGACTCCCAGATCATCGACTACGCCAAGCAAACGATTCAAGAATTAGCCATTCCGCCTGACCGCTACGAATTTCAAATGCTGTTTGGGATCCGCGAGGATTTGCAGCTTACGCTCGTTCACGAAGGTTATAAGGTGCGCGTGTACGTTCCTTTTGGAAGCGATTGGTTTGGTTACTTTATGCGCCGCCTCGCCGAACGTCCCGCTAATGTGTGGTTTGTGTTGAAAAACTTATTTAAATAATTCGAAAATCCATTCGTAAAGGAGCACGCCCCTATGAGCACAATGGCAAAACTGGAGGGTTTCCGCAACGAACCGTTTACTGACTTTCGGCAGGAGCCGGCCCGGCAAGCGATGGAGGAAGCGATCGCCCGCGTGAAGTCGGAAGAGCTGAGACGGGAGATCCCGTTAAGGATCGGGGGTAGGGATATTTTTACGGATACGAAAATCCACTCGATCAACCCCGGCAATCTCGATGAAACGATTGGATGGGTCAGCAAGGCCGACCGAGATCTGGCGGAACAGGCTATGCAGGCAGCACTCGAAGCGTTTGAATCGTGGAAAAAAGTCCCGCCCCGCGAACGCGCGCAGTACCTGCTGAAGGCCGCTGCGTTGATGACCGAGCGGAAACACGAGTTCTCCGCCCTGATGGTGCTCGAAGCCGGCAAGAACTACGCGGAGGCCGACGCCGATACGGCGGAAGCGATTGACTTCCTGAATTTTTACGCGCGGGAAATGATCCGCCTGAGCGAGATCAACGAAACGATGCCGCTGACCCCGGTCCCTGGGGAACAAAACCGGTTGACCTACATCCCGCTGGGCGTGGGTGTCATTATTCCACCGTGGAATTTTCCGCTGGCGATCTGCGTTGGCATGACTTCGGCGGCGATCGTTTCCGGGAATACCGTGCTGCTCAAGCCTGCCTCCAACACGCCGGTCATTGCCTATAAGTTCGCGGCTTTAATGGAAGAAGTCGGCTTGCCGGCCGGGGTGCTGAACTTTATACCAGGCAGCGGCGGTGAGGTTGGCGATTACCTGACCACACACCCGCAAACCCGGTTCATCAGCTTCACCGGCTCGAAGGAGGTTGGGCTTCGCATCAGCAAGTTAGCGGCCGAACCGGCGCCGGGACAAATCTGGATCAAACGGCTTGTCGCCGAAATGGGCGGTAAGGACGGCATCGTTGTTGATGAAACCGCGGATCTGGATGCAGCTGCACAAGCTATCGTCGCTTCGGCTTTTGGCTACCAGGGGCAAAAATGCTCTGCCGGATCACGCGCGTTGATCGTGGAGTCCGTCTACGATGAGGTCGTGGAGAAAGTCGTGCGATTAACGAAGCAGCTCGAGATCGGCTTACCCGAGGAGAATAAGGCGGTCGGGCCGGTGATTGATGAAGCTTCCTTCCGCAAAATCCTCGATTACATCGAGATTGGCAAACAGGAAGGGCAGTTGCTCGCCGGGGGGCGGCAAGCCGAGGGCAACGGCTACTACATCGAACCCACCGTGTTCGCCGGAGTTGACGGGAAGGCCCGTATCATGCAGGAGGAGATCTTTGGGCCGGTGCTGGCCATCGGCCAAGCAAAGGATTGGCGCGAGGCGATCGCGATGTACAATGACACCGAGTTTGGGCTGACGGGGGCGTTCTTTTCCCGGGAGGAGGACCGCATCAGCGAAGCGTTGGAAACCATGCACTGCGGCAACCTGTACATTAACCGCAAATGCACCGGGGCGTTGGTCGGCGCCCATCCTTTCGGCGGCTTTAACCTGTCGGGTACTGACTCGAAAGCCGGAGGCTACGACTACCTGCTGCTGTTCACCCAAGCCAAGCTGACTTCTCGGAAACTGTAGGCCCCCCCTACTCACTAGTCGCATAACCAGTGCTCTCTGCTCTAACGCTGATGAGGAACGCTATTGTGGCAATTTCGGCCCAACAAATATTCTAACGACGCTGAGACACGCTATTTCAACGAAAACACCTATATTCGCCTGCAAAATCGAGCAATAAGCTCCTTGATCAGCGTTAGAGTTGCAAAGCGGCAATTTCAGCCCGTTTAAGGCTTGTGGCAAGCGTTAGATCTGCGGTAAGTGCTAGAGCTACAACGGCGAGTTAGTAGACTTCACGGCGATGAGCTGTTTGCTGAACCACCTCAATTATTGCCCCATTACGGGACGGAAGAAGGGTAACCCATGATTATGAACGGGAAACGCAAACTTTCGGAAAATACGGACGTCTTGACCGGTACTCAACAGGTCATCCGGATGGCGCTGGAGACGATGAACGAGCCGCCGGCCATGTATGACCTGCTCAAGGAGCCGCTGCGGATGCTGACCGTGCGGATTCCGATAAAGATGGACGATGGCTCGGTCCAGGTCTTTACCGGGTACCGCGCGCAGCACAATGACGCGATCGGGCCGACCAAAGGCGGCGTGCGGTTCCACCCCGACGTTACGGCCGAGGAAGTGAAGGCGTTGTCGATGTGGATGAGCATCAAGTGCGGCATCGTGGCGCTGCCCTACGGCGGCGGCAAAGGCGGGGTCGCTTGCGACCCGCGGACGATGTCGATGCGGGAGCTGGAGGCGTTAAGCCGCGGGTATGTGCGGGCGATCAGCCAGATGGTCGGGCCGGCCAAGGATATTCCCGCGCCCGACGTCTACACCAACTCGCAGGTGATGGCCTGGATGATGGACGAGTACAGCCGGATCCGCGAATTCGACTCGCCTAGCTTTATCACCGGCAAACCACTGGTGCTTGGCGGCTCCTACGGGCGGGAATCGTCGACGGCGCTCGGCGTGTCGATCGTGCTCAAGGAAGCCGCGAAGATGGCCGGCATGGCGGTGGAGGGCTCGCGTATCATCATCCAGGGCTTTGGCAATGCCGGCA
Source organism: Paenibacillus mellifer (assembly GCF_023195895.1). Lineage (GTDB taxonomy): Bacteria > Bacillota > Bacilli > Paenibacillales > Paenibacillaceae > Fontibacillus > Fontibacillus mellifer. Next base: position 81,772 of record NZ_JALPRK010000003.1, read on the forward strand.
GCTACCTGGCGAAGTTTCTGCACGACGCCGGGGCCGTCATTGTGGGCATCGCCGACGCGCGCGGGGCGTTGTACGATCCGAATGGGCTCGATATCCTGGAGCTGCTGGATCGTCGGGACTCTTTTGGCGCGGTAACCCATCTCTATCCCAACCGGATCACGAATCAGGAGTTGCTGGTGAAGGAGTGCGATATCCTCGTACCCGCAGCGATCGAGAACCAGCTCACCGAGCAAAATGCCCCGAATATCCAAGCGAAGCTGATCGTTGAGGCGGCCAACGGGCCAACGACTTATGCGGCGACTGAAATTTTGTCCAAACGCGGGGTCCTGATTGTGCCGGATGTCCTAGCGAGTGCGGGCGGCGTGGTCGTATCCTATTTTGAATGGGTGCAAAATAATCAGGGTTACTACTGGCCGCTGGAGGAAGTCAACGCGAAGCTGGAGCAGCTGTTGGTTGACGCTTTTCACAAGGTCTATCAGACCTCGGCAACTCGCCGGGTGAACATGCGTCTCGCCGCGTATATCGTTGGGCTGAAGCGAATGACCGAGGCGGTAAAATGGCGGGGGTGGATTTAAGCAATGGCACGTACATTAATTATCATCCGATTGGAGCTCGACCATAAGCAGGCCAGCTTCGGCGATGTCGCCGCTGCGGTGAGTGGTGCGGGAGGCGACATTACATCGATTGACGTCATCTCCTCAGCCAAAGGCTCCTCGGTACGCGACATTACCGTCGATACCGGGGATCGGGAGGAAACGGATTTCGTCAAGGCGCTGCGCAAGCTGCATGGCGTCCGGCTAATTAACGTCTCCGATCGCACGTTCCTCATGCATCTTGGCGGCAAAATCACGATTGAGCCAACGATGCCGATCCGCAACCGCGACGATCTGTCGCAGGTGTACACGCCCGGGGTCGCTAAAGTCTGCACGGCGATTCACGAGAGCCCAAACAAGGCGTTCTCGCTGACGATCAAGCGTAACACCGTGGCGGTCATCACGGACGGCACCGCCGTGCTGGGGCTTGGCGATATTGGCCCGTACGCGGCTGCGCCGGTGATGGAGGGCAAGGCGATGCTGTTCAAACAGCTCGCCGGGGTCGATGCGTTCCCGCTCTGTCTCGATACGAGCGATACAGAGGAGATCATTCGTACCATTAAAGCGGTTAGCCCGATTTTTGGCGGAATTAATCTGGAGGATATCAGCTCACCGCGGTGCTTCGAAATTGAGCAGCGGCTCGCGGAAGAGCTGGACATCCCGGTCTTCCATGACGATCAGCACGGAACAGCGGTTGTAGTGATTGCGGGTTTACTCAACGCGCTGAAGGTCGTCGGTAAGTCGATATCCGAAGTTCGGGTCGTGGTGAGCGGTGTTGGCGCAGCGGGGGTTTCCATTTGCAAAATGCTGCTCGCCGCCGGCGTGACGAAGCTCGCTCCGGTGGACAAGGCGGGGGCGATTGTCCGCGGCGGTACGTACGCCTACCCGATGTGGCAGTGGCTAGCAGAACAACCGCAGGTGGAAAGTAAGACCGGCTCGCTGCAGGACATCCTGCCCGGTGCGGATGTGTTCATCGGCGTTTCGACAGGCAACCTGCTTCGCGGCGAACATCTGCGGTCCATGAACGAGCAGCCGATCGTGTTTGCGCTAGCCAACCCGCAGCCTGAGGTAGATCCCGAAGTAGGGTTGACGCATGCGGCCGTATTCGCGACCGGCCGGAGTGATTACCCGAACCAGATCAACAACGTGCTCGTGTTCCCCGGCGTGTTCCGCGGCGCTTTGGATTGCCGGGCGCGCGTGGTCAACGAAGCGATGAAGCTGGCCGCTGCCGAAGCTATCGCCTCCGCCGTCACGGATGAAGAGCGGAATGAGCAGTATATTATCCCGAGTATTTTTAATGATCAGGTTGTTCCGCTTGTGCGTAAAGCGGTCATTGAGGCGGCCATTGCCACCGGCGTGGCCCGGCGGGTTCCGCCGGATTTCCGATAACGATAGTAAGGTGGAATCACCATCTCTTTCTTCTACCCCTTTAAGCCCTTCCGCCCTTCGGAGCAAGGGCTTTTGTATTTCCCAAGAACGGCCCCGGCCGTTCTTTTTTCTGTACCGATAAGTTCTCGCCTACGAATTAAACCAAAATATGATATAACAATATTAATGTGTTTTTTGAAAATGACCCTTCAGGAAGTGAACTCGTGAGTATAGAGAAAAAACCGGGCAAACTCGTGCAACGGGTGTTGTTGTCCGTGGCGCACGCGATCATCCGGAGCCGTTCCCGGATCAAAATCGAGCGAAATGACACGGTGGGTCTGAAGCCGCCTTATCTCATTTTGGCGAACCATGTCACCAACTGGGACCCGCTATACATCAATTGCTACGTGGACGAGCCCATCAGCTTTGTGGCCGGAGCCTCTCTGTTCCGCAACCCATTGCTTGCCAAGCTGTTGAATTATACCGGGGCCATCCCGAAAACCAAATATAAAAACGATACGCGAACGATCCGCGGCATGTTAAAGGCCAAGCAGCATGGACGGGTTATCGGCTTGTTCCCGGAAGGCAATCGGAACTGGGATGGGACGACGGAGCCGTTGATTTTCTCCACCGCCAAGCTGGTGAAGATGCTGGATCTTCCAGTGGTCATCGCAACGATATCCGGCGGCCATCTGTCGTTCCCCCGTTGGGCGGAGAGCCACCGCAGGGGCCCCCTTCGTATCTCCCTCGTGAAAAAATGGGAGGCCGGCGCGTTCACAAACCATACACCAGAGCAGATTCATGAGCTGCTGACGGAGGCATTGGCGCATGACGATGCGGAATGGCAGTCTCATACTGGAGCCGCTTATTACGGCAAAGCCCCGGCGCATTATTTGGAGCGCCTGTTATTTATCTGCCCGCACTGCGACGCTCCAGGCCACCTTCGCTCCGAACAGGATCTGTTCGGCTGCACAAGCTGCGGTTATACTGTGCGTTACACGCCGCAGGGCAAGTTCGCCCCGTTTACCCATTCCTTACGTTTCTCGACTACGCGGGACTGGAATCGCTGGCAGTTGGAACGGCTGGAACAAGGGTTGCTAGAACCGGGGCGGTTGGCAACCTGGGAACAGGTCATGCGTGATCCTGTACATCTGTATGTTTCGGAAGGGGAACAGCCCTTTCAATCGCTGGGAACGGGACAACTGCAATGGAGCGCAGCTCAGGAAGCTGCCCTTTCCTTTCAGGGAGAAACCGGGCCGTCCTATTCCTTCCCGTTTTCCGAGCTGGAGGGCTTGAACGTACAGCTTCACCACAAATTTGAATTTTACGCGGGGGATACGCTGTACCGATTCCTATTTTATCAACCGCGAACTTCAGCCTATAAATGGCTCAAATTTATTACCGCGCTGGTTCAGCGTACACCACGGCTCAACTAGGAGGTTCCCCATTGGATCATTCATGGTCTTTCGTGATCGACTTTACGCTTCTCTCTTTGTTGATGGTCGTGTCGGCCATCCTCAAGGCACGTATTCCGCTTCTGCGCAAAATTATCGTGCCGACTTCTATGGTCGCCGGGATCCTCGGTCTGATCGTCGGCCCGGAGTTGCTCGGCTGGCTCCGATTTGATATCGACCGCCTGGGTCAGCTCGTCTACCATCTGATGGCGATCGGGTTCATTGCACTCTCCCTCAAAGAGAGGGAGGTGTCCAACAGTCCGGCGGTCATGAAATCCGGCATGTTAATTGTATCAACGTACCTTATCCAAGGATTGGTGGGGTTCGGGTTATTCCTGCTGCTAACGGAATTCTTCTATCCCGGCATGTTCCCAGGCATCGGTCTGCTGCTCCCTCTGGGTTACGGGCAAGGTCCGGGACAAGCCTATTCCATCGGCAGCCGCTGGGAGGCGCTCGGTCTTGAAGGCGGCGGAAATCTCGGCCAGACAATCGCCGGGTTTGGCTTTATCTGGGCGGTCATTCCGGGGATCATCCTGATGAACTTCTTGATCCGGCATCCCAAATACAAGCAGCATACCTTCGATTCTCGCAAACAACGAACGGAAGTCACGGAGAAATCGGAGGAGGGTGAAATTCCGCTCAGCGACGCGATTGACAAGCTGACGTACCAAATCGCGCTCATCGGCTTCATTTATCTTGTCACCTACTTGACGATACGCGGGCTCGAAGCGGTGTTGACGCCCCTCGGAACGTACGGCGAGACGCTGGCCCAACTGCTGATCGGCTTCCACTTCCTGATCGGAAGCTTGTTTGCAATGTTGTTCCGGTGGATTCTTAATCGCTGGAAACAAGCCGGTTTCCAGTTGGAGCATTCTCCAAACAACTACCTGTTGCAGCGGATCTCCGGGTTCTCCTTCGACTACATGATCGCCGCTTCGATCGCTGCGATCTCGATCTACTCGCTGAAGCAATATCTGACGCCGGTGCTCATCTTAACGACCGCAGGCGGGTTAATCACCGTGTGGTTTATGATGTGGTTAGTGCCGCGTGTACTGCCGGAGGATAAGCTGCCAAATATCCTCGGCTTCTACGGGATGCTGACCGGGACGATCTCCACGGGGCTCGCGCTTGTCAAAGCCGTCGATCCGAAATTTCAGTCGAATACGACCGATAATTTGGTTATGGGCAGCGCAACGGCGATTATGTTTGGGTTCCCGCTGCTGCTGATATTAAACATCCCGATTGTCGGGTACCTGCAACAGCAGCCGGTGATGTACATATACACCTTCGCCGCCCTGTTCTTGTATTTCGCCATCTTGCTGGGCATCCTGCTTTATCGATCCCGGAAAACAACCCCTTAAGCTGAGCTCATAAAAAGAATTCCCGCCCTCTTTACCAAAGAGAGCGGGGATTTTTGATGTCGTGTTATTTCACCTGTTTGGAAATGTTGGCTTTGCGGAACCCCTGGTAGCTGTCAAGGGCTGCCGCTAACAAGTAGGCGAACAACGCCAACCACATCACCCACCCGGAACTGAAGCCGGACACGCCCAAGGGTTGCGGCCCGAAGATCTCCTCCATTTTTGTCATAAAACCCGGGGACAGCAGATCGGCATTACGAATCATCACCGCGAACACAATTGCGGAGAGGACGTGATTCGCCACGTTTAGGAACGCGATCGGTACGGTCCATTGGGAGACAACCCATTTATAGATCGCCAAGGCGACATCGAGAACGAGAATGAGTACGATAAACGGCCAATAGGAGAGCAGCACTTCCTGATTAAAGACCGGCGTCGTCATTTCAACCCGGATTCGGCTGTTCTCATACACGCCGATTAACCGATCCGCATTAAAATATACGCATCCCCATATCGCCGTCCACATGAGGCTGACGAAAACCTCGCTTTTCTTGATCACTTTCTCCTTAGGGACATAGCGGGTATCCTTCAAATCATCCGGCGTCCAAGCTTTGAATTTGCCGTTCAGCGGCAACTCCTTCCCGGTCCCCGTTCGCTCCAGAATGACAAACACCAAGGTAATCCAAAACGCGGCTTGAAGGCCTGTGCCAAGCACCGCCGTTATGGCTTTGTTGATCAGGCTCGCCGCGGCATCTACCGGAGCCACTTCTCCTGAATACGTGATGATTTGGTTCGCAATCAACGAAAGGAGTGCAATGACGACCGCAATCGGGATAACCATTTTCATTACTTGAATATAGGAATCATAGTATCGCGGCCCGATCAGATACGCCGGCTGATCCCGGTACTGTGCGGCCAGCGCCGCCGGATCTCCTAATTGGCTTAACGCCTCCTTCACTTCGGCTTCGCCGTAATCCTCCGGCAGCATATCCTCGATCGTGGAGCGCAGCTCCAACGCGATATCTTCCCGGCTCTGTTCCGGCAGCCGGCGAGTGACTTCGTAAATGTAAAGCTCAATCAGTTCCAACGGACTCATCATCCTTCTCCCCCTTTAACAATGTGTACAACTCTTGAGAGGTCTTCTCCCATTCCTGCTTCAACTGCTCGAAGATCTCCAAACCAAATGCGCTCAGCACATAATAGCGGCGAGGTCGGCTCTCCGACGTGTCCCAGCTGCTGGTTACCAGCTCCTGCTTCTCCAACCGGCGCAGCAGCGGATATAACGTGCTTTGATCAATTGAAATCCCTGACTGCTCCAAACGTTGAACCAGCGAATACCCGTATTGCGGCGTCCGCAATTGGCTCAGCACGGCTAAGGTCAACGTTCCGCGACGGAGCTCCGTGATCAATGAATTCAGTAAGGCGTTCATCCTTTCACCTCATTATCTAATCCTATTTGTCGTATACTATGTGTCATACAATATGTTTTATACTATGCATCATACACTATTAATTTCTCCACAGCAATAGGCAATAAACAATATGCGCAAAAAAACCCCCACCTCCTTCCGAGGCAGGGATTCCAGAATGTTCAAGAGATACAGACTTCAAGCCGTATTATTCGTTCAAAAAAGTGGTTACGCGGTTCTGAATCAGCTTGGCGGCTTCCTCTGCGGATTTCTGCCCGCTAAAGTAAGCCAACGACTCCTCGCCTACAATAGCGATCACTTTCCCGTCAAGCTGCGAGAATTGGTCCACCGTATCCAGCATCTGCCCGAACCGGACGAACTCCTCATCCTCCGCCTGCACGGTTGTCCCGTCAGGCAGCTTGTAGCTGCCGTCCGCGATTTGCTTCTGAATATCGGTCAGCTTCTCTTCGTTCACCGATTTCAGCAGCGAAAATCCACTGTGCTCCGGCATCTGTTGTACCTCCTCCGTCAGGAGGAAGCTGACCAGCTTCCAGGCCTCATCCGGGACAGACGTGCTCGCGCGGATGCCGAACTGGGAGGAGGGTACGATTCGCATCGTGCCCGATTGTTCCGGTTGATGCGGCTTCTGCATCAGCATCGGATGCTCGAAGTACCTATGCGGCACATTGATCACATCAGCCGGCTCGAATAACACGGCGGAGTAGAACAACTGCTTCCCGGGGCCGGCCGATTCGGCGGTCATCACGCCATCGTCATACATTTGCTTGACTTGGTGCAGCAGGGCCACGAATTCCGGGGAATCGAATTTGGCTTGCTTGGCTGTCGTATCCACATAGGTCTCATAGTTATCTACCGTCATTTCTTGCATCAGCATATCCGGCGGATACTCCGCCATCGCAACCCCTTTGTCTTTCCCCTGCGTCAGCGTCTTCGCTTTCTCAGCAAAATCCTGCCAAGTCCACGTTTTTTCCGAAATACCGGCGTCTTTCAACACTTGGCCGTCGGCGATGAATGCCCGCAGCGAGTACCCGCCTGGAATCGCGTACAACCCGCCGCTCACCTTGGTGGCCTCCAGGATATTCGCTTGAAGATTCTCCTTCTTGATCGATGAATCCCCGCTTAGCAGGGAATCCATGTCCTGAAGTTGACCTTTGGCAACATAATCACCGATAGGCAGACTGTTCATCTCAATGACGTCTGGCCCTTGCCCCGAGAGCAGCACCGTATTGATCGACTTCTTATACTCCTCCATCTCTCCGGGTTTCCACTGTTCTCCAGCCTGTTTGTAGGCTTGGACGGTTAAATCAATATCCGGGTATTTCGCTTCGAACTTTCGCTCCAACGCCTCGTAGAATGAGGTTGCCTCCTGTACCGATAAGATTAGGGCGGCTTTACCTCCTTCCGAAGCCGGCTTTCCCCCGGCGCTCTCCGCTCCGGCACCGCAAGCGGTTAATGCGATCATCATCATGATTGCCAATCCTATTGTCATTCCCATCCGTTTCTCCATGGGTCACGCCTCCTAGATCTTATTTATTGCAAACGAACCCGGTTCCCATCCTGCAGCGGTTCACTGCTTTCCAGAATGATCAGATCCCCCTCATACAGGCGGTCCGCCGGAATCATCGTTTCTTCTTCATTCCCTAAGCTTGCTTCAATCGTCACCTTACGAGCGATAAACTCGTTACCCAAAGCCCCGCGCCGCTCCTCCACCTTGAAAATAAACCGCGTACCGCCGTCGCGATGAATCGCTTCGTTCGGAAGGAGCCAACCTTGGTCCGCGGAAGTCTGTTCCAGCTTGATCGAGACCTGCTCACCCCCTTTCAGGCCGGGGTCGGCCACCTGGATGCGCAGCCGTTTCTGCGGTACCGTTGCCGTCATTCCGACGGGATCCTCCGCTGACCCGGCGACTCGTGATCCCGCGTCAGCGATTTCCTCCACCGTTCCATCTAACGTACGAGCCGGTTGATCGCCTGAGGCGGCAACCGCGACCTCAAGCGTCTGCCCGGTCGCGACCTGCAGGCGGCCGATCACCTCGGCATCGCCGGTCATCTCCAAGCGGTAGCCCTCGATGTCGCTCGATACGACCATGTCCGGTTGTCCGGCCGAAGCCAAACCCTCTACCGCGTTCACTTTAGTAACGACTCCATCAAACGGGGCAACGAGCTCGCGCTGGCGGTCGAGTTGCTCCTTTAGGCCCTCGATTTTCCTCTCCTGTACAGTGAGATCCAATTTACGTGTTTCCAGCTCGCGTTTCGCTTCCCGAAGCTCTGTCTCGTCGCCGCCAACCGTGGCTTCAATGAATTGGTCCTGAATCGTCTCCAGCGCAATTCGCTGCTTCTTGAGCTGGTCCGACTCATCTTCCAGCTCCCGCTCAGCGGCGGCGCTGTCGTAGAGTACGAGCGGTTGACCTTTCTTCACCCGGTCGCTTTCCTTCACAAGCACCTTCCGAACCTTCCAGCCTGCTGGATTGGGAAGCTCCGCCTGCTTGGCCGGCTGCAATACACCGCTGGCCTCCAATTTATAGGTAAGTCCGCCGAGCTTGGCTTGGCCCGTCCGGACCTTCGGCAACGTCACCGATTGCAGTGTGTTGCTGAACAAGGTGAAAAACAGTAATCCTCCCATCAGAGCCGTAAAGGCGATGAATATCATCTTTTTCCTCTTGCGATCGGTTTGTTCTTTCGTAAGCTCCATGTCGTCAGCTTCTCCTCCTTACCCCTTGATTCCGGACAGCTGCACGCCTTCGATGAAATAGGTTTCGGCATAAAGGAACAGCAGCACCATCGGCGACATGTACAACATCGAGGCGGCAAAGGCAGTCCCCCACTCGCCGCTTAATCTCGACAAGAAAACTGATAAAGGCTGCTGGAGCGGATCCAAAAAGACCAACGGCTGCTCGACCATGTTCCAGTAATCCACGAACAATAAAATCACCAACGCGGCGAGACCCGGTTTGACCATCGGAAGGATGATCGTCAGAAAGATCCTCGGATGACCGGCGCCGTCCATCTTGGCGGCCTCGAGATAGGCGTACGGGATATGCAGCATGAACTGGCGCAGCATAAAGACCCCAAATGCGGCGAAAATCCCCGGCAGAATCACCGCTCCCGAATGGTGCAGCAGCCCCAGCTTATCGGCCATGAGATAGTTGGGGACCAGCGTGACCTGAAAGGGCATCAGCATCGACAGTAAATACACCAGGAACACCGCGTCGCGACCGCGAAACCGCAGCTTCGAAAGCGCATAAGCCGCCATTGCGGCCACCGCCGTTTGTCCGGCGATGATCGGCAGCACCAGCCCTACGGAATGCCAAAACATCAGCAAGTAGTTAGGGGTATGTACCAACAGTTGACCGTATTGCTCCAACGTGACTTGGTCCGGCACCCATTTCAAATTGACGAAGGTTTCGGCACCGGTTGAGGTCGCCTCCGTCAATTTCCCGATATTTCCGTAATCGATGACCAGCTCCTGTTCGCTCATCAGCGAGTTGGTGAACGTAATGATGATCGGGAACAGCAGCATCGCAGCGACTACACTCATCCCCCCGGTTAACAAAACCTTACGTATCGTTTGGAACGCCTGCACGTCCTGCACCTCCTAAATATGCGCGTTTTTGTCGGTTTTGCAGGACCGAGAAGGTTGGATGAAGCTAGGGACTGAGTAGCGCAGCGTACGTTTTGGGTACGTGAGCAACGGAAGGCCCTGGTGAATTCAAGATTCGATGTCGAGCCCGCTTCATGAATTACTTCGTCCTGAAAAAGCGACCTTCTATTCCATGAATTGTCGGTATCGGCGTTCCAGCCCGAACAAGCCCAGGACGATCGCCAGGATAGCGGCAACCATTAACACCGCGGCAGCCGTCAACTTCTGAATGTCCATCGAAACAAACATATTGTTCATGTAGTGCTGCAGCATGTAGATGCTGTCGTGCGGATAATCGCCCGCAAGCAAATACGTCTCCCGGAATACCTTAAACGAGTTGATAATGGACATGATGACTACGAAGAACGTGGTGGTCGTCAAATAAACGAGCGTGATGCCGAAGAATCGGCGAACGGGTCCTGCGCCTTCGACCTGTGCCGTTTCGTAGTAGTCCTTGGGAATCTGCTGCAAGCCGGCCAGAAACAAAATCACGTTGTAGCCGATGTTCTTCCACAAATACACCACGATGACGACATACCGAGCGGCCCCGGTCTTCATCCAGTCCACGCGTTCCATCCCAAAGCGGCTAAGGGCATCATTCAGCACGCCATTCCAGTCAAATATCATTTGCCAGATGAGAATGACCGAAGCTACCGGCACAACCAGCGGCAGCACGTACGAAGTGCGCAGCCACTTCCGCAGGTAAATCTGCCGATTTAACAACAAGGCGAGAATCAAGGACAGCACCAGCATCAACGGGACGCCAATCGCGCTGAAGTAAAGCGTGTTAGCTGCTGCCTTCCGGAACGAGTCGCTGGCTAGAAGCTCTCGGTAATTCGCTAAACCGGCGAACCCTCCGCCGGAGGTACCGCTCTGGAAGGAGTACAAGAGACTCATCCCAAACGGGATCAGATAGAAGACCGCAAACCCGGCCACGCTCGGCGCCAGGAAAAACCCGGCCGCTGCGGCATCCCCGCGTCGCCACCTTGCGAATCCCAAAAAGGCTTGGCCTTTTGGCGCACGCAAAAAAACCCACTTTTTCATTTCCCAATCCTCCTGCCGTTCTTGCTCTTAAGCATAAGGCGGACTGTTAAAATCAAAAGTGGGGTAAACCTAAACTTTTTCTTAAGTCAGCTTGTCATGACGAAGTGTTTCTTGAGATCCGAGCTTCGGCAAACGCACCTCAAACTCCGTACGGATCAGATCGCTTTGCACCGAGATGGCGCCTTCGTGCTGCTCCACGATATTCTTGGCGATAAACAGGCCCAGCCCCGTGCTGCCTTCCTGGTGCGTACGCGCCCGATCGCCGGTGAAGAACATGTCAAACACATGAGGCAATTCTTCCGGCGGAATGGAGTCCCCATAGTTGGTGAGGCGCACGACAACCTCTCCCCCGTCCAATTCCACGCGGACGTCGATGTACTCCCCGTCTTTGCCGTAACGAACGGCATTGGACAGCAGGTTCTCAAAGACGCGGGCGAGCAGATCGCCGTCGCCGGAGATCATCAGCTGCGGCTCCGTCTCCAGACGGGCGGCCAGCTGATTTTTCTCAAATATCGGGTACATCTCTTCGGTCAATTGAGTCAGTAGCTCGCTCAAGTCCAGGGGTCGGCGGTGGATATTCAGCTTGCCGTAGTTCATTCGTGTAATTTCAAACAGCTCGTCGATCAGCTTCTCCAGACGCTGCGACTTGGTGTAGGCAATCGTCGTGTAATGCTTCATTTGCTCGGCGGTTAAATCCTTGCCCTGCAAGATGAAGTCCAGGTATCCGATGACAGAGGTTAGCGGGGTTCGCAGATCATGGGCTAAGTTCAGCACCAATTGTTCCTTACTGTTCTCGGCAAAATCCCCTCGTTCCACCGCCTGCTGCAACTTCTCGCTCGCCAAGTTAATGTCCCGTGCAATCTCCCCGAATTCGTCGCCGGAAGGAACATGGACCCGATTCGTGAAATCTCCCCCCGCCAACTGATTGATCCCCCGGGAAATTTCTCGAAAGTACGCGACGTATCGCCGGGTAAGCAGATAGAAGTATAAGAACGAGAGCGGGATAAAAATAATCAAAAATACGTTGATGTCGCCGATCTCACGCATAATCCGACGGACATCATACAACGGGTCTTCCCGAAGCAGCGTATGGTAATACCCCCGCAGGGCCAGGTAGACCAGAAAGGTCGTCCCGGCAGAGAGCAGCATGCTGAGACCAAACAAACGGATCATTTGGAAGCGGAAGCTGCGAAACTTCGGTTTATCCATGTGGTTATCCATTGAACGTATACCCTACTCCCCAGACGGTTTTAATGAGCTTGTTCTTGTGCTGATCTTCGCCTAACTTCTTGCGCAGGGTCCGGATATGCACCATCACCGTATTCCCGCCTTCAAAATAAGCCTCGCCCCAGACCTTCTCAAAAATATGCTCCGAGCTGAACACCTTCTTCGGATGGCTGGCGAGCAGCACCAAAATATCGAACTCCTTGGGCGTAAGCTCCACCGGTTCGCCGTACAGAAAGACCGTCCGCTGTTCGGGATGGATCACGAGTCCTCCCGCCTCCAACACCGGCTCGTCCGCCGGAGCGGCAACCGAAGGATTCAGTTGAATAAAACGTCGCAATTGAGCGTTCACCCGGGCCACCAGCTCCATCGGATTAAACGGCTTAGTCATGTAATCGTCCGCCCCACGAACCAGACCGGTGATTTTATCAAGATCGGTTGCCTTGGCGCTTAGAAAAATAATCGGCAAATGATACTGCTCGCGGATTTGCCGGGTCACTTCGTACCCGTCGATCTTCGGCATCATAATATCCAGAATGGCCAGATCCACGGATTGCGTCCGGATGGCATCCAGCGCCTCCTGTCCGTCGGCCGCTTTGATGCAGCGGTATCCTTCCCGGGCCAGGTGCAGTTCAATCAAGTCGGCGATTTCCGCCTCGTCGTCTGCAATCAATACCGTGATGGGTTTCATCGATCCATCGCTCCTTTTCATGGACAGCATAACCGATGACGCTTCACGATTTCAAATGTTCGTTTAAGACGTTCTCATCCAGAACATCATAGCTGCCGTATACCTTGCAGATATGTTGCTCTCCCCAAGCGCAGAGCGCATCCAGAATCCCGCGTAAGCTATCTCCATATTCGCTTAGCTCATATTCCACCCGGGGCGGGACCTCCTGGTAGATCATCCGGCGAATAACCCCGTCTGCCTCCAGCTCGCGCAGCTGCTGGGTTAACATTTTCTGCGTGATGTCGGGCATCAGTCGTTTCAATTCACTGGTCCGTTTTCGTCCGTGCGTCAGGTGGCACAGGATTACACACTTCCACTTCCCGCCGATCACCTCCAGCGTCGCTTCTACGGAAATATTGTATTTCTTCTCTTTCATCGTCTTCGCTCCTTTTCATAGGCACTAAAATGTACCTACCCTACTTTTTGGTGCCTATATCACTTCAAAGTGCGTACTTCTCAAATTTAGCCCTATCTCCCATAATAGCATTTGTCGCTCGTTTCTGCCGAATTGCCGCAGAACGCCGGCCACACTTATTCAACATCATCACAGGGAGGTAAAAACAGGCTTATGGATAAACAACGAAGTGTCATGGCGTTGCTTGCCTTGGCGATTAGCGCCTTTGCGATCGGAACTACCGAATTTATCAGCGTGGGTCTGCTGCCCTTGATCGCCGAGGATCTGCACATCTCTACAACCACGGCGGGGTTGACCGTTTCCTTATATGCATTAGGCGTCACCTTCGGGGCGCCGGTTCTCACCTCACTAACGGCACGGTTGTCACGCAAAACGCTGCTGCTAGGGATCATGGTCGTGTTCATGATCGGCAATGCCCTGGCAGCCGCGGCGACCGGGATCGGCATGTTACTCGTCGCAAGGGTCGTCTCCGCCTTCTCGCACGGCGTGTTCATGTCGATCGGTTCCACGATTGCCGCCGACCTGGTGCCGGAACACCGCCGGGCCAGCGCTATATCGATCATGTTCACCGGTTTAACCGTGGCGACGGTCACCGGCGTTCCGCTGGGCACCTTTATCGGACAGCAGCTTGGCTGGCGCGCTGCATTTATCTTGATCGTCGCCGTCGGACTGCTTGGCTTCATCTCCAATAGCCTGCTGATTCCGTCCGGCTTGCGGAAAGGGACGCGAACCGCGTTGCGCGACCAGGTGAAGCTGGTCACGAACGGGCGGTTGCTGCTCCTGTTCTTGATCACGGCCTTAGGGTATGGCGGCACCTTTGTCGTTTACACCTACCTGTCGCCGATCCTACTGGATATTACGGGCTTTAAGGAAAGTGCCGTCGCCGTCATTTTGCTCGTGTACGGCGTTGCGATTGCCATCGGTAACATGGTTGGCGGCAAGCTGTCCAATCGTCAGCCGATCCGCGCCTTGTTCTATATGTTTATGGTTCAGGCGCTCATCCTCCTGGCCTTACTGTTTACAGCACCGTTTAAGGCCGCCGGCTTGGCAACCATTTTCCTCATGGGGCTGCTGGCCTTCATGAACGTACCGGGGCTGCAAGTGTATGTCGTCATGCTGGCGGAACGATTCGTCCCCTCTGCAGTCGACGTCGCCTCCGCGATCAACATCGCGGCATTTAACGCCGGAATAGCCCTTGGGTCTTACCTCGGCGGAATCATCGCCGATTCAATCGGCCTCATCCATACCTCGTGGATCGGCGCGCTGATGGTCGCGGCCGCGGTGGTTCTCACCGGCTGGAGCCGCGTCCTAGAACAGAAAGATCGGCAAGAAACGCACACTCATCCTAAACTTCAACAGGAGGTTCAATGTTTATGATCACCCATTTACAAAATACCACTACGCTGCACAATGGAGTGAAGATGCCTTGGCTGGGCCTTGGCGTCTTCCAGGTCGAAGAGGGTCCCGAACTCGTCAACGCGGTCAAATCCGCCATCGCCTACGGTTATCGCAGCATCGATACCGCAGCGATCTACGGGAATGAATCGGGCGTTGGACAAGGTATCCGCGAAGGTTTGCGGCAAGCCGATATCCCGCGTGAAGCCCTGTTTGTCACCTCCAAGGTATGGAATGACGACCTTGGATACGAAGAGACGCTGGCCGCTTATGAAACGAGCCTGCGCAAGCTGGGTTTGGACTATCTCGATCTGTACCTGATCCACTGGCCAGTGGCTGGTAAATACAAAGAAGCCTGGCGGGCGTTGGAGACGCTCTACAAAGCCGGAAAAGTCAAAGCGATCGGCGTCAGCAACTTCCAGGTTCATCATCTGAAGGACTTAATGGCGGACGCGGAGATCGTTCCGATGGTTAACCAGGTCGAATACCATCCGCGTCTGACGCAGCAAGAAGTGCAAACCTTCTGCCGCGAGCACGGCATTCAAATGGAGGCCTGGTCCCCGCTGATGCAAGGGCAATTGCTGGATCATCCTTTACTGGTTGAGCTTGCCCGCCATTATGGGAAATCGGTGGCGCAGATCCTCCTTCGTTGGGACTTGCAGAACGGTGTGATCACCATTCCGAAATCGACCAAGCCACACCGCATTGCCGAGAACGCGAGCGTATTCGATTTCGAGTTAACGGCCGAGGATATGGCGCGGATTGGCGCCTTGAACGAGAACCTTCGGATCGGGCCGGACCCCGACCATTTCGATTTCTAAGCACACCAAAAAGAGCAGATGCCGGGGATCCCTTTAGATCCTTCGGGTCTGCTCTTTGTCAGCTGTAGGGGCCGATTTCAATGCGGTGATGTTCCGTCTCATACGTGAGGTCCTTGTATACGCCATCCTCTTTGACCGAAAATTCAGCGACCGCATAAATTTCATACGTGCCGATCCGATCGATTCGGGTTTCGAAAAACTCGTTGATATCCGTTTCGCCCCCCATGCTGCGAGCTACCGCGCTGTCCACCTCGGTGATCGTGTTCACCCGGTTCCCCGCACTGTCTACAATCAGGTAATGAAACATCCGTGGCTTGCTCTGCAGTTCAAACCGTTGTTTTGACAGATTGTGCAGGCTGGCAATCAGCGTAAACGTCTCGTCTAAACCCGCTCGCTTCGGAACGGATAACTCAACAGTGAAGGGTCTGTCCGTTTGCTGGGAGGCAGCCCCGTTTTCAGCCGGTCTTAGTCGGGTCAGCGCCTGGTCGACCGGATCAAACGAGCTGCACCCGGCAAGCAAGAGCAGCCCTAATGCCGCCGCCAATCCTAAAGCCGATTTCTTCAAAACAATCACCTCAAACTGAATAACGTGGGATCGCCGGTTTGGTTGCAGACGGCGTAAAGAAAGGGTACCTCAAAGGTACCCCGGGAATCAAGAGCCTTCGGCCCTGTTAGGAACGATTCGCTTCCCACCAGCTTAGGTACGGGTAAGCGTTGAGGGCTTTCCACGGCGACGTCTGGTAGATGCCAAAATGTAAATGCGGCAGGAATAGACCGGAAGTCCCTTCCGGACCGTAGCCTGTGCTGCCCACGTAACCGATCAACTGGCCTTTCGTCACTTTGCTGCCCGTACCGATTCCCTTCGCATAACGCGATAGATGCGCATAGTAAAATGCGGTAGAGCCATCGACCCGCACGGTCAGTCGCCAGCCACCGAGCTCGTTCCAGCCATAATTGATGACTTCTCCGGCCATCGCGCTGTAGACGGGAGTCCCTTCATCGGCAAAAATGTCGATCCCCTCGTGCGAGCGCTGGGCGGTGCCATCTTCTGCCCAGGCCCGTCCATCACCATAACTGTTCGTCATCGGAGTGTACGTCCCCTTGGCGAGCGGGAAGAAGCCATTTTCGAACCGATCCGGCTTGGCCACAGCATTGGTTGATTTCGCTTCCGCCGGAAGGTTGATTTGCAATCCGGCCCAGATGTTATTGGGATTCGATAATTGCGGGTTTGCTGAAATCAGCGAATTCAACGAAACCTTAAATTTCAAGCTGATCAACCACATCGTTTCTCCATTTTGCACGGTATAAGCTGTTGGTCCGGGCACCTCTAGCACTTGCCCCGGATAAATCCAATCGTTGGTTAACTGATTCATCGATTTTAACTGAGTTATGCTGATTTGGTAGGCTGTTGCGATTTTCCATAGGGAATCCCCTGATTTCACCGTGTACGGCGCTGCGTTGGATACGCTGCCAAATAACAAGGTACCGGCGATTGCCCCTGTAATGCCCAGCGTCCACTTCTTATGACTCATGATGTCAACCCCTAGCAGATAGAATAGTTGGACTCCTTCCATCGTACAGGAAATGAGAAGGACAGATAAGCGGTGGATTCTGGAAGTGTCCCGGGAGTAAAAAGGGGATTGCATAAAAAGCCGAGGAATGTGCAAGTTACGGTTATCGATGTGGATATGGAGGGATTTACCTCATGGAATTGGATTGGATTTGGAAATCCGTTTTATTAGCATTGGTTGGCATGGTGCTCTTGCGTCTCGCCGGTAGAAAGTCGATTTCCCAAATGACAGTGGCTACAACGGTCATCATGATTTCGATCGGTACCACGATTGTCCAGCCGATCGCCAATCATGAGTTGTGGAAAGCCATCGGCTCGGCAACCCTCTTCATCATTTGCCTAATTATCCTTGAATATCTCCAGGTTAAGTGGGACGGGTTGGAACGAGTGATGAGCGGTCGGGCGCTCCCGATTATTCAGAACGGCCAACTTCTCACTGGGAATTTGCGCAAAATGCGCCTGACTGTGGACCATTTGGAGGTTCGGTTAAGACAGCTTGGCATCAAGAATATCGCTGACGTCAAAACCGCCACTCTGGAGACGAACGGCCAGATCGGCTATGAGTTGATGGAGCACGCCAGACCTGTCACGATAGGGGACCTGGAGCGAATCCTGGGAATCCAGCCGGGCATGTCCCTAGAAACCTCGGTATTATTCCAAGAGGTTCGACAAAATCACCATCCCACCCCAATCGACCCCAAATTGCAGTAAATTTTGAGCGATTTATGAACCGAGGATAGACGGCCTCTCCTGAACCATACTAATACCAGCTTTATCCAACAACAATGATGGAGGCTTGGTCGCGATGGCGCAAAGAAGGATGAACTTGCTGATGTTCAGCGGGGATTATGATAAAGCGATGGCCGGGTTGATTCTGGCAAACAGCGCTCGGGATATCGACGTGGAAGTGACGATGTTTTTTGCTTTCTGGGGCCTGCTTCTCGTGCGCGATCCGGAGAAAATGACGCTGGAGGACAAGTCGCTGTACGAAAAGCTGATGACCTGGATGACCCCCAAAGGGCCGGAGGAGTTGCCGCTCTCCAAAATGAATTACAGCGGGCTTGGCAAATGGATGCTGAACGAAATGATCGAAGACCAGGAAGCCCCCCGGCTGATCCATTTCTTGAAAGGAGCCCGTAAGAAGAACATCAAGTTCTACGGCTGCAAGCTGTCGGTCGACATCATGGGCTTCAAGCCGGAGGAGTTCCTCCCGGAGTTGGAGATCATCGATGCCCAAACATACCTGCGCGATGCGTTGGAATCGGACATTCAGCTGTTTATTTGAAGTCTAGGCTGTCTTCTGCGAGCCGCTCGTCCCCTTTGTGGACGTTTTCCGAACTCTCTCCCTTCCCCCTAACGCCCCTAGGCGAATGCACATAACCTAAAGCGTGATTACAGTTACCTATAGGGGGAGACTCGGCTTGCTGGAGACAGAGGAATTGGAATTCGAGGTTTACCGGGAAAATACGATCGGCTACCGGCACCTATTTATGACGCCGTACGGAATCCAAACGCTGCGGTATGCCGATTGGGCAGCCAGCGGCCGCCTGTATCGGCCGATTGAAACGAAGCTGGCCCAGGAGTTTGGTCCGCTCGCAGGCAATCCCCACACCGCCGCCAACATTACCGGCACCGCCATGACCACCGCCTATGAAGAAGCCAAGCGGATCGTCAAACACCATGTCCACGCCGGTCCAAACGACATCCTACTGTTCGAGGGGACAGGGATGACGGGGGCGGTAAACAAGCTGCAGCGCCTGCTTGGGTTGAAGGCCCCTGCCCCTTGGCGAGAGCCATTCCGGAGGGGGATGGCCGAGCGGGAGCGGCCGGTTATTTTTGTCACGCATATGGAGCACCACTCCAACCACATCTCCTGGACGGAAACGATGGGCGAAGTCGTATGCATTCCGCCAGGGGCGGACGGACGCGTTGATCCCAACCGGTTGGACTTGGTGCTCCGCCGCTATCGGAATCGTCGCGTCAAGATTGGTGCATTCACCGCCTGTTCTAACGTGACCGGCTTTGTCACGCCGATTCACGAGCTCGCCCGGGTGATGCATCGGCACGGCGGCATCTGCGTGGCGGATTACTCCGCCAGCGCGCCCTATACGCCGATCGACATGCACCCGCCGGGAGCGCCGGAGGAGCGGCTCGACGCCCTCCTCTTCTCCCCGCATAAATTCCTGGGCGGCCCCGGCACAGGCGGGGTGCTGGTGATGGATGCGGGGCTGTGCGCAGGGGCGTCGCCGGACCGCCCGGGAGGCGGTACCGTGTCCTGGACCAGCCCGTGGGGCGTAGTCCAGTATCTGCCCGACGCCGAAACGCGGGAGGATGGCGGGACGCCGGGGGTCATGCAGGCGATCCGTACGGCATTAAGTTTGCGACTCAAGGAGCAGATGGGTATCGGCCGCCTGCTGCGCCGGGAGCGAGAGCTGACGAACCGGCTGCTGACGGAGTTTGAAGCCATCCCGGGCCTGAACGTCTTAGGCGGCAGCAGCCGTGAGCGTCTTGGCATTGTCTCCTTCACCTTAGAGCCGATCCATTATAACCTGGCCGTCAAACTCCTGAACGACCGTTTTGGCATCCAGGCACGGGGCGGTTGCTCCTGTGCGGGAACGTACGGCCATTACCTGCTTGGACTGGATCAGGCCGCCTCGCAGCGCATCGCCCGGCGAATCGCCGGCGGCGACTTCACGGCAAAACCCGGCTGGGTGCGAATCTCCTTGCATCCGATGATGACGACGGGCGAAGTCGCTTATACCGGAGATGCAATTCGTCAGGTGGCCGCCCAGGGTCGAAATTGGGCCAGGGACTATACCTACGATCCACGAACCAATGAGTGGTACCATCGACGCGGAGAACCCCGGATCGACCTGGACGAATGGTTCCGTTTGCCGGAGCCCCTCGCCTTGCGGGCCGAAGGCTAACGAGGCGGATTGGCCGGGAGGGCTGCCGCGTCCGGTTCGGTGCCAGCGCCAGCACCAGCATCAGAAGCAGTCGGGCTCTCCTGGCGTTTGGTTGCCTGTCTGGCGCTGCGCGAGCTGCTCCGATTCGCGAGATACACTCCGCCGAGGATAAACACCAGTCCGGCCAGCAAACGCCAGCTCACCGGCTCGTTCAGCAACGTGAACCCCCAAATAATCGCACTAGCCGGAACGAGATACGTGACGGTGGTGGCGAATTGCGGGGTTCCTTTTTGTACCATAAAGTAAAACAGAATATAGGCCACCCCCGAACCGAACACACCTAGGCCAATCACCGCGCCAAGCGTGGGAAGGGAAGCCAGCGGCGCCAGCGAGTCCCGTTCGAGGGTCAGCGCCATGAGCCCGCTGCCCGCCATCGCACTAATCAGCGTGCCGAAGGTGACCTGATACATCGATAGTCCGCCGGACAGTCGCTTGGACAGGTGCGTACCCACCGCATAACACAGCGTTGCCGCCAGCATGCAAGTGAACCCAAGCAGATCCACCGAGGCGAGTGAGGTTGGGCTGACGCCAACAAGCACGAGCAAACCAAGGAAGGCGATGCCCATCCCCGCCCACTGCATGCGGGTCGTGGCGACGCGGAAGAACACGACGCCCACCACCAGCGTCCAGAGCGGGGTCGTAGCGTTCAGCACCGATGCCAAGCTGCTCGTCAGCCGCGTCTCGCTGAATCCGATCAACGCCCAAGGAATCGCCGTGTTGACCAGCGCCATAATGACCATGGCCACCCAGGGAATCGCACGAAACCCAAACGGCTTGCGCAGGACGAGCATCACCCCCGTAATTGTTGCGAGCCCGAAGGTCGAACGCAGAAATGCGACGGTCCAGGGCCCGAAGTCGGGCAGCAGGATTTTGATGAAGAAAAACGAGCCGCCCCAAATCAAACTAAGTAGAATTAATGCAAAATACAGCGATCGTGCCACTCTTATCCCTTCTTTCTATGAACGTCCGGGCATCTGAAATAAGGTCACCCTGAACTCTAGTGTGCCTAATTCATCGGCAAAAGCCCCCAATCACAAAACACGGTGGAATTGGGGGCTTCACGAGCTGGCGTGGCTTATGCGGTTTAGTCGATGCGAAGCTCGCCGTCGTAGGAGGTGATGATCTTGTACAGGTCCGGCCGACGGTCGCGGAAGATGCCCCATTCGATCCGCTGAATCTCCAGCTGGTCTAGGTCAAATTCCGCCACCAGTACGGTCTCCTCTGTACGGTCGGCTTCCGCGACTTTGTTGCCTTGCGGTCCGGCGATGAAGGACGAGCCATAGAAAGTGATGCTCGACTCTTCGTCGGTTTCCATGCCGACCCGATTCGAAGCGATCACCGGCACCAGGTTGGAAGCAGCATGCCCGAGCATGCACAATTGCCAGTGATCCTTGGAGTCGATCGAGCCGTCCTGCGGTTCGGAGCCGATCGCCGTCGGATAGAACAGCAGCTCGGCGCCCATCAGCGCCATGCAGCGGGCGGCTTCCGGGTACCACTGATCCCAGCAGACGCCGACGCCAATCTTCGCGTAGCGCGTCTTCCACACTTTAAACCCGGTATCTCCCGGATTAAAATAAAACTTCTCCTCATACCCCGGCCCGTCCGGGATATGGCTCTTGCGGTAACGTCCGAGAACCTCGCCGTCGGCGTCGATCACGGCCAGCGAGTTGTAACGGGCGTTGTTCTTTTTCTCATAGAAGCTGATCGGCAGAACCACTTCCAGCTCCTTAGCCACTTTACGGAAATGCTGGATCGCTGCGTTCTCCTCCAGCTCCGTCGCATAGATGTAGTAGTCGGACTTTTCTTTTTGGCAGAAATAAGGGGTTTCGAACAGCTCCTGCAGCAGGATAATCTGTGCCCCTTGCGCCGCCGCTTGTCGAACCAGCTGATCGGCTTTGGCGATATTCTCTTCTCTATTGGATGAGCAGCTCATTTGCGTCGCTGCCACTTTGACGTTTCTCATGTCGATGATCGAACCCCTTTCGCTAAAAGTTTATGGGCGTCTTGCCGCCATTTGCTGCGTCGTGCAATGCACGTTGCCGCCCTCGCGGATGATGGCCATGCCGTCGACGGTACGGATCTTGCGATCCGGGAATGCCTCGCTCAATACCTTCACGGCCTGGCGGTCGGTTTCCACCGCAGCCCCGCCAAAGACCGGCAAAATGATACCGCCGTTGACGAAATAAAAATTCAAATAGCTCAGCGTCAGACGGCTGTCTTCGTAGAACGCCTGCGGCGGCTGCGGGATCGGAAGGATCTCCAGCTTACGGCCTTGGGCGTCCGTTGCTTCGCTCAGGATCGCGATATTTTCCTGCGTAATCGCATAGTTGTCGTCGCTCGGATCGTCGCACACTTGCAGAATCACCTTACCCGGCGCGGCGAAGCAAGCCACATTGTCGATATGTCCGTCCGTTTCGTCCCCGCTCAGGCCGCGTTTCAGCCAGATGATTTGGTCAACGTTCGTGAAGTTCTTGACCGCTGCCTCGATCTCTTCCCGGCTCATGTGCGGGTTGCGGTTCTTGTTCAGCAGGCACTCCTCGGTAGTCAGCAGCGTACCTTCTCCGTCCGTATGGATCGAACCGCCCTCGAGCACCAATGGCGCGTCGAATTGTTTGACTTTGAGGGCTTCCAGGATTTGCGGCGCGACTGCATCGTCCAGATCCCACGGCGAATACTTGCCGCCCCAGGCGTTAAATCCCCAGTTGACCCCGGCCAACTCCCCTTCTGGATGGACGAGGAACGTCGGGCCGTTGTCGCGCAGCCAAGCATCGTTATGCTCAATCGGCAGATAAGAGATGCGACCTGTGTTTGGATCCTGCTCGAAGCGGGCCTTCACCTTCTGTATATCATCCGGATTCACAACCACGGTGATCGGTTCAAATTCGGCGATCGCCGTAATGAATTCGGCATACCCGTCGCACACCTCGGCGTACCGGTCGGGATAAACCATCGACTCCTGTACCGGCCAGGAGATAAAAGTACGTTCATGTGCCGCCCATTCGGCGGGCATTTTATAGTTGAAGTCTTTAGGATACATCGTTTCCTCCACTACCAAAGAATTTATCGTTTCAAACTAGATTTCGGGGCGGCCCTCCTAGTGCTTCTCCATGCCATGGATGCCCTCAGGTTGTTCCCACTGCTCTAACGCGGATGAGAAAATCTATTTGAAGGATTTCCTCATTGTACCGTTTCTAACAACGCTGTGGATCACTATTAAGCGCTGTGGCAAGCGTTAGAACTGCGGATGGCCCCATAAATCCTAGCGTGTTTACCCAATTTACCATGATATCATATAACAAATCTCACTCGCCCACAATGGAAGTCTTGACCGGAAAATCAATGCCTGATTTTCGGCGGCACCGCCTTGCTGCAAACGATATAATGGGGGAACAAAGTTGAACGACAAGGAGGGCCCTGCCTGAATGATTCTCGCCGAATGGAAAGAAGAGTATTATCAAGCTCTATTGGAGAAAAATACGGAGTATGAAGGGGTATTTTACGTTGGCGTCAAAACCACCGGCGTCTTCTGCCGGCCCACTTGCCCAGCGCGAAAACCGAAATTCGAAAACTGCGAATTTTACGAGACCGCCAAGGAAGCGCTGCTCGCCTCGTTTCGGCCCTGCCAACGCTGTCGCCCGTTATCCCATCCAAGCCGCGTGTCGGATCTGGTCCGCCAGCTGGTGGAAGCGGTCGAGGCTCATCCGGAGAAGCGCTGGAAGGACGAAGACTTCAGGCAACTCTCTGTCGACGCGTCCACGGCGCGCCGCCAGTTCAAGAAGCGTTTTGGCATGACCTTCGTGGAATATGCCCGCGCCCGGCGCATGGGTCTGGCGCTGGGGAACATCCGCTCAGGCCGGCCGGTCATCGACGCCCAGCTTGCTATGGGATATGAGTCGAGCAGCGGCTTCCGGGACGCCTTCTCCCGGATTATGGGGGCTGCGCCATCTCGCCTGGAGGAGAATCGCGTGCTGCGGGCGGCATGGCTCGACACCCCGCTTGGGCCGATGATCGCGATTGCCGATGAGGAAGCGTTGTACCTGCTGGAGTTCGTGGACCGCCGCGGTTTGGAGCGCGAAGTCGAGCGGCTCCGCAAGCGGACGAAATCCGCAGTGATCCCTGGATTCACCGGTCCGATCCGCTCGATTGAGAGAGAGCTCGCCCAATACTTCGACGGACGGTTAACCGAGTTCACCACTCCGCTGCGATTGCTCGGTACGCCGTTTCAGCAGCAGGTATGGACCCGGCTGCGGCAAATCCCTCCCGGGGAGACGCGCTCGTATGCCGAGCTGGCCTCAGAAGTTGGCTCTCCGTCGGCCTTCCGCGCCGTCGCCCAAGCCAATGGGGCCAATCAACTGGCCCTTGTCATCCCCTGTCACCGCGTCATCAACGCAAACGGCGATCTCGGGGGTTATGGCGGCGGACTGTCCCGCAAAAGCTGGCTGCTGAAGCACGAGAAACAAGAAGGAGGAGCCTACGATGCCTATTCGAACCAAGCAAATTGAACAAGCCCTCGCTCTGGCAGAACTGCATGTTTCGGCCGGAGCCAACGGTTTGTTCGTGCCGGGCCTGAGCGACCTGCGGTTGATCGAGGCTTTGTGCCAATCGTCCCCGCTCCCGGTCAACATCATGGTTGGCGGCGCGTCCTCGCCTTCGCCCCGCGAGCTGGCCGAGTTAGGCGTCGCCCGCGTCAGTTACGGGCCCCATCCATACTTGCAGATGATGGCCGCCTTGAAAGAAGCCGCGCGCAAGGCGCTGCGGATGGAGCGAAATAACCGGGTCGGCTAAACGATTTGATGGTTCTTGAAGGCACGATAGGCCAGCGGTGCAAGCAGGATACTCACTACAGCAGCAAATAACGGCATGAATACGTACGGGCGGATTACCCATCCAAGCGTTTCATACTGGATCGGGCTGGTCACGGGACCAAAATCCATCATGTATGTCGGCAGAAGATGGATAAGATTAAACAGCCATATGCGGTCGTAGTGTACATTGACGAACAAAGGTACGACAAGCAACAGACTGATGAGCACGATGACCCCGAACGGAGTTTTAAGTTTTGCGGACAGCAGCATGGTTATAGCCGAAGTGAGCAAGCAGGCGAAAAAAATGCAGATCGACAGCAGCAGCGCCGTCTGCCCCATCGTCACTGGATAGGGCGACATAGGGTAGTAGAGCTGCAACGGCGCGTTCCCGCCTTCAAATCCGAAGGTGAGCATCGACAGGAAATAACTCAACGCGGTCAGGGTCAGGCTTATCGCGGCCGCCAACGAAAAGCCCGTAAATAATTTGGCTTTAATCAACCTGCGTTTCCCGTGCTTCGAAGCGAGGATGAGCTGATCGGCTCCGGTGGCATATTCGGACGAAAACAGCGGAGCGATGCAAATCGCCATCACGAACGCAGCCATCAAGCCTTCGGAGTACATCAGAGTAAAGAAACGCGTATAGCCTTCGGTATGAGAAAAAGTAAACGGCGTTGTTACCCGGGCATCCAGCGCTAGTACCGCCTCTTTGCCTCGATCACTCATACGGGTTTGTTCCACGGCCAACGTCTGTTTATCCCGGCGCAGGGTGTAGAATTCGTCAGCCTGCTTCTTCGTCAGGACTTGAAAATCCTCCATATTGAACCGCCGTGAGGCGGTGTTGTAAATCGCGCGGCTGATGGAGTATATCCCGCTGTACTTCCGAGCCAACGTCTGATATTCCTCGGTCCCTTGATACAGGTTAGCTTCCGGGATCTGCGCATAAGCTTGGGCCGCTTCCAGGATCAATCCCGCGCCGATCTCCCGGCCGGCAAGGGACCGGGCGTAAGTCCGGTCCTTGACCATGCCTTCATAATGGGACTCGAACAGCTTGCCATCGATGTAATAGTTGCCGAGCAGCGTCCCCCAACAGCTGATCATGGAAAGGATCATCGCTAACAGCAAGGTAATAACCACGCTTTTTTTGCGCAAAATTTTTCGATATTCGAAACCGACCAGGCTCCAAAAGCCGTTCATCGTTCGCTCACCTCGCTGAAATAATAAAGGTAAAGATCCTCCAGCGTAGCTTGTACGGGGACCGCTGAGTCGCCGGGCTTCTCCTCGCACACCAGACGCAAGAACACGTCCGCCCCCTCTTGCCGCAGATTAACGACCAGATGCTTATCGCACAAAACATCCGCCGACGCTTGCGGAACGGTGCATTCCCACACTTTCCCCTGTATGGTTCGGATAATCTCCTCCAAGGTCCCCTGATGGATGAGCTGGCCGTCTTTCATTACCAGGATGAGATCCGCAATGTGTTCCACGTCCGAGACGATATGGGTGGATAACAGGACGATACGATCCGCGCCAAGCCGGGATATTAAATTGCGGAAGCGCACCCGTTCCTTCGGATCGAGACCGGCCGTCGGCTCGTCCAAAATCAAAATCCTGGGGTCGTTCAACATCGCCTGCGCGATGCCAAGCCGTTGTTTCATGCCTCCGGAGAAGGTTTTGATCTTCTTGTTTGCCTCCTTCTCCAGCGAAACCAGTTCCAGCAATTCCCGCGATTTTTCAAGGGCGCGCGGCTTGGGCAGCCCCTTCAGCGTGGCGATGTAGAGCATGAAATCAAGCGCCGAAAATTCGGGATAATAACCGAAATCCTGCGGCAAATATCCCAATGCGTCGCGGTAATCCTCGTGACTGACGTCGATGCCTTCATAAGCGATGGTGCCGGACGTCGGGGCCAGCACCCCGCACATCATGCGCATCAGCGTCGTTTTGCCGGCGCCGTTGGCGCCCAGCAGGCCGTACACGCCGGGACGAAGCGTAAGGGAAATCCGGTCGCAGGCGATTTTTGGGCCGTAGTGCTTGGTCACTCGGTCAAGAATAAGTCCCATGTTCTCTCCTCCGTTCGTTTATGCAAATCACGCAACTGAATGCCGATGAACAAGCTGCTTGCGGCAAACAGGAGCAGCCAGTAGCCCAGAAACGCGTTGGTATAAAGAAACCGCAACGCGCCGGCGGCAACGACGTTCGTCATGCTGACGAGACAGGCCGCTGCGGCGCAGCCATAGACGCTTTCCCGTCCGCGCACCCGGTTTGCGATCCACAGGCTGACGCCGCAGGTCATAAGATAGGGAACGAGCAGGTAGGTCGCAGCTTGCAGCAAGCCATAGGACGACCTCTGGCTAATCAGAGTCAGAAGCAGCGACAATATAAGGAAGTTTCCTCCGCCTAAAATAGCGGCCCGCGCCATAACGACCTGCGGCAGGCTGAATCGGCAGCTCAATTCCAGCTCCGCCATGCGACAGCCCGTGGAGCGCGACAGTTCCGTAGCCGTCAGCAAAGCCAAGAACGGCAGGAGGGCGGAAAGGGTCCAGAGCCGGCCCGCTTCCGCATGCCAAAGATTGGCCTGCGGCGAAGATAGGGCAACGGCCCATCCCATCGCCGCGATCACGGCGGAAAGCGCCCAGACCCGTTTGCGAATATAGCGAAACTGGCTGAGGAAGAAATCCGCACCGGAGATTTTGGGATAACGCAGCGTTTTCAGGAATCGCTCTTTATCCTCGGGTTTCGGTGCTTCAAACGCGGTTTGCAAGGCGTTTTTCCATCGGTTAGTCAAGAGCATCCTCCCCTTTCAGCATGGCCTTCAGAGCAGCCAGCGCAGAACTTGTCTTCCGGTAGACCGCGAAACGGGAAAGTCCCGTGATCGCCGCAATTTCGCTGACGGCCAGCTCGTTTGCGTATCGCAATAGCAACAGCTCCTGTTCCAGTTCCGGCAGCGTTGTTAAGGCCTGCCGGACGACGATTTGAAGCTCCAACCGGTCCAACGAATCCGTGTCGGGCAGCTCTCCGGCCAGTTGTTCCGGCTGTTTTTTGCGGAACGTGTCCATGCACAGATTTCGCGCGATGGTGTAAAGATAGGCCAGCGGCTTCCCGCGTTCGATGTATGAGTTCTGCGCAAAGTACTTGAGGCAGGTTTCCTGCGTCAGGTCTTCCGCCAAAGAAGCATTGCCGACCTTATAGTAGCAATAGCGATAGATTTTGTCGTAAAGTTCTTCGATGTCGACCGACACATGAAAACCTCCCCTCACATTGCTTAACGGACTTAGGCGATGAGATGTGCGGCGGAAAACGGGAAAGTTCACGGTTTGTCCTCAAATCCACGGTTAGATACAAAAAAAGCGGCTCCGCCGAAGACCGTAAGGCCTCTGGCGGAGCCGCCTTTTTTACTCCGTCATCGCTCTAATCGCCTGTTCCAACCCCTCCACCATCTGCTCCAGCGCCATGCTCGGGGCGCCGGGATGCCGTTCCGCCTGTTCCGGCAGGTAAGGGACATGGATGAATCCGCCCCGGATCGGCTTGCCGCTGACGGCGAGATGGTGCATCAGCCCGTAAAAAACATGGTTGCACACAAAGGTGCCGGCCGACAGCGAAAGCGACGCGGGGATCCCTTTCTCCTGCAGCCGTTCCGCCATGCGCTTGACCGGCAGCGTGGTCCAGTAAGCCGCCGGACCCTCCGGTACGACCGGAACGTCGACCGGCCGATATCCCGCATTGTCGGCGATGTCGGCATCGCTGAGGTTAACGGCAATCCGCTCGAACGAGATCCCCTTACGTCCGCCAGCCTGCCCCAACGCGATCACCACCTCGGGTTCGGTTTCCCGGATACCGGTCAACAGACGCTCGAGGGATGGGCCGAACACCGTCGGAAGCTCCAGCCCTACGACCTCAAAGGAGCCGATCCCTCGGCCCTGCAGCCGGCGAACCGCTTCAACCGCCGGATTGATCGGTTCGCCGCCAAAGGGTTCGAAGCCGGTAAGCAGCAATTTTCTCATCTGATATTTCCCTCCCTCTTGAAAATCCTGGGTCACTTACGCTATACTGCTATACAAATCAAATCTCGGAATCATGCCTATGAAGAGCATCCAACTCGGAGGCGTTTTCGTCAAGGGGAACTGCGCGCTTAACGCGCAAAAATCTCCCTCCTAAGCTAACCGGGTCCGCCCGTTACCGCGGAACTAAAGGGGATTGAACCGGACCTGCCGGTTTGATCAATTTGGGTGGCACCGCGAGTCGATAAGCGCTCCTCGTCCCAATCGGACGAAGGGCGCTTTTTGTATTCTCATACGTAAAGGAGCGGATCACCCATGTTAGACGTGAAATGGATTCGGGAGCATCAGGAGCAGGTTCAAACGGTAGCGGAGGAAAAAGGGATCGCTTTGTCGGTCCCGGAGCTATTGCATTGGGACGACCAACGCCGGGCCTTGTTGCAGGAGACGGAGCGGTTACGGCAGGAGCGCAACCGGCTGACGCCGCAGATCGAAGCGCAACTCCGGGAGCAAGGGCCGGAGGCCGCAGCCACATTGAAAGAAGAGGTCAAGCAGTTAAACCGGCGGCTGAGCGGGCTGGAGAAAGAGCTGGAGGAAGCCGAACGCGAGTATCGACGGCTGATGCTGCTTGTCCCTAACCCGGTCTCGCCGGATACGCCCAAAGGCCGGTCGGATCTCGACAATGTCGAGGTCAAGCGGGACGGCGAACCGGCGGCATTCGACTTTGTACCGCGGGATCACGTGGCGTTAGGCGAGCTTCATCGGATGATCGACATCCCCCGCGGGGTCAAAACAGCCGGTGCGCGCAACTACTACTTGAGCGGCACAGGGGTGCTGCTGCACCGGGCGGTCCAACAGCTGGCCGTGGATCTCCTCGCGGCCAAAGGATTCACCTTGCTGGAGGTCCCGTTAATGGTTCGCTCGGAGGCGCTCGTGAACACCGGGTTCTTCCCACTGGGCACGGATCAGACATACCGGATAGCCGAGGACGACCGCTGGCTGGTCGGCACCGCCGAGGTCCCGCTCGTGTCGTACTTCGACCGCGAGATCGTCGACGTTACCCATCCGGTGAAGCTGGCCGCGGCTTCGTTATGTTTCCGCAGCGAGGTCGGCTCGGCGGGCAGGGACGTGCACGGCTTGTACCGCGTGCATCAGTTCTCGAAGGTCGAGCAGGTGGTGCTGTGCGAGAACGACCTGGAGCTGTCAGAGCGGCTGTTTCAGGAAATCACGCAAAACGCCGAGGAGCTGCTTCAGCTTCTGGAGCTCCCTTACCGGGTGATGGCGGTTTGTACCGGAGACATGTCGCAAAAAACGTATAAGCAATACGACATCGAAACGTGGATGCCGAGCCGCGGGGCTTACGGGGAGACTCATTCGTCGTCGCAGTTGCTGGATTTTCAGGCGCGTCGCTCGAATATCCGCTTCAAAGACCGGGACGGCAAGCTGCAATATTGCTACACGTTGAACAACACCATGGTCGCCTCGCCGCGTATCCTGATTCCATTACTGGAAAATCATCAGGAAGAAGACGGCAGCATCCGGATTCCGCGCGCACTGCGGAAGTATATGAACGGCTTAGAGCGCCTGACACCGTTGGGCTCGCAGGGATAGGAAACATTTTCCACACAACTAATCGGCCTTGGTTTCGTCCAACTATATAAATCCATCCAGAAAATAGGTGATTTATCATGACGAAACCATTCAACACAAGAACACGAAGACTCACCTGGCTGCTGGCAGCCTCCCTCGTGCTGTCCGTCCAGGCGGGAACGGCCGGTGCGGAGCCTGCGGGCAGCGCGGCTTCGGATGCTTTGACGGCAGCGATCCCGGCCGCTCCAACCGCCTCCGCCACAACGGGCCGCATCGCGGTCGAACTCGACGGGCGACCGTTGCAGACGGAGACGTCGCCGGTCCTGGTGAGCGGCAGCGTCCTGTTGCCGATCCGCGACGTTTTTGAGGCGCTGGGTGCCAAGCTGGTTTGGGACGACGAGAGCAAGACCGTCACGGCCACCCGGGGCCAAATGAAGCTGGTTTACCGGATCGGCGACCCCACGGCGCAGTTGAACGGGCAGACCTTCACGCTGCCGGTACCTGGACAGATTATGAACGGTTATTCCCTGGTGCCCCTGCGGTTCGTAAGCGAAGCCCTGGGCTGCGACGTGGTTTGGGACGGCGAGCACCGCACGGTGCGGATCACCTCGGCGTTTACATACGAAACCACCGTTGCGTGGGGCGTTAACCTGCGCAGCGCGCCGGATGCGGATAGCGAAACAGTCGGCGAGGAGCTGCTTCTCGCCGGCAGCAAGCTGCATGTCGTTCGCGAGGCTGGCGCGCTCTGGCTGGAGGTGCGCACTGCGGACGGTCGCTCCGGTTATGTATCGGCCAAGCCGAAGTACACCGACTATCGGAGCGACGCCCTCGCGGACAAGCAGGCGGACGAGCTGATCGCGTATGGCAAAACGTTCGAAGGCACGCCTTACGAATTCGGCGCGTCGCCGGACCAGACGAAAACGTTCGACTGCTCTTCTTTCGTGAAAAGAGTGTACGAAGATATTCTCTCGATCGAGCTTCCGCGCGTTTCCTATGACCAAGCCAAAGAAGGTACGGAGGTTGGTCTGGACGAACTGCGCAAGGGGGATCTGCTGTTCTTCGGCGCACGCGGGCTGGAAATCGGCCACGTCGGAATCTACATCGGCGACAATCAAATTTTGCACACGTACTCCAAGGAGCAGGGAGTTCATGTCGAAGCGTTCGATGGCCAGTGGAAAAAGCGGTTCGTCACCGCGCGGCGGGTGTTTTGAGGAAACGGACGGCGTGAATGCGGATATATCCGGAGTATAACCGGGATTCATTCAATTTTTCCCCTCTTTTTGCCGACATAGGAAGTAAAGACGTTCGCGAAGGAGGTGAATCCGTGCGGTTCTGCCGGCGGCATTCCCGTTAAGCCGGATAACGCGCACGGAGACGCGATGTGGAAATGGCTGAAAGGCTCGAAATCAACCTCTGACCCTGTCCGCAACGAGAACGAAACCCTTGGCCCGGCCGACACGGCCCTGGCGGACGATCGCGCCCCGCAGCCCAAGGTGATCGTCATCACCGGTACGAGCGGCTCAGGCCGTAAGAGCATCGCCAAGCAGCTAAGCGCTGAGTTGGACCTTCCGTATGTGCTGCCTTACACGACCCGTGCCATGCGCAAGGGGGAACGGGACGGCGAACACTATCGTTTTATCGCGGAAGCGGACTTTCAGTCGATGCTCGACAGGCAAGAGTTTAGTCAAAGCGTCCGCCTGGAGCGCGGCAGCTACGGAATCGCGGAACGCGAACTGAGCGAAGCCTTGGAGCAGCACGGCGCCGCGATCGTCGTCGTGAATCATGACGGCTTGCAGGCGTTACGGAAACGGTTTGGGCCGCAGGCGATTCGGATTTTCCTCTACGTGACGAAGGAAGACATTCGGCTGCGCGAGGAACGGGAAGGGGCACCTCCCGAGGTCATCGAAGAGTACTTGCGGAACTATTCCGAACAGGTCGTTTTCAAGAAAGAATCCGACTATTTGCTGCAAAACATCGATCCCGCCGCGACGCTGGCGAAGATTAAGAATTTTTTGCAGGACAAAATCTAAATGGAAGCGGGTTGTCCCGGTCGTTGCGGCCGGGCGGCCCGTTTTTTTGCGCTTTGGGTACTGTGCGGTTACGGTGCCAACGCTAACGCTGGTGAGCAACGCTGATGTGGCGAATTCTGTGCTAACGCTGATCAGAAACGCTAATGTGGCAAATTTGCCGCTCTAGAACTTCTAACGCTTCTGAGCAACGCTATTTTGCAGAGATCAGCCGTTTTTTTTCGTAAAAATGAACAATAGGCTCTGTGATCCGCGTTAGAATCGCAACATGTCTATTTCGGCGGATATAAGCTTTGTTGCAAGCGTTAGAGGCAAGGCGGCTAAGCGGCGGCTAGGCGGCGGCTAAGCGGCAATGCCGTCGTACCTCGGTACGAAAGAAGGTTGACGGGAGGAAAGTTTATTTATATAGTTATATACAAGACTATATAACCATATAACTAACAATAAAGGGACACGGAGGTGATTTCCCGTTGAGTCCGTCTTTTGACGACAAGAAGCCGATTTTTCTGCAGATCAAAGAGCTGATTGAGGATCAGATCGTGAACGACCAGCTAAAGGAGCATGAGCAAATTCCGTCAACGACGCAGCTGGTGCAATTTTATAAAATCAATCACCTGACGATTGCCAAAGGCATCAATCTGCTGGTGGACGCCGGTATTTTGTACAAGAAGAGGGGGGTTGGCATGTTCGTCGCCGAGAAGGCAAAGGAAATACTGCTGACGCAGCGCAAAGAACGGTTTCTCGATGAATACGTCCTGCCGATGATGCGGGAAGCCGCGAAGCTGGGCATAGCCGAGGGCGAAATGAATCTGTTGATTACCAAAGCAAAGGAGGGGATTCAAAATGAGCCTTGACGTTATGCTAGAGCAAGTGAGTGTCAATTTTGGCAGCCATCGTGCGCTAACGGATATCACCTTAGAGCTGGAAGCCGGAAAAATTTATGGTCTGCTGGGCAGAAACGGCGCGGGCAAAACCACTCTGCTCTCCCTGCTGGCTTCCTATATAGAGCCAACGGCAGGACAGGTGCGCATCGGCGGCCGGAATCCGTTCGAGCACGCCGAGACGATGGCCCAGGTCAGCTTCGTTTTTGAAACCGACTACAGTGAAGAAAGCGAAAAAGTGAGGGGCATGCTGCAGGTAGCCGAGCGATACCGCCCCCATTTTGACCGGGCATATGCCGAGGAACTGATACACTTGTTCGGCCTGCCGCAGGACGTGCCGGTCAAGAAGCTCTCCAGCGGGATGCAGTCGGCGCTGAATGCCGTCATCGGGCTGGCGAGCCGGTCCCCTGTGACGATCTTTGACGAGGTTTACCGCGGGATGGACGCGCCGACCCGGGAGATTTTTTACAAGCAATTGCTGGAGGATCAGGCGGGCCACCCGCGGACGATCATCCTGTCCACCCACCTCGTATCGGAGATGGATTATTTGTTCGAGGACGTGGTGATTTTGCACAAAGGACGAATGCTGCTCAAGGAGTCGATCGACCGTTTGCTGGACCGCGGCGCATCCATCACCGGAACGGCTGCCGACGTCGATGAGTTTGTGCGAGGCATGAAAGTGCTGAACGTTCAACAGCTGGGCGGAACGAAAGCCGCTATGGTCTATGGGGAAATCGATGAGGCGCGGCGCAGAGCCGCGGCGGGCAAAGGCCTCGACATCGGCCCGGTTCCGCTGCAGGATTTATTTATCCACTTAACCGGGGAGGAGGGTTCCCATGAGGTCCAATCCGAGCATTAAAGCCCGCCCTATTCGTCACGCAGGACGCGCGCTTCGGGTCGCTGCGGATATGTCCTGGCTCCAGCTGACTTGGTCTGCCTGGTTTATCAGCTTCGTCATCTTGGCGTATGCGTTAATCGAAATCAATGCGCAAAATTTCATGACGTTTGCTTTTCAACCGTCCAAGGTGTTTATGCTCGTCATCGGGATCATCTCGGTATCCGGCTTCCTGAGTTTCTACGCTAGATTTGGGGTCACGCGCACAGCTTACTTCTGCGGCTCCTCTCTGGCCGCTGCAACGGTTGCTTTCGTGCTGATGGGGTTCGTCGGGGTGCTCGGCAGCTTGCAGCATTGGCTGATTCCCGCGCCGGAGAAGGTCTCCTTCCTGGGGGAGGACGCCTCCTGGCTGCTTACCGTGATCGTCTACTTTTTGAACGCCCTGGTTTATTATTTAGCGGGTTATGTGATCGGTGCCGGCTTTTACCGGTTCGGCAAGCTTGGAGGCATGCTGTATATCGTTCTGGCCCTGGCTGTTCTGTTTGCGTCCGAGTCCATGTGGGATTTGGAACTCAAGGATCTCCTTAACCGCGTCGTCTATATTGGCCATTTGCCGGTTTGGGGATCCTTGCTGGGAACGTTGCTTCTAGCAGCTCTTACGCTCGGAATCATATGGGCCACGTTGAAAAAGGTTCGCATCAAAATAAAGTAACCGGGCCTGGTTCTTTGTCCCTTTCGCCGCCGCTGGGGATTCGTATAATGGGTACGAAATCACGATGCCCGAGGTGATCCGTGTCCAATGAAATATAGTGTCATCATCCCCAGCTACAATAAGGCACTGCCTTTGATGCTGACGTTAACGGCGTTCGAAACCCAGACCTATCCGCATGACCAATTCGAGGTGGTGGTCGTCAACGACGG
The DNA here is from genome assembly GCF_023195895.1 of Paenibacillus mellifer. Classification (GTDB taxonomy): domain Bacteria; phylum Bacillota; class Bacilli; order Paenibacillales; family Paenibacillaceae; genus Fontibacillus; species Fontibacillus mellifer. The sequence goes on from NZ_JALPRK010000003.1 coordinate 116,830, forward strand.
ATCCACCGACGATACCATGGACCGCCTAAGCCGGTACCGGCCCCCTTACCGGCTTATTCCCGTCTCCTTGGACGAAACCGCCGGCAGGTCGGCGGCCCGGAACCGAGGGGTGGAGGCGGCTTCCGGCGACATTTTGATCTTCTGTGACCCGGACTACCTGGTTACGCCCGATTTCGTGAAGACGCATGACCTGTATCACCGGCAACATCGAAACGCCGTCGTCTCCGGGGTTCCGATCCTGTTCATCAAAGCGTATCCCCACCTCTACCCGGATTTCTCGGCGGAGGAGAAGGTTGCCGCCGCTGAAGTACTGCAGGCCTCCGGGCTGTGGAGCAACGACTATTGGCATGCGCCGAACCTGATCGAAATCGTGACTCGGGAGGATCTTCTCGACCGAACCGGCCAATTGGAAAAAGTCGTCGCTCCCTGGGAGCCGGTTCAGGAGAATTATCGCGAATTCCCCACCACCGACGTCGCGCCATGGCTGATGGCGGTCACGCGCAACCTTTCTCTGTCCAAACGGCTGTTTGAAGAAGCCGGCGGCTTTAATGAGGACTTCCTGAAGCACGGCCTCGAGGATTGGGAACTGGGCTACCGGCTGCACCTTCGCGGCTGTCCGTTCATCAGCATTGCCGAAGTGGTCGGCTACCACCAGGAGCACCCGTCCTTCCATCGCAGCGAGGATTCTCAAGGGGAGAACCTGCGGATCATGTACCAGAACCATGGATACTCCGATCCGGAAATCAGCTTGTTTGCCATCTTGCCTCCTTCCGAAGGAATGGAAGCGTATAAAAATACGCTGCGGATCCTGAAATCGTGGCGCAGCAGCAAGAACGCCTCGGACCGGGCTGCCGGCCGTCAGCTCCGGCGGACTTTAGCTCATGGAGCCCGGCTCTTTCATCTGCAGCCCGAGGCACCCGACTATGAGGCTTTGAAGAATGGACTGAAGCCCGCGCTAATGGCGGCTACCCAGATCTATACCCAGCCGGAAGCTCCGCAGAAGCAGGAGCAAATCAAGGCGATCTTGACCCAGGCTTGCCAAAGTCTGTGGCCGGACTCGGCGAAACCGTCTCCGACCCGGCGGCGGCGTAAGCGTTCAGTGCGCAAAGGGGCGCTTCGCAAAAGAGGGGCACGCTCTCAAACGCGCAGGGCCGCCGGGAAAGCTGCTTCCCGCACCCGCGGAAAGGCTAGCCGGCGGAGCCTTCGCCTGTTTCGGGCAGGCACGTTACGCAAACGGAAACGTCTTCGGCACTAACGGTGAAACGGCAAAAAACCATCTCTTCTAGGAGATGGTTTTTGCGTATGCACTCTGTTCGGGTCCGGCAGCTAACCGATCCCTTCCTCCGCGTCCATGTCTAAAGCAAAGGTGTCCTTGAACCCTGCCCGCCCCTTCGCGGTCAACTTGACGGCCCGGCTCCGCGGACTTCGCTCCACCCAACCCAGTTCCATCAGCCGCTCCAGCAGGGCGTTGCCAAGCGCCCCGGCCAGGTGATGTTGGCGCTCGCTCCAATCGAGGCATTTATGGGAATAAGAACGGCGTTTGCGCTTAGCCCGGTCGATGTCGACCCCGAATCGCTCAAGAAAAGCCTCGCCCTCCGCGGTCACTTCAAAGGCTACGTCTCCTTCGTCGAGAATGCCTGTGCGCACCATGCTTTGCGTCAGGTGAACTCCCAGATTCCCCGCCAAATGGTCATAGCAGGTTCGGGCATGCCGCAGCGCCCGGTCCTCCGTCGCCTGCCGCAACGACCGGATCGGCGCCGACGGCGCGATCGACAGTAAGGACTCCAACACCCGGGCGACTTCCGGGTTTGCGATCCCGTAGTAGCGGTGGCGGCCTTGTTTTTCGACGGCCACCAAACCGGCCTCCGTCAGCTTGGCCAGGTGAAAGCTGGCCGTTTGCGCCTGAATCCCGGCCATCCGCGCCAGCTCGCCGGCGGCATGATATCTCCCGTCCAGCATGGCCGTCAGCATCGCCGACCGGCTGGGATCGCTGACAAGCGAAGCGATGACTGCCGCTTGCGTATGCGTTGGTGCGGCTCTCATGCGAATGGTTGCCCCCTTTTTGAGGATGTCATCCATATTTCGATCCCCATGGTATTGTTGCCATTATACAATGAGCGGGAATCCATTGAAAACCAAGGAGGGAACCCCTTTGCGACCGGAAGCGACCAACCCGCCAAGCGATACCCTGCTCATCCAGCCGAAAATTTTGTATTACGGCACGCCCGTCGTCCTTCTCACGACCCATAATGAAGACGGAAGCACCAATATCAGCCCGATCTCGTCCTCTTGGGCACTCGGGGACCACATCGTCCTGGGCATCGGACTGGGCGGGAAAGCCGCCGAAAACCTGCAGCGCTGCCCGGAATGCGTCATCAACCTACCCGATCCTTCCATGTGGGAACAAGTCGAGCGGTTAGCCTCCGTCACCGGAAAAAGCCCCGTGCCGCATGAAAAAGCAACAGGGCTTCACCTATCAAAAAGACAAATTCACGGTCAGCGGCCTTACCCCGCAGCCGTCCCAGCAAGTACGGCCCGCCCGCATCCGCGAGTGCCCGCTGCAAATCGAGGCGGTGGCGATGGATTTCCGCGTGCCGGCCCACGCGCCCTTCTTCGCGATCGTCGAAACCCGGGCCGTGGCCGCCCGCCGCGACCTCGTCATCGGCGACCGCCACATCGACCCTCGCCAATGGAGCCCGCTCATTTACAACTTCCGCCATTACTTCGGCCTCGGCGAACCGCTGGGGAAGACGTTTCGGGCGGAGGTGTGAGGGTACCACCACCCGAACCGAGTTCGGGATCAGGATAAGCCCTTGAACCAGAACCCGAACCGGGCCTAGGTCAGAAACCGTCGGGGTTGTAAATCTGACGCCGCTGTGTCCTTTACTCTGTATCCCCGCCTTCGGCTTCCCAACGGGCGATTTCTTCACGTACTCGCGGAGCAACCACTGTACCGAGGAGCTCAATCGACCGCATCACATCCTCATGCGGCATCGTCCCGAGCGGGCAATGCAGCATAAAGCGGGTGATGCCGACATTTTTGCGCAAATAGATAATCTTGTTGGCGACGGTCTCCGGATCGCCGACGTACAACGCGCCTTCCAGGCTGCGGGCGGCATCGTAGCTGGCCCGGCCGTAGTGGCCCCAGCCGCGTTCCCGTCCGATCACGTTCATGGCCGCCTGCGTCGAAGGGAAGAACTTCTCCACCGCCACATCATTGCGGTCGCCAACGAATCCATGCGAATGGGAAGCGACCGTCAGCTTCGAGACGTCATGCCCTGCCTGGGCAGCAGCCTGCTTGTAGATCTTCACGAGCGGCGCAAATTGAGTCGGCCGGCCGCCAATGATCGCCAGCACCAGCGGCAAACCGAGCACACCGGCACGAATGACGGATTCGGTGTTGCCGCCGCTGCCGATCCAGACCGGCAAAGGGTTCTGTACGGGACGCGGATAGACGCCCAGATTGTTGATGGCTGGACGGTGCTTGCCTTGCCAGGTTACTTTTTCCGACTCGCGCAGCTTCAGAAGCAGATCCAGCTTCTCCTCGAACAGTTCCTCATAATCGTTCAAATCGTATCCGAACAGCGGAAAGGACTCGATAAAAGACCCGCGTCCAGCCATGATCTCCGCGCGCCCGTTCGATAGGCCGTCCAGCGTCGCGAAATCCTGGAACACTCGAACCGGATCATCGGAAGACAACACGGTAACGGCGCTGGTCAGCCGGATCCGCGTCGTCTGCGGGGCTGCCGCCGCCAACACCAAAGTCGGCGACGAAGCGGCATAATCCTTGCGGTGATGCTCCCCTACGCCGAACACGTCGAGCCCGACTTTATCGGCTAGGACGATCTCCTCTACCACCTCGCGCAGCCGCTGCGCATGACTGATCAATTCGCCGGTGACGACGTCCGGCGTCGTTTCCACGAACGTGCTGATTCCGATTTCCATGTTGAGTTCCTCCGCTTCAATTATTAACTATATTTTTGTATTTTACTATACTTTTCTCATATGAGCAAAAGAAATACTTGCCCTTCTGTGTGCCCTTTCGTCCATAAGCTGTGCGCATTATCGTTCACCTATACGTGAGGCCTGCGGGGCAGGCGGGTGGGCGCGGCTAGGGTTGTGCGGCCGGGCGCATGAGCAAGGCTAGGGGTAGCGTCACCGCGCGTAAGCGTCAGGACACCCCGAAATGTTGCATTTTGTGCAACATTTCGGGGCGGTATCCGGGCCGGGGGAGTGAAATGTTGCTTAGAGTGCAACATTTATCAGAGATACGGCCCGCGGCGGGCTTAAATGTTGCAGTTTTTGCAACATTATGCCCCGCAGGGGCAAAAAAAAGGGAGAAATGTTGTAGGAAATACAACATTTCTCCCTTTGGCCGCGCCCGGGCGGGCGCACGCGGCGTGCAAGCGCAAGGCCGGGCCGGCGGTGGCGCCGCGCTAGGGCGCAAGGCGCGGGTGCGCCCGCCGGCTCCGCCGCGCAACGGCGCCCTCGGTGCTGCCCGGGCCATGCCGCCCGCCGCGCCGCGGCGCATGCCCGCGCGCTCAGCCCAGCCGCAGCAGGCGGCCGATGCTCTCGCAGGCGCGCGCCACGTTGCGCGGCCCGTCGGCGAGCAGCTGCGGCAGGGCCGCCGGCCCGGGGGCGATGCCGAAGATCGCGTCGATCCCTTCGGCGTACAGCGCGTCCGCGCCGTCGCCGATCGTGCCAGCGATCGCGATCACGCGCTTGCCGGCGGCCTTGGCGACCTGGGCGACGCCGTGGGGCGTCTTCCCGAACTTCGTCTGGAAGTCGATGCCGCCCTCGCCGCCTGCTGCCCCCGCGCCCGGGACGTCCCGCACGTCCCGGCCAAGCTGACGCCGCGCCGTCTCGGCGTAATGCGCAAGCGCGGCGTCGAGCTGCTCCGCCATTGCGGCGGTGGCGCCCTTCTGCGGCCCGAACACGCGGGACGCGCCACGCTCGCCGCAGAGCGGGTTGTCGACGTCGCAGGCCACGACCAGGTGCGTCTGCGGCAGCCGCGGGTCGAGCGCGGACACGTCGATCCGCGCCAGCTCGCCGAGGCGGCCTCCGCCGCGCGGCAGCGGTCGGCCTGCCGCGTCCAGGAACCGCGCGCCCAGCGCCTCGGCCATGCCGGCACCGCCGTCGTTCGTGGCGCTGCCGCCAATGCCGACGATGATGCGGCGCACGCCCTGATCGAGGCAGGCGCGGATGAGCTCCCCCGTGCCGTACGTCGTAGTCTGCAACGGGTTGCGCAGATCCGGCGGCACTTGCTGGAGCCCGCTGGCCGAGGCCATTTCGATGGCCGCCGTCTCTCCGTCGCCCAGCAGCCCGTAGTGCGCCGTAACCGGCTCGCCGAGCGGCCCCGTCACCTCCAGCGAGAATAGCCGCCCGCCTGTGGCGTCGACCAAGGCTTGAACGGTTCCTTCTCCGCCGTCAGCCATCGGAACATGAACATAACGCGCGTCCGGAAAGACTTTGCGCAGCCCTTTTTCCATCGCCAGGCACACTTCCTTGGCCGTCATGCTCTCCTTGAACGAATCCGGCGCCAACACGAACGTGGGTTGCCGTGCCATGCTCATCGGAGCCTCCCGCCTATTCCCTCATGAGCTTCGCTGCCGCTTCCATCGCCTCGACAACCCGATCGCACCAAACGTCAAATTCTGGATCCGCCTCCTGAAGCTCTGGATGCGCCAGAATATGCTCTACCGTCTGCCGGATGCCTTGATCCACGCGAACTGTCGCGGTAAAGCCCGGTACCAGCCGCTTCAACTTGCTATTATCGAAGACGACCGTATTCGCCTTATCGCCCAGCAGCCCGCCGCGGAAATCGTAAGGCCCGTTATCCGCAAGAAAATCAGACGCGACATGTACTGCACGCAGCTTCACGCCCAGGGCATCCGCGATAATTTCATGAATTTGGTTCCAAGTCACGCTTTCGTCCGACGTGATATGGACGGATTCACCGATGGCATGAAGGTTGCCCATCAGCCCAATAAAACCTTTAGCAAAATCGCTGTTATGCGTTAACGTCCACAACGACGACCCGTCTCCATGAATCAAGACCGGTTTGTTCTCCAACATCCGCTGGGCCACTTGCCAAGACCCCTTGTTACCGTGAACGCCCAACGGGATCGACCGCTCATCATAGGTGTGGCTCGGCCGCACGATGGTGATCGGGAATCCCTGTTCGCGATACTGCTGCATCAAATATTCCTCGCAAGCGATTTTGTTGCGGGAGTAGGCCCAATAAGGATTGGAGAGCGGTGTCCCTTCGGTGATTCTGTAATCCGACAAAGGGGTTTGATACGCCGAAGCCGAGCTGATGAACATAAACTGCTTCGTCTTTCCGGCAAATAATCGAACATCCCGCTCCAGCTGCGCCGGTTCAAAGGCAATGAAGTCCGCCACCACGTCGAAGGTATGACCTTCAAGCTTCGCGGCCACCTCGGCTTCTTGGTGAATATCGGCCTCAATGACCTTTACGCCGGGCGGCAACTCCTTGCTGCGAGTCCCCCGGTTTATCAGGTACAACTCCCAAGAGCTGTCCTCCGCTAACTGTCTCGTAATCGCGGAACTGATCGTCCCGGTACCTCCGATAAATAGCGCTTTCAAAATAATCCCCTCCCAAATCAAATTCACCTAATCCCCTCCATGGTAACACCTGCCACCGCATTTTCCAAATCGCTCAACCGGCATCGGCCATCCCCGCATAAGGGATGCGTAAACGCATTGACATCGTTCTTCCGATAGTGGTATCTTCAACCCTACCGATCTTACGAAAGCCGGGGTTGCTTTGTTGCTTTAGCCTTGTGACGAAATGTCCGATAATAGGGGTAAACTGTTTTCTAACTATTAAAGAAAAGAAAGTGATGTCTATTGAAGCCAATGTTCGCGCGTCTGAAAAATAACGCCTTCCTGGAAAAGCATCTGTCCGGCGAGTCTATGGACTACCGACAGATCTTCGCTTTGTTTCTGCCGATTCTGATCGATCAGGCATTTATCATCGGCCTCAACTTAGTCAATACCGCCATGATCAGCTCGTCCGGCGTCGCCGCCGTCAGCGCGGTCAACATCGTCGACTCGCTGAATATCTTCCTGATCAGCGTATTTGTCGCCGTCGCGACCGGGGGGACGGTGGTGGTCGCTCAATACAAAGGCAGCCGCAACGACCGTAATGTCTCTCGTGCCTCTGCGGCAACGGTCACTTCGGTCTCCCTGCTCGCGGTTGGGATCGCCCTGCTCCTGATCGGATTTCACAATCCGATTCTGAAGCTGCTGTTTGGCGCCGCCTCCGCCGACGTATTGGATAATGCCCGCGTCTATTTAATCGGCAGCAGCATCTCCTACACGGGATTAGCCGTGGTTCAGGCCGTCTGCTCAGCGCTGCGGGGAATCGGCAAAACCCGGGCCTCTCTAACCCTGTCGTTGATCATGAACCTGCTCTACGTGCTGCTGAACATCTTGCTGATCACCCTTCTGGATATGGGCGTCTTCGGCATGACGCTGGCGATCAATATCGCCCGGTTCGCAGGCGCGATCTGCGCGCTGTATTATCTATTCAAAATGGAAGCCTCCTTGCACTTGCATCTACGCGACCTGTTCCACTTCCCGCTCGAAATGCTGCGCAAAATCATGTTCATCGGGATTCCGTTCGCGGCCGAGCAGCTGTTCTTTAATGGCGGCAAGCTGCTGACCCAGGTGTTTATCGTTAGCCTGGGCACCTACGCGATCGCAACGAATGCCATCGGCGGTTCTCTCGCCGGGGTGTTCCAAATCCCCGCCAGCGCTTTGTCCCTGACGATTGTTACTGTCGTCGGCCAATGTATCGGCAGCGGCAGCGTAGGCGACGCACGGAAGTTCATCAAGTCCTTCCTCTGGCTCGGCTCGGGATCGCTGGCTCTAATCAGCTTGATTCTGCTGCCGTTGTTCCGGCCGCTCGTAAGCATCTTCGCACCGCCCACCGAAATTATCGGCGACATCTTCCTCGTGCTCCTCGTGAGCTCCATCGCCCAGATCCCTCTCTGGCCGATCAGCTTCATCTTGCCGTCCGCTCTGCGGGCAGCGGGTGACTCGCGCTTTACCTCGATCACTTCGATGCTGACGATGTGGCTGTTCCGGGTCATTCTCGGCTACGTTCTCGGGATCACGCTGGGCCTCGGCATCCTCGGCGTCTGGTTGGCGATGTGCAGCGAATGGGGCGTACGCGGAGCCCTCTTCCTCTGGCGATTTCGGGGGAAGAAATGGTATGCGCATAAGTTGATTTGATGCTAAATGTCCCCGAAACCGCGATGCGGCCGGGGACATTTTGGTTCATATCAAGTTATTGCGCGTCCGTTGGCGCTTGGTCCGTCGGACGTTCGTCTTGCGGTCGCATGCCTCCCTTGCCGCCTCTACCGCCACCGCCGGGACCAAACCCGGTATTGCCGGTCGTTACGCCAGATTCATTTAACCACGTCGTGATGCTGTCGGAGATTTCAAAGCTAACCACCTTCGTGCCGCCCACGTACTTCCCATCCGTATACATGCCGTCTTTCACACTGCCCGTGGAGGATCCACTGGTATACAAGACATAGGAGCCCTTCTTCAGATCCGGGGAGCTGATCACGATCGATTGGAAGTTTTTCGTCGGAGCAAAAGTCAGGATTTCATTCCCTGCATTATCCTCTAAATGAACCAATGTGCCTGCTTGCTGCGCCTCCGGGAAGGTCATGGTAACCGAGTATTGGCTGGAGGTATCGGATGGAGCTTGCGCCATTCCCGAGCTTCCCGCCGCGACCAAAATTCCGCCGGTCATCTCGTAGCTTCCGTTATAATCCAACGTCCCGTTACCGCTATTTGTCGGCCCATTTACGAGGGCCGTGCCGCCGGTCATCACGATCGACCCGTTGGAATCCAATCCATCGCCGGCGGCATCCACGTAAAGGTACCCGCCGCTGATCGTTAGGATGTTGCTGGACGAAGCGGCAAACTCGTCTTGGCTGCTGCCGCCATCATTCCCCCCCGAGACGTTGACACCGTCGTCCGAAGCGCTTAGGCGGGTTTCGCCACCCGACACCGCAATGGCTCCGCCTTCGATACCTTCGTAACTCTTCGTGATGGTAATCGTTCCGCCGGCGATGGCAAGCGTTGCATCCGCATGGATCCCGTCGTCACCAGATGCGACTTCGAACTTACCGTCTTTTATACTGATGTTAGCATTGCCATGAACAGCGTCGTCTGCGGAATCCAGCGTAAAGCTGCCGTTGTTGATCACGATATCTCCGCTTGCTTTCAACCCCTTCATACTTAACGATTCGGTGTTCGTGTCTTCAGACTCCGCACTGACCGCCACTTCTACATTTGCTGCTGTACCCGCCGGCGCCATCGCATCCTTCATCCCTGCCGCCTCCGACGACCCGGACGTCGCATCCGCAGGATTCATCTCGCCCGGTTTGCCCCACGAGCCGCCGCCCCGGCCGTTATCCTGCACTTTGACTTCGCCATTCGCACTGCCACCGCCCGTGACGATATGAAATGTACCGCCATCGACAACCAGCTGGGTCGCGGCTTGAATTCCATCCGCCTCCGCCGTTACGTTAAACGTACCGCCGGCGATGGCAACGAACCCTTTATCGGCGTCGGTGTCGTTGCTGGATTTAATGCCGTCTCCGCCGGCTTTCACCGTAATCTGCCCGTCCTTCACCGCAACCATGTCCTTGCCAAGAATGCCGTCATCCACGGCCTCGACGTTGATCGTGCCACCGACGATTTTCAAGTCGTCCTTGCTGTTGATACCATTGTTGTTATTGCCAGTCACGGACAGTGAACCCGCCCCGTTGATCGTCAAATCCGCTTTACTAAAAATAGCCGCATTCGGAGCATCCGATTCCGCATCAGTTACAGTCGCATTTTGTCCATCGGATACCGTGTTCTCTGTTCCTTCCTGAAGGGTAAGAATCACATTGCCTGCGGCTTTGATGTAAATGGGGGCGCTGTCGTTATCATGGATCTCCGCTCCATTCAAGACCAACTGCACATCATCCTCCTCGGCTGCATCCACGATGATCTGACCATCATTCAGCTTGCCGTTAAGCACATAAGTTCCCGCCGCGTCGATCGTCACCGTTCCGCCTGAGACCTTCACTCCGGAACCTGTTGTGACTGCCGCCGTATTTCCGTTTAATGTGATTGCCGTAGACGTGTCTGCACTCCAATCCGTCTTCGTATCGCGATCCTTGAAGGAGACAAGGTCAGCGACGGTGACGCTCGCCAGTTCCGTGTCCGAGGAGGTTGACGTTAATTCAGCGGTAGCCGCCGTCCCTTGCGCCTGATCCTCCGTAGCTGAAACCGCCCCACAGGCGGACAGCATCGCCGCGCTTAACATAATAATTCCTAATTTACTCGTCATACTCCAGGTACTCCATTTGTTCATTGTTCTCATCCTTTCTAATTCAGGTTCGATTAATAGCTATCTGCGTTTGTCGTCGGACTCATCGTCAACGAGAGGTCCAGGTTACCGTTGCGGCAGCGAATATCGTCAAGAAATGCCTTTTGGTTAATCAGACGGTCCAGCTTGATACTGTAAACGAGCTCGTAGAGACTACCCAGCTCCGTTGTCCGGATTTTTCGAAGTTCGTAATCCACCTTGTGTTTCTTAAACACTTCATCAAACGCTTCCTCATACCCCAAATTTTCTGGAATCGTCACTTTCAACGTCTTCTGCTGCGTTGTGGGTGCGCCGTAACGGAACCGGTTCAAGAGGACCATAAGTACGCAAAGAATTAGTGTGAACAGCACGGCGTATCCGAAGGAACCTACCCCACAAGCCAAGCCGGCTGCCATCGTAAATAGGACGTACGAGATGTCCTTCGGATCGCCGGGCGCGCTGCGGAAACGGATGATCGAGAACGCCCCCGCCAGGCTGAACGCCCGGGCAACGTTGCTGCCGATCAAGAGAATGATGATCGCCACGATGGAAGGCAGCAGGACCATGGTAAGGGTGAAATTTTGCGAATACCCTTGCGGGTTGGTTTTCATATAGGTGAAGCTGATGATGCCGCCCAACAGGATCGCGATGAGAATCGTGATAATAGCATTGGTCAAGGTTAATTCGGTCGTTGCCAAACTGACGTTAAAAAGGGAATCAAGCATACAACATACGCTCCTTTGCGAAATCTTTGGTTTTCAACATTTTCTTGTACTCATTGCCGTATTTGGAGAAGCTGGTGCGGAACATTTGGTGCTCCGACAGCATTTTGGCCAACCAGACCGGCACGGTTTTCTCGGCTTTCACTTCCATGAGCCACAGCCCGTTTTCAACGAGCGGTTCGCCATGGTCGCCTTGCTCCAGCTTCAGATCATAGCGGCGGCTGCGGATATTCGTGTCGAAGGTGATTCGTAAATCCCGGCTTCTCTTGCAAAAGAGCGCCTTACGTTCATAAGCCAAGTACACCTTCGGCTCCAGCTGGTAACGCTGCAGGAAGTAGGTGATTTCATGCAGGACCTGCCTGTTCATGTAATCCTTGTACTCCGGCTCGGTCCCCGTCCGGACGAACTCATAAGCCTCCTGTAATCCCAGCGCGGTCCGACGTTTGTTCACCACTCCGAACACTTTCTTTTTAATCTCCAGATAGCCCTTCGCCTTCGGGTCCGGGACGCCATACGTCCGCAGTCGCAGCTTCTCTTTGTACTTAGGCTTGGCCAGACTGTTCCGGATCAACGCATCGTCCTTCGTATCAAAATACAGGTTACTGATGGAGTAAAACTCATGCTGCTTGTTGTAATCATCCGGTTCCATATATTCCAGCAGCTCGTCGTATAACCGGCGGTAGGCCGCATCGTCCAACAAATATTTGTTTTCGTATCGGTTAAACACCTCAATCGCCATGCGTTTCCTTCCTTTCCTTGCGGTTGCTTTATCGCTTCTTACGGGGTGTCTCCCGCTTGGCATGGTTGTATCATAGTCCCCCAACCTTTAACGAACCTTAAGCGTTAAGTGGTGGTTCAAAAAATCAACTTCGGATCACGAAGCCTATCCGGGGCGATTATCCTACATCGAATCTTGCACTCAGCCGGGCCCTCCGCTGCTCACGTAGCCACATAGCCCACCTCTAACGCTTGCCACAAGGCTTATATCCGCCAAAAGGATGGTTTTCCGATTCTAACGCTGATCACGGTGCTTATTTGCCGTTTTCGGGGCTCAAATCGGGGGTTTTCTGCGAAATAGCGTTGCTCAGAAGCGTTAGAATTTCCACAACGGCAAATTCGCCACATTAGCGTTGCTCACAAGCGTTAGCGAATTTGAGTTCCGGTAGAGCCGCATTAGCGTTTCTAATCAGTGTTTTTTCATGGGGGCAGTAGATCAGCACGGAGACTAACTAATGAAATGAATGTTACTCGGCAATACCTGCCACTTCGAGCTCTTTATGACCTGCCTGCACCAACTAACTTTCGTACGCCCGAGGAGTAGCACCTTCCACATAGCCCACCTCTAACGCTTGCCACACAGCTTATATCCGCCAAAATCACCGTTTTCCGATTCTAACGCTGATCACGGTGCTTATTTGCCGTTTATGGGGCTCAAATCGGGGGGTTTCTACGAAATAGCGTTGCTCACAAGCGTTAGAATTTCTAGAACGCCGAATTTGCCACAATAGTGTTCCTGATCAGCGTTAGCGCCAACAATGGCGTGTTAGCTACAGTTGATTGCTAACTAATGACATGTTACTTGGCAATACCAGCCACTTCGAGCTCCGGCTTAAGGTTGATTAAAGGTAATCCTGTTATAATGGCTACATTAGAGAAGCGAGTAACATGTAAATAACTTGCGGAGGAAGGCACCCAAGATGAGAATATTAATCGCAGAAGATGAGGTTCATTTGGCGGAAGCTCTGTCTCAGATCCTAAAGAAACACCACTATTCCGTGGACGTGGTTCACGACGGCGAGGCGGGATTGGATAACGCGATGAGCGGCATCTATGATTTGCTGCTTCTCGACGTAATGATGCCGAAGATGGACGGGTTCACCGTGCTGAAGACGCTCCGTATCGAGGGCATCTCCACGCCTGTGATCCTGCTGACCGCCAAAGGGGACATCGAGGACAAGGTGACCGGACTCGATTATGGCGCCGACGACTATATCGCCAAGCCCTTTTCGACGGAAGAACTGATGGCCCGCATCCGTGCCGCGCTCCGGCGCAAAGGCGAGGTTATCCCGGAGGACGCCCTGAAATTCGGCGACATCGAACTCAATACGACGAACCTGAAGCTCTCCTCCCAAGGGAAGGAAATCAAGCTGAACCTGAAGGAATGCGAGCTGCTGGAGCTGTTAATCACCCGCAAGCAAGCCGTAACCTCCAAGGAGCAGATCATCGAAAAGTTGTGGGGATTTGATTCCGAGGTGGAGCATAACAACGTGGAAGTATATATCTCCTTTTTGCGCAAAAAACTGACGTTCCTCCATTCCACCGTCCGGATCGGCACGATTCGAGGCGTCGGGTACGTATTAGAGGTGACATCCTAATGTTCACGAAGCTAAGGAACCGGTTTCTGATCGTCAACCTGCTGACCATCTCCATCATGATGCTGGTGGCGTTCGCCGGCATTTATATCATTACTTACCGAGACGTCCAAACCAACATCGAAATGGATTTGCGCAAGGTCATGGATTCCTATGAAAAATCCCCCGGCCACAACGAACCGCGGATGGGCAACGGCATGCCCGATCGGGGGATGAGCGGCGGCATAAGCGGGGGCATGGGCGACGGTGTGGAAGCGGGAACGCCACGCGACAACGGACCGCTGGATCGCTCCGGGGAAGCCCCGATGGACCGTTCCGTGTCGTTCATGCTGCTGAGCGATAAGAACTTCGAGCTCGTCTCCTATATGTCCAAGTTCGAGATGGACGAGACGTTCTACGAACAGGCGCTGGCAGAAGCGGCGGCCAAGCATCGCGAGACCGGGCAATTCAGCCTGGACGGCAGCCGCTGGATCTTTAACGTGCGGCCCGTCGGCAACGGGTATATGCTGGTCTTCCTGGACGTGACGGCCCGGAAGGAGATCCTGACCAACCTGATCTATACCTTCTCCGCCGTGGGGGTGGGCATGCTGATCGCCTTGTATTTTGCCAGCCGATTTTTTGCCAATCGCGCCATCGCCCCGGTCAAGGAAGCTTTCGACAAGCAAAAGCAATTTATCGCCGATGCCTCGCACGAGTTGAAGACACCATTAGCCATCATCAACACCAACGCCGATGTGCTGCTGTCCAATCCGGAGGAGACGATCTCCAGGCAGTCCAAATGGCTGCACTATATCAAGTCGGAGACGGAGCGGATGTCCAAGCTGACCCGCGACCTGCTGTACTTGACCGAAATGGACGACGCCAAAGCGACCGTCCTGTTCTCCCGGTTTGATCTGAGTGAGGCAGTGGAAAGCGTGTTGCTGACGATGGAGGCGGTCATTTTTGAAAAAGAGCTGGTCCTGAACTACGACATCGAACCTGGGCTCACCGCCTACGGCAACCCGGAGCAGATCAAGCAGGTCGTCATGATCCTGCTGGATAACGCGGCGAAATATACCAACCCTCAAGGGGAGATCGCCTTGTCGCTCAAGAAGCAGCATAACGAGGCGGTCCTGGCGCTCACCAACACCGGGGAAGGCATCCCGCCCGAACATCTGCCGCGAATCTTCGACCGCTTCTATCGGACGGATGCGTCGCGGGCGCGCAAACAAGGCGGTTATGGCCTGGGTCTGGCAATTGCGAAGTCGATCGTCGAGCAGCATAAAGGCCGAATTTATGCCAAAAGCACCTTAGGCCAATCCACCACGTTCTACGTCCATCTCTCCTCCTGACAGAAAAGAAGGCGTCCCCCGTGCCAAATCTCTTGGCGGGGACGCCTTCATCATTTTAACCGATATAACCCTTTTCTTTCATGGCCTCATACGCGGCTTTTTCGTTCTCATCCTTGACTTGATATTCTAACGTTCCATCTACGATTTTGGCGCAACGTCCGCCAAACGGCTTAAGGGATTCCTTGATTTCCTTAAGATCTGCGGTCCCCTTCAAGGGATAATTGACTTTCATACGTCATCCACCTCCTAAGCTACAATTAGCAAAAGCGGCAACCTAGCCGATATGACAAACGTCACATCAAAAACGACGCCCTTCCGGCAATCATGCAAAAAACCCCTGCACCATAGATATAGGTGCAGGGGTGATATAGAAGATCGGGACGGATCTTAGCGAAGCGTCTTCAGCGCGCCGCTCCAAGCCAATACTTGGTCCAGCATGTCGTTCAAGTTCGTTTGATGCAGATCAGCCGGCTTGAAGACACTGTAGTTCTCGAAGTCGGTGAACAACGACAGCGCTACATGCACACGCACGTCGGCAACCATCAGCTCGCCCAGGATCCCGCGCAGATGCTCAGCGGCACGAGCGCCGCCCACGGAGCCGTAGCTGACGATCCCAGCTGCTTTGTTGTTCCAAGCTTCACGCGCATAGTCAAGCGCGTTCTTCAAGGCGCCGGTGATGCTGTGGTTGTATTCTTGCACGATAAATACGAAGCCGTCCAAGCCGTTCAGCTTGTTATTCCAAGCGGCTGCTTGCTCGCTTGCGTCGGCTTCGCCGAGCAGCGGCAGTTTGAAATCAGCGATGTCGATGATTTCATAGTTTGCGTCGCCGCGAGCGTCCGCATGTTTCTTCACCCATTCGCCCACCTGCGGGCTAACGCGACCTTCGCGTGTGCTTCCCAAGATAATCCCAATATTCAATTTAGACATGGTATTTTCCTCCTCAATTGGTTTCGATAATCTACCTAACAATTTGCCCCAAAAACTCATATGTCACACCACCAAGCCTCATTCCCGAACTTCTCCAATGTCTTAAATTTGGATTGCTCGAACTAGAGATAATGATATCCGCATAGGTTCCTTTTGTCAAGTAGCTTACAAAAAGTTTGTAAACATGTCCCTCAGCTCACAAGTAAAGGCTGCCGGTTCCGGCAGCCCTCAGGATGAAGCGATATCCCCGCTCTGTATTCAATATTCAACTCTCCCCTGTCTGCACTACGGCTTGCGCCTCGCGCGCCGCGGACAGGACGACATACAGGAAGTAGCCCAACAGCGCCCCGCCCGTATTCAAGAGCAAGTCATCCACATCAAATTGGCCGATCGCCAGCAGCAACTGCGCGCCTTCCAAACTCAAACTGACCACAAGCGCATAAAGGATTGTCTCGATTCCCGAAATTCCTTTCTTCTGGAACATAATCCCCAGCAATATTCCGAACGGGATAAAGATCGCCACGTTGCCGAAGACGTTAACCAAGTCATGCGGCGTCATGACCTCCAGGCTCCGGGTAATTTCCTTCAGCGGAGTCAGATTGCCTTCCTGCAATCTCCTGAAGACCATCCCCGGGTGATGCAAGCTGTATTGCAATTGTCCCCAGAGAAACCCCAGGCCGATATCGTGGAACTTGAACAGGATGATTTTCACCAAGAGACTGAGATATAAGCCAAACAACACCCGAACACTTGCGTATTTCAGCCAACTTTCCGTTCGCATTCTTTTCCCTCACTTTCATGATGTCAAGTCTTGCCGCCTGTCTATTCGCGCACCGTCACAATAATTCCATCCATGTTGTTGCCGGAAATTTCGTATTTCCCATGCGCCGGCACTTGAAGAGTCTGATCTTCCGACACCGGATAATAGAACACATGATAGTTATGACCCTGCACCGTTAAGCTCACCGACTTATGTTCTTTCAAATAATCCATGTATTGCTCCAGCACGAGCCCATTCTCGTGAATAATTGCGCTATGCGGCAGGCCGACATACCGGAAATGCCAGGGTTCAAACTGAATGCCCGTAATGGCCGTCTTGTCGTCTGGATACCGTAGAATAAACCCATATTTCCAAGCATTCTCCTTCAACCATTGGCCTTCAGGAGCAACGTTCATCTCCGCTTGAGAGGATCCGATGTCCAGCGACAAGCCGAGGTTATGCTCACTGTATCCGGCGGGCAGAGCCAGCCTTGAGCCCATCTGACGATAGAGCTCGTCCTGCTTCTGCTCGTCACGGTACCCGCTGCTGATCAGAAAGTGATCAATCCCTTCCTCTCCCGCCGCCTGAACCATCGTTGCAAACCGGTCCGCCATCCGCGGTGACAACAACACTTTATTATCCAACACGCCAAACCCGTCAATCAGTTCAGCGTTCCGAATCAGACTGACCGCCTCCGATTCAGGATGCAACCCCTTCGGGACAGGATGGTCTTTGTTCACCAGCAGCAAATCGCCTTGATAAACCATCTCTTTGGTAACATCAACTGTTAATCCCTCTACGGCCGAGTGCGAATCCGGAACGTTATAGGGTTCATCGATCTGTAATGGCGACGCCAAGTCCTGCGGCGTCCGGGCCATACTCGCTTTAAATTTCGTAACCCCAAATCCCAGCAGCACCAGGACCATGAGGCATATCATCCATTTTTTCACGTTTGTTTCCTCCTAGCTTTTGTTCCTCTTTAGCATAGGTCACATTATTTAAGAAGAAGGGGGGCAAAAAATAAAGTTTTTCTTAAATCGGAACCGGAAACAACAAAGGCACCCTTTTTAGGGTACCTTTGTTATTAGGCTTTTTTCTTTTTCCAAGGCTTCCAGACGGAGATCACGACGATAAAAACGGTAACGGCAATTTGATACCAAACGAAGACCTGCCTGATTTCATGATTTTGCAGAAAGCCCGGATCGCTTAACGCCAATGCCCCTTGCGTCTCCAGCATCCTCATATTGGCCACCATCAGCTTATCGACTACAAAGATGCCGATGATCGTTTCGTTTGCACGAGATACAGCACGAACTTAACGCCAACCCAGCGGTGTTTAAAAAATCCCCAATTCGTGAAAAAGCCATAGACGAACCCTACGAGCAGGGTAACGATCGCGCCGTACCGGACGACATGATCGCTGATGAGAATCAAGCCCTTGTAGGCTAAATACGATTCATTGTAATTCTGCAAATCGATTTGCAGATTAAGCGCCGTCGAACTAAGGATTCCGCCAAAAAACATGACGACCAGCAGCAGATGGATGATTTTCAGCCATTTCAGGGCTTTAGGTCCTATTTCTTTCATCTTAGAACTCCTTTTAAAATGATGGTCCCCAGCATCATAACAGACGAATGTTGTGAACTTGTAACGAAGCTTTACGGTTTGCATGAAATCGCAGCAGGTTAGTTTCAGGCCTTGCCGGAGAGATGCGGGAGGACGCCAACCTAAGATTTCGGAGGAAAGGGCTTTCATAAGCAGCTAGTCCGGACGGGCGCTCACTAGGTATGATATAAAGGTGAGAATTGACGATAAGGGGATGAACGCCCATGAAACTATCCGGTATTTTTAGCGACGGCATGGTCTTGCAGCGAAATGCCCAGGTTATTCTGCGGGGACAATGCAGCGTCGGCGGTCAGACGGTACAGGTCGTTTTCCGCGAGGTAATCACCTGCACCGATGCAGATCCCAGCGGTAACTGGGAGGTGCAGCTCGAAGAACTTGCCCCAGGCGGACCTGATGAGCTCGTGATCACCGCTGGCGAGGAGAAGCTCGTCCTTCGCGATGTGCTGGTTGGGGACGTTTGGGTGCTGGCGGGCCAATCCAATATGGAGTTACCCGTGCGACGAACGCTGGATCGGCTCGCAGAGGAAGTCCGGGGCCTGGATTTGCCGATGATCCGCCAGTTTGTGGTGCCGCAAAGCTATGACTTTCACGGTCCGCGGGAGAATCTGGATAGCGGTGCATGGGTACCGGCAACTCCGGAGGGACTGCTCGGGTTTAGCGCGGCTGGTTTCTTCTTTGCCAAAAAGATCTACGAACGCTACGGCGTGCCGATCGGTCTCATTCAAACAGCGGTAGGCGGCACGCCGATCGAAGCATGGATATCGGAGCCGACCCTACGGCGGATCGGCGGCTATGAGGCGACGCTGGAGCAATGCAAAGACGACGCCTATGTCCAGTCGACGAAACAGCGGGACGAGGATCGAAACGGGCAGTGGTACGCCAGGTTAAACGAGGCGGACACGGGTCTGCGCGAGGGATGGCATCAGGCGGAAGGGGAAGCTGCCGGTTGGAGCGAGTTCGAGGTACCGGGTTCTTGGGCGGGCAGCGAGCTGGAGTCCCTACGTGGGGCGGTCTGGTTCCGTAAGGAAATCGATGTGCCGGTGAAGATGACGGTAGGCGAAGTGCAGCTTGCGCTTGGCACCATCGTGGATGCGGACGATACGTACGTAAACGGGGTGCTCGTTGGGAACACGGGGTACATGTACCCGCCGAGACGGTATACCGTGCCGCAGGGCGTCTTGAAACCGGGGAAAAACACCCTTGCCGTAAGAGTCATCACAACGCATAACACGGGGTCATTCGTCCGCGATATGCCCTACAAACTCAAAGCCGGCGGCCAAGAGCTGGACCTGCGCGGACCATGGAAATACCGTGTAGGTGCAGTAACAGAAGCGCTGGAGCCGCAGACGTTCTTCCACTACATGCCGGCCGGCAACTTTAACGGCATGATCGCGCCGCTGCGGCGATTCCCCATCGCCGGGGTGTTGTGGTATCAAGGCGAGTCCAACACGGGCCAGCCTGCGGGTTACGCTGATCGGTTTCAGGCCATGATACAGGACTGGCGCGAGACCTGGGGGATCGGTGAATTTCCGGTGATCGCAGTCCAGCTGGCCAACTTCGGCCCCGAAGGTGAGCAGTACACGGACTGGGCGGAACTGCGGGAGGAGCAGCGCAAAGGCTTGGCCGTTCCCCGCTCCGCGCTGGCTACGGCGATCGACCTCGGCGAATACAACGACCTGCACCCGCAGGACAAGAAGACGCTCGGTGAGCGGCTGGCCTTATCCGCTCGCCGGCTTGCCTACGGGGAAACGGAGCTCGTAGCCAGCGGGCCGATGTTCGCGCGGATGGAGCGTCAGGGAGATGCGCTGCGGCTGCATTTCACCGAAGTCGGCGGCGGATTGACCACACGAGATGGGAACGCATTGCAGGGGTTCAGCGTCTACGGACCCGACGGGACGTTCGTACCGGCGCAGGCCTTCATCGACGGCGATACCGTGGTCGTACGACAGGAGCAGCTCAATCCGCCGGTCCATGTGCGGTACGCCTGGAGCAACAACCCGGCCAAAGCGAACTTATACAACCGCGAGGGGTTGGC
The DNA here is from genome assembly GCF_023195895.1 of Paenibacillus mellifer. Lineage (GTDB taxonomy): Bacteria > Bacillota > Bacilli > Paenibacillales > Paenibacillaceae > Fontibacillus > Fontibacillus mellifer. The sequence continues at coordinate 137,002 of NZ_JALPRK010000003.1, forward strand.
TGCACTCCCATTCACAACCGAAGCATGAAAAAAAGCGCAAGTGCGAGGGAACCATTCCCTTGCACTTGCGCTTTTTGTTGTTTCGGATCGCGATTAAACCCCGACCCGGAGCTTCACTTGCACGCGGTAGGTTTGGCCCGGCTGCATATTCCGCAGCACGCCATCCGGCAGCAATTCGCCTTCCGCGTACACTTCCGTCTGCGATACGGCTGCATCGCGCAGGATCTCGACATGCAGCGTAGCACCCCGGAATTCGCGCGTGACCGTCGCCTCGTTCCAATGGCTCGGCAGCTGCGGATTCACGCGGATGCCGTCCTTCGTGCCCTGCACGCCAAACAGTCCGTCGATCAGGCAACGATAAACCCATGGCACCGTCCCTGTGTTGAACAGGTGGCTGGAACGCCCTGCCGTACGCGGGAACTGGCGATAAGCGCCCCGGTAGTAGTTCGGGATGAACACGGGCAATTGTCCCCGTTGCACGATGTCCTCTACATCTGGGCCGGGCAGCATTTTGCGCAGCAGTCGGAACGCATCCTCTTGCTCACCCACGGCGTAGAGTGCGTAGATGTAGAAAGCGGCGGCATGATTGTACACCGCGCCATTCTCCGCCGAACCCGGGTGCTTCTGCGTCACCCGGCCGACGTCTTCGCGCATCGCCGTATAAGAAGGGGCGAGCTTCTCAACTCCATATGGCGTCTCCAACTGCTCGCGCACCGCCTGCATCAGCTTCTCGCGTTTCTCGTCATCGGCCGCGCCGCTCAGCATCGACCAACCCTGCGGGTTGATAAAGATCCGACCCTCTTGGTCCTTGCTGACCCCAAACACGATGTTATCGTCCGTGATGCCCCGCGCATACCACTCGCCGTCCCACAGGTAACGGTTAACTGCAGCGTTTGTCTCCTCGGCAGACGCACGGTATTCCCGCGCAACCTCCGGTCGCCCGCTGTTGTCGCATATATCAGCCCACACCTGGAACGCGTAGGCCGTGGCGATGGTCAACCAACCGGACACGCCTTTCCCTTTGTAACCGACCATGTTCATCGGGTCGCACCAGTCACCCTGGTTAATGTAGTTCAGCCCGCGCTCATCCCGATCGTTCATCAGCCAGCGCATGGCCTTGTCAATGTGAACATAAACGGGCTCGGCCTGCTTACTGTCAGCATAAGCCACCTTCTCCTCCAGAATGGAGTAGTCTCCCGTTTCGTCCAAATACGTGCTCAGGCAAATCGGCAGCCAGACGCAATGGTCCGTATGCGGCACCTGGTTGATGTATTTCAACTCGGCGTCCGGATGCAGCACAATGCCGTCCGGCATAGCGCCGTTCGCCTTTTGCTGACTGAGCGCCGTCAGGAACGAAGCCCTCGCTACCTGCGGCTTGAGATAACTCATGCCCATGTGATCCTGCAAATAATTGCGGGTTTGTGGATCGGTGGTCAGACGGTTCGTTTGCCCGTGGTAATAAATCTGCCGCGGCAGCCAGCGATTGACGAACAGATCGAGATCCTTGTCCGGCGTAGAGATTGTCATGCAACCTCGGCCTTCCCGGATATACCGATCGTATTCGCGTTCTGCCGCTGCGAACCCATCTTCTCCCGACCCGAAATACGTCTCCCGGATCTGCGCAATTTCCCGCTCATCCCGGGCTGGTCCAAACAGGAAGCGGTATTCCCGAGCTTCGCCCGCCGCCAGCTCCATCCGGTATTGCATGGCCGCGACCGGTGTTTCGTACCGCGCGTCTCCTTTCGCCAGCTCGGTTTGCTCCAAAGCAGACGGACAGGTAATCCCGCCTTCCCCCTCGAATGCCTCTTGGTTGACCTCCCATGAAGTTGGAGCTTGCTCAGCGATCAAGAAGGTTTTGTCGCGGAAATTTTTGATTTTATCATAGTCCTGATATTTCTGATATGGCGTTACCGATGAGCAGACAATCGCCTGCAAGTCCTCAAGGTATTCGCCGGATTGGTTCATCCAAGACATATATCCCACGGTAAAGTAAGGATAGACACTCAGCTTTCGCTTCTGCTGCGACACGTTCGTCACTTTGACACGCCAGAGCTCCAGAGGATCTTCCTTCGGTAAGCTTAGGCTCATTTCGATCAACACACCCTGATGCTCCACCTTCCAGACGATCCGGCTCTGGCCGAGCGCAAAAGAGTAGCTGTCGGTCTTTACCCGCACGGGTTCGTACGGTGCCGAAAACACACTTTCGTTCTCCTCGTCCTTCACAAACACGAAACGGCCCGGGTGATGTGCGTAGTACGGCTGTTCCGGCTGCATGAACGTCTTCGCTTCCAGATTCGGCGCATGCGAATATTTCGCCGGTTCCGGCTGCATAAACTGAGCGACCGCATATCCGCGACAATTCATGTGGACCATCATCATTTCGTTCCATAGGAATCCCGACGCCTTGGGCAGGAGTGTAGGGCTCAGCAACTCGTAGAAATCCTGGTCCTCCGTGGCTCTGAACATGGTTCAACCTCTTTTCCGCATAATCTTGTCTACTTGTCTACAACTAAGTCCATTATACAACGGAAAGCCCATTTTTGAAGCGTTTTCTATCCCTTGTCGCATAAAAAAAGAGCCAATTTTCGCCAGAACGAAATTGACTCTAATCGCCGTATGACCACACAAGCTTCTTTAGATAAACAGAAACGGAATCAGGAACAGTAAAGCGAGCGCCGCCCAATCAAATGCATAGGCGCCGTAACCATAACCCGGATATCCTCCGTAGCCCGGATAGCCCGGCCCGTAACCCAACGCCTTCGTTTGAGCTTGCTCATCGGCTTTGATGACGGCCTTATTGGCGCCTTTGGTTTTGGATTTCAGCTGCTGCAGCTGCTTCTTGGCTTTGGCGGACTGGGTGGAGAGAACATTGGCTTCCGAAGTGTAACCCCCATTCAGTTGGATCCCGTTCTCGTTCACGTCCGTGATCGTGCCGATATAATAACGGCCGTCTCGAAGGATCGCGCAAACGGTTTTGCCGACGTGCGGTTTACAGGCGTCGACGCCAAGCGGATAAATCTGCTGCATGGACTCGTGCCTCCCCTCTCGAATGCTCATTTATCCTATTCGTCGCCGGGAGATTTGCACAGGGCGAATGTCCCGGTCCTTGAAATAAAATCAATCGCTAGAACCTCCCTCCCGGGGTGCTCGCCCATCTTAATCGCGCCGGAGACGCGGCGGCATATTCTGCTGTGAGAGGAGTGGCGGAGCTTTATAAAGGAGGGGCAACAAAGGGATGAATTATCACGAAATCATCGCCGCCGTCGGGGAAGGTTCGGCGCATCCGGGGGGCTACCAGGGTACCGTTGATTTTATTCAGTCTGTCGGTATCTCACCAGGAATGCGAGTGCTGGAGGTCGGATGCGGAACAGGCAGAACGGCCTGCCTGCTGGCTCAGTTAGGGGCGCAGGTCACGGCCATAGATCAAAGCGTCGTCATGCTGGAGAAAGCCGCGCATCGGGCGCAGCAACAACAATTGCAAATCGAATGGATTCAAGGGGATATTACCGCGATCCCGCTGCGATCAGACACCTATGATGCAGTGATCGCCGAGTCGGTGACGGTGTTTGCCGCCGACCCGGTGAAGGCCTTCCGGGAATACCACCGCATCCTGCGCAAGGGAGGGCAGGCATGGGACCGCGAGCTGTTTCGGGTACAGCCCCATCCGGCGCTGGAGAGGGAGATGCGCGAGCTGTACGGCAATCCGCATTTACCTGACGCTGCCGCATGGATACGGATGATGCAGGATGCCGGCTTCCGGAGCGTCCGACAATGGGAGCCTGCTATTCGAGTTGATGAGAGCGAGAAACCTAACCCGAACCCGAGCCAAAATCAGAGCAGGAATTCGTCGTTCGACTGGCAGAACGCCTGGGACCCGCACCGCATCCTCGATCTGGAGGTGCTGCAGGATCCCGCCGTCCGGACGTTTTTTAAAGAGAACGAGACTTTCCTCAAGCGTTACCGGAACCATCTGTCGCACGGCGTGTTTATAGCGGAGAAGGTCTAGGATACCGTGAATTGTCTTCGAACTAAAACTCGAGGGAAGTCGTAAGCTTTTCGGGTTTGTGCCCTATCCCCGATGGTTACAATGAGTAGCATCTATTTTCTTGTGTTATGGCTACTTAGGGGGAGCGGGGATATGGACTTTAAAATTTCCGGTTATCAATTGTTTGCAATGACCTTTATCTTTCAACTGGGAACGACCATCATTTACGGGTTTGGCGGTTTGGCCGGACATGACGCATGGATAGGGAGTCTGTCCGCCCTACTTCCCGGCCTATGCATAATTTCTGTATTTACCGCCTTAAGGCGCATGAACCCGGGGCTAACCCTGATAGAATGGTTTCCCGCCCAATTGGGACGCTGGATCGGAACGCCTATCGCTTTTTTGTACCCAATCTTATACTTGTACCTTACCGGGCGTATTATTGCCGACATCAGAGATATGGTTTCGACCACCATCCTTCCCGGGACACCTTTGATCGTGATCACGGGAGTATTTGCCTTTATCGTGGCGTACTGCTGTTATGGCGGTATCGAGCTCGTAGCGCGAATGGGCGAATTGATTCTCCCCGTCGTTGTCCTTATGTTCCTAACGGAAACGGTCCTGCTCGTCGGCTCGGGCGTATTGCACCTCCATCATGTCCAACCTGTTCTGGATAAGGGATGGGAGCCGATCTGGAAGGTCGTTTATCCCGGCGGAATAACCCAGACGTACGGCGAAACGATCACGCTCGCCATGTTCTGGCCGGACGTTAAAAACCAGGGGAAGATCACGAGAATTACGATGTTTGCCACCTTGCTATCCGGGCTCATTATTACCTCTTTCGACTTCCTGGCTGTTTTAGTTTACGGCGACTTGTATTCACGTTTCCTCTATCCGCTTTATACTTTGCTGAGCGTAATCAGCGTCGGTAATTTCATCGAAAATCTGCAGATGTTCGGGGTGCTGTACTTTTTTGCGACGGCCTTGTTAAAAAGCGTGCTCAACATGCTCACCGCACTCCAAGGTATTCAGCAACTCACGAAGGCGAAGGACTACCGCATCATGATCATTCCGGCTACCATCGTCGTCTTGGTCCTGGGGTTAACCATGTCGGGGAATATTGCCGAGCACGTTTATCTCCATCATATTAAATTCCTGGTTCCTTATATTTGGATGCCGATGGTTATCGTCTTGCCGATCGTCCTGCTTCTCGTGACTTGGATCCGGACCGCTTTGCGCAAACCATAAGCGGTTCACTTTTGGATGCTGTCCTCCTTCAAATGCAGCGAAGGACCCGTAACGCCAATCCGCCGGATTGATAAATTCGCTTTGACGGTAACCTCAGCCTTTCGAAACTCCTGATTCCAGTCATCCTTTAGGGAGTTCCAACGGGAGTGGTGCTTTCGGTGAATCGTTTCCCCGAATTCGAACACGTCGGATCCGAATTCTCGTTGCACTTTCCTAATCGTTTGCTGAACGCTTGCCTCGACTTGTTTTTCCAACAATTCCTTGATGAAGGCGAGATTATGCGTTTGCGTAAGATCTAGGTTCGAGTTGTTTTCGCGAATCATCCCCTGCCCGGACAGGGTGACATGAAATTTGATGTTATCGCCTTGAAATATCGGTTGGACCTTGCTGTTTAGCTTGTTCATATCGAAGCTGATTCTCCCCTTATCTTGCGGAATGTCGGCCGTAACGATCAGCTTCCCCAACTCTCCCTTAACCCATCGCAGCAATCTGCCTTCGCGGGTATCGATGTATCCCAGCAATTTTAGATCATTATCGAAAATCGAGGTCCCGTTAATACGAAAACCTTTCATACGAGCGGAACCATCCTGATCTTCCTCCTGTTTATCGGATTCGAAACCGATCGCAATGACCGGCAAAGCCGGGCAATTTCCGTCACTGGTCGCAGAGATCATCAGGTTGATCAGGCCCATTTCCTTGAGCGCTCCAATCTGGTTATATTCTTTCAGGGCGGCAAGACCCGGGATGTCCTCCAACGGATAAGCGACTTTCAGAAACTCATTCGCCGTACCTCCTTTCATGATAAAGACATCGCTGCGCAGCTTAAGGGTCGGATCGCGGCTATACGTATCTAGCACCTCTTTGAGACCTCTCCTGGCCAGGGCCTCCCCAATGACGATCACGCGACGGTGGGCGCGAAACATTTGCCGAGATAGTTTGGTTTGCATTTGTTGCACCGCATCCAGCGTGTCTTTACCGATTCCGGCAACAACGAAATACGGTTTTTCCTGACTGCCGCCTCCCCCGCCGCCGGCACTTCCCTGCGCGCTGCCGATCCGAAAAGGAACGATCACCTGGGCACTAACCATCACACCCTGATCCTTCGCGGCGTCGATTCCCCAGGCGAGCTCAAGAGCCAGATCATTAACCTCTGAGCTATCCCAACAACCCGCCGTCAGAAGCAAAGGTACTATGGCAAACAGGATCAGACCACTTTTCCTTAAACTTGTCATTCGTTTTTCTCTCCTCGTTTCGGTCCGGGCTGTTGACCTTCCGGCACTCGGTGTTTGTTCGATCCGGTGGAGAGCACGGGACGTTGGTGCATGCTCCACCTTGGCGCGCGTATCCATACATCCTTTATGTTCTCTGGAAATTGCGGCGAAATCGGAGTCATGTACGGAATTCCAAACGAACGAAGGCCCAGAAGATGGATAACGATGAGAAAGATACCCGCGATGACACCGTACAGACCCAAGGTTCCAGCTAAAATCAACATGGGAAAACGCAGCAGCCGGAACGCCGTCCCGAGATTGTATCGCGGAATCGCAAACGAAGCGATACCCGTCGTGGCCACTATAATGACGACCGAAGCGGAGACGATACCGGCTTGAACGGCCGCTTGTCCAATGACAAGCGCGCCGACGATGCTAACCGCCGATCCAATCGGCTTTGGCAGACGTATACCTGCTTCGCGCAGACCTTCAAACATAAATTCCATCAGTAACGTCTCGATGACAGTTGGAAGCGGAACCCCTTCCCTGGCGGCGGCGACGCTTATCAATAAATTCGTTGGAACCAATTGTTGATGGAAGGTGGTCAGCGAGACGAACAGCGATGGAAGCAGCAGGGAAATGTTCAACAAAGCAAATCGAATGAGACGAATAAACGACGTATAGATGAAACGCTCATAATAGTCCTCTACAGCCTGCAGTCCGGCCCAAAAAGTCATCGGGGCAATCAGGACGAACGGCGTATTGTCGACGAAGATGGCGATTTTTCCCTCCAGCAGGCTGGAACAGACGACGTCGGGTCGCTCCGTATTTTGAATTTGGGGAAAAGGAGACCAGGGCACGTCTTCGATGAATTCTTCGATATACCCTGATTCCAACACCCCGTCAATTTCGATACGGTGCAGTCGCTGGCGGACTTCCTTCAATACCGATTCCGAGGCAATTCCCTCAAGATAAGCAATGACGATTTCGGTCTTCGAGTACTGGCCGAGGGTGAGTGACTCCATCTTGAGCTTCTCGCTGCGAATCCGTCGGCGAATCAGACTGGTATTCGTTCGCAAGGCTTCCGTGAATCCATCCCTCGGTCCGCGGACCGACAACTCGGCGCTGGGTTCTTCAATGGCCCGCTTTTCATAACCCTGCAGACCCACCAGCAACGCCTGAGTCTCCCCATCGATTAACATGGCCAGATCGCCTTTCAGAACGCTCTCCACGATGTCACCGATCTGCTGGGCCGGCTTGACCTGGGCCACGGCGACAAGCCGTTTGATCAATAAGTCACCTATCGATCCAGATCCGCCATTCTCTGCATCCCCCGGCAAGCCCTCAAACATCATCGGTTGCAACACAACTTGGTCCAGCATGTCCGCGTTGACCAGCCCATCTACATACACCAATAGAAGGCGAGTTTGTCCCGAAATCGTGACCGAACGAAAGAGAATGTCGGAACTATTGGAGAAGATTTGCTTAAGCATCCGTTCGTTACGCGAAAGTGCAACATCGACTTCCCTCGCCTGATCGCTCCGGTCCGGAGCGGCCGGATTTGTTCTCGGAACCCCTTTGTGATTCGATTTATACCGCATCGGAATCTTCATCTCCGCGCCCCTCACTCTTGATGATGTTAGTATTCCGGCTGAGCAGAGGATCATTCAATTACTGGGTGATTTGCATGAAAAAGGAGCCAGTTCGTAGGTTTGTCTCTCACCTATGAACCAGCTCCCACCCGGAATATTGCGGTCAAATGCACGGTTCCCAACAACACAGCCTATGGCTCGTAATCGCTGAGCTTCCCTTCATAAACGAGATAAAGCCGGTCGCACTGCCGGAAATCTTCCGGCGTCACCAGTGCAGGCAGCTTGTTCCACAACTTAATCCCCGAACGCTCCAGGATTTCCGCAACGAATTGCGAGCAGAAATACGAGTTACTGAACTCGATGGGCTCTTTCAACGCGATGCCAATGACGCCGAGGATATTGTACAAGAACTTTTGCCGCTTGCGGATAAACAGCTGGAGCACACGCTCCATTTTCTCCACCTCGCGCGGGGTCACCTTCAGCTCATAAATGACGCAGGTCGTGTTCGGATATTTGCTGAACGTGCCGGTCTTGATGTCCTCTTTCACGAAACCGCCGTTCAGCGGGTTGTTCGGATGTTTCCGCCCGAAGCTGTACAGATCCGACAGCTCGCGATTAAACGAGATCGAGGCATGGTTGTAAGGCGCTCTTGTGTATCCCTTAATCATTTTGGTGAAGAGCGTTCCCGTATTCGTTAGCAAAATAAACACTGAGCGTTCCTCAGCCATCGATATTAATTCCCCTTATCCACGGTAGACTAATTGTAGACTGTTCCTCCATAATAACATATGATTCCTTTGGTGGAATCTATCTCCTGAGGAAGTTGGGATTTGGCATGATCAACAATTTGCAATGGATGATGATTGTGATCTTCGTGGCCCTGGTGGCCATTCATACGATCAGTTTCGTACGGGATCGAAAGCGCCCCGGCGAGAAGCCTTCGGCTTTACGACTGCGCCTGCGCACCTGGTGGGGCATGTGGCTGATTCTTTGCCTGGCGACTTTGTTTAATCCGGTCGTATCGCTTCTTGCGGTGATGCTGCTGTCTTTTTTCGCGTTAAAAGAATACTTCTCCATGATCCGTTCACGCAAATCCGAGCGCCGATTGTACCTATGGGCGTATCTGGCGATTCCGGCCCAGTTCTACTGGGTCTTGATCGAGTGGTATGGAATGTTTATCGTCTTTATCCCGGTGTATGTGTTCCTGTTCTTGCCGCTTCCTCGCATGATTAACAAAGGAACGGCCGGGTTCTTGCGAAGTGTGAGCCGAGTCCAGTGGGGACTGATGCTGATGGTCTTCGGTCTCAGCCACCTCGCGTATTTCCCGTTCGCCACGCCGCAATATGGGGCGGGTCTTGTCCTGTATCTCGTCGTCCTGACCCAACTGAACGATATCGTCCATTATGCGGCTTCGTCGTATATCGGCAAACGCAAGGTCGTGCCGACGGCCAATCCGTTCGTGACGTGGGAGGGCTTTGCCTGCTCATTCGCGGTGACTTCCATCGCGGCTTACTTCCTAGCTCCGATCCTGACGCCGCTCGACGCCCCGTTTGGCCTGTTCGCAGGGATGCTGATCGGGCTGGGCGGCTTTATCGGCAGCACCACCGTCTCCGTCCTAAAGCGGGATTTGCTGATCGGCGACGACGACAAGGCGCAGGCATTGAAGAAGAGCTACCTGAGCCTGGTCGACAGCTTGACGTATACGTCGCCGGTCTTTTTTCACGTGACGCGGTATTTCTTTGATTTCATGTAAAGGAGGAACGACCCCATGGTGACCGGGATCATTCTGATTGTACTGACTTTGCTGCGCGTCCCTTCGGCCATCATCTCCGGGCGCAACGAAGCTCGAATCAAGGCCCACGGAGGTCTCGAATACGGCCGGACCAACAGCCGGGCACTGATCGTCGTACAGTTTCTCATTTATGCCAGCACGATCGTCTATGCCTTCGTGGAGGAGGTCCCGGTCGGCGCGAACACCTACCTCGGCTTGGCCGTTTATGCGTTCGCCATGGCGATCCTCGTCTATGTCATCCGTACGCTCGGACGCTTCTGGACCTTCAAAATCTACATTGCCAAGGGCCATCAGCTCATTGAAACGCCGCTGTTCAAGCGCATCAAGCACCCGAACTATTATTTGAACATTATCCCGGAGGTACTCAGCTTCGCGATCATTTCCCAGGCCTGGATCGTGTTTGCGCCGTTGTTCGTGCTGCATCTGATCACCTTGTTCAACCGCATCCGGCTGGAGGAGAAAATCATGAAGCGGACGTTCCGGGATTATGGATAGGGATGCGGGGGCTGCTGCCCCTTATTCAAACTGAAATTGCGCTTCAAGCGCGGCGCTCGCCGGGGGCAGCTCGATTCCTTGTTCCCAGAGCAGGATCGGCTCTTCCGGAGGCCCGTAATAGATCGCCCGGACGTCGGCGGACTTGCCCGCCGCCTTCCGGTTCGCGCGAATCTGGTCCAGATTGAGGGTGTCGTACGTATTGGCCAGGGAAATGTCGGCGAATTTCCGCGTTTTGATCAGCGGACGCATCGGAACCAAGTATAAACGGTCGTCGTCCCATACCCCTTTGACCTGGTTAACCGCGTAACCGTCCGTCATTTTGACGTGATAGGCGATTCTTCCATTCTGCAGTCGGCTCACCTCCGTAATCTGAATGACTTTCGAAGGAACCCGCGTGACATTCCATTCGGTTAAGCCGAGATAAACCAAGCAGAGCAAGGCGCAGGCCGCCGCAGCCAGCAGAAATCCCCTTACGAAGGCAAACGTCTTGGACCGTTTCCAGGAGACCTGGATCCGTCTTAACCCGTTCTCCTCCAGTTCCCGTGCGTTCCTGTCTGTGCCCGCCTTGGCTTCGGGCAAAGGCAACGCGATGTCCCGGCTCATCTGCTTCAACAGTTCCCGGCATTCGGCACACCCGGAAAGATGCTCCTCCACCAAAGCACGGGAATCCGGGCTGCACACCTTGTCGCAATAGAGCGGCAACAAATCCCCCATGACCTCGCAAGAGATCCGGCTCATCCTTCTTCCTCCTTCCATAAAGCTCTGATTTTGAGCTTGGCGCGGTGAAAGGTCACCCGGGCCCAGCTCTCCGTTCTTCCGAAAATTTGGGCGATATGATCGAACGATAATTCCCCGAAAACCCTTAGCGTAAACACTTCCTTATAGGGTTCGTCCAGGCAGTGCAGCAGCTTATGCAGGTACAAGGCTTCCGTCTTGTCGACGAAATGCTGCTCGAAGTTCGTCCCTCCGTCTGCCTGTTCCAGGCTCCCCTCCGGGTCAAGCCTTCGCTGCTTGTCCAAATAAGTGAAATAGGTGTTCTTGGCAATTTGACACAGCCATACGCTGATTTTGCTGGAACCCTGGAAACGGTCTAGCTGCTGGAGCGCCTTAAAAAACGTCTCCTGCGTAATCTCCTCCGCCACCAGCTCATTTCGGCTTAACGACAAGACAAACCGGTACACGTCCCGAAAATAGGCCTCATAAATTTGCTCAAGTTCGTCCAAGGATTCACCACCTTACCCAACATAAGACTCGCGAATCGCGATTTCGTTACAAGCAAAATGTATAAAAAAACGGCTCCCCCTCAGACGCAAACCGTCCTCGGGCCAAGCCGCTTTCTGTTTGCTTAGCGCTTACCGCTTGTCGACTTGCCGCCTAACGCTGAGCACCTAACACTTACCGGCCGTTGCTTGCCTGCCGGCGACCGCGTTTGCGCCGTTTAGGCCCACCAGGCCTCCTTAGGGTAGGCCGGGTCCCCGATATAGACCGGCTCGCCGATCTTCGGCGTGGCGATGGGCACGCCTTGGCGTTCGGCTTCCGCGGTCGCGCGGCGGACCGGATCGTTCCAATCGTGCAGCGACAAGGTGAAGGCCCCCCAATGAATCGGAAGGAGCAAGCCGCCCTTTACGTCCATGTGAGCCTGAACCGTCTGTTCCGGCAGCATGTGGATGTCGCTCCAGCGCGGATCATATTGACCGCACTCCATCAAGGCCAGATCAAAGGGGCCGTACTTCTCGCCGATCTGCTTGAAATGCGGGCCATACCCGCTGTCCCCGCTGAAGAAGACCTTCCGCTCCGGGGACGCGATCACCCAGGAGCACCACAAGGTGCCGTCCCGGTTGGCGAGCCCCCGGCCCGAGAAATGACGGGCCGGCGTGCAGGCCAACCTCAAGCCGTTCCAGTCGAGCTCCTCCCCCCAGTCATGCTCGCTGATCCGCTCCGGCTCCACGCCCCACCGTTCCAAGTGGCTGCCGACGCCCAGCGGGACAAAAAACCGCCCTACCTTATCCTTCAATTTCCGAATCGTGCCGTAATCCAAATGATCATAATGGTCGTGGGACAAAATCACGGCATCGATCTCCGGCAAGTCCTCCGGCTCCACCGGCAGCTGCCGGTTATACCGTTTGCCGCCGAAGGGAGGGACCGGCGTGGGCGACGGGCCCAGCATCGGATCGAGCAGGAGGCGCTTGCCTCCGAGGTGCAGCAGCAGCGCCGAATGGCCGAGCCAAGCAACCCAATCACGGTCCCGGTCCTCCAGCGCCTCGCGCCCCAGCCTCAAGACCGGCAGCGTCCGGTCCGGTCGGACCCGCGGATTGCCGCGCAGGTAATCCCGCAGCAATGAAACCATGTTGCCCGACGAGGGCTGAAACGAGGAGGTCGGCTCCGTGTAGGCGAACTTCTTGCCTTGCCATTGAGGGGACTGCGCGTACCGCGCCCGCCCGGAAGCCGAAGTCTTCCCGCCAAAGGCCGGATACAGCCGGATAAACAACGTGATGCCAATGAGGAGAACCAATACGATTCCGAATGCTATAAACATGTACAATACCGCCTTTTCCTACATGAAGAGTGGATGATGGATCGATTCAAACAGAGTATACTGCATGGCGGGGGGCGTTGCCAAATGAGGGACTGGCTCTCCTATGACCTGGGCAATCGCCCGTTCCGGATAGGTTCCTTCGTCGCCTAGAGGTACTGCCCCATTTTGCGGGTAAGCCGTTACCGTTGAGGTCGGGGGACATATTGTGGAAGGGAGAAACGTGCGAAGGCAAGACCACGAGCCAGAGGAGCGATGATATGGAGGCCGACCGGAGAATCCCCAAAGCGAAACAACAACCTGGAGTTTCCGTAATCACCTGCACGAACCGCCATAGCTATCTCAAGAACTTGTTTCATAATTTCACCCGACAGCTCTACCCCATGAAAGAGCTGATCATCGTCGTCAACAATGACGGCATCCCGCTCGAACCCTATTTGCGCATGGCGAAAAAATGGAAGACCGTTCGCGTGTTCCGCGCCCCTGGTGCCTGGTCCCTTGGCGCTTGCATCAACTTCGCCGCAAAGAAAGCGAAATATGCCTACATCGCCAAGTTCGATGACGACGACTACTATGCCCCTTATTACTTGACGGCCAGCTTGCAGGTGATGCACAGAAGCCGGGCTGACGTCATCGGCAAACGGGCGCATTACATGTATTTGAACGGCTCGAAGACGCTGATCCTGCGTTTTCCCCGCGACGAGAACCGCATAGCCTCACGGCTGCCGGGCGCAACGCTCGTATTTCGCAAGGCCGTGATCGAGCGGGTTCCGTTTCCCGAACGGAACGTGGGGGAAGACGATGTGTTCTGCCTCCGCTGCAGGAAGAAGGGCTTCAAAGTGTACTCCGGGGAGAAAAGCAACTTCGTGGCGATCCGCCGCAAAAACTCCCTAGGCCACACCTGGATCATCAGCGAGCAAGAGTTGATCGCCCACCACCGAACGATTCCGAACGTCCGGAATTTCAAAAAATTCGTACAGCACAAACCAAAGGGTGTTCTGTAATGAAAAACGGGGTATCGATCCTTACCTGTACCAAACGGAGGGACTGCATGGACGCGTTGTTCCGAAACTATGCCCGGCAGGAGCATCCGCACAAAGAGCTGATCGTGATCTTGAATCACCCCAGCCTGCGGCTCAGCGAGTACGAGCAGGCAGCCCGGCGGTTCCCGAACGTCAGAATCGTAAGCGTACCGGGTTCCGTCTCCCTAGGAGCTTGCCTGAACTTGGGCGTCAAGCTTGCCAAGCACCCGCTGATTGCCAAGTTCGATGACGACGATTATTACGCGCCCCGATATTTGACGGACAGCGTCCGCACCCTTCGCCAGACCAAAGCCGACATTGTCGGAAAAAGAGCCCATTACATGCAACTGAACGGCGAACCGCGCCTTCTGTACCGCTACCCCGCGATGGCCGGTCGATTCGTCCCTTTAGTGCAGGGTGCAACTTTGCTGGTTCGGCGTCAGGTGTTTAAGCAGGTTCGCTTTCCCGACCGAAGCCGCGGGGAATGCGTCCGATTCTGCGCGTCTTGCCGGGCGAAAGGATTCAAAATCTATGCCGGCAGCCCGCGGCATTTCCTCGCCATCCGCCAGCGCAACTCCAAGGAGCACACCTGGATCGTCAGCGATACCGCGTTATTGAAGCGGAATGTGCAGTTGCTGGAGGTCGGCGATGCGAGGCAGTTTGTGGGCGGAACGTAAAAGAGCCGTCTCCGCAGGTCCTGCCGCGACCTGAGAGACAGCTCTTGTTGCGTTGCGGAGAAACCAAGATGAGGGATTCTCCTACTCCAGCGGCTAGGGCCGGAAGGTTAGGTGCCGCAAAACGTGCGGTACGGCCGGTCGCAAGCCGCCGGCAACTCCGCGTAATCCGCCTGCTCCGGCGTATGGGCGAAGGGTTGCGTTAACGCCTCAAGCAGGCGCTGCATCACGCCGTAATCGTCCCGCTCCACGGCGGCTTCGAGCGCTTCCTCTACCCGGTGGTTGCGCGGGATCACTGCCGGATTGCTGCGGCGCATCCGCTCGCGGACCGCCTCTTGGGACTCGGTCTGCCCGTCGAGCCGCGCTTGCCACCGCGAAAGCCATTCCGACCACTCGGAAGTGCCGGCCATCGGCGGTTCCTCCCGTCGGCCAAAGGTCAAGGCGAGGAACGTATTGGTGAAATCGGCGCGGTGCTGGTGCATCAGGTCGAGCAGGTCTTTGACGAGGGCGGCATCCCCCTCCTGTTCGCCGAACAAGCCCAGCTTCGACCGCATTCCTTGCAGCCATGCCGCCTCAAACTGCCAAGCAAAGCCATGCAGCGCCTCTTCGGCGAGCCGGACGGCCTGATCCTCCTCCTCGTGCAGCAGCGGCAGCAGGCTCTCGGCGAACCTGGACAAGTTCCATACCGCGATGGATGGCTGATTGCCGTAGGCATAACGGCCATGGCGGTCGATGGAACTGAAGACGGTCGCGGGGTCGTACGCGTCCATAAAAGCACATGGCCCGTAATCGATCGTTTCGCCGCTGAGGGCCATGTTGTCGGTGTTCATCACCCCGTGGATGAACCCGACGAGCTGCCACTTGGCGATCAGCGCAGCCTGGCGCTGGACCGCCTCCCGCAACAGCGCCAAATAGCGCCCGGCCTCGCCGTTGTCGGCGAGCTCGGCCAGCTCCGGGTAATGGCGCTGAATCACGTAGTCGGCGAGCGTGCGGACGTCCGCCGGCTCGCCGAATTGCGCGGCGTACTGGAACGTGCCGACGCGCACGTGGCTGGCCGCAACGCGGGTGAGAATCGCCCCGCGTAAGCCCTGTTCCCGGACCACCGTCTCCCCGGTGGTCACCACCGCCAGGCTGCGGGTCGTCGGAATGCCCAGCGCGTGCATCGCCTCGCTGATGATGTACTCCCGCAGCATCGGCCCCAGCGCGGCGCGCCCGTCGCCGCCGCGCGAATACGGCGTCCGGCCGGAGCCCTTGAGCTGGATGTCGAAGCGATCGCCGCCAGGCGCGATCTGCTCGCCGAGCAGCAGGGCCCGGCCGTCCCCCAGCATCGTGAAATGCCCGAACTGGTGGCCCGCATAAGCCTGGGCCAGCGGCTCCGCCCCCGTCGGCACCTCGTTGCCGGCAAAGACGGCAACGTTCGCTTCGCTTCGGAGCGCCTCAGGGTCCAAGCCGAGCTCCGCCGCGAGCGGGTCGTTCAGCACGATTAGCTTCGGCGACCCGACCGGCTTGGCCTCCTGCTTCGTGAAGAAGAACTCCGGCAATCGGGCATAGGTATTATCGAAATTCCATCCGGTTTGCGGATTATCGTTTGATGGACTCATCAGCTTCTCCTTCGTTTATCGTTTATCGGTTATCGTCCCAGCCGGATCTTCCGCAGGACGTGATTACTTCATCGTGCTGGACGGGCGCGCGCCGCGAAACCCCGGTGCGTTCCGCGTCGAGCCTGCTAGCTTCCACCAGGCTTCCGTCGGATAATCGGACGACCCGATCTGAACGGGTTCCCCGATCTTTGGCGTCGCCAGCGGAATGCCCCGCTGCTTGGCCTCCTCGGTCAGCCGGCGAACCGGATCGTACCAGCTGTGCATCGCCAGCGAAAACGCGCCCCAATGGATCGGCAGCAGCACGTTCCCCCTGACGTCGAGGTGAGCCCGCGCCGTTTGCTCCGGCAGCATGTGGATATCCCACCACCGGTCGTCATACTGCCCGCACTCCATCAAAGTGAGGTCGAACGGCCCGTATTTTTCGCCGATTTCCTTGAAATGGGGGCCATATCCGCTATCCCCGCTAAAATAGACCCTCGTCTTCGGCGTGGTCAACACCCAGGAGCACCATAAACCGCCGCCGCCCTGTTTGAACAGCGCCCGTCCCGAAAAATGCCGGGCCGGTGTGCAGGCCAACCGGACGCCCTGGAGCTCCAGCTCCTCCCACCAATCGGTTTCCTCGATCTGCCCGGGGGCCACGCCCCATCGTTCCAGATGGCAGCGGATGCCCAACGGCCCGATGAAGCGTCCCACCCGGTCCTTCAAGTGCCGGATCGTGCCGTAATCCAGATGATCGTAATGATCGTGGGACAGCACGAGGGCATCGATCGGAGGAAACTCGTTCAGGTTCCCGAAGGGCAACCCACTGAATCTTTTGGAACCCCCAATCGGTGACGAAGAGATACTAAACATCGGGTCCAGCAACAGCCGCACTCCCCCCATTTGCAGGAAAAGAGAGGAATGACCGAACCAGACGGCCGTATCGTCCCGGAGCTCTTCAATCATCTGCCGAGTCAAATTGACCTGTGGCAACGGCCGATCCGGCTTCAACTGGGGTTTCCGCTGCACATACTCCCGGAATGCCGTAATCCAGCTGCCCGGCGAAGGTTTGAACATTTTCGTCTCCACGGGATATTGAAATTTCGTCCCCTTATAATTGGGCGACTGCCGGTAACGTTTCATGTCCTCGGGCGAGGGCTTCCCGCCAAACGGAGGGTACAGCTTTGGGAACAAATCCAATCCAACGGCAAGGAGCACGACGAGACAAATCAGGACAAATAACCACATCAATGAATGGAACCCCTCCTCTGAACGAATGCCTTTCACCCAGGAAGGTTGTGCCAAAGGCGGACGATTTATGCAAAGGGGAGAGCAACTGCGAGCTATTACTGCGGGCTACCGCGGACTTCGGCTACTGTATGCCCGCTCTTGACGGAAAACCTCGATCCGCTCCCGGTTGTTCGCGTCGATTCGCAGCGAGAGGCCCCGGCAGTTGAGGACGATGCCATCCATGTTTCCGGACACCGCCAGCAGGTCGTCGTACGCCGCGATGTTGCTGCTCCAGGTCGTTTTGTCATAAACTTTCTCGAACTCCGGCCAATCCGTAAACGCCGGGAGCCAAGCCGAACCGTCCTCCGCGCTTAGCACGCCGAATTGAATGACGGTCCCTTGCTTCAACGTCTTCATTCCTTGCTCATCCGCGGGCGAAGGATCGGACTCCTTCAATTGCATGGGCAGCAAATACTTCGCCTGCAGAATTTCATCAAGCATCTCCGCCTCCAACGCGTTCAGCTCCCGCCCGCGGGCCTCCTGATCGCCTGTCGGCGCATGCAGCGTCTGGAAGAAGCGGATCATCGCCCGCTGCAGCCCCGGATTCGTCACGGGGATGCTAATCTCCGGCGTCCCGGTCCAATCCGGCGGCGGCACGATCTCGTCCCGGTTCAATTCGATATGATACTGCCCGTTGTCCACAAGGACTTTCGGCAATCCCAGAATATGAAGCTGCCCGAACGTCCTCAGCACGTCCTCTCCGCCGATCGGTTTCATCTCCAGCATCAAGAACTGCAGACGGAAATAATCCTCCGCGTTCGCGGCATACGCTTCCTGCGAGAACATCCACACCCGGTCTTCCCCATCCACGTAAGGATACCCGGTCGCCTGGTCGCACGCGAGATACAGCGTATCGGCATGCTTCATCTTGTCGAGCAGTACGCCGGTAAACGCCTTGATCCGCTCGTACGATAAGAGGATTAATAGAAGATGAGCTGTAGACAAATTCAAGACAGGAATCCAACTAGTTCTCTCAAAACTTCACTTTTCGCTCGAAATAGATGTCCTTTTTCCACTTAGCGTACTTTACGGAGCCATCTACACCAAACCGGGAACAGAATCAAAGAAGCTGAATAGGACCCGAAGTCGGGGTAAGGGTGGCTTGACCAGTTCTATTGCCTTCACTTCCCCTTTCGCTGCGCCAAAATCTGCGGGATGTGCAGCTCGCGCAAGACGGGGACGATCTCCTGGACGCTCGTTTTGCCGAACTTCTTCAAAATGCTGTTAATCTGCGATTTAAGCGTCGACGTCTCGACGTGGCGCAGCTTGCAGATTTCCTGCCGAGTGTAGTCCTTCATAAGCAACTCTAGCACTTCCAGTTCCGTCGAGGTCAGTTGGGTCAGGATGTAGAAATTGTGCAGCAGGCTGTCTTCGGATTTCTTGATCCGTTGAAATTCGCGCGTGATTTTACCGGCGATGTTGGCGTGCAAGGAGGGACGATCCGCATACGCGTCCTTGATCGCTTGCAGGATGGCTTCGGGCGGCATGTTTTTGAGCAGGTAATTGGTCGCTCCGAGTTCGAATGCGCGAAACACGGCCTCGTCCGTATCCATGACCGTCAGCATGACCACCTTTACGCCCGGCATGTAGTTCAGGATTTCCTCGGTCGCCCGGAGCCCTGCCTGCTTGTCCTCCAGCTCGATATCCATTAAAATCACGTCCGGTTTATTTAACGCGGCCAGCATCGTGCCTTCGTATCCGCTCGACGCGCTGCCGACGCATTCGATGTCCTTATCCCTGGACAAGATCATCTGATACCGTTTGGCGATCAAAGGATCGTCCTCCACAATCAACACCTTAATGGCAGGCGTATTCATGATATCATCCAACTCCTTTAACCTTTCTCAATCGATAGCAGGGGCATCACGATTCGAAACGTACTGCCTTCGTCAAGCCGGCTCTCCGCATGGATTTTCCCTCCGTGGGCGGTAATGATCGAATGGCTGATGGACAACCCCATCCCCCAATTGGTGGCCGTCGGCTTGGAGGAATAAAACGGCTGGAAAATCTGCCGCATCTGCTCTTCCGCCATCCCCGCCCCGTTGTCCGAAATCGCCAGCTCAACCCACTTGTTCCGTACGATCAGTTCGATCGTAAGACGTCTCGACTTGTCGGGCACGAACTCCAGCGCATCCGCAGCATTAGCCAAGATGTTTCCGATAGCCTGGGAGAAATAATACGGATCGGCCATAATTACCGGTTGTTTCACAGGCGGGGTATACCCCACCTGAATCTGCTTCGGTTCGGAATGCATGTCCTGCAGCAGCTTGTCCATCAGCTCGCTTAAGGCGACCGGCTGCAGGTCGATTTTCGATTTGAGCGTTTTCTGGTGCACGGAATCCAGCCGTTCATACACCTTCCGGCAGCGCTGCTCGATCACGCGGACTTCCGCGACCGCCTCCGGCGACCGCTCCAGCATGTTCTCCAGAAATTCCGTTTGCGCCATGATTGCCAGCAGCTCGTTTTTCATGTAATGGCTAAACACGCGGGAGGTCATCAGAGCCGAATCGATGTTGGTTGAAATGACCGACTCCTGGTTTTTGATGCTGTTCTGGATGCGCGTATATTTATAGATCCCGTACAGGATGATCAGCAGGCACAGTCCCGCGATATAGGGAAGCAGCGTGTAAATGGAAGGATTCCCGACCAGATTGATCGGCTTGTAATAGACGAAACGGGCTGCCTTGGACACTTTGACGAGCACGTCCGGGGCCCAGTAGTTGATGTAATAATACGTTACCTGGACCGAGACATAAGAAATCAGGATCATGGCAATATTGCTGCGGATTTGCCGCACTTTCGGCGCATCGTATAACGCGTAAACCAGCAGCACGATACCAGCCGCCAGGTATAATGTATTCAAGATGAAAGTAAGCGTATGCAAAGTCTCGTACATCGACACGATCGCTTGAGAGCTCATGATTCCGGGATACAGCTTATAGTACAAGTTCGCGTAAAAAGAAGGGTCGTACACGATCACTTGGATCAAGCACGGTACCGCCAGAACCGCCAACAGCCATACCCCCCGCTGCAATTGCACGTGGAAAGCGAAATATATGGCCGAGCACAAGCTCGCGTACAGGAACACAACCGTAGAGAGATTCAGCAAACGGATCAGACTGGGCCGGGAAATCGGCAAAAACATGAATTGGTTCTGCAAATCACGGCTGATGCCGAAGTAGTCTTCCAGACTGTAGTAATAGTACGCGTCCTTTGACATGTATATAATGAGGCAGGAGACAACAACCAAATAAGAGAAGCCCATGAGCAGCATAAACAACGTGGCTTTGGTATAACGCTGCTGCATTAGGCAGAATACGGAAATGGCGATGAAGAGTATGAATACCAGGAAAATAAACACGTATGCCCCTCCTCTTCTTCGAAGTACTTCATTGTAGTCCAGGCCTCTCCGCCTGTAAAGGTTGAACTTTTGTACAACCGGGAAGCCCCTCCTGCGCCGGAATTCGCCAAAGAACCCAGCTCTGGCGCGGCCTCGCCGGATTACCGCCGACGATAAAAGTTCAACCTTACGGGGATCGTTCCACGAGCTTACACTATTAACATAACACAGATACAGGAGGGGTTAAGGATGAATCGAAAGCAATCCCGCGTTGGCATAGCTGCGGCCCTTGCGCTGATGCTCACACTGGTCGGCTGCGGCTCGGGCAATAATGAAAGCGCCAGCAATCAAGGCGAGTCCGAAAAAGTCGTGCTCGACTACTACACCTGGACCGACGAAGCCGATTACATGCAGAAAATCGTCGATGCGTTCAATGCGCAAACCAGCGACATTGAAGTGAAAATGACCACCATCAGCAACGATGCCGACGAATACAACACGAAAATCATGAACAACCTGTCCGGCGGCTCCAAAATGGACGTCTACAGCATGAACGGAACCTCCAGCCTCGGGCTTTATGCTTCCAAGGGCCAATTGGTCGACCTAACCGAGCAAATCAAAGCGGCCAATTTGGACGTCGGCGCTTACGGGCCTAGCTTCCAGGACATTTCCAACGTGCTGACCGAGGGGAAATATTACGCCCTCCCTTACCGCACCTCAGAGTACGCTTTGTTCTACAATAAAAAGCTGTTTGACGAGGCCGGCATCCCTTATCCTCAGCAAATGACCTGGAACGAATACGCCGAACTGGCCAAGAGCCTCACTAAAGGCGACGGCGCGGACAAGCAATGGGGCGGCTATTACGCCGACTGGCTGGTTGCTCCGCTGGGCGCGCTGCAAGAAGGCGCCACGATCCTGGACGACGATCTGACCCCGGTTACGAACTGGCTCGATTACTTGAACCGGCTCTATTACACGGACGGCTCTCATATGAGCTACAAGCAAATGAAGGCGGAAAGCATCGATTGGATCAAACAATTCGAAAGCGGCAACGTCGCCATGCTCGTCAACGGCGAATGGACGCTCAACATGCTGAAGGCCGATATTACTGCCGGCAAAACCGACATCGATTTCGACATGGCCCCGCTTCCGCTGTCGGAAGGCACGAAGGACCCGATCACCGTGGGCGGCGTGAGCACCTTCATCGGCATTAACCCGCAAAGCGAATACGGCGACGCCGCGTTCAAGTTCGTGCAGTTCGTCGCCGGCGAGCAAGGCGAATCCATCATCGCCGAGTCGAGCGTGCTGCCGGCTTACGCCAGCGACAAGACCAAGGAAGCGTTCCTGAACGCGACCGGGACCCAGGGCAGCGGTTACTTCTTCGAAGCAAAAACCGTCGTCGAGAACCAGCCGGTTCCGCAAATCGACGAGGTGAACCGCGTATACAACGAACAGCGCGATCTCTTCTTGTTCCAGGAGCAAGATGCAGCCACGGCGATCCAAAACTTTGCAAAGGAACGCCAATCCGTACTGAACCGGTAAGCAAGTTCGATATGGCACGACTTTCGGCTTCCGCGTCCATCACGGAAGCCGAGCCTCTTTTTAGGGGGCTTAAGACAACTTACAGGAGGTGGCCTCGATGATCAGCCAATGGCTGCGCAGCATCAAGTCATACGTTCCGGGGACGTTATTCATCCTCCCGGCCTTCGTCTTGTTTGCGGTGTTTATATTCATTCCGTTAGGGTATGGCCTGGGCATGAGCTTTACCGATTACGGCGGATTTAACCTGAAAGCGAACTTCGTCGGCACGGACAACTACGCCAAGCTGTTCCAGGACGATTATTTCCTCATCTCGCTCAAAAACAACCTCATTTATACGCTCGTGTTCGTCCCGCTCACGGTGCTGCTCGCCTTATCGTCCGCGGTGGCGCTGAACGGAATCCGGCATCTGCGCAAGTATTTGCGGATGGCGTTTTATTTCCCGCAGATCACATCCATGGTATCGATCGCCATCGTATGGGGGCTGCTGTTCAATCCGATGTCCGGGCCGATCAACACGGTGTTGAAAGGGATCGGCATCGCGAACCCGCCGGAGTGGTTGATGTCCTCGCATTGGGCGCTGCTGGCGATCATTCTCGTGGCCGTGTGGAAGAGCTTCGGCTACTACATGATCATTTTGCTGGCCGGTATCCAAGGCATTCCGGAGCATCTGTACGAATCCGCCAAGCTCGACGGAGCCAACAAGTTCCAGCAATTTCTGTACATTACCCTGCCGAGTTTGTCGCCCACCCTGTTCATGGTGCTGGTGCTGACGATCATCAACTCGTTCCAGGTGTTCGATCTGGTGTCCGTCATGACCGACGGCGGTCCGGGGCGCTCGACCAATGTGCTCGTCTTCCGCATTTATCAGGAGGCGTTCATCCACTACCGCATGGGCTACGCCGCGGCAATGTCGGCCGTGCTGTTCCTCATCATTATGGTCATATCCCTCATTCAATTCCGGATGGAAAAGAAATGGGTCACTTACTAGAAGGGGGGAGGACTTGCTATGCATACTTTCCATCGAATGAAAAAAGGCCATCCGCTCTATTCCATTTTGCTAGTCGTCTTGGTCATCGCTTCGGTCATCGCCTTATTTCCGTTTCTCTGGATGATTTCATCTTCATTGCGGACGGACGTGGACCTGTTTAAGAACCCCACAAACTGGATTCCGCAAACTTTATATTTGAACAACTACCAAGAGGTCTGGCAAGCGATTCCATTCGGCCAATACGTGCTGAATACCGTAAAGTTGTCGGTGACCATCACCGTTTTGCAGGTGCTGATTTGTTCCATGGCCGCCTACGCGTTTGCCAAATTGAAGGTGCCGTTCAAAAGCGCCGTGTTCATCCTGTTCATGGCGAACCTGATGATGCCGTGGCAATCCATCATGGTCCCGCAGTTCGCGGTCGTCAGCCGCCTGGGCTTATACAACACGCACACGGGCTACATGCTGATCCAGCTGTTCAGCGGCTTTGGCATCTTTTTGATGCGCCAGTTCTTCCTCAGCTTGCCGAACGAGCTGAACGAAGCCGCGCGCGTCGACGGCTACAGCGAATGGCGAATCTTCTGGAGAATCATGCTGCCGCTATCGGCGCCGGCGTTATCGACTTTGACGATATTTACGTTCACGTACATGTGGAACGACTATTTGGCCCCGCTGATTTATTTGAACGACGATGCGTTAAAGACGCTGCAGCTCGGCTTGAAGGCTTTCCAAACCGAGCATACGACGGATTACGGCCTGTTGATGGCCGGCACCGTCATTGCCACGATCCCGATGGTCGCGGTGTTCCTGGCCGGGGAACGGTTTTTTATCCAAAGCGTGGCGACTACGGGTATGAAAAACTAACATTTTGAGGGATGGGAAGGAAAGGTGCTGAATCGTCATGACAACGTTGAACCATTTCGTGCAAGTATCAGGTGAGGACTTTGTAGTAGACGGGGAAAAGATTCTGTTCCGCGGCTTCGGCCTCGGTTCCTGGATGAATCTGGAGCATTTTATGATCGGACTGCCGGGAACGGATACGATGATCAAGCGGGCATTTGCCGAGGTATACGGCGAGGAGCGGAGTCGGGCGTTTTTCGACCGTTTCCTGTTCGAGTTCGTCGACGACCGGGATTTCGAATTTCTGAAGAAGCTGGGCGTGAACCATCTGCGCTTGCCTTTTAACTATAAGTATTTTATCGATGACCAAAACCCGGAGGTTCTGAAAGAAGAAGGCTTCAAGTATCTGGATCATGTCGTGGATTTGTGCGCGAAACACGAAATCTATGCGATCCTCGACCTGCACTCCGTGCCGGGCGGGCAGAACCCGGACTGGCATTGCGACACCAACTCCGGCCTGCCACTGTTCTGGGAATACGGCGCGCTGCGCGACACCGTGATCCGCCTGTGGGGCCGCATCGCCCGGCATTACAAGGATCAGCCGTGGGTGGCGGCATACGATATCGTCAACGAGCCGTCCATGGTCACCCACGCGGAGGTGTTCAACGAGTTCTACCGCAAGGTCATCGCGGAAATCCGCAAATACGACGAGCGGCATATTATTTTCATTGAAGGCAATGCGTTTACGACCGACTTCTCGATGATCGATCCGATCGACGACCCCCAGGTCGCTTACGAGTTCCACTTCTACCCGTTTGTCGACGAGCCGGCCGTGCTCACGCCTGAGATGGACCGCGCGCGCCGCAAGGAGATTTTTGCGGAGGCTTTCGGCAAGCTCCTGGCGATCCGCGACAAATACAAGCGCCCCGTCTGGTGCGGCGAGCTGGGGCTCGTGTTCGAGCAAGAACAGATCGATTTCCAGATGGAAATCATTGAAGACATGCTCGATCTGTGCGAGGCGAACGATGTATCCTGGGCGCTCTGGACCTATAAAGACGCTGCCACGATGGGCATCGTCTACCCTCGCGCCGACACGCCTTGGCGCCGGTTGACCGACGAAATCAAGCTGGTGTGGAACCAGCACCAGGAGCAGGAAAAGGGCGAAGCTCTGGTCGACTACATGGCCGCTACCTATTTCAAGCCCATCTCCAAAGAGATGCGCTACCCGCTGCAATTCCGCATGCGCACGCTGATGCAAGTTATCTGCGTCGAGCAGAACCTGAAGCCG
The DNA here is from genome assembly GCF_023195895.1 of Paenibacillus mellifer. Classification (GTDB taxonomy): domain Bacteria; phylum Bacillota; class Bacilli; order Paenibacillales; family Paenibacillaceae; genus Fontibacillus; species Fontibacillus mellifer. The sequence goes on from NZ_JALPRK010000003.1 coordinate 162,419, forward strand.
TTCCTCGAGAAGCGATCCTGGAAAGAGATCGCCGAGCTCCCGGCCTCGTTCCATTGGGAGCAATGCGAGCATTGGGCGGAATTAGCGGAGGTGATTGAGAAGTATACGAAAGCTTAGGAAAAGAGCATAGGTGAAGTAGCAGCCCCCGGCGTGCCGGGGGCTGTTTGGTTTGCTTTTCCATCGTCATGGGGCGGGGACTTAATTACTTGGTATATATTTGCCATTGCCTTATAATGATTTGAGGTTCCTAATTTTTGGGAGGTCGTGAGCCGGATGCATAAATACAGCAACATCATTTGCAGTTTGATCCTATCTCTTTCTTTTCTAGGAGGATGTTATTTACTGGCCGAGCGGGGAGAGACGAAGCCTGATCCTGTAATGCAGGAACAGAAAGTTAGCGAGGATAAGTCGATATTGACGGAAAGCGAATTAGCCGATTACCTAGGCATCACCAGGAGTGAGTTGCAGGACATTCTGGAATTGGACCGGAAGAAGAGGGAAAATTTCAATGGGAGCGTTTATGATACCTACTCGCTTTTGCCTCGGATGCAGCTTCCCAACCGGAGTTATATATTTTTAAAGAGCGAAATTGAGAAATGGGTCGAGTATCATTCTTCCAAATTGAACTGAACCACGAGATGTGAAGGGGGAAGTGATTCATGGATTTGCGCCTGAAGTTTAATGAGGACGTTGTGAACTATGAGAAGATGCGCCCCACGTATGTGCAGGAACTTTTTCAGGATGTGATTCGGTATTCGGACCTCAACCCGCGGATGAAGGCCCTTGAGGTGGGCATTGGGACGGGCCAAGCCACCCTTCCTTTCTTGAACACCGGCTGCGAGATGACCGCCATCGAACTGGGGGAAGATTTGGCCAAATTTTCTGCGGAGAAGTTTTCAAGGTTTCCTCATTTCAGCGTGATTCAGAGTGATTTCGAAAGCGTTAGGTTGGAGCCTGAGCAATACGATTTAATCTACTCCGCCACGGCGTTCCACTGGATCCCGCAAGAGGTCGGATATCCCAAGGTGTATCAGCTCTTGCGAAGCGGAGGCGTACTCGCGTTATTCTGGAATCGTCCGTTCCCGGCCCGGAAAGACGAGTTGCATGAAGCCATGCAGAGGATCTACGCGAAATACGCGCCCTCCTCGAAAGAACCTGCCCCGCATACCGAACAGAAAAGCTTGGAAATGGTTCATACCCTCGAACAATATGGTTTTGTCGACGCGAATTTCAAATTATATCATCACACCCGAACTTTTGATGCGCCAAGCTATGTAGCCCTCCTAAATACGTATTCGGACCATCGGGCTTTCCCGGAGGAGCAACGCGTGCGTTTAGAGCAAGAGATGATCGAGGCCATCAACCATTACGGCGGAAAGGTTGACTTAACCGATACCATCGATTTGTACTTAGCGAGGAAGCCGTAGCGGATTAGGGAAAGGAGGCCGACAGTTGAAGCGGAGAATACTCCTCATTATCACGTTGGTTTTAGGCGTGGGCGTTTGCGCCGTTATCCTATTTCTAAACCTGTACCCTATTCACGCCAGAAACACGAAATATGATCTTCAACTTGGACACGTTCCAAATCAGGAGTTCGCCAAGATGAATGATCATTCGGATCATTTTAAAAATAATGCCGTTCTCATCGCCATGGCCATCTACCCGGACAAGAAAGAAAGTCTGCGTCAGGCTCAGTTATATGTAACCAAACGCGGAGACAGCGAAATTCTTCAAGTTCAAAAAGAAAGAGAGACGGCTGACTTAGCCGCCTTTGAAATGCGGCTCAAAAATTTGAAGTGGGAGCCTGGGGAGTATACGCTGTATTTCAAACGTGGATTGGAAATTCAGATGAAGCTTGATTTTACGTTGGAGTAAATGATCCACGGATGTTCGTGCTGGCTTTGCTCACTTACCTGCATATACGAAAATAACCCGCCCAGTTTAGCGCCAAGGGTACGGGTTATTGATCCAAGCACTTTGGAGGTTTCCCACCCAAAATGTTGTGCGGGGTGTCGGGTGGCTGTTCCGGCTCATTATTTCTGTCCTAAGCCCTATAGCGGCCGTTTCAATCCTGCAATTTGCGCACGTACAACTAATCTCCTGCACATTCGCCGCAATACATAGCAACATACTCCAAATCCCGTTCGTACTCTTGCCTTGCACCGTACACATTCGCCTTCAACAAATACGCATACAGCAGATAAAAAAGCTCCGGCTGAGACGCGTCCCTTTATCCATCGCCTCCTACCGTTTTTCAATTTACCCGAAGGTGGTATTGAATCGCCGCTAACGGTTAGATGTTTGTGGAAGGGATTGCGAAGCGGCAAAGAACCTATGTTGCGAACAATGAGAGCGAAAACACAAAACATCATTGACTTATTTTGTATCTGGTTGAGTCTGGCAATGCAAAACATACTGTATAATTTTCAATGGAATTATCAAAGTGCTCAATAATAGTATTAATAGCATTGAGAATGTTATAGTTAATCGGAATATTGACTACATGCAACTTTTCGGAAATTGGAAGCGTCTGTTAATAATATTGTCTAATGAGGAGGGACTTTGGATGAAGAAAGTACTATTATTACTTGCTATGCAGTTTTTTCTAGTGTCCTGTTCAAACTCAAATCAACCCAACATACAAAGTTGGGCATTTAATGTTGTGACATGGAATCACGGAGTTTATAAAATTACAAATCAAACCACTACGGAAATTGATAAAGAAATTGGTGCCATAAAAAAATATTCCACAAATGAATCCAGTAATCTACGGAATCTATTCTCTAATAAGTACAAAAAAGGAACAAAACTGTTCAAAATTAAAAACGTCGAAACGAATGAATATATTGCAGTTCAAGATGATGAAGATGGTGTTTACTATAAAGCGGAAAAAATGGAAGGGGTGAAATAAACTTCTAACACCATTAAGAGTGTGGCATCTTTTCTTATTGTGGTACCAATACAATCTTGTTCTTATAATCAAAATAGTTTTCCCCAATGACAGTACCCTCATTAGCAACTACATCTGCCTTGATAACTAAGTCAGCATCCTTAGCAAGATCTTCTAAATTTAGGTACCACTTACTCCAAGAAAAATCAAGAGTAACTAGTTCTTTACCTTCAACAAAATCGTTTTCATTTATGTTGGGCTGTAATGAAGTAAAATTACTACTATAAATATTGTTTACCGAGTTTATATCTCCATTTCCCGGAAAGTATTGAACACGAGCAAACGTTCCATCCGAGAAGAAGGTAGCCGGTACCATTACCGAAAGTGTTCTTACTGGTGCATGGTCTAATCCTAAAGCATGACCTAATTCATGTGTTGCAATGCTTTGAATTGCATTTTCTGTAGTGATGTATTGACTCTGTGAAGTAGTAATCGTTCACCCACACTTTAACCGATTTGAAAGTTTTATTGGAGTTATAGACAGGTTCCATAACTCCATCCCATGTAGCCAAAGAATTTGTTGTATTACCTGCTGTAAAGTTGGTGTTAGTTCCAGAAGATAGTGTTACTACAGTCGCATCATTCCACTCTTTTGCTCCAGTTGTCCAAATGCCCTTATAAGCACTATTTGAACCATTATTTTGATAAGTAGTATTTTTGCTACTCCACTTATAGCCTAGTGTAGGTGTATCAGCAGCAAATACAGACGTTGAAAGCAAACTTATAAGACTTACGGCAAGGAGTATTGAGAGTGTTTTCTTTTTCATAAAATTCCCTCCATAAAAATAGAATTCTCGTCAATATTTTTACTAACCCTTATTTGAAGCTGAAGCTGTTACACTATTGCATATAAAAATGGCCACCCCCTCTTTTTCAAATGAGCTACTCTTTCCCCTTGTTATGTAAAGCGTATATGGATTGTGCCATACTTCAGCCAATAATTAATAGCTTAACTTATTGACTCAGGTAATCTCAGTTCAAGCTTGTCCAAATCAACGATAACTTCCGTGATTTGCATCATTTGACCACGATAATTTACGGTCAGCGCAATCGTAAGCAGGTTCCCATCATAATGTATATTCATGCTTAGTGCCTCATTCTGACCAAAGGGTTATTTCTCAAATGGCTGACGCATTCCTCGTTTGAGGTATGATAAGCAACCTGCCCCGGCTCCACATTAAAGAACGCCTTGTTGGCCTCATCATCCGGAACGGCCCTTACAGGCGCTACTTCCGTAACCATTTTCTTCCCCGCTTCTTCGTGGTAATCCAGTACGGAAAGAAGAACGAATCGATCGGGAAACAGCCTCCTCACTTCCTGCCATTGCATCGCAAACCCTCCTCTTTCATTGATTCAGCCGATCTTGAAGTTTATTATAGTTTACTATAAACACACAGACCAACGAAGGAAGCGGCATGTTATAATATGTGCAAAATTGAACGTGGAGGAATCCGATTCCATGCAAGTATACGCCAATAAACAAGCTTTAATCTCTGAAATCCAAAAAACCGCTCAGCTCTTTATCGCGGAGTTCGAGGGAATCCCCGAAACGGATAAAGCCTTGCGGTTGGAGGAAGTGGACCGTACGCCGCAGGAGATGATTGCCTATCAGCTGGGCTGGATCAATCTCATCCGCGGGTGGGATCGCGATGAACTGGAAGGCAAAGAGGTCGTTACGCCTGCGCCCGGATTTAAGTGGAACCAATTGGGTGGTTTATATCAAAGCTTCTACGACCAGTATCAGGACCAAACCTTGTCCCAACTCAAGGCGTTGTTTATGGCGGCTGTCGATGAGCTGACGCCCTGGCTTGAGAGTTTCAGTGATGAAGAACTATTTACGCCGGGAGGCAGAAATTGGGCCGCTTCAACCCCCTCCAACTGGCCGATTTGGAAATGGGTTCACATTAACACCGTGGCGCCCTTTAAATCCTTCCGCAGCAAAATCCGCAAGTGGAAGAAAGTACGCTCGTTGATGTAGTTTAACGGGGCTCCCCAGCCCCTACGACCCCATCTCCCCTTCAATCCGCTTCATAAAGTCCTCCGCGGCGCTGTAGCCCAGCTGCTTCAGGTACCAGTTGTTCGCGGCGGCCTCGATCAGGCCGGTGACGTCCCGGCCCGGCTGGAGCTGGATTTCGATATGCGGGATTTGGACGCCTAAGTATTCCGTAAACTGCGGCACCGTCTCCAGTTCATTGTTCAAGGCATTTTCCTTCCATGGCACCAGCTCAATGTCCAATACGATCCGCGTCTCATCTTGAAAAGCCCGCCGCCCATACTGGCGCACCACGTTAATCAGTCCGATGCTGCGCAAGGCCAGGAATTCACGGGTTGTCTCGTTATGGGTTCCGAGCAGCGTAGTTGGGCTTAGTTTCTTCAACACCACGATATCGTCCGCAACAAAACGGTGCCCCCTGCGGATCAGCGTATGCGCCGTTTCGCTTTTGCCGATCCCGGATTTGCCCCGAAGCAGGATGCCGATGCCCGATACGTTCACGCACACCCCGTGGATCGAAATCTCCGGAGCCAGCGCCTTGACCAGATAACCGTCTAGCTTGGCGATAAACTCCGTCGCGGTCTCCTCCGTACGCAGTAGCGGAATTCCCTCCTTCTCGCAATATAGCTCCAAATAAGGGATCTCTTGCTGCCCGGACGTTACGATAAAGCAAGGAGGGTGATATTTGACGATGTTCCCGATATGCAGCTTGCGTTCCTCCACGCTTAACGTGAGCAGGTAGTTGATCTCCTTACGGCCCAACACCTGTACCCGATTCATTGGAAAAAAATCAAAATAACCCACGAACTCCAGCCCCGGCCGATGCGCCCGGGGACGATCCACCTCGCGATCCATGCGCTCCTCGCCCGCGAGGACCTCCAGCCGGAACGTGTCCACCAGCTTCTTTACCGTGATCGTCTTCATCTGATTCTCCTCCTGTTATTAAATGTGCGATGTCGTCCCCATCCAGCGCTCCGGGTTCTTCAGCGGCTCATTATCGGAGAACAAATCCGGCTCCTCCCTTAACATTTCCGTGATGACTTCCGCCACCGCGGCCGCATCGCAGACTCGAACTACCGCATCCCCCAGTTTTCCCTTACGCATCGCGCCCCGATTCTCAAGAACTTCTTCGACTTTCCAAAAATGCTCCGACCAAGGCAACCCGCAATGCCTGCGGGATGGAACGGGTATCTCCGTGCCGTCCGGCGTAATTGAGATTAACATCTCAAGGTCGTCCGTCATTCTCCCCGGGATATCCGCCCATTCCTCGACACCATGGATGAAGGTATTTCGTTTCAAATCTACTCCGACCAATAGAATCGTCGCTTGGCGGTCAAACAGCTTGCCCCAAGAGGAGCCGCGAGCACACGGGGTATCGAAAAGATGATCCTCCGCTGTAAACGCCTTGGCCTCCCGCCCTAACGCCGCCACTGAATGGGTAGGATGCCATGAACGCACGACCCCTGGCCTTTTGCGGAAGAGTTCCGGCAGAATGCCGACACACACCGGAGAATGCTCAACCTCGAACCGAGGTTGGTCCTGATTGATGTACGACCAGGTATGCGTAGGCAACACCAGCAACCCCTGCTCCATATATTCTGTAAGCGCATCCAACACCGTGTCTGCGCCACCTTCAACTTCACCTAAACTCTTCATAGATGAATGAACGAGTACCGTTCCGGTACCGTCCAAACCTAGCGTCTCTAGTTGATGGATTAAACTCTCCTTGGTATGCATCTATGATTCTCCTTCGTCGATTATTCCCTACTCCCTCCACGTTAATATGAGATCGAAATAAAGTCAAAAGGCTGGGGGATGCGAATTATTTTCCATTTTATGATTGACACCCTCCCCAAGGAGACGGTATATTTATTGACATTGATAATCATTATCAAATAAGACAATAGAAAGTACATATCATACATAGAAGGATGGGGTTTATACATGAACGTGAATCGCAAACTCTCTTTAAAATCTTTATTCATTCCAGTTCTGCTGATCATTGCGCTGGTTGGCTGTTCCTCCAATCAAACGGCGAATGAGCCGGCTTCCAATACGACTGCAACGAATAGCTCCACAACTACCGACACGACGGCGGCGGCTCCTGCGGAAACTACCGAATACCCGATCGTGATCAAACACGCGCTTGGCGAAGCTGTGATTGAGAACAAGCCGGAGCGGATCGTGACGATTCAGTGGGCGAACCATGACGTTGCTCTAGCGCTGGGTGTGGTTCCCGTAGGTTTCTCCGCGGCGAACTTTGGCGTTCAGGACGACAGCGGATTGTTGCCTTGGACGGCAGAGAAGCTGAGGGAGCTTGGTGCAACCGATCCGAACGTATTCCAGGATACCGATGGTCTGGATTTTGAAGCCATTTCTGATGCGAATCCAGATGTCATTCTGGCTGCCTACTCCGGCATCACGCAGGAAGACTACGACACGCTGACTCAAATCGCTCCGGTCGTCGCCTACCCGAATGCTCCTTGGGCAACAACTTGGCGTGAGCAAGTTATATTAAATGCCACCGGTATGGGCATGAAGGCCGAAGGTGAGCAGCTGATTAAAGATACCGAGGATATGGTCAAAGAGAAGTTGAGCCAATATCCACAAATCGAAGGCAAGAAGGTCGTTTGGGTCAACTTCTCGGCCAAAGATATGTCGCAATTGCATATTTATACGCCAGTCGACTCCCGCGTCTCCTTCTTGTATGAACTGGGGATGGAGTATCCCGCAAGCGTGACGCAACAAATTACGGATCCATCCAGCTACTCCCTGAAACTTAGCGCGGAGAATGCCGGAGCGCTGAACGATGCGGATCTGATCGTGGGATATGGCAATGACGAGCTGTACCAAGCCATTAAAGCTGATCCATTGCTTGGCAAAATCCCTGCGGTCGCCAGAGGCTCCGTTGCCTTCATCGACAGCGATACGCCGCTTGTTGCAGCCGGAACGCCGAATCCGCTCTCGATCGCTTATACGATTGATGAATACTTGAAATTGATCGGCGCAGCTGCCGATAAGGTACAATGAGCCATTCGGAGCTAAAAAACAAACAACCTGCCTTACACCTGCCGCGGTATTTTACCGCGGTTCTGGTGATTTTTCTGGCCTTGCTCGGCGTATGCGTCATCGCTTCTCTGGTCTTGGGCTCCAAGGCCGTGAATGGGCAGGCCTTGATCGACGGGTTGTTTCATCCGGATATCGACTCCTTTGAAGCCAATATCGTACGTAAACGAATTTCCCGGACCGTGTTCAGCTTGTTCTGCGGGGCCGCGCTGGGGGTAGCCGGTTCACTTATGCAATCGGTTACTCGCAATCCGCTGGCGGACCCAAGCATCCTGGGCATCAACACCGGAGCCTCCCTATTTGTGGTTTGCGGGATTGCGTTCTTGAACATCAGCACCGCCAATCAATACATTGGGTTGGCTTTGGTTGGATCCGCCGTAACGGCGGTGTTCGTGTTCGGGATCGGTTCGATGGGGCGTGGCGGAGCCACGCCCATTAAGCTTGTGTTGGCGGGTGCCGCCACCAGCGCCGCGTTATCCTCGCTGGTCACCGCTATTATGATCCCGCGCTCCTACGCTATGGACCAATTTCGGTTCTGGCAAGTTGGAAGCGTCGGATCGGGGACCTGGAGCGGGATTGGCGCATTTCTTCCGTTTCTGATCATCGGCAGCCTCGTCGCCTTCCTAACCGCTCCCGCGCTGAATGCACTGGCCCTGGGAGACGATGTGGCCACCGGACTCGGTGTTCGGACAGGGACGCTGCGGTTGGTTGCGGCGCTTGCAGGGGTCCTCTTATGCGGTGCAACCACGGCGCTTGCCGGACCGATTGGTTTTATCGGCCTGCTATCGACTCACCTCGTCCGTCTGATCCTGGGGCCTGACCTCCGGCTGGTGATCCCGATGTCCGCGATTTCCGGAGCCATCATTTTAACCCTATCCGATGTTCTCGGCAGGCTAATCGGCAGCCCTGGGGAGCTAGAGGTTGGCGTTGTTACCGCATTTATCGGGGCACCTGTCCTCATCTTATTAGCGAAGAAAGCGAAAGTGCGTTCATTATGAGAGATCAAGCGCTTGAATGGATTATGGCGGGCCGACGTCAAAGACGCCGCCGTTGGATCGTTGTCACCAGTCTTTTAGCCGCATTAGCTATTGCCTTATGCTGCGCGATGCTCCTGCTGGGGAATACCATCTACCCGGTGAAGGAGGTCATTCGCGCGCTGTTGGGAGAACAACTCAAGGGCGTATCCTTCGCGGTGAACACGATACGCTTGCCGCGGATGCTGGCGGGGTTATTCGCTGGATTTGCCTTCGGGATCGCCGGGTATACCTTCCAGACCATGCTGCGCAACCCCTTGGCCAACCCGAATGTCATCGGCATCACCTCGGGGTCTAGCGCGGCGGCGGTATTTTGCATCGTTGTCCTGCATGCCAGTGAAACGCTGGTGTCGATCGCTTCGGTGATTGCCGGGCTTGTTACAGTCACGATCATATATCTGTTATCGAGGGGCAAAGCCTTCTCCATCGGACGTCTCATTCTGATCGGGATTGGGCTTCAAGCCATGCTCGATGCCGTGATCTCCTATCTGCTGCTGGTGGGTGCGCAGCAGGATATTCCCGCCGCGCTGAGATGGCTCACCGGCAGTCTGAACGGATCGCAGCTGCGGGAGCTGCCTCCTCTTGTGGCGGCGGTGTTTGTTTTTGCGCCCGTCATTATCATGTTAGGCAAACATCTGGATCTATTGGAACTCGGCGAACAATCGGCTTCCTCTCTCGGCGTTGCCACAGACAAGACCCGGATCATTCTGATTTTGAGCTCCGTCTTCATGATTGCGATCGCCACCGCGACCACAGGGCCCATCGCCTTTGTCTCTTTCCTGGCGGGACCGATCGCGAGAAGGTTGACGGGAGTTGGCTTCTCCAACGTCATACCGGCAGGCTTAGTGGGGGTGAATCTGGTGCTGGCGGCGGATCTCATCGGGCAATTTGCCTTTGAATACCGCTTCCCTGTGGGCATTATAACCGGACTCATCGGAGCGCCGTATCTGATCTTCTTGCTGATCCAGATGAACCGAAAGGGAGAATTGTAATGAAACCGACGCATGTTTTTCAGGCTGAACAGTTAGTTGCGGGTTATGAGAACAAGACGGTCATCCATGGGGTAGACCTGGTGATTCCCAGCCATCAAATCAGCGTCATGATCGGAGCCAACGGCTGCGGAAAGTCCACGCTTCTGAAGTCGCTGGCTCGATTGATCAAACCCACTTCGGGTAACATTACGCTCGATGGGAAGCCGCTGGCAAAAATCCCGCCAAAGCCGCTCGCCCGCATTCTCGGGCTGTTACCGCAATCCCCCATTGTTCCGGAAGGCATTACTGTTGCGGATCTCGTGGGGCGGGGAAGGTTCCCGCATCAATCTCTGTTCGGCGGATGGACGAAGAAGGATTACGAGGCCGTGGCCGTAGCGATGCGGATCATGAATATTACGGAGTATGCCAATCACCATATTGATGAGCTGTCCGGAGGTCAGCGGCAACGCGTCTGGATTGCGATGGCCCTCGCGCAGCAGACCGACATTCTGTTTCTCGATGAACCGACCACGTTCCTGGACATTACGTATCAAGTCGAGATTCTCGATCTGCTCACCGATCTGAACCGGCAACAGGGAACAACCATCGTGATGGTGCTTCATGATATCAATTTGTCCGCGCGGTATGCGGATCATATCTTTGCCCTTCATCAAGGGAAGCTGGTGGCTGAGGGAAAACCGGAAGAGGTCATTACGAGCGAGCGGGTGAAGGACATTTTCGGACTCGATTGTACGGTCATCAAAGACCCCGTATCGGGGTCTCCGCTCGTGGTGCCCAAAGGGCGTTATCATTTAAACGAAGCCTATATACCTTCCTGAGCGACAGGTTTCGCCGCCGCAACTCTCCCCTTCCGTACAAACCGTGCGGCAGCGACGCACTGCGCCTCCGTCACCGCCTCGAGAGTGACGAAGCCGCGGGGTTTATGCTGCTCCAGCAGCTTCCAGAAGAGCGGATAGTTTAGCTCCCCTAGGCCTGCGGCAGTTTCGATGAGTTCGCAATTGGCGCCGCACCGCAGATCCTTGGCATGAGCGCTGACGATACGCGGCCCCAGCAGGTCGAAGGCCGTTTGGATGACTTCGTCCTGGCGGATAAAGTTATCGGCATTCATTAAATTGCACGGGTCGACGACGACGCCTATGCAAGAGGATGGGAATCGTTCGAGGGTTTGCGCCATCGTCTCCGGCGAATCGATCAAGTGGCCTTGAGCGGCTTCTAGGCCGATGGTCACGCCCCATCGTTCCGCTTCTTCGACCAGCTCCTCCAATGCGTGGTCGAGGCGCTCCCAATATTCCGGCAGGCGGCTTAAGTCCGCCGGCTTCCCCACCTCGGTCGCCACGATCGGCGCCCCGAATTGCCGCGCATGGCGCAGATGTTCCTTGAACCGGTCCACGTTGTGCCGGTAACTCTCCTCTTCCAAGTCGATCAGGCTGGCATAGCAGCCTAATACGGCGATTCGTACCTGGTTGTCCGCAAACGTGCCCCCGATCTCGGAAGCCAATCCCGGGCTGATTTTGCCCAGCGAGACATCCACATCCGAAATCGCCTTCGACAACGCCAACTGTACATACGAGAAATCAAATGCCCCTACCTTCGCCGCCAGCTCCCGAAAGGGCTGCTTCCCGAGCAAATGTGCTAGAATGCCTACCGACACTTAACATTCCTCCTTTGGGTTCATTTCATAGGTACGCCAATAATATAGGATACATTCGACTTCTATCGGTAAACTCCTGTGTGTATATACCGACGGCCCGATCCCCATTAACGGGTTAGAAACCAACGGTAATCTATTCGATTTTTCATATCCAATTTGAACAAAACACCGGAAATGGCCGATTGTATGCGATTTTTCATATAGATTTCCCGTTTCGTTGGTCCAAAGCGCAAATTATTTATGATTTTTCAGATAGAATGCTCCACCACCCTCTGCACAATCTGTTCATTCCACGCACGAAATAGAAATTTCCCCCATGACAATCCCTACCAATTCATATAAAATATTAAAGTCAATTTAAAATATTTCTTCGGCACAATTTTTCGCACGACGCATGTCAGGGAGTACCCAAAATTCGAAGGAGGAATGAACTTGAACAAACCTCGCAGTCCGAAATTCATCCTGATCGCATCCCTGTTAGCAGCCAGTTTGGCGGCCCTGCCGTTCTCGGCATCCGCGGCGGACGGAACCGGAGCGGCGACCGTCGAGCTCCGTATCCTGGAGACGACCGACCTGCACGTGAACATCGTCAACTACGACTACTTCGCGGACAAACCAACGGACGAGTACGGCTTGGCCAAGACGGCAACCTTGATCAAGCAAGCCCGCGCGGAAGCGAAAAACAGCCTGCTCATCGACAACGGCGACCTGATTCAAGGCAACCCGCTGGGCGATTACGTCGCCACGGTGGACAAGCTGCAGGAGGGCGAAACCCATCCGGTCTACAAAGCGATGAATTTGCTCGGGTATGACGCCGGCAACTTCGGCAACCACGAGTTCAACTACGGCCTCGACTTCCTGAAGACCGCCGTCAAAGGCTCGGACTTCCCTTACGTCAACGCCAATATCTACCTGGACGACAAGGATCAAGACCCTTCCAACGACAAGAACGCCTTCACCCCGTATCTCATCCTCGACAAAGAGGTGACCGACAGCACGGGAGCGAAGCACAAGCTGAAAGTCGGAATCATCGGTTTCGTACCGCCGCAGATCATGTCCTGGGACAAGGCGCATCTGGAAGGCAAGCTGATCACGAAGGATATCGTGGAAACGGCGAAGAAATTCGTGCCTCAGATGAAAAAAGAAGGCGCCGACCTCATCATCGCGGTGCCGCATTCCGGCTTCGAGGACATCCCGCAAACGCCGCTGATGGAGAACTCGGTCCTATACCTGAGCAAAGTGGAAGGCATCGACGCGATCCTGTTCGGCCACGCGCATAAGGTGTTCCCGGATGCCTCCTTCGAAGGCAAGACGGGCGTCGACCTCTCCAAAGGCACGATCAACGGCGTACCGGCCGTCGAACCGGGGTATTGGGGCAACAACCTCGGGATCATCGACCTGACGCTGGAGAAATCCGGCGATGCCTGGACGGTGAAGAACTCCAAAGTGGCCGTGAAGCCGATTTACGACACCGCCAACAAGAAGCCGCTGGTGGACGCCGACCCGGCGATTTGGGATGCGATCCAAGAGGATCACGAGCATACGCTCGAGTATGTCCGCGGTCCGGTGGGCAAGACCAGCGCGCCGATCAACAGCTGGTTCGCCCTGATTCAGGACGATCCCTCGATCCAAATCGTCACCAACGCGCAAAAATGGTACGTAGAAAAGCATCTGCAAGGCACAGAATATGAAGGCGTGCCGGTGCTGTCGGCCGGAGCTCCGTTCAAAGCCGGCGGACGCCAAGGCGCGAACTACTATACCAACATTCCGGCAGGCGACATCGCCATCAAGAACGTGGCCGACCTGTACCTGTACTCCAACACAGTGAACGCCGTGCTGGTGACCGGCGCCGAGTTGAAGGAATGGCTCGAATGGTCTGCCGGGCAGTTCAACCAAATCGATCCGGCCAAGACGGAAGCTCAAGAACTGGTGAACTATGACTTCCCCACCTACAATTTCGACGTGATCGACGGCGTCACGTATCAGATCGACGTGACGAAGCCGGCCAAATACGACGCCAAGGGCGGCGTGTTGAACGAGAAATCCAGCCGGATTGTCAACCTGTCTTATAACGGCAAACCGATCGATCCGGCGCAAAAATTCGTTGTCGCCAGCAACAACTACCGCGCGTCGTCCAGCAAATTCGCGAACCCGGACGGCAAACGGATCATCCTGGCCTCGCCGGATGAGAACCGCCAGGTGATCATCGACTACATCCGCGAGAACGGCACGATCAATCCGACCGCCGACGGCAACTGGTCGCTCGCTCCATTTGGCAAGGCCAACGTCACGTTCGCCACTTCGCCTGCCGCCAAAGAGACGGCTGCGAAAGCCCGCAACCTGAAGTACCTGGCCGACACGAAGGACGGTTATTCCACCTTCCAGCTGAGCTCGACTGCCGAGTCGGCCAACCCGACGCCGACGCCAGCACCGGCTCCGGCTCCAGCACCAGTACCTACGCCTGAACCCTCGCCGGCACCGGCTCCCGCTCCGGCAGCCGGAACGGACACCGTCTACATCGTGAAGAAGGGCGACACCCTGTACGACATCGCGCTGGAGCACGGCACAACGTGGCAGGCTCTGGCTAAATACAACAAACTGTCCAACCCGCATCTGATCCGGATCGGACAGAAGATCTTGATTCCGGTGCAATAAGAATTCTCAGGGCGCAGCCCGGCAAGAGAGCCGCCTTAAGCGGGTCGCCATTCGACCTGCCGGCGGCTCTTTTCTTTTTACAGCGGCGGCCCGGGCTAGATTTTACATTGCGCTAACGTTCCGTTTACGCTAAAAAAGCCGGATCGTGATACGATCGGACTATAGAGACAAGCCTTGCGAAGTCCCGGTCTCGATTATATGGGCCTAAAGGATGAATCCGACATGAAAACGCCGCTCTCTCCCTCCGAGGCGAACAGCGGTCTGTATCATTACATGACCTATTTGTATCACGCCACCCGGCAGTATTGGCTGTCTTGCCGAAGGTTTCATGCCTTGCAGCAGATCATCCGCAACCAAACCTTGACGACGTATTTCCAACCGATCCTGAACTTGCAGGATGGAACCTGCCTCGGGTATGAAGTGCTGAACCGTCCGCCGGTGTCGGCTTTATTTCCTCATACCGAGTCTTTTTACGACTTCATTGGGCGTACGGACCAGGTGTTTGCGTTCGAACGTTTTTGCCGCGACATCTCTTTCAACCGGTTTCGGTTCGCCTTGATCCGGTCGCGCAAACCCGCGGACACCCTCGCCTTCGTCAATATCCATCCGCAAATGCTGTCGGACCCCGGTTACCGAAGCGGTGAAACCATCCAGCTGTTATCCCGGTACGGCTTGTCGCCGCAGCAGGTCGTGTTCGAGTTAACCGAGAAGCAGGCGGTCCATGACTACGTGGCCTTCGAACGCATCCTTTCCCATTACCGCTCTCAAGGGTTTCGCATCGCGATCGATGACGCGGGCTCCGGCTACAACAGCCTGAAAGCGATCGTAAGCTTGAAGCCCGAATTCATTAAAATCGACAAGTCCCTGATCCGGCATCTGCACCTTCACCCTAATCAACAGCGGATCGTGAAGCTGCTTCAGGAGTTCGCGGCCGACTCCGGCACGCATATTATTGCCGAGGGGATCGAGGAGGCGGAAGAACTCGCGTTTCTGCAGAGGGAAGGGATCGTATACGGGCAAGGTTATGCGCTCGGCAGACCCGCCACGGAAATGGGAACCGACATTTTACCGCTAAGGCTGAAGGAACTGGCACACTGATAGTTCCACTATTTGCGCGAATGAGCACGGCAACGGTTGGATGAGAAGGAAGGTGTACGACTTGTTGACGAACATCGGCGAAATTACGGAGACGATCCCGATCGTCGCTCCCGACACGAAATGCGGCTTGGTCAACCATCTTTTTAAGCAAACCCCCAAACTGGAAGGCATAGCGGTAGTTGACGAAAACGGTCGTCCAGCGCTATTGATGCGAGCTCGGTTCTACCAGCTACTGGGCACACAATACGGCTACCAGATCTATATGGGCCGCCCCGTCAAGCTCGTCGTAAACCCTCATCCACTCGTCGTTGAATGGGACGAGCCCATCACGGAAGTCAGCATCCGCGCGATGAACCGTTCTGAGGAAGAGCTATACGAAGGCGTTCTGGTCCTGCTGGACGGGAAGTTGCATGGTTTTGTCAGCATCCGACGCCTGCTGTTGGAAGTAGCCAACATCCGCGCTGAGATGGCGAGTTTCCTAAACCCCCTGACCGGGCTCCCCGGCAATCGACTGATCGACGACCGCCTGCAGCAATCTTCCGGGCTGGAGGAATTCAGCGTCCTCTACATCGATCTCGATCATTTCAAATCCTATAACGACAGTTACGGCTTCAAAATGGGCGACGCGCTCATCCAGGCGACGGCGAATTTGCTGCGTGAGCCCTTCTCCGGCCAGGGGTCTTTTCTCGGCCATATTGGCGGGGATGATTTCATCGCCATCTTGAACCATCACAACTATCCCGACGCATGCACCAAAATCATCGACGGCTTCGAAGCCCTGAAGAAGGAGTTCTACAGCAAAGAAGATCTGAGGAACAACTACGTCCTGGGCGAGGGACGTTCTGGCGTTTATGGCCCGATTCCACTCGTATCGATCTCTATCGCCGTGGTAACAAACCGGACCCGCAACTTCGAGAACATGGAACAAATCGTTGAGGAAGCCACCCGAATGAAGAAAATTTGCAAATCCCGGCCCGGCAGCATCAGCATCGCCAATTAGTCACTCGGTCGATCCCTCCTTAACCTTCGGTTCATTGTGATGTGCCCCTTCCCGTTTTTAAGGTTCATTAAAAGTTCGCAGAGTATCCTTGGTCCAGATAAAGAACTTCGCCAAGGAGGCTGAATAGTCCATGCAGGAACGACAGACCCCACCGCGGGACCGTAAGAATAAACGAATCATGTACGTCAAATTCGGACTAGATCTGCTGATGGCGTTGACGTTTGTCCTTTTCTTTAACAAACAGGTGCTGGGCGGGCTCCCCTTCCATGAAATCGCCGGTGTCGCCATGGGCGGCGCGATTCTGACCCATATTTTGCTGAATTGGCGTTGGGTAGCCAAGATCACGATGAAGCTCTTCGACCGAAAATTGCCGCTCAAAACGCGATTCATCTATGTCCTGAATTTGCTTCTGCTGGCATCCATGGGATTCGTCATCATCAGCGGCATCTTCATCTCCCGGGTGGTATTCCCCAATATCCATCTCGGCAACGAGTCCTGGTTTAAAATGACCCATATGTCCGTGTCCTACCTCGTCCTGATCCTGGTAGCCATGCATATTGGCCTGCATTGGCGAAAGACCCGAATTACCTGAGGGGGATGAAGGAGGATCACACGAGGGATTCGGCCGTTTCGGGAAACCCGATGGCGAATTTCGAGGCGAAGGCCGCGGCATCGGATCGGTCGGATCGGGTCCGAACGTATTGGGCGTAATCGCCGAATACTTGGGAATCATCGCCGTAATGGTCATCGCCGTGTATTACCTGGAGAAATGGCTGATGAAGCGAAAAGCCCTTCGGAAGCCGCCACTCCGTAACTAATTAGGATAGAAAAAGAGCAGGGTCGATCTTCGCCCGGTCGTTGACCACTTCCTCGGTCCCTCGGGGGATTAGGGCAACAAATCTATGAGTAGATTAGGGGAAAAGGGCTTATCCTAGGTACGATAAAGGGAAGTGTCAAGTCGAGTGCTATTTAGGAGGAATCGGGTTCTCAAAGAATAAAACTAACACTATTATCATGTGATTCTTATGGGTTTAGTAACAAAAACAAAAAAGACGTTCAGACATGAACAGTCTTTTTTGTTTGTAATAATTATCCTTTGTCCTTTATAAGTAGTACCGTAACAATTAGTGATATCAATATGATTAAACCTATACTGACCATTTGAATAACATTATTATATGGTTCATTTAGGTTTATGACTTGAAAAATGACATCTTTCAATAGAAAGAAAAGAATTTTAAATATCCCCCAAAACACTAAGATGTAAATTAACGACTGCTTAACAACTTTGATAATATCACCATCTTTATTGTGAAATTAAATACTTGTCGATACTCTCAGCAACCTCACCACTGTCTTGATAGATAATAACCTCCTCATATAAATTACATAATATCCCAAAAGAATGGAAACAATTCCATCATCCTGACCAAGGCCGGCAAGCTCGAACCGAAGCGTAAGAATCCCCCCATGTAAGACACGTAACGTTAAATATTGTTTGAGTTGGGTGAATTTGTCCGTCCGCACTTTCGTCAGGAACCACAGATCCCCGTCGAATTCAACCTCCTGGGTTTTCATAGGACGCGACATCAGCCCTTCCTTCGTGACGGTGGTCAGTATGGCGATCTCGATTCCATGATCAATTTCCGTACCCTCTTCGCGACTTCCTGGTGCGCCGCTTAGTTGTTATTCATAACTAACTAGTTACTCCATATGGGTTATTGAGGTGGATAGGAACTGATGGTTACCCGCTAGGGTGAACTGAAGACGAAAAAAACAAACAAAATAAACCCACATGATCTCATGGGGCTGCCTGCGGTAGCAAAGTAAGGTCCAGGCCTTTTTATTTTCTATGGTCAAGCCTGCCGCCGAGCGCGAAATATTGCATTCCATATAACATTCGGGGCTCGGATAAACCAAAGCGGTCGGGGCTGTCCCAGAAGGTAGTAAATCAGAATCAAATTACCCAAGAGACTGATGAACTTTTGTAGTGTCGCTTTCGAATCTCATTTCCACTTTCGTTCTATTCTTTGTTATCCCGGATGAACGTCAATTTCTGACCCGTCATACAGATCCAGCTGTCCTCGGCTTTGTCATTGAGTATAGGCGTAGATGAGGACTTCAGTAAGCATCTTGGTCTCGTCCTCCACCAGGGTGAGCGGAGGCGAAGATACTGACATTGGTTTGATTTACGGCGGCATTAACTACACGCACGACATGACTTTGTAGGATATCTTCTTCTAAATCCAATAGCAGGCAAAGCTGATCCATGGTATATTGAATGTACAAAAGAAACCTCTCCTTTATGAATGGTTGCTCGACACTTCCATTTTTCAAGGATTGGTTTCTTTTTGTTTAACTAAATGAAAAAGAGGGACGTCCCTTTTTTTGCGAAGTCCACCGGTCTACAGCTTCACCGTCTTGTTCAATTCGGCTTCCGTCTCCTTGCCGGTCAGCTGGGAGAACATGCGCTTAACCATTTTGACGAGATTGCCCGTTTCCCAGTATTCCGCTGCCTCGGCCTTCACTTTGATCAGGACTAGACTCGGGTCATCGCTGGTGGTGTGCAGGAATTTGGCATAGGCCGCATTCCAGAACTGGTCGATCTTCGCCCGGTCGTTAACCACCTCGGCAGTTCCGCGTACCGAAACGTAGGAGTCCCCGACATATGATACGTTGACCTTGGGGTGCTGCTTGAGTTGGGTGTATTTATCCGTCTCCTCTTTCGTCAGGAACCAGAGGTCGCCGTCGAATTCGACCTCCTGGGTTTTCATCGGTCGCGACACCAGCCCTTCCTGCGTGACGGTCGTCAGCATGGCGATCTCGATGCCTTTGATCAACTTCCGGACGGTCTCCACGGCTTCCTGGTGCGCCGCATGGTCGGTTGTCATATCTAGTTCACTCCATATTGGTTATTGGGGGTGGGTGGTTGCTGCTAGCTACCCCGTTAGGGTGAACCGAGAAGGGCAAAATTAACCATTCAGCGCTCTGGCGGCGGAACAAATGTTGTATTAGTTGCAACATTTCCGCCCCAATTCCCCATTAACTGGCCGATTTGTTGCAGAAAGTGCAGCATTTGACGCGATGTCGGCGGAAGTTATGCTGATTTGTTGCAGAAATTGCAGCATTTCACCCTATTCAACCCTTCGGCGTGCCGAAATGCTGCAGTTAATGCAACATTTCGAACAAAAAGCCCGCCCCCCCATAGGGGAGCGGGCTTCATCGTACATCTGCTTACTTCAGCGGTTTCCAAACCCAGTTTTCCACTTCCGGCAGGTCGATGCCTTCCTCGCGGATGTAGGCGTGGTGCTTCTTCACCATCGCATCCATTTCGTCGGCGATCGAAGCGTATTGCTCGGCGTTCGGCAGGTTCAAGACCGCTTCTTTCACCAGGTCGAACCGGTCCATTTGGTTCACTACGCGCATATCGAACGGCGTTGTGATGTCGCCATTTTCGCGGTAGCCGTGTACGTGCAGGTTATGGTTGTGGCGATCAAAGAACAGATCCTTGATGAGGCCTTCATAACCGTGGAACGCGAACACGACCGGTTTATCTTTGGTGAAGAATGCGTCGAATTCAGCATCGGACAAGCCGCGCGGATCGAGCTTCTGGCTTCTCAGTTTCAACAGGTCGACGACGTTGATGTAACGGATTTTCAGATCCGGCAATTTCTCATGCAAGATGCTGATCGCCGCCAAGCTCTCCATCGTTGGCTCCGTACCGGAGGAAGCGAATACGATATCCGGCTCGCCGCCTTTGTCGGTGCTGGCCCAATCGATGACTTTCAAGCCTTTTTCCACCAATTCAGCTGCTTCATCCGCCGTAAACCATTGCGGACGCGGATGCTTGGACGAGACGATCAAGTTGATCTTCTGACGGTCATTTAGGATTGTATCAAACACAGCCAGCAGCGTATTGGCGTCCGCCGGCAAATACTCGCGGATGAATTCCGGCTTCTTATCGGCCAGATGGCCCAGCAAGCCCGGATCTTGGTGCGTGTAGCCGTTGTGATCCTGTTGGAACACCGTGGACGTTGCCACAACGTTCAAAGACGGGATCTTTCCGCGCCAGCCATGATCCGTTGCTTTACGCAGCCATTTAAAGTGCTGGGTGATCATCGAGTCGACCACGCGCAGGAATGCTTCGTAGCTGGCGAAGAAGCCATGGCGACCGGTCAGTACGTAACCTTCCAACAAGCCTTCCGCCTGATGCTCGGACAGCTGCGAATCGATGACGCGACCATAGGAAGCCAGGAATTCATCGTTTGGCTCCTTCACGGCGTCCAGCCATTGGCGTTTGGTGACGTCGAACACTGGTCCGAGGCGGTTGGACATCGTTTCGTCTGGGCCGAAGATGCGGAAGTTCTTGTTCGTTTCGTTCAGTTGCACAACCTCGGCCACATATTTGCCCAACACGGCCATGTCCTGAGCGACAACTTTCCCCGGTACGGAGTTATCCAGCGCATAATCCCGGAAATTCGGGAGGCGCAGATCCTTCACCAGACGGCCGGCGTCGGTAACCGGATTTTTGCCCATGCGGCGGTTGCCCTTCGGCAGGATTTCGGCGAGTTCGTCTCTCAAGCGACCGTTCTCGTAGAACAGCTCTTCCGGACGGTAGCTCTTCATCCATTCCAGCAAAGCCGGAGCGTGTTGCATGTTCTTCTGGTCTACCGGAATCGGTACTTGGTGGGCACGGAACGAATTTTCGTTTGGTACGCCGCCCCATTCCTTCGGTCCCGTCCAGCCTTTCGGGGAACGGAATACCAGCATCGGCCATACTGGACGAGTAGCGTCCCCGGTTTCGCGCGCATGCTTCTGGATGGCTTGGATTTTCTCCACGATCGTGTCCAGTGCCTTCGCCATCGCCGGATGCATGAACTCCGGATCTTCGCCTTCAACGAAAATCGGCTCCCAGCCCATGCCTTTGAAATAGGCGGTCATTTCCTCGTTCGTTTGACGGGACAGGATCGTTGGGTTACTGATCTTGAATCCGTTCAAGTGCAGGATCGGCAACACCGCTCCATCTGTAATTGGGTTGATGAACCGGTTGGAGAACCAAGATGCTGCGAGCGGCCCGGTTTCGGCTTCCCCATCACCAACCACAACCGCCGAAATGAGATTCGGGTGGTCCAAAATCGCGCCTGCGCCATGCGAAAGCGAATACCCCAATTCCCCGCCTTCATGAATCGACCCCGGCGTCTCCGGCGCCGCGTGGGAAGCAATCCCGCCCGGGAAGGAGAACTGCTTGAACAGCTTCTTCATTCCTTGAAGATCCTGCGTAATCTCCGGATAAATTTCCGTGTAGCTGCCGTCCAAATAAGAGTTCGAAACCATGACCTGTCCGCCATGCCCTGGTCCTTCGACGTAGAACATATCCAGATCATATTTGCAGATGACCCGGTTCAGGTGGGCGTAAATGAAGTTTTGGCCCGGAATCGTGCCCCAGTGCCCGATCGGCTTGACCTTTACATCCGAATCCTTCAACGGCTCCAGCAGCAGCGGGTTGTCCTTCAGGTACAACTGCCCCACCGAGATATAGTTCGTTGCGCGCCAATAAGCGTCCAGCTTGGCCAGATACGTTTTGGAGGAATAATCGACTTGCGTCATCGTAAATGCCATTTCTTCCACTCCCTTTGTTTTTCTATTTGTATTTTGTTCGGTGCATCTCTATTGTGAATATTTTCACCTATAATTATATAATAGCGTCCTTTTCAAAAATTGATACGGTCCAATTACGTGAAATATTGAACATAGTATGAAAATTGATCGGTCCACCCTTTCATTCGCCAGTTCTTTTAGCATGTCCACTTCGCCTGTCAGCGCATAAAAAAACAGGCCGAACCGAGGTTCAGCCTGCTTGGATGTCGTCCGATACTTATTTCTCCTGTACCGAAACAAACGTATTAAACTTCGAATACTTGTAGTGAAGCCGCATATGGGAGAACTCGAACGGCGTACCGTTATCCAGGAAAAAGATTCCCTCCATAATGCTGACCGGTTCATTCGGTGCCAAATGCAGAAGCTCCTGATCCTGCGAATCGGACGGCTCGGCGTAGATCGACAGGAACGATTTGGTTACGGCCAGGTTCCGCGAATTCTCCAAATAGTTGAAGATCGAACCTTCGATGATCGTCTGGTTCAGGTCCTGCACGATTTTAATCGGGATATACCCCGTTTCGATCATAAACGGCTCCTCGTCGAAGAGGCGAAGCCGAACAATTTTGTACACGAAGTCATGCGACTCCAGGAACAAATCGCGTTGCAGCTCCTCCGTCGGCGGAATCACCTCGAAGCTAAGCACCTTCACCTTCGGCTTCTTGCCATGCATCTGGAAGTTGTCGGTGACCCCAAGATTGGAGCCTTCGTAGTTGAAGATCGACTCGTTTTTTATGTATAAGGGATTAATGAACGTGCCCGAACCCCGTTTCTTAAAAATAATCCCGTCATGCTCCATCTTCGTCAGCGCGCGTTTCACCGAGCTGCGGCTCACCTGGTACGTCTCGCTCAGGCTGCGCTCGTCCGGCAGTCTCATATTCGCAAACTGTCCGGAGAAGATCTTCTCCTTCAGGTCGTCGATAATTTGCTTATAGACCAATTGTGCCATGGGGTACCTCTCCTTCCCTACTCATTCTACCCCTTTTTGGCGGAACGAGGAACTCCTTATTCCCTGTCTTCAAGAAGCCGTGAGGGATTATGTATGAAAATTCGAGTATAATTCACCAGTTCTGGCGATTTCGGAGGAATATGTATGAAAAATCGAATCCATGCGGTAAAAAGCCGCCGGGATTGGAATCCTGGCGGCTGACTTGTAAGTCTAGGCTTGGCGGTTAACCTTGCTAATGCGCCCCGGCCGTCAACCCGCGGACAAACGCCTCGAAGCTCGGCGCCAGGCGGGTGACTTTCTTGCTTGCCTTCTCGACATAAACCACTTCGGGTTCGCCGTCGTTGGCAGATTCGCGGTAGTCGAGCATGACGACCCCCGCATCCGACGGCGTATCGCAGAGGACAACGCCGAATTCGGGATATCCCTCCCGCTCGATCGTCGCGCGGCTTCCGGCGGCTCCGCACAGCGAATGCGGCTTCTCACGCCCAATGCCCATGAGGCCCAAAATTTCGACGGTCTCGCCGGATTCGCTCCGGATGAATCGGCCCCGGGGGATTCCGCCATTATGTACTTTCATCAGGTTGACATAGAAAGACGGCAGCCGGAAAACAAGCGACTCCTCCACAGACTCAATCAACGCGTCCGTTGGCGGTGCGGAGACGTACTTCTCCGCCGCAGGATTGCCGTCATCCCAGAAGCTCGCCGCGTCGAAGTCACCTTCGAAGACAACCGGCGCCGCCGGGGTTTGCCCGGCTTCCGCCGCTACAGACGCTGACGTCTCTGGAGCCGCTTCCGCGCCCTCAGCCTCGCTCTCGGCGGTTTTTTCCGCGATCCAACTCAGGAATTCCAGGGTATCCTCATCTTCCGGCTCCAACCGATCAGCGTTCTCGAATGCCGTCCGCGCTTCGCCATACCGCCCCAAATAGTAATAAGCCAAGCCGATCCGGTAATGCCAAAGCGGGTCATCCTGCCCCTCCGCAGCAACAGTCCGGAACTGCTCGACCGCTTCGTCATACCGCTCCAGATTGTTCAGCGCGCGCCCTAAATGGCTAACGAGTTCATAGTCTCTTTCCTCCGCTGGCACATCCTTGACGGCTTGAACGATCTGTTCATATTCATCTTCTTCATGCCACGTTTGCAGCTGTTCCAACAATTCTTCTCTCATCGATTGGCCTCCCAAGCGCATTGTCCATAAGCAAATTATACCATTCCCAGGACATGCATCACCAGCGACGCTCACTTGGGAGGGAGTACACGCCCTTTCTTATTCTCCCGCCAACCAATCCTCCGCTTCTACTTGGCTGGCAAACACCCGGAACATGTTACCTCGATTGGACTCGGCGAGCAGCTCCTTCATCCGGCCTTTAATTAGGCTCCCTTCGACGACAACAATCGCGGCTCGAAGTGAAAAGTTCACGAATTTCTGCAGAATTTCACCGGCTAATCCCGTTCTCAAATTGAAAAAATCCTCAGACAACGTCTCGGCATGAATGACGAGCCGTCCGGCGTTGTGCTCGATGCACACCTCGATCAGGCCAATAGCATCCTTGCCGTTGGAGATCGGCGGTTCGGCCGAGGTTACGACGACGATGGTTTGGTTGTTTTTTTCCACAAGTTGATAGTTCATGGTATGGTTCTCCCCTTCCTTCGGATGACGGATTCCCAGGTCTTCGCGCAGTTGGCGGATCCAATCGAGTTCGCTCCGGTATTGCTCCAGAACACGGCCGTGGACTTGATCCCATAGATAGGCTTCGCGGGTCGTGCGGCGAGGTGAAAACTCCCCCCGGCGCAGCTTCTCCTCCTCCACGGCGATCTGCAGGTAAATCTCCTGCTCATACCCCGTAAGGAGTGCGTTCAACTCGCTTGGACCCAGCGAATCCGCCCAGGCCAGGCGCACAAGGAAGGTGTTTTTGAACTCCGGTAGCTCCGGCGGAGACAGCACCCAAGCCTTCAGCTCTTCCCGCCCGGCGTCGGTGATCGTATAGATCTTCTTCGACGGGGCGCTGTCCTGATGGTGCACCTCGTTGGTCACCCAGCCCTCCTCCAGCAGCTCTACCAACGCCTTATAAATCTGATTGTTGTTGCCCGACCAGGGCATGAATGGCGAGTCCTGGATGATTTTCTTCAAATCATAGCCGGTAAGAGACCGGGCACTCAGCATCCCAAGAATCGCGTAGTTGATCGACATCCGACTCACTCCTGTTTTCTTTAACCTATGTTAATAGTAACATATGTTTTCGTAAACACAAGTTCTGATATGTAGGCAGAGCGGAAATAGGGCAATGGGGAATAGGCCCCCTCCGCTAACGGACAGGAGAGCCGTTATTTATACGAAGAGGTTCGACTCCACAATCTTACGGACTCCACGGACCTTATTGGATACGAATTGATGTGAATTTAGCTAAAGTCACCGAAATAAGGTCACTCCCGTCCGTAAGCCCGAGAAATCCCCGGGAAATGGGACAATAAGGTCTTTACGTTCCGTTAGCGGAAGGCTGCCTTGTTAAAAAAAGCCTCAGGTCGCCTCAATGGCGGCCTGAAGCTTTTGCGAGGTGCGCCCTACCGGGCCGGCAGGCTGGCCCAAGCGTCCAGCGGGACGCGGGCCACAATGTCGTAGCCCTGCCCCCGGCCGCGCGGGTACACGATGACCGCTCCCATCTCGGGGAGCGGTCCAAACCCGACGCCCGGCGGGAAGCTGTGGGCGACGATCACGCGGTTGGCGCCGGCCGGAGGCGGCTCCTCCAGCAGCGCGTCCAGCGCGCGCAAGGCCGCCTCCCGCTCCGCGGGCGCTGCCGCCCCGCCGGGGGCGCCCAGCCGCGCAAGCCCGAGCAGCGCCGGTACGGCCTGCACCCGGGCGGGGCCAAAGGCCAGCGCGGCGGACTCCCGCGTCCGGCACAGCGGGCTGGCCAGCACCGGCGTCGCCACCGGGACGACCCGCGCCCGCAGCGCGTCGCCGAACTGGCGCGCCTGGCCGCGTCCGACGGCGGACAAATTGCGCTGCGTCGCGCAGTCCTCCGGCTGCAGCCCAGGCCGGTCCTCGCCGACGTGGGCCTCCCCATGCCGGACGTAGATCACATAGCCTCCCTGGCGCAGCGCTGCCAACAGCGAGGCGGAGAGGCCCTCCGGCCGAGAAGCCTCTACGCTACCCGCCTCGAACGAAAGCGAGAACACCAATAAGGCAAGCAATATCACCGATCTCCCTATGAGACCAATATGATGCTTTGCTCCAAGTTTCATCTACTTAACCCCTTTCGCATCACGTCATTTCTCACCTAGTCTGTACCAGAAAGGTAGCATTCATTTCTGGATGGGTAACTCCATTTTTGGTATACTAAGTCCATGATGAACACGATGACAACAATCAACTCGGAACAGAAGCTCACGAAAAAGGGAAAAGAAACACGCAGCCGCATCGTCGCGGCCGCCGCCGGACTGATGTTCGAACGCGGCGTTGCCGGAACGAGTGTGGAGGATGTCCAGAAGGAAGCCAAGGTCAGCTCTTCGCAGCTCTATCACTACTTCAAAGAGAAGCGAGAGCTGGTGCAGGCCGTCATTCTCTTCCAGACGGAGCAGGTGTTGGGTGCACAAGAGCCTTTACTGAGCCACTTGGACAGCATGGAAGCTCTTCAAACCTGGCGCGACGCCATCATTCAGCTGCAGGTTGACCGAGAGTATCAGGGCGGCTGCCCGATCGGTTCGCTGGCCAGCGAGCTTGCGGACATGGAACCGGCAGCCCGCACGGCGCTTGCCGCGGGCTTCCTGCAGTGGGAGCAGGCGATCAGCCAAGGGCTTCGCGCGATGCATGCACGCGGGGAAATGCGCGCTGATGCCGACCCGGACCGGCTGGCGCTGGCGCTGTTAACCGCGCTGCAGGGCGGCCTGCTGATGACGCAGGTCCGCAAGGATATTTGCGCGCTAGAAGCCGTGCTCGACGCGATGTTGGAGCATATCCGCTCCTATCTCGTATGAGAAGAGACAACCTGGGTATATGCCTAGAGTCCGCCACAGCAAAGGAGGTAAATTCACGTTTTGATGACCCCGCAACCGGCGGTAAACGCCGGGTTGCGGGTTTTTTGCGTGCTTTGGGAGGGAGGCTAATCCTCTTTTGCGAAAATGGAGTTGACAATCCAAAAAAATTTAAATAAAATGAGATCAGCTTAAAAATGGAGTAATTACTCCAAAATAGAACGAACGGAAGTCCCCACCGTACAGCGGACGGGCCGCCGTATCTACCTAAATGAGGTGTATAAAGATGACTTTCACTCAAACCCTGGATCAAATGAAACAAGAGTTTATGGCAAATACTCCGGCCGATGTCTACAACGAATTGTTCCGTCTTATTCATGGGCAACGGCAAGCGGGCAAGGCGTTTGGTCTATCGGAAGGCCAGAAAGCAAAAGACTTTACCTTAAACAACTCGCTGGGGCAAGCCGTGAATCTGTATGACGAACTATCCCAAGGTCCGGTTGTGTTGACCTTCTATCGCGGTGGCTGGTGCCCCTTCTGCAACATGCAGCTGCGCTCGTACCAGAAGGTACTGCCCCAAATCGAGGTCATCGGCGGCCGCTTGATCGCCGTCAGCCCGCAAAGTCCCGACAATACGCTGACCCAGCAGGAGAAGGAAGAGCTCCAATTCCAGGTGCTTAGCGATACGAACGGATTAACTGCGGCGGCTTATAACATCCTGTACGACGTACCGGACTACATCCAAGACATCTTCCTGAACAAGTTTCACCTAGATCTGGCTGAATACAATGCTACGAACCGCTGGATCCTGCCCATTACCTCCACGTTTATGATCGATGAATCGGGTATCATCCGCTCCGCCTATGTCGAGCCGGATTTCATGAAACGCCCTGATCCGGAGGACATCCTGGAACAGCTAAGACGCCTGTAATTGCCTGGGGTTCTGCGTCCCGCCCCTTATTCCGCCCGGAGCTGCGTCCGCGCCGCGTCAAGCGAAGGGCGTTCAGAATCACTAGCAGCACGCTGAATTCGTGAATAAACATGCCTGAGGCCAGATAAATACGTTCGGTTAATACGCCCGCCAGCAACAGAACCACGACCGCCACCGCAAACGAAACGTTTTGCTTCATATTGCGGACCGTGCGCTTCGCCAGTTGGCGGGCGTAAACCATTTTATCCAGCCGATCCGTCATGATGACGGCATCCGCCGTCTCAATCGCAACGTCTGTTCCTGTCCCTCCCATCGCCATCCCGATATCAGCGGCGGCGATGGCCGGGGCGTCGTTGATGCCATCACCCAGCATAGCAACGCGGTATCCCTGACGCTTCCATTCTTGGATGTACGCCACTTTATCGGCCGGTAGCAGCCCCGCGTAAACCTGGTCGACTCCCACCCGATCCGCGACGTGCTGGGCAGCATGCCGATTGTCGCCGGTCAACATGAACACCCTCTTTACTCCCTGCCGCTTAAGTCCCCGGATCGCTTCCTGCGCTTCAGGCCGCACAGGGTCGGTGATGGCGATCATGCCGATTAATGTCTTGTCGATCGCCACAAACACGACGGTATAGCCTTGCTTCTCTTGACGTTCTTCTCCCCCCAGTGCCTCTTCATTTATAGCGACGCCTAACTGGTCCAACCATTCCCGCTTCCCGATCCGTACCGTCTTCCCGCCAACCGTTCCGCTAATCCCGTTCCCTTTGTGCACTTCCACCTGCTCCGGCCGCTCGGCGGACTCCCATTGCCGCTCCTTCGCGGCGTTCATTATAGCCTGGCCAAGCGGATGCTCGGATGCGGACTCAACCGTGGCGGCCAGCGTCAACAGCTCGCGTTCCTGCGTAATGCCATAGGTGTGCACCGCAACCACGCCCGGTCTTCCTTCCGTCAACGTCCCTGTCTTGTCGAACACGATGACATTCGCTTTTGCTAGATTTTCGAGAACTTCTCCGCCCTTGACCAGCAATCCGTTGGCGGCTCCGTTCCCGAGTCCGGCCACCATGGACACGGGAGCAGAAATCACCAGTGCGCCAGGACAAGCGATCACCAGAAACGTGAGTGCCAGCTCCGGATTCCAAGAAATCACGTAAACCAGAACTGCCAGTACCAGCATGCCTGGCGTATAGTAGGAGGCGAATTTATCGAGGAACTTCTGCGTCTTTGCTTTGGATTCCTGGGCTTCTTCGACAAGCTCGATGATTTTAGCAAAGGTCGTGTCTTCTCCCACTTGCTCCGCGATGACTTCAAGGTAACCGGTATCCACAGTTGTTCCGCTGAAAACGCGGTCGTGAACCTGCTTGGTGACGGGAACCGGCTCCCCGGTAATCGCTGCCTCATTTACGAGTGCCTGACCGGAGGCCACTTGTCCGTCGACCGCGATCTTGCTGCCCGAAGGCAAAAGCACCCGCTCTCCCCGCACCACTTCGGACGCGAGCACCTTGACCTGAGCGCCGTCCCGCAGCACAACGGCTTCCGCCGGGGCCAAATCGACCAGCGCTTTCAAGGCGGAACGCGTCTTGCCCAGCGTAATCGCTTCGAGGTACGCTCCCAGCCGGAACAAGAAGGCTACTGCGGCCGCCTCGACGTATTCGCCCAGGATCACCGCTCCGATCATCGCGATCGTCACCAACAACTCAATGCTGAAGGCGCGCATGCGGAGCGATTGAAATACCTTAACCGCGATCGTCCATCCGGATATCGCAGACGCCAGCAGCAGCGCCCCATTCTGCGCAACCTCCCAATTCAGCAGGTGGAGCCCACCCGCCAGGAGCAGAAGCAGCCCCGACGTCAACAACGCCGCCGCTTTACGAGGTTTGGCCATCGCCGCGCCCTCCTCCCGCGACCACCGGATAACCCAGCTTCGCCATAGCGTTTCGCAGCTGCTCCTCCTGCACCTGATTCTCGTCGAACGCGACCTTAACTTGGCTGGAGTGGAACAACACTTTAGCTTCCTGTACCCCCGGCTGTTTCGTCAGCACGGTTTCGATTTTCTTAATGCAGCTTGGGCAGGTTAATTCTTCGACTTTCCATTTTACGTTGATCATTTGGCATATCCCCTTTCGGTTATCGATGGCTTCATCGTAACCTGGATGCCGAGAGGTTTCCTTGATTCGCGTCAAGTCGGGATTGAGGATGTGCGACAGGGGTTGCGGGGGTTGCGCGGGTTGCGGGGGTTGCGGGGGGGTTACTGGGTTTCGGGTTCGACTGGGTGCGATAGGGTGTGACGGAATGAGCCTAGTCGTGTAACGCTTGTGACAAATGCTATTCGTGCCAAAATTGAGGGGTTTCACATATAACGCTTGCCAGGAACACTATTGGGTCACTTTCCCGTGTTCCGCAGTGTATTTTCCGTCCATAAGCTCGCTGACAAGTGTTAGAACGCCAGCCCCCCAATTTTTTGCCCAATAAAACTCGTGGCAAGCGTTAGCGCAGACGGATGGGCAGAAGGACACTTAGACGAACGGGCAGACGGACGGGGAGATGGATTAGCAATCTGACAGCACGAGCAGCCAACGCAGACGGACCGCGGTCGTATGAACACTCCGAGAACGCAAACGAACGAGCGCACCAGACTAGCCATCAGACAACAAACAAACGAACAATCAAACAACGCAAACAGACAGCAAACCGTCAACACCTTCCCCCGCGCCGAACAGACGAACTGGCCACGTAAAGCACCATAAAATTCAAGAAAAATTTATTTTAAATTAGCTATTGCCGTCCGAAACAGTTCCTGCTAATATAAAGGAGCATGATTTTTGGAAAGGTTGTATTCAATATATCGCGAGTCTTTCCAAGCAGATAATTTTTGACCACTTTCCTACAAGAGAGTTAAGGCCATACGGACAGCCGGGTCAAATGCCGATTGGCAACTTAGTTGCCTTATTGATTGAGTTAAAAGCTCAAATTTTATAAGTTGGTTACTTTACAACCAGTGCATATGCACATCAACTTGTGAAACGGTCAATAAGAGTGGTAAAGGCGAATTATTTGCTAAATAGACTCTGATCAAAGCATGATATATTGAATATTAAGACTTCCACTACGTGCGTTCGTGCGATGGTTTCGTACGGCGATGCAGACGGGCGTTCGTCCGTCGTTATGGAGCTTTTCTTAATATTGACTATATCAGAAGCAAGTGATGATGCGCAGGTACGCGTATGTTCACTTGCTTTTTTTACGTTTCACGCCCGCTATGCCAAAATTCGAAGAAGGTTAGGAGATGGAAAAATGGGAAAAGCACTGATCATCGGCTGCGGCGGCGTCGCTGCTGTAGCCATCCACAAATGTGTTCAAAACAGCGAGGTTTTTGAGGAAATCTGTATTGCCAGCCGCACCAAGTCGAAATGTGACGCACTGAAAGCGAAGCTGGACGGCGGTAAGACTAAAATCACGACGGCACAAGTTGACGCCAACAACGTTGATGAGCTGATCGCGTTGATCAACGAAGTTAAACCGGACGTGGTGATGAACCTGGCTCTGCCGTATCAGGATTTGACGATCATGGATGCCTGCCTGGCGACCAAGACCAACTACATGGATACAGCAAACTATGAGCCGGAAGATACCGCGAAATTTGAATACAAGTGGCAATGGGAGTACCGCGAGCGCTTCGAGCAAGCCGGCATCACCGCACTGCTGGGCAGCGGCTTTGACCCAGGCGTAACCGGTGTATTTTCCGCGTATGCCCTGAAGCACCACTTTGACGAAATCGAGTACATCGACATCCTTGACTGCAACGCGGGCGATCATGGCTATCCGTTTGCGACGAACTTCAACCCGGAGATCAACATCCGTGAAGTATCCGCGAAGGGCAGCTACTGGGAGAACGGCGAATGGATCGAAACCGAACCTATGGAGATCAAACGCGTCTACAACTTCCCGGAAATCGGGGAAAAGGATATGTACCTGCTGCACCATGAGGAAATCGAATCCCTGGCCCTTAACATTCCAGGCATTAAACGGATCCGCTTCTTCATGACGTTTGGTCAAAGCTACCTGACACACCTGAAATGCCTTGAAAACGTCGGCATGACCTCGATCGAGCCGATCGAATTCGAAGGCAAGCAAATCGTGCC
This sequence comes from Paenibacillus mellifer, assembly GCF_023195895.1. GTDB lineage: Bacteria > Bacillota > Bacilli > Paenibacillales > Paenibacillaceae > Fontibacillus > Fontibacillus mellifer. The sequence goes on from NZ_JALPRK010000003.1 coordinate 194,501, forward strand.
GCTGCAGTTCCTGAAAGCCGTACTGCCGGATCCATCTTCCCTTGGACCGCGTACGAAAGGCAAAACGAACATCGGTTGTATTTTTAAAGGCAAAAAAGACGGTAAAGATAAGCTGTACTATGTATATAACGTGTGCGACCACGAAGAATGCTACAAAGAAGTCGGCTCCCAAGCCGTAGCTTACACGACCGGCGTTCCGGCAATGATCGGCGCGATGATGCTGATGAACGGCACTTGGAACAAACCGGGCGTATACAACATCGAAGAGTTCGATCCGGATCCATTCATGGATGCGCTGAACAAATGGGGTCTGCCTTGGCAAGAAAGCTTCAATCCGGAGCTGGTAGACGCGTTCCCGGAAGAGGAGACCTCCGCAGAGCGCAAAGAAACGGAGTACGTTAGATAATATGCGCTTCGAGGAACTGCCAACACCTTGTTATGTGGTCGATGAGAAACTTTTGGAACAAAACCTGAAGATCATGAGCGGCATCATGGAGCGGACGGGCGCGAAGATTATTTTGGCGCAAAAAGCATTTTCGATGTACACCACTTATCCGCTGATCGGTCAGTATTTGAGCGGGACGGCATCCAGCGGCCTGTTCGAAGCCCGGCTCGGTCACGAGGCGATGGGCAAGGAGAATCACGTCTTTGCCCCGGCCTACCGGGACGATCAGATGGATGAAATCATCGAGCTCTGCGACCATGTGATCTTCAACTCGTTCTCCCAAGTGGAGAAGTATCGCGATCGGGTACTGGCGGCCGGCAAAAAAATCGGTCTGCGCATCAACCCGGAGTGCTCCACGCAGGTGGGGCATGATATCTACAACCCTTGCGCCGTCGGATCGCGGTTTGGCGTGACGATCGAGAATTTCCGTCCGGAACAGCTGGATGGCGTGTCTGGCCTTCATTTTCATACCTTGTGCCAGCAGAACTCAGACGATTTGGCGACCACGCTGGATGCGATCGAAGAGAAGTTCGGAACGTGGCTGCCGCAAATGGAATGGATCAATTTCGGCGGCGGCCACCACATCACCCGGGAAGACTACGATATTCCGTTGCTGGAAGCGTGCATTCGGCGGATGCAGGACAAATACGGTTTAGAAGTGTATCTGGAACCGGGCGAAGCCGTGGCGCTGAACGCCGGTTACCTGATCACGACCGTGCTGGATACAATGAAGAACGGCATGGACATCGCCATTGTGGATGCCTCGGCATCCTGCCATATGCCGGACGTGCTCGAGATGCCGTACCGTCCGCCGCTGTTTGGTTCGGGCGAAGCCGGCGAGAAGCCGTATACCTACCGGCTGGGCGGGCCAACCTGCTTGTCCGGGGACAATATCGGCGACTACTCGTTCGACGAGCCGCTGAAGCCCGGCGACCGTCTGGTGTTCGGCGACATGGCGATTTACTCGATGGTGAAGAACACCACCTTCAACGGGATGCCGCTGCCAGCGCTTGTGCTGCAGCATAAGGACGGCGACTGTGAAATCCTGCATGAGTTTGGGTATGAAGATTTTAAAATGCGGTTGGCGTAAACATTTCGCTTGTACTTAAAGGGACTGCCCCGGTCTAGTTTGACCGCCGGGCGGTCTCTTTTATTTTGAACAACCATAATCCTGCACACCATTCCCATAGAAATACACCTTTATTTGGAAATCCAGCCTGATTTATGATGAGGATGCGGTACCTATACCAATTAGGGGGAATGGGGGGAATGCGTCTTTTTCTGATATCGCTTACATTGGTATTTTTATTCTGAAAGGAGAATGAAATCGTGAAAAGCCAAAGACGTATCATCGCCTGGATTTGTGTCATGACCTTGTTCGCCGCAACATTCTTCAGTTCGGCAGGGTGGACCGCACCTGTGCTCGCGGCAGGCGGGTCAAATCTGGCCGCAGGCAAGACTGCGGCGGAATCCGGCCACGCCGACGTGTACGCCGCTTCGAACGTGACCGATGGGAATGCCGGAACGTATTGGGAAAGTACGAATAACGCTTTTCCAGGGTGGGTACAGGTTGACCTCGGCGGCGCAGTTCAGATCGATCAAGTTGTCCTGAAGCTGCCGTCCGACTGGGAGAGTCGCTCACAGACTTTGTCCGTGCAAGGAAGTACAAACGGCTCTAGCTTCACCGATTTGAAGGCTTCGGCCAGCTATACGTTTGATCCAAACGCCGCCAATACGGTGACGATCAACTTTACGGCCGCCAGCACGCGATACGTGCGAATTCAGATCACGGCGAATACCGCCTGGCCGGCAGGCCAACTCTCTGAAGTAGAGGTATACGGCGCATCCCCGGCTGCACCTTCCACGATTCCGGGCAAGATAGAAGCGGAAAACTTCAGTACGATGAACGGTATCCAGACGGAACCTACCTCGGATACGGGCGGCGGACTGAACGTCGGCTGGATTCATGTCGGGGATTGGCTGGATTTTAACGTTAACATCCTTAACGCAGGAACCTATACTGTGGAGTATAGAGTAGCGAGTAATACGGGAACAGGTGCAATCCAGTTGCAATCTAGCGGGACGACATTAGCTACGACTACGGTGCCGAACACCGGCGGCTGGCAAAATTGGCAGACCGTGACTGCTAGCGTCCCGTTAAGCGCCGGTTCACAAACCCTTCGCGTCTATGCCAGTGGGTACGACTTCAATCTCAATTGGATTGGGTTTACTTTAGGGAACAATGGCGTTGATACCCAGCCGCCAACCGCTCCGGCCAATCTGGCGTTTACGCAACCGACACCGGGTTCCATAAAACTGACCTGGAGCGCCGCAACTGATAACGTGGGCGTAGTTGGATACGACGTCTACGCCAACGGTCAGCTTCGCGGCAGCGTCAACGGATCGGCGTTGACCTATACCGATGCGCAACCCACCAATGTTACCGTGACCTATTCCGTCGTTGCCAAGGATGCGGCCGGCAATGCGTCAGCACCAAGCAATACCGTAACGCGGACCGGATCGGGAGGAGGAGACGGATCCAATCTCGCCATTGGCAAGACGATGACGGCTTCCTCATCGACGTTCACATTCGTCGCGGCGAATGCCAATGATAACGATACAACCACCTATTGGGAAGGTAACGGCCACCCGAGCACGCTCACCGCGGATCTAGGCGCCAACGCCAACATCACGTCGATTGTCCTCAAGCTGAACCCTTCCAGCGAATGGGCGACACGCACTCAAACGATTCAAGTGCTGGGGCATGACCAAAATTCGACGACCTTTACGAACCTGGTCTCGGCGACTTCTTATACCTTCAATCCAGCTTCACAAAACACCGTCACGATTCCAGTCAACGCTACGGTTAGTCAAGTACAACTGCGATTTACAGCCAATTCCGGCGCACCGGGCGGACAAGTGGCCGAGTTCCAGATCTTCGGTACGCCTGCGCCGAATCCGGATCTGACGGTGACCGGCATCTCCTGGTCGCCAGCATCACCAGATGAGACGCAAGCCGTCACGCTGAGCGCTGCTGTCCGTAATGCGGGTACCGTTGCTTCGACCGCGACGAATGTCAATTTCTACTTGGGCAACACCCTTGTCGGCACGGCTTCTGTTGGTGCACTTGCTCCTGGGGCTACGGCTAATGTCTCCGCAACGATCGAAGCGAAGGAAGCCGGTTCTTACTCCGTCACCGCCAAGGTGGATGAGAGCAATGCCGTCATCGAAACCAACGATGCGAACAATAGCTACACCCACGGTTCGCCGCTGACGATTGGCCAGGTGCAAAGCTCCGACCTGATCGCGACCGCGGCATGGACGCCATCGAATCCAAGCGCAGGCAACACCGTCACTTTTACCGTTAATCTGAAGAACCAAGGGACGATCGCTTCGGCGGGCGGTGCGCACGCCATCACGTTGGATCTGAAGAATGGCTCGGGGACGACCGTGCAGACGTTTAACGGCTCGTACAGCGGGTCTCTTGCGCCGGGAGCATCGGCTAACGTTACCCTGGGGACTTGGACCGCGGTAAACGGCAGCTACACGGTGACGACGACTGTCGCAGCAGATGCGAACGAAGTCGCCGTCAAGCGGAATAACAATACTGGGACAGCCAGCTTATATTCCGGACGGGGCGCCAACATGCCGTTCACCGTTCTGGAAGCCGAAGCCTCCTCGAACAGCACCAACGGCACGAAGCTGGCACCGAACTTTACGCCGGGCGACTTCGCCGGCGAAGCCTCGGGACGCTCGGCCGTTCAATTGGATGCTGCGGGAGAATACGTAGAATTTACGTTATCCTCGCCGGCGAATGCTTTCGTATTACGTAACGCCGTTGCCGAGAATACTACGGGCACGGTCAGCATTTACGCGAACGGCGTGGACAAAGGCAATTTTACCGTAACCTCCAAGTTCTCTTACCTATACGCAACGCCTACCACACTTGGACGACTCGGCTATGATAACTCGGGCTCTAAGGCTTACTGGTTGTACGAGGATTCCCAGCTCTTGCTCGACCAAGTCTATCCGGCAGGAACCAAGATCAAGATCCAGAAGGACGCCGGGGATGTCCCATGGATTTACGTAGACATGATTGAAACGGAGAATGTTGCCCCGCCGGCAACCAACCCGGATCCAAGCAAATACGTTCAGGTGTCGAGCACAAAATCGATTGAGCAAGCGCTGAACGAATTCCGTCAAGATTCGTCCAAGAAGGGGATCTTCATCCCCGCAGGGGAGTGGACGATCTCGTCCAAGATCTTCTTGTACGGCCGGGCGACGGAGATCATCGGGGCAGGCCCTTGGCACACCAAACTGGTTGCTCCGCAAGACCAAACAAACACCGACGTCGGATTCAATATCAGCTCCGCCGCCAACGGCTCGACCATCAAGAACCTGTCCGCCTGGGGCAACTACATCTACCGTCAGGATGGCCCCGGCAAATTCATCGACGGCAACGGTATGCAGAATGTGACCGTAGAGAATGTCTGGGCGGAACATTTCGTCTGCTTGTATTGGGGGGTAAATTCCTCGTACAATACGTTCAAAAACAATCGAATCAAGAACATGTTCGCAGACGGCATCAACATGACTAACGGCTCTTCCTACAATGTGATCGACAACAACTATGCCCGCGGTACCGGCGACGACTCGTTTGCGTTGTTTAGCGCGATTGACGCCGGAGGCTCTTACAATGTGGGCAACAAATACACCAACCTCACCGCCGTCAACGTACGCCGCGCCGCCGCTTTTGCTGTGTACGGCGGCCAGAACAACCTGTTCCAGAACCTCTACGGGGCCGATACGCTCACTTATCCGGGCGTTACGATCAGCAGCCTAAGCTTCGGATACAATACGCTGGGCTTCGGCGATCAGGACACCGTGATTGACGGCGTCACGCTGGACCGCACCGGCGGTGACTTCTGGACCAGTGTCGGTGCTGACGACAAAATCAACGATTACCAAAACTTCGGTGCGATCTGGTTCTATGGCGGCGACCGGGATTTCAAGAACATCGTAGTGAAGAACGTGGACATTAATCATCCGGTTTATTTCGGCCTGATGTTCCAATCCAAATCACCGGAGAATCTGCCGATGCAGAATGTTCGGCTGGAGAACATTACGATCAATAACCCGACTCGTTATGGCATCAAACTGGTCGTCAGAGCTGAAGACGGCCAGGGGCCAGCTGTTGGCGAAGCCCACTTCACCAATGTGAAGGTGAACAACCCCGGGGTTACGGCCATCTATGGCGAGAACCAATCGCCGAACTTCCACATCATCCGGGGATTGGGGAATAACTGGTGATCCCGATTTAACAACTATAAAGGCGGTGCCGGTCTATGATCGGTGCCGTCTTTTTTACGATCCATTCCCAGCATAACTCTCCAGTCCCAGGGCAAGCTATCCTTTAAAAACAGGAGGTTCGCCCGTCCCATGAATAAGCAAGCTTTAGCCCCCCATGAATCGGTAGATCTTCATGAAATCCTCAATTTCAAGACGTTGTGCTTGGCGAAATCCAAATTGATGCAAGGCCTCGTCTTCGATCAAGAGCTCAAGGACTTGATGCAAAAAGACGTGGAGCAAACCCTTCAAGCCCTTCAGGATCTACAGGCCTTGTATAGCCAGGTTCCTTTCCAAGCTCCCGTTCCCGAAAGCCGGCCCGAGCCGATTATCCAATAGAAGGAGTGCCGAGATGAACAACGATCATTTGGACCCGATTAACGCGCTAAATATGCCGGAAATCGCTGACATGACCTTCGCGATGGACTTCCTGATGCGAGCCAAAGAAGGTGTGCGCAATATTGCAATTGCTCTGACCGAGACCGCCTCGCCCGAAGCTCGAATTTTGCTGCGGAATCTGCTGCGGCAAGGGATTGCCATGCACCGGGAAATTACCGAACTGATGATACGCAAGAAATGGTTCCATCCCTATGATTTAACCGAGCAATACCAACTGGACCAGCTATCGGCCAAAAACACCATCCTAATCGGACAAATGGATTTATTCCCTGCGGATACGCGGCGCATCGGCATGTTCGATCGGACACCGGATGAGCATAGGGAGGGGAGCCAAGCATGAAGGCCGTAACCTATCAAGGAATCAAGAACGTCACCGTCAAAGAGGTGCCCGCCCCGAAGATCGAGAAGCCCGATGACATGATTATCAAAATCACCAGCACGGCGATCTGCGGCTCCGACCTGCATCTGATCCATGGGATGATCCCGAATTTGCAGGAGGACTATATCATCGGTCATGAACCGATGGGGATCGTGGAAGAGGTTGGCCCCGATGTCAACCATCTCAAGAAGGGGGACCGAGTCATTATCCCGTTTACGATCGCTTGCGGGGAGTGCTTTTATTGCAAAAACCATTTGGAGAGCCAATGCGATAACGCCAACGAACACGGCAATATGGGCGCCTACTTCGGTTACTCCGGCAATACGGGCGGATATCCCGGCGGGCAGGCCGAGTACCTGCGCGTGCCGTACGCGAACTTTACTCACTATAAGATACCTGAAAGCTGCGAACAGCCGGATGAGAAGCTGGCGCTCATTTCCGACGCGATGCCAACGGCGTATTGGAGCGTGGATAATGCCGGGGTGAAGGAAGGTGATACCGTCATCATCTTGGGTTGCGGTCCGATTGGGCTGCTTGCCCAGAAATTCGCCTGGTTGAAAGGGGCGAAACGGGTCATTGCCGTCGATTACGTGGATTATCGGCTGCAGCATGCCAAGCGGACGAATCAGGTGGAAATCGTCAATTTTGAGCAACACAAAAATGTCGGTTCCTATCTCAAGGAAATCACCAAAGGCGGCGCGGATGTCGTCATCGATGCGGTGGGCATGGACGGAAAAATGACGAACCTGGAGTTTCTGACCAGCGGCCTGAAGCTGCATGGGGGAGCCATGAGCGCCCTGGTGATCGCTTCCCAAGCAGTCCGCAAAGGCGGTACGATTCAAATTACCGGTGTGTACGGCGGCCGATACAACGGATTTCCGCTCGGAGACATCATGCAGCGTAACGTCAACATCCGTTCCGGACAAGCTCCGGTCATCCACTATATGCCGCATATGTACGAGCTAATCTCTTCCGGCAAAGTGGATCCCGGCGACATCATCACCCACGTGATCCCGCTGGAAGAGGCTAAACGCGGCTACGAGATGTTTGATACGAAGACGGACGCGTGCATTAAGGTGATTTTGAAACCGTAACCTACAACACCGAAACAGGAGGAGAACCCTTTGAATATAGCAAACCAAGCTTTGCATGAAACTTTAGAGGTCCATGAACTGGCCGCTTCCAAAACGGTAGCCTTAACCAAGGCGAAAACGATGCAGCTTCTGATCTCAGACCCTGAGCTGAAACAAATTTTGCAGCATGACGTTCAGGTATCTACGCAACAATTGCACGAGTTAAGCGGGCTTCTGTCCCCGGCTCCGGCGGGAGGGAGGGACCAATGAATCCAGTCCTGGAATATTTGATGGGGTTCGACAAGCTGACCGACGAAGTCATAGCTATGGATTACTTACTGAATGCGAAAACTTCCGTCCGAAACTATGCCATGGCGGTCACAGAGTGCGCCACCCCCGAGGTTCAGAACGTCTTGACCAAACAGTTGGAGGAGGCCATCGATGCCCACGAGATGATTATGGGCTATATGATGAAGCGCGGCTTCTATCAGCCCTATGAACTTCAAGACCAAATCGGACGGGATTTGCAGAATATCCAAACTGCGCTGAATATTCCATCCTGAACCGTTGCATGATAGGAAAAAAGTCGATCAGGAGCGTGATCCTGACCGACTTTTTATGCTTCGTACAATCCCATGAATTAGATGGGCAGCAGCTTTATGCGATTTTGAGCTCTCAGGCCTTCCACCATGTCGTACCAAGCCTGAGGTTTGTTTGGCAGCACCGTGTAATACCGCTCCAGGAATTGAACGATTAATCCCGTCTCCAAGCGATCGTCGTTGCCGTCCATCGGCAGGAAGCAGAGATCGAGCCCGCTGACTGCTTCCCCGTCATTGTTCCAGGACGGATGCACGTAAGGGAAGTCCAGACGCTTATATCCGAGGTGGGACAACACCTCGCGGCGCACATACGGATCCATCGGCTTCACACCGCCGAATTCGTGATGCTCTACCCGATAAGGATCATAAATTTCGGCAAACATGCCGCGCAGTTTCTTCCCATTTGCCTCCGCCAAAGCGTGCAAATCGCGCAGCCGGTGGTCCGCGAGGAACCGGCCAATACCGAGGCCGGCTTGGCCGATAATGGTGAAGTCCGTCATCGCCACATTAAGGTCCTCGTAGTACCGATACTCCGTCGCGCCGACGACCCGATCTTCGTGCACCGCAACGAATACGCGAATGCCGGGGTCTTCCAGCGGCTCTTTCCATAGATCAAATTCCAGCACTTCTTCCGGTGGGAATATGTCTTGCATCAGCTGATGCATGGACTTAAACAAAGGATCCTGAATATTCGTAATTCGCGTAAATTCCATGAGCTTCTAACGCCTCCTATTCAAATTGAGCTCGGACAAACGGATTCTTCCATTCCATCAGTGCCGCGTAATTTAGCGATTCCTCATCTTCCAGATAATCGGGGACAACCGCAACGGGCGTGCGGCCGCAGCGAAGCAGAAAGGTGATCACCGGATCTTTGAGCTCGCCGCTCACGACCGCACTCAGATATTGCTCCGCCGTCATCTCCGGTGCGTGCTTGTGGTAACCCGGCATTCTCCCGCCGCCGAGCAAACGTTGGAGACCTTGGTGTACCACCAATTCGAACATGGACAACATCAGCCATTTGCCCAGGCCCCATTGCCGATAGGCCGGCCTCACGCCGATGTCAACGACGTACAATGTGTTTCCATCGGGGCGGTGGTTCCTTATGTACCCGTTATCGGTGATGTCCGCCCAGGAATGCTCCGGCTTGCCGGGATCGAAGTCGACCTTGAGCCCGGTCATCGATCCGGCCAACTCGCCGTTCACTTCGACGCACAACGCGCCTTCCGGGAACAGCTGAACATGATTGCTCAGCTGTTCCTCCGTCCACCATAACTCCGAAGGAAAAGGCGGCGGAAAGCTCTCCTGCTGAATGCGGATCAACCCCGGGAAATCCTTCTCCTCATAATTTCGAATCACTGCCGGCACAGGCCGGCCTTGATCAAACACATACCACTCCTTGCGGTACATCGCGTCTCGCCTCCACGGACAATTGCGTTATTCTTGATTTATTTCCAGTCGGTGTACAGATCCGTTCGCCGGTCCCGCCAGGTCGTAACGGAGCCTTTCTCCCGAACCTGATAGAGCAGCTCCAAATCCAGATCCGCGGTCACGATCATATCATCATTGATCTCGCCTTCCACAAGGATGCCGCGTGGCGGGAAAGGTACGTCATTCGGAGTGATAACCGCCGCCTGTCCGAAGTTCCCCCGCATGAAATCTACGGTCGGCAGCGAGCCAACCGTACCGGTGGCAACGATGTACACTTGGTTCTCGACCGCTCTCGCATGGCAGCAATAGCGCACCCGATGGAAGCCGTGCCGGTCGTCCGTACAGGAAGGACAGAAAATGACGTCCGCGCCTTTGGCTTTAGCCATACGAACGATCTCCGGAAACTCGATATCATAACAGGTCAACATGGCGATCTTGCCTTTCTCGGTTTCAAACACCTCCAAGCCGTCGCCGGGCGTCATGTTCCATTCCGTCACTTCGGTTGGGGTGATGTGCAGCTTGGCCTGCTCCGCGACTCTCCCGTCGGGGTAAAACAAATGTGCCACGTTGTACAACTTATCCCTCTTGCGAATCACATGCGTCCCGCCGATGATATGCATCCCGGTCTTCCGGGCCAATCCGCTAAACAGGTTGCGGTATTGTTCTGTAAAGTCCGGCAGCTCCTGAATGGTCAACGCCTGGCCATCCGATGATCCTATGGACATGAGCTGGGTCGTGAAAAACTCAGGAAACAGCACGAAATCCGCGCTGAACTCCTCTGCGGTCTTCATATAATGTTCGGCCTGACGGGCGAACTCCTCGAAGCTTCCAATGGTGTGCAGATGATATTGGACAGCGGATACTCTCATTTTCATGGGGGCTCCCCTTTCTTTGTTCCCATAACTACGCTACTGGCGAAAAGTCCGCCTTCATAAATTTCATCATAAAGTCAGGAAGAATGCAATTCCAACCCCTTGTTGCAGGCAAAACTCATAGACGAACCGGGAGACTCCCGCCCAGCACGATCTCTTGTTCCGTCACGATGGCTTCATAGGCCAAGATCCGTACACCTTGCCGGTATGCCTCTTCGAGCACATCCGCAAAATCCGGATCCATATCGCGGTAAGGAGTAAATCCGTGGCAGCCCTTCATTTGCACCACAAACAGGACCGCCCCCGCATACCCTTCCTGAACCGCCTTGACCAGCTCCCGCACATGTTTGGTGCCGCGGGTTGTTGGCGCATCTGGGAACATGGCGATGCCCTCCTGCTGGAGTGTGACGCCTTTAACCTCCAGGAACCCACGTTGCTCGCCCTGTTCATAATAAAGGTCAAACCGAGAGTCCCCAAACGTAACTTCCCGCTTCACACGGGTAACCGGCCCAATTTCTGCGATTCTCCCTGCCTTCAGCGCTTCGAACGCCACCGGGTTGGGAGCTTGCGAGTCTACGTTCACCCAGCCTCCGTCATGGGCAGCCGCGATCAAGGAATATTTCGTCTTCCGTTCCGGACGATCGGAGACTTCTAACAAGACTTCGGTATCCGGCAGTAGAAGCTCTTTGAGCCTGCCGGTATTTTTCACGTGTACCCGCTCTACGACGCCATCCACAACCACCTCGGCAATAAACCGATTCAGCCGCCGCTGCAATCGTCCCCGTACCATGTCCCCATACTTCACCGGTCTCGTCACTTCCTTCAAAGTTCTACCAAGCCGCGATCCTACCCTCCGTCCAGATTCGGTACCGTCGGCCAATTTCTCCTTGTGGTATAATAACATAGACATTTTACACAGGAATAGGACGGTTCTTATGGATTCCAATCATCCCCCCGTTTCCGCCGGATCGCGCGGCCGCCCCAGAAGCTCCGAGGTGGACCGAAGCATTCTGGATGCCACGTTAGCCTTGCTGGCCGAAGTTGGCGTCGAGCGGCTAAGCATCGAAATGGTAGCCCAGCGTGCAGGTGTAGCTAAGACCTCCATATATCGGCGCTTCAGCAACAAGCAAACGTTAATTCTTGAGGCCCTGGAGCAGATTAAACCTGAGATGGACACCTCCGCACAGGGAAGCTTGCACGAGGTTCTCTTGGAAGTTGCTCGCAAGTTCCTCGCGCAGATGGACACCCCGCTTGGGCGGCAAATGTTGTCGCTGCTCATTTCGACTTTGGCAGGTAACTCCGATATCTCTAAGAGTTATTGGGAGAAACACTCTTTACCAAAGACCAAGGAAATTGCCGCGCTCATTGCGGAACATCGCCAAATGGAGGGCTTGCGAAACGATGTCGATGTTGAATTAGCCGCTGATTTATTAGTGGCCTTCATCATGTACCAACTGCTGTTTAAGCCGCCTTCCTCGGACGTCGTGGACGTGCTCAAGCAAGGGATTCAAGTGATATTGGATGGACTGCGCAGCAAAGGATGAGGACCTTGCCCGGTTGGGGCAGGGTTTTTTTGTTGACATTTACGATACGATACCGTATCGTATTTATAAATTGAACCTAAAGGAGCGATACTCATGCCCCATCCCGAAAAATCAATCCTCCTCACCGGAGGAAATACCGGACTCGGATTTCAAGCGGCTTTAGCCATCGCCAAGGCCTCGCCTGACTGGCATATCCTGATTGCCTCGCGTAACCCAGTTAGGGGAGAAGCCGCCGTTCGGGACTTGATCCACGCCTCCGGCCACCCGCATCTTTCTTATCTACCGCTGGATTTAGCGAACTTGTCCTCCATCAAGCATTTGGCTGATCGACTGGCGCAGGAAGAATTCCCTCCGCTTCACGCCATTGTATGTAACGCCGGCTCTCAATTCGTCCAGGATACGCAAACGACGGACGACGGCGTTGAAGCGACTTTTGGCGTAAACCATCTCGGTCACTTTCTGCTCGTTCGATTGCTGCTGGATCAGCTTCAGGAGCCCGGACGCATTCTGGTAGTCAGCAGCGATACGCATGATCCCCGGCAGAGAACAGGGATGCCTGCTCCCCGCTATGCCGCGCCCGCGCAGCTCGCGAACCCCGAAGCCTCGGATTCGCTGCTCGCCGGCTTGCCTCCGCTTACTAGAGGACAAATCCGATACACCACGTCGAAGTTATGCAATCTGTATTTTGCCTACGAGCTATCGCACCGGCTCCAGTCCGCTTCCCGCTCCATCGAGGTCGCCGCCTTTAATCCCGGGATGATGCCGGGCAAAGACTCCTCCCTGGCGCGGGACTACCGGCCGATGCTCCGGTTCATGTGGAATCATGTGCTGCCGCTCATGCGGTTCCTCCGCCCAGCGATCCGCAGCACGAAGATCTCCGGCGGCCATCTGGCCCAGCTCCTCCTACGTCAGGATTTCACCAACGGCAGCTACTGGGACGGGACTAAACCGATCGCCTCCTCCGAAGAATCCTACAACCGAGAGCGGGCCGCCGAGCTCTGGGATTGGAGCTGCGAGAGGTTGAGATTAGCGAAGAACCTTTAGTCACCACATAAAAAAGGATGGACATGAGGTGCCACCCCATGCCCATCCTAATTTAATCCTCATTTATTTCGAGCTTGTCAGTCGATCCACATACATAATCTCACCGTACGTGCCAACGAAGATATATTTGCCGTGCGCTTTAATCCCGTCTTCCAGCATTTCCGTCCCGAAAATATTTACTCCCGGGTGTTTCTCCGGAATGGAGGTGGCCTGCCAATTCACTCCGTCCTTGGACAGGAGGAGTTGATCAGTATAGGTGACTTCATCTCCAGATTCCTGGAAGCCATGGTGTACAGCTACAAATTGTCCATCCACAGAGGTCAGGAAGTTAATGTTTTGCGATTCGCCCAGATTAGTTGACTTCTTGGACCAGTTCGAGCCGTCCTTCGACACCCATACCTTCGACGGATTATATTGATTCATGGCGACGTAACCGCTGCCCGTCCAAGCCAGGAAGGCTTCATCCAGATCTAACGTCTTCAGGAGCTTCCAATTCGTGCCGTCCGTCGTCTGCATGATCTTCGTTGTTCCGGGTCCGTTGAAATTGTGCACCCGGAAGGCGGCAATCAGCCGCTTGCCGTCATGGATCATCGAGGTCAGCCAGTTGTCGCTGACGCTGGCGACACGCTTCCAGGTCAAGCCGTCCTTCGAAGTATAAACGCCATATACCTGATCGGAAGCCACATAAAACTTGCCGGTCCACATAATGTTACGCAATCCGCCATACTGATCTCTGAATGGTACCTTCGCTTGTTTCCAACTTGACCCGTCCGCGGAGTAGTATATCCCCCCGTTGCCGGCTGCCACGAACTTGTTCCCGCCCCAGACGACATCAAACAAGTGGGCTCGTCCCAGTTTGCCCCGGTAAGAGAACGGATTGCTGCTTCTCCACGTCTTCCCGTCATCCGTGTAGACCACACTACCGGATAAACCAACGGCGACGGTTCGCTTCCCATTGGTCGCAACCGCATTAAAATCACCGCCCAGCGTAGTGCCGATCATCCGATAGCTCCACGACTTTCCGTCTACCGTGTAGATCGAATACGTTCCATCCGCATGACCTTGCATATTGTTTGAGCCAAGGCCAGCGAATCCGCTCTTGACCGGATAGAGCGTATAAATGTTCACCTGCAGAGAGGACAAGTCCACCTTTGTCCAAGTGGCGCCGTCCTTCGATGTGTAGGCGACGTTCTTGTCGATGCCTTCGGTGGTTTCCGAAGCACCGGTTACGATGTACTTGTTATGACCGTAGACGATGGTTTTTAACTCTGCGCCTGAAGGCGACTTCGCTTGCTTCGTCCAGGTGACCCCATCGGCGGACGTGTAGATACCGTTGCCAACGCCGAGGTATTGCTTCCCGGTCCAGATCATATCCTGAATCACGGCCGAAGCATTATAGGTTTTGGCGGACCAATTCTGCCCGTCCTTGGAGACGAGAACAAACGGTTGATCGTATCTGCTGGATATAAAATAAGTCCCGTTCACAACCTGCAGAATATCCGCTCCGTAATCGTTAAACAAAGCGCGCGACGTCTCCCAGTTCTCTCCATCCTTCGAGAAGAAAATATGTTTCTGCCCTACAGCGACAAATCCGGATTCTCCCCACTCCATTTGATAGATCGTCTCGCCCGGGTCGAAGTCAATCCTCTTCCAGGTGAGCCCGTCCGAGGAGATAAACCCTTCGGAAGGTCTGCTGTAAAGGTTCATCGAATATTCCGTGTTATTGCCGAACAGAACATACTTCGTCCCATCCCAGGCAATCGTTGTTAAATGATAATTGCCGAACTTGGACAAGGCCGCCCAATTGACGCCGTTTGCCGAATTCATCACCGTTCCGTACGGGCCGACGGCCACGTACTCCTTATCTTTTCCTTGGGTCATTGAATATGGCGCATTCGAGCTGAAGGTCGTATCTAGCGTCCAGCCCTCACCCATCGAGATTGGGGATTCTTGGAGCGTAATCGAATCAATCGTCTTATACGCGCCCAGCGCCTTGGCTGAGGTTCCGGGATATATCCCCAGCGACAAAACCAACGACAGACAAACTACCCAAACGAACGTGCTCTTCCTCTTCATGTTCCCCTCCTGATGTATAAATGTCATGATGTTGACACATCATGTTATCGGTAATTTTGACCTATTTTTTACGGGACTTAAGACTCAATTAGCGCTAAACTCTCCTCCGCCACCCAGGATACCTTGGCGCCTAGCGTTTCGCCGATAAAACGCAGCGGCACGTACGTAGAACTGGAACGCTTGTCCACGAACGGAGCGGTCGATAGTTGTACAGCCTTTCTGTTAACCTTGGCTGACTTACTGTTCATTTTCAAATGGATCGTGGTGCTTCCCTGCGTAATGTCGATGGATTGATCCGCCGAGTTGAATTGAACCTTGGCCCCCATCTTCTCCAGGACGCCGCGAAGCGGAATAAACGTGCTGCCGTTGATTACCTTCGCCGCTGGCTGCAGGGTAATCCGTTCCCCATTCAGCAGAACGCCAACCGGTGGTGCCGGCGCGGGAGTTTGAGCGAATTCGATCACGTTCCCATGCGAGTCGATCATCCCCGATGGAACCGGTTGATATCCGGTATCTGTAGTTGCGGAAGGCTCGTTCTTGGTTAAGACCCAATCTTCTTTCCCCGTCTCCGGGTCTACGGTGATATCATACTGGTCATATTCCAACGGAGTTACAATCTGCCCGGATGTGTTGATCATTCCGTATTTATTTAGCTTGGTAGAAGGATCAAGTCGATCCACAACCGCTTTTCCGTTCAGGAATTTCGTAATGCTGATATAATTCAAGCCGCCTTTGATCGTACGTCCGGCAGGATCGATTAGCTTCATTTCCCATAGTCCTTGGGCATCGAGGAATTTAACCCCTACGGCAGCCAGACCCTCCGAGAAATCCTCACCCCGCCCATAAATCAAGGGGATAACGGTTTTCCCTTCCCGATTGATGTAGCCGTATTTCGGAAATCCTGCTTTGAGGTCAATGATGCCCGCTAAAGCCAACCCCTCAGAGAAAGGCTCCAGTTGATCATACTTTAGCGGGATGACCGCTTTCCCCGACAGATCCACATACCCGAACTTATTGTTTCGCTCCACACGGATCAAGCCGTCTTCGGGACTAAGAATGCTATCCGCCCCTTGCACAATGAACTTCTTCCCGGGTTTACTGAACATACTCACGGTATTCGTATGGGCTACATGATCGATCAACCTGAATGTATAATACTCCCCTCGGTAAGGGCTCTTCACACAATCCCCAAATACGGGCGCTTCCGTGAATTTGAAGGGGACGATGGTTTTACCCGCGGGATCGATAATGCCCCAAAGTCCATTCTTCTGGGCTTCCGTCGTCCCATAAGCAAACAGATTTACATCTTCATATGTAAAAGGGATTACAACCTTGCCATTCGAATCGACAAATCCCCACTTCCCGGTTTTGGAATCCTTCACAGCACCACGTCCGTCCGAGAACGGCTCCGCCCGGTCATAGGCAAGCGGGATAACGACCTCACCTTGTTTATTGATATAACCCCATTTACGGGAATCTGCGCTTTGCACCGCAGCCAATCCCTCGGAGAAATTCCGGGCGTAAGCATAGGTATGCGGGATCACCAGCCCCCCCGCTTGATCGATAAACCCAAAGCGTTCGTTCTCAATGGATACCGAATAGCCGTCGGAATACACGTAACGGTCAATGTAATAACCTCCCCGCGCACATCCGAATACGACTTCGGAGGATATTTCCTCCTGCTCATACAAGTGCCCGGCATTGTCGGCAGCCGCCGCTTCCGTCAAGACCAGATTCGGCAAACTAATTAAGAATACGATAACGGGAATCCAAACTAGTTTTAGTACTTTCATCCTGCTCTCCCCCTTGAGTCCTGTTGTTAGTGGATAATGATACCATCAGATGTCACATTTTGTCGATGCTTTGCCAAGGAACAACTTGTAAAAGGCAATCCGCCACAAACCGTGGTATAATAGCCTCTGGCATAAACGAAGAGACCAAGGTTTTCTTCGTTTGATGCGGGTGGGAGAGGGATATTTTGAAAGTGTGATTCATCTATGAAAGGAGTATTTCAGCTTAAGCAACACCAAACGAATGTGAGAAAAGAGCTTGTCGCGGGATTGACCTCGTTCTTCTCCATCGTGTACATTATCGCCGTCAACGCCAATATCCTGAAGGATGCGGGAATACCACTGGAGGCTGGGATCTTGGCCACCGTGCTGTCTTCGCTTGTCGGCTGTTTGCTGGTTGCGTTCGTGGCGAACGCGCCGTTAATTCTCGTCCCCGGCATGGGGATCAACGCTTTATTTACCTATACCATCGTAGGTTCAATGGGACTAAGTTACCAGGAAGCCTTAGGGGCAACGGTGCTTGCTGGCATCTTGTTCGTTGTGGTCGCCTTTACGGGCTTGTCCTCGCTCATCTCGAGGGCCATTCCGGTTTCCCTGAAAGAATCCATTTCCGTCGGGATCGGCTTATTCATTGCCTTCATCGGTTTGCAGAAGAGCGGTATCGTCACCGGCAACACCAGCCACTTTGTGGCGCTTGGCGACCTATCGGCACCGCTGGTTCTGGCCTCGATCATCAACCTGATCTTGACGCTGTATCTGTTCTTGAAGAAGGTTCCCGGGAATTTTCTCATCAGCATTATTGTCGGAACACTGGTTGCCTGGTTGTTCGGGATCGTTGATTTGGGTTCGTTCGCCTCGCAGCCGATTTCGTTTCAAAGCTACGGGGACGTCTGGATGAGCGCGGACTTCCGCCATATGGCCAGCATTCCGTTCTTAACGGCTTGCTTCTCGCTGGTTCTGGTATTGGTCTTCGAAAATATCGGGCTCGTCCATTCCCAAGTCGACGGGATGCTTCAAGCTCCAGAGAAAAATGGAAAATCGCTGAAATCCGTATCGATTTCCGCGGTGGCTTGCGGCCTGTTGGGCACCAGCCCAACCGTCTCCACGGTTGAGACGGCAGCCGGCATTACCGCAGGCGGAAGAACCGGGTTAACCTCGGTGACAACCGGGTTGTTATTCTTAGGCTCGCTGTTCTTTATGCCCTTGATCAAAATCATTCCGGACGCCGCAATCGCCCCGATCTTGATCATTATCGGGGGACTGATGCTGACGAATATCACGAAGATCGACTTCAGCGATTTCTCCGAAGCATTTCCAGCGTTTCTCGTGATTCTGATGATTCCTTTAACGTATAGCATTGTCGACGGTATCGCCTTCGGCTTTATCGCGTATCCGTTGCTCAAGATGTTCTCGAGGAAGCGCGAACAGTTGTCGATCTCTATGTTCGTCATCTCGTTCCTGTTCCTGGCTAACTTCTTGCTGCAGTCGGTTTTATAGAACAAAATGAAGGGCACCCTGACGGGTGCCCTTCATTTATTTATCCTTGCAGAAATTTCACCAGCGCCGCATTAAATTCTTCCGCATGCGTCACATTAAATCCGTGCGGACCCCCTTTGATTACCACAAGCTGGCTGCCCGGAATTTGCTGATGCGCTCTGAGGCCGCTAACTTCTACCGGCACGATCGCGTCCGAATCGCCATGAAGGATCAAGGTTGGCACGTTGAATTTGGCCAAATCTCCCCGGAAATCGGTATAGCTGAATG
Source organism: Paenibacillus mellifer (assembly GCF_023195895.1). Lineage (GTDB taxonomy): Bacteria > Bacillota > Bacilli > Paenibacillales > Paenibacillaceae > Fontibacillus > Fontibacillus mellifer. The sequence goes on from NZ_JALPRK010000003.1 coordinate 213,260, forward strand.
CCGAGATGCAGTCGAGCGTGCCCTTCGGGGAAGCAAAGGCGGCAATGTCGCGGTTATACAAACGGAACGGTTCACTCACCAAGTCGGTTCGGCCCCCTGCCGAGAAGAAACCTGTCGTAAAGCCATCCAGGAAGGCCAGTCGATCCGTCTTCACGCCGTCCTGAAACCCTTTGATAGCCGCGTCGTCGAGCCCGCCGTCCGGGTTATCCTTGGTTTTGTACAGATACGGCGGAACTGCACCGGCCAGAACCGCTTTGCTTACTCGCTGTGTACCGTAAGTCCCGATATATCTGGCCACTTCCCCGCCACCCATCGAGAATCCAACCAAGGTGACATCGCGAAGGCCCAGATACAAGATCAGTTGATGCAGATCGGCGGCCAAGGTATCGTAATCATAGCCGTTCCAAGGTTGCGAGGACTGACCGAACCCGCGGCGATCATACGTAATCACTCGGTACCCGGCTTCCACCAAGGCAGGCACCTGCTTCTCCCACGATCTCCCGCTAAGCGGCCAACCGTGAATTAAGATCACCGGTTTCCCCGAACCGACATCTTCATAATGAAGCTCCACCGGAATTCCATTCTCTTGACCAACCGTTACCTTTGCCATAATAAATCCCTCCACATTTTTAATTTTTAAAAATTATATTGTGCAAAATCTTTATATTCACATCTTACCCATCTCAAACAATATTGTCAACAATTAAATTGTAAAAAATATAGTTTCTTTTTTGCTCATCTGCTATGATGTTTGTAAACTCACATTAAAGACAATCGAGGTGCATGATGGAAACGAATGAATCCAGCTTGAAATTAGAGGAACATCTTTGTTTTTCGCTGTACGCCTGCTCTCGAGCTATCCTGCGGCTGTATCGCCCGTATTTGGATGAGCTGGAGCTGACCTATCCGCAATATCTGGTTCTGGTCACTTTGTGGGAGAAGGAGAAGAGCACCATTAAAGAGCTCGGAGAAGCGTTGGATCTGGACACCGGAACCTTAACGCCATTATTGAAGCGGATGGAAGCGGCCGGACTGATCGAAAGACATCGCGACTCCACTGACGAGCGCGTAGTCAATGTGCTGATCACACCGAAGGGTAAAGCGCTGCAAGAGAAAGCGGCCTGCGTTCCGCAATCTCTGCTTGATGCTTCGGCTATGGAACCTGAGGAGCTAAACCGGCTGAATGACACTATCGTCCAGTTGCTTCAGCAGGTGAATGCTTCGTCGAAGAAATAAATAAACGCTCCACGTCCGTTCCTTCCTGATGATCGAATTACGAGAGACATTGGATATAAGCCATCAGCTCCGCGATTCCTTGATACTGGATCAGAAGCTTTTGGTTTAGTTTCTCAAGGGCGATCTGGAAGGAACGGTCGATTTTGGAGAATCGCATTGCCTCCAGGTCATTAAGAATCTCCCGCAGGTTCTCGATATAATAAATCGTTTTGCGCAAACTGCTGATCACCAGGATCTTCCGCAATTCCGGTACGGAAAAGATGCGATACCCGTTCTCCGGGTGTCGTATCGAGGTGACTAGCCCCTCCTTTTCCCAATGACGAATCGCTGAGGGATTCACCCCCGCCAGCTCCGCCACCTTCCCGATCGTCATCGCTTCGGTCAGCTTCCGGTTCTTATAGGAACGGAAATCCGCTTCCCGAATCAGGGTTAACAGCTCTTCCACGCGCTGCTTCTCTTCCTGGATCAGGTATAATTGATGATTGATCAGCCACAAGGCTTCCGTGACGCTGCCTTCTTTGATTCTCCGCATCACCTCGTAAACAACAGGGATCTCATAACCAGCCAGCAACAATCGAATAGTAGTAAACGCCCGAAGATGGACCGTCGTATAGATTCTATGGTTGCCCTCCGATCTCAAGACCTCCGGGATTAGCCCCTGTTCTTCGTATCTCCTTAACGTGGTTGTGCTTACGTTCAGCCGCTCCGCAATTTGTGCAGGCGTATAGACACCCTGCATAGGCCCACCCTCCTAGCTTAAAGTAAAACCTTAAAGTGCTACGTCAACTTATTATCGTTATAACCATCATAACATCGGGGGTTTGGGGCGCGAAATCGGAAGATTGCATGAATGTTATATGCTGAAGGTATCACATGTAAGGGAGCGATTCGAATAAAACATCAGAAGCTTGTCACCTTAACCGATGGTACAACGTTGGAAGTCGGCCTAACCGGAAAACCCGGAGGCAAAACGTTCATGCTGCCTATAGCCAAAAAATCCGCCTACGGCCAAGAAGCGGAAAGTCTAAAATTGTGGGGCGTTGATCCCGAATTAGGCAAACACTTCATAGAGGGCTTGTCCGATGAGTTCCAAGTTCTGTATTTTGATTATGAGGGGCATCGATTTCAACACCCTAAGACAGATCTTCTGACGCCTGAAGAGATCTCGCTTGACTTCTTGCACATCGCGGACGATATGGGGGTCGATACGTTCAGTTATTATGGCTACTCCTGGTTAGCCCTGGCCGGCTTGCAGCTAGCGATTCGGACAAATCGGCTGGAAAGCTTGATCATGGGGGGATTCCCGCCTTATAAAGGACCTTACCGTCAAATGTTGACGGTCACGGCCAAAACCTATGAACAAGCGCTGCACCCCTCCCCGTCTTCGGAAGAATCCAAGCAGGACTTCGTCAGCCCGGAAGAAATCGATTGGGATCAGGTTCAGGTGACACTCGATCCCAATCAAACGAAGCAGTTCTTGACCTTGTACCAAAGCTTGATTGATTTCGACGACACCTCCGTGCAGGAGAAATTAACCCTGCCGAGGCTCGCCTTTGCCGGCGAAGCGGACCGTATTGAATACGGCGAGAATTTTGGGAACGTGACCGTCGATATCGCGGGGCGGTTACGCAAGAACGAACAAGCCTTACGCCGGCTCGGCTGGGATGTGGCGATCTTACCAGGGAACGATATGGACCATACGAAAGCGATGCAGCCTGAGACCGTATTGCCTTTAATTAAACCCTGGCTGGCCGCGAATTTGTTGAATTAATGGAAAGAGCTAAGCGCGGGATAAAACCGGCTTAGCTCTTCTTAGGAATAGAGATACCTTTATGATACCGAAACGGCTTGGGGTTTGGCTTCTGATAATCCAAGTGCCTGTGAGGTTGCTTGATGAACGGATTGGAATAGTTCCGGATTCCCCTCAAGCGATAAGCCGTACGAAGGAATCATTTCTTTGATCTTTGGCTTCCAGGCTTCAAGCTGCTGCGGGAAGCATTTCTCGATAACCTCCAGCATGACGTGGACCGCGGTCGAGGCCCCCGGGGAAGCGCCCAGCAATGCGGCAATCGAGCCATCGACGGCGCTGACCACCTCGGTGCCGAACTGCAGCGTGCCCTTGCCGCCTTCCACCGTATCCTTGATGACTTGCACCCGCTGACCGGCGACGATCAGATCCCAATCCTCGCTCTTGGCCCCCGGGACAAAATCCCGCAATTCCTCCATGCGTTGTTCTTTGGACAACATGAGCTGTTGAACCAGGTATTTGGTTAACGACATCTCCTTCACCCCGGCCGCCAGCATCGTGAGAAGGTTATGCGGCTTGACGGAGGTGATGAGATCGAACATCGAGCCGGTCTTGAGGAACTTCGGCGAGAAGCCGGCAAACGGCCCGAACAAGAGCGCCTTCTGGTCGTCGATGAACCGGGTGTCCAGATGCGGAACGGACATCGGCGGAGCCCCGACCGAAGCTTTGCCGTAGACCTTGGCATGGTGCTGCCGGACGACCTCCGGGTTATTGCACACCATAAACAGTCCGCTGACCGGAAAACCGCCGATCCGCTTTCCTTCCGGGATGCCGGATTTTTGCAATAAATGCAAGCTCCCGCCGCCGGCGCCGATGAAGACGAACTTGGCGGTATGGCGTTGGGTCACGCCGCTGCTCAGGTCCTTCACTTTCAATTCCCACAACCCGTCCGGCGTCCGCTTCAGCTTCTTCACGCTATGCTTGTAGCGGATATCCACGTCCTGTTCCTTTAAATGATTCAGCAGCATCCGCGTTAAGGTACCGAAGTTCACGTCCGTGCCCGAATCGATCTTCGTCGCGGCAATCGGCTCCTCGCCCTTCCGTTCCTTCATCATCAGCGGCACCCATTCCCTCAGCTTCCCCGGATCTTTGGAGAACTCCATCCCTTGGAACAACGGGTGAGCGGATAAGGCTTCGTAACGTCTCTTCAAAAATTCGACGTTCTGCTCCCCGCGCACGTAACTCATATGAGGCAGCGGCATAATGAAATCCTGCGGATTTCGGATCCGTTGATGCTGAACCAGATAGGCCCAGAACTGCCTGGAAACCTGGAACTGTTCGTTCACCTTAACCGCTTTGCTAATATCGACGGTTCCGTCCGGCCGCTCGGTGGTGTAATTCAATTCGCACAAAGCCGCATGACCGGTTCCCGCATTATTCCACTCGTTCGAGCTTTCTTCCCCTGCCCGGCCAAGTTGTTCAAACACCGTGATGTTCCAGTCCGGCGCCAATTCTTTCAGCAGGGTCCCCAACGTCGCACTCATAATTCCGGCACCAATCAAAATAACATCTGTACTTGTTTGTCCGTGATTCATGTTTACCGTCCCTTATGCCCTTATTTTGCTGAAAGGATGTAAGCGCTCTCGTTTTGTTCTCGCTTCATGTCTCGAGACGAGCCGGCCCACACCTTTTCCGTAAAAATTGCTTTGATTTTAGTGTATCAACAATACTGAGGGATTGAAATATTTATTTCTTAGATATTAATAATTGATTTTTTTAAGCCACCCAAAAAGAACTTATCGGGTACACTCTTCGCAATTATTTTTTCTCGATATATTCATCGTATTTTTTAATAAATATTTATTGATTATCGATAAAAAACATGTTAAATTAACTTCGACACTAATCCTACGCGAGGTGCTATTTTGATATGAAACGTAAACAAGGCTCTACCCTTTTCTTAAGGGGCGTCGTTTTTCTGATGGGCATCGCGATCCTTGCCGTATGCGTGCTCGGGGTACCCACGATCGCCAAAGATTTGGTGGAATATTACCCGCCATTCATCTACCTCACCCTGCTCATTCCCATGTATGGTTCGGCCATTCCCTTTTTCTTTGCGCTGTACCAGACGCTGAAGCTGTTAAGCTATATCGACAAGAATACCGCATTCTCCGAAGCCTCGGTGCAGGCTTTAAAGAGCATTAGAAACTGCGCGATCGCCATCTGTATCTTGTATGCGGTTATCTTGCCGATCCTGTTCATCATTGCGGAGAAGGACGATGCACCGGGGCTCGCCGCTCTCGGGCTGGTCATCTGTTTCGCTTCCCTCGTCATCGCCGTCTTTGCGGCCGTGCTTCAAAGGCTCTTAAGAAATGCTATCGACATCAAATCGGAAAACGATTTAACGATCTGAGGTGAAGGAATCCCATGTCCGTAATCATCAACATTGACGTCATGCTGGCTAAACGGAAAATGAGCGTCACGGAGCTTTCGGAGAAGGTTGGCATCACGATGGCGAACCTCTCTATTTTGAAAAACGGGAAGGCCAAGGCCATTCGGTTCTCCACCTTGGAGGCGATTTGCAAGGCGCTGGATTGCCAGCCCGGTGATATTATGGAGTACCGGAACGATGAAGAGTACCCTGAGTCCATCTCTTAACAAAGGGGAGTTGCGCGTGGGTAAACGACTCGAGCATGCCCTTCGGCAGTTGGTTCGCTTCGGTTGGCAGCAGGCGTTATCCTGCGTGTTCCCCGTGGTAATTTTTGCCTCGCTGGCATTGACGCAGTTCCTTCCGCTGCCTTGGCTCCCCCGCTATGACTGGCTGCTGCTGATCTGCCTCGCCATGCAGGTCTGGATGGTGCGGTCCGGCCTCGAAACCCGCGACGAACTGAAGGTCATTACGGTCTTCCACTTGATCGGCCTGGCGCTGGAGATGTTCAAGGTCCACATGGGTTCTTGGGCGTATCCCGAGGAAGGCTGGACGAAAGTGAACGGCGTCCCCCTCTACAGCGGGTTCATGTATGCCAGCGTGGCCAGTTACCTGTGCCAGGCCTGGCGGCGCCTGAAGGTGGACCTGGTCCGCTTTCCCCCGCTCTGGCTGGTCGTCCCGCTGGCCGCCTCGATTTACCTGAATTTCTTCACCCACCATTATTGGATCGATGTTCGTTGGTGGTTGTCGGCGCTGGTGCTGCTCGTCTTCTGGCGCACCTGGGTCACCTACGAGGTAGGCGGCAAGCCCTACCGGATGCCGTTATCCCTCTCCTTTGTGCTGATCGGTTTCTTTATCTGGGTCGCGGAAAATGTCGCCACGTTCTTCAGCGCCTGGAGATATCCGAACCAATCCGACGGCTGGCACCTCGTCCATCTCGGCAAGATCAGCTCCTGGCTTCTGCTCGTCATTATCAGCTTCCTGATCGTTGCGGCATTGAAGCGGGTGAAGGGTCGGCGAGAATAAGCAAAAGGCCATCCAAGCAGGATGGCCTTTCCCCTTTAGCCCTTCTTCTTAACCGGTCGCAGCACGGCATACCCGTAACCTTCCGGGTAATGCCGTTGGTAGTCCTGTTTGATCTCCTCGTCCCATTCGAACCCCAAACGGCCGGGATCAAAGCTCCAAGCGGCCTCCTCCACCGTGCTCATCACCGCCCCGTTATCCTTGAGGTAGTCGAAAGGCGGATGGAAGAACACCAGGTATTCCGACTCCGGGATCTCCCGGCATTCCATTCCCTCCGAGATCGGTCCGTCATAATCCAGGGGAACCGGGATGCCGTACAAATACCCTTTTTGCCCATCCCGGTAAAACCACCCCGCCGTCTGCCCCAGCTGCCCCTCCAGAGTATGGTTGGACATGCTCTCTAGGGTTCCGCTAACTTCGTCGCACGAGTGGCCGTTCCCCCAGAAATCCCCGTAGTTGGTGACGGCCAAATCCCAGATCCCGATAAACCTATGGGCCGGAATGAACTCGACTTTCATCTCCGCCGGCTTCAAGCGAACTTCGCTCATGTTATCCCGCTCCTTGATCCAATAGTGATAAGGCGAGAATACTTCCTGACGAATCGCTAAGGGAATGGGCCTTGGTTCCTTTTGGTAGGCTGCAGGGGTGAGCCGGAAAGCTTTCACGAACGCTCGGGTAAAAGCCTCCTGCGATGAAAATCCATACTTTACGGCGATATCCAGAACCCGCTGATCCGTGTCGCGGAGCTCCATGGCGGCACGGCTGACTCTTCGCGTCCGGATATAATCCCGCAAGGTCATCCCCGTATACTGGTTGAACTGTCTGGAGCAATAAAACGGGGAATACCCCAGCGCCTCCGACATCTTCAATAGAGACGTATCTTCCGAGATATGCGTCTCCACCCAGTCCACCATCCGTTGTACCGTCTCATTCCATTCGTACATGGAAGTCCTCCTCCTTTCACCCTGATCATATCACCGGAAAACTCCGCCAATTTGATTCGAGTTGCAAAGGTGGTACCGCCGTTATTGATGGGTTTGCTCTAAAGGCGCGTGGCTCGCCTGTCCCTTGCGCTTTCTTATCGCATGCAATACGAACAACATAATGAACCACAACGGCGTCAGCAACAGGGCCGGACGGGTCTCCTCCGCAAACAGCATGATCAGCAAAATGGCCGCAAACATCACGAGGACCGCATAATTGACAAACGGCGTAAACGGCGCCTTAAACTTGGAATTGGCCTGCAGCTCCGGCCGCGTACGTTTATAACGAATGTGGCACACGAGCACCACGCCCCACACCCAAATAAAGCAAATGGCACTAATCGTCGTCACGATGCCGAAAGCTTGCCCCGGAATCAGCTTGCTCAACAGCGCCCCTACGGAGATGACCAGCGTGGAAACCAGCAGGGCGTTCCCGGGCACATGGTTCTTGTTCAATTGGGCCATCCGGGAGGGAGCCTGATCGTTCTTGCTTAAGTTATACAGAATCCGGCTGGTCGAGAACATCCCGCTGTTACAAGCAGATGCGGCCGAAGTCAGGACGACGAAGTTAATGATCCCCGCGGCAATCGGAATGCCGACCAGACTAAACGTCTTCACGAACGGGCTCTCCGCCGGAGTCAGCCCCGTCCAAGGGTTAATGCATAAGAGGGCGACCAAGGCGCCAACGTAGAAGAATAAAATGCGCAGCGGAATTTTATTAATGGCCGAAGGGATATTTTTCTCCGGATTGGACGTTTCTGCCGCCGATACCCCTACCAGCTCCACGCCGACATAGGCGAACACGACCATTTGGAAGGAGAGCAGAAAGCCTTGGATTCCGTTGGGAAAAAGGCCGCCATGTCCCCAAATGTTCTTTGCCGTCACGGTTCCCGCATCCGTTTTGAATCCGATGACCAGCAAAACGACTCCGAGGGCGATTAATACGAGAATCGTGACGACCTTGATTAAGGCAAACCAAAATTCCAATTCCCCGAAGTTTTTCACCGTCAATAGGTTAAGTCCCAGCAGAATGATCAAGCAGATGACCGCCGGAACCCATTGCGGGATATCGAACCAATACTGAACGTAGACCCCTACCGCAATCACGTCGGCCATGGCCGTCATGATCCAGCAAAACCAATAGGTCCATCCGGTAACGAACGCCGCCCGCGGCCCAAGGTAGTCTTCGGCAATGTCCGTAAACGATTGATAGCCGGCCTTGGACAACAGCAACTCTCCCAGCGCCCTCATCACAAAAAACACAGCAATCCCCACGAGAAAATAAGCAAAAATGATCGACGGCCCGGCCTGTTGAATCGCTTTGCCCGATCCGAGGAACAATCCCGTCCCTATCGTGCCGCCGATGGCGATCAATTGAACGTGCCGATTCGCTAAATCCCTCTTTAATTCCTGTTGTGCCATACCTGATTCCCCCTTAAAGTCATGAGCTCCCTCATGTGAAATAATGAACAAACTGGGCATAAAAAAAGAGACTGGATGCCCTCCAATCTCCGGAACGTAAAAAGAATAAATAGGACTTGGCATACTAGGCGAATCGCCTGCCAAATCGACGTATTTATGCTCTTCTGTCCTTTTGCCTGAGATTGTGAACCCTTCGGCGCCGCGGATCCCGCGGTCTCTCCAGAAGCTGCTCCGGCTATAGTGTGATCCATAGCCATCATAGCTTGTGAATATTCGATTTTTTCAAATACTACTCGCGGTTAAATATTTTGTCAATAACATTCCTTTCATCAGTTCTTCGGTCTTGTCATGCGTTCCATAATTAGGGCCACTCGGCGTCGGCTTAGAAATCGAATCATTTGAGCCATAGACGAATTGGATCGCCCTTCGATGATATAGCTGCGCCCTTGGTCAATCCCGCGAAAGCCGGTCTGCACCACCTTTTCCGGTGTAGAAAGCTTGTTGCCTGCAGCCATGTCCGCACTGCCGACCGCGTCAAAGAACCCCGTATCCGTAGCCCCTGGGCACAAAGCAAGTACGCGAACCCCTCTCCCCCGCGTTTCCGCCCATAACGCTTCCGAGAACGAAATGACAAACGCCTTGGTCGCGCCATAAACGGCTGAATACGCACAAGGCATAAAAGCCGCCATCGAAGCCACATTCACGATAATCCCCTCCCGTCGCCGCAGCATATCGGGTAGATAACGATGCGTGAGATCGACTAACGCCGCTGTGTTCAACATGATTTCTTCCTGCTCGCGCCCTGGGTCGAGCTCCTCGAAACGTCCATGTGTGCCGAACCCGGCATTGTTAATCAATATATCAACCGACAAGCCCAGTTCGGCGATTGAATCGGCCAGTTGGCGAGACGCGTCCGCTTGGGACAAATCGCAAGCCTGTACATACGCCTGCACCCCGTACTGACGTCTGATATCCCCCGCAAGGGCCTCTAATTTGTCCTTGGACCTTGCGACCAGCACGACGTGACTGCCCCGTGCCGCCAATTGTTTGGCATACACTTTGCCAATTCCCGATGAAGCCCCAGTGATTAAGGCCAACTTGTTTGAATATTCATACTTCTTCATGAACTGAACCCCTCCTATGGAAAGCACTTCGTGTCTTCAATGATCTTCATCTTACCTTCGCCGAGAGGAGAGTAGCCACATCATGTTTATACTATTAATGGAATTACCCGGTTAAGGCGATCTCTTGTGGCAAGAGTCACGGAACTGAGACTATAATGTTCTTGGGGGTGAAAGATGTGAATGTAAATCGTACCTCGTCTACATTGGGGGAATTCATTAAATCACGCAGGGAACGGCTGCAGCCTGCCATCGCTGGGATCAAGCCACTTCCTGGACGTAGACGTACCCCGGGGCTGCGAAGAGAAGAAGTCTCCTATCTCGCAAATGTTAGCGTGACCTATTATACTTGGCTGGAGCAAGGCAGAGAGGTTAATCCTTCACCCGAAGTGTTATTAAATATCAGCAACGCATTGCGGTTGGACGAGGATGAGCGAAAATACCTGTTTGACCTTGCGAACATCGATCCGGCAAGCGCTGGAGTTGTGCGCCATTACGAAGGATCGGATTTCAGTTTCATGCAAGCCATCGTCGACCAAATGGTGTATCCTTCCTTCGTAACAGACGAAGGCACGGATGTCATCGCCTGGAATCGGGCCGCAGAGCTCATCATCGCCGACTTCGGCCTAATGCCGAAGAGCGAACGGTACATGCTGAACGTCCTTTTCTTTAATGCGGATTACCGTGAGAAGCTGGTGAATTGGGAGGAATTTGTCCGATTCAGCACGGCTACCCTTCGGGCCAACTTGGATTTATATAAAGATCATCCGCTGTACATGGAAAGATTAGAACGTCTGAAACGGCACAGCGAAGAATTTTCCCGTTTCTGGGAGCTGTATGAGATCAAGCAGAAGCGGGTATCCACAGCATTATTTCGGCTACCGGATGCCCAGATGATGGAGTTTAAGGTCCATTCCGCCTCCGTCGATAACAACCCGGGGATGCATTGGTGTTTCTTTGTTCCCGTGCCTGGAACGGGTACGGAAGAGAATTTATCGCGTCTGCTGGAGCAGGATGGGAAGGATAATTAAGGTGCACACCGCGGTGAAGAAAGGAGGATAACCATGGGCAGAAAACAATCCTACTCCCATTCGGAGTTGTTGGATATTACCAAACGTTTGGTACTGGAGCACGGTTACGACGGGTTTAATCTCAAATTGCTCTCGCAGCACTTGCCCGGCGCACGAAGTACCATCTATCAATATTACGCCAATAAGGATGAGATCATCGCGGCCTGCATGAAACGCGTCATCGCGGCGGTCCTCGAGAAGGCTGCCGCCCTTGACGAGTCCGATTCCATGCGAGCCCTCCAGGAGCTACTAAACATCTACCTTGAAGAATTTCAATTGCACCAGCTCTTAAGTGATGCCTATAAAATCAAGACGACATCCTCGGATGCCGCGCGCAAGGATATTGAATATGTGGAGTCCGCTCATGACTTCCTTAAAGTCCAGCTCACTCGTCTGTTTCAGAAAGCCCAGCAGGAGAAGCAGATCAGAGAGGACATCCCCCTCCCTGTACATGTCGGCGTGTTCTTCAATTTCATTAATACGCCGAATATGATGAACGTTCCGGTTCCTGAGTGGAGCAAGATGTTGTTTCAAGTATGGATGGGTGGGGCCAAGAAGTAGAGGGGAAGCCCTTCCATATTTTAATTTTGACACTAGTGTCAAAATGGTGTTTAATCAAGATGGATGAAGTCGATGGGAAGCCTTCTTGTTCGTGATTTCCGCATTTGTGCTGGGCGTTTTCTTCTATGTCATGACGATGCAGAAAACGAATCAATTTGGCATTATGAAGGCGATCGGCGCAAGGAATAGATTTTTAAGCAAAGCGATTGTCTCTCAAGTGGTTGTTCTCTCGATTGTCAGCATTGTCATCGGGATTCTTCTTGCGTATGGGACCGCTGCCGTCATGCCGAAGGGGATGCCGTTTAAGCTCGAGAGCGAGCTTGTCGGGGTTTACTCCATTGTCCTATTGATGATTGCCGTGTTTAGCTCTCTGGTGTCGGTCCGTAAAATCACAAAAATCGATCCGCTTCAAGCGCTCGGGAGGGTGGAATATGACAACGGGTTTGCAGATCAGCAAAGTGTCGAAGTATTATGGCGAGGGAAGCAACAGGCTCACCGCATTGGACAAGGTTTCGATCAAAGTCGAACCCGGCGAATTTGTCGCTCTTGTCGGCCCGTCCGGATCGGGAAAAAGCACCTTTTTATCCATAGCCGGAGCGTTGCTCCAAGCTTCCGAAGGAGAAGTTCGCTTGAATGGACAATGTATTTCGGAATTCTCCGATAAAGAGTTGTCCCGAATTCGATTGCAGGAAATCGGGTTTATGATGCAGTCCTCGAACTTGGTCCCTTATCTCAACGTTCTTGACCAGCTGCTCCTAGTCAAGAAGATGTCCGGGAAAATGAAAGCCGGGGATAAAGCCTTTGCCGTCAAGCTGCTGGAGGAATTAGGGTTGGGGGCGAAGCTGGCGAGCTTTCCGGAAGAGCTGTCCGGCGGCGAGAAGCAGCGCACCGCGATAGCGCGGGCGTTAATGAACCATCCCAACGTGATTTTGGCCGATGAACCTACGGCCAGCCTAGATACCAAGCGGGCGCACGAGGTCGTCAATCTAATCTCGCAACAAGTGAAGACTCGCCGGATCGCGGCCATTATGGTCACCCACGATGAACGCATGCTTGATTACTGCGATAGGGTGTACCACATGGAGGACGGCAAGTTGAAGTTGGCCGAACCGGCGAAGTAATAAATCTGCGAGAAAGAGTTTCTCGTTCTCGATTGGCCCGATTTCCTAGGCATACGAAAACGAAAACCAGCCCATTTCAGGTTGAATGGGCTGGTTTTATTGCATGACTGTTAAGGCGATGGCGTGCCCGCCTGCCGCTCCAACAAAAAGAACAAATAATCCGTAGGGACCCCGGCATACCCTTGCTGCCGCAGCATCGCGGTCACGTTCCCCCGGTGATACGTCCCGTGATTAACCACATGCTGCAAAATTTCAGAGAAACGCGTATCGAGGCTGCCATACTTCGGGTGATGGATCGTCATCGCCTGATCCGGGTCGGACGTACGCCGCAGCAGATCGCGGAACCGATCGGCGACGCCGGCGAACAACTGCCGTACCTCGCCTAACGATTTACCCTTCGTTTCCTCCGACCAAATCGGCATTTTCGGAAAAATGTCCTCGTTCGGAACGCCCTCAAGCACGGACAGATAAAGCTGGTCGAACAGATAAATATGTCCCAACGCCTGAGCCACGGACGGGAATACGCTCGTCACTTCCGCATGGAATACCTCCTCCGGAAGCTGCTCCAGATGAGAGAAAAGTTGGTCGTTCGCCCAAACATGATAGTTAAGCCATTGATCCGCTGGTCTTTGCATGGATCGTTTCACGCTCCTTGTTTTCGTCGTCGTTAGCTGCCGCTTCTGCCTGCAGCCGTGTCCCTATCGTATACCGGGTTCCATGACAAACGCTGTCAGTGAAGATCAATTGGTTTCATTTAAGTAATGGTTTGCGATGCCGGAGGCGGTTTCCTGAATTCGGCGTTTCAACTCCGGCGGCTCAAGGACCCGGATCGCCGTACCAAACGTGATCAAATACGTCGGAAGGTACTTATTCATTGTCGGAACGTCGAGCACGAAGCGTGCCTCCCGATCGGTGCGTTCCGTCAAATAGTGACGCAGATGCCAATGGCGGCACAGCTCATTCAGCTTGTCCGGCATTCCTTCGATACGAACGTCGATCAACGGCCCTTCCGCCTCCCGCCTCCGCTCGGACTGGTCACGGAAATAGTCGAATGCCGAAAATCCTTCCGGCCTTTCAAACCATCCCTCGGTCGGCTCTACCCGCTCGATGCGGTCCACGCGGAAGGTCCGCATCGCTTGAGAGCGATGGCAAAAGGCCACCTCATACCATTCGTTCCGGTCAAAAGCCAAACCGTACGGATCAACTTCCCGTTCTTCCTCCTGCTCCGTGTTCGCTTTGCGATAAATGATGCGGACCGTCCGCCCCTCCTTCGCCGCTTGTTCCAAGTCGCGCAATGCTACAGTCAAGTAAGGAGGGCGTTCCGGAGATATCACGTCCAAGCCGCCCGTTAGAACGGAGAGATCCTGGCGCTGCTCTTCGTGCAGGCTATTCTCCACTTTCTTCAATGCGCTTTCCAGTTCTTCCGTAAACGGATACCCCGCACCTTGAGCAAATTTATGCGCGTCGACAAGCGCTTTCAGTTCTGTCGTGTTGAAGAACAAGGGCGTCTCCTTGAAGCTGTCCAGGATGCGTATGCCTCCGTCGTGGCCCGATTCCGCAACGACCGGCACGCCGCTGGCGCATAGGGCATCGATATACCGGTACACGGAGCGAACGCTGATCTCCAGATTGTCCGCGATCTGGGCAGCCGTTAACTTCCTGCCGGACCGCAGCATCCAAAGCATGGACAACATATTATCCCATTTGGCCATTAGGGAGCCCCCTCTTTTCATCATGTAACCCCATGTTCGCATATTCGCCGCCAGCAGATCAAGATCACCGTTCCCCTATAAAAAACAGGAAACCCCAAGGGGGCTTCCCGTTTATCAACATCATAACGCCTGCTCCGTATGCTTAGAACGGATTCGTCGCGATGAAGCTGGCCGTCTTCACATAGACGCGTTGGCTGAGCTTCAATTGACCCACAATGAACTCTGCCAAATCTTCCGCTTGAATGAATTTGGATTCGTTGTTGTCCTTGATCAGGTTCAAATCCAGGGCCAAATCGGTAGCCACCGTGCTCGGGGTTAATGCCGAGACCCGGATGTTGTTGCGGCGTACTTCTTGGGCAAGGGACTCAGTAAACCCGATCACGGCAAATTTCGAGGCGCTGTAGGCGCTCGCGGTAGCCGCACCGTTCAGGCCGTTCGTCGAGGAGATATTGATGATGTCTCCGCTATTTTTTTCGACCAATTGAGGCAGGACCGCCCGGGTGACGTAATAGGTCCCCAATACATTGGTATCGATCATGCCCTTCCATTCGGCCGGGTCCATCTCGAGCACCGTCCCAAACGTGGCAATGCCCGCATTATTGATCAGAATATCCGCCGGGCCCAGCTCGTTCTTCAGCGTTTCGACAGCGGCCTCTACTTGTTCTTTCGAAGCAATGTCGGCTGCCGCGTATGCGACCTTGACCCCCGTTCCTTCCAGCTCGGCGGCTACTTCTTTCAACGTCGACTCCGTTCTGGCGATCAAACCTACGTTTACGCCTTCTTTGGCTAATGCCACCGCCGTTGCTTTGCCGATCCCCCGGGCGGCTCCCGTGATGATCGCGACTTTTCCTTTTAAGGATTGTGCCATTTCCCTTGGCTCCTCTCTGTTATGGTCTTACACTCCTCCCTTATTATACTGTAATCGGGCCGGCTAACGTAAATCCAACAAACCTGTTGACTTAAACCATGGTTTAAGTCGTATCCTAAGTCATGTCGACAAGAAACTTTAGATTCGGGGGCCTCCACATGAAGTACTATTCCATAGGTGAAGCTTCAGCGACCTACGACATACCGGAATCCACCTTGCGTTATTATGAAAAAAAAGGACTGCTCCCGTTTATCGAACGGGACGAGGCGGGCAGAAGATTATTTTCGGAACGTCAATTGGCGTTGCTTCAAATCGTGATCTGCCTCAAAAACACCAACATGCCCATCAGCGGCATTCGGCAGTATATGGAATGGGTTGTCGAAGGGGATGCCTCGATCGAGAACCGGCTCGACATGCTGGTGAAGCACAAGCAGAAAGTGGCGGATGAGATCGCTCTGATGAACGAGCACTTGCTGGGGATTGACGATAAAATCGAACGTTATCAAAAACAACTTCGAGGAGGAAAGACGATGAAACTCTCAGGAAATACGATATTGATAACCGGCGGCGGCTCCGGGATCGGGCTGGCTATGGCGGAAAGATTCGTGCAATCCGGAAACACCGTCATCGTGTGCGGCCGTAGGGAGAACGTGCTTGAGCAAGCCCGGGAGCAAGTCCCCGGGTTAATTACCCGAGTCTGCGACTTGGAGGTGGAAAGCGAGCGTCTAGCGCTGTTCGATTGGGTGACGGCGAACTATCAGGACGTGAATGTGCTGGTCAATAATGCCGGCATCCAGCTGCGCTACAATCTGCTCAAAGCGGACGCAAGAGACCGCTGGCAAGACTATAGTAAGGAGATTGCCACGAATATCGAGGCGCCCGTCCATTTGTCCATGTTGTTCGCTCCCTATTTTGCCGCAAAAGAAACGGCTGCGATTCTCAACGTCACCTCTGGGCTGGCGTTTACCCCCTTTGCGATTGCTCCGGTGTATTCGGCAACCAAAGCGGCGCTTCACTCTTTCACCGTCAGCTTGAGACACCAATTATCCGATACATCGGTTGAAGTCATTGAAATTGCTCCGCCCGCAGTGAACACGGATCTCGGAGGGTCTGGATTGCATACGCACGGGGAACCGTTAGATGCCTTCACGGAAGGGATTTTCAAGGGCTTAGCCGAGGGCAAGCAGGAGATCGGATATGGCTCATCGGCGGCGCGCCTGCGGATGTCCCGCGACGAAATCGACGAATATACGGAAAAGATGTACCAAGCCACGAAGAACTCCATTGAGTCATGAGGTTGTTGCAAAAAAGGAAGAGGCCGCTTCCAGATGAAGCGGCTT
The DNA here is from genome assembly GCF_023195895.1 of Paenibacillus mellifer. Taxonomy (GTDB): domain Bacteria; phylum Bacillota; class Bacilli; order Paenibacillales; family Paenibacillaceae; genus Fontibacillus; species Fontibacillus mellifer. The sequence continues at coordinate 229,892 of NZ_JALPRK010000003.1, forward strand.
TTTTGCAAAACCCTCCGGGAACGGAGGGTTCTTGTGTTTCTTTTAGCTTTGGTTGAGGAACATGATCGTATATATTGGTGCGCCTGTTTGGGTTGCCCCTCTAGCTCCAATCGATAGAACTCCTGATCGAATTGCGATGCAATTTCTTGCATTCGTTCGAACGGTTGAGGTTAACCTCGAATCCGGATTCCGTGCGTCACTTTACACTTTCTTTATCTTTTTCGGGTTAGATTTTTTAGGCTTGCCGGTTATCCTGTATTCATCAACAACGAAAGGATGACGGCAAGTGTCCGAAACGATTCTTAAAGCAACGAACATTTCCAAGGTTTATGGCAAGCATAAGGCATTGGATAAGGTATCCGTCGAGATCAAGCGAGGGATGATATACGGATTGATTGGAGAGAACGGTGCGGGGAAGTCATCCTTTATGCGCGTCATTATGGGGTTAATCTCTATCGATGAGGGTCAAATCGAACTGTTTGGGGAATCGGGAGCAACCGGGTTGCAGCGAGCGCGGAGAAAGATGGGACAGTCCATCGAAACGCCGGCGCTGTATCCCGAATTAACCGCTCGGGAGAACCTTCGGGTCCAAGCGGCTAACGGCGGCGTAAGCGAACGTGAAATTGACGATTTGCTGCGATTAATGAATCTGGAGAATACGGGCAAGAAGAAAGCCAAAAACTTCTCCTTGGGCATGCGTCAACGGCTGGCGATCGCCTCGGCCCTGATCACCCACCCGGAATTTCTGATCTTGGACGAACCAACGAACGGTCTGGATCCATCAGGCATTGTCGAAATGCGGGAAATTATCGGACGGTTGGTAACGGAACGCGGGATGACCGTACTGCTCTCCAGCCATTTGCTGGACGAGCTTTCGCAAGTCGCCACGCATTACGGGATATTACATCACGGCAAGCTCATCAGCGAATTCTCGCGCGAAGAGCTCGCAGACCAAACTCGCCAGTATATCGAACTGGAAACGCCGGAGGTTCAAGCCGCGGTCGTGGTCCTGAATGAATTGGGGATCCGGGACTATGAGGTCGTCAGCGAGAGAGGAATCAACATATACGAACGTTTGGATGACGCTGCAGCAATTAACCGTTCTCTGGTTCTGGCTGACGTGGACGTGACGCGGATTGGCGCCACCCGGCAGAAGCTGGAGGATTATTTCTTGCAATTAACAGGAGGAACCACCCATGCTTAATCTATTGACAGCCGAAAACATGAAATCGCGACGCAGCAAAAAACTATGGATCGTGCTCTTCATTTTGTCGTTTTTTCCGATATTCCAAGCAGCCAACAGCCTGATGACTGTCCATTACGGCACCGAGCTCGTCCAACCCATCGATACGGTGATTAACGGAGCGACCGGCGTTCTGATGATCAAGAAGAATGGATTAACGGTACTGCTCGTCCTCGCCGCTTTTATCAGCTTCTATATTGGGGAAGAATTTCAGCATGGAACGATTCGAAATGCGTTGTCGTTAGGCCGCAGCCGTGCCCAATATTATGCAACCAAACTAGCGGTAGCCACAGGGCTCTCTCTCGTGGGTACCCTCTTATTGACTCTACTAGGGATGATTAGTTTTACCTTCGCATTTGGTTTCGGTGAAGTGCCCGGGATTAGCCCTTACTTCAGCTACGCGATCAAGGCATTTATCACGTTATACTTGTTGATTCTGGCGAACGCATCGATCTATACGATGATCGGGTTCCTGTCCAAAAATAGCGGCATCTCCCTGATTTGGACGTTTTTATATACCGTCGTGACGGGGTTCGGGGCTCCAATCTTCCTGCAAACCGAACACTTTAAGCAGGTGACCTATTGGTTTTCGGAATCCTTCCTGTTCTATTTCGATTTCGTTAAACCGGCGGACATTGCCAGGTTTCCCGAGATGGTATTGGTCAGCCTCATCACCGTCGTGATATCATCTGCTATAGGAGTTTATCGATTTATACGAACCGACATAAAGTAGGTTGATACAACATGCCCACCTTATTGATCATCGAAGACGATGCGTCCATTCATTCCCTCGTCAAAGAAGCTTTGGAGCTGCATGGATTTCAAACCCTCAGCGCCTATTCGGGGACAGAAGGAAAATTACTGTTCGGGCATCATCCCCCGGATTTGATCCTCCTCGACTTAATGCTGCCGGGAATGGATGGGGATGAATTTCTAAAGCATGTCCGGTCCAACTCGGCGGTTCCGGTCATCGTGATCTCGGCCAAGAATGACCAGGCCTCAAAATTGGAGCTGTTGACAAACGGGGCCGATGATTACGTCACGAAACCTTTCGATATCAAGGAACTGCTGGCGAGGATCAATATCCAACTCCGCCATGCCGCGACTTCTGCCAGTAGCACGAATCAGGAGATCCATTACAAGAACATTCGGATCCATCCGGACACGCTTGAGGTGAAAGTCGACGACCGGCCGGTTCATCTGACGAGACGGGAGTATGCCATCCTTCAACTGTTCATCGAACATCCCCAGAAGGTGTTCAGCCGCGCCAATATTTATGAAAGCGTGTGGAAGGAACCGTATTGGGACAACGATAAGACCGTCAACATGCATATCAGCAACTTACGGAATAAACTGAACGCCGGTGACACGAATTACATCAAGACCGTGTGGGGGATCGGCTTTAAATTTGATTAAGAAAAGGAGCGTCAATGCGATGTGGGGATGGATTTTCGTTTTCGTGTCCTTCGCGCTTCTTCTCTATCTCTATCTCCTCAAACGCGAACTGCGGAGGTTGAAGAACGAAGTTGCCGAGATTCCGAAGAATGCGGGTTACGGCAGCAGATTGTTTGTCGACTTGCGCGAAAAAACCATATTGGAGCTGGTCGACGAGCTGAATCAGATGATCGATGCTTTCGAGGAACAAAACCGTCAGGTGAAAAAGATGGAGGAAAACGTGAAACTATCCATTGCCGGGCTCTCCCATGATTTGCGCACGCCGCTGACCTCCATTCACGGTTATGTCCAACTGCTTGGCGCAACTGCGGATGACGAGAAGAAGGCGCAATACCTAAAGATCGTCGAGCATTCCGTCCAACGTCTGATGGAAATGACCGATCACTTTTACGACCTGGCCCGGATTGAGACGAATCAAAAAGACCTCGCCTTAACCAAGCTTTCTTTCTCGCAGCTGGTCGAAGAAATCCTCCTGTCTTCCTATGAGCAATTCGAGGAAAAGCGCATCCATCTGCTATTCCCTGAACATCCCGTAGACACGACGGTGATTGCCGACCCGCTGTTGTTGACCCGGGTGATTCAAAATATCGTTCAAAACCTCCTCCGTTACGCCAAGAGCCAGGCGGTGCTCCGCTACGATGTTGAAGCGGACGATCTCGCATGGACCGTAACCAACGATCTCAAGCCGGGCAGCAAAGTCGCCATTGAAAAGGTGTTTACGCGTTTCTACACGGAAGTCGCCAGCAGAACAAACACGGAAGCCAGCGGATTAGGCCTTTATCTCTCGAAGAAAATCGTCGAACGGATGAATGGGAAAATGGATGCGAAGTTGGAGGAGGATCAATTCATCCTCACGGTCCGCCTTCCCATCCATCGAGTCCGCCTATAGTCTCTTCAGTCCGCTATTTCTGTTAAGCTGGGGCCCCGAGCCCATCTTCCGCCGCAGATACCGGCTTGACGAGCGCTTTCTTCTCCCAGGCCCTGCTTCTCCAGCGCAGCAGCATGATCAATCCGCGCAGCCATTCATCCACGGCAAACGCAATCCATATGCCAAGCAGCCCAATCTCCAAGTGAACCCCTAGCAGGTACGCCAGCGGAACCGACACGCCCCACATCGAGCATACGCCCATGAGGACGGGGAATCGCGCATCCCCGGCGGCACGCAGCGAATTGATGATGACCATATTGAAGGTCCGGCCGGGTTCAAGCACGATGGAGAGCAGGAAAATGCTTGCTCCGGTTGCGATAATCACTGGATCTTCCGTGAACATGCCGATGAGGTCACGGCGGAAAATCGAGGCCGCACCCACGATGGCCAACGTTAACAGGAAGCTGATCCGTACGCTTTTCATCAGTCGCTTGTAGGCGGCCTTCATTTCGCCCGCACCGACCATTTGACCGACGATGATCTCCGTCCCCGCCCCGATCGACGCAGCCAGCGCCATAAAGTAGTTCGAGATGTTCATCACGTAAACATGCGTATTTAAAGCGGTAATGCTAATCATATTCACGAAACCGATGATCATGAGGTACTGCGATTGCCAAGCGAGATGCTCCCCCGCCGCAGGCAACCCGACGCTCAAAATCTGTTTGGCATAGGTACCGTTCCAGGTCACATAATCTTTTCCGCGAATCGGCGCAGGAACCCGGCGGTACAAGATGAAGAACAGCACGATAATGCCGACAAACCGGCTGACGACGGTCGATATGGCCGCCCCGGTAACGCCTAATTCCGGAAAGCCCAGGTTCCCGAAAATGAGCAGGTAATTGCCCGTAACGTGCAGGAGATTAACGCCGAGCGTCACGTACATCACGCTTTTGGTGTTCCCGCTCGAACGGATGACCGAAGAAACCGCGTAGGACAGCGCCTCGATCCACATAAAGCCGCCGATGATCTTCAAATAGTGGCTTGCGATGCCAATCTGTTCCGAGTTCAAGTTGAGCAGCCGCAGAAGAGGCTCCCCAAAGCCAAAAAGGATAAAGCTGACGAGAATCCCGAATATGAGATTCATCGAAATCGCCAATGCCGAGACGCGGCTCGCCTCTTTCTCCCGCCCGGCGCCGATATACTGGGAGACCGCCACACTCGTTCCGATGCCGACAAATCCGAACATCAAAATGCAGAAATAGATGATTTCATTCGCTAAGCCCACCGCGCCTGTCGCCGTATCGGAGATCCGGCTCAGCATGAACACGTCTACGGTGCCCAACATCATCCTTAACACCGAATCGATGAAGATGGGCCAGGTCACGGCAAAAAGGCTAAGTTTTTTCCATGAAGGAATACGTTCAGATATCGTCACGTTTAACAAGCTCCTACCAGGTTAGATTCTTTGTCGCCTCCCCTAGTTTAGCGCCAACGGGCGATTCCGTCTATGGAGATATTATCCCTTCCATCCCCTTACTTGTGGGACTCGCACCAATCGGTATGACCTAACAATTTTCTCATGGTGGCCATATATTTCTCCTCCGACTGGGTCCATCTCAATTTTGCCGTTTCCTCGGCATCGGGCCCCGCAACATACCGCAGCCGATTCGTCGGATCCGAAGCCGCCCGGATCACTTGATCCGCCACCGCATTGACATCCGCAGGCTCAAACGGGGAATGGGTCAGCGCCTGCATCATGTGATCAAAATAGGGCTGGTATTCGGGCGGCGTGGACACTTCCCCGGCAAAAGCTCCCGCATTCGCTCCGAAATTCGTCGTTGGCATAAAACCCGGTTCCACCAGCTTGATTAAAATACGTTGCGATTCCAGTTCATACGATAACGACTCCACCAGCCCCTCAACGGCATGTTTGGTCGAGGTGTAGACACTAACGAGCGGGAATGCCGCATATCCGACGTTGGACGTAACATTTACGATGGTGCCTCCGCCTTGTTGACGAAAATAGGGCGTAATCGCCTGAATCATATTCATCACGCCAAACACATTCGTTTCATAAAGGCTGCGGACGACCTTCATCGGCGTCGCTTCAAAGACGGAAGGAACCGAAACTCCCGCATTGTTGACCACGACGTCGATTTGGCCAAACCGGGCGATCCCGGCCGCTATGGCTTCCTGTATGCTGCTCGGCTCGGTAACGTCCAGTCGGGTGACCAAAATCCGCTCCGAATTCTCATTCGCAAGGCGCTCATCGGGTTTGCGCATGGTAGCAATGACATTCCAGCCTTCGGAAGCGAATTTCTTGGCCGAAGTATTTCCCAATCCCGACGAACAACCCGTAATTAACACGGTTCTTCTCATCATCCATTTCTCCTTCGATCCCTCGATTTGTTGTCACACCCCAAGCTTAATAGACTGTAGGCACTCTAAGTCAACACCTTGATTTTCCTGTTGATATTCAAGGAATAACCTTTGCCTTTTAGCCGATTCGATTCTAAAATGATTGGAGTAACTCTAATTAATCGAGGTGAATAAGCAATGTACTATACGGTGAAACAAGTCAAAGAACGGACGGGAATTTCTCCGTACACCTTGCGTTATTACGAGAAAGAAGGGGTCCTTCCCCAAGTTGAACGCGATGCCAATGGCGTTCGTCTCTACCGGGAGATCAATATCGATTGGATCAATACCGTACAGGCTCTACGTTCGACTGGCTTGTCCTTGGAAGAAATCAAACATTACACGGAGCTTTATCTGCGTGGGGAAGAAACTTTGCAGCAGCGAAAAAAAATTCTCTCGGAGCAAAGAACCAAAGTGGAAGATCACATTTCACACCTCATCAAAATACTGGAGAAGCTCAACTACAAATTAGCTCTCATTGAGGCTCAGGAGAATAAGTTTGACAAGCTTCCCTAAAGACAAAAGGCGCCCGCTTGGGCGCCCTTTCGTTTCTTAGGATTCTTCGACATACTTCTTGAAATTGTCCATAATCGCTTGCCAGCCGGCTTGCTGGAATTCCACCGGATGCGTGCTTTCGGCATCAAACGTTTCGACGACCTTCGTCTCCTGGCCTTCAGCAGCGAAGGTGATCTCCACCCGTCTCCCATCGCCCAAGGTATAAGAGATCCGTTCATGCGTGTTGACTTCATCATATACTCCGCCAAAATCAAAGCCCATGCTGCCGTCCTTCGCTTCCATCCGGGTCAGGAACGTACCGCCGGCCCGCAAATCGTTCTCCGCTCTTGGCGCATGCCAGTCGTCAGACGCTTGATTCCACTTCGTAATGTGCTCCGGTTCCGTCCAATAGCTCCATACTTTTTCAACAGGGGCTTGAATGACCGCTTGAACGGTTACTTTCGTCGGTTGGTTGGTTTCCATTTTTCAAAGGCACCTCTTTCAACAGGATTGTTTGTTTCCTTTACATTCCTATAGACGTAACCCAAATTTGAAATTCATCGGTCTATTCGCTCCGGCAGCCCCAATCGGGAAAATAATTTTGTGTTAATGAAATTTTGGACGTGGAGGATGCGATGATCTTTGGTTTCAAGGACATGAATCCCCCATGGCACCAAGCCGGACCCTTCCTTGTGTGGCATATACTGAGCAAGCGCCGGATAGCCGCCGTTAATTTTGACCGGCAAAAACCGGGAGCCCTCGCAATGCCAGCGAGTAAGCGAGAAGAACTTCGACAAGTCCTCCTTGCCGCGGACCCACATCGGGAATGGCGGCATGGACATGCAGCCTTCCTCGTGAAACAACGCGACCAGCCGGTCAACGTCAAATTGCTCGAAAGCCTCCACATACCGCGACAACAGATCGCGATCCGGCTCGTCTTCCATCTTGCTGAGCTCGTCGGAACGGAGCCGGGTTCGGTCCATCGTCTCCCGGGCTCTCTGCAAAGCGCTGTTCACAGCCGCCGGCGACATCCCCAGCGTCTCCGCAATCTGCTTGGAGGACCAGTCGAAGACATCCTTCAGAATTAATACGGCTCGCTGGCGGGGAGGCAAGGTCTGCAGAAGCGCGATGAAGCAGAGCTGCAAGGTATCCTTGCGGATGAGCGCATCCTCGGGGTTCTCCCCGAAGTCGGGCGCCAGCCAGATCCAGGAGGAATCGGGCAACGTCTCCCGAGGTTCGATGATGGAACCCGCCGGATCGGACAGATCGACGGGAAGCACCCGGCGTTTGGCCTGTCTTAGTTTATCCAGGCATAAGTTGGAGGCGATCCGATAGATCCACGTCTTATGCGAGGATTCCTGCCGGAACGAGCTCCAGCTTTGCCAAACGCGGATATAGATCTCCTGAACCGCATCGTCCGCGTCATCGATGGATCCGAGCATTCGGTAGCAGAACGCGGTGAGCTCCGGCTTCATTTTTTCCAATAACTGCAGGTCCAGGGGGGTCCCGTTCATATAAGCCTCCTTTGGGCAGGGTAATTGGGGGATTCCATGACGAAGTCTAGCGTAGTCCCGCTTCAACCAACCGTTGATCCAGTTCAGCCTTCTGGCGCAAATGATGCCGGCTATGCATGCCAACCAGCTCATCTGCCCAACGGACCATACTTCTACTTCGCTTTTATAGCGGAGCTGTCCTAACGTATATTCATCCAAACTCGACTTTTACTGCTCGATCACGGCCACCGCATCCGGTTTTGGCATTCGATTCCCCCGTCTCGGCAAACTTCATCTTTCCTTCGTTCTAATCTCCATATTAGCAAAATTCTCCCGCTAATATATCATTTTTTAAATAAAATGCAGGGCACTCTGCGTGTTAAATTCCATGATTTCCTTCACGGTTTCCGCATTCGGAAATCCCCGTTGGAGAAGCCGGTGGGGACCGGCGCTGTAGGAGATATGATGGTAAAGCTTATAGAAGGCCATTCGATCGGGATCCAGTCCGCCGGTCCTCAAGTAACGATCGTAGTTGTCGAACCGGAACTCCATAAAGCTGTGCTCGTATTCAGGGTCGAAAAACAAGGCACCCTCGATGTCGATGAACCAGGGACGAAGTTCCCGGTCGACGAGCACGTGGTTTGGCCCCAGTTCCGCATGGATGAAACCGTAGGCAAGTCTTGGTTGAATCTTTCCGGCCAAGCCTTGGATGACCTCCACAAACCTGTCGTGATGGTTCCGGAACACCGGTACGTTCTCGGCTAAATACTCCAATTCGCGGCAAGCCTGTGCCAACATGGGTAAATGGCATCCGGAAGCCGACTGCGTCAACGTTTCCTGCAGTTTTCCCCAGTACGTTCTGGTTTGCCGGTGCAATCGGTTCAGCATGTCCGCGAGCGGTTCAAAGATCCGATCCTGAATCTTGGCGTCAGCCTGAAAGAAATCCGAAGCCTCCCTTCCTTCCACGTACTCGACAAAAGCGAAGTCCGCATCGCCCGTGGTAGCGCCCGACTCAAAGTGATACAGCTTCGGCGTGCGAACCTGAAGCTTCTCCATAAATTCGTACACCGTTCGAAATGACTCGCCCCCATACCCGGACATCGCTTCGGCAGCCTCCTTCTGCTCCAATTCTTCGCGAAAATAATTCATCCTAACATCCCATACATACAGCACAAAGCGAAAGCCATTCGAGCAACGGACCGTATATACTGCCTTCTGCGCTCCGCCGTGCATCTGGTTCGCCTCCTCCGGATGATATCCCGTTCCGAAGATGCGTTCCGTCCAATCCCCAAGCGTTCCCTGCAGCAAATCATTCATTTCGTTCATTTGAGCGCTCCTCCTACTGAATTCTTGCCCGATTAGCATAGAACGTTTGGAAAAAAAAGTATAGACTGTTTCTTGGCGATTTGTTATGATGTTGAATAAGGTCTTTGCAAAAATAGGCATACACCAAGCCCAGGGAATTTCGTTCCCTGGGCTTTTTTGTTCTGTCGTTGAACCGGTGATCCTGCGAATTTCCTTGCTTCCCTAAAAAAAGGGCACCTCACCCGAAATATGGAACCTATTCACCCGATGGCCGGGTTGATAGAATGAAAGCGTTCTCCTATGTAAGTATTTTCCTGTGCGTGCATAGGTTGGGAGAATCACGATAATAAAGGGAGGGTATTTATGAAAAGATCTCACTTTACGGAAAGGCGCCTGGTTCATAAGGTACTCAGCTTGGTCCTGGCGCTCGTAATGGCGGCTGGGGTAAGTCTATTGCCAACACCTAAAGCTCAGGCGGCCGGGACAACCATTACCTCAATGAGTTACTTCTCGGCGGCAGACGGACCGGTGATCACCAAGTCGGGTGTCGGACAAGCCAGCTACGGCTTCGTCATGCCGGTTTTTAATGGGGGCTCCGCCACCTGGAGCGATGTAGTCCAGGATTTGGGCGTGAAGGTGAAAGTGAACGGCAACTGGGTTGATATCGACAGTGTCGGAAGTTTTGTTTATAACCAGAACTGGGGTCACTGGAGTGACGGTGGGTTTAACGGCTATTGGTTTACCCTTTCCGCAACGACCGAGATTCAGCTGTACTCCAAAACCAACGGGGTGACGCTCGGATACACGCTCGTCTTTCAGAACATCAATAAAACCACCATTACGGCGATGACGCCGACCCAAGGTCCGGTTATCACTGCAGGGCCAACGGGTGGGGCCGGCTTCACCTATCCTGTGTTTAATAATAATCCGGCAATTCCTTATGCAGCGGTCGCCGATGATTTAAAGGTGTACGTCAAACCCGTGAACAGCAGTGCATGGATTGATATTGATAATAATGCGGCCAGCGGATGGATTTATGACCAGAACTTCGGCCAATTCACCGATGGCGGTGGCGGCTACTGGTTTAACGTCACGGAGTCGATCAACGTCAAGCTCGAGTCCAAGACCTCCTCGGCGAACCTCGTTTATACGATTCTTTTCAATGAACCTGTAAGAAATTCGTATGTCCTTACTCCCTATGAGGGAACGACTTTCACCGCAGATGTAAGCGGTGCCATTGGTTTGCCCCTGCCTAAAATCGATGGAGGCGCCCCGATCGCTACCGAACTGGGGAATTTCGTCTACCAGATCAACCTTAATGGGCAATGGGTCGATTTAGAGGACTCCGGACAAAGCGGGTTCGTTTATTCCGCGAGCGGTTATAATAACCTATCCAGCGCGAACCAATGGGGGTATTGGGCCGACCACATCTATGGACTGTGGTTCCAGCCGATCCAGCAAGACATGCAGATCCGCATCGGTTATCCCCTCAATGGACAAAAAGGCGGTAACGTCGGCAGCAACTTCGTCACTTACACGTTGATCGGTAATCCGGATGCACCGCGGCCGGACGATGCCGACCACGGGGATATTCCGCTCAGCTCGCCAACCGATCCGGCCATCGCGGGCATGACGCTGGTCTGGCAGGACGAATTTATCGGAACCCAACTGGATACGGGCAAATGGAATTATGAACAGGGGTACTACCTCAACGACGACCCCGGCACTTGGGGTTGGGGCAATGCGGAGCTGCAGCATTACACGAACAGTCCGCAAAATATCTTCGTCCAGGACGGGAAGTTAAATATTCGAGCCATAAATGATCCTAAGTCCTTTCCGCAGGATCCAAGCCGGTCTGCGCCATACTCTTCCGGCAAGATTAACACCAAGGATCATTTCTCGCTCAAATACGGCAGGGTTGATTTCCGTGCGAAGCTGCCTACGGGGAATGGGATATGGCCGGCGCTCTGGATGCTTCCGCAAGATCATACCTACGGCACCTGGGCCGCTTCGGGTGAAATCGACGTCATGGAAGCTAGAGGACGTCTGCCTGGCATGACCTCCGGCGCCATCCATTTCGGCGGACAATGGCCGGCAAATACGCATCTCTCGGGCGAATACCATTTCCCGTCCGGGCAAACCATCGCGAATGACTACCATGTTTATTCCGTCGTATGGGAAGAGGACAACATCAAATGGTACGTAGACGGCAAATTCTTCTTCAAGGCAACCCGGGATCAATGGTATTCCACCGCGGCGCCAAACAATCCGACCGCTCCTTTCGATCAAGCGTTCTATCTCATCATGAACCTGGCCATTGGCGGGAACTTCGATGGCGGCATCTCCCCAAGTCCCGGCGATATCCCGGCAACGATGCAAGTCGATTATGTACGTGTCTATAAAGATAATGGCAACAGCGGTGGTGGACAGAATCCCGGCGATCCTGGCACCCCTTCCACGGTCGTGATCGGAGATCAAGTAAAGGGACTCAAGAAGACCGGCGATAACCTGTTGTTCTATGTCAACGGGGCTACCTTCGCTGACCTGCACTATAAAATCAATAACGGCGGGCAATTGAATGTCGCTATGACCCCGGTGGGGAACGGCAACTATACCTATGCAGTCAATAACCTGAGCCAAGGGGCTACCGTGGAGTACTTCTTCACCTATAACCCCGGGCAAGGGGCGCTCGACACCCCATGGCAAACTTATGTTCACGGAGTAACCCAAGGAACGCCGGAGTAAATGGACCGACCATTGGGATAAGAGAACAACATCAACAGAACAGGGCTCCCTATAGCTGGGAGCCTTGTTTCCATCCTTTTTCCATGAATTTCTCTATTCCATCGATACACTTTACTGGAATGAACTTTCGATTAACGGAAACGATAAGAGACTGCGGGGCTATGGTCTGCATCGATATCCTATATTCCGAATTGGAGGTCATTCTGTTGAACATCTTACGTGACGAACTAATCAGAACGAACGATGGTTATGAATTGTTGATTTACTTGGATCCGCAAAGGGTCGAGTTCGCTAATGAGTCGGATTCCCATCATAACCACAGTGAAGAGCTTTACTCCGATGTCCAGGAATATGCGAAGAAGAAGTATCCGAATGTCAGGATTAATGTCGCCAAGATTATTCTCGGCGGGATGTTGATCTCGACAGTTCCACTTACCGGTTTCGCAGGACAGGCACACGCGGCTTCTCCGAACGATTATGCCTCCGCTGCAGAATGGGCTAAGCCTGCCATCTCCCGGTTGATGGACAAGAATATTATCACGGGGGATCCGGCAGGGAACTTCAATCCGAAGTCAGCGATGAATCGGGATGCCTTCACAACCATGCTGGTTAAGGCACTCGTTCCCGCAACCGAGCTCGTGACTCCGGCCACCGCGACGTTTACCGACATTAACAAGGACCACTGGGCGTACACATACGTAGAAACTGCGGTAGCCAAGGGATGGATCACGGGGATCTCTGCAAATTCCTTCGGGGGGACCCAGGACGTGACACGCGAACAAATGGCGTCCATTTTCGTACGGGCTCTTGGATTAAGCGCAGACGATATCAGGGGGCTTGGCGACACCCTGACTTTCGAAGACAAAAACGATATTTCACCTTATGCCCGCGATGCGGTGGCTTTTGCGGTCACCAATGGTCTATTTGAAGGGATAACCCCCACCCGGTTCGAGGGCAGAACGAATGCCTCCCGCGAACAGGTTGCCGTTGTCGTCGATCGCTATTTAACAAACAAGGATAAGCTCCAGGACGCCGCTGCCGCTTTACTGTCGACTACCGTTACGGCTTCCGTCGGTGAGAATTTATCCACCGTAACCCTGACTTTTTCAAGAGAAATTGATTCGTTAACGGCATCGGATATCTCCATTAAAGCTGCAAGCGGCGCCATTCTCGGCATCAAAAATGTAAGTCTCAGCGATGATAAGAAATCGGCGGTCCTTACGACAGATAAAATGACCGGCGGTGTTCCTTACACCATTACGGTGAACAAACCAACCGTCAAAGCACCGGCAACCGTTACTCCAGTGGTCACAGACCTTCTGGTGACAGACGTGTCCGCTGATAATAACAAGCAAATTCGGGTTACCTTCAACCAGGAATTGGACAGATCTTCCGCTTTGCTCGCGTCGAACTATACGTACACAGGCGCCTCTTCCGGGATTACTTCCGTTGATCTATTGGACGATCAGAAATCCGTTCTCGTCACGTTGGCTCAAGCGGAAGGCCAACAGGCAGTGGGTACGCTGGCCATCAAGAACTTACAATCCGTGGCCGGGAATAAGCTGGCGAACTACAGTAAAACCGTGACCTTCCTGGATTTGACCGTTCCGAGTGCAGTAGGGGCTAAGCTGGTTGCGCCGACCAAGGTCCAAGTGACCTTCTCGGAACCCGTTACCGCCGCGACTTTGAGCAATGCAGCCTTCTCTCTCAACAATAATACGTACTCGTTAGCGGGTGCTCCAACGATCGTAAGACCCAATGTCGTGGAGCTGACACTCGGCAGCGCCTTGCCAATCGGCGATTATACGTTAACCATTAACCCGGCGAAGACGGCGAGCGGCAATCAAATGAAAGACTTCGTAGGTCTGGCTGTACCCACAAGCGATATTCCGTTTAGTTATGCTCCGGATACAACGGCTCCGGTCGCAAGTATAGCGGCAATCACCCAGACGTCGGTGACGATTCAGTTCGATGAACCGGTTAGCCTCGCGGGCACAGGGACGTTGAACAACGACTTCTCGGTGTACCACTCGAACAATAACGTGGCCGCTTATCGAGGAACCGCTTCTCTTAGCCCTGATGGACTGACGATGACGGTGAACTTCGATCAAGCCCCACTGCCGCAAGGGAACGTTACCTTGTTCTTGAACAACAGCCCGACAACGGCATCGCAGCTTCAGGATGCCTGGGGGAATAAGTTCGTATCGACCACTCTCTCCTCATCCGTCATTGCCGATACGATTCCGCCGACGGTTGCCGGGGTAAACTATGTGGATTCTACCCACATCGACGTGACATTCAGCGAAGCCGTGACCGGCGTCGATACCGCCGATTTCACATTGAAAGCCGCTGACGGGTCGACCGTGTCCGTCACCAACATTGCTCCGACAAGCAATACGTATCGTTTAACTACGGCGACTCCGATCAACGGCTCGACCTACACGTTGAGCCTCGCGGAAGGCGTATTCACCGACACGTCGCTCGCAAGGAACAAAAATGCGGCTTACTCCACTTCTTTTAATGTGGATGATACCATTGCGCCAACGACAACAACAGGAACTTATACGGCGGACAAAAAGACTGTGTTAGTGAAGTTCAGCGAAGCCATGACGATCACGGGTCTGGGATCGGTCCTGGATACGAATTATTATCGATTTGCCGCTGAAGACGGCAGCAACCCAAGCGCGCTTCCCGCCGGCACTACGATTACGCCAACGGATGGCTATAAAGGGGTTCTCATCACGTTGCCAAGCGCGATTTCAAATTTAGGCTCCGGCAACTTTGCGAAAATCCTGGTAGGGCAAGTGAAGGACGCTGCGGGCAATTCTACGAGTGCCTTGAGTAATCCACTTCCCCTGACCGCGGCTAGTTTAACTGTTGGTAACCTTAGTGATGTCAGAGCGATTAGCCGGGATACGATTACGTTCAAAGTCGATTCCTACCTCAATGCCATCGATGTAACCAAATTTACGATTGACGGCCAACCGGCAGCTTCTGCAACTTACAAGAATGAAGCAGGCGTGGCTCTTGTCACTGTAAAAGCGCCAAGTATCGTGGTTAATCCGAGCACGGTGGTTCTGGACATTGCTGCCGGTGGTCTAATCTCTGACCTCAATATCTCCAGCGATGCGATTACCCAAACGGGCTCCATCGACTACGCGGCTCCAGCCATCGTGTCCCGCGTCATTGCGGATACGAACGGCAACGACAAGTTCGATACCGTCACCGTCACCTTCTCGGAACCGATTCAAGCCACGTCCGTAGCTTTCGATTCCTTCCTGGTTGGGGGTTATACGATCGACGATGTGACCGTGAGCGCCGATGGGACGAAGGTGCTGCTGAAGCTGCAGGAGAAGGAACGAGCCGATATTTCCAGTCCAAAACCAACCGTTCAGCTGGTGAAGTCCATTCGCGACGCCTCCCCGCAGCGTAATGTCATTGCGCCTGAGACGGCTGGCGTAGCGGCAACGACACCTTAGCCTAGATCAGCATCAACAGCGTCAACGCGAAGAGACTTGTCCAGAACCCTGGACAAGTCTCTATTTGTTGAGTAATTAGTATTCACCCTTGATCACGAAGAACGAACCCCGGATCGTTCCGGCCAATTTGGACTTCTGCCGGGCAAACTTAAATTTCTTCTCCTCCAGCTCTTTCGGGACCTCCATCCCTTCGGACAGCTTAAACCCGACGGCCCGCTTCTTGGGATCATCCAAGGTGTACAGGACATTGACCCCAAGACCATCCTCATAGAAGACGAAGGCCCACCGGATATTCTCCACTTGGAACAGCGACGTTTCTAATGGGTTGGCGGCAAACTCGATGCCGCGTTCTTCCTTCAATACCCGGTTCACGTAGTCCAGGGTTTCCTGGCTTTCGCTGGCCGGTTCAACCGTAAACTCATGCTTATATTTGTTCATGAAATAACGCGCTTCATTGGCTCGCAACCCGGCTAGCGCCTCTGCTACAGGAGAGGATTCCAAACCGACGGTAGATACATTTTTGAAATCAACGATATAGGACATGCTTACCCTTCCTTCTCTTCTCTAATTTCGAACAACGGGAATCCACATTTCTCCCACAACGCGACCATTCTCTTGCCCCATCAAAA
Organism: Paenibacillus mellifer; assembly: GCF_023195895.1. Taxonomy (GTDB): domain Bacteria; phylum Bacillota; class Bacilli; order Paenibacillales; family Paenibacillaceae; genus Fontibacillus; species Fontibacillus mellifer. The sequence goes on from NZ_JALPRK010000003.1 coordinate 246,022, forward strand.
CCGTTGCGTTCGGTCCTCCGACATAGGCGACTTGATTGACTTCCGGCAAGACCTGACCAAAGGCGATCCCCGCCAGCTGGTTGCTTAATTCATCAGCTGTCGTCCCTTCCCCTTTCACAATCAAGTACTCCCCTTTCGGGAATTGAATGACCCGGGAGCCTTCCGAGGTCGGCAACACTTCATGGCTCAACACGCCGGCGTAATGCATCATCTTGTTGTTTACCGCTTCATTCACGACAAATACGTAGTCGTTTTCGGCGATCGCTTTGAGCTGATCCAGTCTGCCATCCTCGTTCACGGCTTGCCAGAAGGTTGATTTTTCCTGATTGATGCCAACATAGTCCGTGTAATTACTTTTCAACTCCGTGCCCAGTCCAAATACCGTAAAGCTGTCCTTTTCTTCCAATACGTAGTTCGCCATGTTTGAAAACCTACCTTCTTTAAAATTTGTTTTATCTTCTTGATGGGTTTATCATAACTTTAAACCATGTCAAAAAATGAACCTGTTTAGGAGGCCTGATGAAAAAAGTTGAACGGATCAACACCCTCATGCGGTATATCAACAACCGGTCGCATTTTACCATCTCCGAAATCATGCGGGAATTTAACATCTCCCGTTCGACCGCAGTTCGGGACATTCGGGAAATCGAAGCCTTAGGGATGCCGCTGGTCGCCGAAGTCGGAAGAGATGGCGGCTATTCGGTGATGCATAACTCGATTCTGCCCGTCGTGCGTTTTACCGATACGGAGGTCAAAGCCCTGTTCATCGCCTTCATGGCCACAAGAAATGCACAGCTTCCCTATCTCAAGAGCCGCCAATCCTTAGCGGAAAAATTGCTGGGGCTGATCTCCAAGAACCAGCAGGACGATCTCTTGCTGTTGGATGAAATTCTGTTATTTGAAGGCACTAACCCGCATAACCCTGACCTGCTGGAGCTCTCGGACCTCCCTCACCCGATGCTGGAGAAACTGATCCAAAACCTGCTTCTCGACAGCTATTTATGGATTACCCTGGAGGAGGAAGGAAAAACCCGGTCTTATCCCATCTATCTCTTACATCTTTATCACGAAAAAAGCCTCTGGCTGATGGAAGTTTTTGATTTGCAGGATGAGAAGAAAAAGTTATTCGCCGTTGACCAGCTCACCCATGTCGAGACCTACTCCCCCAAGAAGAGAGTCAGTCGGAAGAAGATTCTGGAGATTCTGAGCCAGCAGGAGGAAAAATTCAATCTGATCCTTGAACTCGGTCCCCGGTCCATTGCCCAATACAAAAAGTATCATCCCTTAAAAGCATTCATTTCCTATACCAATCCCTATCAAACCACCGCGATGCTAAAGATGTTTGTCCCTGTGAACCAACCGGAAGAGTTGACGGATACAATCCAATGGCTGCTGTTCCTGGGGGAGGATCTGAAATTTAGAAAAGCGCCGGTCGAAATCATGAAGGGGTTGCGTCAGAGGTGGAATGCGTTAGAGGTGCTGGGGGGAGAGTGAAATCAGGCTTCGATAGAAAATGTGAAGGCCACCCTATGGCAGGACAGGATGGCCTCTTCTTGATGTTTGTGTCAATTGAAGGTGAGCGGTTCAGGTTCACCCTCCTTCTCTATTTTAAAGGTAACTTTCGTGCCTCCGCAAACCAGCTCATACTCTCCAAGGAATCCCTCAAAGGAGACTCTTCCGTTCTCATCGGTACGCGTGGTTACTTGGGTAGACCAGTCGCCTTTAATCCGTTGCTTCAGCACGTCGTAGGCAGGTTTCGGGGTGTTGTCTGTTCTGACCAAGCCGGCAGGCGCGCCAAGCCAGGCCCCTTCATCGCTGAAATTCCAAGCGGTAATCGCCTCGACCAAAGGGTGTTGAAACAGGATCGAGTACATTTCTTCGACCTCTCTGGCCTGTCGTTCTTCAAATTCCGGGGTGGATGGCCATTCCGGAATCTGATAATCGTTCAGATCCTCAATATCCGCCGGCATGAGGTGACCGGAGGTCAATGTATTTTCCGTAAAATGAATCGGAAGGCCAAAATGAGAGAAGCGCTCCAGCACCTCTTCCAGCTTCTCGCGTCCCCAATACCCTTGATGCTGGTGCGACTGAATGCCGATGGCGTCGATGGGAATCCCCGCGTTTAAACATCCGTCAATCAGAATCTCGTAGTTGATCGAAGTGTTGAAGTCATTTAGCAATAACGTTGCACCGGGGTTGGATTCTCGCGTTTTCGCAAACATTTCCTTAATGATCCCAACGCGGCCTAAATCTTTACTAATTCTTGTGATCCCATTATCGTATTTATCAAAAATCGGCATAATCACCACTTCATTGATAACATCCCACATCTCAATCAGGCCTTTGAAGTCGGTTACGTCTCGCTCGATTCGGGCAAACTGCGCTTTCAGGATGTCCTCATTGCTTAGATCCAGCAGCCACGGCACGGTTGCGGTATGCCAGCAGAGCGGATGTCCCTTGACGGCAATATTCCGTTCCTTCAACCACCGTGCAGCCACCTGCAGCTCTTTCGTCCGCGGCTTACCTTGCTCCGGCTCAAACATCCCCCAGTAAAAAGGCAGAGTAGCAAAGTTAAACACCTCTAAGAATAAGTCCAGCTTCTGCTCCAAATAAGCAAGCCGGTCCTCCGGCACGTTTCGATTGGCGATCGGAATGACGTCAAAAATCCCGCAGCCAAACAGGAACTTATGGTTGGTCTGATGAATTGCGACTTCCTTCCCTGTGACGGGATTTCCGGACGCGTCCACAAGCTGGATGGTTTTGCTTGCCATGCGATGGGACAATGGGTTCTTCTGCATTCGATGACCTCCCTATCCGTAAACGATTGTCGGTAAGCGTTTTCACGCCCTACGGTTTAGATTGTACTAAACCGTTCGTCACCGGAATAGGAGCCTTTTAAAGCGAATACCTTTGAAATTTGAGAAGAACACCTGAGTATCGTCGATCAAGAGATCAGGCGCCCTCTATACCAGGAAGACTTTTCCCGCTTCCCGTCCATCGCTTGTTACGACCGTCCCCCCTCTACTTCTCCTGCTCCTTCATCACCTGCTCGACCCCGAGCAAAATCACCTTCAACCCAAACTCAAACGCCCGGTCCGTCCCCATCAGTTCAAACAGCTCATTCTTGAACATCGTTCGGAATAGTCCTGCTTCCTCGTCGGGCATGGAATCCAGAAGATGGGTCATCTCTTCGCCCGGAAGCTCTCCCTGGTTCTTAAGGATCGCGGAAACGTTGCGCTCATGCTGATAGGCGTCAAGAACAAAGTTGTAGATATAGTTCACCAGCGTGATAATGACCTGTAGCTTCTGCTCTTGCTTCAGCGGCGTCGATTCCACGCAGAGCAGCATTCGGTTATTGAACCGGATAATATCCGGTTCGTGGGGCAGCGTCATCATCATCAACTGTGTGGAGCACGGATACCGGCTCAAGACACTCCGCACCGTTACCGCAAGCTCCGTCAGTTGCTCCTTCCAGTCCCCCTCGGAATGAAACTCCTCCAGGATGATTTTGGATACCTGGTTGGCCAGACGCTGGTAGAGGTCCTGCTTATTCTTGAAATACCAGTAAAGAGAAGGAGCTTGAATCCCCAGCCGGTCAGCCAATCGTCTCAAGCTGAACTTCTCAATCCCTTCATCCCCCAGAAGTCCCCAGGAAGCATCTAAAATTCGATCCTCGGAAACTTGAGGTTGCTGCTTTTTCATGAAAATCCGCCCTTTTATCTAACAGTGTAAGTTTATGCTTTACAGTTCGATTAGGTCCATGATATCATCTAACACTGTAAGGTTCAAACTAACAGTGTTAGATTGACCAAAAAAAGGAGAAAGTGGTGAACCACATGGATGCAGAGAACCTCCATTACTTCGAGAAAGCCCCGATCGCCAAAGCCGTAGCTCACTTTGCCATTCCAATGATGTTAGGTACGTCAATGAGCGTGATTTACTCCATCCTGAATGCCTATTTCCTTGGCACACTGGGTAATACCGCCATGTTGACCGCGCTCGCGCTAACCTTGCCCTTATTCGCCGTCATCATGTCGTTAGGCAACTTGATCGGCATAGGCGGGGGCACCTTCATCTCCCGTTTGCTCGGCGAGAAAAAATATGAAGATGTGAAGCATGTATCTTCCTTCGCTTTTTACAGCAGCCTTGTTCTCGGTCTGATCGTCATTGCCGCGGGCCTCCCGTTGATCGACTCGATCGTCCATGGCTTAGGGGCAACGCCTGACTCCTTCGGCTTCACGAATGACTATGTCTTGATGATGCTGATCGGTTCCCCCTTCGTTATCCTCTTCTTCACGCTGGAGAACATCGTACGTTCAGAAGGGGCGGCGATCACATCGATGGTGGGGATGATGCTGAGTGTGGTCGTAAATATCGTGCTTGATGCGCTGGTCATTTTCGTACTCCATTGGGGAGTCATCGGCGTGGCGTCGGCTACGGTTGTTTCCAACCTGGTCGCAAGTGCCTTCTACGCCTTCCATATGGGGGTTAGGAGCCAATTCTTAACCGTCTCCTTCAACTGGTTCAAGGTGAACAAGGAAATGATCAGCAATGTGCTCAAAATCGGAATTCCCGTCTTTATTATGAGTGTCTTCCTGGGTGCGATGTCACTGATCTTCAACCATTTTCTCGTTGAATATGGGGATCAAGCTGTAGCGGCTTACGGGATTTCATCGCGATTGCTGCAGTTTCCGGAGTTTATTCTAATGGGGTTATGCGAGGGAGTCGTGCCGTTGATTGCCTTTACATTCACTGCAAATCGATTAAGAATGAAGCAAACGATCGGTTTTACGATCAAATCCATTGCGGTGTTAGCTGTCTTGTTCGGCGTCCTCGTCTATCTGATTTCCGACCACTTAATCGGCTTATTCACGAATGACCCGCTCCTGATCGAAATGGGCAGCTACATCCTGCATGTGACGTTCTTATCCTTGTTCATCTCTGGAGCGACCACCTTGTTTACGGGGATCTTCCAAGCAACTGCTCAAGGAACCGCTGCCTTAGTTATGTCGGTGATTCAAGGCGTCACTCTGATTCCTGTTCTCTATATCGCCAATCGAATGAACGGCTTCCACGGCGTGGTCTGGTCACTAGTCATTGCAGATGCGGCCGCATTCCTGGTTGGAGCTCTTATGCTGTTCGTACTGCGAAATAAATTGCAGCCGGAATTGGAAGCTTTCGTGCACTAATTAAATTCTATAGCCATACGTGAAAAGGCAAGATAGGGACTCTCCCCGTTCCCGCCTTTTGCCTTGCGTATCAAGGGTTGATTCGTATCAATTTGTCCGGGTTCCGGACCATGAATATTCTCCGAATCCGTATTCCCGCCGGGATCAAGTCCGAGCTCCTGCAGAATCTGAAGCCCCTGTCCCTGGCTGTAAAGCGCGTGCGGTCCAATATTGAATAAGCAGCCATCTTTCTCATCGGTTGCCGCACGTCCTCCCCATCTCGGACTCTGTTCCAACACTAAGGTCCGCAATCCTTCCTTTGCCAAAAAGGCAGCCATCGTCAAACCAGCTAACCCGCCGCCAATCACTGTAACATCCCATTTTTCCATAAAAAGGGCCTCCTTCATCTTTAAGCTGAACTCAAGACGAGGAAGCCTTGTGATTTGTGACAGAACAATTAGGAATTATTAGGAGTTATTCCAACCGCCAAGGGTCTTGCGTAAATGCCGGATATCTCTCCCCGGAGGCAACCCAAACTTCCGCGCATACTCCCGGCTAAAATGCGACGGGCTTTCGTATCCCACCTGAAATGCCGCTTCAGCGGCTTCCAGTCCCTCCGTGATCAGCAGCCGTCGCGCTTCCTGGAGCCTTAGCTGTTTCTGGTACTGGATTGGGCTCATGCCCGTAACTTCCTTAAAATAATGATACAAAGAAGATGCGCTCATGCGCGCCTCCTCCGCCAATTTTTCCACACGCAAGGGCTGTGTATATTCACGGTTCATCCGCTCGATCACCTTCGTGATTCGCTGTGCATGGCTGCCAATGAGGGCGAACTGCTTGAGCGCCGCGTTCTGTTCATCCTGAACTACGCGGTAAATCACCTCACGAATGATACTCTCGGCAAGCACGGGAATTTCCTGAGGCGCATCCAGCAGCCGTACCAGTCTTAGAATGGCATCGAGGAGTGCATCGTTCATCCGACTGACCACGAGGCCGCGTCCAGGCGCGGGGTTCCTCCGCTTTGCTTCGCCCGAGGAGCGAATCACTTCAAGGACCTGATTCATATGAAATCGCAATTGCAGGCTTAAGTATGGTGTTTCGGGTGACGCCTCCAACACCTGACCCGTGATGGGTAAGTGAACCGATGCCGTCAAGTAACTGGATGGATCGTAGCGATAGCTCTCTTCTCCCAGCATCACGACTTTTGAACCTTGGGCCACAATACAAAGCGATGGTTCATAAACCGAATGCACCCGTTCGGAAATCTGGGAGGTCCGAATTAGGGACAAACCGGGGATCTTCATATCCTGCGTTCCGTCTTCTCTAACAAATCGCCCTATGATCCCAGCTAATTCCTCAATTCTTCCTGCAAACTGTTCTTCCATAACCATCACCCCCCATTGTTTCGTCTCTTGATATCTACCCTATTATGTTTTGGAGGATTAGGCAAGTTTCGTGCATCATTCAGCTACCGCCTTAGGTTCACCTCGGCCCATAATGAAGGGGTATCAAGCACTCGGCTGGCTTTGCCGAGAGTACGGAAGGAGAGAATTCAATGAACACCCAAATAAACACATCTCATCCCTATATCGGGATGTGGGTAACGGAAGACGGCTACATTCGTCATGAACTGCTGCCCAACGGACGATACGATGAAGCTCGAGGGAATCGCAAAAGCGCCTACCAAGGGAGCTACACCCTCGCAGGCGATCATATCGAATATGTGGATGACACCGGCTTTACAGCAGACGGGGATTTCATCGACGGGGTCTTGTACCACGCGGGTATGGTCCTCTATCGAGAAAATCAATAGGAAGGAGCGATGTAGGATGACTACACTTCATGGAAAAACGGTGATGATTACTGGAGCAAGCAGCGGGATTGGCGAAGCGACGGCCCGTGAACTGGCAAGCAAAGGCGCCAACATTATCATTGGTGCGCGGCGTTTAGAGAAGCTTGAGGCTCTGGCGTCCTCCCTGCAGGAGGATGGCGCATCGGTTGCCGTTCAGAAGTTGGATGTGACGGATCTAGATCAGATGCGGGCCATTGTCCGGTTGGCCGTTGATCGGTTTGGGAAAGTGGACGCGATCGTTAACAATGCCGGCCTGATGCCGCTTTCGCCCTTGGCCGCCTTGAAGATTGACGAATGGAACCGGATGATCGACGTGAATATCCGCGGCGTGCTTCACGGGATTGCCGCCGGGCTTCCGATCATGAAGGAGCAAGGATTTGGGCATTTCATTAATGTGGCCTCGATCGGAGCTTATGAGGTGACCCCGACAGCAGCGGTCTATTGTGCAACCAAATATGCCGTACGGGCCATAAGCGACGGCTTAAGGCAGGAGGTTACGGGACAAGGCATCCGCGTAACTCTGGTTTCGCCGGGGGTTACGGAGTCCGAGTTGGCGGAGACCATCACGGATAACGAAGCCAAAGCGTTGATGAAAGAATACCGACGTACGGCGCTGCCCGCCTCCGCCATTGCTCGCGGGATCGCTTATGCCCTCGAACAACCCGAACACGTCGATGTGAATGAAATGGTGATCCGCCCCCGCATATAACTTTGAAGACGAAACTCCTATTGCCGTCCGATTCCCAGTAGGGATCTTGGACGGCGATATTTGTGCTGCAACCAAATTTATAGTTAAGCCCATCCTGCGTGTGTTATACTGTCATTTCGAATCCAGTTGAAAATGGCCGATACTGGGTATTCTGATTCTTAGTACCGTACATTTGCATTTCAAACACACCATTGCTTGCCGCCTAGGGAGGAAGTAACAGCATGATTGACGTCAATAAACAAAAGGTTGTGGAAAGCGTTCCGCAACGAGGCTTTTTTGGACATCCCAAAGGATTGTTCACTTTGTTCTTCACGGAGTTTTGGGAGCGGTTTTCTTATTATGGAATGAAAGCGATTCTGACTTTCTACATGTACTACGAATTAAGTCAAGGCGGACTCGGCATGGAAGAGGGCATGGCTCTCGCCATTATGTCCATTTACGGTTCCCTTGTGTATATGTCCGGGATTATTGGCGGTTGGTTAGCAGATCGGGTATTCGGAGCTTCTCGCGCTGTCTTTTACGGCGGCATTCTCATTATGCTGGGGCATATTGCCTTGGCCATTCCGGGAAGTGTCCCCTTATTCTTCGTCTCCATGGTTCTGATCGTGTTAGGTACGGGCTTGCTGAAGCCCAACGTATCCAGCATTGTGGGAGAACTCTATAGTGAATCCGACCAGCGACGGGATGCAGGCTTTAGCCTGTTCTATATGGGGATTAATCTGGGCGCATTCCTCTCTCCGCTGATCGTAGGAACGATCGGCATGGATTACAACTTCCACTTGGGCTTCGGCATTGCTGCCGTCGGCATGTTCTTTGGATTAGCTATTTTTGTCTATACTCGAAAAAGAAACCTCGGGCTCGCCGGCACTTTCGTGGCTAGTCCGTTATCTCCAGCTGAACGAAAAAAGGTGTTTCGCAGAATCGGGCTCGGCGTATTGCTTCTTGCCGTGATTGTTGCCATCACCATCCCGTTAGGTTGGCTGACCTTCGAATCGTTTATCGTGATCGTAGGCCTTCTGGGGATTCTAATTCCAACTTCCTATTTTATTGTAATGTACCGCAGCCCGCGTACGACCAGCGTTGAACGTTCCAGGCTCATTGCTTATATTCCGCTGTTTATTGCGGCGATCATGTTCTGGGCGATCCAAGAACAAGGGTCAACCATCCTTGCCAATTACGCGGATAAGCGGACGCAGTTGGACTATGCCGGCATTCACATTTCACCCGCTTGGTTTCAATCTTTAAATCCATTATTCATTATCACCTTAGCTCCCGTATTTGCCTGGTTCTGGCTGAAGCTGGGCAAACGGCAGCCTTCGATTCCGAAAAAATTCGCCTTAGGTTTGTTGTTCGCCGGCTTATCTTTCCTGGTGATCCTATTGCCGGCTTATTTCGGCGGTGAGGATGCCTTGGTGAATCCGCTCTGGCTCGTTCTTAGTTATTTCATCGTTGTGTTAGGGGAATTGTGCTTGTCTCCGGTCGGGCTGTCGGCCACGACGAAATTGGCGCCCTCCGCTTTCTCCGCCCAGACCATGAGTTTATGGTTCTTATCCAGTGCGGCGGCCCAAGCGATGAATGCGCAAGTGGTTAAATTCTATTCACCCGCCACAGAAATGGCGTACTTTGGCGTTATTGGAGGAGCGGCTATTCTCCTCAGTATTCTGCTCTTCTCCTTCTCCTCCAAAATCCAGGGGTTTATGAAGGGAATACGGTAACCTGCAGCACCATAGATCTTCGGTACCCAGCGGCGATTCTCCAAGAGCGGAGGATCGCCGTTTTCTGCCTGAAGACAAGTACGTGATTCATATCACAAGCTCGACGGATTAGAGGTGTATACTTTTTTATCGAGTAGAGATATCCTAGGAGGTTCTAGCATGGGACGATATGAACAGCAAAGAAATTTCTTAAAGTCCAACTTTCTTGAATTTAAACATGTGAAAACAGATAAGATAAAGGGCTTGCCCCAACCCGCGATCGTGAAGCCTTACGCCTCTTCCTCCGAGATCATTGACCTTCCGGAGCCAAGTGAGGAGGTTGTCAGCAAATCCAATATTTATGATTGCATCAAGGAGCGGAGAAGTACCCGGTTTTATTCGGCAGAAAGTTTACAGCTTGAGGAGTTATCCTATCTCTTATGGGCGACTCAAGGCATTACGAGTACCACGAAGACCGGACTTACCCTTCGTACGGTACCATGCAGCGGCGCAACCCATACTTTTGAAACTTATCTTTTCATTATGCGGGTAGAGGGAATCCGCCAAGGAATTTACCGATATCTACCGGTCGAGCACAAGCTCTTGTTTGTGTCTGAACTGGACGAAATGGACCGGAAAATTGATGCGATTACCTTAGAGCAGCCCTTTGTCCCCCATTTTACGAAAAAAGCGGCTGTCCTGTTCGCATGGAGTACGATTCCTTACCGTTCGGAATGGAAATATGATATCTCCGCGCACAAAAAAATCCTCATCGATATCGGTCACGTCTCCCAGAACCTATACCTGGCAAGCGAATCGATCGATGCCGGGGCTTGTGCGATCGGGATCTATGACCAAAACCTCATCGACGAGGTCTTAGGTCTAGATGGGGAGGAAGAATTCGTCCTATTCCTTGGTGCGGTGGGGAAGAAACGAGAATAGATCTCTGCAAAAAAGTTAGAGGGACTCTCAGGAGTCCCTCATAATTCATCTTCACTTTATTGAGCCGTCCAGCCTCCGTCAACCATCAAGATAGTGCCTGTCACCATATCGCCTGCCGCGGATGCCAGGTAAATGACCGCACCCGCAACATCCTGAATCCCTGCTACCTTCTGTGCCGGGATTCGATTCAGCACCCCTTGCAGGTATTCGGGATCATCGAGCCGCTCAGCAGTTCCTGGTGTATAGGTAAATGTTGGCCCCACAGCATTCACATTTACACCACGTGCGGACCATTCGAGGGCAAGAACACGTGTGAGTTGATTGACCCCGCCCTTTGTCGTGCAATACACAGCATGGTCGCGAATCCCCACGACACTCGCTTGGGAGCTCATGTTCACAATCCGCCCATTTTCTTGTTCAAGCATAATTTTACCAGCAGCCTGGCAGCAGAAGAACAATCCCTTCAGGTTGACATCCATCATCTGATCCCAATCCGCTTCCGTGACCTCGGTCGCAGGATGGTTGTCGCCAAGCCCCGCGTTATTCACCAGGATATCGATTCTTCCATGGTCTTTGGCAATTTGGTTCATGACAGATTGGATCTGGGGAACATCCGTGACATCTAAGGATACGGCAAAGGCCTTACCGCCTTCTTGGCGAATCTCCTCGCAGAGCTGCTGGAGCTTGGTCATATTCCGTGCGGTAGCTACAACCGTGGCTCCGGCATGAGCCAACGCTTTGGTAAGTCCATACCCGATTCCCATACTCGCACCGGTGATGACCGCAATTTTCCCGTTTAAATCAAAGCTCGGATACATTCCAATTCCACTCCTTGTATGTTCATTTAGGCGGCATTTACCTCACTTGGTTCCGTTGGCTTACGCTTGAAGAACGGCTTGCCTTTCGACCAATTGATAAACGGTTGCTCAATGAGGTAATAAGAAATCGTTGCCGCGACAAACGAAATGAGGACAACAAAACCACTGATGGTGAGCCATCGCCCCACGTCTACGATGCCGAAATAGTGATAATCCGGAATGCTGTATTTTTCGATCAACGTGATGAATAAATAATGCCATATGTACAGGCCAAATGAAATCTTGGCGATAAATCGGAACAACCCATTATCCAGCCAACGCCCTAAGGTCAAGCTGAACGGTGCCGTGAACAACACAATACCAAACAAGATGGCATACGTCGGAAAATAGTACGGCTGCTGCTGGAGGCTGAAGTCAAATTCGCCGAGGTGACGCATGCGCCAGATCAGCAATCCGGCAAGCACCAATGCGGCTGCCCCAACGACATCAAACAGTCCGCGCTTGCGCAACCGTTCGATGGCGGCGCCGCGCTGCATAATCGCTACCGTTATGCCTGCCCCCAGAATACCGATAGTGAAGTGACCAAAGAATCCGATCGGATTGTAATTCGGCATCCAGAATTTTGCACCGCCAATTTGACCAAAATCCCAACCCCGGCCCTCCTCGCTTGGCGTAAACCACAGATGAACAAGCGAGTTAGCGACAAGCACGAATCCGAACGTGATCAACCAGAACAAGATGGCCTTTCCAAACGAGCGTCGCTTGCCGAGCACGAACAATATCGCCATAAACAAAGGCATTAGTAAGTAACTGAACACCTCGAAGCTGATCGACCAGAACGGCCCGTTCAGGTCGGACGGGAAGAACGTGGTATAGTGGAAACCTCCCGTAAATGTGAACCCCGTAAGGATTCGCTGCCACATGAAATCCGTAGGAATACTCAGGCTCCAGACGAGCACCAAACAAACGAGGAACGACACATAGTAGCCGGGCATGATTCTAGCAGCGCGGCGCTTGGCATACGTTCGGATACTCGGGAACGATTTATGAGTCAAGTAGGCACTCCAAAAGGGGAACGACAACAAAAAACCGCTTAACACAAAAAATAAGCTGACCCCACTGTTCCCAAGCAGGGCAATTGACTGTACTTCTTGAAGCCATTTCTCTTGCGCGGGCATCGCTAGACGTTGTGACAAATGATGTAGGATGACAGACATACATGCGATCGCACGAACGCCATCCGCCCCTGTTAACCGGGTACTCCCTAACTGAATCTGTGACATCAGTTCAATTTCCTCATTTCCATCATTAACTTCCCGAACGGATCGCCCACGCGGGTACTTCATATCTTTCCATATATCATAGAAAAATCCTCCCGCGATTTGAGGGTTAGGGATGAAAAATTGCATTCCTATGGTTACGATTCCCTTTATAGCAGCTGCGCGATCTCCCATACATACCCGTCTGGATCGGCGAAACAAGCGGTGCGCCGCCCCCACGGACGAGTGATCGGACCATTTAGCAACTTCACGCCTTGCTCTTCCAGTTCGGTGCAGACCCGGTCAACGTCTGGCACTTGAATCGTGAACAGAAACCGTGTCCCCTCTCCGCTCCGACCAACCTGAGCCGGCTCAATTAATTCCGGGGCATTGTTTTGATGTAAGAGATTGATGCAGGTGTTTCCAAAATCAAATACGGCGCAATCAGCATCTTCATAATGTATCGCGAGTTGAAGCGGCCCTTGATAAAACGCCTTCGACCGCTGCAGATCTTCTACAAACAAAGTGATTTCGGTAATTGGGCTCGCCCATCCCGCCTTCTTCATGTTCATCAGCTCCTACTACTTATTTTTCGAATGCTTATCTATTTAGACGATATCCAATTGCCAGATTCATCGGTGAATGGTTTCGGAAGAAACGGATGCCGAGGCTTGCGGCTGTAGTTGAAATCCCTTCAAGATGAGCCATACCGGCAAAACGATTTCGAAGATCGCACCTGGGAGGTAAAGAATCTCACTCGCATCCAGGCCGCCCAGGGACAGAGAGCTGCTCGCTAACAAACTCGCATACCCGATGAAGCCGATCACAGACAACCATCGTGGAACCAGTCTTGATTGATAAAGAATCGAACAAAATAACAAGCTGCCTACACTTAGCACAAGCATGGCGATATCAAATAATAACTCATGGGTTTCCACCGTTAAACTCCCTAAGGTCTGCAGGTAGGCATCACCCGTTGCTCCGGCGGATACGGATTGCTGACTTAACGCGAGAAGAAGAAGCGGCCCGATTAAACTGATGATCAGTATCGCCGACTCCATGACCCGAGAAACGAAGTAGCCGAACGCAAACGTTTCATGATATTTCTTTAACGTCGGATGCAACAGCATCGCAATTCCCACAACCGCGATGGCGTTAATGAACTCCAAGAACCCTCCTACAAACAAGCTCGTTCGACTGGAACCTACACCCACCAGTATATCTGTTCGATGTAAAATCGGATCCAGTATCCCGCTGCCCACCAGAAATGCACCTGTCGATACGAAAAATAAAACCCCTGCCACACGCTCTGCCTTCATCCTGCCTGATCCCCTCTCATTGCGATTTAAGAGCAGTATAGCTTGATGAGAGGAGAGCCTGTAGACACTTTAGTGTGGTTTTGTAGGGTTGCTAATTAAGTTGAGTTCGCGAGCGCGGGCGATCGCTTCCGTGCGTCGTTGTGCGTGAAGCTTCTCATAAATCCTTCGGTTATGGCCTTTCACCGTATCCAGTGCCAAGTAAAGTTTCTCAGCGATTTCCCGATTGGAGAGTCCCTCAGAAATCAGCTGCAGCACTTCCATTTCGCGTTGGCTAAGCGGCTCGATCCCGTTCGCCTTACTCCCGGACTCAAGCGCACGTTGCACGCGCTCCAGGCCAAGTTCTGCTTCTTTCCTAGCTGGATGCGGCAGATTACCCGATCGCCTTACAGCTTCCCGGTACCGTTCCTCCGCTAAATCGGGCCGCCCTTCTGCTTCTCTAATCTGAGCGATTCCGATCATCGCCATGACCGCCATCAGTTGATGATCCATCCTTTGGGAGTTTGCGATGACTTCGTTATAGGCTTCGCAAGCCTCATCGTAATCTCCCCGTCGCTGACTAGCGACGCCCAGCATCCAAGCGGATGCCGTTCGAACGGGAAGATGATCCGGTCGCAAATAAGCCAGCGCGCGGCGAGATTGGTGGATGACTTGGTCTAGTGCGCCCGGTTCACGAATCCCGGCATTCCTAACAGGCGCAATTAACCCGACCAGATCCTCCGTCTTATCCTCGATCTGCGAGACTTGCATTGCCGCTTCGGCAGCATGGAGATGGGGTTCCGCAGCATCCTGTTGATCCGTCAAACTTAATGAGGCTAGGGTTGCACGGGATGCCGCTATCCATCCGATCAGGTCCCTGACGCCGTCGTCCTGTTCCGCCCTCTCCAATGCGATCTCGGCCGCTCGAAGCTTGCCCTCGACCCCTGTCGGTTGACCCGCAATTAATAGAGCAGAACCATAGTAGACCCATAACTCCGGCCGCGCATCCAGTTCCTTAACAGGCAGCGAATCCAACCAGCGGATCGTCATTCTTGCCGCCCCGCGCAGATGCAGCGGCATTCCATTGCCTGTAAGCAGACGCCGGCTTCTTTCCACATCCCGCGCCTCTATGGCATGATGAAACGCTTCGATCTCGAAACCATGTTCTTCATACCATCGGCTTGCCCTCTGGTGTAATTCGGAGAGTTCGCTCGCATGAATATGATCCAACAGTCGCCTACGAAGGATATCCGCAAACAAATGGTGATATCGATACCACCGCCGTTCTGGATCGAGGGGGATAACAAACAAATTTCTTCGATCCAGCTCGAGCAACACTTCATTCCCCGAACACTCAGGGTGGCGCATCAAGCCATCGCATAACGATCCACACATACGGTCCAGGAGAGAGGTCCTCAAGAGAAAATGCTGTACGACCTCAGACTGACGCTGCAGAACTTCATCCACAAGATAATCCAGGACAAAATGATGATTACCTGAGAAGGCCTTAAGAAGCCGCTCGGCATCGTGGTCCTCTTCGATCGAGAGCGCAGCCATCCGTAGCCCGGCAGCCCATCCCTCGGTGCGGGATTGCAGCTCGGTAATATGGTCCGTGGAAAGCTGTAGATCCATCAGCTGATTTAGGAGGTTTTCGGCTTCAGGCACTGTGAATTTCAAGTCGGCAGCGCGAAGCTCTGTTAATTGATCGCGAACCCGCAACCTCGGCAATGAAAGTGAAGGATCCTCGCGGGTCGTTAAGACCAGGTGCATCTGCGTGGGAAGGTGGTCCAGCAGGAACCCCACCGCCTCGTCGACCTCTCTCGAGCTCGCCGCATGGTAATCGTCAAGGACCAAGAGAAATGGAATCGAAATGGTTGTAAGTTCCTGGAGAAGAGCCGTCAGGATTGACTCCGTTGGTGTCGGCTGCGGGGAATGGAGGATGGAAAGCACACCCATGCCTATCTCCTCCTCTATCGTCTGGAGAGCGGAAATCAAATACGTCAAGAATCGCGTGAGCTCGGTATCTCTCTGTTCAAGCGATAGCCATGCCGCCGGCCGCCCGCAATCGGATAGCCATTCGCATACTAACGTTGTTTTTCCATAACCCGCCGGCGCAGAGATCAGGGTTAATTTACGGTGCAAACCCTTGTTTAATTTCTCCGTTAACCTCCGGCGCATCACCGTTCTCGACCTAGGGGCAGGGATATAGAATTTGGTGGTATTTATTGGGTTTGACATGTCATTATTATAACAACACGAACAGCCCCCCATCAATGTGGGAGGCTGTTCTTCATGCCTTCATCTCGTAGATTTTCTGGAGCGTTTGGACTACAGTCAGTATCCGATATTTCCGAATGAATAAATAGCTAAATCATCGCTTTAGTCAAAATTTCCCGTCTTTCCCATAGGGTCATATATTCGTTCTCAACTAAGTTGTAGAGACGGCTTTTCTTGATTAAATTGTAGGTGAAGAAATCGTTGGCCGTAATTCGGTGGTCGTCTTCATCCCGGTTATGCATGTAAGGCCCGGTCACGATATGTAGATCTACTTTATATGTATCGCTTTCTCATGGACAGAGCCAACCGATTCCGAAGATCATCCAGGTCTCCTTGCGGCACAGAGATATGAAACGGTTGAATTGCGGCGTTTCCCTCAGTAATGATGGGTTTAGAATCCGTCATAAACAATTTCCTCCTCGAAATGGGTTCGTTTGTTGTGCTTCTATATCCATCCTAAACGAAGCACCCTGACAACATCATGTCAGGGTGCTTGAAGTGTATTTTATTTATTTTATGATCGTTTCAAAGCGTCTCTGTATAAACTTGGAACGTCACGCCGAATTGGTCCGTGACATCGCCAAATCCTGGGCTAAAGGATTCCTCTTGAAACGGAACATTGATTTCGCCGTCTTGCCGCAGGGCCTCAAAAATGGCTCTGGAGTGCTCAACATGGTTCGTCGTGATACAAATCGTCACCCTTTTCCCTTCCCCCAGCGGTGAACCCCCTGGCGTATCCGAAAGCATGATCTCCGCGTCTCCTACCTTTACCTTGGCGTGGGCCACCAATCGCTTCATATCTTCCGTAAACGTATTGGGCATTTCCGGCATCTCGCCGTAAGTAATCATGGAAATGACCTCAGCTCCGATCGCCTCTTCGTAGAACTGAATAGCCTCCCTCGCACGTCCCTCTAAAGTAATATAGGGAGTAAGCCGAACTGTCCTTGCTTGATTTGCAGCCATATTCATGGACACCTCTTTCCTGATTTTCGTCTATTTTTTTGTTTCTCGCTTATATAGACGAAAGGCATGCAGGAAGTTCATCGGTGCTCCGGGGTGAAATGTTAAAGTCTGCGACTCTTCTGGCGCAGCGCCCAGGAGGCCATGGCAAGCGCAGCATAGAAGAGCGGCAAGATTACATGGAATCCATAATCGCCGTAATCATGAGCGAACGCATGAGATAAGGCAGCGCCCGTCATGAGGAAGAAGATCCCGCTATATGCCCATTCCTTAAGTCGGGGGAAACCAGGCATGACGATCGCAATAACTCCAAGTAATTTCCAAGTTCCCAGAATGTTCGTGACATATAACGGGAATCCAATATCGGTCACCAGCTCGACATTCCCCCCATATCGCATCAGTTGACGGGAGACGATCTTGCGGACCTTCTCATCCACCGTGACACCGTGCAAGTTCAACCAATTGATCGTGTCATGAAATGCCGCCTCTTTGGAAATGGTCGTTGTTTTCATTTCCCGAGTGACCAGAAATTGATAAGAATAACCCTTTATAGTGCTCTATATATCTTAATATCTACACCAGACTCCGTTGATCGTCCTTCTGCAACTAAAATATCCTCATTTAAAAAAGCCAACGCCTTACTATCCGTAATAATTTAGGGTAAGTTCTGAATAAGGCATTTTTCACTGAGCCGTTGATATTACCGTTATTCTCAATATAAATCTTGCACAGTTCCCCTGTGTGGTCCTTCCCTTCGAGCATATACCTTGCGGATAAAGTATGGCTGCTACCCAACCTTCCAATGATTTGGGTGTTTTCTGCTGTGGATGGATCCAAGGGAATATTGATTGTAACGTCCCATCCCTCCATTCATTCGTGTTACCTAGGAGTCACACTCCTAGGATCATTCCCTCTCTCGTTATTCTATACCATCGACTATATACTGATGTAGTCTTCATTTTAAGGGGAGAGTATGAATCTCATGAGTGACGCCTAACTATCTATGATAAAGCAATCGCATAGACTCTATTTTTTGATGGATGTAGGCCGTAGCCTCAGTAGGGCCTACAACTTTGACTTCATCCCCGAACTGCCAGATCAAATCCACGTAGAATTTCATGTCCTCTGCCGCTACTTCCATGGTTAAGGATCCACTACCATCTTCACATTGCTGTATGAACGGACCAAAACTAGTGTTGGATTCCAGCAGCCACACTCCTTTATTTGTCATCTCGAGTTCGAGTGTAATCTGTTTCCGATCATTCTTATTAGGCTTATCCAATAAGGTCTTCTGGCTTACATCTTCCCGGCCAGCCATGGATTCGTTGAGGGTAGCGGAAAGGATCCGATCCACTCTAAACTGCCTCATCTCCTCCCTAGTGAAGCAATAAGCAGGACAATACCAATAGCCAGAACTGGCATACAGACCGATCGGCTGAATTTTCCGCTCCGATACTCCGCTGCTGGATTTGTATTCGATGTTGACTACGCTACCGGTCATGATCGCTTTCAGGAGAGTTTGAAGAATCTCCGCCGACATCAATCGATAAGGGTTCCAGAACATGATCCGATTCTTTAACCGGTCAATTTGTTCCCTAATATCTGCAGGCAAATAATGATAAAACTTATGAAGTGCAGAGTCTGCCCCCTCCCCAAATGGTAAGGAGCTGAAGTAATCCATCGATTGACACGCAAAAAACATGGCAATCGCCTCGTTCTCCGTAAAGCTGATCGGCGGCAGCAGTCGCTCTTGGAGCAGCCTGAAACCTCCCCCCCTTCCCTGAATCGAATAGATCGGAACACCGAGTTCGCTTAACTCAAGTAGATCCCTTGTAATCGTTCGAGTAGACAGATTGAATTCATCCGCCAGTTCTCTAACGGTAAAGGATGGCTTTGCGTTGATCCTCATCATCATTTGAATGAGACGCTGAGACTTTTGCAACGGCCCACCTCATTCCTCATATTTTCGTTCATTATATCTTGTAAATAAGACATAAATTGTCTTGTTTAAGTGATACCATTATCCTATAAGTCGTCATAATCTACAACAAATAGGGGGCAGGGTCAGTATGAGTAAACCATCGTTAGATAAAACAGGATTTGTTTTTGTCAATGGAGCAGGCTTGGAAGGTCATGTTTGGAGTAAGGTTGTGGAGGAATTCGAACATCCTTATTTACTTGCTGAGTTTCCTCAGAGGAAAGATTCTTTTCATTCAAGAAGCGGTCTTTCGTTGGAGGATTATGTGACCCATCTGAAAAGACAAGTGGAGAATTGGGGGATGCCTAAGATTGTCATTGTTGCACATTCACTTGGAGGTGTTCTTTCTCTGAGGCTGGCTTCCCTAATGACGGATCGAGTGGTGGGGTTTGTGGCTGTTGGGGCGGCAATTCCAAAGAGCGGCGGTTCATTCTTATCCGTATTGCCGTTTCCTCAGCGGATTCTAATGTCTGTGATCCTGCGTACCCTGGGTACGAGACCTCCGGAGTCCTCTATTCGTTCAGGATTATGCAACGATCTCTCACTGGATCAAGCAACGGAGATCGCAACTGGGTTCGTTCCCGAGGCCATTCGCGCATATACTGATCGTACCAACGTGTCCATTCCGGATGTACCCAAGCTATATGTGAAGCTAACCAAGGATAAACAGTTTAGCCCTTCTCTGCAAGCCAAGATGATCTCAAACCTTGCCCCGCAATCTACACGAAGTTTGGATACCGGACATTTACCGATGATTAGCAATCCGGAAGGCTTGAGATCTATTCTGGAAGATTTTTTTACCGATTTACATTAACCTTTCTACCTTGCCCCCAGGGCATCACTTTCGGAGCTGTGATCTCCGTAGCCCCTTTTGCAATCAGCGCCTCATACCTCACGTAGACCTCCTCAGGAGTATCACATTCAAAGTTAATCTCAAATGATTGCCCTTTCCGCTCTTCTGCATAAGAAGGGTGATCATTTGTGTTAGCCGCCATTAAGAGTCCCGAAAAAATAGCCAGACGAACGCCATCATTCTCAAATTCCGTGTAATTCTCTTCGGTTACGATCACCTTGAACCCCAGGACATCGTGATAAGAGCTAGTTAATTTAGGAACATCCAGCGCCAAAATCGTAATCCCTTCTAATTTCACTCTCATTCCGAGCTCTCTCTCCTTATGGGTTCATTCCCAGGGATATATCATCTCTCGATATCCCACATCCCATAGGGCTTCATCCCCCTCTACCGAAGGCGAAGAATAGGAAGTAAAGAATAAACAAGGTATAGAGGAGAGTGAGGGTAATTATCACTTTGCGTTGTTTTCTCAAATGCATGCCGCCACAGAAAAGCCTGCGGAGGGCAAGTGAAATATTCCCATCGCAGGCTTGATTTTTTTAGGATCTGCCACTAAACCGTTTCATCGCATCCTCGGTCACCGGCTGAAAGAAGTTAAGCAAGTTGCCGTCGGGATCACGGAACAGCATCGAACGGTTCCCCCACGGTATCGTGGTTGGTTCCTTTACCCAATCCTCGACAACTGCCTTCAAGCGCACATATTCGGCTTCGACATCAGCGACGCGGAACTCCAGAATGACCGTACGGTTATGGGCTCCCAGGGCGGAATCAGCGCCGAATAGCTGCGTCGTCTGGGTATGGCCGATGGCAAGGGTGCATGAAGGCAAGGCAAATTCGGCAAATACCGGCGCGGGTCGCTCCGCCGACACCCCCGTAACGTTCTCATAGAGCTCGACGAGACGATCTACGTCGTCCGTAATCATACGTACCGAAGCGAAATTCACAAGTCATCATCCTTCCTAATCTCTTTTTCCTGTACATTTACATATCCGATGATAAAAAACCGCTACTGACAACATCATGTCAGTAGCGGTTTAGAATTTTTTGGGCTTTCTCCCGAATCCGATCTCGCTGGTTTCAAATTGTGCCGCCAAATCCTCAGCACGTACCACTCGCCTGCCTTGCAACTCCAGCACGATGGCTAACAACCGATCTGTTTTGTTCATCGACTATTCCCTTGCCCCTTCACCGATTCCATGGGTACTTCATCTCCTGATATCCGATATCCCATAATAGCCACACTATAAGATACTCGTCGCGCCTTTACGATCATAACATTGGAGTAAAGTCCAAGGTCAATCCCCCTTACCATCATCCATATAGCAAAATGAAGGACGCCCCAGTTGGACGCCCTTCACAGATACTCACTAACCGTAACCAATATACACTCGTGACTGTACGTTAAACGGAAATGAATGATAAGCACAACGTTGAGTATGCTATCGGCTTTTATTCGAATTTAAACGACGGAAGGTGGCTTTCAGGAAGCTAGGTCCGTCGTTGCCAATGTTTTGCCTCCTTCTCTATTCAATTTTACCGCGTTGGACGGAACGGCTGCAGGAGGCGAATCCCTTCCTCAATGGATCCCTCCATCATTTCCAAGAGCTGGGGTACCAGTTCCTGCATACGCGGGGCGTTTAGATGCCGATCCAGAGCATCCCGGTTTTCCCAGCGCTCGTAGATGATGAATGTGCCAGGCTGGCCCTCTACCTCGTGAGCCTCATAGTCAATGTTGCCCTGGTCGTTGCGCGACGGGGTGACAGCAGCAGTCATGAATGCCTTCATCTCGGCTTCTCTCCCTGCCTTAGCTCTCGCCTCCCAGAGTACGGTAACGTAACGGTTCTTCGTATCGTTCATGCTAATTCCTCCAAATTTATCAATAGTTATCGAATTCGGATACTGCTTTATCGAATAAAAGCGCCATTTCGTAATGATGAATCTGCACGTTCAAGAATGGTAACTGTACAACCAGAACGAGACAACGCAAGCCCCATCATAAGACCACCTAAAGATCCACCAACAATAATGGCATGTTTAGACTGTCTTTGTGACATCATTTCGTTCTCCCGTTACTGCAACTTCATCTGGCTGCGGAGCATCCGGTCGAGCAGTTTGTCTGGGAGAATACGGATCAGTCGGGTCAGCAGTGCCGAATCACGACCGACTGTATAGCGGGTGCGCGGCTTATTTACGTGGATTGCCCGTGAAACCACTGCTGCCACCTTCTCAGGGCGGATACCGTCTGTTGCCCACGCTTCAGCCTGAGCCTTCACGGCGTCAAAAAGACGATCATGACGCCTATGCTGATCCGGCGTCATCAACTTGGCCAGCCGCTCCGCTGTCGCAATCCCTCGCTCCGATAGGCCCGTGCTGACACCACCCGGTGTGATCATGATGACCTTGAGGCCAAACGAGGACATCTCCCTGCGGAGACTGTCATTGATGGCTTCCATCGCATACTTGGCCGCCGAATAAATTCCGAAACCAGGCATGGAGACCTTACCCCCAAGCGAACCGATATTAACCACGCGTCCGCCGCTGTTCAGCAAGGCCGGGGTAAGCGCCTGAATAACCGCGACTTGCCCAATCACGCTGACTTCGATCTGACGGCGAAACTCATCGAGGGGAACCATCTCAAGAGGTGCATTAACGGCGATGCCGGCATTGTTGACCACTGCCCGCAAAGGGCGACCAAGCGGATCTTGCTCCACCCGTTCTGCCAGCGCCTTTAGTGTGTCGACCTGGGTAACATCAACGATCACCGGCTCGATATTTTTGCGTTTGATTTTGTTCGCGTCTTCCTGACGACGAACCCCAGCTAAAACATGAAATCCTTCGGCGGCGAGCTGCTCCGCGGTAGCCCTACCGATGCCGCTCGACGTTCCTGTAACAACGACCAATTCTTGAGTTTGGAATGACATAGTAACCCTCCTAGGTTTGATAAGATACGGACCCCTCTATAGCACTGCTATACAGGGATTATAGCACCGCTATACACCAATGTCTATAGCGGTGCTATATCTTTATTTTTCGCACAAGCCGATGCCATGAGAAGTTATGCTCGCATCCACTTAACATGAAAAAGATCGCCCTCCTCCTGAAGTTCCAGGTTGGATAGACGATCTTTCTTATGCGTCCTTATTTTTTTGAAGCTTCACTTCAAAATGATCTGCATTACGGTTTCTCGAATGAGCTCAACAACTTCGGGTTGGGGTGGAGGTACTTTGCGGGTTTGGGCCGTTACATACAACCAAGCGGCTGTATTGGCGGAAGCCCAGACTAGATCTGCCGCAGCCTGCGTTGACACAGCCAATTTGCCTTCGTCGGCAACTCTGCTAACATTTTGCACTAGTACTTGGTACGACTGATCTGCCGCCTCGATATGGGCGCCCTCGAGCAACCGCCCCATCATCGCCGCATAAATCCGAGGACGGGCAGCCGCAAAGCGGACATAGTCATCCCATCCTTGCCGAAGAGCCACCTCTGGAACGGTGGACTCCACAGCGGTAATCTTGCTTTCAAATAATTGCTTGAACGCTTCCACTATAGCTGCACTCAGGAGTCCATCGGCATTGCCAAAATGGTGATAGAGCGTAGGAGCGGAAACTTGCGCGATCGCAGTTACGGCTCGAGTCGAAAATTGGGCTCCGCCCTCCTCTTCGAGGACCTTTAGAGCAGCTGCTAATATTTTGTCATATGTGTTCATAACTCGATTATAGCAGTGCTATATGCAGGTGTCCATGACGAAGGTTATGTGCCTGCTCCTTTCATGAAGACACCGCCCTGATTTTTCAAATACCTGTCGAAGAAATCCAGCATATAGGCATTGATCACGGTGTTCGCTCTTTCGGGCGCCATCGTCCCTGTAATACCCAGCATTTTGAAAATGGGAGAAATGAACTGTACATCAGTAAAGTTTAGATGCTCCGCTTCCCGTCGCCGGCTTCGCTAAAGGTCTCTTCCCTATGTGCATCCACGAAATGAAAGGTTTGCGTGCCTACTTGATATTCACCTGTCGGCTCAGGGAGTTGAAATACAGGAAAAGCGTACATGAGCCCTGCGGTTCCGATCAGCATGATCGCTATAGCGGTATAAGCCGAGCCCAACATGAACCGGGGGATTTTTGAGAAGCCATTTTTTGAAATAGCTGTAACTTGAAAGGACTAAATAAATGATCGTTATGCCATATAGGAAAAATAGCTGAATTCTGTATCCTTCCACCGTCCCATGAATGATCAGGATCAGTGTGGCGACTCCACTTAAAGCGAATACTGGACTTCTTCGCCGTCCCTTTTTTAAGCCAACGGTTAACGCAAACAAGCCGAGGTTTGACAGCAGAAGCAACAGTTCAAACAATCTCATCTCGATCCCCCTTTTCAAAATTCCGACTTCATTCCCTCCCATCTTATCCCGCCAGGCTGGCCTAAACCATCGATTTGCCTTACCTCGACCTAACAATTTTGTCATTCAATCTTGGGATACTTGTCGGATGATTTTGACAAATTAGGACGATCGTGCTAATCTTCGGGACGAGAAGTTTATACGGTATGAAATTGAACAGATGTGCGACTGCTTGAGCTCGCTGCTGGCACACTCGAATGAGGAGGAAGCCTATGAATACAATAATCGCAGAAACAGACGGTAGACCGCGTTGTAGATGGTGCGACGCCGCCCCGGAATTTCTTGATTATCACGATACCGAATGGGGATTCCCGGTCGACGACGATCGCCGGTTGTTCGAGAAGATCAGCCTGGAAGGGTTCCAATCGGGCCTGAGTTGGCGGACGATTCTGGTGAAACGGGAGAACTTTCGTGCAGCATTCCATGATTTTGACTTTCACCGGATCGCGAGCTATACAGAGCGCGACCTAGATCGTCTACTCGGGAATGAAGGCATCATCCGCCATCGCGGCAAGATCGAGGCGGTGATCAACAATGCACGGAGGGCGCAAGAGATGGTCAATCGGGAGGGCTCGTTGGCCGCCTTCTTCTGGAAGTACGAGCCGGACCGGAGTCAACTTGCGGAGCCGCAAACTGCATCCACTTCGGCGCTATCGATCGCGCTCTCGAAAGAGCTCAAAAAGCAAGGCTGGAAATTCGTCGGCCCGACGACGATGTACGCTTTCATGCAAGCGATGGGGTTGTTCAACGATCATGTTGAGGACTGCGTTATTAGGGCAGAGGTTGAGCTCGCGCGCCAGCAGTTCCAGCGTCCCCGGGCGGCAATTGGCAAACGTTAAGCGGCCGCTGACGCCCTTACCTTTTGTTGGCGATCGACTAAGGGATTACGAACGAAGTCTGCTTTAGAAAGCAAAATAGATCGGGGGAATTAGTCCTGAGAATTTTACTAATTTAATAATCGAGCGAATTACATTTGTATAGTGATGACCCTTCAATGTAGACTAAAGCTCCCTTATGCATGGGTTGGTCTAGGGACTTAGAATTTGAGTGTAATGTCAAAAATAAGCTTGCATCAGAAGTCGCTCCTAAGTTTAAAACTGAATAAAGTCCAGCGTTGATCCTCGACTTTGATAAGAAAAAACGCCCATCACATATCGATGGGCGTCAACGTCGTTAAGTATAATAAATCTATTAGCTAACTAACCTACTACCTAAAGCCTTCCCCAAAAAAACAAGTATGATTCCTCAATAAGATAAAAATCCAACTATTAGGTTACCGGAAAATTGAATACGAAATTCCAACTCGAATGTGTACCGCGTTGTAATGTTGCCGTAATATTGATACCACAAGCATAAGCGAGACCATATTTCAGAACTGCATCCCAACCCCAATTTCTTACAAGTATCGTATCAGAATCAAATGCATTTAAGGTGTCTTGTTGATTAGTTACAGCCTTGCCTCCATTTGTATAACCAGCACCACCATTTTGTGAAACTAAAATTCGTTTATTAGACACTGTTACAGAGCTGTCGAGTAGATCAAATCTATAATCAATTTTATCCATTCCAACATAAGTAAAGCCATCCTTCGAATAAGAAGTATAATAAATAGTTGCATAGACCTTAAGTGATATACTGTCGTCAGTCTTATTTCCAGATTGCGTGTGGGTTGTTGCACTTATTACAGCTTCAGCTTTATATTGTGTGGCAGTTTCGTTGGTTTGAATTCGCATAAAGTCATCTAGCTTTTGTACTTTGATCTCTCCTACTTCAAGTTCGTAAACTTCTCCTGTTTCCAAGTTCTCTAGTTGTCCATTTGCATCAAGGATATTCTTTACCATAAATTCCTCATTATCATGATGGGACTGAACAAATTGATAATTTTCATTATTACCAATTTGTTCAGCATTTGCAATCGAACCATAAGAAGTAACTAATAAGACGGAACTAAGAAAAAGAATCACTTTTTTTCTCAAAAACATGTAAACATCCTCCTTTTTAGGTTATAATTACAATGTTATTATATACTAATATTGAAAATATTGGTAGTAATAATTACAAAATTTAGGAGGTAATTATGAAAATCAAATTTGGTCTTGTTTTATTAATTTTTATTTTTGTATTCGTTGGGTGTAATAGTAATCCTAAGCAGGAAACTGACAATAAAATAAGCAAGGAGATGATTTCTTTACAAGGACAAAGTGACCATTGGACGGCTAATTATACTATAAGAGAGACTGAAAAAAGTTCCGAAGCATCGAAATATTTGCTCCAATGTACTATTGAACCACGCAACTCTAAAGAATTGATTTTTGATGTCGCTTATAATATAGCTAGTCCCAGTAACGTTTCTCAACTAAGTGGAACTATAACTTCTGAGACTGATAGTTACCTCAGTGATAAGGTCATTTCTCCTTCAATAGACACCAACTTCTTGCCAAGGAAAGGGGAGGATATCATCATTACAATTAAATGGAATAAGAAGTTTGAAGAGAAAATTGTTCTCACACCTTAAAAATTTTCGAGAAACAAGTTGCTAAGGAGCTTGATAAGATGTTGGAGAAACTCGATTATAAAATCGAGCTATTTAATAACTTATAAGACTCTGAGAAGTTGCAATAGCACATGTATTTTCAGTCTCTTGCTCGCTTCGACAGAAAAACTTGCCGATAATTGGGGTAAGGTTCTCCGTATCAACTATAGAGCGAAATCGAAGGCACCCGATTGGGTGCCTCAGCTGGTTGAAACGGGTATTGGGAATGGTGAACTTACACTAATGAAGGACATAACGCTCGGCTCACTAACGGAATCGACTTGTCCCTTTCTAGCATGTGCTTTTGCTTGTGTGGAGGTTAATGACATTTCAAACACTTCAAAGATTGTTTTTGGGATTCTCATTTCTTTAGACGAAAAAACAATTGCATTATTCATCGGCCTAATTGTTCAATAAGCCCGAATCACAGAAACAGCTGGCGTCATTTTTATCGATTTTGCAATCCAATAGGATCACTGAATAAAAAAAAGACAGTTAAGGCTACTCCATGTGCCCTAACTGTCTTTTTGCTAACTAATTTTTAAAACGTACTATATACACTTGCGCATTCTTCCGCAGTTGGTTCATAGAAACAATGTTTCTTCCATCGACCAACAAACGGCTGATTATACCAAGTTGGCGGACAGGGACCGGGGTTGTCATACGATCCTGGGCGGAAATACCACAGCGAGAATTTGGCTGGCCAACTCCGTTCTCCATTCACAACCCGTTGCGCCAGACGGCGTTCTCTATCTCTTGCTTTCTGATAGTACATCCCATGTTGCAGCGCTTCGAATGCATGCGGCTGGTTAATCATTTGGGGAATGGTCCGGATTCCTGTGAAATCGGAACAATTCGCTCTGATTCGGTTAATGCCAACTGCTCCAACATGGAGCATGCCCATTTCGCCTTCGGCCTCCGCCTCGGCCCGAAGCAACCTTGCCAACATATCGATATCCTGTTGCCTGGATTTCACGACTGCCATTTGCTCACCTCATTCGATTTCTAGACCCATCATATTTGAGGTGAAGCGGATGTGTGACTCTGGAAATCCTGGTTATTTCGTTTTTTGTGAAACAAGTCACAATTTGAATCATTATTACTGCTATCATTATTACCTAATAGATCCATCTCCTAAAGGGAGATTCCATAAAGGAGGATTTTTATATGTCTAAAGATAAATTGTCCGACTTAATTAGTCCGGAGGCGGTCATCAATTTTGAAACAGGTGCCATTCAAGCAAGCACTTTGGATTCAATTATTAATCTATTGCCGTTTGAAATGGGCTTTTGCGATGCTAACGATATTTTCCGTTGGTATTCCAATAATCCAAACCGTGTCCATGGTCGTCGTAAAGAAGCCATTGGTCGCCATGTGCTTGAACTTCATCCCAAAGTGGCGCATCACGTTGAAAAATTGTTGAATGATTTTCGTTCAGGAACACGCGATGAATGGGAATTTTGGTTCCCCAAACGTTCTGGGGAATCCGGTCAAATTTATCAAAAATTCATGGCTGTACGGGATAAAAACGGAACCTATCTAGGTTGTATGGATGTTACCGTTAATATGGACCTTTTCCAAGGAAAAGAAGGCAAACACACCCCAGAAACGATTGACGAGTTTAAAGCTGTTCAACCTAAATGACGATTAATTTTCGTAAAAATGCCGAAAAGCCTTTTCTAGATCTAGATTCGCATGCTCCCACACCTGATCGGCAGACAAGATATCCGTTCCTTGAGCGCGAACCAAATCGAACTGGCTAAAGCCCATGATATTCGTAAACATCTCTTTTAGATAATTAGGGGCAAAATCCAATGCAGTATAACGGTCGTTATTCGTATAGATTCCACCTGAGGCTTGCAGGAGAAGCAATCGATAGTCATCGGTCATCAATCCCACAGAACCCGACTCTGTGTATTTAAACGTTTCACGTGCGATGAGGATGTTATCCATGTAGTCCTTGAGTCGAGAGGTAATGTTAAAGTTATGCAGCGGCGTTGAAATGACGATCCGATGATGGTCCTTGAATTGCGTCAATAATGCAGCAGACTGTTTGGCAATCTCTGCTTCAGTTGGATTTAGGGCGATGTCAGACTTTTGTTTGTTCCAAATCGCAAGTAATCCATCCGCTTCAATTCTTGGAATATCCAACTCATAAAGATTTATGATTGTCAGTTCATCGTCCGGGAATTCATGCTTAACCTTTTCAATAAATTTTTCTTGCAATTGAACGGAAAAGTGATTGCGGTTTGTAAAATCAGGATGTGCGTTAATAAGTAAAGTTTTCATCTATAAAACTCCTTTGTTTTTGATAAACTAAGTGTACCCTTAAAAGGTGACAATATTAGACACCATTAAACAAAGGTGGAGCAAAGAATGAAAAAAGCAGAACGTCTCAATCAGGAACTTATTTTTTTGAGCAATAAACACGAATTTCGATTAAAAGACTTGATGGAAGAGTTTCATATTTCTAAAAGAACGGCACTAAGAGATCTTGAAGAATTGGCTGCGCTGGGTTTGCCTTATTATACAGAAAGCGGCAGATACGGAGGTTATAAATTGATTAACCAAACCTTGCTGCCCCCGGTTTATTTCAACAAGGATGAGATTCGAGCTATTTTCTTCGCATTGAATGCCCTAAACATTCTCTCAAGCACGCCTTTTGAAAAATCATATCCACATATCCGACAAAAATTATTGGCCACTTTACCTAAGAGCCAGCAAGAGTATCTTGATCGGATGCTTAAGGTGGTTCGGTATTATAGCGTTGCTCCAATTAACCCGCCAGAATATCTTGCGCTTATCTTAACTGCGATTATGGAAGAAAAAGTGGTTCGAATGATCTACTCTCAACATGAAACCATTCAAATTGATCTTCAGGTTTATGAATTGTTTTATCGCAATGGCATTTGGTTTTGTAGTGCTTATGAGGTCAATCAAAGAATGTGGGGAACCTATCGCTGTGATTATATGTCAGAGTGCGAAATTCTTGAAGAAATTGAACATACCCACTCCCTTAAAGAACTGAAGATATCTCATGAGGAACACGTGAAAAATTATCATCATATCCCTTTTCGCGCTCAATTAACTTCGTTTGGGAAAGAACTATTTTTAAAGCATCATTACCCGAATATGGTGCTAGAAGAGAAGGACGGGATCTCTTATCTGACCGGCGGCTATAATGAAGCTGAACTCGACTACATGACGCATTATCTATGTTCCTATGGGAAACATGTAAAAATTGAATTTCCGGAACAGCTCAAGAAAAGTTATCTTCAACAACTTGATGAAATAAAGTCACAATATCTCTAATTCAGGCCCCCCCTAATCCTCGCTACTTTCTTTTTCCACGATTATCGTATATTTCATCACATGCACTAAAATTTGACAATGATAAGCTTCATCATGTAAGCCTTACCACACTTTAGGGGGTAATATGATGAGCAAATACGACGAAGCTATGAAACTGCTGGAAGAACAAGTGGGTAACAAGGATGGCCTGATCTCTCTATCCACCATCGCGCTGGAACCGGGGGCCAATGGCAAAGGCCGTCCCGCCGCCCGCATTGTGGACGCCTATTATGAGGACGGCGCCTTCTACACCGTCACCTATGCGACCTCAAACAAGATGCAGCAGATCGCCCAAAACCCCGAAGTCGCCGTTTGTATCATCGTGGAAAACTTTACGGCCGATGGGATCGGTGAAAACCTGGGCTGGGTTTGTGACGAGAAAAACGCGGAGATGATGGCAAAGCTGCGCACCATATTCGCTGAGTGGTACAACGAAGCCAATAACGACGAAGACCCTAATACATGCCTGCTGCGCATTCGCCTGATAAAAGGCCTGTGGAATGACGCCCATAAAGGGATCCGAACGGAGATTGATTTTGTCAATAAGACGGTAAGTTAAGTTTTCAATCGCAGAGTAAGCCGCAAATTCCTAAACACTTGCTATCCGAAAATTGATCAGTTATACTGATTATATTAATAACTGATTATCAGGAGGTGATTATTAGGTTGGATAAATGGAATCAATCTTATGGTTTTTTGCTTGGAAAAGTCCTGCAACAAATGGAAGATAAGTTTGCTGAAGGACTCCTCCCCTTTCACATTAATGCAAGACAATATGGGGTACTTTTATTTATTCAAGGAAACCCTTATTCATCGCAAAAGGATATTTCCGATAACCTACAAATCGATAGAACAACTATGGTAAGCCACATGGACCATTTGGAATCTTTAGGATTTGTGGAGCGAACAAAGAACCCTAATGATCGAAGATCCTATAGCCTTGTGATTACGGATAAGGGAAATGAGGTTTTGGATTCACGTTGGGACTTTTTAAAACAGGTTGAATTAGACGTTTTAGCTCCTTTAACTCAGCAAGAAAAGCATTTACTTAAAGATTTTCTGGTTAAAGTTTGGAAAACACTTTAAAGAACAGGAGAGATTGTAGAATATGAACGCACTTGATTATTTTAATGCACGTTTGGAAGCAACCATCAGCCCTATGGATTATATGAGAGCTAAGCAAATGGATCCGGAGAAATACTTCTTAATGGATGTTAGAAACGGCCCCATTCATGTAAGAAGTGTAACCATTAAGGATGCTTATGTTCTACCTGAACAGGAATTGTCAAACCGCTTAAATGAAATACCCAAGGATAAGGAAATTATCGTTTACTGCTGGGATGTCTGGTGCAATACTGCGGCCAAAGTAGCAAAGACTTTATTGGAACAAGGTTATCATGTTAAGGAATTAACCGGAGGAATTGCGGCATGGCAAGAAATGAACTTTCCTGTCTCCGACACAACCAAGGTGGATCAAATATCTGATCAATGTGGGTGCTAAATCAATAAGACGCCGGGGAAGGTTCCCCGGCGTCTTATTGTCCATAATTCAGCTGACTGCGGAAGAAGGTAGCGATATTCGCCATAGCCCCCTTGGATAGCCTTAGGATTCCCCTTCAGTAAGGGCAGAGATGATTTCTTGGGTAGTCCGGGTACGCCCGATGCGCGGGAAAATATAGCTTTTCACATAATCATGCTCGGCCTGGGAAAATCCAGTCATTGCATCGATCGCGAAAATCTGCTGGTAACCATGCATAAATGCTTCCCGTGCGGTCGTATCCACACCGATTCCGGTTGCGATTCCGCATAAGACGATGGTGTCTATTCCCCTGCGGCGCAGCTGCAGGTCCAGCTCCGTCCCGTAAAAAGCTCCCCACTGCTTCTTGGTAATGATGTGGTCCGTATCGGTGACCCGCATTTCCGCGACGATCTCATCCCATCCCTCAGGAAGATTCAGTGCAGGTGCAGGGGTATCCAACTTCGGTTTAGGGATATCCTTCAGGTCTTTGCTGGATACCCGGACCAAGGCAACCATCGAGCCTTGCTTACGGAAGGCATCTGCCAAGTCGGCGGCGTTGGATACCACCTGCTCGGCGGAATAAGGGGCGTATTGGTTCCCCAACCACTTTTGAAGATCGATGACAACCAGCGCTGTTTTTTTCGGATCAAATAATTTTTCCATACCGTTATTCTCCCCATCACTCATATTTGACTGCGTGTTAACAATCGTGAACTCACAGTCATTTGACTTGGTGTTTTATATTTTGTACTATGATTCATAGTACGTCAAGGGGGAGAATCTTTATATGAATGTGACAAGGGAAGAGGTCATACAATCAGCGACGAAGCTTTTTAAGGAACGTGGGTTTCTTTCGACGACGATACAGGATATTGCCGAGGATTGCGGTATTTCCAAGGGGTCGGTCTATAAATTCTTTCCTTCCAAAGAGGATCTCTTTAGCGAGGTATTTAATCAATGTCATAACGATTATTTTGATCAAGTCGATGCGCTGACACGTCTTCCCGGACTATCGCCGGAAGAACAGTTTGTTCAGCAGATCGTTTTGCGATTCCGCTACTTTATGGAGTACAAACATATTCTGGTCGAATTTACGGAGCTCCCTATTCAACAGGATCCCAAGTTCCAGCCGCTCAGACACAAGGTTAGGGGCCGGCTCATCCGATGGCATAGAGAGTGTTTGCTGCATGTATATGGCGAGGAAATCCAACCGTATCTATGGGACTTGGTTGCCATCTATCGGGCGATTCTGAAGGAATATCTCTTTTGGATTGTATATGAGGAGAGGTCGTTATCCCTCGAGGAAACGGCGAGGTTCATCCTGGACAAGCTCCATGTGCTCGTTAAGCATATGATGACGTCCGATCCTAAGTCTATGCTGAACCAAGCTTCATTCGAGAGGTATTTAAACTGGGGATTCGAGGACCGGCAGGGTGAGAAGGAGCAGATTCTTTCAGAACTGTTTCGGGAGATGGATACGGCCATGAATACGATCCCGGCCGGTGCCGCACATCGTTCGGAAATAAGGGAGCTTTCCCGTTTCATCCAGACGGAGGTTAGCAAGGAGGCCGCGAATCATCCGCTGATACAGGCCTCGCTGTCCTATTTAGAGAGGGAGAAGGAACTTAAAAGTCTGGTCGTTCAGTTGAG
The DNA here is from genome assembly GCF_023195895.1 of Paenibacillus mellifer. Lineage (GTDB taxonomy): Bacteria > Bacillota > Bacilli > Paenibacillales > Paenibacillaceae > Fontibacillus > Fontibacillus mellifer. Next base: position 279,281 of record NZ_JALPRK010000003.1, read on the forward strand.
GAATGTTATCTTCTCGGGGAATTAACTTGATGGGGACCTGCCCCCATGGGTTCAGGTCCAAGCCCAAAAGAATCCGTCGCGGTCCCAAGCAATTCTGCCCCCGTGAAGTTTGCGAAAAGCCTTCTTCACTTCTTTAGACAGCGATGTATTTCCGTTCTCATTCACGAAAACGAATTGTTCGCCGAAATGGGTCTTCACATATTCAATTGCATCGGTCTGATAGAGGTTTCCCCTAAACCTGATTTCCTTGACCATCCATTCTGCCACTTCCTGTGCGGTTACTTCCATAGGTGATGCTCCTTTCTACTCGCTTGTTGTTCCATTACCTTTGCAGCAACCCCATCAATAATTCATCAGCGCTAATGCCTCTTCATTATCAGGTTCAAGTTCCAACAACTTTTGCAAGTACCTCTTTGCGTCTTCAATGAAGTCTAACTCGAAACAGCAAATGGCGAGGCAATAAAATACAGTGGATACGACCTCGTCTTGCTCTTCGTGTACCGAAATCTCCAAATAGTATTTGGAGGGTTCGTACATCTCCATCTCAAATAGGATCAATCCCGCATCGAGCGCCAGATCATATCGCTGCTCCATGACGTAATACGAGGACCACATCCGCTGAATGCCACGAAGCAAATCCTGCTTTTCGTCTTCATTGGATTCTGGCAACAGGCTGGAAATCCGCTTCGTGCTCTGAATGAAAAATTCCGCATCATAACCGCCCAAACGCCAGAAACTTAAGATTTGCTGCAACTCCATGCTATCTAGATTGCGATCCACCCACCATTTCATATTAAAAAAATCATCGGGACCAAAGCGTTCGATACAACGACGGTAGGCTAATCGCAAGTGATGATAATCCAATGGTTGATCAAGATAGAGAATACAGCCCACATTAATATTTTTATAATGATGCGGAGGGAATAACGCCTCGGCTCCTTTTTGTTCATAAACATACTTCATCGCATGGTAGTTGGCCGTTAATGAAAAGCTTCCATGTAAGACCAACTCGGGCGGTTCTGCAAATTTCCAGCTATCCAGCAAGTGATCTCCTTTGTCTGCTGTGATCAAAAGAAAACCCGATGAGGTTAACCGATTCAAACGCTCCAAACAAGCGATACCGGCAGCAGGAAATAAAATATGCGAGTCTTCAAGTTGTTCCTGATAAATGGAAATCACATTGCGGTAAGGATAGGTTTCCTGTTCGTACTCAGGCGCTCGTCGATGCTCATAGCTTAAATGGATTTGATCTAACCATTCTGCGGGTTGAAGCGAATCATGATGTTCGGGTTGCTCAACGTAAACATCCGTTTCATAAACCTTCCCCTCTCCAATGTAAATCAATTCCTGCGGTATGCTATCGAAGAAGTAGTTGGCAATAAGGATGATGGGTTGTTTTAAATCTCCTTCACGAATGGTTGTGCCTGTTACAATGAGGTTCAGCTCTGAATCATGCACAGCATCAAATTGCGCAAAGTCCAGTAATCCTTCGGCAATAAACGTTTGAAGCGCGGGATGCGCCTTCCAAGCCATAACATTGTCCATGGCCAAATCCGTCATGATATAGCGGAACGGAGGCAGCGAGATCCCGACGTAGTCTACTAACTGACACAATTCCTTTAACAAATGGAAAGCAAGTCGTCCCGCTCCTGCTCCAAGCTCCACAATATGTACGGGCTCAAAGCCATTTCCCCTATTCACTCGATCTTGAAGAAACCCAAAGATCATTTCTGCATAGGCAGCTGCAATCATGGGATTACTCGTTATATATTGGGGAACTTGGTCATTATTCCAGGCCCTCGTTCCCTTCTCTTCATAATACTCTCGCTGGACTTTCCAGATGGGCGCTTCACTGAAACGGTAACGTTTAGGATTACTTGTCATTTAAGCCTTCCTTTGCCTGTATTAGATGGTATGCTGTGTCGGTACTCCGAGCTTAAACCATCATATCATTATACCCAACTTCTTACGATTCTCGCTTTCCCTATTCCGTTTCATTTGGTCTTGGAAGACCAGTGGCGAAACACCGTCGCCTTCCCAGCCATCGCTCTAGCTGATGTCTGGTGCAATACAGCGGACAAAGTAGCAAAGTCTTTATTGGAACAAGGTTATCAAGTGAAGGAATTGAACGGAGGAATTGTGGCATGGTAAGAAATGAACTTCCCTGTCTCCGACACAATCAAGGTGGATCAAGTATCTGATCAATGTGGGGGCTAACCTACAAGGAAAGACGCCGGGGATGGTTCCCCGGCGTCTTTGTTTTTAGATAACAGCGGTCACTGTTTCACGATCATCCAATTCACTCCGAACTTATCTTCGATCTCACCGTAATAGGCTCCCCACGGCTGTAATTCAAAAGGATACTTTACGGAACCACCCTGAGCAAGATTGCCGAAGGACTGACGGGCCTCTGCTTCATCAGTAAAAGTGAGTGACAGCGAAATGATTCGTCCTCCCCGAGTCAGTTCGAGGGGGGAGTCAGCAAGGAACAATAGATTCCCTCCTGCTACGGACAATACCATATGCATCACTTTATCTTTGTTTGATTCTGGCGTGCCGGGGATGTCCCCGTAAGTCATCTTCGAAAGGATTTCCCCTCCCAATGCCTGCGCATAAAACCCAGCCTGCGCGCTCGCATCCTCCGATTGAATGTAGGCGTTAAGTTGTGCTGTCATGTTCAACATCCTTCCATCATTTTTTTGTACACCATTCATGCGACGAATCCACGACGATCCGGCTATTTCCTTATTCCAAGTCAAAGTGCTGAAGCCACTTTGCTCAGCAGCGCCATCAGTTCGGAGTTATCAACAATTTGTCCCTTGCGGAGCTTCAGTGTCTTTCTCTCCGGCGGCCCGTCAAACCGGTCTTCTGGAAGCTCCATGCCAGTCGTATTGAACAGCGTGAAACTGACCGCTTCCTTCGATGGCGAGATGACTGCAACATACTTACCATTCTTGAGAAAATGAGGTTTTTTGTACTGGATGCGTTCCTGGACATTCTCAATGGCCTCATGAACAATGCCGCGTAGGGCAACTGACAGCTCAACCTGCCACGGCTCCTTCAAAGCTTCAATAAAATCAGTTACTTCCGGGTTAATCTTTGGTCGCCTCCCTCTTTTTGAATTGTACTCCAAGTGACACAGCAGCAAGATATTACCATAATCATTAAACAAAATAATTTACCTTACGTCAAGTAATACTTTATATAAATTAAGTTGAGTTGATTTCTTATAAAGAAACCGATATGATTAACTACGATTGTTCTGGAAAGAAGGGATTACCGTGGGCGAAATACGTAATGCAGAGCGAACACGTAAATTAATCTTAGAATCCGCTAGGGAAGAATTTCTTATGAATGGATATGCAGGTACGAAGATCGAAGCGATCGCCCGTCGCGCTGGAATAAAAAAACAGTTAATCTACCACTATTTCAAGGGCAAAGATCATCTTCTAAAAGAAACCATCGAGGATTTCCTCTCCTCAGTACCGTCGGGTAACTTTATCCTGCCGGCCAATCCTGCGGATATTGCCGAATACCGATTAAGAATCAATATCGCTTATTTGATGGATTTTTTGAAATATACGGCCTGGGAAGCCGTCGAAGCCATTCCAGGAGAAATAAACGGAGAGGATATTCGCGGCCAGCTTTTGAAGAGCTACAACGAGGATATCCGATCTAAACAAGAGATGGGCCTTGTCCCGAAGGAACTTGAGCCGTCCTTTGTAACGCTTATGCTATCAAGTTTGACGATCTATCCGTTGCTGTACCCTAACGTTACCCGGATGATTACAGGGCTTGATTCAACTGACCCGGAGTTTCAAGAAGGTTGGGCCGCTTTTCTGCGAGACATTAGCAAACGGATTTTCAATCTATCGTAATGTACTGAAGGCCATTCCATCATGGAATGGCCTATTTAGCGGGATATCGACTCTCATATAAGGCCCCTGGTACTTTGAAATATCCCTTCGGGTTATGCTTTTAAACGCTGCATGTCTTGTCTAGGGGGAAAACCAAACATTCGGGAATATTCACGACTAAATTGCGAAGGACTTTCATAGCCAACTCGAAATGCGACATCACCGGCATCTGCTGATTCGGTTAATAACAGGCGACGAGCTTCCTGCAGTCTCAGTTGTTTTTGAAACTGAACAGGACTCATAGCTGTAATCTCTTTGAAATGCCTGTGCAGCGACGAGACACTCATATTCACTTTTTCTGCAAGATCCTCAATCCGAAATGATTTATCAAAGTTATTTGTGATATGTTCAATAACTTCATTTATTTGATGGGCAGAGTTACCCTCTATTGCAACTTGTTCGAGCCTAACCCCATGCTGACCTTGCAGAACTCTGTACAGTATCTCCTTGGTAAACAGCGGCGCAAGTATTAGAATGTCCCTCGGATTGTCCAGCAACCGAGCCAACCTTATGACCGCATCCAATAAAGACAACTCCATTCGGTTAACAAACATCCCCCGCTTTGCCTGTTCTTTCGATCCATCCCGAATATCAGAATCACGCAAAATCTCTAAAATTTGATTTGCCGTAAATTCAAGTATAAAACCCAAATACGGTACATCGGGAGACGCTTCGGTAACTTGAGCAATAACAGGCAAGTGAACGGAAGAAATCAGGTAATCTGCAGGATTGTACTTGAAGCAATCTTCCCCCAACCAGACCTCCTTCGCGCCTTGAACTACAATGCAAAAGGAAGGTTTATAAACTCCATGGCGGGGTACAGATCCATTAGATTCGCGTACGAAAACTAAGGATGGAATGGCAGTCGTGTGGACACCATCGGTTATTGCGTGGCGATAGATAATTTCGATAAGTTCATTTTGCTGCATAGTGAATATTTCAGACACTTTACACTCCTCGCTCCGTTATTTTTTAGTTCAATTATAGTTCATGATCCATCGGTACATAAGTAGTTGTGAGGGGATTAGGCAAACATTTGATAAGATCGTGATAACGGTCCCTTTTTAAATAGGTGCATAATGATACTGCAAAAGCCGTCTGATTCGAGGATACATCGAGTTAATGTACACATAATAACTTTAAAACAATGGAGGATTTTTTTGCAAAACGTAATTCTGAACAATGGCGTTGAGATGCCTATACTTGGCTTTGGTGTCTTTCAGATTGCTGATTCAACGGAATGCGAACAAAGCGTTTATGACGCTATTGTTGCAGGCTATCGTCTTATTGATACGGCTGCCTCTTATATGAATGAAGAAGCCGTGGGCAGAGCAATCAAACGCAGTGGTGTAGTAAGAGAGGACTTATTTATCACCACAAAGCTTTGGGTCCAGGATACCGGGTATGAGCGCACCAAGATGGCATTTGAAAAATCGTTGCAAAGATTGCAGTTAGACTACTTGGATCTGTATTTGATTCATCAGCCATATGGCGACGTGCATGGTTCTTGGCGCGCTATGGAGGACTTGTATCGGGAAGGAAAAGTGCGTGCAATTGGGGTTAGTAATTTCCACGAAGACCGCCTGATCGATTTGATTATTCATAATGAAGTTGTTCCTGCCGTTAACCAGGTAGAAACGCATCCTTTCAACCAGCAAATCGAAAATGCAAAATTCATGAGAGAAAACAATGTTCAGATCGAGTCATGGGCTCCTTTTGCTGAAGGAAAAAATAACTTGTTCCAAAATGAAGTATTGCAATCTATAGCTCAAAAGTATAATAAATCTGTCGCTCAAGTGGTTTTAAGGTGGCTGACACAAAGAGAAGTTGTTGTAATTCCAAAGTCTGTTCGTAATGACTTTGAATTAAGTCAGCCGGATATGGAGTCGATTGCTATGTTAGATACGAAAGAGAGCCTGTTCTTCTCCCATCGTGATCCGGCAATGGTGAAATGGATTGGTGAACGTAAACTTGATATCTAAACGATAGAAATCATAGGGCTACAGCTACTAACTAGCTGTAGCCTCTTTGGTATATTTAGCTGCATTTAAAGGGGGGGCGTTAGCGTAGTACCCAAGTTAGTCTGTTACATCTCCTTAACTGAAGATGTGTTCATGCTAGAAACTCAAATCAGCCCCCATCTAACGATGGGAGCTTGGGACTGGGGGAGGTCATTCAGACCTCCCCCCCAAAAATTTGTGTCATTTATGATACGGTTCACCGCAACACTCTAACGGCAAGTTTTTACAATATATGGGCTAATTAATTTTTACCAGTCCATAGTGAATTCAATAAGTATGCAGTAAAAGACACTGAGAGATTATTCATCAGTGTCTTCTTTTGGCCTTTTTCTACCTTCACTATGAGCGTTGCCGTCTAAAGCTGCTTAATGATGTCTTCCAACTCGTCGACCAAGCCTTTTGCCGTTTCAAAATCCGTATTTTTCAACGCTAATTCGATCTGCATTTCAACGGCCTTTTTCTTTTGTTCGTTTTCCAAATAGTCTTTATCAAAATGACGGGCGTAGATCATCTGTCTGAATTTGCGCATACTCATCTTTCTAATCGTCTTGTCGTCAATGATCAGCACATAATCCATGCCATTTACGACTGAATAAAAATCGTGGGAAATCATCAGAATCGCGCCTTTGTAGTCTTCGATGGCTTTCTCCAGCGCAATCTGCGTATAGAGGTCCAAATGGCTGGTCGGTTCATCAAACAGCAGCAGATCGGCTTGACTACCAGCGACTTTAGCCAGTTGAAGCATGTTCTTTTCTCCACCGGATAAGGATTGGATCTTCTGATCCAGGATTACGCCTTCAAAGCCGTAGTTCGCAAGATACGCTCTAATCTCGTCATACGTTTTGAACCCCGCGTCGATGAATTCATTAAGGATCGTATTCGAGTCTTTTAGCGTTTCGTCTTGAAGCTGCGATAAATAAGCTACTTTCACATCTGCATTGATTTCAATGGAGTCATGGTTGTTTTTGAAGATTTCGCGGAGCAAAGTCGTTTTCCCTGTGCCGTTCGGGCCGATGATCGCGACTTTATCTGTAGATTGGATCTCGAAATTAACGTTGTGCAGAAGCAGCTCGTCGAAGGCTACGCTGTAATTGGCAACCTTTACGACAGTGGCGTCTTCCACTTTACGATCCAGATCAAAACGAATATTCGGCTGCTTGATCTCGACAAACGGCGCTTTGATTCGGCGTGCTTCCAATCTTTCCTGAAACTTAACTCGGGCTTTTAATGCCCTTCCTCTGGACGCGTCTGCAACATTCGTTGCGATCTCTCGAAGATTGTCGATGATGTGATCGTATCGCTCGATTTCTTCGGCTTCGGCGATCGCGATTTCTTGCAGCTCAATCTTGGTCTGAAGCAGCGAGAAGTTATAATCGATATACCGCCCGTCAAACTCCTGGATTTCCAAGTTTTCGAGGTGGATGATTTTATTGAAGCAATGATTCAACAGATAGCGGTTGTGCGTAACGACCAGCAGCGTGCCTTTGTGGGAATTGATCAATTTTTTGAGCGCATTGAGGTTTTCAAAATCCAAAAACACGTCCGGTTCGTCCATAATCATTAAGTCCGGGCTGCTGAGCATTTCCTTCATGACTTGGATCAGCTTGAATTCCCCGCCGCTCAAGGAAGATACTCTGGCATCTTTCAGCTTCATCAGATTGGCGAGATTCAGTTGCTTATGAATCGTGCTTTCGAAATCATCCCCGCCTATTGCATCGAATGCGTCCAACGCCGATTGAACCTTTTCCATCAGCGAATCCATATCCGACGTGGTTGCCATCTCAGCATAAATCGCGGTGAGTACGTCCTGGATCTTGATAAATTCTTCCCCGATATATTCAAAAACGGTCATTTCCTTCGTTTTGTCCACCTGCGAGAATTGACTAACGTACCCGATTCTGCAATCCGGGGCGATCTCCAGCTTGCCCTCGAACAAATGTCTTTCCGGGTCCATCAGCATCTCGATCAATGTACTTTTCCCGCTACCGCTCGTGCCGATAAAGGCGCAGTGTTGGCCTTCTTCGAGCGTGAAGGAAATGTTTTTGTAGAGTTCTTTTTGCGGGAAGGAGAAGGATAGGTTATCTATTTTAATCATGGTGTTACCTTTCTGAATCGCCATAACGGCGGGTATTGTGGGGTGTGCGGCAGCGTGGATACTTAAGGTTGCCGATTTTCAGATTAACACTGTTTGGTGGGGAGTACAATTGATTTGTAGATCATTTAGAAAACAATATGATGTTGTATGGGAAGGTATTGATCGTAACTAGGAGGTGGAGATAGGTGATGCTGCTCATGCGATCACCCCTAATATGGGACAAGGAGCCTGCCAAGCGATTGAGGATGCGCGTATTTTGGCCGAATGCCTTCGTATACAAGACAATGATCAAGAGGCATTCGCAGATTATGATGCCAGACGCAGAAAGAGAATCAAGCAAATATCAGATCAATCCTGGAGGATCGGGAATATGGCACAATCGGAAAGCTTGTTTATCACCAGTGTCAGAAATCAACTAATGAAGTATGCCCCTAAAGGGATCTATCGCAACCAGGCGCAGCGCTTGTACCAATTTCAGCTCTAGGGACGATAACATGAAGGAGGGGTGGTAAATTGGTAGAGACTTTAATAGGAATCACATCTTTTATATTTATAAGTATCGGTTTATTACACGTTTTTTGGCATTTGGCGGAAGTTGGGGACTACATGCAGCTCTTCCAACTAAGGATGACAGTAAATTGCCAGTGTTGCGGCCAGGAAGGTTAGGTACACTTTTGATCGGATTCCTCTGCTTCTTTGCATCTGTATTACTGCTAGTTCAGATAGAAATGTTCACAGTCATCACCTCCTCCCTTCTTACAAAATGGCTTTGTATAGCAGGAGGAGTTGTTTTCTTGTTACGTGCGATTGGCGAAGGAAAATATGTAGGCTTTTTTAAGAAAATCAAACATACTAGATTTGCAAAACAAGATACCGTCTTCTATTCACCCCTTTGTGTATGGATTAGTCTCACTTTTTGGATAGCCGCATTTATTTGAGGCTTCCCTTAGCAAGCCTTTTGCAATTATCCGTATTCTCTATAACGACAAGTTTAGATCTATCCTTTGCGGGATGGCCCTATTGCTTCCACTAGAGCCTGCTGCTTCTCGTGCGCAGCACCCAGGTGTCGATACCTAGCAAGGCATAAACAAGCGGAAGAATGATATGGAAACCCTGTAACTTGCCGTTATTTATGATACGGTTCAGCGTGGTGGATGTAAGGGAGACTTTAAACATGGGCAGTAATTTGGTATATGTATATCTTATTATCCCAATCTTTGTGAACCCCAAATGGTACTGAGGGACAAAAATAGATTCTATCAGGTGCATTTGAGGATATTCTTCTCATTTTAGTATGCAATTCGCAGTTTATAGTTTTTTCATCAATCTTTTTTATTAATTTCTCTTTAACCGTATCTCTGTTTCGTTCAGGAGAGCATGACAATGTCAGTTGTTCTCCAATACTTTCATAATCTTTAAATCCACGATCGATTATATTCGGTATTTCTTTTGCAATACAATATAAATGATATAAAATTTCATTTTTTCTTTGATCAAACCCATCGTTTAAGTTTTTTAATGATTTATCTAGCTCATAATCTATAACAAAGAATGGTATGAAATTTAAACTGTTTGTAAAAGAAACAATATCATCGTGTCTACTTGTAAATAGAATTAATATATCTAATAAACTATCGTAGCTTGTTATATTTCTTATGTGATTATTGTCTTTCCAGTTAAAAGAGAGCATAAAATTCAAATTGTCAAAATACTTATTCTCTATTAGTACTTCGTGAATAGTATATATCTCTTCATTCTTTAAATTTTCTAAATGTGTTACATATCCTATATATTCTTCCTCACATATATAGAGAGACTGTTTCTCTAATCTTTTGTTTATAATAGCTCGATTATCTCTATCTTCTACTTTTATAACATTATCAAATACAGTTTCTATATTAGCAGCAGAAAAAATTAGTTTATAAGACATATTATCTAATACTTCAGAAATACTTATGAATGTTTCAATATCATTTGAACTTAACATTTCACTAAAAATATCATTATTAATTATTAGCTTCTCCAATCAGCCTCAACCTCATCTTCCTAATTTCATATAGATCTTTTTCTTCTTGATCCATAAAACCTTCAGGCCAATTATTAATTTCAACTTTTTCATTTAAAATGATATTTTCAACTATACTCTCAGAGTTGTTATTAAAGTAAATTAACTGTAAATCACTATACGTAAATGGATTTTCCTTTTCAAGAACACCCTTTCTAAATCCATTGACGATATGTTCGCTATGCGTTTCGATAATTACTTGAACTCCTGATGAAGCAATTACTGATAAAAATAAAGCTATATTCGACTGTGCTTTCGGGTGTAAGTGTAATTCAGGATTTTCAATTATTAATACACTCCCCTTTTTTGCAATTAAACCAGCTACTATAATAGGTAATACAAATGAAATACCAAACCCTATATTAGAATGATGAAGACCTAATTCGTCATCAAATAATAAAAGGTATTTATTATCTTTACCGGTATTAGCAGAAGTCACTTTATTACCAGGAAAAATAAAGTCTAGCCAATCATTAATTTGTATTTCTAACAAACTAGTGTCTTTTTTGTTCCAATAGTTTCTTTCGGTATACACTGGTATATTGTTTGCATGTCTACCTTTTTCAATTATATATCCTAAATATTCGTTCTGATCCCCTAAAACAATATTGCGTAATGTTCCACTTTTTTGCTTAGTTGAAATATACCTGTTAGAACCTAAGTAAATTATATCAAGTTTAATATCTATACTGGGTTTATTAAAACTTACATCCAATACATTTAAATCACTGCTAGGTTTATATGTCGCTACTACATTATTATTAAACGATATACTAAAAAAGTTGTCATACGAATCCCTATTTATTAATTCATCATATGAGTGTAATTCAATCCCATATTTATTAGTCACTAAGTCAATACTTTGGACACTTTCTTCCTTTAAAGTATCAAGTGCAAGGTCGAAGAGTAAAATTGACTGAATTAATGAAGACTTACCACCTGAATTGATACCAAGTAATATGGATGCATTCTTCAATTCAATATTATTTTCCCTAAAGCACTTATAATTTTTCACTTCTATACTATTTATCATTTTTTCCCCCAATATTTGATATCAGAAATTGATCAATTAAAAGGAATGTTGTATCTATTCTAGCCTTATCATTGGTTCCATTAGTTATTGAATCATATAAATATTCATTATCCTCTAAATATTTCGCAAATTCAGTAATAAGTATTCCCTTATTCTTTACTTCATCAGAACTAAAATTAGATAATAAAACAGAAAAAGCAGTGAATAAAGATTTGTTAACCATATTTTTGGGAAACTTACTATAATCAAGTTTAACTTTTCTGAATGCATAATCCTTAAACAATATGTATGCGTTACTCATTGACTTTTTAAAATCCGCTTCTAATTGATTAAATGGAATTTTTTTATAATCCGAGTTCAGAACCTCAACTACATTATCTAGAAATTCGTCCATAATCCCATTATATTTCAATTTATTGGTTATACCGATGTCTTTATAAAGGAAATAGAATCCTATATATCTCGTAACTAATTCTTGGTCCATCATTCTTTTCACATTAATACTACGATTAGTAGCAGTAACAAACTCAGGAGATTTAGCCAATTTTCTTATAAAATCTCTTGAGTCTTTTCTTAAAATGGAATTTCTAATCTCTTGACTATTTAAACTTCTACCGCCAGTATTTAATCTCTTAAAGATATCGGACTTAACTCGGTGTGGAGTATCAGGTTCAATGATATTGCAATCAATTTGGTATGAACGAAGCTGTCGAACAAATTTTGGGTGTAGTGATACTTTTGGATCTTTTTGAAAAAATTTTTTATCACACTCATTTTTTAAGTATTCTAAATTACGCAGACTAAACCCATTTGAAAAGTACTGATTAATTACGGATAAACGTTGTACACCATCAACAACTTGATATTTACCTTCATTATTCCTTGCCAAATAAAATACAGGAAGTGGTATTTTTAATAAAATAGACTCGATCAACCTTGATTTACGTGTACTATCCCACACATAATTTCTCTGAAAGTCTGGAGACAAGTCCAGTATAGACTCATCATGTTCTGTACCATTTATCATTTCAAATATCTCTCTTAATGAGAATCTAGCTTGTGTAACTCTAATTGTGTTGGGGTCATATGGAACTAAAATATCTGGGTCATTTTTTTTGATTAACTCTTTTTCAATTTCTACACCTTGTTCATTAGTTTCATTATTGTCATTAATTTGTTTGTTATAATTATCTATAAATAAGTCACATAAATAGTCAAGATGTTCATCTAATATAGATTCTCCACTAATTACTTTAACACTATGGCATAAAGATCCGTTTTTACCTGAAATCATTATTTCAATTCCCTGACTATCAATAAAAATTTGATCATCATTATCACTTGCTTCAAATTTATATTTATGAATAACTGTTTCAGTATCCTCTAATTCAAAACTAATTTCTTTTACCATTATCATTAATTATCAGTCTCCTTTCTGTTTATTATTACCAATATAATAATTCACCATTACAATTTTATTTCCTTTAATCATTTTATAATAATAAAAAGTATTATCAACATATCTCGTTTACTTATGATAAGGTTCCCCCCGGTTAATCTTCACCGCGCGATAAATCTGCTCGGTGAGCACCAGGCGCATGAGCTGGTGGGGCAGCGTCATGCGCCCGAACGACAGCCGCTGCTGCGCGCGGCTGAGAACCGCATCGGCGAGCCCGAGGCTCCCGCCGATGACGAACACGACATGGCTCGTCCCGTAGGTGCCGAGCTGATCGAGACAACCGGCCAGCTCTTCCGAGCTCCAGAGCTGGCCGCCAATCGCGAGCGCAATGACATGCGCGTCGCTCTTGATTTGCGCGAGGATGCGTTCGCCCTCGCGCTCCTTCACGCCGATGAGCTCCGCCTCGCTCATCGTCTCCGGCGCTTTCTCGTCGGGCACCTCCACGACTTGAAACTTCACATACGGCGCCAGGCGCTTCGCGTATTCCGCAATGCCCTGTACCAGATATTTTTCCTTCAATTTGCCGACGGCCACGATTTGAATCAGCACTTAAGTTCATCCTCCGTTTTCGTCCTAAACTCGTCACCCTATATAAAAAAACAGCGGGGCCCGTCACCTGCATGCCGTCGCCCCGTTCGTCGTCCCTCATTCAATTGTGCAACACGACACTACACCGCTACACCACCAAAAACCGTGCCTCACGATCGCATTCCTGACACTTCACCGGGGGCTCCCAGTCAATAAACTTGGTGTGCTCCAAATCGACCACATCGGGCGCTTCCTCAAACTCATCCACGAACATATCGATGGCCAATTCCACATGATCTTTGCATACGACGTACATAGTTCAAGCATCCTTTCTTATGCGCCGCACTCCCGCGGCCGGCTTCCGTATTAACAGGTTGTCCTTTATCTTTTCTACCATACTCCGCGCAAAAAAGGAACCGCCCCGGTCACATCCCCCAGGCGGTTCCTTCCCCCTATCCAACCCTGCCCCCCGGCTCCCTAGCCGGTTTACAAAGGCGTATAGAAGTTTTGCGTATAATACGTATCGTAATCGCTGCTATCCAAGCCGTCCACGGCACCAACACCCAGCATCGTAAACGCCGGCTCCAGCATATTCTCCCGGTGGCCCCAAGAATTAAGCCAGCCATAATGCCCATCGATCGCGTCGAGGTAGCCGGCGGCGATATTTTCACCCCAGGCACGGAACTGCGGAATCCCGCGAGACATCATGCGGTCGCCCGCCGACTTCCCTTCCGGATTATCATGTTCAAAATAATTCCGTTCCGCCATATCCTTACTATGCGAGCGCGCCACCTCGGCCACGGATTCGTTCCAGCTCAGCACGCCTAACCCTTTTTGCACACGAAACGCATTGGTCAGGTCCAAAATCTCCCGCTCCGTCGCCTTCAGCGACTCCGGCGTAGATGGCGCGTACACGTTAGACTCCGTAAATTTCTTGTCCATCAGCAGCACCCCGTCCACGCGGAACTTCTCGTGCTTGTCCAGGTACAGGTTGAGGTACTGCCCTCTCGGCGTATACGTCTCCACATATTCCCGCGGCGGGTTCTCGCTCTTATCCCAGATCGCGGCCAGGCTGCTCCGCAACGTCTCCAGCCCTTTCTCCGCCTCGGGCCCGAACTGCCACTCCTCATGATTGCCGAACAAACCAACCACCTTGCCGTCGGCCACGCCAACCTGCGTATAATGCTTGTAATCCTTATTATAGATGTACCATTCCAACCCGTAGTTGGTCACGTCCTTGCGCGCCGGTTCACCAAGCAGCTCGATCACGCGGTCCGTCGAATCCCCAATCCCAACGCCTTGCAGCTGGATCTCCGGCTTGATCAGATCCGGGCTTGTCGCCTTCGGCAACGTCAGCTTCAGCCGATACAGGAACGTCTGCGCTTCCGCCCGCGACACCGCGTCCTTCGGGGCAAAACCTTCCACGCCGGCACCGCTTTTCCCTTGGGCCAAGCCTTGGGCGAGCACCCACTGAACCGCCTCATCTTCACCCAAACTCTGCCCGTAAAAAGCCGCCATCAAGCGGGCCACCGACCCGCGTGTGATCGGCTCATTTGGCTTGTCGCTCACCGGCCAGGTTAACTCGAACGCTAAATTATAGTACGGCGTATACCATGTCTCCTGCCCCTTCGCCGCATCCAGCTTAATCTCCGGATAAGCCCGGACCAGCATGCTCAGGAACTCCGCTTCCGTCACCGATTGAGCCGGTCGGAATGTCCCGTCCGGATACCCGTCCGTCACCCCGTTATTCTTCGCCCACATGACTTTGTCATAAGCCCAATGGGAGGCTGGGACATCCTTGAAATCTACACCCGCAGCCTGAACCGCAGACCCTGCGGCCAACCAGGCCGCTCCTAATCCCGCGAGAATCGCCAATCCGCGAATTCCGCGCTTCCATCCCTTCTTCATGAACCCCTGCCCTCTTTCTATCATCGATAAATGCTTGCTCTCTTGAATGTAATTCGACAGAAAAAGGACAAATTCCTTGTTCCTACATGAAAATCACATTATCTTCTAGTTCTAACCTTGGATCCCATCTATTCCCTATCCGTTCTTCGGGACAACCGCAGCCTCCAAAGCCCGGTCCAGCTCCGCCGCCCACCGCCGCTTCAATTCCTCCGACCCGCCAAAATACCGGGCCATCTCCTCCAAGACCGGTTCCTTCCAGCGCCGCACCCAAGCGATGTCAAACATCAAAGCCCCTGTTCTACGCACGAAAAAATCCGCCGGCGTCATCGCCATCTCCGCTTCCAGCGCATATCGCAGCGGAACCGCGACCTCCAGCGGGAGCCGCCTCGAATCGACCGCCGCAACAGGCGCGCCACGACCCACCACCTCTGCGGCGATCGCCAACAGCCGATCGACGTTAGCACCGTATCGAGCGGCCCACTTGGCGGCAAGCGCCTGCGGGATGCCGCGTTCCGCTGCTTCCTGCGCCTTCCGCGCCGCGAAGCCGGGCAGTCCCTGCGAGCCGCCCACCTGCCCGCCGGAGATCGGCAACGTTCGGGTGGAGCAAGCTGCGAAGCTCCGCCCGAACTCCCGCTTCAGCTTGGCGGACACGCGGTCCACGACCATCTCCGCCATCTTGCGGTAGCCGGTTAGTTTGCCGCCGGCAATGGTGATCAGGCCGGACGTCGACTCCCAAATTTCATCCTTGCGGGAAATTTCCGAAGGCGATTTGCCCTCTTCATAGATGAGCGGCCGCACCCCGGCCCAGCTGGACTCCACGTCCGCCGCCGTGACGGCCAGCCCGGAAAACATCCCGTTAACCGCGTCCAGGATGTAATCGCGGTCGGCCCCCGTCATGTGCGGATGGGTAAGCTCGCCGTGATACACCGTGTCCGTTGTGCCTACGTAGGTCTTGCCATCGCGCGGAATCGCGAACACCATCCGGCCATCCGGCGTATCAAAATACACCGCCTGCCGCAGCGGAAACCGCCCCTGGTCGAACACCAGGTGCACGCCTTTGGTCAGCTGCAGCATTTTGCCCAGCCTCGACCGATCCATCTCGCGCAACGCGTCCACCCACGGCCCCGCCGCGTTCACGACCTTCCGGGCTCGGAGCTCATACGTCCGCCCGCCGGCCAGATCCTTCACCTCGGCGCCGATCAGGCGCCCGGCTTCGTACCGGAACCCGGTCACCTTGGCATAGTTGACCGCCATCGCCCCGCGGGCCGCCGCTTCTTTGAGCACCTCGAGGGTCAGCCGGGCGTCGTCCGTGCGGTACTCGACATAGTACCCGCCGCCCAGCAGACCGTCCCGCTTCAGCAGCGGCTCCCGCGCGAGCGTCTCCGCCGCCGTCAGCATGCTGCGCCGCTCTCCGCGTTTCACTCCCGCGAGGAAGTCGTACACGCGCAACCCCAGCGAGGTGCTGAATCGGCCAAACGTGCCGCCCCGATAAATCGGCAGCAGCATCCGTTCCGGTGTCGTGACATGCGGGCCGTTCTCGTACACGATCGCCCGCTCGCGTCCTACCTCCGCCACGACGCCAATCTCCAGCTGCTTCAGATAACGCAGGCCGCCATGTACCAGCTTCGTCGAACGGCTTGACGTCCCGGCCGCAAAATCCTGCATCTCCACAAGTCCAACCCGCAACCCCCGCGCCGCCGCATCCAAGGCGATCCCCGCTCCAGTGATCCCGCCGCCCACAACCAGCAGGTCCAGCGGCTCAGCCGGGTTGGCCATTTGCTCCAACTGGTGTCGCCGATCTTTTCCCGAAAACGAATCACTTGCAGCCATGACCATCCTCCTTCTAAATCCCGCACGCAAAAAGAGACCCCGACCACACTTCAGTCGTTTCTGTCTACGGCTGTCATGTCTTCGGAATCTCTCCTGTGAAAGTGTTATTTATCTTCGTCCAATCCTTGTTCGATCTCCGCCTCGGACGGTTTGTCGGTCAGCTTCAGGGTCGCCTTCTCCAGCTTCCCATCACGGTAATACGTGACCTCCAGATCCTCACCGATCTTCTTACTCTCATACAGATATCGGCGTAACTCCAAGGTCGATTGTATCGGCTGTTTGTCAAACTGGGTAATGACGTCATTTAACTTCAAACCCGCTTCGAGCGCCGGCCCGTGAGCTTCCAACACGATAACCCCTTCCGTGACATGGCTCGGCAGTTTGAGGTCCTTGCGTTGCTCATCGGAGATCGGGGAGAACCGGTTGTTGAGATCCAATGTATACACGCCCATATATGGACGAACGACCTTCCCGTGCAGCAAAAGATCGTCAACCGTCTTCATCACTTCGTTGACCGGAATGGCAAAACCCAGTCCCTCTACGCCGGTATCGGAAATCTTCATCGTATTGATGCCGATTAGCCGAGCGTTCAAATCAACCAGCGCCCCGCCGCTGTTGCCCTCGTTAATCGCCGCGTCCGTCTGGATGACTTCCTGCTCCCAGTCGTATACGCCGTCCTGGTTCAGCGACACCGGAATCATCCGGCTCGTATAACTTACGATCCCGGAGGTCAACGTCCCTCCAAGCCCCAACGGATTGCCAACGGCAATGACGGTTTGCCCGGCGCGCAGCTTCTGGGAATCCCCTAGGTCAATGATCGTATCGATGTCTTGGCCGTCAACTTCTAACACGGCGATATCGTTAATGGAGTCCTGCCCGACAACCTCCGCCTTCCGCGAGCTGCCGTCGCTTTTCACGATCTCCAGATCATTCGCACCGCTGATCACATGCGCATTCGTTATAATATAGGCCTTGCCCTTCTCCTTCTTAAAAATCACGCCCGAACCCAGCGCCGCATGCTCTGGATCGAAATCCGACACCTCGCCGCCGTGATTGAGAATGCTCACCACACTAGGCGCGACCTTGGCTGCCGCCGAGCTGATCCGGTCATAGGGATCACTGCTATCCGTGAGCAAGACGGTGCTGCCGGTAGCAGTATGGCGAGTCGATGAGGAAGGAAGCCCCGTAATGAAACTGAATAACAGCACGGCCACTACCGCGCTAAGAACGGAAGAGATTAAAGAGATCTGCAGCGTGGACAGCACCGTCCGGCGGTGCTTCCGCGGCCCCCCGCGCCAACGCCGCAGGCTGCCGCCTTCGGACAAGCGCACGCGCCGCCCCGGAACCTTGGTGGAATAAAAGTCATCGTCAAACCATCCCATCTCTATTCTCCCCCTCCGTCGCTCTTCCCCAAAACCGCGTTGGCATCTCCTGTATGCCTTCCGCCCCAAGCATAGGTCCCCTTCAACTTTATGCCGTGACGGCCTAGCCATATTCACGCGTTCCTTTTATTTCTTTAACGTCATGAACCGGAGAGATGTTGCCTGAACTTCGGGAAATTGCCGCTTTTTTTTCTGAAAATTGGAATGTTTGACCTCACCCATGACTACACTATATTAAAGCGATAGATTGATAGATTTATTTTACCATATTTTGATGGTTTAGAAGCAGAATTTGATCAGGGAATTAACGGGATTTTTATAGCGATCTCGCCGCCCCTATCCCGTCGCAGATAAGAAGGCAAGAAACACAAAAACCTGCGCTTTTCGCGCAGCCATCTGAGGGAGGTTATTTCATGGATTCCTACTACTCGACGCCGATGAACGAAGTCAATGTGCTCGCCAAACTGGCGGATATGAAGGAAGAGCATTATCACCAATTGGTGACCTTAAGCGCCATCATGGAGCTGCTTATCGATAAAGGGATCTTAACCCGGGAGGAAATTGAGAAAAAAGCGCTGGAAATCGACGGCTTCCTCACCCCGCCTCCATATCCCACCGTCTAAACTGACCCTTCTGCTCGGCCCACTAGGGGTTTGTTCGCCGAGGTGCCGGGGCGGCCAGCCGCCCAAGATTACCGCTAACGCTGACCAGAGTGCTTATTGGGGCATAAATCGGTGATTTTCACTTCTAACGCTTGTGAGCATGCTTATATTGGCCAAATCGCCCTCCTTTACCTCTAAAACGGGGAAATAAGCTCTCTGGTAAGCGTTACATCCCACACCTCCCCGTTTTTGCCCATTTAGCGTGTCTCCTAAGCGTTAGCGGGTCGACCGGTTTGATCGTTTCGCTCAGCTCCCCCTTACACATCCCGTTGCCCAATTTGATAGTAATCCTAATCTACTAACAAGAGGGTTGATTATTTATACTTGATCCTCTATGCTAGGGTTATTATAAACAATAATTAATGCGCTTTAATTTTAGGGTGACGATTGCCCCCTAAATTCACAATTAAATCTTACACTTATGCCCTAAAGTTAAAACGCTTAAACTTTAGTAAGAAAGGTTGGTGGTTCTTAAGCCAATCTAAAAGCCGATGGGAATTTCACATGAGGAGATATTGAGATGAAGGTTAGCATTTTTGACGTCGCCAAAAAGTCCGGGTTGTCCGTGGTCACGGTCTCCCGTGTCCTGAACGGGGCGGAAACCGTGCGGGAGAAGAACCGCCAGAAGGTGCTGGACGCGATGAAGGAGCTGGACTACCGCCCCAACGCGGCTGCTCGCAGCCTGGCCAGCGGGAAGACCGGCATTATCGGCGTGATTGTGACGACGCTGCAGGACTCTTTTTTCGATCAAGTGGTAAAAGAACTAAACGAGGTACTCGCTCTGCACGGCTATTTCCTGGCGATTTCGGTTACGACCGGGATTAGCAGCGGCGACACCCACTACTTAATCCAGGAAGACCGCGTCGACGGCTTGATCCTGCTCTCCCCGCTGGAAGAGGACAATTACATCGTCGAGCTGAAGCGGCGCGGCATTCCTTATGTGCTGATTGATAACCAGAAGCCGGAGAATGACAGCTTCTCCGTAACGATCGATAACTTTAAAGGCGGATATGCGGCAACGATACATTTGCTGGAGCAGGGGCATACGTCCATCGCCCATCTATGCGGCGAAGAGATGTTCCGCAGCACCCGGGAGCGGCGCAACGGATTTTTGCAGGCGCTTTCGGAGCAGGGGCTTGAACCGTTTGAGGTCGTGACCGGCCAATTTGAAATCGCCTTCGGCTACGACACGTGCAAGCGCTGGATCGCTGCGGGGCACCTCCCCTCCGCTGTTTTCGCCGGAGATGACAATATCGCGCTCGGCGTCATGAACGCCTTGATGGAGGCCGGCATCTCCGTGCCGGGTCAGGTGATGGTCGTAGGGTACGACGACCAATACATCGCGTCCCAGCTGCGGCCGCAGCTCACCACCGTCCGGCAACCGGCGGACCAGATCGCGCTGGCCGCGGCCGACATGCTGCTGAAGCGCATTGACGGGCGCATGAAACGCGGCGCCGGCCAACGGATTGATCCGGAGCTGATCCTCCGCGAAACTACTGTCCGTAAGGAGTGAGGACGATTGGCTTATTATTTGGGGATCGACGGGGGCGGCACCAAAACCTATGCCCTGTTGACCGATGAGCACGGACACGTGCTTGGCAAAGGCCGCAGCGGGAACGGCAACCATCAGACGGGCGCCGCGGAGGCGGCGGCCAGCATCCGGGAAGCCGCGCTGACGGCTCTGGGGGAAGCCGGAATCCGCCTGGGGGACCTGCAGCACGCCTATCTGGGGCTAGCCGGGGCCGACCGCGAGGCGGATTACCGGATTCTCCACCCGATGGTGCGGAATATCGGGTTCACGAACTATACGATCAACTGCGATACGATGATCGGGTTGCGCGCGGGCACGAACCGCCCGTATGGCGTCGCCCTGATCTGCGGCACCGGCACGAATGCGGCCGGCCGCAACCCGCGGGGCGAGCATGTCCAATGCGGCGGGTTCGATTATATGTATGGCGATTTTGGCGGCGGCGGCGCACTGAATATTGAGGTGTTCCGCTCCGTCATCCGCGCTTGGGACGGACGCGAGCAGCCCACGCAGCTGACCGAGCTGCTGCTGGAGCTGCTGGGGTACGCGCGCGTGGACGACATGTTCCATGATTTCCTGGATCATGGAAAACACGTCCCTGTGGACGCGGCGCGTCTGTTGTTCCCGGCGGCGGCCGAAGGCGATGCGGTCGCGCTGGAGATCCTGCACCGCCAGGGAGCCGAGCTCGGCAAATCGGCGGTGGCGGTGATCCGCAGGCTGGGGATGAAGGACGACGGGTTTGACGTCGTCCTGGCCGGCAGCCTGCTGACGCGCGGCGACCGCGGCTGGATCCGCGAGCCGATCGAGCAAGCCGTCCGGGCGGAGGCGCCGCAGGCCTCCGTCGTGACGTTGGCCACGGAGCCGGTCGTCGGCGCCGTCTGGGCGGCGATGGAAGCAGACGGCTTGACCGTCTCCGGCGAAATGCACGAGCGGATGGCGGCTTATCATGAATTTGACGTTATCCCCTATACCCTAAGATAGGAGTGATCCCTCTTGGCACCAACAAAACAAGGTTTAAAGATCGCCGTCATCGGCGGCGGATCTTCGTATACGCCCGAGCTGGTGGAGGGTTTTATTCGGCACCACCAAGAGCTGCCGGTGCGGGAGCTGTGGCTGGTCGACATTGAGCCGGGGCTGCGTAAATTGAACATTGTGGGCAACCTGGCCAAACGAATGGTGGAGCAAGCGGGAGTCCCGATCGAAGTCCATCTGACGACAGATCGTCGGGCGGCGATTGCAGGCGCGGACTTCGTCAGCACCCAGATGCGCGTCGGCATGCTGGACGCTCGGGCCCGCGACGAGTCGATCCCGCCGAAATACGGCGTCATCGGCCAGGAGACGACCGGCCCCGGCGGTATGCTGAAGGCACTGCGCACGATCCCCGTGCTGCTGGATGTCTGCCGTGACATCGAGGAACTGGCGCCAAACGCCTGGCTGCTCAATTTCACCAACCCGGCGGGCATGGTGACCGAAGCGATCCTCAAGTATTCCAAGGTGAAGAGCATCGGGCTCTGTAACGCCCCGATTGGCTTGATCAAGCAGGTGTCCAGCAAATACGGCGTCGCCGCAGACCGGGTCTATGCCGAATTCGTGGGGCTGAACCATTTGCATTGGGTGTCGCGGATCGACGTGAACGGCGAAGACAAGCTGGATGAAATGCTGGCGGACACGGCCGGGTACAGCGCCAAGAACGTGCCGGCCCGGGAGTGGAATCCGGATTTCCTCCGCTCCCTGCGTGCCCTGCCTTCTTATTATCTGAAATACTTCTACATGACCGACGCCATGCTAGAAGAGCAGCTGGAGTCCCTAAATCAGGGGCAGAATCGCGCCGAAGTCGTAAAGCGGGTCGAAGAAGAGCTGTTCGAGCTCTACAGCGATCCCGAGCTGAAGGAGAAGCCGAAACAGCTGGAGCAGCGTGGCGGTGCATATTACTCGGAAGCGGCAGTAAACCTGATGCGTTCGCTGTATAACGGCACCAACGACATCCAAACGCTGAACGTAGCCAACAACGGCATCCTCGACTTCTTGCCGGACGATGCCAGCATCGAGGTTAACTGCGTGGTTACGAAAACCGGCCCGCTCCCGCTCCCGCTGACGACCATCCCGCCGATGGCCAAGGGTTTGATCCATGCGGTCAAAACCTACGAGCAGCTCGCCATCGGCGCCGCCGTCACCGGCAGCCGGGACCTCGCCTTGCAGGCGCTGGCGCACCACCCACTTGTCCCGTCGGTCGAAGTCGCCATCAAACTGCTCGACGAGATGCTGGAGGCGAACAAGGAGTACTTGCCGAACTTCTTCCCGCAGTAAATCTCGCATAGCAACGTAACCTAAGAACTCCCCTCCCGTTGTTTTGGGAGAGGAGTTCTTTTTTGCTGCAAAAAGTGCAACATTTTTCCGGAGTTCATGCGGCACCGGCAAGAATGTTGCAGTTTGAGCAACAATTTCAGCCGATTCCTCTGCCTACGCCCCAGAATGCTGCACAAAAAGCATCATTTCGGCTACACAACCTAGTTTTGAAGCGTATTTGTTGTACAGAATGCAACATTTCCGCGATCTGACTCATTTCTGAGGACGGAGCTACTCTCGAGTGTTCCCTTCGGATTTTACTGAGCCATTTCGCTCACTCCATGCACTAAGCCTCCGATCCCATTCGGCCCTTTCCACCTCATTAGTACCTCTCCGGTGATCCTCGTTGTCATAGCCCCTACGGCTGCTTCCATCCGGTGAGCTGCGCGACGCTTTGAACGGCTGCATTCAGCTCTTTAACGCCATATGCCCACCGCTAAACATCCGCTGCTCGCGTCGGTAGCTTTGCGGCGAGAGCGCCTTGGCCTTCTTAAACACGCGGCCGAAGTGGGTCACGCTTTGGTAGCCGACGCGGTACGCGATATCGGTCACGGGCAACTCCGTCTCGCGCAGCAGCGCGCAGGCTTCCTCGATCCGGACACGGTTGATGTAGGCGACCAACGTCAGCCCGGTGACTCTGGGGAACACATGGCTAAGATAGTACGGGCTCAAATGAAACCGTCCGGCCAGCTCGCCGAGGCTTAGATTCTCCTCGAAATGCGTATTAATGTAGCGGGCGACTTCGGCGATCTCCCGGTAAGGACGCTTCCCGCCCCCCTCTTCCCCATCGTGGTTCGGACGTGTATGGGCCATGCGGAGCAGGTTGAGCAGCAGCTCGGCCAGCAGCAGCCGGCCGTACTCCTCATATCCGTTGGCCTGCTCCTTCTGCTCCGCCAGCATCCGAGCCAGCAACGGCTGTACAAGGTGCTGTTCCTCGGCGTTTAAGCGCAGGACCGGGTATCGTTCAAAAAGCTGCTCCAGCTCTTCCTCCCTCCCGGGAAGCAACGTGCTCACCGCCTCCGTGCGGAAGTTTACCAAGAGCCGCTCGTGGGGCTGTGACAGCTTCCCCGAAGGCGACGTCTTGTGCAGCACATTCACCGGGATCAGCACCAGATCGCCCGCGCAAATGCGGTAGATTTGATCCTTGATGAAATAACACCGTTCCCCAGACACGAGATAATAAATTTCCCAAGCGTCGTGAAAATGCTCCCCTTCCATCGAGAACCGTCCCGGCTGCTTCGCCGCCTCGATGAACAGCATCCGGCGAATCGGTGCCAACTGTGCTTCCTGCATCATTCCGCTCCCTCCCCCACGCTTCCGTCTCTCAACAGCAAAAAATGTAGAATATATGCTCAAATTAACAAAATCCGTGCGGTAACTTTTCTATTTTTGCTCTATGTTTATTGTAACATCAATAAAGGGAGTGAACGAGCTATGACAGAAGAAACAACGGTCAAAAATTTGAAAATCGCTTATATCGGCGGCGGCTCGCGCGGCTGGGCGTGGGGACTGATGAGCGACTTGGCTTTGGAACGGGCGCTCTCCGGGCAGGTGGCCTTATACGATATCGATTTTGCGGCAGCGCAGGCGAATGAGGTAATTGGTAACCACTTACAAGATCATCCGGATGCGGTGGGCCGCTGGCGTTACGAAGCGGTGAAGACGTTGCCGGAAGCGCTAAAAGGTGCCGACTTCGTCATCATCTCCATCCTCCCCGGCACGTTTGAGGAGATGCGGTCGGATGTACATACGCCGGAAACTTACGGCGTCTACCAATCCGTTGGCGACACCGTCGGCCCGGGCGGCGCGGTCCGCGCACTGCGCAGCATCCCGATGTTCGCGGAGATCGCCGAGGCCATCCGCGACCATGCGCCTAACGCTTGGGTTATCAACTACACGAACCCCATGAGCGTACTGACTCGCACGTTGTACGAGGTGTTCCCGGGCATCAAGGCCTTTGGCTGCTGCCATGAGGTCTTCGGCACGCAGGAGCTGCTCACCGAAATGCTGCAGGATATGGAGGGACTCACCGGTGTCCGCCGTCAAGACATCGAAGTGAACGTGCTGGGGATCAACCATTTCACATGGCTGGATCGCGCCTCTTATCGCGGCACGGACCTGTTCCCAATCTACCGGGCGTTTGCCGAGAAATATGCCGAAGAAGGGTTCAGCGCCCATGGGCAAAAAGACCACTGGATGAACAACAGCTTTACGTCGGCGAACCGCATCCATTTCGACCTGTTCCGCCGCTTTGGCCTGATCGCTGCCGCCGGTGACCGCCATTTAGCCGAGTTTATGCCAAACACTTGGTATTTACGGAGCCCTGAGCATGTGAAGCAATGGAAATTTGGCCTGACAACCGTGGCTTGGCGCATCGATAATCTAATGAAGCTGCACGAACGCAGCCGCAGGCTCGTTGCCGGCGAGGAGTCGTTCTCGCTCAAATCCAGCGGCGAAGAAGGCATCGCCATGTTGCGCAGCTTGACCGGCGCCAGCGCACCGATGATCACCAACGTCAACCTGCCGAACCGCGGCCAGATGGCTTCGCTGCCGCTGAACGCCGTTGTCGAGACGAACGCCGTGTTTGGCGCGGACAGCGTTCAGCCGGTGCTGGCGGGCAGCCTGCCGGAGGACATCAACAACCTCGTCACCCGGCATGTCTACAACCAGGAGGCCATCCTCAAAGCGGCCATCCGCAAGGACCGCGACCTGGCCTTCCGCGCCTTCCTGAACGACCCGCTGCTCTCCGGCCTCACGCCGGACCAAGCCGAGGAGCTGTTTGCGACGATGTTGAACAACACCAAGGCGTATTTGCCGGGGTGGAAGCTATAGAAAAGAACCGCCCGGGGGTCGCGATCCCCGGGCGGTTTGCTTGTCTGAGCCGACAATTATATGCGAAAAACCGAATCCATTTCGCCGTTTTCAGCGATTCCGACGGAATGTATTCGAATTTTCATACACATTCTCGTCTCAGAAGGTCTATCGACCCGATTCTATATGAAATATCGAATACAATTCAACGAATGAGGCCACTTTTATCGCAAGATCCTACCGCTCGCTCAACACATCCCACGGCGTCGGCCGGTCGTAATACGTTTCGCACAGTTTGAACTCGCTGTCCCGGAAGAAGCAGCCGCGGTCCTCCATGGCACCGCGCACAGACATCTTGGCCAAATCGAGCATATTGTGCTCGCGGCTAAGGTGAGCCAGGTACGTCCGCTTCAAGCGGCCGTTCAGAATCTCGCTCATCAGCTCGCCGGTCGCATCGTTGGACAAGTGGCCCAGGTCGCCGAGGATCCGGCGCTTAATGTTCCACGGGTAACGTCCCATACGCAGCATCTCGATATCGTGGTTCGCCTCAAGCACCAGTACGTCGGCATCGCAGATCGCTTCCTTCACCTTGTCGCTGGCGTAGCCGAGGTCGGTACATACGCTTAGCTTCTCCTTGCCGTCGTAGAAGTTGTAGCCCACCGGCTCGGCGGCGTCATGCGAGATCGCAAACGACTCCACGCGGAGCGAACCGAAATCGCGGGTATCCCCGGTGCCCAGGATACAGCGTTGGTCATCCGCGAGATTTCCAATTGCTTTTTCCATGGCCGCCCACGTCTTCTCGTTTGCATAGATCGGCAGATTGTATTTTCTCGCCACCGCGCCTAGGCCCTTGATATGGTCCGAATGCTCATGCGTAACCAGAATCCCCGTCAGTTCCTGCCCAGTCACTCCCCGCTCCATCATCAGCTCGTCGATGCGTTTGGCACTGAAGCCGGCATCGACCATTAGCGTGACTTCCCCGTTCGCAACCAGCGTTGCATTGCCCGTCGAACCACTCGACAGCACCGAAAATTGGATCCCCATAATCTCCCATTACTCCTTCGTTTTCTCTGTGTTCGGACTGATGACGTCGCCGCTGATTCCTTGTACGTAGTACTCCTTGCCGCTCTCCAGCATGAACCGCCAAGCCGGTGCGGCCGGCAGATGGGCATCCGAATCGAACACCTCGCCGTAATATCCCAGCTCCACTTCCGTAACGACCGAGCCTTCCGGCAGGAAGTTCTCGATCAGGTTGCCAAGTGCCTTCGAGGCCGAAAGCACGCGCTGTGGCTTCTCTTCCTCCGGATAGCTGATCTCGATCGCCCGACGCTGGTACGAAATGATTTTCTGATTGCTATTGAACAGCTTTAATTCTATTTTGAAAAGCGGCCATTTTCCGTCGACCAACGGATGCAGCACAAATACGTCCGCACTGCTCGCCACCTCGTCATATCGGTAATCGCCGATGTCCGGCAGGTTGTCCTTCAGCGCAGCCGTCAAATCCCGCGGCGTAAAAATCAGCCTGCTGTCGACCGGCACCGACAGGTCGGTCAGCTTACCGGTTTGCGTATCGTCCACGAACCGGTAGGCGATCTTCGGCAGCTCCGGCGTTTCCGTCGGGATTTTGGCAAGAACACGAATGTTCTTCTCGTCCATCGCCTGCTGCGTATTGTTCTCCAGGGCGGTGATATCCAGGTTGGAGTCGGCCTGCTCGCGCAGATCGTTCCACAGCTGATAACCCAGCACCAGATTCAGCAGCAAAAAAGCGTAAATCAGCACGTTTTTCGCTCGACCCCAATCCATGGTTCATCCCCCTTTCGTTCAGATTCAGTATCCGTCTCATGTACCGTACCGTCGCTTACCGTAACGGACCGTAGTGACGTTAATAGTGTATTTCCCGGCGATTTCCCAGCCTAACGGACTCCAGTGACCCTATTCGCACTCTATCGGAACAAATTGCGCTCGACCAAGCCGAATAACGTCTCCTGGGTCCGTTAGCGCGAGGATTCCCAAAGCGTTGAGCCAATAGCGTCACCTGAGTCCGTAAGAAGTAGCGTTAGTCGCAGAAGAGGCTACTAGGAATTAGGTTACTTGTTTGCATTTGCACCAAGATTTTCAGCAGCATCAGACCCTGCGTCAGCGCCAACACCTGCACCACCAACATCCCCGCCTGCGCCGGCACCCTCGTCCGCATCCGCTCCAGGCTTCTCCACCGCCCCCAAACTCAGCACCCGGGTCGCTCCGTTGCTGAGCTCAACAACCCACGTCGGCTTCAGCAACAAGCCTTTCTCGGTGAGCGAAGGCAGATAGGCCGGGTACAACCCGGCGATGCTTGCCTCCGCCTTAAGCGCCGCTATGCTCTCCCGCAGCGCCTTGCCGCCCGGCAGGGAGACGACTTTCTTCTCCCAGCTGCCGCCGGAGCCGTAAATCAACGACCGCTCATAACCGGTGATCGTGCCTTGACGCATTTCAAGCGTAATCGCCCCATAATGGAATGTCGACAGGTCGATAATTGGGAAAGCGCCGAACTGCCCGGTCCCATAATATTGCTGGAACACGACCCGATGCTGGTCTTCCTCAATCCCGTCGCTCGTCTGCTCTAGCCGGTATTTCCCGTTCCACCCGCCATACTGGTTGACGAAATCAATCGCCGACAGCACGTTTTTGCTCGGACTATTCTCACCTGCCGAGGGAGCCGCCGGATCGGTGTAGTTGATCCAGTTCCGGTTTTGCTTGACCTGAAGGCTGCGTTTACTATCCGTGTAAATTTCGGAGCCGTCTTTTTCCCGGATATAACGGGTGATGCTCGGATCGAAGAACAAGCTTCGTTGCATCTGCTCCGTCGTATACAATCCTATGTTTAAGCCGGTTTCGACCAGATCGACCGGTTCCTCAGGGACGTAATAACCATCCGTCAACGTATACGGCACCCAATTCTTGCCGAAGTCGACCTGCTGCTGCACGTCCTGCACCGTCAAGTCCGCCTTGGTCGCCTCATACACGACGTCGCCCCTCGAGCTGAAGAAGAAGACGCGCACCTGATCATCGGTTCCCGTGTTATAAATGAGCACCCGGTTAACATTCTCCGCGTCAAACAGCGGGTCCGGCGCGATCTGCATGACCTTCTGCAACAGCTCCACCGGCACGCCCCCGCCGAATTCCAGTTCCACGCCAATATCCTTGCTGCGAATGTCGGACCAATGAATATTATCGATGTCATACCGCTGAAACCCGTCGAACTGACGGCCCTTCAGCCGGTTATAGATCAAATTGTAAAACGTCGAATCCGGGTAAAACACCGTGTGCCGCTCCTCGCCCATATGCACGGCGATTTGTGCCGGAAAGAGCATCGCATCGGCCTCCAGGGTCGTCCCCATATTCTCCGTTCGGATGTAGTCGCTCTCCGATTTCACTACCGGATTACTGCCCGGTAATTGATAGATCAGGAAATAACTCTGTACCAGGCTGCACGCGACCAGCAAGGCCAGCGCCAGCGATTTGACCCTCTCCTTCATCGCGCCTCGCCTCCTTGCTTCTCTGCCGGCAGCGTAAAGGTCACCTTGGTGCCTTTGCCGAACTCCGACTGCAGAGAGATGGTACCGCCATGCGCCCGCACAATTTCCCGGGCAATGGATAAGCCTAAGCCCGTCCCGCCCATATTCCGTGAACGCGCCTTATCAACGCGGTAAAACCGCTCAAAAATCCGATCCAGATCCTTCTTCGGAATCCCGATCCCGTTATCCTGCACCGAAATCGCCAACTGGCGATCATCGGTCAGACGTGCTTCCAGTGTGATGGTCCCGCCCTCCGGCGTATACTTCATTGCATTGGAGATCAGGTTGTCCAGCACCTGGTCAATCTGATCGCGGTCGATCCACGCCGTATCCACATCACTGGCGATAAACAGCGTGGGCTTGATCCCTTTCTCCTGCATCTGAAAAGAAAACCGGTCCGCCACATCCTCCAGCATCTCCATCACGTTCGTTGGCTGCTTCCGCAGTTCCGCCTCTTGCGAATCGAAGCGCGACAGGTGAAGAAGGTCAGTGACGAGGCGGATCATCCGCTCGGTCTGGTTCTGAATCACGGATACGAACCGCGGCCCAAGCTCTGAATCCTCCATGGCGCCGTCCTCCAGCGCCTCGGTGTAGCTCTTGATCGTCGTCAGCGGCGTCCGCAGCTCATGCGACACATTGGCGACGAACTCCCGCCGCGACGCCTCCAGCTTCTCCTGCTCAGTGACATCCTGGAGCACCGCGATCGTGCCGATGATCCCGATTTCCCGCCGATGAATCGGCGTAAACGTGACCCGGATCAAGAATAAGTCGCCGTCGGGCCCGATATTCTCGAGGATCGTCGAGTGCATCGTCCCTTGCTCCAGCACATCCCTTTCCTCTTCCGGGAGGTTCATCAGCGACATGATATCGGCCCGGTCGAGTGCGGTATCCGGCGTCCCCAGCATTTCGCTCGCACGTCGGTTCATCAGGATGACCCGTCCCGTTTCGTCGGTCGCGATCACCCCGTCGCTCATGTTCGTGAGGATCGAAGCAAGCTTCTCCTTCTCTTCTTCGTTCTGTGCCAGCGCATCCCGCAGCCGGCTGGTCATGTAGTTAAACGCTTTGCTGAGTTGCCCGATCTCGTCATTGCCAAGCACGGGCATCTTCTGGTGGAACTCCCCCTCGGCCACCGCCGTGGCGCGCCGGGTCAGCTCCTTGATCGGCGAAGTTATCGTGTGGGCTAAGATGACGCCAAGCACCGCCGTCAGCCCCAGAGCCAGCAGGATACCGGATATAAAAATATTATTAATCCGCTCCATCGTACTGTACAACTCGCTCATCGACGCCGCGATGTAGATCGCGCCAACGATTTTCCCGCCGCTGACGACCGGCTTGGCGACAACCTTCTTCCGAACGTTATCCTCATCGATGATATATTCTTCGTTATCGCGAATGCCCTGCAAAGCCCGGCTCACGACCGTTTGCGTGTTCTTCGTGCCCACGTAATCGGCATGGGAAGGCTTGGACGTCGTCAGCACCTTCCCCCCCGCGTCGAGCACTTGAATCTCAGCCCCGCCGATATTAAACAGGTTGTTGACCAGCACGCGCAGATTCTCCATCGATTCTTCCGCCGATTCTCCAGTCACGCCCAGGTTTTGCGCCGCCAGCACGGAGAGCAGCTCCGCCCGCTCCTGCAGCTCCTTCGTGAAGTTGCTGGTCAGCGAGGTTTTCATCGCGCTCACGAAATACACTCCGATCAGCTGCATGGCGATCAGGATGAGCAGCACGTAAATGATGATCAGTTTGGCCTGGATCGTGCGAAAAAAAGAGGGCAGATTCATTCTAGAGTCCACCCGCCTTGGAGCTTCGCATCATATACCCCAATCCCCGCCGCGTCAAAATGTATTCCGGCTTGCTCGGATCCTTCTCGATCTTCTCGCGCAGCCGGCGAATCGTCACATCCACCGTACGGACATCGCCAAAATACTCGAACCCCCACACCGCTTGCAGCAGGTGTTCTCGGGTCATCACTTTGCCGGCGTTCTTCACCAGGTAATGCACGAGCTCGAATTCCCGGTGCGTCAGGTCCAGCGGTTCGCCGTTCTTATGGACCGTGTACATGTCCGTATCGATGAACAGCTCGAACAAGCTGATCCCTTGCTTCGTCTCCTCCGCGCCTTCGGTCGCCGCCGCCTTCTGCTGACGGCGCATCTGCGCCTTCACTCGGGCCAACAGCTCGCGCGTACTGAACGGCTTCGTCACGTAGTCGTCGGCGCCCAGCTCCAGACCCAGCACCTTGTCGATCTCCCCGTCCTTCGCCGTCAGCATAATGATTGGCGTTTCGAGCTTCGCCCGCACTTCGCGGCACACGTCCATCCCGTCCTTGCCGGGCAGCATCAAATCGAGCAGGATCAGATCCGGTTGCTCGGAGAACGCCAGCCGAGTGGCCTCGATCCCGTCGAAGGCGAGGACCACTTCGTAGCCCTCTTTTTCCAAATTAAATTTCAAAATATCCGCAATGGGTTTCTCGTCATCCACGACCAGAATTTTTCCTTGCATGACTTCGTTCACCCCAACTTTCAGCCATGGGCTGTTGCTCCCTCTATCTTACCATATCTGACGCTCCATCAGCTATCCGTGGATCCGGTAACGATTGACAGCATGCCTATCGGGGTAAATAAAGGTTGAAGCAAAAAAAGCCCGCCTCCCTCACGGGCTGCGGGACTGATCTTATATCTTATAGATTCTTATAGATACTTCATCGGGTTCTGAATGCTGCCGTTCTTATGAATCTCGAAATGAAGATGCGTGCCGGTCGAACGCCCGGTGTTGCCCATGACGCCAATTTTGTCGCCCTTCTCGACGACTTGACCTTTCTTCACGCTAATCTTGCTTAAGTGGCCGTATAAAGTCTCATACCCGTTCTTGTGGTCGATGATGATCACGTTACCGTAGCCCGTCTTCGTCCCGACAAAAGAGATCACCCCGTCATCGGCGGCGAGGATATTGCGTTTCGAGGACACGAGGTCAACGCCTTTATGCGTCCGCCCCCAGCGCTCGCCATAACTGCTGGTCATCTTGGCGCTGGATACCGGCCAGGCAAACTGCCCGGAACCTTCGCCCAGCACGACCTTTGTGCCGCGCACAACGATCTTTGGCGACGATTTCTTAGTGACCTCTTGGCCTAACCATTCTTCGTCTACGACCATACCGTTTTCCTTCGTGATCCGGTACTCCATCGTTTTCAGACCGCTGGACCCCGGCGTGACAACCTTGGTCTCACCCGCCCGCATGCTGGCGTTCGTCTTAACGACCACCTGCGGCTCAGTGACAATCTCTTCCGTCACATGCTCCACCGTGCGAACCGTAAGCGCCGGTTGGACCGCCTTCACGTTCAACAGCGTTCCGATTTGCAGCGTCCGCTCTTCAACCCCCGGGTTATTTGCGAACAGCTCCTTCTGAGTCACATCAAAGCGGGCCGCGATCGACGAAATCGTATCCCCTTCCTGCACCTCGTACTGAATGGCTTCTTCGTCGCCCTGGAGGATTTTGCGTACAGCCTCCTCAGGGCTCAGTACCTTGTTCGGATCTGATTTAATCTCGCCCTGCGCCACCTCTTCGGCAATTTCTACCGTTTCCAGCGTCGTGTTCGAGGCCTTGGTTTTCGCCCCCGCCGTCGCGCTGCCGCCGGTACGTTTCACCTTCGCTGCCAGTGTGCTGGCTGCCATATCCGGTGCGTATTTCGTTTTAACCCGGTCCAGCACTTCCCGCGCCGCTGCCTGATCTTTCACGACAGCAATCACTTTGCCTTCCACCTTCAGCTCCACGCCTTTGGCATAGCCGGTTAACATCCCGTACAACTCATTGAGTGTTGAATCCACATCAACTTCAGCTTTATAGGCCTGCTCCGGTTTAGTGGTAATATCCGCGGTATTTACCGCCATCTCCACTTCCGGGTACTTCTGTTTATATTCCTGCTCTTTGCGTTTAATCAGAGCCTGTAATTGCGATTCGCTCGCGATCGTGCCAATTTCCTTCCCGCCCACGTACACCCGGTAATAGGCTACCGTATTGGCTTTGACATATTGCTGTCCTGCCAAATAAACCGTACCGGCGATCAATACCACCGCTGCCCCAGCCAGGGCGACCTTGCGGGATTTAAGAAGATGGGGCCACTTTCGTCCATTCTCTGGTTCGGATATCTCTGAATCGTTTTCCGGGCGGCTGTGTTGCTCCTGCGTTCGAGAGTTGTCTCCGCGCCACAGCTGCCAACGTTTTCCCGTAAAACCTTTCATACCGATCTCCTTTATTTATCGACTCGATTCGACTTAAAATGGTGTCAAAATTTTAACCTTTTACCGCTATTGTTTACTTTAACACAGCCCAGCTAAAGATTTCAACTTTGGGCCCAAATGCAAACAACCCGCTTACGAAGCGGGTTCTCACGGTTTTGGCGGCAACTCGGCCGGATTTTTAATTTACAATCCTGTGAATGTTAACGCTGACATTCCCTGTAGGCCGGGGGTTTGACGTTACTTCTTCAACAATTCCATCACCTTGGCATATTCCGTCTTATCCAGATGTTTTGATAACATTTGCTCGATGTTCATCATTTCTGTCTCGGTGAGTCCGCCCTCCAAAGCCATGGTCAAAATTTGCATCTCCTCCTGCGGCAGCTTCTTCATGAGAATCGCAAAAATCTCTTCCTTCTGCTTATCAGGCAGCTCCTCCTTCTTGGCCACGAGATCATCCGGCGTCACCACAACTTGCTGGTCTTCGCCTAATGCATCACCGGCACTCATTCCGCCCATGACGGGTAAAGCGTCCTCCGGCGCGTCGCCATTCGGATCCGTCTCGTTAGCATCCTTACCCGTACTCCCAGACGGGGAGTTCCCGCTGGTCTCCGTCGTCGTCCCATGGGGAGTCCCGTTACTCTCTCCGCTTCCGCCAGACGGATCTTCCGAATCGCCTCCAGTTTTGCCCGAGTTCGCATCGGCAACGGAGCCGCTTTCGACTTTGTTGGCGTCCTCCCTTTGATCCGCTTCCCCCTCTACCTGGCCTGCACGGTCAGACGCCTTGCCGAACCCCAACATCCCCTTCATGATCCCGCCAAAGCCAGGAGCCTGGCCGGTGATCGGCAGGTTATAACTGCTCATAAGCGATTGGATGTACGAATTGACGACGTATCCCGTCGTGGCAACAGTCAATAGGCTGACCGCTACAATCGTTACGCATAATTTCAATATCCATCCGAGCCATTTCATCGTTTTATCCTCCTACTGCCTAAGAATCTAGTCTCTCAACCTCCAGTATGGACGGCGAAACCCGATTTCAACCTTAGTTCGTAGGCAAAACTAGAAAAAGAAGCCGCCAGCAGAGCGATGTTTCCATCTTCTATCGGCGACTCCTATAGGTTCATAGTCTAGGATTTATTGCTTATTCGTAGATCGGCAGCACTTGATTCGTTTGGCTGCGGTTGCGGCCTACCGAGAAGATCGCGATCGGCACACCGGTCAACTCGGATACGCGGCGGACATAATTGCGGGTCGTCTCTGGGAGATCCTCCAACGTTTTCGCGCCGGAAATATCCTCCGACCAACCCGGCATTTCTTCGTACACCGCTTCGCATTCGGCAAGCATTTTCAAGCTGGCTGGGTAATGGGTGATAATCTCGCCGCGGTATTTATAACCGGTGCAAATCTTCACGGTTTTCAGCCCGGTCAACACGTCCAGCGAGTTGAGCGATAACCCGGTCAGTCCGCTGACACGGCGCGTATGGCGGACAACGACGCTGTCGAACCAGCCAACCCGGCGCGGACGTCCGGTTACTGTCCCGTACTCGTGGCCGGTCTCGCGGATCATGTGACCCACCTCGTCGAACAGCTCCGTTGGGAACGGACCGTCGCCGACGCGGGTCGTGTACGCCTTAGCCACACCGATGATCTGGTGGATCTTCGTAGGTCCCACGCCGCTGCCGTTGCAGACCCCACCTGCCGACGGATTGGACGACGTTACGAACGGATAAGTCCCTTGATCAATGTCGAGCATGACGCCTTGCGCGCCTTCGAACAGCACCTTCTCACCCGCATCAATCGCTTCGTTCAAAATCACCGACGTATCGGCTACGTACGGACGAATGATTTCTGCGTACTCCAGGTATTGCTGCAGCACTTCCTCCACGTCCAGCGGCTGACCCCCATAGACAGTCTCGATCAGGTGATTCTTCTCCTTCATCGCATGGCGCAGCTTCGCTTCGAACTCCTCCGCATCCATCAAATCGGCAATCCGAATCCCGCTGCGGGAGGCTTTATCCATATAGGCCGGCCCGATCCCCTTCTTGGTCGTCCCGATCTTGTTCTCGCCTTTGCGTTCTTCCTCCAACGCATCCAGCACCAAATGATACGGCAAAATCACATGAGCGCGATCGCTGATCACCAAATTCTTCGCGCTGAAGCCGTTCTCTTCCACATAGTTGATTTCCTCGATCAATGCGGCCGGATTAATAACGACCCCGTTCCCAATCACACAACGTTTATTTTGATTGAAGATGCCTGACGGAATCAAGGTGAGTTTGTACTTCTTGCCGTCGATAAGAATGGTGTGACCGGCGTTGTTACCGCCTTGATAACGGGCCACCACATCGGCGCTGTCCGCCAAGAAATCCGTGATTTTACCTTTACCTTCGTCTCCCCATTGCGTTCCCACAACGACTACCGTTGACATGTACATTCCCCCACCCGGTGCGTCAAGCACCTGTATTTGAGCATTGCAAAAGACAGCCTTTCGATTGCATCCTGCAAATGCAACCCATAGGCTGATCCGACACTTCATCTTGTTGTACGCACTAACAAACACGCCGCTGCCGTCAACCTGCGACTGACTGATCATTGCTTTAACGCAGCAATACCAGTTTAACAGTCTCTATTTTTAAAGTCAAATTAAAAAGCGAACGATTATTCGGTCTCATTTTACAAATGTTCGGAATTAATTCAACAACCCAACAAAAAAGGGCGACGCGTTAGGTCTGCCCTTAGAATCCGATATAGCTTGAAGATGATCTATTTCATGATGATGAGTGATGAGTTCCAAATAAAGTATCGTACTTATGTTAGCCCGCAAAAGCGTCCGCATGAGCCCGCTCATAATTGGCGAACTTGTTGAAGTTCTTCAGGAACACCAGTTCGACGGTCCCAACCGGGCCGTTCCGCTGCTTCGCGATAATAATTTCGATAATGTTCTTCTTCTCGGTTTCCTGATTATAATAATCGTCCCGGTACAGAAACGCTACGATATCGGCATCCTGCTCGATGGAACCGGACTCCCGAAGGTCAGACATCATTGGACGCTTGTCCTGCCGCTGTTCCACGCCCCGGCTTAACTGAGACAAGGCAATGACCGGCACTTCCAGCTCCCGGCCGATTTGCTTCAATGTCCGGGAAATTTCCGAGACCTCCTGCTGCCGGTTCTCGCCAGCTTTGCCCCGGCCTTGAATCAACTGCAGGTAATCGATTACGATCATGCCTAGGCCGCGCTCCTTCTTGAGCCGGCGACATTTCGCCCGGATATCAGCAACCGTAATCCCCGGGGTATCGTCGATATAAATGTCCGCTTCCGACAAGGCGGCAATGCCCATCGTCAGCTTTGACCAATCGTCATCACTCTTGAATTCCCCGGTCCGCATGACGCTGGCATCGAGGTTCGCCTCGGCGCAGATCATCCGCTGGACCAGCTGGGCCGCGGACATCTCCAGACTGAAGATCGCCACCGTCTCTTTGGCGCGCACCGCCACATTTTGCGCAATGTTCAAGGCAAACGCCGTTTTACCTACGGAAGGCCGCGCGGCTACGATAATTAAGTCACTGCGCTGAAATCCCGCCGTCATTCGGTCCAAATCCACAAACCCGGACGGAATCCCGGTGGTCGTTCCCCGATTCTGATGTAACGTCTCGACGCGGTCGAACACTTCCATCAGCACGTCGCGGATAGCGATAAAGCCGCTGCCCGATCGGCGGTTGGAAATCTCCAAGATGCGCCGCTCGGCATCGCTGAGCATATCGGCCACGTCTTCGCCGCCGGTGTACCCATCGCTGACGATTTGCGTCGCCGTGCGGATCAACCGCCGCAACATCGATTTCTCTTCGATGATCCGCGCGTAATAATCCACGTTGGCTGCCGTCGGCACGGCATGTGCCAGCTTGGCCAAATAACTGACGCCGCCGATCTCCTCGAGCTCGCCGCGGTCCTTCAGCTTGGCGGTCAACGTCACGAGGTCAATCGGTTTGCCTTCCTCGCCCAGCTGAACCATCGCTTCATAAATCAATTGATGGGGCTTATCGTAGAAATCTTCGGTCCGCACCCGCTCCATCGCGGAGATGAGCGCTTCCGATTGAAGCAGTACCGCCCCGAGTACCGCCTGCTCAGCTTCTAGGTTTTGCGGGGGGATCCGGTCAAAAAACAGATCGCCGCTCATCTTACTCCTCCGTGACGTGAACCTTAAGCGTCGACTTCACTTCCGGGTGAAGCTTCACCGGCACTTGCGTTACGCCTAATGTCCGGATTGGATCATGCATTTCGATTTTCCGCTTATCGAGCTTCACGCCGACTTTCTCCAGCGCCTCGGCAACTTGCTTACTGGTAATCGCGCCGAACAAGCGGCCGCCTTCACCGGCTTTCGCTTTCAGCTGTACGGTCATTTCCTCCAGCTTCTTGCCGAGCTGGATCGCCTCGTCCTTCTCTTGCGCTTTGCGCTTCAGTTCGGATGCCGCTTGCTGCTCCAGTGTCTTCACATTACCTTCGGTAGCCGGACGAACCAGTCCCCGCGGCATCAGGAAGTTCTGTGCATAGCCTTCCGATACCTCTTTGACTTCACCCTTTTTCCCTTGGCCCTTAACATCCTTCAAAAAGATCACTTTCATTCGAATAACCCCTCTTCCTTCTCTATTTCATCCAGCACGGCGAGCAATCGTTTCTCCGCTTCCGCCTGGGTTCCTTCCAATTGAACGGCCGCATTCGTCAAATGTCCTCCGCCGCCGAGCCGCTCCATGACCACCTGTACGTTCATGCTCCCGAGCGAACGGGCGCTAATCCCGATCAGGCCATCCGGCCGCTTGCTGATCACGAATGAGGCTAATACGCCGGTCATGTTCAGCAGCGTATCCGCCACTTGAGCGATCAACAACTGAGGGATTTTGCGGTTCGTTTCCGTCACCGCCAAGGCGATATGCCCATGGATCATGCGGGCATGCTTGATGATATCGGCCTTGGCGATGTACTCCTGCAAGTCTTCCTTCAACAGTCGTTGCACCATCACCGTGTCCGCCCCGTTACGGCGGAGGAACGCCGCAGCCTCAAACGTCCGAGAGCCGGTATGAAGCGCGAAATGCTTCGTATCAACGGTGATGCCCGCAAGCAGCGTCGTCGCTTCCAGCGGGCTGAGCTCCACCTTCTCGTGAATGTACTGCAGCAGCTCGGTGACGAGCTCGCAAGCCGAGGAAGCGTAAGGCTCCAGGTAGACGAGCACCGCATCGGCCACGAATTCCTCCCCGCGGCGATGGTGGTCCACGATGACGACGCGGCTGGCTTCTTCGACCAGCCGGGGCTCCATCGTAATGGAAGCCTTATGCGTATCGACGAGCACGAGCAACGTATGCTCGGTCATCATGTTCATGGCCTGCTCCGGCGTGATAAAGCGCCGGAGCAGGGCCTCTTCTTTGCCGATGCGCTCCATCAGGCGCTCGATCGCCGGGTTCGGGCCATCCAGCACGATATGGGCCTCGACCTTGTACATATCGGCGGCTTTCAGCACGCCGATGGAGGCACCGATCACGTCGAGGTCCGGTACGCGATGGCCCATGATAATGACGCGGTCGCTCTCCTGCATCAAATCGCGCAAGGCATGCGCGATGACGCGGGCGCGGACGCGAGTCCGCTTCTCTATGGCGCCGGATTTGCCGCCATAGAAGGACAACCGCTGACCGGCCTTCACGGCGGCCTGGTCCCCCCCGCGGCCGAGCGCCATATCCAAGCTGGACTGGGCGAGTTCGCCCAGCTCGCTGAAGCGCTCGGCACCAAAAGCGAGGCCGATGCTGAGTGTAATCGGCACCTTCAGGTCCGCGGTCATTTCGCGGACCTCGTCCAAGATCACGAACCGGCTTTGCTCCAGTTCGTCCAGCGATTTCTGATTCAGAATCATCAGATATCGCTCGGAGGACAGCCGCCGCAGGTACACGCGGTACTGTTTGGCCCATTCCGTGATCGCCGTCGCCACACGGGCGATGAGCGCGGTTCGCTGCTGGTCATCCATGCCCTGGGTAGCTTCATCCAGATTGTCCAGCAGTACGATGCCCAGCGCAGCCCGTTCGTCTTCGTACCGACTGCGCAGCACCGCCAGCTCCGTCATGTCGTGAAAATAGATAAGCCGTTCGTTCGCATCAACGGTCAGCTCATAATGCCGTTCCCCCACCATCATCTCCACGGTTGTTCGAGCGCCGCCGCCGTCCTTCTTGTCCCGGCTTGGCGCCGGAAGCTGTGGCAACAGCTCGGACAGCGGCAGGCCGACAACCGAATCCTTGCCGTACATCCCGGCCACGAAATGGTTATGCCATTCGATCGTCCGTTCCTCACTATACAGCATCACGCCAAACGGCAATTTACTAACCGCTTCGCCTTCCACCCGTTTGATCCGGTAGTTCAGGTCGGTCACATAGCGGATCAGTTCTTTGCGGAACTGCCGCTCCACCCGCAGCATGCTGTAAGTCAACACACCGACGAGGCATAAGCTGACCAGCCCCAAAATCCAGTTAAAGTAGGAGACGAAGATGACGAGCAGCAACTGAAGCATGAACATCCATACGGTCTGGTAACCGTACCAACGTTTTTGCAGAATATTAGGCATGCCTTCTCACCCTATCGTCTTGATCTCGTAATCATATCCCGTAGCGGAAATGCAATGTCCAGAATCCCCACGATCCGCAGCGGCGGTATAAACAACATCGCTACGATTAGCAGAATCGGAATGACCGGGTTCCACTTGCGGTGATAGGCCGCAAAGAAGAAGAAGCTTGCCGTTTGGACCATAAAGAGAAATTGTAGCAGCGGCATCAGGTTCAACAAAATCGTGCCCATGAACCCCTGTTGTACGGATTCTCCGCCAAACCACTGTAAAAGCACGCCAATCAAGTAGTACCAGATCAGCGAACGCGGCAACCGCCAATCGCGAACCGGCGGGAGCTTCGGCACCGCATGCCCCAAGCTGGATAACGTCGGCCGGGAGATGGCATGAGCCACTGCGGCGATCAGGAGCGAGAAGACGATCATCGTAAATGGAATCATCCGCACTGTCAGACTGGAGAACTGCTGGCTCATCTCCGGAGACCATACGAAACCGCCGGTTAGCGAGCTGTCAGCGACATTCGTAAACGGAGTCATGGCCGTATTGAGCAGGTCCTCGATGGCCGTAGCCAGGTTGAAGTCAAAGAACACGGTGCTGATCAGAAGGACCAGCAAAAATTCCAGCAAAATGGTGCCGGCACCCGTCATGATCGTGCGGAAAGCCGGGACTCTTTTCTTATATAAATAGCCCATCACGATCGAAGGAATAATAAAATACACCGCTTGCAGCAGAATAACCGGTCCGAAGATCAACGAAACCGCCAGCCAGACCCCTGCGACGTGTAAGAGAAATACCCTCGTCGACAAGGTCGTGTATAGCAAAATGCCCGGTACGATCAGAAAAAACATCGTGATCACGGTAAGCGGAGTTGCAAGTGACAACAGAAGCAGCAAATATGCGACGCTCCAGGCCACCGATGTCCAGCGTAACTTCAAATGGGTTCACCTCTTACGCATATGTTCTTCCAGGGTAGAAATATCTTGATACCAATCCTCGAGCTGGTGACCCTCCTGCTTATGTTTTTTCAGTTTCTCCAAGATGCTGTCATCCATATCCCGATAGGAAACACCTAGTCTTCGTCCCAAAATATAACTGCTGACAATCAGACTGGCAAGACTGTCCGTTACCCGTGTCGTGCTGCCTTCCCATAATGCCTTAAACAAACGGGATACGTGATCGACTACTTCCGTTTTGAGCCATTCAATCACCTTGGCACGTTTGGCCACATCCATTTCCCTTTGCATGGCGGACAGCTTCCACCCTCCCCGAATAAGCTTTATTCTTCATTATAGCATAATGCAACCGCGACAAAAGACGCAAACCTTTAGGATTTATTGGGTTTGAGCCGCATTTCGGGTCACAAACTTTTCGCAATATTCGATAATCTGACTGCGTCGGACGATCCCGATGAACCGGCCCCGATCGTCAACGACGGGCACGAAGTTTTGCACCTTCGCCAGATTAATCAGGTCCTCCATATCCGCATCGATCTGAACCGGCTTGATTTCCATCTTCAATGGAACGTCCTTGAGCAGAAATTTTGAAGCGGTCTCAAAAGTGATCTTTCCATTCGAATTCTTCATGTGCCAAAGTAAGTCGCCTTCCGTCACGGTGCCGACATAAGCCCCGTCGTGGTCGATAATCGGCACAGCCGTATATCGGTGAAACTCCATACGTTCCAACGTCTGCCGCAAAGTGGACTCCAGCGTTACGGTCACCACATCATTTTTCGGAAGCAAAAAAAACGCTATATTCATGAGAACAAAATCCTCCTCATCCTTCATTCAGACTCCCCTATTGGATACGTTACGAAACGGGATATGTTCCGGACCGGGCCGCGTGAAATCGGCAGCCGGAACACCGGACTGCCGAGGTCTGAGGTAAGTCTATAACACGGTTTATTCTAAACTATGATGCCCTAAGATGACTCATTCTTGCTATTCCTGGTTTGTCGCCGTTCCTTGCGTGCTGTTTTGCTCAGTTTCGGCCTTCTCGGCATCCCGGGATTCCGGTGTAATCAGAGCGGACGCCTCGGTCTCCGGGTTAAGCCAGTTGTCGATCATCTCTTTCGCAAAGGTGACATCTTCTTCGTTAGCTTTGTCGTAATAAACGCCGTTCAGCCGTATCCCTTCGCCCATGATCGTAAATCCGCTGATTTGCGGAGAGGCATCGCCCAGCAGCACTTGTTTAGACAAATCGATGATTTGGCTCGGCGGCAGGTCCGTCTTAAAATTATCGCCCATCAGGTTCATCAATTCAGGAATTTTTGTCACTTGGTCCAGCTTTAACATTCGGTTGACCATCGCGTTCAGGAATACCTGATGCCGTTTCGTCCGATTAAAGTCGCTGTCCTCGCGGTAACGAACGAAGTTCAGTGCCTCCGTACCGTCGTATAACGGCTTGCCGGCCTGAATCGTAAACTTCTCATGATCGGCTTGCTTATTCACAATGTCCTTCGTTATGGGCAGCTCCACGCCGCCTAATGCGTCGACGATGTCCCGGACACCTTGAAAATTGATAGCCGCATAGTTATCAACCGGATAACCAATGAAATTCTCCACCGTGTCCTTAGCCATCTTCTCTCCGCCAAAAGCATACGCATGGTTGATCTTGTCTTCTTTATCCTTACCCACAATCTCGGTGTAGGTGTCGCGCGGGATGGAGACCAGAAGCACCTTGGCATCCTCCGGGCGCACCACCGCATAGATCATCGTATCCGAGCGGGCCGGCTCGTTATTCCGTTGATCCACGCCAAGCAGCAACACGCTGAACGGCTTCATGTTCTCCTCCTGCGGTTGCACCGACTGGGCCTGCTCCCCTTCCAGAGGAGAATACGAACGTTCCAGCGTCTCTTCGACCTTCCCTGACAGGAACAAGTCAAAAGCCATTACCGCGAGCGGTTTGCGGAACAAATATCCCCCAGCCCCAATCAATAATAGAGCCACCAAAATGATCATTGCCATTTTTTTACGATTTTTCTTCGGTTTCGCCTTATGCCTTTTCTGTCGTTCAATCATTGATTTACGCCTCCATCGCCGATCTGGTTGGTTTCGCATATCTTCATCTATGAGTTCGCCACGAGTCTACTTTTACTAACATCTCTATCTATCACTCTTCAAAAACAACTCTACCGCTTCGTACTATAACACATCGGGGAATTCGGGTACAACAATGGGGTACATGCAGATGCTGGTCGGCCAACCAGGCAAGTATCGAATTTAGGTTAGCGGTGGCAAAAGAAGAGACCCGCTCCTTCCGGAGATCGGGCCTCTGCCATCATCGATTTGGAGAGCTAGCTTGCTTCCGCTGTTAGGTTAGGACAACATAGCCCCAGGCTGCAGCGGGAAATGGCAGGCCACCTGACGTCCAGGAACCGCCTCTACCAATTGCGGCTCCACCTTGGAGCAAAGCTCTTGAGCGAACGGACAGCGGGTGTGGAAGCGGCAGCCGGAGGGCGGGTTCGCCGGGGAGGGAACATCTCCCTGCAGCACAATCCGCTCTTGCTTGCGACCCGGCACCGGCTTGGGAATCGCCGATAATAAAGCGGCGGTATAGGGGTGCAACGGCGACGCGAACAACGTCTCTGTCTCTCCAACCTCCACCAACTTGCCCAGATACATGACGCCGACCCGGTCAGAGATATGTCGTACAACGTTAAGCCCATGGGCAATAAAGAGGAATGTCAGACCCAATTCCCGTTGCAGCTTCATGAGCAGATTAATGACTTGCGATTGGACGGACACGTCAAGCGCCGACACGGCCTCATCGGCCACGATGAATTTAGGGTTGAGCGCTATTGCCCGGGCAATGCCGATCCGCTGACGCTGCCCCCCGGAGAATTCATGCGGATAACGATTGCGTCGGCTGGCATCCAATCCAACCAGTTCCATTAGCTCAACAACCCGTGCATCCACCTGCTTAGGAGACAGGTTGCGGTGCACGCGCAACGGCTCGCCGATGATATCTTTAACTAAAAAACGCGGATTCAGTGAACCAAACGGATCTTGAAAAATGATCTGCATCTCTTCGCGAAGCTTCCGCAGCTTGGGGCCTCGTAATGAATGGATATCTTGGCCCTGGTATACCACTTCACCCTCCGTAGCTCCTTGCAAACGAAGGATGACACGCCCTAGCGTTGACTTGCCGCAGCCGGATTCTCCGACTAGTCCGAAGGTTTCCCCTTGGTG
Organism: Paenibacillus mellifer; assembly: GCF_023195895.1. Taxonomy (GTDB): domain Bacteria; phylum Bacillota; class Bacilli; order Paenibacillales; family Paenibacillaceae; genus Fontibacillus; species Fontibacillus mellifer. The sequence continues at coordinate 323,438 of NZ_JALPRK010000003.1, forward strand.
TATTGCCAAGGATACATCGTCCACCGCCTTCACTTGGCCGACAACTCGGCTGAGCAGACCCTTGTGAATCGGGAAATACTTCTTGATCCCTCGGATATCCACAAGGATCTCCCCTGATTTCAAAGCTCCCGGTCGCTTTACCTTTACATTTGCCGTTTCCGTCACCATGCGGGTTTCACCTCTTCTCTGCTGCTGTGGTCATCGCCTATGTGTACCGGCTTATCTTCATAGAGCCAGCAAGAGGCGCGATGATCTGCCCCGATCATAAACTCCGGCGGTTCCTTCTGCCGGCAAACTTCCGTCGCATGCGGGCAACGGGGGTGAAACCGGCAACCGGAAGGCAACTGACCGATCGGCGGGATCGTCCCCTGGATTGTGTACAGTTCTCCCCCCCGTTCCCCTTCAAATCCCGGAATCGATTGGAGCAATCCTACCGTGTACGGGTGGCTGGGCTGATTGAAGATGTCCTCTACCGGGCCTTCTTCGACGATCGCTCCCGCATACATCACCGCAACCCGGTCTGCCATTTCCGCAGCTACGCCCATGTCATGGGTAATCAGCAGGATGGACATGCCGAGCTCGGCCTGCAGCTTCCGCAACAGATCAAGGATCTGCGCTTGAACCGTGACATCCAGTGCGGTGGTTGGTTCGTCGGCGATCAACATCTCCGGATTACAGGCTAAGGCAATGGCAATGACGACCCGTTGACACATCCCGCCCGACAACTCGTGGGGATATTGCTTGGCGCGGATTTCCGGAGCAGGAATGCCGACGAGCTTCAGCAGGTCCACAGCCATGCTCCAAGCTTCATCCGCGTTCTTATTCTGATGCAGCCGCAAGCTTTCGGCGATCTGTTCCCCAACCGTAAACACCGGGTTCAACGCCGACATAGGATCCTGGAAGATCATCGCGACTTGGTTGCCGCGGATATGCCGCATCTCCTCTTGCTTCTTGGTGGTTAAATCCTGACCGCGGAACGTAATGTTGCCCTCCATAATCATTCCGCCGGCGTAATCGATCAACCGCATGATGGCAAGCGAGGTGACGCTTTTCCCGCTGCCCGATTCACCTACCAGACAAACCGTTTGCCCCTTGCCTATGGATAACGAAATCCGATCGGTCGCCTTGACAACCCCATTCTCCGTCAAAAAGCCCGCCGTTAATTTCCGGATTTCGAGAAGTTTCTCCGCCATTTTGCCAGCCTCCCCCGGGATTTGTTGATATTCTGTCTTGGATCCAGCGCATCGCGGATACCGTCACCGATAAAGTTCACCGCAAGGACGACAATCAAGATACACAAGCCAGGATATACGGCCTGCATTTTATCAACCAACATAAACTCCTGAGCGTTACTTAACATGAGCCCCCAACTAGTGGCAGGCGGCTGTATGCCTAAACCAAGGTAAGACAAGGCCGACTCGCTTAGAATCGCCGCACCAACCATCAAGGTCGCGTTGACGATAATCGGGAACGTCGAGTTGCGCAGTAAATGGCGGAAAATAATTCCCGTATTTGATACCCCAATGGCGCGAGCGGCTTCCACATACTGCATCTCCCTTAATTGAAGAAAGTTCCCCCGCACCAACCGTGCGATGCTCATCCAGCTTGTAAATGCCAATATCATAATCATATATTTAATTTCCGAACCAAAGATCGCAAGCACCAAGATGTTAAGGAACAACGTAGGTACCGAGTTCATCACGTCAACGATCCTCATAAATACGGTATCGATCCACCCGCCGAAATAACCGGACAGCGCACCGATAATCGACCCGATCACGACAGAAGCAAATGCCACGGAAAAACCGATTAATAAGGAAACTCTCGCGCTATACAGAAGCCTCGTGAATACGTCACGCCCCAATTCGTCCGTACCCAATAGATGCCCCTCGGCCCCTGCTGGGAGATTCGGGAACATCATATCGATCTTTGCCGGATCGTATTTGGTAAGCCATGGCGCAAATATGGCGGCCAGAATAAAAATCAGCATCACTCCTAACCCGGTCATCGCGTAGGGATTATGCGAGAACTTCTTCCATAACAGGGCCCAAGGTCCCAATGGTTTCTTGGCAGGAAGCGCGGCTGTCGTATCTTTAAGTTTAGGCGCTTGATTCGGTTCAGGAGTTAACGCGTCCGGAGACGTTCTCGGCGATATTGTTACTTTCATATCACTCATGCGGCCTTCGTCCCCTTTCCTCCCAATTTCACCCGAGGGTCTACAATGGCGTACAGAATGTCCGCAAGCAAACTACCAAGGACAACGACGACAGCGGTGACAATCGTAATTGCCATCAGCACGGAATATTCTCGTGCCGTTGCCATCTCGACATATAGGCGTCCCATCCCCGGCCAGTTAAACACATTTTCTGTGAGGGCTGCGCCACCCACAAGCAGCGGCAAGTCCAATCCTAAAATCGTAATGATCGGGATTAGTGCATTACGTAAGGCGTGCCGGAACACGACCTTTCTTTCCTTAACGCCTTTTGCACGAGCCGTACGGATGTAATCTTGCTCCAACACCTCCAACATACTAGCTCGGGCGTATTTAATATAGGAAGCAAGAAAACCAAGAGAAAGCACCGTAACCGGAAGCACTAAATGCATAAATAAGTCGGCGATACTGCCTTCTTTGCCGCGGCTATGCATGTCCGAAAGCGGGAACCAATCCAGACCGAGAGATAACCATTGCTGCAGCAGGATACCGAACCAAAACGTCGGCATAGCAAAGCCTAGATAAGAGATAAAAGAAGCCGTCTGATCTGACAACCCATATTCTTTCGTACTGTTGTAAATCCCCCATGGAAGGGCAATTACAAGGGTAAGCAGCCAAGCAGCCCCCATCAGAATTAATGTATTACCGATCCGCGGCCACAGTAAATCGCCAACAGGAAGATGGTTTTTGAACGTATATCCCAAATCGCCCTGAAGCAAATCGCCAATCCACCGGACATATTGCACAGGGATCGGTTGATCCAGCCCCATATTACGCTTTTGCTGCTCGAATGCTTCCGGCGACAAGCCCGGGGCAAGCATCACTTGGGTCGGTCCGCCCGGTGCCGCATGGATCAGCAGAAAGGTGACGATGGTGATCAAAAAAATGACCAGAACCGATTGCAGCAAGCGACGGATCAGATATTCTGTCATTGTTTTTCCTCCTACATCAAGATAGGTATAAAACCGGGAAGAGCTTCTTCTCCTTGAAAGGGAGAAGGAGAAAGAGAATTTTCTCTTTCCCCTCCCGCGGTTCTATTTCCTGTATCCGCTCTTTTCCTTAATCGGTTACCCACCATTTAATGAGGTGGAAGTATTGGCCATAGCCCAACGACGGTTCAGGCCGGTCCTCCTCTGCCCAGTGAACTCTTGGTCCTGTTCCGATCGCACTTCCGTATTGATATAGGAAGACGTACGGCAAGTCGGTCGAGATTTCCTTGGCAACTTCCTTATAAATCGCTTGACGTTCCGCTTGGTCTACCGTAGAGTAGCCATCCACCCACAGCTGATCAAGCTTCTCATTTTTATACCAGCCGCTGTTTTGTCCTGCTGGCGGGAAGTACTTGGAAGAGTAAATGCTCTCCGAATCCGGATCCGGCGTGTTCAAAGACCAACCCAACAGAATCGCTTGATATTTACCAGGCGTCACGTTTTGATCGATCCAAGCCGCAAAGTCAATGCCTTTAGGTTTGACCTCAATGCCAACATCAGCGAGATTTTGTTGAATGATTGCCGAGACTTGTTCGCGACGGCTGTTCCCCGCATTGTATTGCAATTCAAAGGAGAAGCGGTGTCCATCTTTCTCCAGAATTCCATCTTTACCAGCAACCCATCCGTCTTCCGCAAGCAGCTGCTTCGCCTTCTCCGAATCATAAGCATAATTGACAGCCGCGTCTTTCGGGTCAGCCCACGTATCCGGCAGGAACGGAGCGTTGATCAGAGCCCCAACCCCTTTAAGAACGTTGTCAACCATCCCTTGTCGATTCAAGGCATAAGCGATCGCCTGTCTTGTCTTTTGCCCTGCAAACAACCCGTAATTGTCCGGGAAGTTCTTCGAATCAAAGTTGAAGCTGACGTATTCATAAGTTGGTCCCGGCTTCTGGATAATCGCGACATCCTTATTGCCTTTTACAGCTTCGACTTGTGTGACCGGAATGGCACTAATATGGTCCGTGTCACCTTTCAAGATCGCCTGAACCTCGGTATTTTGGTCGGCGTAAATTTTATAGATCACTTGAGCGATATGAGGCTTGGTCGCGCCCCAGTAGTTCGGATCCGCATCCAACGTATGGCTTTCGCCTTGCTTCCATGAAGTCCATTTCCAAGGACCGTTTGTGACCGTTTTAGCTGGATCAGTACCATAGGCGTTAGCTTGGAGTTCCTTCACAGGGACATCCTTCAGAACATGCGCTGGAACCAATTCAGTGACCAGTGTGTATTGAAACGGGGCATAAACCTGTTTCAATTTAATATTCGCGGTATGATCATCCACTTTTTCAACTTTCTCTACCTTATCGAATAAGCTGATACCCGGAGCACCTGCTTCTGGATTTCGTATCGTATCGAAGGTAAAGATGAGGTCGTCTACCGTTACCGGCTGGCCGTCGCTCCATTTAGCGGTATCTTTCAGCTTCACGGTATATGTCAAACCATCTTCCGAAATTTGAGGCAGATCGGAGGCCAGAGACCATGGTTCTGCAACCACATTCCCTTCACGGTCCAAATCATACAACTTGGCGAATAGGAACTGCGCCACATCGCCGGAAGAAGTATCATTAATGAATATAGGGTTCAGGCTGACGACGTCAGAGAAAGTACTTAACGTAATCGTACCGCCATCCACCGGCTCATCCGGCGATGGTTCTGCTTCAGGCTCCGTTGTATTCTCTGGAGTTGTGTTGTTCTCTGTCGGAGTCGGCGTATTGGAAGCTGTGTTATTCGTACTGCAACCCGTAAACAAAATACCTACGAGAGATAAAATAAGTAAAATAGACCATAACCTTCTCTTCTTAGCCACCATGTGAGTTGACTCCTCCTTGTTAAATGAAGTTGAGAACATGCAGTTAGTTCACTTTTCATCTGACGTACCTTCCAATCTCCCCCTTTATCCTCCTCCGTCACTTCTAACCATGCTTAAGACCCGGAATATAACGACTTACCTATTAACCTTTGGCACTACTTCACCCATAAACCGTTTACCTTTAAGATGTGATTTTAGTTACCCGTTTGTAATAAAGAGTGACATAGGATCGATATAAACCAACGGTTAATAAGGGTCTTTAGCCGGTCCCCAGCATGGGAAAAACACCAGTTGAATTATTGTTCATAATACATGTGAAAATATCTCACGTCAATATCTTTTTTAATCGTTTGTTGGCTCCTTTTTACCCCTGAATTACTAATATTTTATAGAAATAATTAATATGAAGCGTTTACAAAAAGTTTAACGTTAATTTTTCTTACTCGTACTTAACTGTACGTGTTAACAATTTTCGATATTTATCTATTTTTCTCGTCACCAATCGACTAAATCTTTCATTCATTTACTAGAACCATGTCGTAACTACTCGATTCGTTGTTTTATAGAGGTTCATCCCGTTTTCTAAATAAAAAAAACAGTCGGACCCTCTTAGGTCCGACTGTCTCTTTAGCAGATAGCTGCTTATTCCGTTGTGTAAGGAAGCAATGCGATTTGACGGGAGCGTTTGATTGCAATCGTCAAAAGGCGTTGGTATTTAGCGCTAGTGCCCGTAACACGACGAGGCAAAATCTTGCCGCGTTCGCTGATGAATTTCTTCAGCAGCTCCGTATCTTTATAATCAATGTGAGTAATTTTATTCACAGTGAAGTAGCACACTTTACGACGTTTGTTGCGGCCGCCACGGCGAGCCGGTCTTTTGTCGTCTCCGCCTTCTCTTTGCTTGAAGCTCATGCTTTTCAGTCCTTTCCGTGTTTAAAATGGCAAATCGTCATCCGAAATATCGATCGGTTTCCCGTCGTCGGAGAATGGATCATCTTGATTGCCGCGTGAGAAGTTACCGCCACGGTTGCTATTGCCACCGCCGCCGCTTCCAAATGGAGCTTCCTCTCGCGCACCGCCGCCACCACCAGCACCGCCTTCGCGGTTCGATTCCAAGAAACGGACATTATCGGCAATAACTTCGGTTACGTATACGCGTTTACCTTCGTTATTCTCGTAGTTCCGTACTTGAATACGTCCTTCCACAGCCGTCAACCGGCCTTTACGCAAATAGTTCGCGCAAGTCTCGGCAAGCTGTCTCCAGGTTACGACCGGGATAAAATCCGCTTCGCGTTCGCCCCCTTGCGAGGTGAACGGTCTGTCCACAGCAAGCGTAAACTGAGTTACCGCTACGCCGGCTGGCGTATATCGTAGCTCTGGATCCCGGGTAAGACGTCCGATGAGTATGACACGGTTCAACAATCAAATCCCCTCCTTCGGGCAATGGTTACTCAAACTTGAATTAGGCTACGTCTTTTGTAATGAGATAACGGATAACCTCGTCGGAAATCTTCAAGATCCGTTCCAACTCAGCAACCACTTCAGGGGTAGCTGTGAAATTTACGAGAACGTAAACTCCGTCACGAACCTTGTTAATCTCATACGCAAGCCGGCGTTTGCCCATCACGTCATGTTTGGTAATTTCACCGCCGTTTTGGATGATGCCTTGGAATTTTTCGACTGTAGCTTGAACAGCTTCTTGTTCAACGTCAGGACGAATAATGTACATCACTTCGTATTTGCGCATCTGATTCACCTCCTCTTGGACTATGGCCCCCAATACGTCACTCGTTTGGGAGCAAGGAGCGAGCGTAAACTCGCACCATAGTAGTATATCAAATTGAAGTCAGCAGTGCAAGATCCCAATACCTGCCTCCTACATTCCAGTCTTACTTCAGTTCAACTCCGATTTTTGTTGTCCGTACTGATTGAATACACTTCAGCTTTTCGCCTGCCGCATCCCAATCCTGATTATTGTCCCCGAACTGCCCCGAGTTGCTTTTATGCTTGTAAATAATTATCGGTACTTCGAGGTACATGTTTAAATTTCTCCGACAAACAATAAGCTTGAATTCCAATGTGAAACTGAAAGGAGGAACGCCAGATGGGTGAACAAACCGAATTCGAGGAAGGCATGCGCGCACCAAACCCGGGCGTATATGTGGAAGTCGGTGAGGCGCGGAGTTTTCATACCCAAATTCAAAATCCACAGCGGATCACGTTGCAGAAGGGCGAAAAATTCCCGGAGACGTCAAATAAGGACCGCAAGTGGAAGAAGGAAGAAAAGGCCCGCGTCCATTAAGGAATTTTGTTTCAATAAAATAAATGTGTATAGAAAAACGAATCCTGCACATAATACAATCGACGGCGAGCAAGAGAGGTGTGGTTCCGTTGGTCCGTTTAGAGGATTACGCGAGAAACAAACCGCAAGGAGATCTTGTTCACGACTTGTAGAAGCGTCAGATCACGGGTTAGTGAAGACCCCTCTTCTCTGATTCGTGCTTGCTAAGGCAAACATCGTAGTGTTTCTGTTTGTCGCTGAGAAAAGAATCCAAAATCAGTTCGCCGTCAACCAGAGGAAGGACCCGAAAGGGTCC
>NZ_JALPRK010000030.1 GCF_023195895.1 Paenibacillus mellifer
AGACGGAGATCTCTCCGTCTTCTTTTTTTTGACATTATGACAGACTCGCCTTAGTTGTCGAACGAAGGGTTGTCATTGAATTTGGAAGGTCTGCGTTCTCCTCCGCCCGAACCGGTGCGCGGCTTGCGGTCGGAAGAACGGTACGAATCACGTCCGCCCTCACGGTTGTAACCTCCGCCTTTGTTGTAACCGCCGCGGCTGCTGCCTTGGGAATCGCGGCGGTAGCCACCGCCTCCACCCGTGCGGTTGCCATAACCCGACGGCTTCCGTCCGCTGGAACGGATATCCGGATTGCGGCGTTTCACGCGAATTGGTTCCTCCGGCGTCAGCTCAATGCCGGATTTCTCGTTCTTGTCACCTGTGATCAGCTTAAATGCAGCTGCCAGCAAGTTTACCGAATCGTATTGCTCCAGCAATTGGATCGCGATGCCTTTGTTTTCGTTCAGTTCACCGTTCTCCACCAGTTCAATCAAACGCTCCGCGATAATGCGTTGTTTGCCTTCAATCGCCTCAGCAATGCTTGGCAGCGGTTTACGGGCGATTTTGTGGCGAGTAATCCGCTCGATGAATCGCAGATGATCAATTTCCCGCGGCGTCACAAAGGACCAGGCAGCCCCTTCTTTCCCGGCACGGCCGGTACGGCCAATCCGGTGCACATAACTTTCCGGATCTTGCGGCAGGTCAAAGTTCACGACATGAGTCACGCCGGAGACGTCCAAACCACGTGCAGCCACGTCGGTCGCTACCAGCACGTCGATACTGCCGTCGCGGAATTTACGCATGACGTTATCGCGTTGGTTCTGCGATAAGTCACCATGCAAACCGTCCGCGGAATAACCTTGCTTCTGCAGGGCTTCGGACAATTCGTCAACCCGGCGTTTCGTCCGGCCGAACACGATCGCAAGCTCTGGGGATTCCATATCGAGCAAACGGGTCAACGCGTCGAATTTCTGGCGTTCTTGAACCTCGATGTAAGCTTGGTCGATCAGCGGTGCGCTCACTTGTTTTGGAATCACGGACACATGCTCCGGATCCTTCAAGAACTGCTGAGCCAGCTTCTGGATATTCGTTGGCATCGTTGCGGAGAACAACATGGTTTGACGTTGTTCGGGAACCAGCTTCAGGATCGATTGAATATCGTCCATAAAGCCCATGTCAAGCATTTCATCGGCTTCGTCAAGAACAACAGTTTGCACATCATCAAGTTTGATCGTTTTCCGGTTGATATGGTCTAACAAACGGCCCGGTGTGCCGATAATAATCTGAGGTTTCTTCTTTAATGCGCGAATTTGGCGTACGATGTCTTGCCCGCCGTAGATGGGAAGTGACCGTGTGCCTTTAAACCGGGAGAGCTTGCCGATTTCTTCGGCGACCTGAATGGCCAACTCGCGGGTAGGCGTCATAATCAGTGCGACGATACGATCTTCTTCTTTAGGAATTTTGTTGATGAGCGGCAGGCCGAAGGCCGCAGTCTTACCAGTACCAGTTTGCGCTTGTCCGATCATATCGCGCCCTGCCATCGCAATCGGGATCGACTTGGCCTGAATCGGCGTCGCTTCTTCAAATCCAAGTTCCGTAATGGCTTGCAATACCTTAGGCTCTAGGCCGAAATCTGTAAATGTGTTCAATGTATCATACTCCTTCTATATAGTGGACATTCCACCAGCTTAACGGTATTCTTAAGTAGCGTTTAAAAGGTTGTTCAAAAGACATCTTTTGAACTTCAATTTAATCGTTTATAGGCTGTCCAATCCGCCTGTAAATTTTACATAGGTCTAGTCTGAAAACTGGAAAAGAGTACCTACTCAAGAACATCTCAAGTATTATAGCACAAAATATAAACGGAATACCAGCAAGCGGGTTGGGATACTTCCTTTATTTTCGTGAGGTGAAAGATTGTGTATAAGGAAATTAGGAATGCGTTAGTCATTGTGCTCGGGGCTGCCATGATCGCCGCGGGTTTTAATCTGTTCCTCGTACCGCTCCATTTGCTCAGCGGCGGAGTTTCGGGTTTGGCGATGTTGACCGCCTACTTCTCTCCACTCAGCATCAGTACCATGTATCTGGCGTATAACGTACCGCTCTTGATCGCCGGATTATTTCTGCTGGGGAGACGGTTTATCGGTTTAAGCATTTTATCGGTTGCGGCCACTACCTGGTTCATCGCCCTGATTCCAACACCGGACAAGCTGCTGTCGTCAGATACGCTGTTGTCTGCAGTATTTGGCGGCGTTCTGGTGGGCATCGGCAGCGGCATTTCGTTCCGTGTAGGCGGTTCGTCCGGCGGCTTCGATATCGTGGGTTCGATCATAACCCGCTTCCGTGACTTTCCGGTCGGCAATGTGATTGTCGGATTGAACGGCATCGTCATTCTCGCCATGGGTTACCTCGAAGGGAATTGGGATCTGGCTTTAGCCTCGATGGTATCCATTTATATTTCCGGCAAGGTCGTCGATCTAATCCATATCAGCCATATCAAAGTGACGTTGTTCATTATCACCGACAAAACCGAGGTGATGCTCGAACGGCTCTTGTCACTGCCACGCGGGGTCACGCTGATTAAGACACAGGGGGCCTTCTCCCATAAGGAAAAAGATATGTTGATGACCGTCACTACCCGATATGAACTGGCTGAACTGCGTGAAATCATCAAACAAACCGATTCCAGCGCCTTCGTCAATATCGTGGAAACGGTCGGAGTAATGGGCTCGTTTCGCCGCCGTTAAGCGTTTTCTTGAAAGAGGCAGCCGTTTCCAAACGGCTGCTTCTTTGTTATAATAATCACAGCGGTTCCTTTGTAACTTCAAAGGGTTCAGCTTTACCCCGTATTTCACAGGCTTTTTGCTTTTCCGATTTAGGATTGATTCCGCAGTGAATAATTCTGAAAGGAAAGGGTGATGGATGTGGAAATGGAAATGGAAACGGTAAAACTGGAACAGATCGTCAAGAAGTGGTTTCCGGATATGCTGCTATTTCTAAACCAAAGGGAACTGAATTCGACGATTCTCCTCCGGGATGGCATGACCATCTTGGAACCGCAGGACGCGCTGGAGATTATTCAATTCAGCATCTGCGAGCATCAAAACCCGGCGTTTCTTCATTAATATGCAACGCTTTCATGCAAGACGAGGTCGTTTCTTTTGCCCCGGCAAAGGAGACGACTTTTTTGCTTATTTTTCTTCTATGAAACTCTGAAACTTTTTACCAATTGTGACATTCCTGTTCTTTCTGAAGGCTGTTCTTCCGATATAATAAGTAGCGAGTGCAAACAAGGGAGAGATATCATGAACATCATCTGGACACTACTACTTCTGGCCTTGAGTACAGGCAGCGGGGCTGCGCCGCAGGAGCAAGCCGTGGGAAATGAACCGGCAAACTCTATGATGACATCGGTTACCCAAACCTTCTCGGTGAATCTAGCGGAAGGACGCCTGGACAATCCTATCAAACCCTCGGAATTGAAAGTAGACCCGCAGGTCGATGCCCCCAAAGTCAAAGGCATTTATGTTACAGCATATAGCGCCGGGGGATCACGAATGAGCCAGCTGGTCGACCTTCTCGACAAGACCGAGCTGAACTCCATGGTTATCGACATCAAGGACGATCTGGGTTATATCACGTACAAGACAGATAACGCCGAGTTGAACGAATGGGGGAAACCTCAGCCGTTCATCCGCGATATCGACGCCTTAATGGCTCGATTGCAAAAGCATGATATCTATCCGATCGCCCGGATCGTGGTGTTTAAGGATACGATTCTGGCCAAGAAACATCCGGAGCTCTCGTTCCGTCACAAGGATGGATCCGTGTGGAGCAACGGCAAGGGTGACAGCTTCGTGAATCCTTACAGTAAAGAGGTTTGGGACTATAATATCGCTATTGCCAAGGAAGCTGCTAAGCTGGGATTTAAGGAAATCCAATTTGACTACGTCCGGTTCCCCGAAGGCTTCGAGAAACGGGCGGACAGTCTGAGCTATACAAAAAGTGAGATGAGCCGCGTCGACGCCGTCTCCTCGTTCGTTAAGTACGCTAAGGAAGAGCTGGAACCGCTAGGCATCCGGGTCTCCGTAGATATCTTCGGATATGCGGCTTCGGTGCCTGCAGCCGAGGGCATTGGTCAAGACTTCGTGAAAATCTCTGACAATGTAGACGTCATTTGTCCGATGATCTATCCGAGTCATTATACCACCGGCTGGTTTAACGCCAAGGATCCTGATAAAGCCCCTTACCAGACGATTAAAGGTGCGGTGCAGGATACGCAAACGAAACTTACCGAGCTAGGCGATACGCAGCCGATCATTCGGCCATGGATTCAAGATTTTACCGCCAGCTGGCTGGGCAGCGGACATTATATTAAATACGGCAAACACGAAGTGGAAGAACAAATTCGAGCGTTGCAGGAAATGAATGTGGATGAGTTTCTGTTATGGAACGCCTCCAACCGTTATACTTCCGGCGTCGCTTATGAATAATAAAGTTACAAGCCATCAAACCCGGGCCTTCCTGCCCGGGTTTGGTTTGGCTTGAACGTAAAGTAACCTTTTGTGGATCGGAGTTATGTCAGCTTATGAATCAAACCTATACTTTAAAGCAAAAGTATGCGCAATTTTTACGCATTTTGATCCCCATCCTGGTCACCCAAGTGACAATGTCCCTGATGACCTTCTTCGATACGATGATGTCCGGCCATGCCAGCCCGGCTGATCTTGCGGGCACGGCCATCGGCTCAAGCCTTTGGATCCCCGTGCAAACCGGACTCAGCGGCATCCTGATGGGCATCACGCCCATCGTTTCGCAGCTCGTTGGGGCTGACCAAAGAGGCAAGGTGGGATATCACGTTATCCAAGCGGTGTGGCTGTCCGTGGCCGTAAGCTTGATCGTGCTGGTCGCCGGAGCATTCTCGGTCTCTCCCCTGCTGAACACGATGGATCTCGAACCCAAGGTGCATCATGTCGCTTTCTATTTCCTGGTTGCGATTTCCACAGGGATCGTCCCGTTGTTCGGTTATATCGTGCTGCGCTCGTTTATCGACGCGCTGGGACAAACTCGGATGTCGATGATGATTACGCTGATCTCGCTCCCGCTTAATGTAGGCGCTGGATACTTGCTTATTTTTGGACGCGGCGGCTTCCCTCGTCTCGGCGGCATCGGCTCCGGAATAGCCACAGCCTTTACATACTGGTGCATCTTTCTCATCGCCGTATGGATCGTACATCGGCATGAACCGTTCGCCTCGTATGGCGTCTTTCGCAAGCTGCATCGTATCTCGCTCGCCAAATGGCGCGAGCTGATGAATCTCGGCGTGCCGATTGGCTTCGCCATCTTCTTCGAAACGGCCGTCTTTGCCGGTGTGACACTGCTAATGAGCCGGTTCGACACATTAACGATCGCCGCCCATCAAGCGGCGAACAATTTCGCCTCGACGTTGTACATGATCCCGCTCAGCATCTGTCTGGCTCTGACGATTCTCGTTGGCTTCGAAACCGGCGCCGCCCGGTTGAAGGACGCTCGGCAATACGCGGCCCTTGGCATTGGAACTGCCGCGGCTTTGTCTTTGGCTACCGCCGTCCTGCTGATGTTGTTCCGTCAGGGCGTCGCGGAGCTTTATTCGAGCGAACCCGAAGTCGTCTCGCTGATTAAACACTTCCTGGTGTATGCGATCTTCTTCCAGATCTCGGATGCGATCGCCACGCCAACGCAAGGCGTATTACGCGGGTACAAAGACGTTAGCCCCGGCTTCTGGATCTCCCTGTTGGCGTATTGGGTCATCGGGCTGCCGCTCGGCTTCGTCCTAGCCAACTACACCCCGCAGGGTCCCTACGGCTACTGGGTTGGCCTCATTACCGGCCTGGCCGTAGCCGCGGTCCTGCTGCTATATCGCCTGGTCGTGATCCAGCGGCGGTTTAGCAGCCGCCTCATCCGTCCGGCGGATGCTCCATAAATGCTTAGAAGCCCGTGACCGCTGGAAGGTCATGGGCTTCTTCTATTAGCGCTGTACGTTTAGCACTGTGCGTTGCCGTTTGACACTACGTACCCGGCCCCAGGTGCAATCCGTTTCTTCTCCACGATGGTTAGCTCCGTAACCGCGGGTGCAGGCAACATCTGCCGCTGTAAGTGCCCTTCGGCCGCGCTAAACGCCTGCTCCTCCCCTTCGGCGGCGATGATAATTACGAACGGGCCGGCGGAGGTTTCCGCCTCCAATCGATACAGATACATACATGCCTTCTCCCTTCATCCGCTATGCGTTCGATTGTAGCAGATGCGGGAGGGTTCGCCTAGCATCTTCCCCTACACCTAAACCAAAAATGTTGCATCTTCTACAACATTTTCGGTGTGGAAGGCCAGGAGTTGTGAAGATTGTTGCCTTTAACGCAACAATATCAGGTTCATTTGGCTTCAAGCGGAAAAATTGTTGTCAATTTTGCAACATTTTGAGCTTTACCGTTCTGAATAAATTGATAATGTTGCCTAAAATGCAACATTCCCCCATGCTACGGGACACAAAGCAAAAAGCCGAGCCGGGATTACTCCCAACTCGGCTTACTTGACGATAGTTTTATTTATCTGATACTTAGGCTCGCAACTTATTGCGACAACCGCGACGCCAGCTCGTACAGCTCCATATTAAACGGCTTCTTCGTGCTGACAACCTTCTCGATGTCGGTCAAGATCATCTCGCCGCCAATCATGCCGCAGGCTTTGTTCGACTCGCCGGCGATCAGGCTGCGTACGGCGAAGTCGCCGAGGCGGCTGGCCAGGTTACGGTCGAACGGCGTTGGCGATCCGCCGCGTTGGATATGGCCCAACACGGTTGCGCGCGGCTCAACGGAAGGCTGACGTTGCTTGATCGCCTTTACCACGTCCTCGCCGCTGCCCACGCCTTCGGCTACGATCACGATGCTGTGGCGTTTGCCTTTCTCAAAGTTCTGCTTCATGCGGTCCGCTACTTCGTTCAGGTCAAACGGCACTTCGGGAACAAGGATCGTCTCCGCACCAGCGGCCAATCCGGCATGGAGTGCGATATCGCCGCAATGACGGCCCATAACTTCCACGACCGAAGCCCGTTCATGGGAGGACATCGTATCACGCAGCTTGTTCACCGCGTCCACCACGATGCTGACCGCTGTATCGAAACCGATGGTGTAATCCGTAAAGGAAATGTCATTGTCGATGGTCCCTGGCAACCCCATTGTTTTGATGCCCAACTTGCTCAGCTTCTCGGCCCCTTGATAAGAACCATCGCCACCGATGACGACCAGACCATCGATGCCATGCTCGCGCAGAATCTCCGCGCCCCGTTGTTGGCCTTCCGGTGTCTTAAACTCCAAGCAGCGTGCGGATTGGAGAATCGTCCCCCCGCGTTGAATGATATCACCGACGCTGCGAATGTCCATTTGGAAAATATCATTGTTGAGCAAACCCTGATAACCGCGTTGAATTCCGTACACTTCCAGACCGTAGAACAACCCGCTCCGTACAACGGCGCGCACGGCCGCGTTCATGCCTTGGGAGTCTCCTCCGCTTGTAAGGACTGCGATTTTTTTAACTGCTGACATGATAATTCCTCCTAATTCGGTTGTAAGTAAAGTTAGCATTACTCAAGTTTCTAAAGATGCTTGCGAATCCACAGGCTGTTAGCGAAGAAGAACAACCGCATAAGCGGGCTTCGCCGCATCAACCGTTTGGATACCTCGCGAATTTCGTCCTGCTGGCTGACCTTCGGGTCGGATAAATAGAGGGCCAGCAAGCCTTCAATGATCATCCTATGAAACGAGGAAGCCGGCAGCTTCCGAATATCCTGCCGCGCTCCCTCGACGATCAACGTGATTCGGCCCAACATCGTTTCCTTGTTATCGTAGTAACTGCAGAAGTTCAAATCCCCGCCAAGCTCATCCTCCGCTTGATCGATCAGGTAATCCAACATAATATGTAGCCCGCAAACATGCGGAAAATAAGCATCGTGGATCGTTTTGGCGCTTCTCTCGTCCAACCCGTCGTGGCTTGCCGCCAAAAACAGCATAAAGACACCCAGGGTTGAACCCGTCGCTGCCGCGAACTCGTTCCAGCGCAATTGCGGCGCACGATACTCGTGGTTCGCCCACCAGCTAAGCAGCTTGGCTTCGCGCTCCTGCGGGTCGATGTGCTTGTACACCTGCAAGTCGGTATAAAGTCCTACGAGATCAACAATATACGGCATCGCCGCCGGATATCCGCGAAGCTCAGCGATGTTCGCTTGGCAAGTCCCAACCAGTCGGTGCAGATAACCGCCGTCGTCTTGCTCCTCACGAAGGGCATAGTAGTTCTGCAGCGCCGCATCAGGGTCTACCGCATCCAGCATGCTTTGGTGCAAGAGCCGGAAATCCTCAGGATCTTTGGAAGTGCTTCGGTCACATAAATTGTCCAAATAATCGCTGATGGTTTGAAACGCAACGATGAGAGGGATCAAAACGTGGCGCATCCGCAGGTTTGCGGCCGCATAAACGGCGCCGCCCTGGCAATGGAACTCCTTCGTGGCGATGCTGGCCAAAGCTTGCCGCCGCAGCTCAGGATCGGGAATCTCCTCGGCATCCTGCCTCCAACGATCCAGTTCCTGACGGACATCCGGCAAAATAAACTTATAGACCCGACTCATCAGCCGGATCGGCTCCTTCGGGAATTGGTTTCGGCTTTGTTCAAGTTCAATCAATGGCCTGCCTCCACTGCGTTGTTAAATACGGCCTATCTGAAAACCATTCTATATTATAATATGATCCAACTTTCAGCACAAATAAACAAAATCACAAATGCCTTTTGACGGAGGGCTCATCCTGGGTCGTGCGGTACCAAATATGCAGATCATTGATTCGGCTGGCCAACTCGGCGATTTCACCGTTGAGGCGACAGCTGCGCTCGAAATCGGACTCATTATTCATTTCGCCCAGCATGTGCTCAATCGACCGTTCCAGCACCATGACTTTGCTTGGAATCCGTCCGCGAATCTCCTCCCAATAGGCGATCATCGCCAGCCGTTCCTCCCGCCCGTATTCATCGAAGGGACGCTCCAGCACCGGCACGTGAATGTCTAGGCGCTCATCGTAAACAAAACAATCCTTCATGGCGATAACCTCCTTAGATCAGTATAAAGATTTTACATCAACGGAGCGTAAATTTTATTGCCGCTGAACCCTTTGTTTTCTGGTATACTTGCAAGCATACTGACAAATATAGCTGCAGAAACGGAGCACGGAACCGCATGAACCGGAAAACTACGTCCAGCCCCGATATCGGATGGCTGCGCGCCTTTACCTTTACAATATACGGAACAAGTGTCCTTGTTTCCTCCTATTTCCCACTATTTTACGCCCAGCTTGGATTTTCGACCAGCCAAATCGGTTTGCTGTACGCCCTAGGCCCCATGATTTCGCTGGTCTCCAATTTACTGTGGAGTATAGCCAGCGACCGTTACCAAACGATCAAGAAGGTCTTACTGATCTTGCTGGTCGGCCAAATTGCATTGACGTTTATCCTATCCGCCTCCACCTCGTTTTCTATCATCATGGCGGTCATTACGGTATTCTATTTCTTCTTCTATCCAGTCTTCCCGCTGTCAGACACCATCGTGATCTCGACGGCCAAGCAGCACGGCATCCACTTCATTTCTATTCGTCTGTTCGGTTCGTTTGGATACGCCTTCTTTGCTTTACTTATCGGTTACGTACTGACCCAGGTCGGTTCCTCAAATACGATGTGGGTATCGATTGCGATTGCCGGACTCGCTCTGGGGTTCATCCTGTTCGTGAAGGACCAGCCTACATCCGTAGCCAAGATGGACCTATCAGGCATTTGGGCGATCCTGCGGCAAAAAGAGCTTCTCTGGTTCTTCGGCTGCGTCTTCTGCTTGGCCATCGGCATGCGGATGAACGAAGCTTTTATCTCGATTAGCCTGAAGGAGCTTGGTGCGAGCGAAAATCTCATCGGTTGGGCGATGCTCGCCTCGTCGTTGTCGGAAATTCCCGTGTTCATCTACCTTAGCTTCCATGGGGAAAAATTTAAGGAACTGCCGCTCCTGCTGCTGGCCAGCCTGCTGTTCGCCGTCCGGTTCCTGCTGATGGGGGTAACCGAATCCGCTTACGGCATCCTTGCCATCCAGGCGATGCACGGCGTAACGTTTGGCATCTTCTATGTCACAGCCATCCGCATGCTCACCCGGCTGATCCCCGACGAGTTCCGGGCGACCGGCATGGCCTTGTACACCATCGTTTGGTCCAGCTTAGCCGGGCTTCTTAGCGGCACCTTCGGCGGTGTGATGTTCGAACAACTTGGGCGGCATCCGTTCTACCTGACGGCGATGGGCGCGGCGCTGGTCGCGTTTATTGGGTTCGCGAGCCGATATTTTCAGAAAGGGCCGGGAGCGAACAGCCCCTCGAAATTCGAACATAAGGCTTAACTTTAAAAATAGAAAATTCAATACGACGTTAATTATATTCGATTTTTCATATACATTACTCACTTGAGCTTGTTCGGTACCTTGGATTGGGTCAACTGAGTCCATCGCTATGCGGATCTCCCTCCCAAATATGGCCTTCGCATCCACCAGGCCTTACGCGATCCCTGTTCAAAGGACAAGTCTTCCTATATAATAGTTATTATCAGATGATAGTACCTGGTATTAAATATGAAGAAGCAGGTGAAAACGCATGGATTTCGCTTTGTTCCGGGACATCTTAAAAACCCGCCGCAGTATCCGGGAATTTACCGAAGAACCCGTCAGTATTGCCGATATTGAGGATCTCATCGATTGCGCCCGTTATGCGCCCAGCGATACGAATTCGCAAACCTGGGAGTTCATCGTCGTTATGAACGCCGATAAAATTAAACAAATTGAGGACTTCACCTGGGAGAGCCTGCATGAAACCGCAGCACGCGCCGCGGATCAAGGGCTGGAACGGGAAGCCAAACTATTGGTGAAGTCATTTGGCCCTTACGCTACCGCTTTTTCCGGCGCACCGGCGTTAATCGTTTGCTTATCCACCCCGTACACGTCCAAGTTCCGGGAGAGAATTTTTGACCCGATTGCCTTCGTGGCTTCTGAGGTCTGGGAAGAGGAAGGGTTGAAGAGTAGCTGTCTAGCCGCCCAGAACCTGATGCTCGCCGCCCATGCCAAAGGCCTGGCCACCTGCCCTATGACCGGACCGGTGCTGCTGGCGGAAGAGAAGCTGCGCGAGTTCCTCGACATTCCCGCCGACCGTGGAGTGAACATGGTGATTGCGCTGGGTCATCCGGCGATTTCACCAAAGCCGGTGCCACGAAAGGAAGTCACTGATATTTTGCGGATCGTTGATTAAGCGTTAACCCCAAGAGGCTCCTTTCAGCACACAGCTGGAAGGAGCCTCTTTATCCGTCGTATTTTAAGACAAACGACCGTAAGCCTTCAATATTTTCAAATTCTCCACGGTAAGCCAGCCGCGCCATTCCTGCTCGGCAGCCGGACTCGTCCCCGGGAACGTAAGCGCCCAGCCGCCATCTTCCTGTTGTGTGCTCAGCATCCAATCTAAATGCCCCTGCACCTCCTGATCCGAGACAAGCTTGGCCGCATAACTGCTCGGTGTTGGCGCGTAGTCCAGCACTTTGTGGACGTACCCTTCGGCAAGGGGATCGGTTTCGATTCCGCTTGGACCTGTCAGCCATTCATCCAACCTTGAGAGATGCATGGACGCCCGCTCGCGGTCGGGAACATGCTGCAAGAAGGAGATCCATTGGGCAGCATCGTGATAATCTCCGGGGAGTCCCTGTTCGACGTGGTTCCACAAGAAGTCGATATGACTTTGAAACCAATCCTCACGAATGAGTACCGTGCGTTCCTGCTGTTCCAGCAACATGCCCACGATACTTCCGGTTGGGTTGATCGAAGGAACTCCGTCCTGTTCAGTGATCCACCAAGGCGCATGTGGATATCGGTTCACTTCCGTCGTGGCCCGCGGGAGGCCGCCACCCGGAAGCGTGATGCTCCGCAAATAGCGGATGACGCTTTCCAGCAGATCCGATCCGAATCCCCCGACCTCACGAATCACCAGCAACGCCGTTTCAGTGGCTACCGGCTGGCTGTGCGGGCCGCGCAGATCCGCCTCAAGCGCATGGCCGAAGCCGCCATCCCCGTTCTGGTACGGGCGAAGCGCACCCAGCACCTCTTCCGCAGTCCCTCCGTCAAAATGGTAAGCAAACCGTTTGCGATCCAACAACCGGGCATTCGAATAAATAAAGGTACCGGCCCGTTCCAACACTTCCCGTTTACTCATAACTCTCTTCCTCCTCGCCAATTAAGTTTCGAATACCCACTCGGGATTCCAGACAACCTCCCACAAATGTCCGTCCGGATCTTGAAAATACCCCGAGTACCCGCCCCAGAACGTATCATGGGGAGGAACGGTAATCTGGGCCCCTGCCGCTTCAGCTTGCTCCATGACCTGATCTACTTCCGATTTGCTCGCCACATTGTGGCCTAGCGTAAACTCTGTTGAACTTGGAGCGTTCACTTTCAGACCGGTATCATGCGCAATGTTTTCCCGTTTCCACAGCGCCAGCCTCAGTCCCGCCTGCAAATCGAAAAAGGCGACGGCCCCGTGCTCGAACTCCTGGCCCACAATTCCGTCGGTCGCCCAGCCGAGCCCATCCCGATAAAATCGCAGCGCTCTTTCTAAATCCTCAACACCAATCGTCAATACCGTCATTCTGGGTTTCATCCCTACTCCCTCCAGTCTTCTCATATCCTACATCTGTCTCACGGGCGGGAGTGTCCCGGCCAGTCCGATACAGCTCGGCCAGCTTCACCGCCCGCTGATGAAGCTCCTCGCGCAAAGCCCAAGGCTCAAGCACTTCCGCATCATGTCCTAAACTGAAGAAATGCGATACGGCCCAATCCCATTCCGAGCCGGGCAGGGTGCAATCGAGCCGCCACTCATCCTCCCCTGTTTGCTCTACCTGATGACCAAAATGAGGATCCTGCTCCGCCAGCAGCGAGCCCCGGTACGTTAGTTTCACGAGGAGGCGGAAGTCCTCCCTCGGGGCCCGCGTTAAGGCGTGTCTCTGCTTGGCGACCTCTCCCCTTCCCGCGCCAGCCTCCGGTGGGGGAGACGTCTCGTCGACCTCCACGAACCGGTCGACGCGGAACGTTCGCTTCTCGCCGTGCGTAAGCGACTCGGCTTCGCAATACCAGAACCCGTGCGCGGCGTACACACGCAAGGGCTTTAGCGTCAGCTGCCGGCGATGGTTCACCGAGCGGTACTCCGCTCGAATCCACTGCCCGCCGGCGGCATAACCCAACAAGGCGCTAAGGAACGGCGCCTGGGTCCCGCGCTCCGGCACCTCCATCTCCACGTGCCGGAGCAATGGAGCTATTTGCCCCAGCATCTGCTCGGGCAAAGCGGAGCGGATCTTGTCGGCGACGGTCCATTTCGCCTCGCGGAAGGGACTGCCGCCGTATTTGCCCATGCCGTCCAAGGCCAGCAGGACGGTCAAGGCCTCGCCAGCGTCAAGCTGCAGCGGCGGAAGCCGGAAGCCGTCCATGAGGCGGAAGCCGCCGCCAGGGCCTGATAGCGCATACAACGGAATACCGATTTCCGCCAGAGCCTGCATATCGCGAAGCACGGTCCGTTTGGACACCTCTAGCTTCTCCGCCAAGGACTGTGCTGTTTCCGGCCGCTGCTGCAGCGCCATCACGATCGCCATCATCCGATCCATCCGCTTCATTGCTGATGTCCCCTCCCATTAAGTCCACTATAACAATGTAATGGTGACAACATATTGTCACCCATTGTCCTATGTATACAAAAAAACACAGCCCTATAAAGAGCTGTGCCTTTCATTATCGCGCTTGGAACCAAACTTTATAAGTGATCCGTTAAACGGAAGTGATCTTATAATTTGATTACGTTAGCAGCTTGAGGACCACGGTTACCGTCAGTGATTTCGAACTCAACGGCTTGGCCTTCTTCTAGAGTTTTGAATCCATCGCCTTGAATCGCGGAGAAGTGTACAAATACGTCTTCGCCACCTTCAACTTGGATAAAGCCATAACCTTTTTCTGCGTTAAACCATTTAACTGTACCTTTCAAATGAACAACCTCCTAAAAATAATCGTCATCTTTGACGAATACCCATATTATACTCTATGCCCAACGACAATGCAACGTGTCAGTTCGCCCAAACTTTGCGGTCCTAAACCCGCGTCGGAACGTACGGTTTCATTTGCTTTCCTCGGGGGCGTGAGTTATCATTTTACATAAAATATTACCACTAAATTGCGGGTTTCATACCTGCGATTCGAAGCCAAAGATTGGAGAACGCCTGAGATGATCAAAAAACACGAAATATACAAAAAAGACAAATGGAATATGATGACAGTAGAGGTGCAAGGCAAATACATCATACTCCGTGAAATTTCTGACCAGTGGGGGGAAGAGTCTCATACATTCCTAAGCCGTCCCGCGCTCATGGATTGGGTGAAACGCCGGTTCCCCAAAGAGGAATATGCCGGTAACGAAGCGGAATGGGACGATATCATGAACGCTTTCAAGCAGGTTTAACCCGTCCATCCGGACCATTCCAGTACGAAACGGAGTAATGAATCATGATGGATAGTTCCAACCTTCTTATTTTTATCATCTGCGCGTTTGCGCTTGGCGTCGTGGTTGTCCTGAACAAGGATCGCCTGCAGCCTCGTCTAAGGCGTGGTCTGGCCCTAGCCTCCGTTATTATGATCGCGGTGGCGTTTGGGTTGATGATTTACAGCTTCCTTGCCTGACATTTCCCTATATTTCCTACAGCAGACGGCCATACTAGGAAAATGCCCAAAGCCAACTGGATCATGAAATCCAGCTTAACCTAGGGCTCCCGACATGAATTAGGGAGGTTTTCCGGTATGAGACACAAGCGCACCCCACGTGTGATTCCCCTGCTGTTGACCGGTTGCCTTCTGGCAGCCGCATTCCCGGGCAGCGCCGCGATTGGTCAGCCTGCCTCATCATCTTACCCAACCCAAAGGAGGATTCCGATGAGCACCGTATTGAAACGTTCCGAAGTCTCACAGGAGAATACGTGGAAGCTGCAAGATTTGTTCACCGACCAAGCCGCATGGGACAAATCGTACAATGAACTTAAGGCGCTGAAAGACAAAGCCGCCGAATTCGAAGGCAAGCTGGACAGCGCAGGTCAGATCAAAGCCGTATTCGAATTGGAAGACGAGTTATCCTTGGAAATTGAGCGGCTTTACGTTTACGCCCATCTCAATCACGACGAGGATACGACGAACCCTACATATCAGGCACTTGTGCAAAAAGCTAAAAAATTAAGCGTTGAAGTCAGCGAGGCCTTGTCTTTTATTACCCCGGAAATTCTGGCTCTGCCAGAGCAGGATCTCGACAAGCTGATTCAAGATCCTGTCCTTGTGGACTACAAGTTCACTTTGCAGGAGATCAAACGCGAGAAAGCGCATGTGCTGAGCAAAACCGAAGAAGCGCTGCTCGCCCAGGTCGGCAATTTGTCGCAAGCGCCGCAGCAAATTTTCGGCATGATCAACAACGCCGATATGAAATTCCCGAAAATTAAGGACGAAAACGGGAACGAAGTGGATTTAACTCACGGGAGCTACATCCAGTTCCTGGAGAACCCTAATCGCGAAGTACGCGAACGGGCGTTCAAGGCTGTCTACGAAACCTATCGTAAGCAGAAAAATACCATCGCCTCCACGCTGAGTGCGAATGTGAATAAGAACATGTTCTATTCGCGGGTCCGTAAATACCCTTCCGTGCTGGAGATGTCCCTCTACGGCGACAACATTCCGAAGGAAGTGTATACGAACTTGATCGACGCCGTGCATGAGAGCCTGCCGCTCCTGCAGCGTTACATGAAGCTCCGCAAGAAGCTGCTGGGCGTTGACGAGCTGCATATGTACGATCTGTTCGCCCCGCTCGTAGAGGAATACAAGTGGGATATCTCTTATGATGAAGCGAAGAACATGGTCGAAGAAGGGCTGCAGCCGCTGGGCGAGGATTATCTGAAGGTTCTCCATGAAGGCTTCGAGAACCGCTGGATCGACGTGTACGAGAACGAAGGCAAACGTACCGGCGCTTACAGCTGGGGCGCTTACGGCACCCATCCTTACGTGTTGCTGAACCACAAGGATAATCTGAACAGCATGTTCACGCTCGCCCATGAGATGGGCCACGCGCTGCATTCGTATTTTTCGGACGAAGCCTTGAAATATCGGGACGCTCAATACACCATTTTCCTGGCCGAAGTCGCCTCGACGACCAATGAAGCGCTGCTGATGGATTACCTGCTCAAGAAATCAACCGATCCGAAGCAGAAGCTGTACCTGCTGACTTACTATGCCGATCAGTTCCGGACGACGTTATTCCGGCAAACGATGTTCGCCGAATTCGAGAAGCTCATCCACGAGCGTGCCGAAGCCGGGGAGTCGCTTACGCCTCAGGAGCTGTCGGAGATTTATTACGATTTGAACGTGAAATACCACGGCAAAGACATGGTCGTCGACCAGGATATCGAAATGGAATGGGCCCGGATCCCTCATTTCTACACGAGCTTTTATGTGTACAAATACGCAACGGGCTTCTCCGCGGCTACGAGCTTCTCGAAGCAAATTCTCGAGGAAGGCAAACCGGCCGTCGATCGGTACCTCGGGTTCCTGAAGAGCGGCGGCAGCGACTATTCGATCAATATCCTGAAAAAAGCCGGGGTCGACATGTCCTCGCCGGAGCCGATCCGCGAAGCGATGAGCGTGTTCGAGAACGTCATCGCGCAAATGGAACAATTGACGATGTAACTTAGGCCAACGGCTGCCACAAAATCCCTTGCCCCAAGCGGACAAGGGATTTTATACTGTTCTAGAAGGAGGTGTACCCTCGCATGAGAATTCAATGGTCCCTGATTTTAGCACTGATCTTCGCCTTGATTACCGCTGTGTTTGCCGTGATCAATGTCGACCCCGTCCAAGTGAATCTGCTGTTCGGCTCGGTCAGCTTCCCGCTGATTTTGCTGATTCTCGGCAGTACGCTGCTCGGCGGTATCATCGTCGGGTCGTTTGGCATTTACCGCGGTTACCGGCTGCAACGCGAAGTCAAAGGCTTGCATGCCAAGCTTGTACATATCCAAGAAGCAACCGGCTATATCTTCCCGGAACCGGATAAACCAGAACGTGGCAAGAAGAAGAGAACTGCCGAAACCGAAGCCGAGACTGAAACTGGAAATAGTACCGAAGCGTCGAAGGAGGATTTCCATGAACATTCAACCAAATGAAGCCTATATGTTAAATATACTGAAAACTTTGCTGGATACGCCAAGCCCAAGCGGATTCACGCGTGGGATCATGTCGCTGATTGCGCGTGAATCCGAAGCGTTGGGTGTGCCTTGCAGTTTTAATGAAAAAGGCGGCGCGCTCTTGACTCTGCCCGGCCGTGATTCCTCCCGGCGTATCGCCCTCAGCGCCCACGTTGATACGCTCGGCGCCATGGTGCGCGCCGTTCGCCCGAACGGGACGCTGGCGATCACATCCGTTGGCGGATTTACTATGCACAGTATCGAGAAC
Organism: Paenibacillus mellifer; assembly: GCF_023195895.1. Lineage (GTDB taxonomy): Bacteria > Bacillota > Bacilli > Paenibacillales > Paenibacillaceae > Fontibacillus > Fontibacillus mellifer. Next base: position 17,582 of record NZ_JALPRK010000030.1, read on the forward strand.
GAATATTGCCAGATCCACACCCGCAGCGGCCAGGTCTTTACCGGCACGATCCTGTCAACTCACCCTTCCGTTCACGTATACAGCGATGCGCGTGACTTCAAACGTGAGGAGAAGAACATGGAAGTACGGATCGACGAGCTCGTAGAGAACAAGGACGATGTGTTGAAGCTTGGCATTGCCGTTGGCGATTTCATTTCATTTGACGCCCGTGCTGTCGTAACGCCAAGCGGGTACATCAAGTCCCGCCATCTGGACGACAAAGCCAGCGTGGCCGCTCTGTTTGGTCTGCTGGAATCGAGCCGCCGAGAAGGCTGGACACCGCGGCATGACCTGGTCTTCCTTATCTCCAACTATGAGGAAGTTGGGCATGGCGCCTCCTGGATCCCGGACGGCGTGAACGAGATGATCGCCGTCGACATGGGCGCCATGGGCGATGATTTAAGCTGCAAAGAGACCGATGTCTCCATTTGCGCCAAGGACTCCACCGGCCCGTACGACTATGACATGACCAGCCGGTTGATCGAGCTCGCCCGAGGCCTTGGCATCCCGCATGCGGTCGATATTTATCCGCACTACGGCTCCGATGCCTCGGCAGCGCTGCACGGCGGTCACAATATTCGCGCTGCGTTGATCGGGCCGGGCGTGCATGCTTCGCACGCCATGGAACGGACCCATAAACAGGCGGTCATCAATACTACCCGCCTGTTGGCCGCTTATGTTGCCGATTAATTGGCGGCGCTGGGGGATCGCCACGGCTTCGGCTGCGGCGATTTTTCTTGGCATCCTGCTGATGATCGGCTGGGGCAGCCGCTACCTGCTCCCCCATAATTATGAATATCATGAGCTCACCGCGATGAACGGCGTCAAGCTGTATGCCTTGGTCGTCGATCCTGAACGGATTGAGCTGCGATCGGCGGACCAACCGCTGGGGCGTTATCGCGTGTATGGCATTAACGGCGGTTTCTTCTACAACGACGCCGTATTGTCGATCGCGGTGAACAACGATCAGCCGATTCAAGGCACGGCTGGCACTTACGGCTCCGGCTGGTTCAACGCCAAATACGCTCGAGGCACGCTCGTATGGGACGGCGCTGCGGACGGCTTTTCGGTCCAGGTGGCTTCCTCCGCAGACGAGCTTACCGTTACGGACCGCTCTCGCTATTTTGCCCAAGGCGGCGTCAGCATGATGCTGCAGGATGATGCCCGGTGGAGGGCGGCGGTAGAATCCGAGCACCTTCCGAATCCCGACGAGAACCGGCTTCGCTCCGGCCTCGCTTATGACGCAGACGGCCAGCTGTGGCTGGTCGTCACGCCTACGCGCTGCACGGCCGAAGCGTTCCGCAGCGCCGTCAAGGCGTCGCTCGCCGGCGGCCAGCTTGTCGACGGCATCTTCCTCGACGGCGATGGCTCGGCGCAGCTCAACACTGCCGAAACCAAGCTGAACGGTGATTCCCGCGATTTGCGGCAGATTATTGTGATAAGGTGAACGAAAAAGACGCCGGGTGGCGGTGTCCTCGGTAGGGATCCTTGATGTCCCCCACATGCTGCTTTTACGCGATTATCCCTTTTATTCAGGGGGGCCAATGACCCGGAGTGAAGCAACTCATTTCCAGTTCTTGACGATCTGATCAAAGGGGATAATCATGAAAAGACTCGACATCATGTACTTCTGACACCTTAATAAAAAACGCCTATTCGTGAATTTTTAACGAATAGGCGTTTTCACTTATGTTCTCTTACGCAGTTTTCTTATGCGCCACCATTTTGACCAAAGGCAGTGAAGGTAGGTTGATCAACATGCATCGTACCTGGAGTAGTAAAGATTAATGAAAAAAGAACCGCTAAAACAACAACGACTTTAGATTTCATAAACTTCGTTTCACCTCACTTACAATTTTCTTATACTTCTCACATATAACTATTGCAGCCATGTGCCTATGATGTTCAAATAGTATCATAAAATCTAGAAGTGCTTCCTTCTTATTCATTTTAACTGAATTCTCAAGTCCCTGCATCAAATAATTAAAACCCATTGTATATTCCTTTTTATGTAGATAGTAATAGGTCAAATCGTACAAAAATTGATTGTACTTATCAAGTAGAACCTGGTCTTTATACAAGTCATTCGTTTGTTTACGGTTTATATATACTTCAATCTCCGACTTAAATTGAAGTAGGATATGGTCTACATCAATATGGTGTCGGTTAGCTGCTGACATAACGTTCGCAATCGACGATATTACTTCATCAGGGTTTTCTATCATAAACGCTACGTAATCGGAAAGATATTCGATTTCACCGCTCATAAGTCGATTGACATAGATGTTGGCACTCGACCATTTTTGAAATAACCTTAACCAATGTATGGAGTCCTCGTCCTTTTCCTGTACCCAACTTAAATCGGTATATTGATAAGTACATTCCAAAGCTTTTGCATAGTCTTCTCTACCCTCATATACTTCTGCGCACAATAGTTTGGCATAAACAATGTATACAAACATAGGTCTGCTAAGGCGATGTTGCATTTCGTAAAATTGTTTATCCGAGCGTCGGGTACTGAAATAGAGGAGGCGCGCCTTGCGTTCCATCTCGATAGCTAAAACCTCAAGCCGATCCCAATCACGAAGTGAACGGAATAGGTTGGCCAAATCCTTGAGCGCATCCAGCTGCAGAACTTCATCCAACCGATCAACATAGGGTTCGAACTGATAGGCGATTTTGAGGTTATGGGCCTGGTCCGTTCCGATTCGGATCTTGAACAGTCGATACTGACATACCGCCAGCCGCTCGGAATATTGCCTGGTTTCGCTCATCGCCACATTCTCATACAGGATTTCTGCGGCAGCGTGTAGGCCTTTCTCATAAAACTCCTCCGCCAGTTCAAATAACGAGGTGGAGTACATCAGATTGTCCAACAGTAAGCTGATCGTTCTTCGTATACATTCCAGCTTGTCCAGTTCAGCGCATTTGCGAAGAAAGGGTCCCACTCTCCGCCAGTCGGGATTCCTCTCCTGAAGATAATCATGAATGTAATTCTCGTAATAATGTCCTATGGGTACGCCCATGATCTCTGAAATCCGGTCCAAGTGATCCATGGTTAAAATTCGGTTCCCGTTCAGCAAATAACTCAGCGTTCCTACGTTAATATTTAACCTCATCGAGAATTGACTCAGATTCAACTCTTTTTCTTTCATAAAGGAGTGAACTTCCTCCAGGATCGTCAATGTACGCATTGGATCATCACCACACATTCCTATGATAATTACGTCTGGAATTATATGTATGAAATTAATATATCTTCTTTTTATACTGCGGTCAATTAACATTCTAAAGACGGTGAAGTTAAAAAAGCCCTTGCCCCACCCCATTCGGGGTAACGGCAAGGGTTGACAAACTGGATAACCTACCCTAATTGGCGTCTAAACGCTTTGCTGGCGAAGAAGTAGGCAATGATCATAATGCCGACGCACCAGGCAAGTGCAGTCCAGATTTCGTTGCCAACAGATCCTCCATACAGGAGGGCACGAATCGCATTCACGATGGAAGTCACGGGCTGGTTCTCGGCGAACACACGAACAATTTTAGGCATGGTTTCGGTAGGGACAAAGGCCGAACTGATAAACGGCAAGAATATCAACGGGTACGAGAAGGCCGTTGCCCCTTCCATTGTCTTTGCTGTCAAGCCGGGAATGACCGCCAGCCAGCTCAGCGCCAGCGTAAACAACCCGAGGATCCCGGCTACCGCGAGCCATTCCAGGATACCGGCGCTTGAACGAAAGCCCATCAAAAGCGCGACGAGGAAAACTACCACGACAGTGAGCGCATTGGAAACTAGCGATGTCAATACATGAGCCCATAATACCGACGAGCGCTTGATCGGCATGGTTATGAAACGCGCCATCAACCCGCTCTTTATATCCCCAAACAGCCGGAAGGCCGTGTAAGAGATGCCGGATGCAATAGCCATCAGCAAGATTCCCGGCAATAAATAATTGACGTAATTGTTCGTACCTGACTCTATGGCGCCGCCAAAGACGTAGACAAATAACAGCATCATCGCAATTGGCGTAATCGCTACCGTGATAATCGTATCCGGGCTGCGCATGATGTTGCGCATTAAACGTCCTAATAATACCCCTGTTTTGCTTTTCATTTACTTCTCCTCCTTTTTGCCGATGATCGCGAGGAAGATTTCCTCCAACGTCGGCTGCTTCTCGATGTACTCCACTTTCGCCGGCGGGAACATCTCTTTGAGTTCGGTAAGGGTGCCGGTCGTGATGATCTTTCCGCCATGCAGGATGGCGATCCGGTCGGCCAGTTGCTCGGCTTCCTCCAGGTACTGGGTCGTCAGCAAGATGGTCGTGCCGCTGCCGGCGAGCTCCTTGACGGTATTCCACACTTCAATCCGTGCTTCGGGATCCAGCCCTGTCGTCGGTTCGTCGAGAAAAATGACGGCAGGCGCACCGATCAAGCTCATGGCGATGTCCAGCCGGCGTTTCATCCCGCCGGAATACTGATCCGCCCGACGGTTCGCCGCATCGGTCAGGCTGAATTTGGCAAGCAGATTGTCGGCGACTTGAGCGGGACGGGAAACTCCCCGCAACTTGGCGATCATCATCAGGTTTTCCCTTCCTGTATGCATGCCGTCTATAGCTGCAAACTGTCCGGTCAGGCTGATGCTCTGACGAACATGATCCGGTTGACGCTGGACGTCAGAGCCGCAAACCCTTGCTTCGCCGCCATCAGGTTTCATCAGCGTCGAGAGGATGTTGACCGTCGTCGTCTTGCCCGCTCCATTGGAGCCCAGCAGCGCGAAAATTTCGCCGCGCCGCACCTCAAAATCCACCCCCTTTAAAACTTCCTTGTCTTTAAATGATTTTTTAAGTCCTTTTACGGAAATCGCTGCATCGTTCATCCTTTTTTCCTCCTCTAATCAACTATTTAGTAACACTGGTAACACGTATCACTTACTACCCGGCAAAAATGAAACTGAATAGCACAGGCGGAAGTATCCATTCGGAACCAGCCATTCAGTCGGTATGATCTACGGTATGATCCGGCGTGTTTTTATTTTTTTCTTAATCGCTCCAGAATACTTTGATTCAAATCTTCCCGATATTTTGCGAAGTAGGTTTTCGCATTGGCCACGAGGCCATCGGCAAACGACGCCACGTCTTCCCCGGTGATCTCCAGCACTGGTCTTCCTTCCGCCGCGCCGGCTTCAAACAAATCGATTAATTCGTATTGCATGTGCAGCATATCCATCCCGTTGCCTGCCGAGAAATTCCACATATAGGTTTGGATTTTCTTAAACACATACTGGTAGTCCTCCGGCAAAGCATCCACCCTTGCCATCATCATCTTGTATTCTTTCTTATCGCCGATTAATTTTTTGAACATTTCCATCATGTAACTTCTCCTCCTCTTTTAGATTTATCTTATGACGTTAATTGGACTTCAAAGCGTTGATTTTAGACGAAACGAAATCCCATTTTTCCCAAAACGAGGCGAGTTCTTGACGGCCAGCCTCATTCAGGGTGTAGAACTTGCGAGGCGGCCCCATATCCGACGGTTTCTTTTCGATGTTGACCCATTTTTTCTTTTCCAACCGCACGAGGATGGTATACACCGTTCCTTCCACTACTTCGGAGAACCCCAGCTCGTTCAGGCGGCGGGTAATCTCGTAACCATACGTTTCACGGCGGCTGATGATTTCCAGCACGCAACCTTCCAGCGAACCCTTCAGCATTTCAGTTAGATTTTCCATGTTTTTTGCACCCTTTTACTTGATTTTATCTGTAACCTTTTTCATCGCCTTGTTCATTGCTTGGTTAACGGATTCTTGATAGTTGTCGGTGTAAGTTTTTGAATCTTTGATCAGATCGTCACAGAATGCCGCCACGTCATTGCCCGTGACTTCAAGAACGCCTTTCCCCAAGGCCGCGCCTTCCTCAAAAAGGTCAACTATCCCCGAAAGCAAGCCGATCCCGTCCATGAGTTCAGCAGGGCCAACCTTAAACAGATACTTCTGAATCTCGTGATAAACGATTTGATAATCCTGCGGGAGTGTTTTCACACGCGCGACGTGGGCCCGCCATTCTTTTTTGCCTTGGAGCATTTGTTGAATATTCATGTTATCCCTCCAATTTTCCTAATTTTCTTGCGACATTTCGATTGAGTTGCTCGCGCCATTTGTCGCGAAGCGACTTTGCTCCTTCTTCGCCGGCTAGCGATGAACAGAAGCCTTGGATATCGTCACCCAGCACCTCTTGAACGCGCTGACCGTCTGCCGCCGTTTCTTCGAGCCAGCTAAGCGCTCCGTCAAGAATGGGCATGAGGTTGCGGCCGGTGAAATCGGAGTGCGCCCAAAGATTCGTTTTAATCTCCTCCCATGCCCCTTGATAATCGGCCGGCAGCTTGTGGGCACGCGCCTCAAATCCTTTCATTTCCCTTGTCATGTCGTTGCCCGTAATTTTGTCCCAAAAGTTCATGACGCTCTTCTCCTTTAACTCGAAAGTTCGGGGCAATGAAAGCCCACTATTCTGTCTGACTAATATTCTGTATAACTTAGTACCTGGGGTAAAAGGAACCGAATAGCTTGCGAAGTACCTCACTCCCGCTATTCAGTATTGCTTACTACAGGTACATTGTAGCACCGAGTAGCAGGGGTGTCAACCGGTTTTTCAAAACATTTTTTTCGCGGCTAGCGTACCCCGATCTCCTTGTTCCTATTATATTTTTAATATTCCGGCGCGCCCGCTTGGTGTAAGGTTTGAATATAAAGCTTTACCGTAAAACTTTTTTCGTCATGGGAGGGCCGGAAACACGATGAAAGAGCCTCAGGAAATGTGCATCGGAATCTGTGAGACGACATTGGATATCGCCCACAGCATGGGACGGTTGTTCTTTAACGATGGGGAGCAGATCTTGCCAAGCAAGTTTTTTATCTTACTGGCGGTTTACCGGAACGGAAAATCGACGGTAACTCAGATCGCCGAGCAGGTTGGTTTATCGTCAAGTGCCAATACGATCGCCATTAACAAAATGGCCAAGGAAGGCCTGCTGGACCGGGTTCGGGATACCGTGGATAAGCGCATCTGCTGGATCGATCTTACGGGGAAAGGCCGAACGGTTCTTGAAGAGATGATTGCCAAACGCAACCAACTGTTTCAAACGATTCTCGGCGATTTTCCAGAGGAACAACTGCAGGTGTTCCTGCAGTCGTTGCTGATGATTCGGGATAAATTTGCCTTGGGAAGTACGGGGATGGAGGAACATCATGTTGCTGCAGATCGGGCTTGATATTGGATCCACCACGGCTAAAATCGTAGCGCTACATGAAGGGATCATCGTGCACCGGGCATATATCCGCCACTATTCGGATATCCGTACCGCAGTACCGGCCCTATGGCGGGAGGTCATGGACCGGTTCCCCGGTGCGGAGGCCAACCTTTGTATCAGCGGCTCGTCCGGGCTAAGGCTGGCCGAGTTGACCGGCATTCCGTTTCTGCAGGAGGTTGTCGCCTGTACGAAGGCGATTCAACGGCTGGCGCCGGAAACGGACACCGCAATTGAACTCGGCGGCGAGGATGCCAAGATCATCTATTTGCGCGGCGGTATTGAACAGCGCATGAACAACGCCTGCGCCGGCGGGACCGGCGCGTTTATCGACCAGATGGCCGCGCTGCTGGAGACCGATCCGGCGGGGCTGGACGAATGGGCGGCGCGCTGCGAAACGATCTACCCGATCGCTTCGCGCTGCGGGGTGTTCGCCAAGACGGACGTGCAGCCGCTCCTGAACGAGGGAGCGCGTCGCGAAGATATCGCCGCCTCCATCTTCCAGAGCATCGTCACGCAGACGATCAGCGGGCTGGCCTGCGGGCGGCCGATCCGCGGCAAGGTGGCTTTTCTCGGCGGGCCGCTTAAGTTCTTGCCGCAATTGCGGGTGCGATTCGTGGAGACGCTTCAGCTCGCACCGGAGGATGTCGTGTTCCCGGAAGATGCCCAGTATTTTGTGGCGATCGGCGCCAGCCTACAAGGCACGAATGGACCTGCGCTTCCGATCGGCGATTGGCTGAAGCGCATGGAGAACGCCGAATGGACAGCCGCTCCTGGTGATGGAGAACATGGACTGGAGCCCCTGTTCGCGGATGAACCGGAATACGCAGCCTTCCGGAAACGTCACGAGGCGGCGACTGCGCCGAGGGCGGACCTTGCAAGTTATCGCGGTCCCTGTTTCCTTGGCATCGATGCCGGGTCGACCACAACCAAGCTAGTGCTGACCAGTGCCGATGACCACATTTTACATACGTTCTATCGCGGTAATAAAGGTAACCCGCTCGCTTCCCTTGCGGAAGCATTGCAGGAGATGTACGCACGACTGCCGGAGAAGGTGTATATCGCTCGCGCCTGTGTTACAGGTTACGGCGAAAGCTTGATGAAAGCCGCGTTCCGCGTGGACTCCGGCGAAGTGGAGACGGTGGCTCACTATAAAGCTGCTGCCCGATTTATGCCGGACGTCGACTTTATTCTCGATATCGGTGGCCAGGATATGAAGTGCATTAAGATCCGCGGCGGTGCGATCGATAGCTTGCTGCTGAATGAAGCCTGTTCTGCAGGGTGTGGTTCATTTCTCGAGAGCTTTGCCGGAGCGCTGGGGCTAGGTATCGAAGCGTTAACCTCCGCCGCCCTGAAATCGGTCCATCCGGTGGATCTCGGGTCACGGTGCACGGTGTTCATGAACTCCAAAGTGAAGCAAGTTCAGAAGGAAGGCGCGTCACTGCCCGATCTTTCGGCCGGTCTGGCTTATTCCGTCGTGAAGAACGCGCTGCAAAAGGTGATCAAAATCCGCAATCCCGAGGAGCTTGGACGGCGTATCGTTGTACAAGGCGGTACCTTCTACAATGATGCCGTGCTGCGTGCCTTCGAGCAGCTTACCGGCCGAGAGGCGGTTCGTCCCGACATCGCCGGCATGATGGGCGCTTATGGTTGCGCGCTGTTGGCCCGCGAGCAATATGACGGGATCGGTCGCAGCAGCTTGCTGCCTTGCAAAGAACTGCACTCGTTCACCTATGAGGTCTCGCATGCCCGCTGCTCGTTATGCAGCAACAACTGCGCTATGACGATTAGCCGGTTTCCCGATAAAAGCTTCCACGTCAGCGGGAATCGCTGCGAGCGCGGCGCGACAAAGAAGAAACATAAAAGCACGCTCCCCAATCTCGTCGACTACAAATACGAGCGGATGTTCAGCTACGACCCGCTCCCTACGGAGCAGGCGGTGCGAGGGACGGTGGGCTTGCCGCGGGTGTTAAATCTGTTCGAGAACTACCCGTTTTGGCATACGTTTTTTACAAAGCTGGGGTACCGGGTTGTCCTATCGCCTAAATCCTCAAAAAAGCTGTATGAAACCGGCATGGAGACGATTCCTTCGGAGTCCGTTTGTTATCCCGCCAAACTGGTACACGGTCACATCGAAAGCCTGATTCGCAGCAAAGTCGACTTCATCTTCTATCCTGCCGTCATCTACGAGAAGAAGGAAGACGCTTCGGCTGACAATCATTTCAACTGTCCGGTCGTAGCCTCGTATCCCGAGGTCATTCGAACCAATATGGATCGCTTGAAGGAGCAAGGCATTCCGCTGGTGAGTCCGTTCTTGAACATCGATCATGTGCCGGCCTTGAAAAAAACACTGCAAGCCACGTTCCCGCACGTTCCGGCCGAGGAACTGGAGACGGCGATTGAAGCGGGGCTGCAGGAGTCCGAGCGGGCTCGATGCGACATCCGCACTCAAGGCGAAGCGACGCTTAGGCTGTTGGAGGAGACCGGAGCCAAAGGCGTCGTTCTCTGCGGTCACCCTTACCACAGCGATCCCGAGATCAATCACGGCATCGCCGATCTGATTGCCGGGATGGGGCTGGCGGTGTTGACGGAGGATGCGGTGTGCCATCTGGGCAGCGTCAAGCATCCCCTGCCCGTCGTCAATCAATGGACGTACCATGGGCGGATGTACCGCGCGGCTTATTTCGTGAGCAGCCGGGACGACCTGGAGTTGGTGCAGCTCACCTCGTTTGGCTGCGGGATCGATGCGATCACCGCGGATACGATCCAGGAGATCCTGGAGCGCCACCATAAGACGTTCACCCTGATTAAGGTGGATGAGATCAGCAACCTGGGAGCGGCACGGATCCGCCTGCGCTCGCTGCTGGCGGCGATGAAGGAGCGGGAAGCGGCGCAGGGTGCGGCGCGGACGGTGGTCGTTCCCGTCACGCCGGTTTCTTTTACCAAGGAAATGAAGAACGAATACACCATTCTTGCTCCGCAGCTCTCGCCCATTCACTTCGAAATGTTTGAGACGGTGTTCCGCGGGGCCGGTTACCGGCTGAAGGTGCTGGAGAAAGCCAGTAAGCACTCGACGGAGGAAGGCCTGAAATTCGTAAACAACGACGCCTGTTATCCAGCGATCATGACGATTGGGCAAATCATGGCGGCACTGCGCGGCGGCGATTACGACCCGGACCGGACGGCGGTCATTCTGACCCAAACCGGCGGCGGCTGCCGGGCGACAAACTATATCGCTTTGCTGCGTAAGGCACTGAAGGAAGCGGGAATGGCGCAAATTCCGGTTATTTCGCTAAACGCGACGGGGATTGAAAGCCAGCCGGGCTTCAAGCTGAACTTGAAGCTAATCAACCGGCTGATCGCGGTGGCCTGTTACGGCGACTTGCTGATGCGCTTGCTGTACCGATTCCGTCCGTACGAGCGCAACGCCGGCGATACCGAGCTGCTGTTCCGCAAATGGATGGTGCTGTGCAAGCACTCCCTGCGGGAGTTCTCTTCTCAGGAATATAAGGGGAATATCCGAAGCATGGTTGCGGAGTTCGAAGCACTTCCGCAAACGGGGGCTATCAAACCACGGGTTGGTATCGTCGGCGAAATTCTGATCAAGTTCCACCCTGACGCCAACAACCGGATCGTGGAGGTCATCGAAGCCGAGGGCGGGGAGGCGGTGGTGCCCGATTTTCTCGATTTCATGTTCTATTGCTTATACAACCCGATTTATAAGGCGGATCACTTGGGGAAGAGCAAAATGCTGGGTTTCCTGAACCCGATGGTGATTCGATACATCGAAATGTACCGAAAACCAGTGAAGCAGGCGCTGGAATCCAGTCGCTGCCTCACCCCGCCGGAGAGCATCTACAAGCTGGCGGAGAAAGCCGGACGCCTGCTGTCGGTCGGCAACCAGATGGGCGAAGGCTGGTTCCTCACGGCGGAGATGATGGAGCTGTTGGATCACGGGGTGAACAACATCGTTTGCATCCAGCCGTTCGCTTGCCTGCCCAATCACATCACCGGCCGCGGGATGATCAAAGGGCTGAAGGAGATGTATCCGGATGCCAACATCGCGGCGATCGATTACGACGCCGGCGCCAGCGAGGTGAACCAGATCAACCGAATCAAGCTAATGATGTCGGTAGCCAACGGCGTGTTGTGCTAAGCATGTAAAAAACCTTTAAGCCAAAACCTGCCCAACTGGACCGGTGTGAGGCTTAAAGGTTTTTTTATGCGATAAATCGAAAAGAAATCGCCGATTGGGGTGTTTTTGACGACATATATATGAAATTTCGAACAGATTAGGCTCCTGAGAGACCAAGTGCCATTTTCTATATGAAAAATCGAATAGAATCCGAAACTCACGGCGCAATTGAAAAGTTATATGCGAAAAATCGAATACAAGTTAGTCCTCCACCAGCCTATGCCGGTACCACTTCGTTCCGCGGAAGCGGCGCAGGAAGATGAGACCACGGATTCCCCATTCAATGTCCATTGCCAGCCAGACGCCAACGACGCCAAATGGCAGCACCACGCCTAAAATATAGCCAAGCACGACGCGGAACAGCCACATCGACAGCATCGAGACGACAGACGTATATTTCGCATCCCCGGCGGCCCGCAGCGCCGACGGCGTGATGAAGCTGATCGCCCACAACGGAATTTGCGCGATCGTATTGATCAGCACAATCGTGAAGATCTCATCCACGATCTCCGCCGGGGGGTGAAACAGCGACACTAGCGGGTGGAACAGCGGCAGGATGAGCAGCCCCATAACGACGAAGGTCGCCGAGGAGAGCCACAGAAATGAACGCGTCAGCTTCCGTGCGTCCTCGATCTCTCGGCGGCCGATACACTGACCGACCACGGTCACGATGGCAATCGACAACGCGTTGGCCGGAATCTGAATCACCATCGCCAACGATGCGCTGATCGCATTGGCAGCAATGGCATAGGTGCCCAGGCTGACGATAAAAATTTGCGTCAGTATTTTGCCGCCGTTAAAGAACATCTGCTCTGCGGCAAACGGCATACCGATGGAAAGGATTTTTTTGAGCATGGTCCAGTTGACCTGAAGCATATCCCGCAAACGTACCCTCAGCGATTCGTCCATCTTGACTAGATAATAAATGGCGCAGGCCGCGGCTAAATATCGGGAGACATTCACTGAGATGTTCATCCCCATGATGCCCATATCCGCCAAGTTAATGAGGACAAAGTTCAGCGCCACATAGGTTAGGTTCATGATCAGCGACAGCATCAAGGAGGCTCGTGACTTCCCGATCCCCCGCAGCACCCCGCATACCGCTTCGACGATCGCAATCCCGCAAAACGACAGACTGCTGCCGATCAGATACGATTTGGCGTTCTGAAAGACATCGGCCTCCGCCGAACCGAACAACAGATTAAGCGTGGGGATGTGGAACGCAATGATGAGTAGGCTGATCGCAAGCGCCAATAGTACCACCGAAGATACGGAACCGGAGGATGCCTTGGACACCATCGCATCATTGCGGCTGCCCTTGTACTGTGCGACCACAACGGTCCCGCCAGTGGCCACTGCTACAAATACGTTGATCAGGAAAATATTCAGAGAATCGACCATATTCACAGCGCTCACCGCCGCCACGCCGGAGGAACTGATCATCGCGGTGTTCACCAGGTTCAGGCCAATGATAAACGCTTGGTCGATCAAAATCGGGATAATAAGTGCGATAATTTGCCGGTAATCCATCGATTGACCGGAGAAATGCCGATCCAAAAAGCGATGCGTTGTTGCTCTTATTGCTGCACTTGCCACGTTATCAACTTCTTTTTCATCAATTTTATGCAAAAGAAAGACTCTTCGACGGGCGAAGAGTTTGCAGGACTCGATTATATCATAGATTTATAGAGTGGAGCGCTGAACCCTAAAAAGTTGTATTTTGTGCAACATTTTGGAGGGGATCAGGCGTAGCTGGGCAAAAATGCTGCATGTGGTGCAACATTTTCGATCGATGAAGCGGAAATCGAGGTAAAATGTTGCACTTTTTACAACAATATTAGGTTCAAACCCATTTTTCCGGCCAAAATGTTGTAGGATTTGCAACATTTCATCCAGCGACAGAGAAAAAATTCAACCCTCACGCGTTCCGCTGGGCTTCGATCTTCTCCGCCAGCTCGTTCAGATACGTCCAGCGCTCCATCAGGCGTTCCAGCTCGGCTTCCGCTTCCTGCTGCTGCTGCATTAGCTCCTGCAGGCGGACGGCGTCGCTCGCGGCGGACTCCATTTCCTCGGAAATCGTCGCAAGACGTAGCTCGGCCGCTTCGATGGTCGCATCGATCGTTTCGTACTCCCGCTGTTCGTTATAGCTAAACTTCATTTTCTCGCCGCGTCCCGGATCCCGACTGCCGGATGGGGTTGGGGCTCCGCCATCGCTCTGGCTAGCCCGGTCGTTGCCTTGTTTCCGAGAATCCGAAGCGGTTTGACCGCCTGCATCCCCTTTCCCACCGCCGCTGGCTTGCATCCGTTCCTCATAATCACTGTAATCGCCCACATGCACAGCGACCACCCCGTCGCCCTCAAACGCCATGATCTTGTCTACTGTCCGGTCCAGGAAATAGCGGTCATGGGAGACAACAAACACCGCGCCGGGGAACTCATCCAAATACGCTTCCAGCACCGTCAACGTCTGGATATCGAGATCGTTCGTCGGTTCGTCGAGCAGCAGCACGTTCGGAGAACCCATCAGTACGCGCAACAGATACAGCCGCCGCTTCTCACCCCCCGACAGCTTGCCGATTGGCGTCCATTGCATGTCCGGGGAAAACAGGAACCGCTCCAGCATTTGCGCCGCGGTAATCCGTGAGCCGTCCGCCGTCGTGACAACCTCCGCCTCTTCCTTGATATATTCAATTACTCGCTGCTGGCTGTCCATTTCCTGATGTTCTTGAGTAAAATACCCCAGCTTCACCGTCTGGCCCAGCACGATTTCGCCGCCATCCGGCTCAATCTGTCCGGCAATCATGTTTAGCAGCGTCGATTTCCCACTGCCGTTAGGGCCTACAATGCCGACGCGGTCCCCCGGCACCGCGGTATAGGTCAGCTCTCCAATCAGCAACCGCCCTTCGATCGACTTGCGCAGCCCGTCGATTTCAAGGATTTTGCGGCCCAGCCGCGTCGAAGCAACCGAGATATCGAGACTGTCGCTTTTATATTCCGGTTTCGCTGCCTGTAACTGCTCGAATCGTTCGATCCGCGCCTTCTGCTTCGTCGAACGCGCTTTGGCTCCGCGACGGATCCAGGCGAGCTCGGTCCGCAGCAGATTTTGCCTTTTCTGCTCAGACGCAGCTTCGCGCTCCTCGCGTTCGCTCTTCAGCTCCAGGAAACGGCTGTAATTCGCTTCATAACGGAACAGCCGGCCGTGATCCAGCTCCAGCATGACGTTGCAGACACGATCCAGAAAATATCGATCATGCGTAATGAGCAGGAGCGCCCCGCGCCGTTTCTGGAGATACATCTCCAGCCAAGCGACGGAATCATTATCAATATGGTTAGTGGGCTCGTCCATGATCAACAGCTCCGAGGGAAGGATTAAAGCTGAAGCTAGCGCCACGCGCTTGCGTTGGCCCCCGGACAAGCTGCCCATGTTCTGGGCGAAGTCAGTGATACCGAGCTTGGACAGAACGCTCTTGGCCTCGCTGACCAGCGTCCACGTTTGCAGCCGGTCCATTTCCTGCGACAACCGCGCCAGCTCCGCTTGCCGCGCCGCATCCCCCGGCTCCTGTTCCAGTGCCTCCTCGGCTTCCATATAGGCCGACACGACCTGTAGCTCGGACCCGCCGCCCTGGAAGACGCCGCGCAGCACGGAAATATCCGGAGCAAACTCCGGATTTTGCGCCAGGAACGTCACGCGGACATCCCGATTGATCGCAACCTTCCCGGAATCAGCTTGTGTAAGGCCGGCAATCACTTTAAGAAACGTAGATTTCCCTGTTCCATTGACGCCGATCACGCCGATTTTATCGTTTTCATCCATGCCGAAGGAAGCGTCTTGAAACAACACTTTCTCCCCATAGGTTTTCGTCAGATGTTCCACCGTCAGTATGTTCATTCGTTAACCCCTACTTTATCCTATCATCCCGATTCCCCACGCCGTTAACCCGGCTGCCAGAGAACTGAGTAAATTCACCATATCATTGTCCATCCAACGGTAACCCCGCAAATGGACGGTAGCTTGATTACAATGCACCGCCACCTCGACCTCTTTGCCACACACGGTACAGCGCTGCATGTCCTGAACGGTCGCGCCCAGCCAGGAATCGGCGAAGGCCCCAACCAATCCGGAAATACCGCCGACCAGCCCCCATTTCACCAACGCGAACAGCGCGGGAGCGACCTCGGAATAGGCGTCGTCCCCCGTCCACATCCTAAGTAGCCACGCGGCTCCTCCGATACACACCGCACCCGCTAAGGCCGCAGCGCTGCCCAGCAGCGTCACCCCGCCCGACGTTCCCGGAGGAACCCGGCGGCCGTTTAGGATTGAACGCGGCTCACGTTTGCTGAGCCCGCCCCATTCCGTCGCCCACGTGTCCGCGGTCACCGCGGCCATCGTCCCAACGAAGATATACGCCCACGCCGCATCCGGCCAGAACAGATTGCCGAGACAGGCCAACATGCCCAGCCCGCCGTTCGCCAGCACCTGTCCGGCGTCTCTGCGTCCGCTCTTGGCATAGGATTTCTCCAGCTCCGCCTTACGGTCCCCGCGGAAATGCGAGAAGATCGATGAGCTAACGAAAAACAACAGCAAAATACCAAACCAGAACAAATTTCCGGCCCCATAGTAGACGGTTCCCATAACGAAGGCGGCCAGCATGCCGGAGAGGGATAACGATTTCTTCTTGTAAGCCGCTCCAGACACGATTAGGGCGCAAAGCGCCCCAATGATCCAATCGATATTCATTTTGCCGCCGGGCCGGAAGCCACCGTGCAGCTTCCCAGCACTTGGGAGCCATAGGACAACTCCAGCTTATCTCCTTGAACAACCGGGCCAACCCCTTCAGGTGTTCCGGTAAAAATCAAATCCCCTTCGCCCAGACCGTAATGCTCGGCGATATAATCAACGATTTGCTGCAGCGGGAAGATCATCCGGCTGATGTTGCCGCGTTGCACAACCTCTCCGTTCTTGCGCAGTACAAAATCTTCATTTGCCGTTTCCGCCGCGCCCGGGAAAGCGATGTAAGGCGTGATCGGAGCCGACTGGAGGAAACCTTTGGCCGGTGTCCATGGATTGCCCTTGTCTTTGACGATGTTCTGCACGTCGCGAAGCGTGAAGTCGATTCCAAACGCGATCACGTCCACCAATTCGTCGACCGTCATCCCCGGCTTATAATCACGGGCGATACGCAACACTAACTCGGCTTCATAATGTACCGAACCGCGGTCCGCCGGAAGCTCCAGGCCTCGTCCGTCCATCGCTGTCACCGCATGCGACGGTTTCAGGAAGATCATCGGCTCGGTTGGCACCTCATTCCCGAGCTCCTCGGCGTGTGCCCGGTAATTCCGCCCAACACAGTACACATTAGCGATCAATTTGTTCATCGTCATCTTCTCCTCCAGGGGATTGTGGTTTCACAATCGCATATTTAGTATTTCCGCGGCCGATCGCCTGACGCCATACATCCGGCCGGTTTGTGCAGAGCAGAATGTCGGGGTGCAGCGCCGCCGTTTTCCGCAGCGACCTCACATCGTCCATGGTCCATGCCATCACTTCGATGCCATGCTTGAACGCTTTCTCGGCTAGCTCTGCGGTTAATGCACGATAATGTATCGATAAAAAAGAGCAATGCAACAGCTTCAATCTTAGCAACAAATCCTTCGGCTGGCGGTCGATGATCAGGCCCGTGCGGATGCCGCGGCCGATTTCCTTGATCTTCGCCAGGATCCGCGGCTCAAACGAAGTCAACACGACCTCATGCTCCATATGCCGCCGTTTGACGGCGGAGATCACTTTCTCTTCCAAGCCCGGGTACATATTCCCTTCCGTCTTGATTTCCAGATTGACACGCAGCCGTCCGGCGATCGCGTCCAGAAATTCATCCAGGCTGGGCAGACGTTCCCCGCGGTACGTCTTGGACTTCCAGCTGCCGGCATCCAACGATTGCAGCTCCGCCCAAGTCTTGTCCTTGACCGCTCCCCGGCCGTTTGTTGTACGGTTTAATGTGAAATCATGAATCAACAAAGGCACGCCGTCCTTTGAACATTGTACATCAACTTCGATCCAGCGGACATCCTCCTGCTCCATCGCGAGCTGGACCGCAGCCATCGTGTTCTCCGGGGCGATCCCGGAGAAGCCGCGATGGGCAACGCATGGATTACGCAATCTCTCGCCTCCTTCCTTACGGAAACGATCCTTTCCTTACGTACGATCTTCCGCCAGCAGCGGTGCATCCGGCTCCTCAAGCATTCCGGTCTTGGAGGCGCTCACTTCCCCATCCTCCGAAATCCGCACTCCCGGCGAGAAGCTCTGGATTTCCTTCAGCAACTGGCTTCCGTCTTCGGGGCTCATCGGCACAGGCTGCCCTAACTCGGTGTGATACGGAATCAGCTTGAGCGTACAATCCCCGCTGAGTGTGCAGGAAGCCGCAAATACCGCGGTCTCCCACGTCTTCGGGTCCTTCGACTTCGTAAAAATAAAGTTGCCCGTACTGTAGGCAATCCACTTGCCTTTGTATTGCTCCAGCCCTTGCATCACATGCGGATGGCCGCCGATGACCAAGTCAGCGCCGGCATCGATGAACGCATGGGCCAATCCTTGCTGATGTTCTTCCAGCTTGGTGGTCCGCTCCTTGCCCCAATGCGTCATGACGAGCACCAGGTCGGCGTTCTTGCGCGCCGCCTTAATGGCGTTCAGGGCGGGTTCTGGCGCGTACGCCGAGGCGACCCCCGGTTTGTTCTTTCCGGCAACCCATCCCGGCTCAGGCACCACGCGGCTGAAGCCGAACAAGGCAATCTTAATTCCTTTGCGTTCAACATACACCGGGGCGTAAGCTTCTTTGCTGTTCTTGCCGGCGCCAACGTACAGCACATGATGCTGCCGGAGCGCCTTCATCGTATCCTGCAGTCCCGATACGCCTTGATCCAAGACATGGTTGTTAGCCAAATTTACCGCATCCACGCCGGCTTGAGCCATCGGTCCGATCGCCTTCGGCGGTGACTTGAATACAAAGGTTTTACCTTCAGCCGGGTCCCCGCCGGTCGTCACAGGCGTTTCCAGATTTAATACGCTCAAATCGTCATTCTGAAACAATCCGCGCACGTATTGGTACGGAAACTCGTATCCCATTTTCTTTAGCCGTTCCTCAACTTTACCCGAGAAAATCGTGTCCCCTGCAAAATGAATCAGCAGTTGCTCCGCATCGCCGCCATCCCTCTTGCCTGAACCCGTGCCGGAAGACGGATCGGCTAAACCAACCTCGCCTCCGTCAGCCGCATCCCCTTCTCCTGGAGAGTTGTCTCCCGCAGCGGTCTCATCCGGTCCATTCCCTTTCTCCGTCCCCGATGGCGCAGCATCGTTGCCTTCCGGCTGCGTGATTGGCGTATCCCCGGCCGTTGAGTCGCCTTCGTCCGGTACAGTCTCTCCCGAAACACCGGGCAACTGCTCCGTTCCCACTTCCGATCCAGCTTGCCCTGTTCGTTCGTCCATATAAAAGTAAGCTCCCAGCACAAAGATCAAAGTGATGAGAGTCATGTTAAGCAGGAGCCACATCCGATTTTGACGCCGCCTTTTTTCCTGCTGTTTCTTTTTGTTTTTTTCCGACCTTGGTGGATACATGACGAACTCCTTTTTACTTCGATCTATCTTTCCGATGAAACTTCGATGTCAGGTCTTGAGAACCGCCGAATCCGCCACTCTGAATACGCTTCGCGGTCAAAAGCTGACCGTTTGATTTTATTATATCAGGTATCCGGAAATAAATAGAACCCCTCACCTATTTTGCAGGCAAGGGGTCAAGAAGTCCTATGTCGGGTCTTAGCGTCGGCATGCGCTTTAAGCTTGGGCGACCTTCAATTGATCCGCCATTTGCTCCGCCAGTTCCTTCGCCTGTTTGATGCAGTCAGGTAGGCCGACGCCGTAAAATGCCGCCCCGGTCGCATAAACCCCGGGCATGGATTCCTGCAATTGGCGGCTTAACTCCGCGACCTGCTGCAGATGTCCTACCGGATACTGAGGCATCGATTTCGGCAGCCGAGTAATTTCCGTGAACAACGGCCGGGCCGTAATGTTCATCAGCCGTTTTAAGTCTCCAAGCACGAGTTCCGTCAGCTCCTCTTCGGGGAGGAACGGCTTCTCCTCGTCACCGGAGCGGCCAACGTAACAGCGCAGCAGCATTTTGTCGTCCGGGCTTGTATGAAGCCACTTGATCCCGGTCCACGTGCAGGCGGTGATATTCAGCCCCTCCTTACGAGGCACCAGGAATCCTGAGCCGTCGAACAACCCGGTAACGTCTTTGCGGTCAAACGCCATGACGACATTGGCAACGGACACATAGTTGATCGCATCCAGCGCGGTTACATCGACATGCGGCCGGAGCAGCTCCGCGGCGGCGAACGCTGGAACGGTGACGATCACATCGTCTGCCGCCAACACTTCACCTGACGCAAGTACAACCTCATACGTCTCCGGTCCTGTGCGACGGATTTCCACCGCTTCGGTCTCCAAGCGGCAATCTACATCGGACAGTGAGGCTACCAGTCCGTTCACCAACGTCTGCAAGCCCTTGCGGAACGTCAGGAACGCGCTGCGCTTCGTGCCCGTGTGCGTTTCCACCGGTTTCTTGCCGGTCATCATCCCTTTGATCAAGCTGCCGTAGGCCCGTTCCACCTCTCCGAATTGCGGGAAGGTCGACTGTAAGCTGAGCTTGTAGGTATCGCCCGCATAAATCCCCGCGAGCAGCGGCTCGGTTACGTTCTGCAGCACCTCGGATCCCAGTCGGCGTTCGATGAACATGCCAAGTGACTCGTCTTCCTCACTGTGCCGCGGCGGCATCACCAGGTCGAGCATGGCCCGGGCTTTGCCGCTCCAGGAGACGAGTCCGCTGCGTAGAAATGGGCCAAGCTCGGTCGGGATGCCTAACACCAGCCCCGAAGGCATCGGATGCAGCTTGCCGCCGCTGACGATGTACGTCTTCTTGGCGTCCGGGTTCATCGACACAAGCTCGTCTTCCAGCCCCAGCTCCTTCGCCAAATCGGTCATGGCCGTCTTGCGGGCTAGGAAAGAATCCGGACCTTTCTCAATAACGAAGTTGTCCTTCTCGAGCGTTTCGATTTTGCCGCCAAGCGTGTTGCCCTTTTCCAGCACCGTAATTTGCGGGATCAGGCCCCGCTCCGAATAGAATTTGCGAACGTAAAAGGCCGCGGACAGGCCGGTCAGCCCTCCGCCGATAATGACAACCTGACGTGAAGAATCACGCATGCCCTCTCATCTCTTTTCCCACGATTTGATAATGACGTCGCCGAGCGCCTCCATATACAAAGGTTCGGTGTTCAGCGATTCGATCCGCTCCAGCCGCATATCCAGCTCTTTGGCGATCGTTTTGGCTTCGATGTCCAGATCGTACAGCACTTCCAGATGGTCTGATACGAACCCAACCGGAGCGACCAGCACGTCTTCCACCTGCTCCTCGCTTAAGTCTTTCAGCGTGTCTAGAATATCCGGTCCCAGCCACGGATCCGCCGTACGCCCCGCACTTTGCCAGGTGAACTGCCAGTTAATTACGCCAACTTTGTCCGCCACGGCCTGGGACGTCTCCAGCAATTGGTCCCGGTAGGGATCGCCCATTTGCAGAATTTTCTCCGGTAAGCTGTGGGCGCTGAAGAGTACCCGGACTTGATCGCGCAACGCGCCGGCCTCCTCGAATTGGTCGAGCTTGGCGGACACACGTGCGGCTAAAGCTTCAATCAGCTTCGGATGCAGGTGATAGCTCTCCACAAAGCGCATCGTAACCCCTAGCTCCTGCGCCTTCGCCTCCGCCCGTTTGATGTAACCGCCGATGCTCATGACGGAATAATGCGGCGCAAGCACGATGCCAACCGCTTCGCGGATCCCGTCCTCCGCCATTTGCGCCACGCCGTCCTCAATAAACGGATGGGCATGCTTCAATCCTTGATAACAAACAAACTCCACGTCTTGGTCCGCGGTCATTCCGTGTAACGTGTCCTGCAATGCGGCCACTTGCTTGTCGGTATTGGCGCGCAGCGGGAACACCCCGCCTACAATCGCTTCATAACGGCCAACTAGCTCCTGGAGCTGCTCCGCGGTTGGAGGATGACCCCGCCGGATATGCGTATAATACGCTTCGACCTGGTCCAGACTTTGCGGCGTGCCGTAAGACATCACCAACACTCCGATCTTCGATTTCATGATTCCAGTTCACCTCTAGTCGATAATTAAGTTGCTCTCATGTATGTGGTATAGCATTACGCTCGCGACGTTGGTTGATGCAAAATCGCCTCGGCGGAATATTCATGCACGAACTCCGTCAGCTCCCGCAGCTTATCGAGGGAAGCCTCGGGGAACAAGCCGTGTCCCAGGTTAAACACAAATCCCGGGGCCGATATTCCATCGTCGATAATCTCTTTCGCCCGCTGTTTGATAACCTCCATCGGTGCGGTGAGGATATAAGGATCCAAGTTGCCTTGCATGGCGAACTTTCCGCCCGTCCGACGCCGGCCTTCCGTAATGGATACACGCCAGTCGAGCCCAACGGCCTCAGCAGTTATATCAGTCAACGTCGGAAGCAGCTCCCCAGAGCTCACGCCGGGAAAATAAATTTTCGGTACATCCAAATCCCGAAGTTCGGCAAAAATACGGGTGATCGTCGGGAGTACATACCGCTGAAAATCGCTGGGAGCGAGTGCGCCTACCCAACTGTCAAACAACTGGAACGCCTTGCCTCCGTTCTCGACATGGGTCCGCAGGTAAGCGATGACCATATCGCCCAGCTTGTCCATCAGCTTGAACCAGGCTTCCGGTTCGCCGTACATCATCGCTTTCGTGTGGATATAACTCTTGGACGGCCGTCCTTCGATCAAGTAGCTGGCGATCGTAAACGGTGCTCCGGCAAAGGTAATAAGCGGAACGTCAAGCTCCTTATCCAGAATTGCAATCGTCTCTAAAATATGTGATAAATCCTTGTGAACGTCGATGGGCTTCAGTCGCTCGATATCCGCCAGTGTACGGATCGGCTGTTCGATGACCGGACCGATATTTTTGACAATATCAAACTCCACGCCAAGGGAAGCAACCGGATTCATGATATCGGAATACAAAATAGCCGCATCCACGCCAAGCTTGCGGACGGGCATCATGGTGATTTCCGCCGCCAGTTCCGGCTGCCGGCATATCTCTAATAAGCTGTATTTTTCTTTGATTTTCCGGTAATCGGGATCATATCTGCCCGCCTGGCGCATGTACCAGACCGGAAGGCGATCCACCTCCTGCTTCCGCAGGGCCCGGATCAAACGATCGTTGTAAACCAAACTACACGCCTCCAATACTCGTAGAAACCATGTTATAGAAAAATGATAGCCACACTATAAACATTCTAATTTACATTATGCCCTACTTAAAAGTAAGTAACAACTGTCACAACGGCCAAACGCATGGCGAACCTATGACAATCGGATGAAGATGCCATGAAGAAAGGAAGTGAACGTCCGTTGAACACCTGGAAGGTCAATCTCATTGTGCTTTGGTTCGGACAGTTTCTGGTCAATGCCGGGATGACGATGATCACGCCGTTTCTCTCGCTGTATCTGGCGCGGGATTTGCACGTGCAGGGGGAGCGGGCAATCGGACTTTGGGCCGGGATGATTTTTGCCGCGAATTTCGCGACTTCATTTGTTTTTCAGCCCATATGGGGGAAGCTCGCCGATAAATACGGCCGAAAAATTATGCTTCTGCGCTCCGGCTTTGGCATGGCCATCGTCATTACCTTAATGGGCTTCGCCACGCAGCCTTGGCATCTGCTTGGCTTGCGTCTGCTGAACGGAACGATCTCCGGCTTCAACCCGGCTTCCGTAGCGCTGATATCGGGCACTGCGCCGAAGAAGCAAATGGGCTTCGCGATGGGCACGATCCAATCCGGTACCGTGGCCGGTACCATTCTGGGTCCTTTGATCGGCGGAATAATGGCGGAGTGGATTGGGTTTCGGCCGATTTTTTACATTACCGGGGTGCTGTTATTTATCGCCTCCTTGCTGGCACTTCTGTTCGTGCGCGAGAAGTTCGACCGCGAGGAGGCGTCGCATACGCCGCAGCCTTCCGTGCTGCAGGGCTTCCTGGAACTGAACAAAACGCCGCAGTTAACCGCGTTGTTCGCCGTGACGTTCCTGTTGCAATTCGCCATGCTCAGCCCGATGTCGCTGCTGCCTTTATATGTAGAGAAGCTGCACGGCCAGACTGCCGATGTGGCGTTCTGGGCTGGTTTCGTTAGCGCCGTGACGGGGATCTCCAATATGATCACTTCGCCGTTCCTCGGCAAGGTTAGTGACAAGCTGGGGGCGCACCGCATTCTGACATTTTGTCTCATCGGGGCAGCAGCCACGCTAATCCCGCAGGCGTTCGTGCATACGATAGGACAGCTGATTGCCGTCCGGTTCCTGATGGGTGTATTTATGGGCGGGTTACTGCCCAGCGTCAATGCGCTCATCCGCTACTACACGCCGGACGGCATGGAGAGCCGGGCGTTTGGTTTCAACAGCAGCACGCTGGCCCTCGGCAACATGATGGGCTCGCTGATCGGCGGTTTTCTCGCCGGGTATATCGGCATTGAAGGGCTGTTCGTCATCTCCGGCATTCTGCTATTGATCAATACGCTCTGGGTGCGCCTGAAGCTGTACGCCAGGCCGAGGCCAAGGATGACGGCCGCAAGGTAGGCGGGAGATCGTGAAGGAATTGCCCAAAGCGCTTCGTTCCCTGCCTATCACAAAGAGGCTGTCCCCCTGTCTCCCAGTGGGCAGCCCCTATGTGATTGCGCAATGTACTGCTTATATTCTCACTGCTTTCCAGCAGGCTTCGATTGTTTGTTGAACGTGGATTTCATCAAGTGGATATTTCCCAACCAAGTAACCCTTGATCACCGAAGCGATCATGCCGTGTAGGAGTTGGTAACAAAACTGCGGATCCATCTCCTTCAGCAATCCCTGCTTCTGGCCTTCCATGATGATGCTCAACGCCTCCCGTGTACTATTGTCATCCATATGACGCAACTCGGGGGTAATATAAGGTGAATACGAATAACTGTCGATAAACAAAAACTCCTTCGAACAATCAACCGCAAACCGTATCCGATTCAGTTGAATACACTTGTATCTTTCATATAAGCTGGCCTGTGAATCGTAACCGACCAGTAAGTGTTCCGCCAGGTGGAGGCGAGCTTGCCGGTATACCTCGTTCACCAATTCTTCCTTACTTGAGAAATAGTTAAACAGTGTTCCGGAACCTACCTTCGCCCGTTTGAAAATTTTCGCAAAGGTTACGGACTGCAGGCCTTCCTCATCGATCAAATCCAGTGTTGCCTTTAAGATATCTTCACGTTTGCTCATCTTAAGCACCTCATGTAGTTCACTTTATCGTGGACATTCGATTTCGTCAATTAATCGGAATTAATATTCCACTTATGAGTAGAATTTCGCTTTTAGCATGGATAAAGACCATATTTTCCTGCATTACTAGAATATTTATTCCAAATTCCCTTGACCATGTCCTCTACAAGAGTTATGATGAACCCCGTTGGAACATTCATTCCACACGCCAAAAAGGGGAGAAATCATCATGTCAAAAGTATGGCTAATTACCGGGAGTTCACGAGGTTTTGGACGCAGCTTGGCCGAGGCGGTATTGGCAACCGGCGATCGCTTAATTGCTACAGCACGTAAACCGGAACAGCTGGCAGCGCTGACCGAGTGTTACGGAGACCAGGTTCGTACTGTCGCCCTTGATGTTACAGACCAAGAGCAGGTGAAGGCCGCTATCGAAGCAGCGATCCAATCGTTTGGTCGGCTTGACGTATTGGTAAACAATGCAGGGTACGGAAATCTAGCATCGATCGAGGAAACTTCCCCGGAAGATTTCCGCTCTCAATTTGAAACAAACTTCTGGGGAGTGGTACACGTGACGAAAGCTGCGCTCCCATTCCTCCGAGAGCAAGGTTCAGGACATATCCTTCAGTTCTCGTCAGTCGGAGGGCGCATCGGCTCGCCCGGGCTGGGCCCATACCAGGCAGCCAAATGGGCTGTTGAGGGTTTCTCCGAGGTTCTGGCGAAAGAAGTCGCCCCCTTGGGTATTAAAGTGACGATCATCGAACCGGGCGGTTTTCGCACCGATTGGGCTGGAGCGTCAATGAGTCATATCGAACCCCGGGAGGAATACCGTGATACGGTAGGTCTTATGCTGGAGCGCGTTCGTCAAAGTTCTGGGAAGCAGAAGGGGGATCCAAACAAAGCCGCTCAGGCGATCATCGCAATTGTAGCAGAGAAGAACCCGCCGCTCCGTTTACTGCTCGGCAGCGATGCGGTGCAAGTGGCTCGTGAGGCCGACCGGCAGCGTCTGGCGGAAACGGAACGTTGGGCCGAATTAAGTGTTTCAGCTGATTTCGATGAGATTGAGGAACAGTAACCAATACTCAAGAACCGCCGGACGAACCATCACAAGGGGCAGGACCCGAACTCTCTCGGTTCCTGCCCCTCGTTTGTCTGTAAAAAACGCCAGTCCGCACCAAGCGGATTTGAGGCTATGATCTCTTGTTTTCCTACTTCCTTCCCTTCATCGCGCCTCTATCTCAACCTCCAAGAATCCCCACGCGGACTAAGCTTGCGCACCTCCGACACCCCTAGGACAACGCCTGTTTGGCGAATTCATAAAAGCTCAGCGCCTCATGCCAGGAACCGAAGGCGGCCTGCGCCAGCTTGTCGTTGCCGCCGCCTTTTCCGCCGTAAGCAGCAAGATGCTCCTTGAAGAAAACGCCGCAGGACACCGAATGGCTGCCGTTCTGAGCCAGCACCATCTTGTGCTCAGATTCGGTCGCCAGCAGCACTGCTGCGTCACATTGCGCGGTGAGCTTCTGCGCCAGATTCTGCAGCTCCTTTAACGGCTTGTCCGCAAAAATGCTGGCGATCCGTCCGCCCTCCTGCTCGGCCAGCAGCTGGCCTACCGTAATTTCGTCCATGGCTTCTTTTAGTGCGTCCATTTCAGATTGAAGCTGTTTCTGCTCAACCTCCCATTTGTCCAGACGCTCCAAAATGCCTTCCCGGCTCGTCTTCAACCTGGAGGTCACCGAGGCAAGCACCTGTTGCTGCGCCTGAAATTCTCTCAGTGCCCGGTACCCGCATTTGAAGAGAATCCGCACATTTCCTTTCTGCTTCTCAGTCTTCAACAGCTTTATCATCCCGATTGCACCGGTTGCCCCAACATGCGTCCCCCCGCAACCGTTATACTCCACGCCCTCCATCTCGACGATGCGAATGCGTTCGACCGCCTTCGGCGACTTCACCAGCGGCAGCCGTGACGCTTCCTCCTCGGTGACGAAATAGCCGGAGATCTTATGGTTCATATAGATATGCTGGTTCGCCTCGTGCTCAATGGCGGTAAGCTGTTCTGTCGATATCTCCGTCAGATCTACGTCAATCGTGCAGTAGTCCTCGCCAAGATGGAAGCTGAGTGTCATTGCCCCGTGCTTCAGGCATACGGCGGAGAGCAAATGCTGCCCGCTATGCTGCTGCATATGATCGAATCGGCGGTTCCAATCGAGTTCGCAAGCGACCTTGTTGGCCTCCGGGAATCGCTCCACCTTATGCAGCACCTCTTCTCCTTCGCTGATTACGTCCAGTACGGGGATGCCGTTAATTCGCCCCGTATCGTTCGGCTGACCCCCGCCATGCGGATAGAAGGCACTCTTATCCAAAATGACATATCGGCCGTCCTCCCGCTCCAACCTGTTCATGACGCGTGTCGTCCAGTGGGTCAAATAAGCATCCTCATAATATAGCCTTGTCGTCATATCTAACTTTCCTCTCTTTGCATCGTTCCTTGATTTCAGTAGAAATCCATTTCCTCCCTCTACTATACCGGAACTCAGGTGTGCTTCGCACCCTTCGCTGCTGAGGTGCCGCACATGGCCCTCTTCCTCCCCTCATATAATGGGATGACGAGAACAAGGAGGGAGCAAGGATGGCCGTAAACCTTACCGACATCCAGCGGGAGATTCGCCGATTCTCCGAGGAACTCATTCAGCGGCAGGAACCGGATGGCACCTGGCGGTTCTGCTTCGAGAACGGCATCACGCTCGATGCGTGCATCATTATCCTGCTTCGTACGTTAAACCAAGACCGGGAGGAGTTGATTCGACAGCTGCACGACCGGATTTTGGCTGCCCAGCAACCGGAAGGCTGCTGGCGATGGTATCACGATGACGGAGAAGGCCATCTGTCCGCAACGGTGGAGGCGTATTACGCCCTATTATTCTCCGGGTACAGCCGGCCAGAAGACGAACCGCTGCAACGGGCGAAGCGGTACATTCTGGAACGGGGCGGCATCAGTCAGGCGAGCAGTCTGCTGACCAAAGCGATCCTGGCGGCCACCGGACAGCGGGCATGGCCGTCGTCCTTATCGCTAATCCCGATTGAAATCCTATTGTTGCCCGAGTCGTTTCCGCTGAACCTCTACGATTTCTCCGGGTATTCGCGAGTTCATCTCGTTCCGCTGCTGATCCTGGCGGAGCGGAACTTTCGCGCCAGATCGACGCGGACGCCCGACTTAAGCGAGCTGTTCGTCGAGTCCCAGAGTGTAGACGATGATCGTCTCATTCCATCCCGAGAGAGCCGGGAACCTCTCGAACAGATCCAATCCGCGCTGGGCCATTTGATTGGCACGCCGCGTCGAATCCGGCAAGCGGCGGTCAACAAAGCAGAGCACTATTTACTTGAGCGGATCGAAAGCGACGGGACTCTGTACACCTACGCCAGCTGCACGGTGCTAATGGTATTTGCTTTGCTCGCGTTAGGTTATGAACCACAGCATCCCGTAATCCAGCACGCCGTTGAAGGCTTATCCAACATGAAGTTTACGGTAGACGGCAGCGGCTTTGGCGAAAGCGGCTTTGACTATGTCACGATCCAGAACTCCCCTTCCACCGTCTGGGATACCGCACTAATCTCTTATGCCCTGCAGGAAGCAGGAGTTCCCTCTTCCCATTCGGCTGTTCGACGTGCCGCCGCCTATCTGCGGGACCGACAGCACCAGCGGCCCGGGGATTGGCAGATTCATAACCCGGGCATCCTACCGGGTGGTTGGGGGTTCTCGGAAACCAATACGTTCGTCCCCGATGTTGATGACACCACGGCCGCCCTGCGGGCTCTTTATCCCATGCACGCCGACGATCCCGCAACCCTTGATGCGTGGAACCGCGGACTCAATTGGGTCTGGTCGATGCAGAATAACAACGGCGGTTGGCCCGCCTTTGAAAAAAACACCAACAAGGAGATGCTCACCTGGTTGGCGATCGAAGGAGCTAAATCCGCCGCCACCGATCCGTCCGAAGCGGACCTGACCGGCCGAACGCTAGAGTACTTAGGCAATTTCGCCAAGCTGGGCGTACGGCATGATTGGGTCGCACGCGGGGCTGACTGGCTGCTTAGCCACCAGCAGGAGGATGGGTCCTGGTACGGACGCTGGGGAATCTGCTACATTTACGGCACCTGGGCGGCGTTGACGGGGTTCATGGCGGTGGGTATGCCGGCGGATCACCCGGCCATCGTCAAAGGCGCCGACTGGCTGGGCAGCATCCAAAACGCGGACGGCGGCTGGGGAGAATCCTGCCGCAGCGATCAAGTGAGGCGGTACGTGCCGCTTCGCGCCAGCACCTCTTCGCAAACGGCCTGGGCGCTGGATGCGCTGATTGCGGTGCATGCTCAGCCCACGCCCGAGATCGAGCGGGGCGTCGCCCGTTTGCTCGATCTGCTGCACGAGAAGGGCTGGCCCAGCACCTATCCGACCGGGGCCGGGTTGCCGGGTTATTTTTACACCCATTATCACAGCTACCGCTACATCTGGCCGCTTCTGGCGCTCGCGCATTATGTGAATAAATATGGGGACGGTGCGCCTTAACGGCGTTCCCGTCCCCTGTTTGATTTACGATCATACAACGTTCTGTTTATATTTCTGCAAGATATGCTCCATAATCGGCTCAAGTTCCGTATCATTGACTAGCGCCAGCTTCTCTGCTTTAAATAACTGAACCTTCTTGAAATCGTAATAGTCCCGCAACACCTGCTCCAACGTTGTTTCATTGAACATGATATATTTCGCCGTCAGAATTTCCCGCAGCATGACATCGTCTTGGAGCAGCAGGAACTTGACGTTAACTTGGTTAAACACGCCTCGCTTCATCCCATCCTGGTAGAACTCGACCATTTTCCGTTCCCGTCGATGCATCGCTTCTTTAATATGCCCAAACAATTCTGGATAAGCTAACTGAAGATCGCGTAGAAACACATCCGTCACCGATTCAATCAGCATGATCGATTGCTCGAATAGCCGCTGGAATCGGGTCCCGAATGAGGATTCCTCCCCTTGTGTCGTTTCCAGTACCAGACCATCAATGTAGTCCTCATAGGTCCCGACTAAGGCCTCCACTACTTCGTCCTTCGAAGAGAAATATTTGTACATCGTCGCCCGGCTGACGTCCATGGCTTTAGCGATATCGTCCATTCTCAGTGACTGAAAACCTTCTTTTTTAGTGACGCCCGCCAATTTCTTCAGCATCTTGCTTTTCGATTTATTGGGCGACTGATCGGTTAATCGTTCCATCCCGTACTTCGACCTCCTTACAATACCATCTATTATACACAAATCACACCTTGCGGTCATACTCATTATACATTATAGACATTTTATATATTTTTTGTTTACTTTGTATCGAAATCGTGATATCCTTCTCTCGTAGTCAAATTACAGAAAGAAGGAGAAACCATGACTCGAAGTTTTAAGATCGGCGTGTTGTTCTGTGCCGTCATTGTTACGTTTGGCAACATGCTCGCTGCACCTGCAGTAAAACTGCTGCAAGCGGATTTTCCACATGTGAGCGGCTTACTGCTGCAATGGGTAGTTACTTTATCGTCCCTGTTTATATTGCCAACCTTATTCCTGACCGGGTATTTATCCAAAAGGATTTCTAAGAAAAGCATCCTGATTCTGGGCCTGGTCATTTATCTGATCGGAGGGATCGGCCCGGCCTTCGTGAATTCCATCACCTGGATCCTCGTCTTCAGGGCGATCCTGGGCCTAGGCATCGGCTTTGTGGCTCCGACTTACAACGCCGTGATCGCCGAGAACACCCAAGGTACCGAGCGTTCGCACATGAATGGGCTGGTCACGGCCGTTAATGGGATCGGCGGAGCAATCTTCCTGTCGGTTGGCGGATTTATCGCAGCTTATGGGTGGCGTAGTGTCTTCTTATGTTACGCCTACGCCCTTGTGATTCTGCTCATGGTCATCTTCCTGATCCCTAAGAACAAAACGCTACCGTTGCAAAAACCATCTGAACCTGCCGCCGGTTCAGGCATTGCGGCCCCTCTCCCTCGTTCCTTCTTCGGACTGGTGTTAGGAAGCGGGCTGCACGTCATGCTGTACTATGTGCTGCCTACTACATTATCGTTATATCTGGCGGAAACCCATCTGGGAGGTACGTCTACAGTAGGCTTATTGATGGCATTATCCCTCTTGAGCGTGTTTGCCGCCGGGCTTTCCGTCACCGGATTGACCCAAAGAATGCCAAATGCGGTTGTCCCACTGGCTTTGGCCTTATACGCTGCAGGCTTCCTCTTGGAAAGTATGGCGACGAATCTCGTGGTTGCTGCACTCTCCATTCTGATGATCGGGTTTGCTCAAGGGCTTCTCTTTCCGGTGTCATTGAATAAAACGGCCGAATCGGTGCCGAAGGAACGGATCACTACCGCCTTCTCCTTGTTGCTGGCCAGCCTTTACCTGTTCCAATTCCTTGCTCCGCTGTTCGTTAATGGTGTGCAATCGTTGCTGCACCTATCGACCTATCGCGAAACCTATTTATTTCTTTCTGCTGCTGCTGGCTTGTCCTTCTTGGTAGCCCTGGCGCTAAAGGTGAGAAGCAAGACTGGAAAGAAATTATACCCACAAAATAACGAAGTGAAAGGAAGTTAAAATGATGTCAAAAGTATGGTTGATTACCGGAAGCTCCCGAGGATTTGGGAGAGAACTTGTCAAAGCGGCGTTAAAAAACGGAGACCGGGTGGTTGCTACCGCCCGCCGTCCGGAGCAACTGGACGATCTCGCCCAAAGCTACGGGGAACGCATCCGCACGTTTGCGCTGGACGTTACGGACGCCGCAGCGGCACGCGCAGCCGTTCAATTCGCCTTGGACGAATTCGGCACGCTCGACGTCGTCGTCAATAACGCCGGCTACGCCGACAGCGCGCCGATCGAGGAGATGAGCGACGAGATGTTCCGCGCACAAATCGAAGCCAACCTGTTCGGCGTCGTGAACGTGACGAAAGCGGCACTGCCGGTTCTGCGCAAGCAACGGTCGGGCCATATCATCCAGTTTTCTTCCATCGGCGGCCGCGTCGGAGGAACGCCCGGCATGGGCGGATATCAAACGGCGAAGTACGCCGTGGAAGGCTTCTCGGAGGTGCTGAACAACGAGGTTAAACCGCTTGGCATCAAGGTGATCATCGTTGAGCCGGGCGCGTTCCGGACGGACTGGAACGGCGCCTCCATGCGCAAGCTGGCGGTCGGCGCCGATTACGAAGAAACCGTCGGCAAGATGAACCGATTCCGCGATTCATTTGAAGGCCATCAGCCAGGGGACCCGGTGAGGGGGGCGAAAATCATCGCCGACCTCGCCCGGCTGGAGGAACCGCCGCTGCGACTGCTGCTCGGCTCCGACGCGGTCGATACGGCCGCCAAAGCGTCCAGGGAACGCGCCGAGGAAGCCGAATCTTGGGCGGAACTCAGCCGGTCGGCCGATTATCCGATCAACTGAAGCGCCCCCGCCTAACAAAAAAACGTCTCGCCGCTCCTGTAGTCTTGCGGAGCAGCGGGGCGTTTTCGTTTTTTTATGGGAGCGCTTTGCCTTTGGCGATTTCGGCTAGGCTGACGTAAGGGTTGACGTACCTCGCGTTTTCTTATTTTTCGGGAGGGATGGTCCAAGGTTTCAGTGATGGCGTTTGAACAAGCCCATGCCGCATTTCTACAGGGGCATCTACAGTCGAGGACGGGAGAGCGCAGAGGGCGACTGGAGCGCGGGCACCGGGAGGCGGAGAAGTTATTCTGCCAGAAGGTTTGGTGGGAGGTGCAAGGAAATTTCGATCGTTTGCATGGACCCGTGAAGCTGGTCATCGAGATCAAAGGGTTTGGTCCGCACGTCAGGGACAAGGACAGGCAAAAATACTGCAACGAGCTGAATCGGGAAACCTTTCTGACCGCGATGGGGTTTCAGGTGATTTGTTTCGCCTACGATGCCGTCGCGAACCGGCCGGAGTTATGCATCACCTTGCTGCGCATGGTGCTCAATCGGTATTTGCCGGCGAATTCCCCAGCGGACGCCCTCTCGATCCAAGAACGGGAGATCTTACGGCTTGCTTGCATACTGGCCCGGCCGCTGCGTCCAGTGGACGTGGAGACACACCTGTCCCTTAATCATCGGACCGCCGTTCGTACGCTGCAATCCATGTGCGGCAAGGGTTTCCTAAAACCTGCCTTCGGCTTTGAGGGAAAGCGTTACGTTAAGTATGACTCAAATAACATCATGTTCATCAGCACGACGACTGCCTCCATACTCGCAGACCTGACCTGTATAAAGGTAATTGTTACTCAACTGATGCCGGTGATATGATGGTCTCGGGACGAGATAAAGGAATGTCCTTGCAACCGATAGGGTTCGATGTTAACCGGGGGAGGAGAAAAATGTGATCAAAATCAGAGAAGCGGTAGCGGGGGATTTGCCGGACCTGCTGGCCATTTATAACGAGTCGGTGCTGAACTCCGCGGCCACGTTTGACTTGGAAGAGCAGACGCTAAAACAACGGAGGGTCTGGTTCAACAACCACGGCGGGCGGTTTCCGCTGATCGTGGCGACGGTGCAAGGGGAAGTGGCCGGCTATTGCAGCCTGAGCCCGTTCCGGGCGAAACCGGCTTATGCCCATTCGGCCGAGCTGTCGGTGTACCTCGCGGCCAAATTCCGCGGCCAAGGCATCGGATCCGCTCTGACCGCCGAAATTTTGCGCCGTGCCGAAGCGCTGGGGTTCCACACCGTCATCAGTTGCGTGGTTAGCGGCAACGAAACCAGCCGCAAGCTGCACGAGAAGATTGGCTTTGAGCACATCGGTTGTTTCAAGGAAGTGGGGCGCAAATTCGGGAAATGGTGGGACGTCCATTTCTATCAATATTTTACGGGCGCCGGCCATTAAGCCGACGCCCGATCGATAAGCCCTATTCCCGGCCGGCTAACGGCCTATTTTCGCTGCATATAGTAGTAGATCGGCAGTCCGATCAGCGTGATCCCGATCCCGATCAAGGATTGGAGCGGGCTGCTGATGATGGTGCTTCCCAGAATGTATACCCCGCCTACGATACCGACCAGCGGCGTCAAAGGGAACAGCGGCACGCGATACTGCCCTTTTGGAGAGGTTGCGTTTCTTCGCAGCAGAAACACGCCAAACACGCCCATGGTGAAAAAGATCCACAACACGAAAATCAACAAGTCGGTTAACGTATCAAACGTCCCCGAGAAGATATAAATGACCGCCAACGTCCCTTGGAAAATCAGCGCATTGGCCGGCGTCTGAAACTTCGGATGGATTTTGCGGAATAGTGCGGAAAAAGGAATTTCTCCTTTCTCGCCCATGGCCTGCGGAACCCGCGCCGCCGTCATCAGGTAACCGTTCAGCGCGCCAAGCACGGAGACGATAATCCCCGCGGTGATGAACATTCCTCCGCCGCCGCCGAACAGCGCTTCGGCCGCATCCGCGCCGGGAGCTTTGGAGCTGACGATCGCATCATAAGGCAAGATTTGAAATATCGCCAGGTTGACCAAAACATACACGCAGATGACGAAAATCACGCCGATGGAGATTACTTTAGGCAGCGTTTTTGCCGGATTTTTGATTTCGCCGGCCATGTTGGTCACGCCGATCCAGCCGTCATACGCCCACAGCGTCCCCAGCACCGCTACGCCGAAGCCCGCGCCGGTGGCTGCCCCATGGATTCCCGAGAATCCAGGTGCCGAGCCGGTGAACAGGCCAAAGCCGATGATGCCGACGATCGGGATCAATTTGCCGACCGTAGCCAGCGTTTGAATGACGCCGCCGTATTTGGTGGAAACAACGTTCATCGCCAAGATAAAAGCAAGGATCGCTACGGCGAGCAGCTTTTGCTCGAACCCGTCCATCGGGATAAAATACCCGGAATACGAAGCGAACGCGATGGCTAAAGCCGCCACGGACGCAGGATAGGAAATCACCGTTTGCACCCATCCCAGCAAAAAGCCCACCGTATTACCGTATAGCTCGCCAAGATACGTATACAAACCGCCGGATTTGGGAATCGCGGAGGCGATTTCCGCCACAGACAATGCCGAAGCCAACGTGATGATGCCCCCCGTCACCCATGCCAGCAGACTCATCCAGGGAGAACCGGCATGGTTTAGCACGATCCCTGGTTTCAGGAAGATCCCCGATCCGATAATGACGCCGACTACAATGGCGAGGGCTTCGACGAAATTCACCGTTTTTCGGATGGGCCGGTGTTCTTGCTGTCCTTGCTCGATTGATTTCATAAGTCGTTCTCAATTCCTTCTGGTTGTCTTATTTTCGTAACTGGGAAGCTGGTCCGCAAATTACCGCATCATTATACTGTACCGGCTTTTCTTAAGCAATCGATTTTTTGTGAAAAAAAGAACAAATCGGTTTGCAATCCCCCGCTTTTTCCCGTACATATAAACTCGAAGTCGAACATAGATATCCAGTAGAAGTGATAGCGCCTATACGTAGGAAAGGCAGGGAAATAACCATGGCGGTTTCTTACATGGATTTCGCGTCACCCAACGCACAGTTCTCGTTCGACGTCAATCGGAACACGACGGTAATGAAGGATCAACGCAACTTCATTAACGAATTGTCCATCCATCAGTTAAATACGCTCGGGAATATGTCGTTTCTGGATACTTACCTGGACAAAGGCAATGTCATCGAAATGCATATTCACCAAAACGCCTCCGAGCTTGTGTACTGCCTGTCGGGGGAAGTCGTCGTCTCCATCATCAACCCGTTCACCAAA
Organism: Paenibacillus mellifer; assembly: GCF_023195895.1. Classification (GTDB taxonomy): domain Bacteria; phylum Bacillota; class Bacilli; order Paenibacillales; family Paenibacillaceae; genus Fontibacillus; species Fontibacillus mellifer. The sequence goes on from NZ_JALPRK010000030.1 coordinate 53,260, forward strand.
GAGCTGCGGCATTATCCGAACCGCCCCGGCCAGGCGACAAGCGTACCGCAGGGGTGGTGGCACTACGATACCGCGACCATGGACGGAACGCGTTTCCTGGCAATTTTTGATCAGCCGATTCCGGAGATCATCCCCGCATCCGATATGCTCCGATTGACTCCGCCCGAAGCGTTCGCGCATACCTATTGCCTGGATGTCGACAAGGTTCGGGAAGCGTTCGCTCCGCTCAATCAAACGGTGATCATTGGTCCGCCGCGGGGCTGTCATCAGGAAAACCAACAAGCCCCTTACCCTAATCCGCAGCAGGCTTATTCCCCGCATTCCAGCCATCCGCCCTATAACCAGGGATACGGGCTGCGGGCCTACCAGCAGAGCGACGGCAACCCCCGCCGCCCTCAGGTCATCGGAAACGGTTGGGCCCATTTATACCACGATGGACCATAAGTTCAGATAACGGCGCGAAGAATCAAAAGAGGCTGTCCCAAAAGGTAGTTAATTTACCTACTAAGGGATTGAGAAGTGCCTTTGATTGAAAAAAATTGACCAGGTGAGTTCATACCTGGTCGATTTTTTTTGTTTTTTGGCTTAGTTGCCCAACTTTCAGTAGATTGTGGGCAAGGGAAAGCCACCCGACCTCAAGGCTTACTTTGGATAAT
>NZ_JALPRK010000031.1 GCF_023195895.1 Paenibacillus mellifer
CCGTATTCTTACGGTGTTTTTTTGATAGAGATTCCAAGCCGATCGATCAAGCTAGCGTCAAAACCTCGTATTGTGCCGCCAGTTCCATGAAATGCCCCATGCTGGATACCTCGCCGGCCGCAAGTTGATCTTGAATGCCGTAATAATTCACGCAGGTGCCGCACGCCAATACAGGAACGCCGCGGTTTGCCAACTCTTTCAGGTGCAGCGAAGCAAACGACTGCTCCGTCAAGGCGAATACCCCCCGATTTACGCAAAACACCGCCGCCGGAAGTTGCCCCTGCTCCCGTTGCTTCAACAGCGTCAGGAACGTTTCCAGCAGCTGCGTCCCGAGCTCCGGGTCGCCGTTGCCCAAGCTGTCGGTGGTCAGAAAGACGACTTTACGGTTCAAAACGATTCACCTCTCAGCTTATGATCAAGCAGTTCAAACGTCAGTTGCAGCCGGTCTATCGGCACCTCGCCATAACGGTCCCCGATGCTTACCTCGAAGGTGCAAGCCTGATCCGTCTTCTCCTTGAGTGCGGGCGTTAAGCCAACTCCGGTTTCGCGGTAGACCTCGATCAGAATGTGCTCCAACCGATCCTTAGGGATATCCGCATGGACGTGGAACATGTTGGAAACCGGCACATCCGGTACGGTCTTCAGATGATGGCACCGGTTATACAGACCGGAGAGCTCCTGCGCTTGCCGGTAATACAAATCCATCTTCCCAATGCGTTGCTCATAATAGTAGTCCGCACTCAAAAAATAAGGATACAAACTGATCAAATCACCGCCGTGCCGCCTTTTCCATACCTTGGATTCCTTCGTAAACTCCGGTTCTCCGGCCAATATCGCCCCGGCGATCCCGCCGATGCCTTTATAAAAGGAGATATAGACGCTGTCGAATAAGGCGCAGACTTCCGCCGCGGTTTTCTGGTAGAAGGGAAGGATTTCAAACAGCCGGGCCCCGTCCAGATGCAGCTGAATGCCTTTCTCCCGGCAGTAGGCGGAAATGGCCGCAAGTTCCTCAAACGGCGGCAGCTGGCCGCCAATCTCGCGCTGCGGCAGCTCCAATAGCAGGCACGAGACGTCCTCGGGCAGGCGCTGAACGTCCTTCAGCCCGATCAGGCGGTCCTTGTCCGCCAGGAGAATCGGCTCGATCCCGTGCAGCTCCTTTAAGCCGTCTTCCTCATGAATCTCCAGATGGCATAGGGGGTGATACGCCACGCGTTTCGTCCCTTTCCGGTCGCACCAGATCCGCAGGGCGATTTGCTGCGCCATCGTGCCGCTGGGGAAAAACACGGCCGAGGCCTTGCCAAGCACCCCGGCCATTTTCGCCTCGAAAGCTTCCATGGCATGTCCGTTGCCATACATATCGCTGTCCAGTTGCCCGTCGATGGCGGCAAATGCCCGCTTCAGCACCTCCACATTCCGTTTGCCGTGGCCCCCCACCTGATAAACCGCCCGATCGAATGCCGACTTCAGCGTTTTCTTGTCCGATATTCCTTCGTTTCCATACATCGATCCTCGCCGCTCCTCTCCCATGCTGTCTGATAAACTGTGAATTCATGCTTATTATAGCTCGATTCGGAGCAGGAATCGATGTTCTCATGGTCGCATTTGTGCTTATTACGCCAACTTGAATTTCTCCACTTCCCGAATCATTTCGAGCGACAGCGATTCAAGCTCTTTGATCGCCTGGGCGATATCCTGGGTGGCACCGTTCAGCTCGATGGCCGATGCGGAGATTTCCTCCGCGGAAGCCGAGTTTTGTTCGGCTACGGCCGAGGCGGAGCTTACCGTAAGCAGTACGCGGTTCTTGTCCGCATTGACGGCGACTACGGACGTCGTAATTTCCTCGATTTGCGGCATCATTTCCCGAATGGATCGGATGATCTCCTGGAGGGCCTCCATCGTCGTAAGCACGACCTCCGATTGCCGGGCGAGCACTTCGCCCGTTCTGGCTGACGTTGCCGATACCCCGTCCATTTCCTGTCCGATCTCCTGCAGCAGCTCGTCGATTCCTTGCGAGGAATGCTGCGTTTGTTCCGCCAGCTTGCGGATTTCCCCCGCCACGACGGCGAAGCCCCGGCCCGCTTCACCGGCGCGCGCTGCTTCGATGGACGCGTTCAGCGACAACAGATTGGTTTGCGTGGAAATATCGCTAATCAGACGGGTAATCTCCGTCACGCGGGTTAGGCTGCCCGTCAGGTTATGGACTTTGCTTTGCGTTTCCTCGAACGAATCGGCGATCCCTTTCACGGACGTGACCAACTCGGCCAATTTTCCGCTGCTGCTTTGGGCCTTGTCGTTCGCTTGCTTTGCCGCCTCATCCACCGTCTCCAGCGAGCGGGTAATTTCGTCCAGGCGGTCTCCGAACGCTTGGAAGGATTCGGTCATCGAAGCCAGCTCTTCCGCCTGATTGACGGAGCCCAGGGAAACCTCATGGATCGCCGTCGAGACTTCGCCAACGCTCGTGTTCATCGCCTCGGAGGAGGCCGTCAGCGCTATGGTTTGTTCGGTTAGTTTCTGTGAATCCTGCCCAATCGTTTGCAGAATCGTTTTGATCGAGCCGATCGTCTTGTTCAAAGCACGGTTCATCATCCCGAATTCGTTGCCGAGGTTTCCGTTAAATTGAACCGTCACGTCACCTTCTGCAACCAGCTCGACCCTGGAGATAAACTCCTTCATGGAAGAGCGAATCATAATGACGACGAGCACGGAGATAGCGCTGACCAGGATGAGCGCCGCACCGAAAATATAGATAAAGAATTTCAGGCTCTGTTCGTAGAGTTGTTTGGAAGCCTGGCTTCGATCTTCCGCCACATTTTTTTGGAAATCGACGATGTTCAATATATCCTGGGTTAATTGGTTCCCGGCCTCAGCCATGACCACGTTCGTCAAGTTCCGATCGGCGACAAGCCCTTGCTTTCGCTGATCGATCAAAGAGGGAAGGTAAGAGACGTATTTCTCATAGCTTTGAGCGGCTTTCTGCGCCAGCTCTCCTTCTTCCGGGTTATCTTGGGATATCGCCACGTTCCGCTCCAGGATCGCGGAGATTTTCCCCTTCAGATCCTCCAGCGTTTGAACCATCGCTTCATCGTAATCGCGGTCAATGATCTTCGTCACCGTATTCCGCAGGTTCCCCATATGGCCGTTCACATCTTCCCAATCCTTCAGCCTAGGGATAATTTCGGAAGTAATTTCCTCCGTTGTCTGGTGCAACTTTAGAATCGAGTTCATTCCAACTACGCCGATGGCCGTTGTGGCAAGCAAGGAGAGTACCCACAACATCACTACGCTATGCACGATCTTGATGTTTTTTACTCGATTGATCCAGGCTCCCAAAATAACCCCTCCCTTTTCTTATTGTAAGTAGTATCAAGTAGGTTGATTAATATATCGGCTAGAATATTGAAACAATATAGACACAAAACGTCCTAATTCGACAAAATATACGATTTTAAGACAAATATTAATCGACAATATTCGCTATCATCAAAAAAAGAAAGAACGCCTGCATTCCACAAGCGTTCTTTCCTTATTGTTGTTGAAGGTTTACAGCTTAAATACATTCGTCAGCCCATTCATATTCTCGGACAGTTCGACCAGCTTGCCGGACGTTTTCTCGATTTCGCCGAAGATTTTCTCCTGCGTGCCGAGTTGCCCTTGGATCTCGCCGGAAACCTGCAGCCCCGACTCGATGGTGCCGTTGACGTCCTCCAGCGTTGCGGTCATTTCCTCCAGCGAGGCCGCTTGAGTGGTCACGCCGCCGGAAATTTCGGTCAGCATGGCAAAGGTGTTCTCCATGTTGTCTATGATATGTTCGATATTGGTCTTCACGTTCTCCGATTGCGTTACGCCCTCCCGAACCTTCTCCTCGGTCTGGGTCACGGCGGCCACGACGCTGCCGGTTCGAACGGTCATATCCTGAACCAGGCTGCCGATTTCCTGCAAGGAATGATTCGTATCCTCCGCCAGTTTCCGGATTTGTCCGGCGACGACCGCAAACCCTCTTCCCTCTTCCCCGGCCCGGGCGGCTTCAATCGCCGCGTTGAGGGCTAACAGGTGGGTTTGTTCGGAAATCTGTTTAATGATGCTTACAACCTCGGTGATCTTCTGGCTCTGCTCCTCCAGACTGAGCACTTCGCCGCTGACGTGCTTGGTGTTCGCCGCCAACTCGTTAATCGCCTCGACGATGGAGTCTACCGATTGCTTCCCGCCTTCCGCGGAATTCATCACCAATTGAGCCCGCTCGGCAATTTGGTTGGCAAGTTCTGCCGTCGTCTGAGAGTGGTTCGTAATCTCCGAAATAGCAACGGCCGTTTGCTTCATGCTTTCCGCGTTTTGAGTAAACACGTTCAGCAAATGCTTGACGCCCTCGTTGATATCATGCACCTGCCCATTAGCCTGCTCAATAATTTGATTCAGTTCTTCCGAAGACAACGTCACCCGTTCGGAGGAGGACTGGATCGTTGCAATCAGGTGTTTCAGGTTATCTCTGGCCTTCTGAAGCGACTGGATCATCTGCCCCGCTTCCCCTTGCCGCGTCGTCCGAATCTCGGCGGATAAATCGTTCTCGGCCATGGAATTGGCCAGCTTTACGCCTTGCTTGAGCGGCCGAACCAGCAAGGCTTCGGAGATGAGTGCGGCTCCCACTTCAAAAATGATAAAAATGATCAATGCCTTTAACCCCAAAGAGGGCGTAATCAGCTTAAAAAAATCATGATGTTGGCTATAGGATAACGTTACGATTAATGCGGTGTTCGAGACGAACATGGCCAAAAAGACGAGGACCATGATCCGGGTACGGATAGAAATATTACGAATTCGATTCATCTTAGCATCACCTGGCTTGATCGTAGTATAGTATTCATCAAAGTTGCTCTAGCAAAATTTGAATAGATTCAGGTATCTCCTCCTAGTTCCGAAATGGGTCATAAGTTCCAAATATTACATGTGATGTACATTATATAGTTCCATTTCACTACAGTCAAATCAACGCGAGATGATGGTAAACCGCTTACAAGTCTAGTAAAATGAGATTCGTTAGCACATCAGCTTAGAATCATCGCAAACAGGGAGGATATCGAATGGTTAATGTGAAAGGCAAATGGGCGCTCATCACCGGAGCCAGTCGCGGGGTGGGAAATCGGACCGCAAAGTTCATGGCCGAGCAGGGATGCAACTTGATTCTGCACAGCCGCAAGCTGGAGCATACCCGGCAGTTGGAGCAGGAGTTCCGGGGAATGGGCGTTCAAGTATACTCCGTCCAAGCCGAGTTGGCCAAGCACGAGGAAGTCGTGGCCATGCTGGATGAAATCGAAGTGAAAGGCACGCCGGTCGATATCGTCTTTAATAACGCTGCCGTGCAAATCGCCTATCGGACCGATTACTGGCAAACCCCGGTTTCGGATTTCGAGCAGAGCTTTCAAATTAATTTCATTTCCATCGCGACGATCTGTAACCGCCTGATTCCCAAGATGATCGAACGCGGCTTCGGCCGGGTCATCAACACCACCAGCGGGATTAAAAACGAGCCGGAGCAAGCCGGCTACGCAGCCAGCAAAGCGGCGCTCGACAAATTCACCAAAGATTTGGCCTCCCGCATCGAAGGCACGGACGTCATGATCAATTTGAACGATCCGGGCTGGTGCCGGACCGATCTCGGCGGCCCTCAGGCCCCGAACTCGGTGGAAAGCGTGCTGCCGGGCATCGTGGTCGGCGCTTTCGTCGACGACAAGAAGAGCGGGCGTTACTTCCCAGCGCAAAGCTTCACCGGGTTATCCCTGGAGGAAGCCATTGCGAAAGCGGAGACGTTCGAAGCGGTACCTTATACGATATAACCGGAAACATCCCGCGGGCAGCCGCGGGATGTTTGTATTGAGAGGCCGATCATTATTATTCATTTGCACGTTGCCGCCGGGAGCAACTGGCGGTTGCCATTGTCAAATCGGACGATATCCCCGCACCAGTTCCATGAACACCTCCATTGCCTTGGTGTAAAAGGGCGATGCCTGTGTAACGAGCGAAAATTGACGGTAGTACGGCAAGCCTTCCAATTCCAGCAGTTGCAGCGTTCCGAGCGCCATTTCCTTTCGCACCGCCGCTTTGGACAACAGGCTGATTCCCAGCCCCGCCTCCACCGACTCCTTAATGATTTGCGTACTGCCGAATTCCATCAACCGCTCCGGGTGAAAATGATGCTGGGCAAACAGATGATCCGCCGCTTCGCGTGTCCCCGAGCCGGCTTCCCGGATGATCCAGGTCTCCTCGCTCAAATCGGCAAGTCGAAGTCCCCTGCGCTCGGCATAACGGTGTCCCGCCGGGACGACTACGTACATCGCGTCATCGGCGATCGGCACGATCCGGTAGCGTTCATCCCGAACCTCTCCTTCGATGATTCCTACGTCTAGCCGGCGGCTTCCCACCAACTCCACGATCTCCTTGGAATTGCCGATGGTGATTGTCGGTTTGATGTCGGGGTACCCCGCCATCATCTCCGCCAATACATGCGGCAGCACGTATTCCCCGTAGGTATAACTGGCGCCGATCGACAAATCCCCCCGCGCCGCGTGTTTCATGTCGTCGATGAGATACTGCATTCGCGCGTACAATCCGGAGATTTCCCGGGCATGATGATAGACGATTTGTCCAGCCGGGTTCAAACGCACATATTTATTGCTGCGATCAAGCAGCTTCGTTCCAAGAGCCTGCTCCAGAGAACGGATATATTGGCTCACTGCCGGCTGTGTCATATGCAACATTTCGGCTGCCCGGGTGAAGCTTTGCTTCTCCGCTACGGCAATGAATACCTCAAGCGCCGGATCCATTTCGGTATCCTCCTCATTTCCAACAGCTTCTTGCATAATTAAATACTTAGCATAATTATACATATGAATTATTTTACTTATCATTAAAACCGAACTAAGCTAAAAAGGCAAATCAACGGAGGTGATTTCACGTGGCAACTCCCCTACTTCCCTCTAAAGCGGTGTTGGCAACACCCGAAACAACGAAAAAAGCCGATCTCCTGTTCGGAGGCATCGGCTTTACGCTCGTGATCGCCATGCTCGGCTTCGGACTCGCACAACTGCCCGGCTTAAACCGGATCGGACAGCTGGGTTGTTCGATCTTGCTGGCCGTCCTTTACCGGCAATTCGTCGGATACCCGGAAGCTTTGCGTCCGGGCATCCGGTTCGCTTCCCAACAGCTGCTGCGTCTTGCCATCGTCCTGTTTGGGCTGAAGCTGAACCTGGATGTCGTATTCCAGCAGGGCCTGCCCCTGCTGGCGCGGGACGCCGCAACGATCGCCTTCAGCATCGCCGCCACTCTGCTGATAGGCAAATGGTTGAAGGCGGACTTCTCCCTCTCCTTGCTGCTGGGCATCGGCACCGGGGTATGCGGAGCGGCGGCGATCGCAGCCGTTTCGCCGATCCTCAAAACCAAGGAAGACGATACCGCTATCGGCGCAGGATTGGTGGCTCTCGTCGGCACGCTGTTCTCCGTGGGTTATACGCTTCTTCGTCCGTTGCTTCCGATGTCCGAGCTTCAATATGGGGTTTGGAGCGGCGTCAGCCTGCACGAGATCGCCCATGTGGTGCTTGCCGCCGAGCCGGCCGGCCCGGACGCTCTGGCCGTCGCTTTATTAGCCAAATTGGGCCGCGTGTTTCTGCTCGTCCCGCTTAGTTTCCTTCTGATGTATGGCATGAAGCGGGCCAGCAGGAAATCGTCGCTATACCCAAACGCCGCCAAACCGGCCGCCGGACACGGACCCCAACCGCGGGCCGCCGTCCCATTCCCCTGGTTCCTGCTCGGTTTTATCTCAGCCAGCGTGATAGGGACCTATGCGTTGGGGACATGGATCCCTGTGAAGGATGCGGCTCTTAACGGAATCTCCACGGTGACCGGCTTTCTGCTGGCGATGGCCATGGTCGGCCTAGGGCTGAACGTCAACCTGCGGGAGCTCCGTTCCAAAGCGCTCCGGCCGCTGCTGGCGATGCTGATCACGTCAGTACTGTTGTCAGCCGGGACCTGGCTCTCGCTTACACTTTGAATTTTCCGATCAATGCCTGCAATTCCTCGGACAACTGACTGAGCCCTTCCATGGAAGCCATCATTTCCTGAACGCCGGCATATTGCTCTTCGGTATGCGCATATACCTCGCGGGAGCCGTCGGCCGTTTGCTGTGCGACTCGGTCGATCGTGGCAATCGCCTGAACCACGGCCTCCGATTGCGAGGACAATCGGTCAACCTGTCCGGCTACCCGGCCGATCCGGCCGGCCACCTGCTCGACCGCTTGCCGGATGCTGGTGAACACCTCGCCGGCCTGATGAACCGTGGCAATACCGGCCGCCACCTCCTGCGAACCGGCCTGCGCCGCTTCGATCACCAGCTCCATCTCGCTGCGCACGCCTTCAACCATCTCGGCCACGCCCGCGGCCGCTATCCCGGTCTCCGCCGACAGCTTCCGCACCTCGCCGGCAACCACGGCAAACCCTTTGCCGGCTTCCCCGGCCCGCGCCGCTTCGATCGAGGCGTTCAGCGACAGCATCTGGGTCTGCTTGGCGATGCCGGCAATCAGCTCGGCGGCTTCCGCGATCTGCCCGGAGCGGACACCCAGCCGCTCAATGAACGCACGCAGCTCGTCCATTTGCCGCTGAATCGACGCCATCTGCGCCGCCGCCGACGCCACGATCTCCTCGCCGGCTCTCGTTTCATGCACGGCTGCCGCCGATTGCTGACGGGCATCGTCCGCCAGGACGGCCATTTCACGGGCTCCGTCCGCCATTTCCTTCACTTGGGCCACGCCCAGCTCCACGCTTTGCACCTGCTCCTCGCTCCCGGCCGAGATCTGGCCCACGATTTCCGAAATCTCCCCGGAGGAGGCACGGAACTGCTCGGACTGGCGGCGCAACTGATCGGCCGAATCGGCGACTCGGCCGGCATGCCGCCCCAAATTTCCGATCATGTCCTGCCAGCTGCGTCTCATGTGGTTAAACGCGTCCGCCAGTTCGCCAATCTCGTCGCGGTTTCTCACGACCGTCTCCGCAAGGGTCAAATCGCCTTCCGCCAGTTCGCGAGCCCCCTTCACCATCACTCGCATCGGTTTGACGATCTGCCGGGACAACATGACGCCGGTCAAGACGGCGAACCCGATCGCGACGGCGCCGCATATTACCAAAATCCACATCGTCAACGCCGATTCCTTCTGGAACTCGTCCAATTTGGCCTGAAGCTCGGTCTCCTGCAGTGTCCGCAGTTCGCCGGCGCCCTGAATCATCGTATCCGACGTCGGGATCGCCCACATCAAAGCTTCCGCTTTCGCCAGATCCGGCTTGCCCGAATGGACGTAATCCCGGACCTTCACCAACAGGCGGGCAAACGTGGCGTTGGACTCCGACAGCGAGGAGGCGACCGCCTCTTGCTCTTCTCCTTCGGAAGCGCTTTCGATTTCGCCGATCAACGCGCTCAGCTGCGCATTGGCTTCCGTCAACTGCTGCTCCTTCCCGGACGCCGGCTCCACGATATACCCGAACAGAAGGCTGTTTTGGCGTTGCGTCTCCATCTCCAGCTTGGCCACTTGATCCAAGGCCGCCGTATTTTGCTGAAGCAACCCGGTATAGTTATGATCCAGCCGGTTCAAGAACACGTAAGCCACTCCTGCAATGACTCCGACCAGCAGCGATACCGTAATAAAAGCCGCCGTCAGCTTCCGCCCCAGCGAAAATGCGTGCCGCCCGTTTCGCCGCATCCGAGAATTCCCCTGATTCTTCATCTATTAGCCCCCCCTTGGTTTGTTCCAACGAACAAGGGCCGCGAGACTTATCATCCGCGGCCAATGCTTCTTCTGTTTATTCATTTGTATCATCTACTAAACCGCGTCTGGGGGGAATCCAATATTCTCCTGATTTATAGCAAAATTCTCATACTTTATAGCCTACGCAGCCTCTTTCGCCCTCCCGGCCCGCATCATGATTTTGACGATCTCGTTCAGCAGCAGCGGAATCAGCGCCAATAGGATCACGAGGCCCCAGTCGGCCAAGCTCAGATTTTGCACTTTAAACGCTGCAGCCAGGAACGGAATGGAAATGGAAAGATACTGCAGCAGCAATCCGGCAATGACCGCCCCGACAAGTAGCAGGTTGGTGAACAAACCGACCGTAAAGATCGACTTGGTCGAACTGCGCTTCGAGAACGAGTAAAACAGCTGCGACGCCGCCAGCACCACGAAGGCCATCGTGCGTGCGTAGGTCATCGCATCCTCGGAAATGTCGGCAGAACGCAAGCCATAACCATGTTCGCGAAGCCCCACGTAAAAGGCAACCAGCGTCAGCGCTCCGATCAACAACCCGCCCAGCACCGCCTGCATCGCCGCCCCCCCGGCAAAAAAGCTCTCCTTCGGATCGCGCGGTTTGCGCTTCATCACGTCCTTCTCGCCGGGATCAACCCCAAGCGCAATGGCCGGCAGCGTGTCGGTGACCAGGTTGATCCAGAGGATCTGGGTCGCCAGGAGCGGCAAAGGCCAGAAGAATAAAATCGAAGCGAGAATCGCCACGATCTCCCCGAAATTGCACGCCAGCAGGAACGTCACCGTCTTGCGAATATTGGAGTAAATATTCCGCCCTTCCCGGATCGCCTGGACGATCGTCGTAAAGTTGTCGTCCGTCAGGATCATGTCGCTGGCACCCTTCGACACATCCGTGCCGGTTATGCCCATCGCCACGCCGATGTCCGCCGTCTTAAGCGAGGGCGCGTCATTGACACCGTCCCCGGTCATCGAAACGATGTTGCCCTTCGCCTTGAAGGCTTTGACGATCTTCACCTTATGCTCCGGCGAGACGCGGGCGAATACGCGGATGTTGTTGATTTTCCCGGCAAAAGCCTCGTCCGAAAGCTCATCGATTTCCGCCCCGGTCATGCTCTGCTCCAGGGAGCTGGCGATTTCCAGTTCCTTGGCGATCGCGACGGCGGTGTTCCGATGGTCGCCTGTAATCATCACCGGCGTGATCCCGGCCCGCTTCGCCTCACGGATCGAATCCTTCACCTCGATCCGCGGCGGATCGATCATGCCGACGAAGCCAAGGATCGTCAAATCCTGCTCCATTTCTTCCGGCGGCAGGATGCGGTCCGTATCCTTGTAAGCGGCCCCGAGCACCCGGAGCGCATCGTCCGACATCGCTTCGGCTGCCTCAAGGTAGCGCTGTTTCAGTTCCTCGGTCAGCGGCACGACCTCCCCGTTCACTACGGCGGAGTTTGAAATCCGAAGCAACTGATCGATCGCCCCTTTGGTATGGACGCGGTATCCTTCCCGTGTCTGGTTGAGCGTGGACATCAGCTTGCGGTCCGAATCGAAGGGCTTCTCGGAAATCCGTTTGTATTCGGCCTCCAGCGATTTTTTGAGGATGTCATGCTGCTCGCCGTAAGCGACAAGGGCAATTTCCGTCGGGTCGCCGGTGCCCTGGCCGTTCTCGTAAGTGGCGTCGGAGCAGAGCACGAACGTCTTGATCATTTCCATCGGCGCCTCGTCTCCCAACGGCTGCGCGGTAAAATGCTGGACGACCGTCATTTTGTTCTGGGTCAGGGTTCCGGTCTTGTCGGAGCAGATGATGTTGACCGAACCCAGCGTTTCGACGGCCGGCAGCTTCTTTACGATGGCGTTGACGCGGGACATCCGGGTTACGCCAAGTGCCAGGACGATCGCCACGATCGCCGGCAGCCCCTCCGGGATGGCAGCAACCGCAAGGCTGATCGCGGTCAGGAACAGTTCGAACAGATCCCGTCCCTGGATCAAGCCGATCACGAAGATCACGACGCAAATCCCGATGGCGATATAACCGAGCATTTTGCCGAGCTCTTCGAGCTTCTTTTGCAGCGGGGTCAGCTCATGGGGATCTTCGTCCAAAATTTTGGCGATCTTGCCCATCTCGGTGTTCATGGCCGTGCCGACGACGACCCCTTCGCCGCGCCCGTAGGTCACGAGCGTGGACATGAACGCCATGTTGCTCTGGTCCCCGATTGGGGTCTTGGCCTCTTCGTGCACGTCTTCCGCGCTTTTGTCCGACGGTACGGACTCCCCGGTCAGCGCGGATTCCTCAATTTGCAGATTGGCGCTTTCAAGCAGCCGCAGGTCGGCCGGGATAAAACGTCCGGCATCCAAAATTACGATATCGCCCGGAACGATCTCTCCGGAATCGATCTCCTTCACATCGCCGCCGCGCCGCACCAGCGATTTGGGCGTCGTCATTTGCTGCAACGCCTCGATGGCTTTCTCCGCTTTCTGTTCCTGGATGACCCCGATGATCGCATTCAACAGCACAACGGCCAGAATGATGACGGCATCCATGTATTCTCCGACAATAAGCGTGACAACGGCGGCACCGAACAGGACGTAGATCAGCATATCCTTAAGTTGGGCAAAAAAAAGCGACCACACGCTAGGCTTTGGCTTGCCCTTGATTTGGTTCGGCCCATACTGGGACAGCCGTTTTCCGGCTTCTCCCGAGGAAAGCCCGGCTGCGGGATCTACCTGTAGCTCTTGCAGAACGGCCTCCCGGGTTTTGGTATGCCACATGCGGCAGCACCTCTTTACTCAAATTTGGTAGGTATTGACTTACCATTATTGTAAACCTAATCCACGAGAAATTATGATGGATTCTTGGGTAGAGTTGAGAACTTCACTTTGGCCTATTAAGTTCATGATGAATTTTGTCGATATTTGTAGAAACATCTTACAACATAGATTGGGGAGATCGATTGAAATGCTTCGCAAACTCTCTTTAGCTGTCAAATTCATGACGACTGCCGGCTTGGTCGTGATGATTTCCTTGACCCTTCTGTTGCTCGTCAACCTGAACCAGTCCATGAAAACCAGTATGGCCAAAGGCGAATTGGAAGCCGAGCTGGCCGGGAAACAATACGGATCCGATTTTGAAAAAATGTTTATCCGCCTCAAGACTTCCTCGGATAGCCTGGCCAAGATGATGATCGAGACCGGCAAGGAAGGCGATCTGTCCCGGGAAGAAGCCGTATCTCTATTGGAGAAAGAGCTCCTGAGTCACCCCGAGGTCTACGGAATCGGCATGTTGTGGGAGCCAAACGCCTTTGACGGCGCCGATGCACAGAACGTGGACCAAGCTGCGTACAACGACGCGAGCGGACGGTTTCTCCCTTACCTCTATAAAGAAGGGGATCAAGCGAAGCTGGCGCCATTGGCGGATTACGGATCTCCCGACGAACATGAGGAGTACCAAGTCACGAAATCCACGGGTAAGGCGGTCTACCTCGAGCCTTATACTAATGAGATCGGCGGACATCCCGTTCAAATGATGACGGCGGCCTATCCGATTCTCGATGCGTCGGGAGCGTTTCTCGGCGTCATCAAAGCGGACGTGCTGATGGATTATTTGCAAACGGCGGCGGCACAATACACCCCGCTTGGCGGTTACGTCGCCTTGGTGACGGAGAACGGACTTTATGCGGCCAACCCGCATGATCCCGAGTCGGTCCTTCAGCCGTACGGCGATAATCCGGAAAAAGAAGCGCTGTGGCAGCAAGTGAAAAGCGGGGCAATGCTGAAAGGCTACACTCTGAACTCTGCAGGCCGAGAGGTCCTTCGGTTATTCGAACCGGTAACCATGCCGGGGAGCGATCAGGTCTGGTATACGCAGACGGCCGTAGATAAAGATATCATTCTGAAAGAATTCACTCAGGCAAGAACGACTTCGATCGCCATGTCCGTGGGTGCGTTGGTCGTGCTTGCGGCGATTCTCGCCCTGCTGGTTTGGCGCATGGTCATTCTTCCTTTACGTCTGTTGACGGGGAAGCTGCAGCTCATGGCGGGCGGCGACCTCACGCAGAAACTGCAGGTTCGCAGCGGCGACGAGTTTGGAAAAATGGCCGGTCATTTCAATGAAATGACCGAGAAGCTGCGCGACATGTTCCGGCTTGTCGCCGATCTATCCATGTCCGTCGGGGCGACGTCCCAGCAATTGTCCGCCAGCGCCGAACAGACCGGCAAGGCTGCCGAGACGATCGCCGGCTCGATCAGCCGCGTCGCCCAGGGTGCCCAGGACCAAAACGGTTATGCTGCCGAGTCATCGCAAGCCGTGTCCGAAATGTCCATGGGCGTACGGCGCATCGCCGACTCCTCCTCCGCAATCTCGGTGTCCGCGAGCGAAGTCACGTCACGAACGAAGGAGAGCAGCGTTCAACTGGAACGGGCGGTGTCCGATATGAAAGAGCTTCAGGCGGCGACCGAAGCCACCGCCTCCTCCATCGTGCGCTTGGAAGAGCGGTCCACGGCGATCGGCGGCATGATCGAACTCATCGCCAATATCAGCACGCAAACGAACCTGCTCGCGCTGAATGCGGCGATCGAGGCCTCCCGCGTCGGCGAGCACGGACGCGGCTTCGCCGTCGTTGCCGGAGAGATCCGCAAGCTGGCCGATCAGACCAAGCAAGCCGCCGAGCAGGTTACGGAGCTGGTGGAACAAGTGCGCACCGATACCAACGTGGCGGCGGATTCCATGGCCAAAGGCAGCAAGCAGGTCGAACGGGGCGTGAAAAGCGTGTCCGACAGCAACGCGATGCTGACGCTCGTTCTGGCAGAGATCAGCAACGTCAACGACCAATTGCAAGAAGTCTCCGCCGCTGCCGAGCAGATGACCGCAAGCACGGAGCAAGTCTCCGATAGCGTGGTGCGGTTGGCCGACATCGCTTCGGAATCGTCCGCGGAGGCGCAAAGCGTTGCCGCGGCTTCCGAGGAGCAGCTCGCCTCCATGGAGGAGATCTCCGCTTCCAGCGAAGCGCTGAGCAACATGGTGCAGGAACTGTTGGACAAATTGTCCCACTTCAAAATCTGATCGGTTCGATATCCTGCCATAAAAATGCCATAATATGAAGGCACCCGATTCGGCCGCAACAAGATGAAAAAATGCCCGGGCTATGCTACAATACTGGAATGTTAAACGGGAACGTTTAGAGGGATGTATTTAGGAGGGTATTCAATTTCATGTTAATCATAGGTATCGCCGGCGGCACCGGGTCCGGGAAAACGACGGTCGCCCGTTCGGTTATCGGCCAGCTGGACACGGATAAAGTGACGTTCATTTCGCAGGACAACTACTACAAGGACCAGTCGCATCTCAACATGTCCGAACGGGAGAAAACGAACTACGACCATCCCTTCGCCTTCGACAACGAGCTGATGGTGGAGCATCTTACCCAACTCAAGAACGGACAAGCCGCCTATGCGCCGGTGTACGATTTTACGATCCACACCCGTTCCGAGAAGACGGTGAAGCTGCTGCCGAACAACATCATTATCGTTGAGGGACTGTTCGTCCTGTATGACGAAAAGCTGCGGGAGATGCTGGACATCAAGGTGTTCGTGGACACGGACTCCGACGTGCGGATCCTCCGGCGCGTGCTGCGCGACATGGAGGAACGCGGCCGTTCGATCCATTCCATCCATCAGCAGTACCTTGCAACGGTCAAGCCGATGCATGAAGCGTTTATTGAGCCGTCCAAAAAATACGCCGACCTCATTATCCCCGAAGGCGGGCATAACGAAGTCGGCATCCAAATGCTGACCATCCTGACGGAGAAGCACTTAACCGGCGGGTTCAAAGCCTAGAAGGGACGGATGCTGCGACAGTTATTTAGTCCAGAGTTGGCCATATCAGGCTATTCCAGAGAAATACCTGCACTTTTGCAGGTATTTCTTTTATTTAGCCTACTCCTACGATTTCACCTGCCGGTACCGGCTTTTGGCCAGGGCCGAGAAGATGAAATAGAGCCCGATCAGCAGCGGGAACAGCAACCAAGCGAATCCGCGCCCCAACGCAAACGGGGTTTCGAACAGAAACGCCTGCCAAAACGAAACGCCCGTTTTCTCCCAGAGACCCGGGGTGAAATATAAAGCCTTCGGATGGGTGAACGCCGCGGCATCCACCAGTCCCGTCGAGACCATGGCCACAAAAATCGGAATGTAGCAGCAGGCCAACGAGAACCACATCCGGGACAAGCGCTGGTAACGCCCCGCCCGAGAATCGGCGTCCGAGAAAATATCATCGCTGACCGTCTCGCCAACCTTGCGGAAATACTGCGACCCGGACGATTTGCTGCCGGCCACGTGCTTCCAGCCGCTGTCCTCGAATAAGGCCAAGTAGTCTTCGAAATCGGCCCGGCTATGAAATTGACGGAAGTCGACTTTGATCACCGCATCTTCCGGTTCGGCCCGTTCAAAGGCATAGGCGATCGACTTCCCCACCAGCGCGAAGCCTCGCTTGGCCATCTCGTTCAGCCATTGCTCCTCTTTTTCAAAATCGATGAAAAATTTTATTTGTCGCATGCCGTTTCCTCCTCCTTAATCCCAAGACATAATGTCCCGCGTAACGTTCCTCATCTGGTTCATCCGCTCGTAATCCAGCCTTAGAATCTCCCTACCCTGGGCCGTCATCGCGTATACCTTGCGACGGCTGTCCGCCGTAGCCACCGGTTCAATCCACTTCAGCTTTACCAGATTGTCGATCGCCCCGTACAAAGTGCCGGCCGCCATCCTTACCTGCCCGCGGCTGAGTTCCTCCACCTTCTGCAGGATCAGGTAGCCGTGCGCCGGTTCCGCCAACGCGAGCAAAATATAATACACCGTTTCCGTTAAAGGCAAATGTTTATCTCTGCTCATCGGTTTCGTTCCTCCTCCCAAAGTGTTTTCGAATATATCGTTCAACTGTATAGTTTAACTATATATAGTTAGACTGTATATTGCAACAAAAAAATATCCGCCCGGCACCGTCGTCAATTGCTCCGGGCCGAGCGGCTTCGTTTGACCGCTTGTCTGCCTATGGCAATAAGGAACAGCAGCGGAATGTAGCCGAAAATTAAGACGCTGCCAACCCGCGAGATGACATTCTCTAACCGCTCGATACTCACGGGAGTCCGCAGCGAGAGCACCATCCCGATGATCACGAGCAGGGTCGTCCCGAGCGCCCATTTCCTCGAGAACTTCAGCGTTTGGGTCAAGATGCGGACCGCCGCCCAGATCGATACACAGCATATCGGGAAGATAACGAGCATCCAATTGAAGATGTAAATGTAGTCAAAACGCTCCAGGAAAGCAAAACGGATGATTTTGGAGAGAATCAATGTCGGCCAGAGGGTATGCCGTAATTGCCGCATATTGAAATAACCGAGAGTGGTCACCAGAATAATCAGGTAGAGCAAGGTTGTATGAGCAACCGCGATATGGGCCCATTTTTGTGCCTTTGCGTTATTTTTGATGAACGGATAATAGAACAAGAGAAACTCGGGCCCCAAAAAGACGTAGACGGATTTGGCAGCCGACTTGACGTAATCACTCAGACCGTGGCTCCATAGGGGAAGAAAATTCAGCCAATGGGCAAATTTCAAGGGGAAATACAAGGACGGCAGGACCAAACTCGGGATGACGACGCACAGGAGGCAGATACCGGCAACAACGCGAAACCCTCCGGATACGATATACCCGGCCACCGCCAAAATAATGAACGAAACTTGCCAAAGCGGCGCGTCGGGAAATACCCAGACGTGAATGATTTCCGCATACGGGCGGATCTGCCCCGTGCACATCAGGACGCAATAGAAGAACAGGATCACCGATAATCCGGACCCGACGACCGGTCCAAACAGCTCGCGATGGAGGGAAAGGATATCTCCGCCTTCGGCCATTCGCAGCAAGCGGAACAGCATCAGAATCACCAAATGCATGCAAGCGCCGACAAACAGGACGGATACCCAGGCATCCTGCTCCGCGCCTTCCGCAATCTTTTGCTGAAAATTAAGCATGCCTATCCCCGTCTGGACCCCATGAACCAGGAACCAGGTGATATAACCCGAGACTTGGTTGCTTTCCTTGACGGTACCGCCCATCGCCTTCCCCGCCTTCTGCTAGTTTCCGATTCCCGATTCTTTCAGGGTGATATGGGTATGAACCTCGAAGCGCATCTTCGGATAATCCCTCTTGTAAAAAGCTTCTTCGTCCCATGACCGGCCATGCGCCCGGACGAAATCGCCCACGCCAAGCGGATCCACCCCCTTGCTTCGCAGCTTGTTCAGCAGCTTCACCGAACCGGCATCGATTTGCCGCTCCAGCCGGCTCACGGTATCTTGGTAAGGCTTCCGGTCGCGGAGATTCATTCCGGCCGGCGGCTCCTTCAACATGCCTTCCAGCCGGAGATCGACGGATAATTTCAATACGCCGCCTTCCCGGGACAACCGCGATACCGGCATCCCCTTGAATACGTTAAAGGCGGCCATCCGATTCCCCGTCTCCGCGGAGACGGTGACGGGAAGAATCCCGCCCGTTCCCCGGCCTTTCAACATCTTGAAAAGCAGCGTTTCTTTGGCGCCAAGCACCAATTTGAGCCGATCCTCGTGAAACACGGCGAGGCCCGTAAGTTCGATTTTGTCATCGCCGTTTTGGCTCAAATAAGGGGCAAACGGATCCCTTCCCTCCCCGTAGTAATTGAACAGGAAGATGTGCAAGTTGTTAAGCGGCACGTTATCGGAAATGACGTTTTGTTCGATCAAATGATAGGGCAACAGTTCCCGATTTTGGCCCTCCAGGCTCCGGAATAACCGTTCGGGCGATTGCTCCGATACCGCCACGATCATGCTGGTGCTGATCAGCGGATTCCGGCAGAAGGTATGCAGGAAATGGGCAACCCCCTGTTCGGCCATTCGCCGGTCAAAGACGAGCAAGCGCAGTTTCCCTAAGTCGATCGGATGGGGCGACTGCATGTTCATTTGGCTTAGTAAAAGTTCCATGTTCTCGCCCTTCCCCTGAAGGGGCATAATCCGCTCGTTCTTCATCGGGTCCAAATACAATCCGACCGCCCGGTATTCCCCTTGTTCCCGATTCACGCCAAGTACAGCTAGAATCTTGGTGTTGTCGACGATTCGGGTTTGGCTGCAGCCCGCCACCATCAACGCCAGAACGAGGATACCGGCAACGATTGGTAACCGGTACGGATGACGTTTATTCCACATCGCCATCCTCCTTCCGGGAACGCGGATGGTAACGAAATGCCGACAGGGGCCGAAGGAACAGGCTGCGATGGAATGAATACTGGTAGGAAGCCCGAATGATGCTGTCGTCCAGGTTCCCCTTCCGGAACGGAAATAGCGGCACAAAATAAGGCATCCCCAGCGATTTTAGGCGGATCAGATGACCCATGAGCACGAGGAAGCCTGCCGTGATCCCAAGCCCGCCCCAAAAGGCCGCCAACAAGACGAACGGAAAGCGCAGCAGCCGAATCGTATTCGCCATTTTAAAAATCGGGGTCGTAAAGGAAGCCAATGCCGAAAGAGCCACGATTATCAACAAAATGTTGCTGGTCAGCGCCGCTTGAACCGAGGCTTCTCCGATCACGATGCCGCCGACGATCCCGAGGGTCTGGCCGATTTTGGACGGCAAACGCGCCCCGGCTTCCCTAAGCAAATCGATGGTAATCTCCAAAAAGATGACCTCCACCACCGGCGGAAACGGCACGTGAATGCGTGATTCAATCAGCGGCCCCAGCATGCTTTCGGGAATGATTTCGTAATGAAACGTCATGACCGCCACGTAAATCGGCGTGGCAAAGATGGAGAACATGACGCTCAGCAGGCGGATAAAGCGAAAGAAGGACCCCAATACCCAGGGCAAGTAATAATCCTCCGGCGACACGAAAAACCCCAGAAAGTTGGCTGGGGCCGCCATCGCGTAAGGAGATCCATTGGAAAAAACAGCGACCTGGCCGGAAGTGATCGCATAGGTGATCCGGTCAATGCGTTCCGAAGACAGGAACAGCGGAAACAAGGTGTTCGAGTTGTCTGCTAGGATCTCCTCCAGTTGGGAGGTATCGTACAGCACCTCGAAATCAAAGTTTTGGAGACGTCGTTTCATGGTCTGAACGTACTCCGGATTGGTAACGTTCTCCAGGTAAACGACGGCCACTTTCGTCTTGGAATGCGATCCGATCGTCAGGGTTTCAATGATCAACTCGGGTGTCGGGAGCTTTGCCCGCAACAAATGAAGGTTCGTATCCAGGTTCTCCACGAACCCGGCTTTGGGCCCAACCACGCTGAATTCGTTCTCCGTATCGTTGCTCTGCCGCTGCCCCATCTGGCTGTTATCCAAATTCGCCAGCACGTACACGCCTTCCGCCAAACCCATTCGAAGCAGGACGAACCCCTCCATGATTTTGGCGACGGCTTCTTTCTCCGCGTTCGTTAGCGTTATTTCGGCAAAAGGCAGAATGCCTCTGAGATCATCGGGGTGTTGAAGCCGGGGCCGATGCTTCTGAAGGGCAGGCAGCAGGAAATGCGTCACTTTCTCCGCCGCTACCAAGGAACGGTAGTACGCGATCCGGAGGAAGCCGGCATCCTCCTCATAGGGAGAGAACTCATGAAAATCACTGGATTTCCGGGCCAGATCCAGGGTCAAGCGCCCCCCGTCCGGCCGCCTCTTTTCGCCGGGATGGTCCACAAACATCTTCCTCGATTTCAATGATTTTCCTTTAATGTGCCGCGGCATATCGGGTTTTATGCACATCGGGCGCTGATTCCCTGCATAAATATGCAAAATAACATGTCCAACGGTTTGAAGGATGAAGCGATTCGCAGTATGATAAACCATGTTGAGAACGGATACAAGGAGGGTGGAAAGAAACGACTCACTTTTCTGGGAGAGGACGGGATGCCCGATGCGGGGAAAAACCTTGCTGCTTGGCCACATCAAGTCGCATCTGCCGCTGTATCTGACAGCGGTGTTGTGCCTGACGGCCGCCAATGTGACGTATTCGTATTTTCCGAAGGTACTGGGGGAGTTCACGGATCACCTCCAGCAAAGCGGGCTGACGAGAGGCGGCGTAGGCCGATACGCGCTGACTCTGGCTGCCATCGCCGTCGTCTATGGCCTGTGCTTCGGAATCGGGCAGTACATCAACCATCGCCTGGGCCGGATGTTTGAATTTCGTGCCCGGAGCCAGCTGTTCCGGCATTTTACTCAATTAAGCGAAGCGTTCTTCTCGAAACACGGGATCGGCAAGCTGCTCAGCTACGTGATGAATGACGTCACCGGCGTGAGAGAGTCGATTGCGAACGGGTTGAACCAAATGACCAATGCGTCGGTGTTGTTGATCTCCGTCATTACGATGATGACGGTCAGCGATATTCCGGCGCTTTTGATCGTGGTTTGCGTCTTGCCGCTGCTCGCCATTCCGTTTATCGTGATCGCGTTTGGCCCCAAAATCCGAGATAACTCGCGGAAGGTGCAGGAGTCGCTGGCGGCAATGACTGAAGCGGCGGAGGAACAGTTCGAAGGAATTAAGGTCACGAAGAGCTTTGCGACCGAGGAGATCGCGAGCGAGCGTTTCGGGCAAACCGTCGACCGGATCTTGGACAGCCAGCTGTCGTTGGTGCGGATGAGCTCGCTGTTCCAGGTGCTGTTGCCATTTACCGGCGCAATCTCGATGGCTGTGGCCATCGCCTACGGCGGTCTTCTTGTCGCACGCGGCGAACTCACGCTGGGGAATTTCGTTGCCTTGACGTTGTACTTGCGGATGATCATGAACCCGCTTCGGCTGATCGGCAACGTCATCAACTTCATGCAGCGTTCCAGGGCTTCGCTGGACCGGCTGAACCGCTTGCTGTCCGTGAAGCCGGACATCCGCGACGAGGACGGGGCCCTGCCGATGCCGGAGGATCCGCAAAACCTCAGCATCGACATCCGCGGATTGACGTTCACCTATCCGGACGCCGCGCACGAGTCGCTGCAGGACATCCATCTCCGGTTGAACCCTGGAGAAACGCTGGGCGTAGTGGGCCGGACCGGCAGCGGCAAAACGACGCTCGTCAAGCTGCTGCTGCGGGTGTACGATCCGCCCCGCGGCACGGTCTTCATCGGCGGACGCGACGTCCGAAGCCTGACGCTGGAGAGCCTGCGCACCCGCATCGCTTATGTGCCGCAGGACGGCTTCCTGTTCAGCACGACGATCGGCGACAACATCGCCTTCTTCGACCGGACGTCGGAGCTGAGCGCGATCGAGAAGGCCGCCAGGTTGGCCGATCTCTACGATAACGTCGCCGGCTTCCCGAAACGGTTCGACACCGAGCTTGGCGAACGCGGCCTGACGTTGTCCGGCGGACAACGCCAGCGGACCAGCCTGGCCCGGGGACTGATCAAGGACGCCCCCATCCTGCTGCTGGACGACAGCGTCAGTGCGGTCGACGCCGTGACGGAGACGCGAATCCTCTCCCATCTGCGCGAAGCCCGCAAGGGAAAGACGACCCTGATTATCGCCCACCGCATCAGCGCGGTGAAACACGCCGACCGCATTCTCGTGCTGGACGACGGGCGGATCGCCGAGCAGGGAACGCACGAGCAGCTGCTGCAAGCGGGAGGCTTGTACGCGAGCCTGCATCACCTCCAGGAAGGAGGCGACAGCGATGCCGTCTAACCCGGAAACCTCCGACAGCCGTAAGAAATACGAGGTGACCCCGGAGCAGCGGAGGAAGGCGTTCGCGGCCTTGCTCTCCTATGCCAAACCGCACCGGAAGGCTTTTCTCGCCGTATTCGGCTTTGCGTTCCTGGCCATTTCCGCCGACTTGCTGCAGCCGTTCCTGATCAAATACGCTATCGACGAGAAGGTGCTGTTCGGCGCACACGGTCCGAGCATCCTGCTTGGCCTGGCTTTGGCTTACCTCGCGCTCGAGGCGGTCAGCGGCGTCTTCTCCTATTGGCAAGCGAACCTGCTGCAGAGGGCCGGGCAGAGCATCGTCGCCTTGCTGCGCAAGGACCTGTTTAAGCAGATCACGAGGCAGTCGATGTCCTTCTTCGACCGCAACTCGGCCGGCGGCCTCGTCACGAACGTGTCGAGCGACACAGAG
This sequence comes from Paenibacillus mellifer, assembly GCF_023195895.1. Lineage (GTDB taxonomy): Bacteria > Bacillota > Bacilli > Paenibacillales > Paenibacillaceae > Fontibacillus > Fontibacillus mellifer. Next base: position 22,895 of record NZ_JALPRK010000031.1, read on the forward strand.
ACGATCAACCAGTTTTTTACCCAGGTGCTGCTCAGCTTGGTGCGCGACGGATTATCCCTCATCCTGGTCGTCGTATTCATGTTTGCGCTGGACGTCAGGCTGGCCACATACTGCTTGGTTCTCTTTCCCATCATTACCGTGATCGCCGTCGCCTTCCGCAAGTATTTGCGTACCAGCTACCAGCGGGCCCGCTCCCTGCTGTCCCGGCTCATCGCGTTTACCGCCGAGAATCTGAGCGGAATGAGCCTGATCCAGTCGTTCCATCAGGAGGGAGAGCAGTCCTCCCGCTTCGGGGAGCGGAATACCGCGTATTTGCGGGCCAACCTGCGGGAAGTGCGGGCGACCGTCTTGTTCAACCGGTCCTTCGATATCCTCGGCAATTTGTCAGTGGCCTTCGTGGTTTGGATCGGCGGCTTCGCGGTACTGGGCGAGCGTATCGAGTTCGGCGTACTGTATGCCTTTATCAGCTATATCCGCCAATTCTTCCAGCCGATCAACCAGATCACCCAGCAGTGGAACACGCTGCAATCGACGATCGTGTCGGTGGATCGGCTGTGGCGGATCTTCGCCTCCGAGCCGGAGGTGAAGGATCCTGCGCCGGAGAAAGCTCAGGCGTTGCCAGCCCGTGGGGTGCGCGGCCGGATCGATTTCAACCGCATCCGCTTCTCGTACACGGACGGGCAGGAGGTGCTCCACGGCCTCGACCTCCACGTGCGGGAAGGCGAATTCATCGGCATCGTCGGCACGACCGGCGCAGGCAAGAGCTCCCTGGTGAACCTGCTGACGCGGTTCTATGACGTGGACGACGGCAGCGTCGAAATCGACGGCACGGACATCCGCCGTCTTCCGCAGGCCTCGCTGCATCGCCTCGTCGGACTGGTGCAGCAGGACCCGTTCCTGTTCGCCGGGTCCATCATCGACAACGTCCGCCTCTACCGCGAAGACATCCCCCGCGAGGAAGTGATCCGGGCCTGCCGGCGCATCGGCGCCGACCCCATGATCGCGCGGCTGAAGGACGGCTACGACACCTGGCTGTCCAACCGGGGCAGCGGGCTGTCCGCCGGGGAGCGGCAGCTGATCTCCTTCGCGCGCATCTTGGCCTTCCGGCCGAAGATCCTCATTCTCGACGAGGCGACGGCCAACCTCGATTCGCAGACGGAGCAGCTGATCCAGAACGCGCTGAACGTGGTGTCCGCCGGCCGGACGACGCTCGTCATCGCCCACCGGCTGTCCACCGTCCAGCACGCCGACCGCATCCTCGTCATCCAGGACGGGCGCATCGCCGAGCAGGGCAAACACGACGCGCTGCTCGCCCGCGGCGGCTACTATGCGGAGCTGGTGCGCCACTCGCGGCAAGGCCACGCGGAGCTGCAGAAGCTGGCGCAACGGCGATAATAAGAACTGGAGGGCTGGCCCGTTCAATCGGGCCAGCCCTCTTTTGGATAAACCGCACCTCCCTACCTTATTCGCAATATTATGGTTGTAAAGTCTATCTTGGGTGGGTGACCTGCAGATGATATACACCGCGCTGGGGGATTCCATTACATTTGGCGACAATGCTTCCTCGCCAAGGTTGGCATATCCTCATTTAGCCGTAACGGCTTATCAACGTTCAAACCCCCGTACCATTAAGGGTTATGTATTAGCTCGGTCCGGCTGGACCAGCAGCAATTTATTGGATGCCGTTCTGTGGCAGGGCTCGGAGATGATCAAGCGCTCTTCCGTCGTCTCGGTCTGGATCGGCGGCGTAGACTTGGCGAATGCGGCCATTACTCCGCTTGTGAACGGCGGGCCGTTTCCGAATATGGAGCTGCTTCTGCAGTTTCGCCGGAATCTCAGCGCCATCCTGAGGCAAATCCGGAAGACCAGTTCAGCCCGGATTGTATGCTGCACGCAATATAATCCGTTTCCGAGCAGCTCGATTGCGGTCGAATGGATCGGCCGCCTGAACCACACGACCCAAGGCATCGCCGCCGCCTACGACGCCAAAGTCGCCCCGGCTCACAAGTGGTTCGAGGGCAAACAAGCGGAGTTGATCGACGGTTACCGGGAAGGTCAGCTGGAGGACATCCTCGGCGGCACGCTGCCGATCCATCCGAACGACCGGGGTCACCGGGTGATCGCGAACGGGCTTGCCCCTTATCTTTTTCCCAAATCGAAAGTCTCTTCGAAAAAAAAATAGCCGGGACGCCTTCCGCATCCCGACTTTCAGTTCCCTTCACGGACTTCTTCTCCGGTTATCTGGCGACTTCGTCTTCCGTGACGTCGTTGAAGAACTTAAACGCGTAAATGGCGCAAATGCCGACGATGGTATAGATCACCCGTGACAAGGTTGCGTCTTGCCCGCCGAAAATGCTCGCCACCAAGTCGTATTGAAAGAGCCCTATCAACAGCCAGTTTAACCCGCCCACAATCAGTAAGGTGAGCGCTACAACGTTCAATGTTTTCATTCCGGGCCAACTCCTAGGTCGAAAATTTGTATTCATTAGTTAAATTTCCAAGTTGCCCAAATTTTATGCAGGTGCCGGCAAATATCACGAATCGGCCAAAAACTAAGGAACAAGCACAGGCAGCACGCTCAAATCCGAGTAAGATATATCGAGGAAAACGTCTATCGAAAAAACAAACACTGAGGTGATCCTTGCATGGCAAGTTCGGCAAACATTCGCAATCGCGCGAAACAGCTGAAAGGCCAGCCGGTTCGCGTTGTTTTGCACGACGGGTCTTCTTATATCGGATGGATCGCCGGGCTGGATCCGAACGGCCTGTTCCTCTCCGTGCCCCCGCGCGGCAAGAAGAAATCGAAGAAAAAGACGGCAGCCCGCAGCAAAAAAGCTCGGGTATCGGCCTTCCAGCCGTTATTCGGCGGCGGCTACCCGGGAAATCCTGGCTCACCTGGCTCAGGCACCGGCATCCGTCCGGGAGGCGGCTGGGGCTATGGCGGCGGGCTAGGGGGAGGTTACGGCTCCTTTGGCGGATATCCCGGAAGACCCGGACCCGGAGCGTATGGCTTCACGGGTGGCCCGGGGCCGGGGAGACCGGGGTACATCGGCTTTGGCGGTGGAAGCGGGGGATCTGCCGGTTCCGGGGGGCCGCAGGAGCAGAGCCCGGAGGGCGAATCCCCGGTAAGGCCCCGACGGGCCGGCCTCTTCGGGATGGTGCAAAAAGTGCAGAAATACATGCCTTTGATGAAGATGGGCTACAACGCCATCAAATCGATCATCCCCCTGTTTAACGGTATCAAGGCTTTGATGGTCTAACGCGAGGCAGCCGTCTCCTTGGACGGCTGCCTGTTTTGTTCGCGGGTCCATATGGGAAGGATGGGATAAAGGGAATATCCCTAATCCTCAAGCTTCGAAAGGAGTGCCCGCATGTCTTCCTCTTATCCCTATTTGTCGCGAAATCTAGTTCGTGAGCCGTTTCATGATCCGGACCTGCTGGAGGCCATCTGGAAGTACCGTTGGGGAACGGACAATCCCATCGGTCCGATTCGTCTGGTGCTGATGCACGCGCCGGGGGAGGAGGTGCTTCAACTGCATGATTCCGCCAGCGTAATCGAGTCCGGCCCCGTTCTGCTTCAGCATATCCGCGGGAGGCTTAGCAAGAACAACGGCACCGCCGCGCCCAAGCTCAAGCGACTGCAAGCGCAGCACCAAGCTCTGGCAACGGCATTGGAGAAGGAAGGCGTTCGTATCCTGTGGCTAAACAAGCCGGACCAGCCCTGGCCGGAAACGATGTATACCCGCGATTTGGGGATGATCATCCCCGGCGGCGTTATTTTGTCCCGCCTCGCGCTGTACGTCCGGTATGGGGAAACCGCTATGGCCGCCCGCACGCTCGGCGCCGCCGGCGTACCGATCCTCGGAATGATCCAAGGCAGCGGCTTTGCCGAAGGCGGAAGCTTTATCATGCTGGATCGGCAAACGGCGGTCCTTGGCCGTTCGGAGCGGGTAAACCCTGAGGGAATCGAGCAGGTGCGCCATCTTTTATCGTTACAGCAGATCGACCTGATCGTCATCGACCTGCCCGCCTCGATCATTCACCTGGACGAAGCGTTCCTGATGGTCGACCGCCGCAAGGCGCTAGTGAATATCGCGCTGCTGCCGTACTGGTTCCTGGACGAGCTGCATCAACGCGGTTTCGAGCTGCTGCACGTCGATCCCCGCGATCCGACGTTAACCATCAACGGCTTAGCCCTGGCGCCGGGGAAAGTCCTGTTCTCCGCGGACGGGAACCACACGATCGATCTGCTCTCCAATCAAGGCGTTCAGGTCATCCCCGTCGAGGTCTCCGAGATCGCCAAAATGGGCGGCGGCATCCACTGCTGCACCCTACCGTTGATTCGGGAGCCGCTGCTGTGAACCGGGGAGAAACAAAAAAGAGACGCGGGACGCGTCTCTTCCTTACCTACTTGCGGCGGTTCTTCGTAAATCGGGTATACACGATCAAGGCTGCGAGCATCATCGCCACGAACCCGATGTTCCCGGCGGCCTCCTGCGTCATCCCGAACAACACGCAAAGATTCGTCACCAACCCATTCGTCAGCAGCGCGATCAAGATCAAAAAGATCGGACGCCACAAGTTATATCCTCTCATTCAGCGACACTCCCGCCCCTCTATGTTATCGATCCTATGATTTCAGGTTAGAAGCATTTTAACATAAATAGAGAGCGTTTGCATTTTTCCGGGTGAGGCGGCCTCAAAGGAATTGCACCGATTCCCATCGAATTGATAATGAAACACGGATGGCGGGTAGCTTCAAAAGCGCAACCGCGAACAGGTCAACGAATCCTTCCGGGATTAAGATGAGGTTGTTATGAGAACCAATACCAAGATCGACTGGCACCGAAAAGTAGAAGATGCGATCATGCGCATTCTGGGCGCGCTGGATGAGCCGCTTAATTTCCGTCAAATTTCCAGGGAGCTGCATACGTCGCCGTATCATTTCCACCGGAAGTTTCGCGAGCTGACCGGGGAGAACGTGCACGAATGCCTGAAGCGGCTGCGCATGGAAAGGGCGATGTTTCTCCTTCGGAACACCGGCAGGGGGATTCTGGATATCGCGCTAGACTCGGGATATGAAACGCCGGAAGCGTTCACCAAGGCGTTCAAGCGCATCTACGGGCTGACTCCGACCGATGCCCGGAAGCTGCCGAGCTGGGAAGGCGCCGTCTTCTCTTCCGCCGGCCTGCACTACAACGAAAGCCAGCCGTCCCATTGGTTCTACCTCAATCCCGAAGGAGTGGATCGAATGGAAACGAAAATCGTTGCTTTTGACGCCAAACGTATGGTGGGCGTGGAAAACGTGGGAGATTACTGGGGCTTGCCCCAAGCTTGGGAGAAGCTCCATGCCGTCTTGAAGGAGCATCAGTTGTACCCGCAAGCCCAAGAGTGGATGTCGGTGTTCCCTGACCATGCGGACTCTATCCCGATGCCGGAGAAGCGTTCCTATGCCGCCATCGCGGTGGGCGCAGACTTTCGCAGCGAGGCAAGCTACGGGCTGATCGAATACGAAATTCCGGCAGGGCTGTACGCGGTGACGGTCCATTTCGGATCATCCGAGGAAATCGGCCCGACTTGGGATCGCTGGACCCAGGAATGGCTGCCGGACAGCGGCTGGAGAGCCGACCCGGCGCGGCCGAACTACGAGTGGTATCAGAACCAATGCGTCCTGCCAGAGCTGCAATTAACGTTCTTGTGCACACCGGTGATCAAGATCGAGCGATAACTGCAGAAATCCCCCTTAACATGTGTCGTTAAGGGGGATTTCTTATGGTTCCCTCACTCTCACTCCGCGCCTAAAATTTCCTTTGCCCTCCGAATCGTTTCTTCATCCGGCGGTTTGGTGTGAAGGAGCGGGTATTCGATGCCCATCTGTTCATATTTATAAGTTCCCATTTCGTGATACGGCAGGATCTCCACGCGTTCCACGTTAGTTAAGGTCTTGATGAATTCGGACAACTTGCGCAGGTCCGCTTCATCGTCGGATAGTCCCGGAACCAGCACGTGGCGGATCCAGACCGGCACCTTGGCGTCGGAGAGGAACCGGGCAAACTCGAGGATATGCGCGTTAGGTTTTCCCGTCAGCTCCAGATGCTTCTGCGGATCGATCTGTTTCAAATCCAATAACACGAGGTCGGTGTATCGCATCAACTGCTGCAGCGATTCAAAGAAGTGCGCTTGTTTCGTAAAGCAACCGCCGGAGGAATCGATGGCGGTGTGAACGCCCAATTCCTCCTTAAGCGTCCGAAATAAGGCCAGCAGAAAATCGACCTGAAGCAAGGGCTCCCCTCCGCTTACCGTGACCCCGCCCCCAGAGAAACGCATGAACGGAAGGTAACCGCGGATTTCGTCGACCAGCTCCCGAACGGTCACGATCCGCCCCTTACCGATCGCCCAGGTGTCCGGATTATGGCAGTATTGGCATCGCAATAAGCAGCCCTGCAGGAAGATGACGTAGCGGATGCCCGGCCCGTCGACCATACCGGACGTTTCGATGGAATGAATGCGGCCTTGCTGCTGCTCCATGGGCGTCTCCTCCGTCAGATTTTTTCGTGGAACGTCCGGTTGATGACGTCGAGCTGCTGTTCCCGCGTGAGCTTAATGAAGTTCACGGCGTAACCCGAGACGCGGATCGTCAATTGCGGATACTGCTCCGGATGCTCCATCGCATCCAGCAAGGTGTTTTTGTCAAACACGTTGATGTTCAGATGATGACCGTCCTTCGCCGTATATCCGTCCAGGATCGCCGTCAGGTTGCGGACGCGTTCCTGCTCGCTTTTGCCCAGGGCCCCCGGTACGATCGAAAACGTGTTGGAGATCCCGTCGAGCGCGTATTCGTACGGCAGCTTGGCCACCGAAGCCAAGGAGGCGATGGCGCCTTTCTTGTCCCGGCCGTGCATCGGGTTCGCTCCCGGCGCGAAAGGCTCGCCTTGCTTCCGCCCGTCCGGCGTATTGCCGGTCAGCTTCCCGTATACGACGTTCGACGTGATGGTCAACACCGACATCGTCGTCCGGGATTGGCGATAGGTCTGGTGTTTTTTCAACTTGCGCATAAAGCGTTTAACCAAATCCACCGCGATCTTGTCGGCCCGGTCGTCGTTATTCCCGTAAGCCGGATATTCCCCCTCCACGACGTAATCGACGGCGATCCCGTCCTCGTCGCGCACCGGCCGAACGGAGGCGTACTTGATGGCGCTCAGCGAGTCGACCGCCACCGACAACCCGGCGATCCCGGTCGCCATCGTACGCATCGTCTCCTGGTCGTGAAGCGCCATTTCCAGCCGTTCGTAGCAGTATTTATCATGCATGTAATGAATGACGTTCAACGTATGGATGTACAGCTCGGCAAGCCACTCCATCACGTGATCGAAGGCGGCCATCACTTCGTCGTAATCCAGTTTGTCCGAGCGGATCGGACGCATCGGCGGCGTCACCTGCACTTTCATTTTCTCGTCGACGCCGCCGTTGATCGCGTAAAGCAGTGCTTTGGCGAGGTTCGCGCGCGCGCCGAAAAACTGCATTTGCTTGCCGATCCGCATCGCGGAAACGCAACAAGCGATCCCGTAATCATCGCCGAAATGCGGCCGCATGATATCGTCGTTTTCATATTGGATCGAGCTGGTCTGAATGGTCATGCGCGCGCAGTATTCCTTGAACTTCTGCGGCAGCCGGGTGGACCATAACACAGTCAGGTTCGGCTCCGGAGACGGCCCCAACGTTTGCAGCGTATGCAGGAAACGGAACGTGTTCTTGGTGACCAGCGGTCGCCCGTCCAGCCCGATTCCGCCTAATGACTCGGTTACCCAGGTTGGATCGCCGCTGAACAACTGGTTATACTCCGGCGTTCTCGCAAATTTGACCATACGCAATTTCATGACGAAATGATCGACCAGCTCCTGCGCTTCTTGCTCCGTTAGCTTTCCCGCTTTCAAGTCCCGGGCGACATAAATGTCGAGAAACGTGGAGGTCCGGCCCAAGCTCATCGCCGCCCCGTTCTGCTCCTTGATCGCCGCCAAATACCCGAAATACAGCCACTGAAAGGCTTCTTGAGCGGTGGCGGCCGGCTTGGAAATATCGTAGCCGTAACTCGCGGCCATTTCGCGCAGCTCCCCAAGAGCACGGATTTGTTCCGCGATCTCCTCGCGGGAGCGGATCACGTCTTCGCTCATCGGCCGCTCGTCGAAGAAGGAAAGCTCATCCTGCTTGTTTTTCACCAGAAAATCCGTGCCGTAAAGCGCAACCCTCCGGTAATCGCCGATGATGCGCCCGCGCCCGTACGCATCCGGAAGCCCCGTAATGACGCCGGATTTCCGCGCCAGCTTCATTGCCGGGGTATAGGCATCGAATACGCCTTGGTTATGGGTTTTCCGGAAAGTGGAGAAAATTCGCTCGATCTCCGGATCCAGCTTGAATCCGTAAGATTCGCAGGCGCTTTCCGCCATCCGGATTCCGCCATAAGGCTGGAGCGCACGTTTGAACGGCTTGTCCGTTTGCAACCCCACGATCCGTTCTCTCTCTTTGTTCAAGTAACCGGGGCCGTGCGAAGTGATGCCGGATACGATCCGGGTATCCATATCCAGGACGCCGCCTCGTTCCCGCTCTTGTTTAGCCAACTCCATAAATTGCTTCCAAAGCTCTTTTGTCGCTTCCGTGGCTTCCGTCAGAAAAGAATTGTCTCCCTCATACGGTTCATAATTGAGCTGAATGAACTGGCGAACGTCGACTTCTTCCTGCCAGGTTCCCGGCGTAAAGCCTTCCCAAGCCTGCATTCGTCGTTTCCTCCTTTTGCGTACTATCCTCATGATTGGGATGCCTATAGTATGGTCTGGCTGCACCGAGTTCAAGGAGGTTCATCAATGGTTTTTTTGGCGGATTCCGCCAATGGATGCAGGGGATAATAATGCGTCGGTCGGTAAAACTGTACTTGTTTATTTCATAATTAGGGCCATGTAAACGATATTCGGCCGAAATGATCAATAATTGGAAGACGAGGAGGGAAATGAATGGCGGCTAAACCAAGCCAAGCCGAAGAGAAGGATATAGTAACCGACAAGAAAACCGCCGCATTGGAGGAAGTCAACCGTCTGGTTGCCCGCGCTAAGGCGGCCCAAGAGAAGTTCCTGCAAATGAATCAGGAGCAGGTCGACCGTGCGGTACAGGCGATGGCACTCGCCGGATTGGACAAGCACATGCTGTTGGCCAAAATGGCCATAGAGGAAACCGGACGCGGCGTTTATGAAGATAAGATCACGAAAAATATTTTTGCGACCGAATACATTTATCACAGCATCAAAAACGATAAAACCGTCGGCATCATCGAGGAAAATCCTTATGAAAATTATCAGCGCGTGGCCGAACCGATCGGCATCATCGCCGGCGTAACGCCCGTAACCAACCCGACTTCTACCACGATGTTCAAAACGTTGATCGCAGCGAAAACGCGGAACCCGATCATCTTTGCTTTCCATCCTTCCGCGCAAAAGTGTAGCAGCGAATCGGCGAGAATTCTGCACGAAGCCGCCGTGGCCGCAGGTGCGCCGGAGCATTGCGTGCAGTGGATCGAACACCCGTCGCTGGATGCGACGCAGCTGTTGATGAACCATCCCGACGTGGCGCTCGTGCTTGCGACGGGCGGTTCGGCCATGGTCAAGGCCGCTTACAGCACCGGCAAACCCGCGTTAGGCGTCGGACCGGGGAATGTGCCGTGTTTTATCGAGAAAACGGCGGATCTCCGCCAAGCCGTTACCGACTTGATCCTGTCCAAGACGTTCGATAACGGCATGATCTGCGCTTCCGAGCAGTCCGTCATCATCGAAGAACCGGTGTACGACACGGTCCGCAAAATGATGATCGACAACGGCTGCTACTTCTTGAACAAGGCGGAAACCGAAGCCGTCTCGAGCTTGGTGATCACTGGGGAGCGTTGCGCCGTCAACGGCGTCATCGTCGGACAACCAGCCCATAAGATCGCCGAGATGGCCGGCTTGCAAGTGCCGAAACATACGAAGATTCTCGTTGCCGAGCTAAAAGGCGTAGGGACGGACCACCCTCTGTCCGCCGAAAAACTAAGCCCTGTGCTGGCCTGCTATAAAGTAAAAACGGCGGAGCAGGGCATCGATCGGGCGGCGGAGATCGTTGCTTTCGGCGGACTCGGCCACTCGTCGGTCATCCATTCCAAGGACGAGAACGTGATCGAAGCGTTTGCCGACCGGCTGAAAACCGGACGGGTCATTGTCAACTCCCCTTCGACGCACGGGGCGATCGGGGACATCTACAACACGAACCTGCCTTCGCTGACCCTGGGTTGCGGTTCGTACGGGCATAACTCGACCACATCCAACGTGACGGCGGTCAACTTGATCAACGTCAAACGCGTCGCCTACCGGACGGTGAACATGCAATGGTTCAAAATCCCGCCGAAGATTTATTTTGAAAAAGGGGCCACGCAATATCTTGAGAAAATGCCGGGCATCTCCAAGGTGCTGATCGTCACCGACGAAATGATGTTGAAGCTCGGTTACGTCGAGAAGGTCGAATACTATTTAAGGAAAAGATCCAAGCCGGTGATGATCGAAATCTTCGCCGACGTCGAACCGGATCCCTCGGTCGAAACGGTGGAACGCGGCACGCGCATGATGGAGAGCTTCAAGCCGGACTGCATCATTGCGCTTGGCGGCGGATCGCCGATGGACGCGGCCAAGGCGATGTGGCTGTTTTACGAATATCCGGACACCAGCTTCCATTCGCTCAAGCAGAAGTTCCTGGATATCCGAAAACGGATCTATAAGTATCCGCGATTAGGGGAAAAAGCGACGTTCGTTGCCATCCCTACGACTTCGGGTACCGGCTCGGAAGTCACCTCGTTTGCCGTCATCACGGATAAGAAAGAAGGTCATACCAAATACCCGCTGGCCGACTATGAACTGACGCCGGACGTGGCGATCATCGATCCGGAGTTCGTCTTCTCGCTGCCAAAAACGGCGGTGGCGGACACCGGGATGGACGTGCTCACGCACGCGATCGAGGCTTACGTCTCCGTCATGGCCAGCGATTATACCGACGGCTTGGCGCTGCATGCCATCAAGCTCGTGTTCCAGTACCTGGAACAGTCCTTCCACACGGGAGACCCGTTGGCACGCGAGAAAATGCACAACGCCTCGACGATTGCCGGCATGGCGTTCGCGAACGCTTTTCTCGGCATCAACCACAGCCTGGCGCACAAATGGGGCGGCGAATACCATACGGCGCACGGCCGGACAAATGCCATCCTGATGCCGCACGTCATTCGGTATAATGCCCAAAAGCCTTCCAAATTCGCCTCGTTCCCGAAATACCGTTACTTCGTCGCCGACGAGCGGTACGCGGAAATCTCCCGAATGCTGGGGCTCAAGGCGGGAACGACCGAGGAAGGGGTCAACAGCTTGATCGATGCTATCCGCAAGTTGAACCAGTCGCTGGGCATTCCGGAGAAATTCCAGGATCTCGGTTTCGACCCGGCCGATTTCGAATCGAAGGTGGACTACCTGGCCGACCGGGCTTTCGAGGACCAGTGCACGACGGCCAACCCCCGCATGCCATTGGTCGAGGAACTCGCCGATATTTACCGGAACGCGTTTTACGGAAAGTTCTAATTTTACGCCGCTAAAGCCCTCTCTAGCTTACGGTTCTTCGAGTGAAGACCGGCCTCATAAGCTTGGAGGGCTTTTCCCTTGCTATTTTCAACAAACGCATCTAGGTAAATTTTGTCATAGACACTCCCGGCGGTCCGTTTTTTATAATCATAAAGGTTCTACATAAACGGGAGGATTTACATCTATGTGGTTTCTATTTGCTTTATTGACGTCCTTGGCTTGGGGAGGCGCCGATCTGTTCTACAAAAAAGGCAGTGACAGCCACGACTCCCACAGCCATCTGAAAATCGTCGTCATGGTAGGTCTCGTGATGGGGATTCACGGTACGGCTTATCTGCTGATTCGGGGGCTTTCCTTCGATCCGATGGACATGATTCGTTATTTGCCGGTATCGGCGCTGTATATCCTGTCGATGGCGATCGGTTATTTCGGGCTCCGGTATATCGAGCTTTCGATCGCTTCACCGGTGCAGAACTCGTCCGGGGCCGTGACGGCGATCCTGCTGTATTTGTTTTTCCCCCACGACCTCGGCTGGGTTGAAATTGCGGGGGTGGCGATCATCACCTTCGGCGTGGTGGGGCTGGCGGTCCTGGAGAAGCAGGGGGAGCGGCTCGTCCTGAAGTCGGGGACGGAGAACGTCAACGCCAAATATCAAATCGGCGTGATGGCGATTACCTTTCCGCTGCTCTACTGTCTGCTTGACGGACTAGGCACGTTTGCCGACGGAATTTATCTGGACGAGCTGAAGTTGATCGGGGAGGATGCCGCGCTTCTGGCTTATGAGTTCACCTTCTTTCTATGCGCTGCGGTTGTTTACCTCTACTTGGTTGCGGTCAAAAAACAGCGGTTCAACTTCTGGGGAGAACGCGTCAAAGGGGTTGCCGCGATCTTCGAGACGGCGGGCCAATTCTTCTACGTGTTCGCCATGGCCAGCAATGCCATCGTGGCCGCGCCGTTGATCGCTTCGTACAGCGTATTCTCGGTGATTCTGTCCCGCCTGTTTCTCAAGGAACGGCTCAGCCGAGTGCAATACGCCGTCGTGTTGCTCGTACTGGCGGGGATCGCGCTGCTCGGCCTGGCGGACGAGCTGTAACGGACCGTAATGACGTTATTCGCCCATTTCCTGGCTATTTCCCAGCGTAACGAACTCCACTGCCCTTATTCGGCTTGAGAAGCTGCATTTCACGGTAATTACCTGGAAATAACGTCATCTCAGTCCGTTACGATCCATTCAAACCCGATCGACCCCCTTTAACGTCTCTGGTATCCGTTAAACTCGTGGACTCGAATTCGAACTCCGCACATTTTCTCGCCATGGACTACCCTTGGCTCGCTCATGATATACTGCAAATAATAGGCCGAAAGCGAGGTACTCTATCATGTGGAAAGAATTCAGAGCCTTTGCGCTGAAAGGGAACGTGCTTGATCTGGCGATCGGGGTCATTATCGGCGCCGCCTTCGGAAGTATCGTGACCTCCCTGGTCAACGACATTCTGATGCCGGTCGTCGGCTTGCTGGTGGGCGGCATTAACCTGAAAGAGATGCAGTTTCAATATGGGGACACGGTGCTGAAATACGGTGCTTTCCTGCAAACCGTCATCGACTTCTTTATCGTCTCCTTCTCCATCTTCCTGTTCGTCAAGGGAATTAACAAACTGAAACGCAAAGAGAAAGAGGAGCCGAAGCCTGAAGCCCCCTCTGCCCCTTCCAAAGAGGAAGAGTTGCTGGCCGAAATCCGCGATTTGCTGAAGCAAAGGGCATTGGAGGAGAAGTAACTCCAACCGAAGCATCAAAGCCCGAGCCGCAACTGAAACGTTGCGGCTCGGGTTTTCTTTTCGAATGACGGATCTTTACCACTTCGCTAACGGAGGGTTACCGCGTCGGCTTTGGCCGGCGTTGCTTCCAGCGGCGGAGGGGAAACCTCTTGCTTTGACGGCCCCGCCCAAAACGCCGCGATGAAACCGATCGCCGCCGCGCCTGCCATGAACCAGAAGCCATATTGCACGGCATCCCCCAGCATTTGACGCATCAGCTCCAACTGCCCCGCCGGCAAACCGGCATGGGAGTTCAATACGGCCAACGGGTCGGTGACGACCCCCAGCTCCCCGACCGCTCCCGACAAATCTCCCGAGTGGCGTTCCAGCAGGACAGCCAACCTGGCGTTGATCAAAGAGGTTAGTACCGCGGTGCCGAAGACGCCGCCGATGGAACGAAAGAAACTAACGGACGAAGTCGCGGCTCCTCTGACCGAATCGTCTACCCCCATGCTGACCGCGGTTTGCCCCACCATCATCATCATGCCGATGCCGAGGCCAATGAGCATCATCACTAGGCATAGGACGATATAGCTCACGTTGACCGGGAGGAAAATCATCATCAGGATTCCCGTGCCTGACAACAACATCGACAAAGCGATATTAAAGCGCCAAGTGAATCGTTGAATGAGTGCTCCGCACAAAGTTGCGCCAAACATAACGCACAACATGAGCGGCGTTAACGCGCCTCCCGTCCCGGTCACGCCACCGCCTAGACTGCCCTGCACGAATAACGGAATATACACCAGCGCCCCGTACATCATGATTCCCTGCATAAGGGTCGCGACATAGGTACTTGCCATCACACGATTACGGAACAAGCGAAAAGGAATAACCGGCTCCTTCTCTCGCAATTGGCTGAGGACGAACCACGCCGCGGCGATCCCCCCGACGCTCAGCAAGCATAGGATCGGCAGGGAACTCCAAGCATATTGCACGCCGCCCATCTTCAAGGCAAGCAGCAACGATAGGGTACCCAGAACCAGTAAGCCGGGACCGACATAACCGATCGATGCGTCCGGCTTCGGCAGTACCGCGCTTCGGGGCAACAACTTCCAAATAATCGCGAAGATGACCAGTCCCAGCGGCAGATTGATGTAGAAAATATATCTCCAGCTCAACAGCGACGTAATCAGCGCGCCGACCGTCGGTCCGATGACCGAGGAGAGGGCGAACACGCTCATATATAGGGTCTGGTATACGCTGTTTCCGTTTCGCGGCATCAGGCTGAAGACCACCGTGAAGGTGATCGGCATCAGGAGACCGGCCCCGATTCCTTTAATGCCGCGGTAAATGATGAGCTGCAGCATCGATTGGGCTGACCCGCAAAGCACGGACCCGATCACGAATATCGTCAACCCCAACACCAGGAACGCCTTTCGTCCGTAAAGGTCGGAAAGTTTGCCAGCGATGGGGGTCATCGCTGTCGAAGTCAGCATGTATATCGTGAATACCCAGGACATCTGAGTAAAACCTTCCAATTGAGTCGCAATCGTCGGCAATGCGGTAGAAACGATCGTTTGATCCAATTGCGTTAAAAGTATGCTTAACAGGAGACCGGCGAACAGCCAATGAAACCGCCTGGCCGTCAGCCCCCCAAATCTGCTTTCCATTCCGCTATCACCCGCTTCATCACGCTAGGTTCGTCAAATGCCGGCCATTTTCGCGCAACGGTTCAGATAACCGTGCACGGTATGCTCCGAAATTCGCGATACCGCAAAACCTCCATAACGATTGATCTGTTCCTCCAGCACTCGCTGCACGGCATCGGATGCCGCCCCTTCCCTCTTCGTCCAGATGCCCACGAACCGGTCGGCAATGGCCCCGGAGTTGGTCTCCCAATAGCGCAGCAAATCTACGATATCCTCCGACAGTTCGCCGTACTTGCTGGAAACCGCCACAAAGAGGAAATCCTCGCCCCCATCCCGGTCCCGCCAATCCTCCAGGTTGCGGAAAACGTCTACGGCACAACCGTTCCATCCCTGCATCGCCTCAAGGATGGCGGAAAGTTCTTCATCCCGTTCCGCCTCGCCGGCGGCCGGATCGAAGAATACGCGAATATTGCGGCCCTTCCCGTCGGAGGCGTCATTTTCCTCCTTGACTGGATTGCGCATCAGCAGACCGTGCTGCGCGATTCCGATCATTTGATCGGCAATGACTTCCTGCAGTTCTTCCTTCGTGCCCGTATGCCCCGTAATCATCGCAAGGGAGTCCGTATCTCGATAATAGAATTGATTCATCATCCCCCAGAGGCAGAACAGAACGACCTGAACGTTAACGTGCGGATTCAGGATACCGGCCCGCTTCCACTCCTTGAACATTTCGTTCTTATCGAAAAAGTCCTGGAACCATTTGGAGGAAGCATACCGGTCGAACAGTTTTCCGCCCTCCAGGGTTTCTTTATGAAAGATTTTGTACAAGTTCGGAATTTTGCACTTAATGTCAAAATGCGTCTTGATGTATTGTTTCAGGACAAGCTCCGGATGAATGTTCTCCCACGACTGTCCTTCAACATAACTTTCCCATTGGCGAAATAGGCGCATCAGCACGGCCTGGTACAGCTTCTCCTTGGTGTCGAAATAGTAGTGTACGAGCGCCTGGTTAACTCCGGCCTTCGCGGCGATATCGCTGATGCGTGTTGCGGAGTAACTGCTGTTCGCAAACAGCTCCTCCGCGCAGGTTAGGATCCGTTCCTGCACGTTGGTCTTCTGCTCATCCGATTTCGTCATTTGAGGCATATCATGTCCACCTTTCTAACTTGGAGAATATTCGAACCGGAGCTGCCGGGCGCTTCCGTCAAGAATGCTCCTCCGAAGAAAGCTTACAGCAGGGATTTCATGACAGGCTCAGCACTCCTTATCCATTCCTTGATCGCATCGCGGCCGCGATCCTCCTCGGTATCCAGGACATACAGCCCTCGCCCCGGACAAATCGCTCCCAATTCCGCGAGCAAAGGCTTCAAGTGAATCTCGACCGCCAATTGATGCTGATAACCCGCCCCGACCATCAGCGGGAAAGCCAGTTTCCCCACCAGGGCGTTCATCGGAAGCAAATCCATGAACAGTTTAAGCAGCCCGGTGTAGGTCGCTTTGTACGTCGGGCTTGCGACCACAAAATAAGTGGACGCTTCCACTTGGGCCTGCAGCGATTGGATCGTCTCTTGTTTCCATTGTACTAGGTCAGACGCATAATCCGCCAAATCGATCACCTCATGCGTTACCTCTGCGGAAGTATGCCGCTTAAGTATATCATGAAGCTGATCGGCCGTTTGTTCGGCGAAGGCAAAGGTCTTCGAGCGGGGCTTCGGATTGCCTACAATCGTCGTAATTTGCATGGTTTACGCACCTGCCTTATCCAATGCCGCATATTTCCCGCGATAAAATAGCAGCGGTTCCGCCGCCTCTCCCGGGGAATGGATATGGAGTCCCCGGCCCAGCAGGATCAAATGATCCCCGCCTTCCCGTATCTCCTCAATCTCGCATTCCACGCTCGTCAAGCAGCCTTCCAGCACCGGCAAGCCGGTCTCTCCGGCATGATAAGCAATCCCCAAAAACTTCTCGTTACCGCCTTTCTTGGCGAATTGCCGGGAAACCGATTCCTGGGATTTCTCCAGGATATTCACGCAGTACTTTCCCGTCGCCGCCAACTCCGTTAGCGTGGCGCTCTGGCGATCTACGCAGATCAACACCATGGGCGGATCAAGCGACAACGAAGTAAACGCGTTTGCCGTCATGCCCAGCGGATTCCCCTCTTGATCCAACGTCGTAATGATCGTGACCCCTGTGGCAAACTGCCCCATTGTATTTCTCCAAACTATCGGATCCATTCGTGCTTCCTCCGTTCGCCGGGCCGCTTTAACTCTGCCCGTTACATATTTTCCATGCGGTAAAGGCATAAATCGCCGCCGCGTCCACCATATCGTCAAGCGTCGGTCTAAATCGAGCAGGACCGAAGGTGGCCGACGGGATGCCGTACATGTTGAACACATTGTGATCCCGCCACATACTAGAGTAAGCCGGATGCGCGATCGGTAACTGGCCCCGGCCGACGGCTTGGGTTCCCGCCTCGATGGCATCGGCCAATGGGGTGATCGCCTCGTCATTCGCCTCGTACCCCTGCCGATACACAAGCGGTAGAACTTGGCCCTGCAGGTTTGCCTCATGAAGGAGTCGTTCCAGCCCTCGCTGAATCGGCGCGATCGATTGCTTTGCCGTGAGGTTTACTTCGATATAGATTGAACATACCTCACTGCCAGCCCCCATAATATGAGGGTCGCCGCCGCGGATCGCGGAGATTTGCGCTTTCGGGACCGAGGTCCCTCCGTTCGCGCTGTAAGTGTTCTCCTTCTCGTAAGCCATCGCCCACTCCTGGATTCTATCGATAAGAACCGCCGCCTTCACCAGCGGATTCGGATGCTGTGCTAGCTCTTCTGGATGCTCCAATAGCGGCGTAAATACTTCTTCGCCGTACAGATCGATCCGGTAGAGCGCATGACCGCAAGACATCCAAGTCATGCCGAAGTCGGTGCCTTCCGCCGCAATCGTGTAATCCGGGGCAACGCCGCCATGAGACAACAAATACTGAGCCCCGACCTCTTTCCCCAGAAACTCGCTGCCGCGGAATTCCTCCACCTGCTCGGGCCCGATCTCCCCCGGACAAGCCGTAATGTATAAGCGTCCCTTGAGCGAGATCCCTGCTTTTTTCAACGCTTTGGCAGCCATTAGCGTGCAGGTCATCGGCCCGCGATCGTTCTCGATCGGCCTGCCCGAGAACACGCCGTCTTCGAATTTCGCCTCCAGCCATTCCGAGCGTTCTACCGTTTCCGGCCGGTAACGCCACTGATCGCGTTCGTTATATTGCGGGGCCTCGGTGTCCAAATGGCTGGTGAGCAGCAGGTTTCTGCCTTCTCCCGGCACCGTCCCACCGAAGGTTCCAATCACGTTAAAGCGATTCTCGACCATCCCCGCTTTACGCGGATCGAAACCTTCTTTCTTCAACCAGTCGTATACATAATCCCCCGCTTCTTTCTCATAACCCGCAAGGCTGCGGATATTGCCAAGCTCCAGCAGGAGCCGAGTTAGTTCTTCTCCGTCGATGTGGCTTCGGATGAGCTGCATGACCTCACGATCACGGTCAGTCAATGGTTGCCCTTTCAATAGACTCATTCCTGCTGCGCCCCCTTCCAATCGGAGAGAACCTGCTCGGCGGACAGCACGGTCGCGAAATTCATCCCCAGAATTCGGATGGACATGTCATGCATGTCCTGATCATACGCCGCGCAGGCGTCCTCAACGACGAAGATCCCGTAGTCTTTCATGAATCCGTCCCGAATCGTGGAGTCCACGCAGCATTCGGTCGTGACGCCCGTAACGATCAACTTGTGAATGCCCAGCTGCTGCAGCAACAACTCTAGGCGAGTGCCCACAAACGCACTGTAACGCTGTTTCTCGACCGCGTAATCCCCGGGGCCGGGAGCGATCCGGTAATCCCCGCTGCCAGGGGTCCCCCGACGGCAAACCGCAACCGCTTCCTCCGGATCGAACTCCTGCAGCGCATACCAAGCTTTCATGGCCCGGGAATCGGTCTCCGCATCCGTGATCAGACGGATGAAGATGACCGGAACCCGATGGTCATGCGCCCCCCGAATGAGTTCCTCGATGCGATCGACGGCGGGATCGACCGATGACAAATCAGCGCCGAATTCCGCCATCTTGCCGTCCGTCCCGCAGAAATCCCGCTGTACGTCCACAATCAACAAAGCCGCATGATCAGTCAGCCCCATCCCCATTGAGCATCCATCCTTCCTAAAGCCTTGCCTATTTGATAGCGAAGGTTCCTCTCAGTCTCGGCAGCACCTCTTTGCCGAAGATCGTCAGGTCTTCCACGTAGTCGGGGAAGGTCAACATCATTCCGTCGATGTTCGTTGTCTCGATGATTTCCTGGATTCTGCCCTGAATCGTGTCCACGCTGCCCGCGATCGTCTCCGTCATGAAGGCGCTCTTGGCTCGGTGCACCATCGAATTCTCACGGCCGTCAGGCTCAAGTCCATAGCTGCGGAGCATGCCTTTGATTGCGCCGAAATCCGCCCCCTCCTGGTACAATTTGATACGCTCCTCCGCGTGCTCATCCGTTTCCCCGGGCACAATGGTAAACATCGCGTAGGTTTTGATCGTCTTGTTGCGTTCGGCTGCCATTTCCTTAGCGCGTTTGCTTACTGCGGCGAGTTCTTCCAGATCCCGGCCGCCGATAAAGCAAGCATCCCCCTCGTCAATCGTAAAGCCCATGCCTTTCTCCGATTGGCCGGCACAAATGATTTCCGGTCTCGGCTTTTGCAGCGGCTTTGGCAAAGACTCACATTCTTCCAGGTGGAAGTATTGTCCGTGGTGGGTGACCTTCTCCTCACTCCACAGCCGCTTCACGACCTGCATCCATTCCTTCGCCAAATCGTAGCGCTGATCGTGGTTCAGCTCCTCCGGCCACATGCCCATTTGCTGGAATTCCCCGGCGAAAGAACCGGAAACGACGTTCATGCCAACCCGTCCACCGCTGATTTGATCCAAAGTGGCAAACATTTTGGCAGCTACCGCCGGATTGAACAGGAGCGTATGCACCGTCGCATAGATTTTCACCCGGGTCGTCGCTTCCGACAGCCCGGCCATCATCGTCATCGACTCCAGGGATGTACCCCAATGGTTCGTCGTACCGCCGTATCCTTTCCATTTCGCCATCGACATGATGAAATCCAAACCCAAATCCTCGGCGATGACCGCCGCTTTCTTATTGATGGCATAACCCCCGTCCAAACGCGGGGAGGTTTCGGAGATGATCCAGCCTCCGTTGGTTACCGGCAGAAACACCCCGAAATCCACTTTGTTATAATCGATCGTCGTCATTGGTTCTTCACTCCTTGTTCTTCTTATGAAATCTGTAGGCTTATTCCGGCCAAATCAACATTTCGCCGTCATAAATCGAATCGATATAGGCATTGTTCATCACCTGCTCAACGGGAAGCCGCTTCTTGATGACGCCGGCCGTGGAAAGCATCTCGATTTCGCGCGACCATTGCTCTTCCGCCATCCAAGCTACGCCGTGGCCCGGGATACGGGATTGCCCTACCAGGTTGCTCTCGACTGACCAACGGTTCGTCTCCGTCGGCAGGTCATATACGGAATCGGACTTGGAAGCCATCACCTTCAAGGCTTCGTCGCCATGAGACACCGCATAGTTATGCGCCCGGGATACGGCTCTCAGGAAATCCTCTACCGCTGTCGGATGCGCCTCGGCGAACTTGTTGTTCACAGTCAAGACGCCAAAGGAGGTTTCCGCTCCGAACTGGCCGGGGTCGATAATCGAAACCTCAACACCCATTTGCTGCATCAGATAAGGCTCGTTGGACTTGTATACCGTTAATGCGTCCACTTGGCCCGAACTCAACACCGTTGGATCGTAACCTACGGAAACGCCTTTGACTTCCGTCGGGTCCACCCCCGAATTCTTGAACATCGCGACGACGTTCGCCGGCATGGCTCCGTGGTAGCCAAGCATTTTGCCAACCAGGTCCTTGGGCTCCTTCAGGCCGGAATCACTCATGACCATAATGGCGCTAGTGCCCGTGGAGCCGAACGTAGCGATCCCCTTGATGTCCGCGCCGTTCGAGACGGATTGGATCACGAGGCTCGGCGTGCCCGCGCTGGCAATTTGCGCCTGACCCGCCGCCAGGAACTTCATGCCCTCCGAATCGAGCCCGGGCATGATCTTTACGTTTAGCCCTAGCTCCTTGAAATATCCCAGCTCCTGGGCCATCACAACCTCGATATCCGGCGGAGATGCCGCGTAATAATAACCTGTGATGTACGTAATTTCTCCGGCCGCTTCATTGAGCTTCTTTCTCGCTTCCCAATCGACAGGTCCGTCCTCCGCAGAGCCGTTTGCCGATTCATCCGAGTTGGACGCTTCCCCAGCTCCATGCTCCGCAGCGGCATTCGCCGCAGGAGTTGGAGCCTTGCCTGAACTACCGCAGGCCGACAACATCATGACAGTCAACATCATTAGCACCAATAACAACGGCATTTTTTTGCTTTTCTCCATCTCCATGCTCCTCCATCTCCCTATCCAATATCCATCATCTATGCGGGCAGCCTGTGTCTGTTCCGGCCCATTCAATTAGTCTCGGTCGCCGCCCATCGCGTGCCAGAACAACACCTTCCGTTCGATAAACCGCACGATGTTCGTCAACAGGATTCCCATGATCGCCAGCATAAAGATCGCCGAAAACATCCGCTCGGTCTGCAAATAGTTGCTGGACATCATGATGACGTTGCCGAGACCTTCCGTCGATCCGCTCCATTCCCCCACTACAGCCCCCATTACGCTAAGGCTGACGCAGGTTCTCGCTGCCGAGAACAGATACGGCAAGCTATTCGGCAAACGCAACTTGAAGAATATTTCCCATTTGCTGGCATGTAAAGATTGCATATATTCCAAGTGATTTCCGTCAATCGAGCGAAAACCCGTGATCGAATTAATCAACATCGGGAAGAACGTGATAATCGCAGCGATGAGTATTTTCGGCAGCGCATCGAAACCGAACCAGAGGATAAACAAAGGAGCAATGGCTATAATTGGCGTGACGTTGGCAAGAACCGCGATCGGCAGCAGGGTTCGCTCCAGCAATGGGGAATGGGCCATAAATATCCCGGCAACAATCGCGACCGCCGTACCCAGGAAGAATCCTGCCAAAGCTTCGAATAACGTCACCCCAGTGTGAGGCAAATAAAATCCAATGGAAGTTGCGAATTCATAGAAGACCGATGACGGGGCCGGCAAGGTGACCGGCTGGATCTTGAACAGGCGAACCGCCAGTTCCCAAGTCAGAAACAAAGCAAGGAACGCGGCAAGGGGCGGCAAATACGGCGAGGAAACCACCCGGGACTTTACTCTGTTTAGGACGGATGCTTCTTTCCGTTTCCCCGGCTTCGAAGCGACCATGATTACGCCTTCTCTAGCAGCACTTCTCATGACAGAACCACTTCCTTTCTTGAACTATTAACTCGATTTCCATTCATCCCGCAAGTAACCCCGTATCTCGGCAACATACTGATGAAATTCATCGGTGTCCTCGATCTGGGCACGCCTTGGCCTTGGCAAACCAATATCAATGACCGCCGCTACGCGCCCCGGCCTGGCCGACATCACCACCACCTTGTCGGACAATAAAACAGCTTCCCTCAAACTGTGCGTCACAAACAACACCGTTTTCTGATGCGACTCCCAGATATCCAGCAATTGATAGCTAATTTTCTCCCGCGTGATCTCATCCAACGCGGAAAAAGGCTCATCCATGAGGAGAATAGGCGCTCCCGAGCCGAACGCCCTGGCGATCCCTACCCTTTGTTGCATGCCCCCGGACAATTCCTTCGCGTAGGCGTTCACGAAATCCCCTAGCCCGACGGATTTCAGCAGCTCCACGGGGTCCTCTCTTTCTACCAGCTTAGCGGCGGAGTTTCCCCTTACGTTCACCTCAAACGGAAGATTCATGTTCTCTAGGACGGTCCGCCAAGGAAACAAGGCCGGGGATTGAGGAACGAAACCGAACTGCTTCCGGCTCTGCGCTTCGAGCGGGCTCAATCCCCCGATCGTAACCTCGCCCCGGTCTACGTCGGCAAGTCCGCCTACGATGCGGAGCAGGGTTGACTTGCCGCATCCGCTTGGGCCGATCAGGCTGACGAACGTGCCCTGTGCCAACTCCAGATGAATGTCCCTAAGCGCTTCGGTCATGTGCCCTCGACGCTTAAACCATTTACTGACCTCGCTCACCTTGATGTAAGTCAATCCTCATCACCACACTATGCATTTAATTGGTTGATTAAAAATAATTAACTATCTATTTAATTTGTTATTCAAAATAGTAGCACCGTCCAACCTTTGTGTCAACTTATATTACAGAGAAATAATTATTTTTGATATTTCTTTAAAATAATGGTCAATTTTCTCGTCTTAATGTTAGATATAATGACATTATTATCATTATTCAACTATTAATCACTTTCAAATTCGGATTTATGTTATGTTAATTAACAAATTAATCAACCCTGTTCACCTGACTCTAAACAAAAAACACCGTTCTACCGATGTGGTAGGGAACGGTGTTTTCCTTATGACTTAATGAATGGAACAGAATGCTCTTACGCCAACTTCTGCCCGCAATTCGGGCAGAAGTTCGCGCCTTCGTTCTTCGCCCCGCAGTTCGGGCAGAAGTTAGGGCGCTTGGCGCCCGTTTCGCCGGCCGAAGGCCCCGAAGGATGCGGCGGCTGACTCGTCCCCGAGCTCGGTGACTGCGGTTGCGAATGCGAATGATCCTTCCCCTGGCCCGGTTCCGGGTTCAGATTCTTCATCATTTCCTTGGCCAGGTTCATCCCCATCATCATGCCCGCCATGTCTGAAGCGGCCCCGCCGCCTTGCACCTTGCCCGAGGCGAGGCCGTCGGTCATGCTGACTTGCTGGTATTTCGACAGATTGCCGATCATTTCATGCGACGCGGTCTTGGTGATCATGTCCTGGATTTCCTTCGGATAACTGAAGCTCATCACTTGGAAGCCCGTAATCCCCAAACCGTCGTCCATCACCTGCATATCGAGATCTTCTTTAATGCCGCGTGCGATATCCACAGCGTTGGCCTGCAGATTAAACATGTCTTTGCCTTCTCGGCTAATCCACTTCATCAGCAATTGGTCGAGTACGGAGGTAATACGAAGTCTAACGTCCTCCACCAAATAACTTTGCTTGACCCCCGCAACCTTATCAATTAACGTCACGTAGTCATTGACCTTGAAATTAAACGTGCCGTTCGCGCGAATCGGCATCCCGCCAGGGAGCTGGGGCGTCGGAATCAACACGGGATTTTGCGTGCCCCATCGGACGGTAAACTCCTTCGTGTTTACGAACAACACCTCAACCCGCATGCCGCTGTTGAAGCCGAACTTAAACCTCTTCAGCGTGGACAGGAACGGCACGATCTCCGAAGCAACGTTATATTCGCCTTCCTCCTTGAAAATCCCCTCGATTTTCCCATTATTGATGAAGATGGCATCCTGCCCCGAGCGAATGATCAGCTTACTCCCTTTTTTGATCTCCCGGTTACTCCATTTCCAGAAAATCATATCATCCCGGAACTCTTCCCATTCCACGACATTGGCAAATTGGCTCTTAAAAAAACTCATAGGTTACCCTGCCCCTTCCGTTAAAATGATCCCCGGCTCCCGCTATGCGAGTGTCCGCCGCTGGTCGTGCCGCCGCCACCTCCACCGCTGCCACCGCCTCCACTGCTGTTGTTGCTCTCGATCTTCGTTTTCGTGACGGTCGTTCGAAGATATTTGTCTTGCCGACTAATGACGCCGGAGTCCCCCGAGTCCTCATAGGTGCGGCTGTTCACCGTGACCCTGCCGCCGCTGCGGAACGCCATCACCACGACGACCAGCGCCCCGATGACCAGCGCGATCACAAGCTGGATGGTAGTATCAAACAGGAGATTATCCGGATTGACCCCAGGTCGGAACCCCATATACCGGTAGGAAGTCCGTATGTACTCTGCGAAGGCGCCATGATAATCACCTGCGGTTAACATCGGGGCGATCTTGTTGCGTATTTTGTCCAAACGGCTGTCATCCAGGTATTTCTCACCTTTATAGAAACCCGCCAAATATAAATCCCGATTACGCATTTCCAACGTCAAAATCACGGCATTGCCATGGGCTTTATCGTACCCCGGAGCCCGCTCGTCGTAGAAATCCTCCGTCAACTTGACGACGTCCTCATCTTCGGGATTATCCGTCGTAAAAACGATAAAGTCCGTCTCCCGCTTCGGCCCATATTCATTAGCTAATGCGTTCAAGTCCTCGATATATTCCGGATTCAGGATATCGGCTTCGTCGTAAATCAGCTTCTTCTCGGAAGGTGTTTGTTCCGCCCAAGCCGTCAACGGAGTCAGCATCCATAGTGCGATCAGCGTTAGCAACAAATACGTGGTTACCCCGCGCTTGTTCATATGAAGCCGCCTCCCAACATCCAGGCCACGATTTTGAGCCCCAGGAAAGATAGGGCCGACACGCCGGCGAACCAGGCCGTTATTTTCCCCTTGCTTAACGGTGGTTTCCCAACAACTTTCCCCGTCTGGCCGTTCATAGCAAACGTGTATTGTTTCCCCTTGTAGTTGTAATAAACCATCCACACCGGCAGCAGCGTATAATGGGCCTGCTTGACGGTCGTATCGATCTGTTTCTCGGCATAACTTACCGTAGCATATTCATTAACAGTCGAAGAGATATAGGATTCGATATAAGGCATGGTTTTCTCCCGGGCTCTCGGGGTGAGTTTCTCGCTGTTATAGTTGTACTTTTCGGCGATATATCCTGCGAGATAAGGCGTCTTAAACGTCTTCAATTGTTCGTAAGGAAAAGGCTCCAGCTTATCCATCAGCTGATCGTCCATCTTCGCCGAAGCATCGATCGGCAACCGTACATAATGGAGCCGAATTTTCCGGTAGAACTCATAATAATCCGTTTCTGTGTATTGGTAATCGCCTCTCCGATAGCTTCTCACCTGAGTCCCTTGTCCGCGGACATCCACATTACTCAGCAAATCGTACAGCCAGAACGGCACGTACATCCCGGTGATGTTCTGGATGCGGTCCGCGGTCATGAAGCCGCGGGGCGTGAGCAGCCCTTTCCGACACCACTTCTTGAAGGCCGCCACCGCCTCTTCCTTGCTGATCGCAAAAGGGATCACCTGCTGCGGAGCCAGCTTCCCGGTCAGACGATCGCTCAGCACCACGGCGGACCCGCAGAAGCTGCAGGTCGTCGCACTGGTCTCCGGCTCCGTCACGATGACCGCGCCGCAGCTTTCGCAATGGTACTCCCGGACCTCGTCCTCCGCGAATACCTGCTGCTTGAGCGGGTCGGGAATTTGCTCGATATTGTCTTTGCGGCCGCAGCTCGGGCAAGACAGCATGCCCGTCGTACTGTCAAACGTCATGCCGCTGCCGCAGCTCGGACATTTGTATTCAATGACCGGCAAATCGTTCACCTCCATCCATCCGAATCAGAGTTCAGGAATTTTGCTTGTTTATTTTCGCTTTCAGCGCCGTGAGTTCGTCTTCAGGTTTAGAAACCGGAGGTGTACCCAGCTTCTCCTCAACGGTGGCGTTGTAGCCCTTCTCCAGCTCTGCGAAAATGGCGTCCAGATCGTCTTCCTGCGAACCGGCTCGCAGCTCGGCCAAAGCCAGCGCTTCGTTCAGCGCTTGATCGGCCTTGGCTTCCAGCTCGCGAAGAGCCGCTTCCGATCCGCCGGATGCCTGTGCCCGGCTCAGCGCTTCGGCCTCAACGAGCTTGCTCTTCAGTTCGGCTTGCCGTGCCTCCAGCGCCTGCAGATCGGAGACAAGCTTATCCTGCATCCGCTTCACTTTGGACGAATTATACGCCGCCTGCTCGTAGGCCGTCTGCAGTCCATTCAGCCGCTCCGCCTGCTTCGCCTTCCGCTCCAGAAACTTCAGCGCGGAAGACTCGTCGCCCGATTCCACCGCTTTCTCCGCATACCGCTGCAGCTTCCGAACCTCCTCGGCGCATTCATCCAGCGCGCGCTTCGCCCGGTCTTCCTCCGCCTGCACCGCCGTCGCCTCCGCCTTCACTTGCCCTGCATCCAGTCTCAATTGGCGCATGTAAGCATCCACCGCCGCCGCCGGATCTGGTGAACTCTTCAATAATGCCGAGAGGTTGGACCGCATCACGTCCCGAAACCTCGCTAAGATTCCCACTTCTCGTCCCTCCTTCAGATCCATCATTTACTTAATAATACCTCAAATCCAATCCGTTGGTTTCATCACCCCATCATCACAAGCGGTGGATCGCAAAAAGAAAAACGCCCCTAAAGGGGCG
>NZ_JALPRK010000032.1 GCF_023195895.1 Paenibacillus mellifer
GGGGCGGGGAAATATAGCGGTAAAAAATGTCCTTAATTTGGTTCGACAGAAGCAAAACCGTCCCATTTGAGGCTCCTATGGAAAAATAAGGCCATCAAATACCGCTATTTTGTTCAAAAGGGGGTCTTTTCGCAGAATTACGGGTATTTTTACCTTTATTTCTAAGCCCTGGTGAGCAGCGGAGCGTTTGCGCATGATTACGGACAGGGACAGTCATACTAGCAGAAAGGAGGATGGTGTACAATGACGACGGGAGAACTCGGGTTTTATTTTCTGCTGTATTCGCTGTTCGGCTGGCTGCTCGAAAATGTATATAGTCTGTTTACACAGGGGGTGTTCTGGAAGGAGGGTTTCTTGAAGGGCCCGTTTAAGCCGATGTACGGCGTGGCTCCGCTGCTCCTATTGCTATTTTTGCAGGAAGGAGTTGGAGCACAATCGCTGCTAGGGGCTTTACTATGTCTCATTATCCCAACCATTGTTGAAGGGGTCAGTGGCTATGTGCTGTTCATGATGTTTGGGCGAAGATGGTGGGATTATACAGGGCTGCGGTTTCAGCTTGGGGGTCATGTCTGCCTGCGATTCTCACTGTACTGGGGACTCCTGTCGGCATTGATGCTCAAAGTGCTGCACCCGTTGGTGGAACAAGCGTATCGAAGCATTTCTTCGGTGTGGTCCGTAGCAGGCCCGTTACTATTGCTGTTGCTTGCGGCCGATCTAGTGTGGACTTGTCTGACGCGGCGGCGGGAATTTCGGGGAAGCCTGATTTTAACTCCAAGTGGAGATGAGTAAAGGAGGGGCCTAATTGTTTAATTTCCGCAACCCGGTTCGATGGTTACCGTTACTGACTGTCAGTTGTTTGACGGCGCTGTTGCTGACGACTCCTGGCAGCGGACGAGCTGCACCTCCGGTTGGCGTAGGGGAGCAGGGAACAGATACGTCGACACGGGACCGCCAACAACCCATACCTTCCCGCGAACTTGCGGTGATTATCGATGATTTGGGCAATCGAATGGACGGAACGGACGAAGTGCTGGATCTGCCGATCAAATTGACCGTTGCCGTCATGCCGTTTCTGGAAACCACGCAGGAGGATGCGCGGCGGGCGCATGAGCGAGGGCATGATGTGATTATCCATCTGCCGATGGAGCCGAAGCAAGGAAAGCCGGAGTGGCTTGGCCCCGGGGCGATTCTCTCCAGCATGACGGATGAGGAGATCCGTCAGAGGGTTGAAGCAGCGATCGAACAAGTGCCTTATGCTGTTGGAATGAACAACCATATGGGCTCGAAGGTGACCGGGGACGAACGCGTGATGTCGGTGATTTTGGACGTTTGTCGCGAGCGGGGGTTGTTTTTCGTGGACAGCAAAACCAACTTCCGGTCCGTCATCCCGCGTTTAAGCGTGGAGAAGGGATTGCCTCGAATTGAAAACGACGTCTTCCTGGACGATGTGGGCAGCATAGAACATGTCACCGGGCAACTAAAGCAAGTCCTTGCCTTGTTGAAGAAGGACAATCGCGGCAGCTGTGTAACTATCGGACATGTGGGGGTACAAGGCAAGAAAACGGCGGCTGCACTGAACAAAAATATCCCGATGCTCCAGGCGGAAGGCATCCAATTCATCGGAATCAGCGAGTTGGCCCGGGAACAAATTAGTCCCGGCGTAAAGCCGGGACCGGGGTTCACATTACCGTAAAATATTCGGAGATCCCTCGATACAACGCCTCGGCAATCCTCTGTTGACCGCGCCCGTTCGTGAGAATGGCGCGGTCTTCGGCATTACTGAGGAATCCTGTCTCCACAATGACGGCCGGGCAATCGATATGATTCAGCAAATAAAACGGCTTGCCATGCTCTGGAATCCGAGCCGCTTCCAACTGATAGAACCTTTCCAGTGACCGTTGAATCGAGTCCGCCAGCACTACGCTTCGTCCTTCGTTCTGATGGAGTACAAGCGGTCCGCGTTTTGATTTGTTTCGCCCCCAGTTGACATGCAGGCTGACGACGATCGAAGCGGGCAGCTGTTCGCTAAGTTCCTTACGCTG
This sequence comes from Paenibacillus mellifer, assembly GCF_023195895.1. Classification (GTDB taxonomy): domain Bacteria; phylum Bacillota; class Bacilli; order Paenibacillales; family Paenibacillaceae; genus Fontibacillus; species Fontibacillus mellifer. The sequence goes on from NZ_JALPRK010000032.1 coordinate 2,043, forward strand.
GGCCAGGTCCCGCATGTGCCGTGAACGGCTGCGAAGCCAGCGATTATCGTCGCTGAGCGCGTAATCCCCCGTCCGGTTGAGTATCGCGCGGTAGCCGTGGCTTCTTAGGACGACGTAGAGCCGCCGCCCAATTTCGAGATTGATATCCTTCTCGAGAATCTGTTCATAAGACGTTCCCCCGTCAATCCCCCCGTGACCGGCGTCAATCAGAATCACCGGTTCGGGGAAGGCATGCCGAAGGTCCTTGCCTTCGTCAGCCGCCGCCGGGGCGCTCCCAAGACCCAAAACGATGGGGAACGTCATCATGATGGCTAGCAGGCTTCGTGTCATCTTTCCCATGTGTCTCACCTTTCAGGCTATTCTTCACTTATAGATTGAACCTGCGGCGGGAAAATCATGCATTGACGATTTGCCGTTCATCGCCGGGGGCTTCAGGGGTTTAAGGCGGTGTGAATCGGCACAAACTAGGGCTAACGAAGAACGACAAAGCTGGAAAGGAGCTGTTTTCTTATGGCTAAAGGCGACGAATTAGTTAAATACATCACGGAGCGGGTGGTGGATTACGTGGAAACGCCGCGGGAAGTCCGCCGCGAGCGCTCGAAGGTCAAGGAACCGTGGAGCCGACGCTGGTTCGGCATGATCCCGTTCTCCATCTCCCTGTGGGCCGGACAAATTCCTAAACCGAAGAAGAAGGAAACCCGGAGGAAAGAGCATGCGTCTCGCTCACGGGAAGTATAAGCCAGCCCAGTCCATCCAACGATAACAGCCGCCTTCTGTCCCTAAAGGGAGAAGGCGGCTGTTTTTAGGTGCGCCTAAAGTGCCCGTGTATAATTCATCATCATCATATGCTCAATGTTGTGCCAGCTGCTCGGCCACCTGGACCAGCAGATGAACGCCTTCGCGCGTCTGCGCTTCATTCATAAACGAATAGCTGAGCCGAATGCGGTTAGTCATTTCACCCAAGGGATCGCAGATCGTGCCGGGAACGAACGTTAACCCGCGGCGGACGCTCTCGGTGAGCAGTTGATTCGCATTGAGACCATCAGGGAGGCGAACCCACAAGTTCAACCCGCCCTGCGGACGATGCCACTGCCAGCTGGCGGGTCCGGCGCAGAGCGCTTGCTCCATCACGTCTCGGCGCATTTGCAGCGCGGTGCGGAGCTTCTCCAGGTGCTGCTGGAGCCGCTCTGACTCAAAGCAATGCTGGAACAACTTCTGGTTGACGAGCGGCGTCCCGTTATCGGCCAGCGATTTGGCGGTCAGCAGCGGGGCCATTACGGCCGTTCGTGCGGCAACGGCACAGATGCGCAGCCCAGGCGCCAAATACTTGCTGAAGCTGCGCAGGTAGACGACCCAGCCTTCCGTATCGTAGGAATAAAGAGGCGGTGGAGGCGGCGCGTCGAAGTAAACGTCATGTACCGCATCATCTTCGACAATTAAGCAGCCGTAGCGCTCCGCCAGTTCAACTAGCCGCTTGCGTTGGGCGGCCGGCACGGTAAACCCCGTCGGATTATGGAACGTTGGATTCGTATAAAACAACCGGGGTTTATGGCGCTTCATGAAAACCTCGACAAGGTCGAGGTCATATCCTTCCCGGCGAATCTCCACTGGGAGGAGACGAGCACCTCGTTGACGGAAGCAATCGAGCGCAGAGCTATAGGTTGGGCGTTCCACCAGGACATAATCCATAGGGCGAAGGAAAACGCTGGACAACAGATCAATCGCTTGCTGACCGCCTGTTGTAATCATCAGCTCGTCAGGGGAGACCTGAAGCTTATCTTTTCGCTGCAAATCCGCGCTGAGAAGTTCCCGCAGTTCCTCGTCCCCCTGGACGGAAGAGTAGGTGCCAAGCAGTTTGGGATAACGGTCGAACACCTGTTTCACATGATCCGATAGGAACAGATTAGGCAGAAGATTCGGATCGATAAGCGCCTGGGAGAACGAGCAGACGGCCGGAATTTGGTGGATTTCGCTTAAGGTGTTTTGCAATCGTCCGACTCCGTACCGGGGGCCGTGAAGCTTCTCGCCGGCTCCAGCGGGGGGGTGAAACGGAGAATGCAGCTTCTTCGCCTTTGGGTCCGGCAAGATCTGCATGCGGCTGTTCTTCGGAAACGTAATAGCCAGACTTCTCCTTGACGTAAACGATCCCGTGTTCCTTTAACAGCCCATAGGCCCGGAAGACGGTTAATCGGTGGAGCTGAAGTTCCTCGGCCAACGTGCGCACAGAGGGCAGTTTCTCATGTGCTTTCCAGTCTCCCCGACGGATTCGGTCCCCAATATAATCATAAACTTGCGTATAGAGAATCTTGCCGGACTCTGCCGACCTGGGTCTTGTGTTCATCCCCATCTCCCTTCCCTCCTTGCATCACGAATCCATTTTAAGCGAAGCGCCTAAGCATCTGTTCTATGATGTTCCATCTGTTCTGTCTTCTTTCCTGTATGATACAGTTCAGTAGGCGAAAGGGGAAGATCTCGATGATTGTGTTCAACTATTTGATCGTATGTCTCGTGTTCGGCACGACTTTTTTAGCGATAAAAATCGGAGTGGACCACGCGGCGCCTCCGTTCTTCTCGGCGGGTCTGCGTTTCTTTGCCGCGGGGACGATCCTGTTTCTATGGATGGTTTGGAGAAAAAAAGCCGCATGGTCCTTGCTGCTGCGCAAGGAAATGCTGGTAACGGGGGCTTTGCTGACCTTCGGGACGTTTTCATTTCTGTACTGGGCGGAGCAATACGTGACCTCCGGTGTCGCTGCGGTCTTATCGGCTACCGGGCCGTTAATGATTGTGTTGTTGCAGATGATCGTGATGCGGCAAAAAACGGCCAAACGCGCCGTCCCGGGCATCCTCATCGGCCTGGCTGGCGTGATGCTGCTCGTACTGCCCAACATGATTTCGGTGCAAGCGAGACCCCGTTGGGCGATCGGCTGTGCGGCGATTTTGATCGGGGAAGTGCTGTATTCGATTGGCGCCCTGTACACCAAACGCGTGACCCAAAGTTATGCGGACGAGTCGCCAATCGCGCTAAACGCCGCGCAAATGTTATACGGGGGCTTGTTGCTGTTTATCCTGGCGGCTTTCACCGAGCGGGTGTCGGCCGAGGTTTTGCTGCAGCCCTCCGCGTTAGGCTCGCTGTTCTATCTGACGGTGGTCGGTTCGATGGTGGGGCACAGCTTGTTTTATTGGCTGGTGGCTAAGACTAATCCGGTGTTTCCGTCGACTTGGCTGTATGTCTCGCCGCTCATTGCGATGACGATTGGCGTGCTGTTTTATGGAGAATCGGCCGGATGGTTTGCGGTGCTGGGTGGGGGAACGATTATCGCTGGCACGGTGTTGACCAATCTGGACAGCCTGCGCCAGCTGCTTGGCAGATCGCCACGGCTGACGCCTCAGGCGTCCACAGAGGGAGGTACAGGTTCGGCGGCGGGATCGTAGGGGCCGTCGGAGGGATTTGCCTCAGAGAAACCTGGAAAAGTGCAGTTATTTTTTACGAAATGGGACAAATGGAGGAATTAGGCGTGCTTTTGCAGGAATTTTAGGTAAACGGCGATTTCGACTCAAAATAACTGTATTTTTGCAGGGATCGTAGTATGAGCCAAAAAGAGCACTGCCTGCTAACGGTAGTGCTCTTCTAAGTAATCTCATTTCAGCAGTTAGAACGTGACGAATTTCCCGCTCGCCATCAAAGCGTCCAGCGCGATCAACCGAATGGCGGTGTCGGTACCGGTGACGACGTAAACGGCTTCGGATCCTGCGATCGGCGTTGCCGAAGGGTCGCCGTTCGTCCAGGTTTGATAGCCGTAGACCGGTAGAGGAAAGGAATAAGTGCGTTCGGCTCCGGAAGCCGCGTAGACGAGCTGGCGGCTGGCTTTTAGCTTACCGATGAAGGCATCCGACTTTAGCGCCAGCGGTTTGGCCGTCATCCATAACAGGTTGTCGTAGGGATCAAAGCGGGATGACGTATAGACGATAGGGGCGGGCGATAACGGCGCGCGGCTGCTCGAAGCCAGCCGCGGTGGCGCATAGCCGCCCGCCTGCTTGTCCCAGCTGCCCGTCGTTTCGGGCAGCCATTCGCCGTCGGCGGCATTGACGTACCTTGGTTCGCCGCCATCCGGCAAGCGAATCTTCCACGCGGCCAATGCCGGGCCGGCGTAGAGCGGGACGGCGGTGACCCGTCCCGCAGCGGCTGCGCCGAGGCCGCTCTGCCGGAGCGCGGCCTCGAGCAGCGCCGGGTCGAATACGGAATAGGTGCCCATTCCGTATTCGACCAGCTTGTAATCTCCGCTCTCCGTCGCGGAGATAATGAGGTAGCCGCGCGGGGCTGACGCTCCCGGCGGCACCCCGGTTTCGCCGCCTTGGCCGCTCCCGGCGGCCGCGGCCACCGTGACGAGCCAGCTGTGCGTGCCCGGCCCCAGCGGCTCGATGGCGGTGGCGGCGCCGGCCCAGGCCGTAAACGGCTTGGCCTGGGCCAGCTGGCCGATCGCCTCGGCGGCGAAGCGCCGCAGCGCCTCGGGCGCAGGCGTATCCGCTGGCGCCCCAAGCGCCGCCAGCGCAGCAGGCCCGCCTGCGGCCTCCGCCGTGCTCAGGCCACCGAAGCCGCCCGCCAGTGGCAGACCGGCGCCTGATGCGTTATATAAGATGCTTGCGCATAAGAGAATTTTGCAAGCGATGGTTAATTTCTTTTGAGATTTGCGTGGTTCTGGCATGGTATCGCCTCCCTAGCCATTCGTCAGGCCTCACGAGCCTGGTTTCGACTGCTTGTCCATTGTACCGAAGCCGTCTCAAAAAGGTTGTTACAACCTGTCGTGTGGTTTTACGGCAAACGGCTTCTATTTTTGCGGTCTTTTAGCGAGATCCGTCTGAATTCTCGTCACCGCGGCGAACGCAGATGAAAGATGCCGCAGCCCAAAGCGGATACGACAATTCTCGGCTCGTACTGCCAGCGGATTTCATCCCGTCTCGCTTCATATTGCTCACTGGCGCCTTGAGCCCGTTCGGGTTCGGGATCGTTCACGAGATCCTTGTAATAAGCGTCAATCAGCGACAGCTCGTCGTTCAGGCGTTCGCGGGCCTCCTGGGCCCAGCGGTCGTCATAAGCGGCGATCTGCTCGGCAAGTCTCTGCTCGAGTACGGTGCGTCCGGCGTCCAAGGTGAACTTAGTAGGCTCGATGTGGACGTTTTCAGGCAGGCGAGGAACCAGTTGCTTCGCCGCAATTCGAGTCTGAAACGACTCATCGATCGCGCCCGTCAGCAGGGACACTCCGTAAAAATGCAGCTCCTCGCGTTTCATATCGCAGCAGAACTCCACCTTGAAGCAGACGCCAAGCCAAGGCTCATATGCGGCGGGCAGCAAGGCCATCCGCTGACGTTGCTCCGGCTCCTCGAACAGATACACATAACGGCCGCCTCTTCGTGTCGCTTCGAAAATCTGTTTCAGCCGCGGACTGCCAAACGCGAGCTCCTCGCGCTGAATCCGTCCCGGTCCCAGTATCGGAAGGGGGCGGACCGCGCCATAGTAACGGCCGAGCAGCGTGTCTTCCTGCGCGGCTTCCATCTGTTGCTGGGCCCCGGGGCCCTTTTGTTCCCGTGCGGCCTTCGCTTCTTCGGACGCCTGGTGGGCCTCCGGATCAAAAATAAACGAAAACGACATCGTTTCCGGCTCCGCTCCGGTCCGTTCAATAAACCCCCAATAATAAGGACGGTTCGTCAAGTCTCGGTCTGCACGGGGAGAGAGCTTCACCGTGACGTGATGAGGTGATTTTTCGAGAAACTGACATTCGGTTGCTTCCAAATACGTTAAGACATAATCGCGAATCTGTTCACGGGTCATGGACATAACCGCAGATCAACCTCCCAACAGCTGCTGCAGGCCGCCTTCATGATCGGTTCCCTCGGCTTCTGCATCGAGCTCGGATTTTATGGTATGGAACTCGCGTCCCAGCGAGTCGACACGGCTGGCAATTTCCTCTTCACTGCCGGATTCGAGGATGATTTGGTAAATGCTTTTTTCCAGGGAATGCTGTTTCTCAAACCGTTCCAAAATCACATCAAGATGCCCAATGACCAATTCGAACATGTTGATCTTCTCATGCAGAAGGTGGAGGATATGCTCTTCGATCGTGCCTTTGGTGGACAGATTGTAAATATGAACGTCGTTAGTTTGACCCAGCCGGTGTACCCGCCCAATTCGCTGCTCCACTCGCATCGGGTTCCAAGGCAGGTCGAAGTTGATCATTTGATGGCAAAACTGTAGGTTGATGCCCTCGCCGCCGGCTTCGGTCGCAATCATCACCTGGGCCCGGCCGCGGAACAGGTCCATCATCCAGTCTTTTTTGCCGCGATTCATCCCGCCCCGGTAAGGAACTGCCGTCATGCCGCGGTCGCGGAAATACTTTAATAGGTACTCCTGCGTAGCCCGGTATTCGGTGAATACGATCACCTTGTCATTCATTTCGCGGATCAACTCCATTGCTTTCTCCGCTTTGCTGTTCGCTTTGATCTGGCGAATCAGATCGACAAGATCCCAAATCCGATCGCGAATCGGAGAATCGGGGGCGAGCTTCTTAGACAAATTAACCAAAGTGACGAATACCGCATCCCGGCTGCTACACACCTCGCGTTGTAAGGTAACCAGGGACAACATACTGTTGAGGTCGCCGCCAGCGGCGTTATATTGGTCTTTGATGAAGGAAGTAACCCCGTGATACAGGTTCTTCTCTTCCTCGGACAGCTCTACGTCGATGTTGCGAACGATCCGCTTCGTGAATTCCAGCTCACCGTCGCCGCGACGGTTGCGGATCATCACCTTAGCCAGTTCATCTTTGAGCTGACCCTCATTCTTGGGCTGCCGCTTGTCGACAACGAAATTAGCGGCAAATTCACTTTGCCCGCCCAATTGCCCCGGTTTGAGCAACGTGATCAGGTTGAACAGCTCGCCCAGGTCGTTTTGCACCGGGGTGGCGGTCAGGAGCAGGCAATATTTTTTTCGCAGTTGCAGCATGAACTGGTAATTGGTCGTTTTCTTGTTCTTCAGCTTGTGGGCTTCGTCCACGATGACCAGATCGTATTCGTTATTGAGCAAAATATTTTTGTGCGGGTCGCGTTTGGCCGTGTCCATGGAGGCGACAACGACGTCGTTATGCCAGGAGTGCTCTTTCTTCTGAGCCACTGCCGGAATGCCAAATTTCTGATTCAGCTCCCGAACCCACTGCAACACCAGGGATGCAGGAACCAGAATCAGGACCTTCTTCACCAACCCGCGTACGATGTATTCCTTCAAAATTAAACCGGCTTCAATCGTCTTCCCTAAACCCACCTCATCGGCGAGGATGGCACGTCCACGCATTTCGAACAGGACCTTCCGTGCCGTTTCGGTTTGGTGGGGCAGCGGCGTGACGCCTTGCAGATGCTTCAAACATTGCATTTCCTCAAAGCTTGTGACCAGAGAAGCAGTTTCGGCCTCAAGGGCAAGGTTAAACAGCTTCCAATCGTCCCAGGGGCCGCCTTTTTGATGTCTCGTTTCCAGTTCACTGAACCAACTCCGGTCGAAGTCGATGGAGATCTGCGAATTCCGTTCCGGCTGAACGGCCGGGTTGGGGGAAGGGCCGAGGGGATGAGGATTCATGATGTAAAACCTCCCAATGATGCGTATTTGACTAGCTCTATTGCGGCAACGAAAGGATCCGAATCAGGACATAGATCGCGTGTTTCTTGCAGACGTAGGTGTAGTATGGACGAAAATGAAGGAGTTCATAACTTTGGAGAGGGAGGGGACATCCCGTTTGGTCAGATCGAATCGGAGTTGATGAACCGCTCGAACCAGTTCCCTTAACCAAAGGGATAATCGTATAAGATGCCTTTTAGGGTTCTGCTCGGGGCGGAGTGAGTCTTTTTTATAGCTTGATTTGGAAATGGTTACAACACGGTTTCATAGATTCGGGTCTAAAAAATAGAGAGAACCGGAGCAAACGGGTGTTTGGGCGAGCAGCATTCGGAAAAAAGCCTAAAATTTCAATCTGTTCTGCTGTGACATCGAGATATTGTATAGTATAATGGTATTCGCACACAATATATTGTGATTCATACATATGATAATACCGTTTATAGGGTGTGCGCAGCGGCTTTCAAGCAGGCGAATAACGGCTTGAAACAGCGCTTTTTTCGTTTTTTTTGCCCGATTTCGACTTCAAGATTCGGCGCGAATGACCGATATATTTAGAATCTTTGATCCAAACTTTTAGGAGGGTGTTTTCTTTGAAAACTGTGCCAAAACAGCGCCTTGAGGGGCTAAGTGAAAAAATCTTCTTGGACCGGTACGCCTGGAAAGACGCGGACCCTAGTCACGCCAAAGTAGGCGACGTCGTCCTCGTTCTGACGAAGGATGATCCTAAATTCCCGACGAAGGAAGTCGGTGAAGTCGTTGCGCGTAAAGGACGTAAGGTTACGGTGAAGACACGCCGGGGCGAGTTGGTCGAGTCCGACGTGGAGAAGCTGACCCTCAATATCGAGAAAACCCCTGAAGAAATGTGGAACCGCCTTGCTAAAGCGATGGCTTCCGTGGAGGAAACGCCGGAGCTGCAGAAGCAATGGGAAGAGAAGTTCCGCTATATTCTGGTCGATTGGAAGCTTGTACCAGGCGGCCGGATTGCTGCAGGTGCCGGCGCTAGCGACGAGTTGACCTTGTTTAACTGTTACGTGATTCCATCGCCAAAAGACAGCCGCGGCGGCATCATGGAGACGTTGTCCGAAATGACCGAGATCATGGCTCGCGGCGGCGGTGTAGGTATTAACCTCAGCTCCTTGCGTCCGCGCCGTGCGGTTGTTAAAGGCGTAAACGGCTCTTCGAGCGGCGCCGTATCCTGGGGCGGTTTGTTCAGCTACACGACCGGTTTGATCGAGCAGGGCGGAAGCCGCCGAGGCGCGCTGATGCTGATGATCAACGACTGGCATCCGGATGTCATGGACTTTATCACCGTCAAGCAGACGATGGGTCAAGTCACGAATGCGAACCTTTCGGTTTGCGTGAGTAACAGCTTTATGGAAGCCGTGAAGAAGGATCTCGACTGGGAGCTGGTATTCCCGGATACGACTTACGAGGACTATAACGAAGTGTGGGACGGCGATCTTGATAAGTGGAAAGCGGACGGTCGCAGAGTGATCCACTATCGCACTGTCAAAGCGCGTGAGATCTGGCACACGATCATCGAATCGGCTTGGAAATCCGCGGAGCCGGGTGTGGTGTTCATGGAATACTACAACCAAATGTCCAACAGCTGGTATTTTAACCCGATCATCTGTACGAATCCGTGTGGTGAGCAAGGTTTGCCGGGCTGGGGCGTCTGCAACCTGTCGGCGATGAACCTGTCCAAGTTCTACGACGAAGAGAAACACGATGTCGCTTGGGACGAACTCGCCACAACGACGCGTTATTCGGTTCGTTTCCTGGACAACGTCATCAACAAAACACCTTATCACTTCGAAGAAAACGAGAAAAACCAGAAGAAAGAGCGCCGCGTTGGCCTCGGGACGATGGGGCTGGCCGAGCTGATGATCAAGCTGAACATCCGTTACGGAAGCCCGGAATCACTGGAATTCCTCGATAAATTATATGGCTTTATCGCCAAGGAAGCTTACCTAGCTTCCGCGGATATTGCGGAGGAGAAAGGTTCCTTCCCGGCTTTCGAAGCGGACAAATACTTGCAAAGTGGATTCATGAAAGTGATGAAGGAAGTGTATCCGGAAGTTGGCGAAGCGGTTCGCACGAAAGGGGTCCGCAACGTCACGATCATCACTCAGGCACCAACCGGCAGCACAGGGACGATGGTTGGAACCTCGACCGGGATCGAACCATATTTCGCCTTCAAATATTACCGTCAAAGCCGTCTTGGCTTCGACGAGCAGTTCGTGCCGATCGCGCAAGAGTGGTTGGACGCACATCCAGGGGAAGAGCTGCCGGATTACTTCGTGACAGCGATGAATTTGTCAGCGGAGGATCATATCCGCGTACAAGCCGCGATCCAGCGTTGGGTAGACAGCTCGATCTCCAAAACGGCAAACTGCCCATCCGACTTTACCGTGGAAGAAACGGAACGTTTGTATGAACTGGCCTTCGACCTTGGCTGTAAAGGCGTAACGATCTACCGCGACGGTAGCCGTGACGTACAAGTCCTGCAAACGGAGAAGAAGGAAGAGAAACAAGAAGAAGCGTCAGCACCAACAACGGCAGCCGTAACGGAACAGCCGGCAAGTGCTCCGATTCAAGCCAGCAGCCCGAAAACGGCTGAACAGTACAAGAGACGCCCGCAAGTTCTGCATGGCGCCACTTATAAGATCAACACTCCGTTTGGCATGGCGTATATCACGATCAATGACCTGAACGGCATCCCGGGCGAAATCTTCTTGAACGTAGGGAAAGCCGGCTCCGACGTGTTCGCGATGGCGGAGGCCCTTGGCCGCGTCTGCTCGCTGTTCCTGCGTTACGGTGACCACGGCGAGAAGGTTGAACTGCTGATCAAGCATCTCAAAGGCATCGGCGGTACAGGCGCCATCGGCTTTGGTCCAAACCGCGTGGAATCGATCGCGGACGCCGTCGCCAAAGCGCTGGAAACGCACGTGCAAAACGGACCATACGGCGACCACGACCCAGCGCCGGTAGCAGCAACGATCGCGCATCACGAGGAAGCCGCGCAAGATCACGGCACCGCGGACGGCTCGCACGGCGGCCATAGTCATGGCAGCGCACCTGCTACCTCCCGCGACCTTTGCCCGTCCTGCGGCTCGGCCTCGCTGATCAACATCGAGGGCTGCAAGACTTGCAGCAACTGCGGATATAGTAAGTGCTCGTAGATTTGCATTGAATATTGGGAGAATTCCCTCATGGGGATGATAAAGGTTAAAAGTCCGAAGCAGATACTTACTGCTTCGGACTTTTTTTTTGACAGAACAAATCGTTTGAGACAGCATTGTGACGAATCTTGAATCAAATCTCAGATTACATCAGGGGAATCCCATTTGGTTTTCCACAGATTAATTTCATTAAAAACTTTCAAAAAAGCCTCGCCTTTTGGAGTTATTGAATATTCCACCGACACAGGGACAGTCGGGAAAACCTGACGTTTGATCATTTGGTGATTTTCTAAATTCCGCAAGGTATCTGTTAAGCCTTTGGTATTTACGTTACCTAAATTTCTACGTAGCTGATTAAAACGCTGAGATTCCTTTAACAACTCCGTAATCACTAAGAATGTCCATTTACCGGAGAGTAATTGTAGAGTTTCCGAAATTGACTCTATACAGCTATTCTCAAACTTTATGGATTCCATCACTCTTATCATCTCACATTCTTTTTTGAGGTCAGACTAAAAAGTAAAGCTACATTAAGAAGTATAGTTAATTGTGCTGTAATTGTCACTGATAAGAACCGTCCATTTTGTCCTTATTTTCCTCGGAATGAATTCCTAATGTACACCGTGTGCCGTATTGTTTGAAATAAGATGCTTATGGAAATGCTGGTAACAAAAAAAAAGGCGAGGAAGAGCATGACCCTTAGCTAAAATAGTTTAAAGATGAACGGAGAGGCCATAGTGTCGGCAGAACAGGAAAAAAAGAAATTTAGTCCAGATATTAATGAGAACGATAAAGTCTTCAAAACCATTTTCCGAGATTGTTCAGATGTCGTTTTTCGTGAGTTAATGATCAGCGGACAAACCAAGCTCCTCATGATTTATATCGATGGGATGATCGATACCGAAAGTTTCGAATCAAATGTTCTTAAGCCACTAATTTATGAAGGGGTTCCTCAGGGTCTTGGTACCATCGACAGTATCGCCAATATGTGCGAACAAAGTCTGTTTTCTATTATGCAAATTTCTAGACTTACCGATTTTGATGCAACCGTTGAAAGTATTTTAAAAGGAAGCGTCGCTATTCTAGCCGATGGTGATGCTACCGCATGCTTGGCCGATATTAAACAAGTTGAAACCCGCAGTATCGAAGAGTCTTCTGCCGAACCAACACTGCGGGGCCCTAGAGAAGGCTTTACGGAAAACCTCCGCATGAATACGACGTTACTTCGTCGAATCATTACAACACCAAAGCTTAAGATGAAATCCATTACGGTTGGTACCCTAACGAAAACGGAGGTAGTCATTTCCTATATCGAAGGAGTAGTGGAGCCTAAGCTGTTGGAGGAAGTTCAATATCGCGTAAGTCAAATTGAGACCAATGGAATTCTTGAATCCGGGTATATCGAGGAAGCGATCGAAGATACGCATCTTACGCCATTTCCGCAGATGTTGAATAGCGAGAGACCTGACGTTATTGCTTCCGGATTGTTAGAGGGCAAAGTAGCTATCTTAACCGATGGCACTCCATTTGCGTTATCTGTTCCGATGACTTTCTGGACGGGTCTGCAAGCGCCAGATGATTATTATGAACGCTCTATGTATGTATTGATGACCCGTTTGCTTCGTTTTGTCTTTGTCATCTTCGGGACCACCACCTCAGCTCTCTATATAGCGCTAACCAATTATCATCAGGAGATGATTCCAACAAAATTGATGATCAGCATAGCGTCCCTTCGAGAACGTGCGCCTTTTCCAACCATCATTGAAGTTTTTATGATGGAGGTTGTTTTTGAAGGGTTACGGGAAGCTGGCTTACGCTTGCCTAAAACGATTGGTCCGCTTGTAAGCATCGTTGGCGCGCTTGTCATCGGGGAGGCCGCAGTACGCGCCGGAATTATTTCCGCGCCGATTGTAATCGTAGTATCGTTTGCCGGTATCGCCTCCTTTATCGTTCCGCGCTATCGATTTGGATTTCCTCTTCGGATGCTGCGATTTCCGTTAATCATTCTAAGCGGCATGTTTGGTTTATTTGGCCTGGCGGCGGGAATGATCGCCATTTTAGCGCATCTGACCCGGTTAAGTCCATTTGGAATCCCATATCTCACCCCGGTGGCTCCGCTGGTTCATGGATGGATCAAAGATTGGTTAGTACGTGCCCCTCGTAAACTTACAAAGTCCAAAGCCAAATAATAGGTGGATCCGCATGAAAATAATATTGAAGATGAGCTCACCCCTGTTCTTGTTGTGTTTAATAACCGGTTGCTGGAGTTTGAATGAACCCGACCACCTCGCCTTTAATTTGGGAGATGGATGGGATATCGAGGACAACGGACATGTTCTAGTTACAACCCAAATCGCAATACCGGCAAATTCAGGCGGACTGGATGCTGGTGGGGGAGGGGAGGGGAAGAGGGCTTTTCAAACCATGAGTGCAAGCGGTACGAATCTTTATGATAGTTTGCACAATTTACAAAAGGAACTATCCAGAGAGATATTTGTAGGACATCGAGAGGTTTTGCTGATCGGACAGAAAATGGCAGAACACGGTATAGACAAACTCCTCGACGAAATCGTCCGTAATCCCAAATCAGAACTACGATCGAAGGTATTTGTTGTGAAGGATGGACGAGCCAAAGATATTTTTACTACGGATCCAATCTTTGATCCATATACTCAAACATCACTGACGCGCCAAGAGGAGATCTTACATATTAGACATACTTATTTCCGGGATTTGCTGGCGGACTCCTTAAGTCGCGGAATTCACCCAATGGTGCCAGCCTTAAGTTTATCGCCTTCTTCGAAGCCTCATTACGTCGGCTCTGCTATTTTAAACAGTAATAACCATTTGAAATTGGTCGGCTTCCTGGACAGTCAGGAATCTGCCTACGCGAATTGGATTTCGAATAGACAAGACAGTCTTGTCTCCGATTTCTTCATTCGGGAGAAAGAGAACAATATAAGCGTGATTCTGAAATTTTTGAAAAGTCAGATCCGTGCCAAAATGTCCGGGGACGATATTCAAATCCATATCCAACTCACGGGGAAAGGGAGTATCGTTGAGAATAATACGGAACTTGATCCCACAAAAGCTGCGGATCTAAAAATCATCGAAAAGGAACTGAAGAAGAATTTGCAGCAAGAGGTCACGAAGCTTATTGCCACTGTACAAGACAAATATCGAACCGACATCTTTGGCTTCGGGAAGAAAGTACATCATCAGTTACCTAAGCAATGGAAGGGATATGAAGAGGAGTGGGATCGCATTTTCCCTGAACTCCAAGTATCAATAAACTTCAATGTTCGATGCGATGACCCTGGGCAATCCAATACATCGATGAAATATTAACCTTGGTTGAAGTCATGAGGAGTAGACAAACGGTGAAAATAAAAGGGTCACAGCTTTTTTGGATACTTGCAACGACATATATTGTTATGGCAATTGGGGTTGTGTTGACTCCGACTGTATCCATCGTGCAGCAAGATGCATGGATCTCCTTGCTGGCTTCCGGAGCAGCAGGAGTGATTATTACGATCTTACTTGGAAAGTTAGCTCTCCTTCATCCAGATCAATCCTTGTTTCAGGTATGTCGGAAGCTTCTCGGGAAGTGGTTGGGGAGAATCATTGTCCTGCCGTATTTCTGCGCTTTTATCGGGATTACCTCCGTCGTTGTTCGCGCACAGGTTGATTTTATTCAAAGTATACTATTAAACGGAACGCCAACATGGGCGATTATGATCATATTATTTAGCATAACCTTTTATTTAACTCTGGGTGGGATTACGAATATTGGCCGATTTAGTGAAATTACGGGGCCAATCTTCTACTTTCTCATTTTTTTGAGCTTTATCTTAAATTGGGGGAATATCCGATTAGAGAGGCTCTTGCCCGTTTATGTTGATCACGGAGGACTGGAGATCGTACAAGGGATGGTTCCTTTTGCACCGTTGCTTGCGGGACAAGCGATTGTTTTGTTGGTATTATCATCTTTTATGACCGATCCCAAACAGGTTCCATCGCATGCGGTGGCTGCCGCTGGAATTGCTTCCTTTACAATTGTAATGTCAGTGGTGATGTGTATCGTCGTTTTAGGACCTGAACTAACGATGAAACTGAATACTCCTATTTTTGTAACGATAAGAGCAATTGATATTATGGATTTCATTCAGAATCTGGATGTGTTCTTTATATTTATAGCGATATTCGGTACAGTTATCAAATTATCTTCCTATGCTTTTGTGGCGAGCTATGAGATGTCTAAATGGCTGAATCTAAAAAACTGGAAGCCCATGGTTTGGTTTGTCGTACCCATTATTATGATTATTTCCATGAACTTACATGGGCCGACTTACATGGGAGTTTTTCTAAAAATATGGAGCATGTTTGTAGTCCCGATATGCGTAATCATTATTCCGTTGTTGTTATGGATCACTTACCTCTTCAAGCGGAGCACCTCATAATCGGTCGATATGCTCAATTGTTTCCTGCATTATTGACGACCACAGTTATTGCGGCTCTGTCCTTTGAGTTTGTTCATTCCTTGGGGTTATCGGAGTGGAATGAGGAGAGTCCCATTCATGTTTCCAGTGATTGATTTTTTGAAACACTTCGGAGAAAGCGAGTCCTTTCTCGGTTATCGAGTATTCAACCGTCACGGGGACAGTAGGGAATACGGTGCGTTTAATCATTTGGTGTTCTTCCAAATTTCTCAAGGTATCAGTTAAGCCTTTTGTGTTTAAATTCCCAAGATTTCTCCGTAATTGATTAAAGCGCTGTGGACCTTTCAAAAGTTCTGTTATCACCAAAAATGTCCACTTTCCAGATAGAAAATGTAAAACCTCGGATATTGATTCAACACAATCTATCTCAAACTTTGACGTATCCAAATTCATTCACCCCACATTTCATCCCTTAATGGTATTATTGTCTTTTTTACGTATCTTTATTTGACGGATGCACTTTATGTCTTTAGAAATACAGTAAGGTGTCCCAAGGGTCGAACGCCTGACCTGGGACACCCTCTTGTTGATTAACAGAATCCGTCCGTACACATACCTGCATCTTCCTCAGCAGCCTTATTCTTTTCCTTGGCACGTTCTTCCCAAGCGTTCTGAAGTGCCTCGGCAAAGACAGCTGCCGGTTGGGCTCCGGATACCGCATATTTTCCATCAACAAGGTAAAACGGGACTCCTCTAATTCCTAATTTACTCGCTATGCGCTCGTCCTCCCTGACTGCATCGCGATAACGATCGCTATCAAGCATGTTTGCTGTTTCAAGTCGATCGAGACCGGCATGTTCCGAAATCGACAAAAGCGTTTCTCTTTCCCCAATGTGCAGGGAATCGGTAAAGTAAGCTTTATACAACAATTCAAGAACAACATTTTCTTTGCCGAAATCCCTAGCGAAAAGAATAAGCCGATGCGAGTCCATAGAATTAGTATGCTTAACCGATTCGTAGTTAAAGATCAGACCTTCTTTTTTTGCACGCTCCGTAACAGCTATACTATCCTTTTTAGTGGACTCAGGCGTAGTGCCGTATTTCGCTGCTGCGATCTCAAACAAAGTCTTCTCAGGATGAATAGGAATCGATGGATCCAGTTCGAAGCTTCGATGCACGATTTCCACTTCATCACGTTGGGAAAATTCATGCAATCCAGCTTCAAATCGGCGTTTACCGATGTAGCAAAACGGACAAACAATATCTGACCAAATTTCTACTTTCACGTTTTTTCCTCCCCACATAAAAAGGTATAAAGATATTATCTATTGATATCAAATGAACTGTACGATTTCCTCCAGAGGAAGCCTTCTTTTAGGTCGTTTTGGATTCTCTTTCCTATAACCAAAGGCAACCATGACACTTAAACCGAATTCGTCGTCTCCAAGCAATCCTTTTTTACTGAGGAGATCATTTACGGCATCCAGATCGAAACCCTCCATGGCACACGAATCAATACCGATGTATGCCGCTGCGGTCATCATATTGCCCATTGCCAAATAAGTTTGTTTGGATGACCAGTCCAATAATGCCCGCTCTGTATCAAGATGAAGGTCATTGTAAAACTGATCATAAGCTGGAGCCAAGTTCTGATAAATTTCTAATGGCATCCCATTATCTTCTGTTAAATGCTTCACAAGATAGGGGTTACTATGAGTGAGTCCTTTTCTAGCCAGAATAAGAACGAAATGGCTTGCTGTCGGCAACTGCCGAATTGCACCTGATGCCAGTGGAGCTAACTCTTTTCTAAATTCAGGGTTTTGTATAACAAGGAACTTCCATGGTTCATTATTTCCTGAGCTCGGCGAAAGCCGTGCTGCCTCGAGAATGAATTGGAAATCATCATCGGAGATTTTCTTTGTTGTATCGAATTCTTTGGTCGCATGACGGAAGTAATAAGCATCGATGAGCTCTTTTTTCTTTGTCTCGATATCCATTTGTAGGAACCTCCAATATATTGAATGCAAATTAATTATTGGGTTTGAAGTAATGGGGGACCCATAATGATCGTATCGTTATCTGCCGCAACGTCAACGATTGCTTCAAGCGAGTGTTTGCTGATTTCTTTGAAAAAATCGTCGATCCCGCCAGGTGTGAAAATGAATAGGAGTCGTCCCGTTTCGGATCCAACATTTGCCCATACGTGTGGTAATCCGCGTGGAACAGTGACGGTTGTCCCAGGCGTAGCAATAAAGTCCTCGTCACCGCATTGGAAACGAAAAGTCCCTTCTAGTATCTCAAATGTTTCTTCACGTTCATTATGAATATGCTTTGGAGGCCCCATCAAGGCAGGAACCCTAGCCTCTATTATGCTTAGCGTTCCTCCAACTAGGTTGCTGTGAATGCGAATAGCCATTTTTTCTCCTGGCATGGTATTAAACCATTCAAGATTCTCGACTCGTGAGACTATCGGTTTCGTATTGCTTGCTTTTGTCATTTTGATCAACATCCTTTTTTATTATTTAAGAGGATATCCGCCTTCTCAGATATAATCAGAGGAAAAATAGCACTCATTGATGAGCACCAGTTCTCAAGAAGCTCCATCTCCTTTATGCATTTATTTCGTGGAGTCCATCTCCATGCAAAAACAATAGCAGGTGTTAGTTTTTTTTGTAAGAACGATATTTTTTTATACGTGCTTTATAAAAATAAAGCTATGTTGTAATGCTTAGGACAACTTCCGTATTTTCGTAATTGGATAACTTTATTTTTTTACAGTTTGTGCCCTGTTTCTACAGCATGTATAAAAAATATGCCTCCTTACAAAAAAAAAACGCACCTGTTAAAGTAAATGCAAGGTTCGGCTACTTTTGCGAAAGAACCAAAATAAAAAAGGGAGTGACATTATGTCAATCAAAGAACAAGATACTCTTCTGAATAGAATCAGTGAACTCGAAAAGAAGTACAAACGTTTAGAGGATCTTGAAGAAATCAAAAAACTGAAGGCTCGCTATTTCCGCTTCGTTGATGAAAAGAATTGGCCCGGATTTGCGGATCTGTTCACAGAAGACGCCAATATTTACCCAGATGGTTATTTATTCAAAAACTCGCAAGAGATGGCTTCTGTGATTAATAGTATGGTTGAAGCAGTTCCTTCGGTACACCATGGCCATATGCCAGAAATTGAATTTATCGACGATGATAATGCTCAAGGAATCTGGGCAATGGAGGATTTGTTTACATTCCCAGCAAACAAAGAAGGAGTACCTGAAGGCCATAACGGTTATGGTCAATATAGAGAGACTTATCGTCGTGTGAACGGAGATTGGAAAATCAGTAGTTTGATCCTGACTCGATTCCGGATGGACCCTCTCGAGCATTGGGACCTTGAGAAAGATACCAAATAAATGTGTTTAGCAAAACCCCGATAACACTCGTAAAAAGTGTTGTCGGGGTTTCGTTTGATCACTCAGCTATCGTATATTACTTACCGGTTACAGGGTCCGTGTTGGGATCCCAGTTTTTCAGGGGATCCATGCGGAACCGTGTCAGCTCCATACTGCTGATTTTCCAGACACCATTCACTTTTCTGTAAGTTTCATGATATTGACCGTATCCGTTGTGCCCTGGAGGAGAACCTTTTTTATCAGGGAAGGTCAATAAATCCTCCATAGCCCAAACCGCCTTCGCGTTATCTTTGTCAATTATCTCAATCTCAGGCATATGACCATGATGAACGGTTGGTGCATCACCTACAAGATCTCCGATCATCTTAGCAAATGCCGGTCCTCCGCCAGGATATTCGGCTCCATCAGCTATAATCTTAGCATCATCTGTAAAGAGGTTTGCAAGGTCCGTCCATTTTTTTTCATCTACATAACGGAAATAACGTGCCTTTACCTGCTTGATTTGCTCAATGTCCTCTAAGCGTTGATATTTTTCTTCAAGTTCATTAATTTTTGCTTGCAGCTCTTGATGATTTTGATCTGCTGCGTGAACAACGTGCTCCTGATTATTTTTTGCGGACCATCCGGAAATAATCAGAACACCTAAAACAACTAGACTCATAAAAAACTTTTTATTGGTTAGCATTGTTACACGTCCTTTAGTTGAATTTTTTTTCGTCACAGCATATTTCTTTTTCTAAGTGACATGTGGTCAAAAACTATATTCGATATGATCCAGATGAACTACAGGTGGATGAATAATGTTTTGTGTCGCATCGTTGAACAACCTCTCTTGTAAGTTTAGAGCTTCAATCGCCCCGAGGACAACTATATCAGCAGTTTTTATTTATTGTAAGAAGGCAACTTTTTTTAATATACTTTATTAAATTAAAGTGTAAGGGATCATTCATTAATATAAATCGAAAACAATGCGCAATAATTTCAGGCTTTATTTTTCTAAAGCATGTTTAAAAAAAGTGCCTTCTTATATGAAAAAAACAGAACTGCTATAGTAACACCGAGGCAACCAAGCCCAAAAAAACTGAAAGAGGTATTCAAATGATGCAGGAACAAAATAACATTCCCGTTTGGCTAATTACGGGCACTTCCAGCGGCGTTGGGAGGACTTTAGCAGAAGCGGTTTTGAATCATGGTCATCGTGTTGTATTGACGGCACGGAACCTGGAATCTCTCAAGGATCTTGCGGATCGTTTTCCGGATACGGCCCACGCTGCCGCACTCGATGTAACTGATCCCAAGCAGGTCCTGAAAGTGGTTGAAGAAGCAGAAAACAAATTTGGACGGATTGACGTTCTCGTGAATAATGCGGGGATTGGTTATAGTTCCGCAATTGAAGAGGGAGAAGATGATGCGATTCGATCTCTTTTCGAAACGAACTTCTTTGGTCTCGCTTCAATGATACGCGCCGTTCTTCCGGGCATGCGTGAAAGGAAACAAGGTACAATCGTTAATGTCTCCTCCAATAGTGGAGTAGTAGCGATGCCATCGCTTGGTTACTATAGCGCGAGCAAGTTCGCTGTTGAAGGATTGACGGAAGCTCTTTGGCAAGAGGTAACGCCACTAGGCATAAAGGTTTTGCTACTGGAGCCAGGAGGTATGAAAACAGGAATTTTGCAGAAGAACCGTCAGAGCGTCCGTAATCCGGCCTATGCGGAAACTTCAGGTGCAGTGAGGGATCTTCTGGAAAAGCAAGGGGATAGCTTACTGACGGGTGATCCAGAGAGAATAGCCAAGGTGATTATAAAGACGGTTGAACTGGAGGATAAGCCTAATCGACTTATACTTGGGAATGCTGCCTTTGACCAAATCATGCAGAAACTTGATGACTTGAAGACGGAGTACAGCGCTTGGGAAACCATTTCTCGCAGTACAGATTTCCCGGAAAACTAATACAGAACAGTAGTGTAATTAGGCAGACTGGTATTAGCGGTGGTCTGGCCCATCATGGAGGTTAAAGATATGAAGTTGCAAAATCATTTCGAACAACAAAGGCCTATTTCCTCTGGTTTTGGACCAAGAACGACGGCGAAAGAAATATTAGTTGGTCAGAATCTGACGGGTAAGATCGCTATCGTGACCGGCGGTTATTCCGGTCTGGGCCTTGCAGCTGCAAGAGCTCTTGCAGCTGCAGGAGCAACGGTTATTGTACCTGCCCGCACTCCGGAAAAAGCACAAGCCGCGCTTAACGGAATTCCTGGTGTGGAACTGGAACGATTGGACCTTATTGATCCCGTTTCAATTGATGAATTTGCCAGTCGATTTCTCGATTCTGGACGTCCTTTACACATTTTAATCAATGCCGCAGGCATTATGGCGGCTCCACTTGCTCGCGATTCGCGAGGGGTTGAATCCCATCTAGCGGTCAACCATTTAGGACATTTCCAGCTTGTGTCGAAGTTATGGCCGGCGCTTAAGAAGGCGGGAGGTGCCAGAATTGTTTCTGTATCCTCACGCGCCTTACAACTAAGTGCCTTCCATTTTGAAGATCCCAACTTCAATACGCGGGAATATGACAAATGGCTTGCGTATGCACAGTCGAAGACAGCTAACGCTTTGTTCGCCGTAGCGATGGACATGCGCGGAGAGGCACACCGTGTTCGGGCATTTTCCGTTCATCCGGGAACGATCCTCACGGATTTAGCTCGTCATTTGACTGATGACGAATTACGTGCAATGGGCGCTTTAAACGAACTAGGAGAACGCGGTTTTACGGAGTACAACGATGAAATCAAAACGATTGAAGAAGGAGCTGCCACTTTAATTTGGTGCTCGGTTCATCCTCAACTAGACGGAAAGGGCGGTGTATACTGCGAGAATGGAGATATTGCGGTTATTACTGACAAACCCCACACTCCTGGCGTATTTGAGTGGGCAGTCAATCCCGCAGACGCTGAGCGGCTATGGAAATTAAGTGAACAATTAACAGGAAATAAATTCACGATTTAAAAATACTTTGAAGTTTGACGCAGAGGAATGGGGGAAATAGTTCAATCAACCACCCTTCACTGCCTCGCTATAAGAGTAGAACCAAGTACAACGTGAATTCTTGCGTGGACTTATACCTAAGGAGATAATTTACATGCAAACGAAAACGATTTTTATTACAGGAACCAGCTCGGGACTCGGGAAATTGACCGCTATTCATTTTGCCAAGATGGGCTGGAAAGTCGCTGCAACCATGCGTACTCCCGAGAAAGAAAACGAGCTCACCCAGTATAGTAATATCAAGCTGTTCAAGCTTGACGTTACGAATTTGGCTGAAGTGGATTCTGCCGTGAATGACGCTATTGTGGCCTTCGGGAAGGTAGACGTGGTAGTTAATAATGCTGGGATGGGTTCTTACGGAGCACTTGAGTTAGCTACAGAGGATACGATTGATTGGCAGTTTGCAGTGAATACACGGGGACCGATCAATGTAATGCGCAAATTCCTGCCTCATTTTCGAGCCGTCGGCGGCGGGATGTTTATCAACATCAGTTCCTTTATGGGCATCACAACGGCAGTTCCTCTGGGTTCACTTTACAATATGTCGAAGTTTGCACTTGAGGGTTTGACGGAGGGGTTGTATTACGAACTCAAGCCCCTGAACATCGAGCTTCGGCTAATTGAACAAGGCGGTTCTACGGGTAACAACTTTACTCATAGTATTCGATGGAACAAGGACGAGCGAATTAAAGACTATGATTACTATATGGACAAAGTTCAAGCGATGATGTCTAATCCTGATCCAAGTCAGTTGGACGATCCGCAAACTATTGTGGATGCCATCGCAGCACAAGCAACAGGGGCAAGCACCCAATTCCGGACGATCGTTGGCGAGGCTGGCAAGAATCTAATGGCCCTTCGGAACTCGGTTCCGATTGAGCAATATTTGGAAACTATTGCGAAAAATTATAATTAACTTCATGTGGGACTCATCCCATCTATTTGTCGGATACGGGCAGGGATGATGAAGAAATACCGATAAGCATATAACCGTATAAAGCTGTCAACTCCGTACCGTTTAACCAGCAAGGTCGTAATACCTTGCTGGTTAAACGGTACTTTTGTTCCGAAATGACCCCACAGAGAGAAATCGATTCAATATTATGGAAAGCTAAATATAAACCTATTAATAATAACATGAATTGGTACGGATGAACGACTACATGACAGTAATCGGCCACAGTTAGGCTCCTTTTTTGTGCTTCGTCGGGATCTAAAAGTATATATTAAATATACACATTATAGTTTTCTGTTGTTGGAGGGTCTTTAGTACCGAATTTCCGTAATAATTCGCGCGGTAGGTTTCATTTTACAAAGAATGATGGAATTTTTCCTATAGTATATTGAATATATTTGTTTATATCGAATATTTATAATCAACTAAATGAAACCGCTTGCAAGAGGGGGAGGGGGTTAGGTTACCGGCTTATGGATTGGTGGTTCTATAGAATCGACCCGACGAGGATCTAGGAGGTGATCGGGGAATGGTACCCAATAGATTTCGAAAAGTATGGTATTTCCGGCATATCTATTTATTTTTACTTCCGGCTATCATGTGGTTCCTGGTTTTTACTTACTATCCGATGTACGGCATTTTAATAGCGTTCAAAGATTTCAAATACAACCTGGGCATATTGGGGAGTCCGTGGGCAGGTTTTAAGTACTTCGAACAGTTTTTACACGATTCCAGTTTCTACGAAGTCCTTCGCAATACGTTGTCCATTAGTGCGCTGAAACTTGTTTTTGGATTTCCGGCTCCATTGATCTTAGCGTTGATGTTAAATGCCGTCATGCACGAAAAAATCAAAAGAGTGTTTCAAACCATTTCTTATTTGCCGCATTTCGTTTCATGGGTTGTTGTCGTGACTTTACTTCAAAAAATTTTGTCTCCGAACGTAGGGCTGATCAACGATATACGGTATCAAATGGGTTTGGATCCGATCTTTTTTATGGGGAAACCGGAATTGTTTTATCCGTTGGTCATCATTTCCGACATTTGGAAAGGGGTTGGATGGGGTTCCATCATTTATTTAGCCGCGTTAACGAACATCGACCCGCACTTGTATGAAGCGGCGGAAATCGACGGGGCGGGAAGGTGGAGTAAATTATTTAAAATTACGCTGCCTTGCTTAACGCCGACGATCGCGATCCTGCTGATCTTCTCTCTCAGCGGTATCCTGAACGCCGGTTTTGACCAAATTTGGCTGATGCAAACTCCAGCTACCTTAGGTGTTTCGGAGATATTGGACACGTATGTGTTAAAAACTGGACTCCAACAAGGGCAACTCGCTTATTCCACGGCCATCGGCTTATTCAAATCCGCGATCTCGTTACTGCTTATTGTGGCTGTCAATCATATTTCAAGGCGTGTGAGCGAGGTATCGCTATGGTAAATAGGCCAACGACGCAGGAGGAGGTGTGGGCATGGGTGCGAAAAGGCTGACGTCGGCGGATCGAACATATATGGTGCTTAACTATTCGGTGTTGTTTATTTTCTGCGCCACGGCGCTGTACCCATTTATTTATTTCTTAGCCCTTTCTTTCAATGACGGCTATGACGCGATGAAGGGTGGTATCTACTTTGTTCCTAGAGTGTTCACCTTAGAAAACTACGCAAAGGCGTTCACCAATCCATTGATCTTAAATTCGTTTTATGTTTCCGTTACTCGAACTCTTGTGGTCACGATCGGATCCGTGTTTCTGACGGCTTTGTTAGCCTATGCGCTTTCGCGGAAAGGCCTGCCGGGGAGAAAATATATTGTGTTTTTCTTTTTCTTTACCACCTTGTTCAGCGGGGGGCTGATCCCGACTTTTATCCTGTTCCGGCAGTTACACATTCTGAACACGTTTTGGGTACTGGTATTGCCCTCCCTGTATAGCTTCTTTAATGCAATTATCATGAAAACCTTCTTCGATGGGATTCCTGAAGCCCTATCGGAATCGGCCAGAATCGACGGAGCCAGCGAGTTATCGGTGTTCGCCAGAATCATCTTGCCTCTCTCGATGCCGGTGCTGGCTACCATCGCTTTGTTTGTCGGAGTGGGCGTGTGGAATGACTGGTTCACCGGGCAGTTTTTTATCCAGAATGAGAAATTACAGCCTGCAGCGACGTTCCTGAACAAGATGATCAGTGAAGCGTCTTTTCAATCAATGACGTCATCGTCGGGAAATAGCGGATCTGCGATTCAAAATATGACCGAATCTCAGATGGAGCTGCGCGGCGTCACTCCGGAAGCGCTGAGGATGACTTTCGTCATTATCATTACGACACCGATCATTTGTGTGTATCCGTTTCTGCAGAAGTATTTTGTGAAAGGCGTATTGGTAGGTTCCCTTAAAGAGTAGCTGATATAAGAGGCTAAGCCTTTTATATAAAAAATGTCCAATGAGAGGGGAGTGTAGTATGAGAAAGAACAAATTGAGGGGTGTCTTTGGCATTCCGCTGATCGCTTTACTGCTGTTTACAACGATGACGGCATGTATGGGTTCAGGCGGGAAGGAGGAAGCGGGAACAGGGAACACGGGCTCAAATGAGCCTGGGACCGTGAAGGAGTCGGGCACGGAAGAAATGAAGCCGGTCACCTTAACTTTCCTTAGTGCTTGGAACGGGGGCGGAGCCGGGTTTCCGCAGGATCAGGAGAATAATCCGGTAGCTAAGCAAATCCGGGACAAGACCGGAGTCACCTTGAAACTGGAATCCATCACGACCAGCGAGGTTGAAAAGCTGAATACCATCTTTGCCTCCGGTACCGTTCCGGATATTGTGAACGCCCCATTCTGGTCAACCACTGGGGGAGAAGGGCAAGTAATCAAGAAGGCCGCGATGGAAGGTCAGCTTCTGGATCTCACCCCTTATCTTGATAAATACCCGAATGTGAAAAGACTTGTGACTACCGGGATTGCGAAGGATTTTAACGAGTTCGATCTCAATAGCCCGGATTTCGAAGGGAAAACCTATCTCATTCCTACGGAAACCCCGGACGGAACCCCAGAGAGCATTCATAACTGGAATTACGGCCTTTTTGCCCGGGGGGATATTCTCAAGGCGTTAAATGTGAAAGCGGAAGATATCGATACGCAAGAGGAACTGTATGATTTATTGGTCAAGATCAGAGACGGCGGGTTCAAGGATATTGCCGGCAAGCCGGTGATCCCGGCCGGAACGATGTGGAATGGATGGGATTATGGTCAATTCCTTGCCGGTTGGACGGATTACAACATTTCGGACTACCGTGAGGTGGACGGAAAGCTGATCCACTGGACGCAAACCAAGGATCATGAAGACAGACTGCTATATATGAGGAAGTTATTAACGGCAGGTTTATTTGATCTAGAAGCTTTCAGCAATACGAGCACAACCGCAAATGAGAAGCTGACTACGGGCAAGCTCGCCGTATTCGGAGCTCAACCGATGTTGCCTGATTTGTCCAAGACGTTGTATAAGACGAATCCGGATATGCAATATGAGCTGCTCGGACCTATGAAGAATAAGAGCGGACAAATTCGGACGCAAGTGGAAAAACCCGGCCGTTCCGGTTTTCCTGTCCTTTTCTTAAGCGCGAACATTAAAGATCCCGATGCGGCCTTACGGTACATTGATTACGTCAACAGCGAAGAAGGCCGGTTGCTAGCGTACTTCGGAATTGAAGGAACCCACTACACGCTGGAGAACGGGATCCCTCAATGGATTCCGGATGTGAAGAAACAATTCGATGAGAATCCGGATTTGAAGAGAGATGCAGGACTCAATTACCTTCCGGGAAGGTTCATTGGCGCCTTCTCCGATACCGTCACTTGGCCTACGCCAGAGGATCAGAAGACGCAGTGGCAAAAGCTGGAGGAGAGCTTCTCGGCCAAATTGCCGATCAAAATCATCGACAAGGTCAGCGCCAGCTATCTTGCGAGAGAGTGGCCTAAATATCAGGAGTTTATCGATAAAACCAGCAGTTTGAATTTCGATGAGGAATTTAAGAAAGCATTGTTTGCTGCGTCAGATGAAGAAGCTCTAAAAATGCTTCATGAGGTGCAAGACAAGTTTAAAGCTGCCGGTGTGGATGAGATGGCGGAGTTTGTCGCTCAAAAAGCGGCGGAACGCGATGATGTCGGATTCTAATCCTACTCATACTCAAGACGAAGGAGGGAACATGATATGTTGAACGTTGCAATGTTAAGTAAATGGCATGTGCATGCGGAGGATTACGCCAGAAAGTTGCAATCCCATGGGAACGTGAAGATCGCGGCCGTCTGGGATGAAGAACTCGATCGGGGGAAGGAATGGGCAACTGGACTGGGAGCGGACTTTGAGGCGGATTTGGATACTCTTCTAGCGCGCGAAGATGTTGATGCCGTCGTGGTGGATGCCCCTACAAGTATGCACGCCGACGTGATGATTGCTGCTGCTCAGGCGGGGAAACATATTTTCACCGAGAAGGCGATGGCGCTTACCACGGAGGAATGCGATCGAATTTCGGCCGCGGTACGTCAAGCCGGCGTCAAGTTTGGCATTTCATTTCCGGCACGTACGAGACCACATGAATTGTTCGCGAAGCAGCTGATCGATGACCGAATCTTAGGAGACGTTACGCTTCTGCGCATACGTAACGGACATGACGGGGCTTTGAACAATTGGCTTCCGGAGTACTGGTACGATAAGCAGCAAGCCGGGGGCGGGGCCATGATGGACTTAGGCTGTCATCCGATGTACCTCGCCAGTTGGTATTTGGGTAAGCCCAAACGAATCAACTCCATGTTCCACTATTTCACGAATCGTGCCGTGGAAGATAATGCGCAATGCTCCATCGAGTTCGCCAACAATGCGGTCGCTTTGGTCGAAACCAGCCTGGTTACGTATCGGACCCCTTCCGCACTTGAAATTTACGGGACCGAAGGGACTTTGATCATCTCAGATCATACCGTTAAAGTCACTTCGAAGAATCTGGATTTGCCCTTTGGCGGATGGATTTCGCCGAATCAACTCCCAGCAGAGCAGCCGCTTCCGATCCTCCAATGGGTGGATGCCGTGCTTAATGACAAGGCGATGCCCTTTGGACTGGAAGAGGGAACGAAATTGACGGAGCTCTTGGAAGCAGCCTACATCGCCCATCAGGAACACCGAACAGTAGAGTTCAAATAACGGGGGAGGGAAAGCTGATGCGAACTGTAAAAGTAGGAATCATCGGTTGTGGATTGATTGCCAATGACAAACATATGCCAAGTTTAGCTAAGGTGGAGAACGTGCAGATGGTGGCCTTCTGTGACTTGATTCCGGATAGAGCCGAGGCTGCTGCGAAAAAATACGGCACGCCGGAAGCAATGGTGTTCACCGATTACAAGGATCTGCTGGCGGTGGAAGAGATCGAAGTCGTGCATGTGCTCACCCCCAATAGCGCCCATGCCGCGATTGCCATCGATGCGCTTGAAAGCGGCAAGCATGTTATGTGCGAGAAGCCGATGGCCGTCACCGGTGCGGAGGCGAAAGCGATGTACGAAGCCCACCTGCGAGCAGGCAAGAAGCTCACCGTCGGGTACCAGAGCCGGTCCAGCGCCAAAAGCCAACTATTAAAGAAGATGATCGTAGGCGGGGAACTAGGAGAGATTTATTTCGCTAAAGCGGTCGCTACCCGAAGAAGAGGCGTACCGACCTGGGGCGTGTTCTTGGATAAAGAGAAGCAGGGGGGCGGCCCCATGATCGATATCGGAACTCATTCCCTTGATCTCATCCTCTGGTTGATGGATAACTATGAACCGGAAAGCGTCGTCGGTAGCGTCTTCCATAAACTGAAGGACACCGAAAATGCCGCAAATGAATGGGGATCCTGGGATCCTAATAAATTCGAGGTCGAAGATTCCGCGTTCGGATACGTGAAATTCAAGAATGGTGCTACCGTTATTATTGAAACCAGTTGGGCCCTGAACATTGCGGACGGCGGAGGCAATCTGCTGTGCGGAACGAAGGGGGGCGCGGATTTCAATCATCATAAATTGCGGATTAACGGGGAGCGGGACGGAAGCTTGTTCTTGAATCAGCTTGATGTGGATCCGAATGCAAGGGAACTTTTCCGTGGAGAGAACATGTCCGACTTCGAGTATGAAGCCAAACAATGGATTCACAGCGTCGTGAACGATACCGAACCTTTGGTGAAGCCACGGGAAGCGATGATCGTGTCTCAGATCCTGGAGGCGGTCTATCAATCGGCTGAGACGGGGAAAATTGTTTATTTTGATTAGGAGTAAGAATGTTTATAAAGTCCGCGAGGCGAAAGCTTCGCGGGCTTTTTTTTGCTAGAGAAATATTAAATTTCCGGTATCAGATGTGTGGGTGCCCTCATACAATAGAAAAAAATGGATTATCGATAATCGATAAACGATGATCGCGAATGGAGACGAAACAAGGATGCCAAGCAACGATATCGTCCCGCTGGTGAATTCCATAAGTGAACAAATCTATTTAACGCTCAAACGAAAAATACTCACGGGCGATCTTTGCCCGGGAACCCGGCTCATCGTGTTGGATATCGCGGGACAATTCCAGGTTAGCCAGGCACCTGTACGGGAAGCGCTGGAACGGATGAAGCAAGAAGGATTGATTATTGGGATTCGAAACAAAGGGTCGGTCGTATCCAATATTACCTCTAAGGAGATTCGGGATCTGTTTGTCCTCCGTGAAATCATAGAGGGCTTCGCCGTTCGCACGTCCATGTCGACGCTGTCGGAGGCGGATTACGCTGCGCTGGAGACGATTATCCAGAAGATGGAGGAAGCCGTCGAGCAGAGCGACACGCTAAGCATTCTCGAACTGGATATGGACTTTCACGGTTTTTTCTACAAGCGCTGTGATAATCAAGCCATCCTGGAACTATGGAACCACATGCGGACGAAGGTGATGCGTTTCATGGCCATATCCAATCGGCATTCAACGACGGATATGCTGGCCGATTGGCACCGAATGTTGATTGACGCCCTCCGGACGGGGGACGGCGACATTGCGGAGGAAGCGTTTATCGAGCACATGCATGCCTATAAAATCATTCATCTGGATTAAGGACTTGATCTCAGTTGTCATTCTTTATCCAAAGGGGGAAAAGGAGTATGCTGAATGAACGTCTTCTATTGGACCACCAAGCGATTACGACGTGGATGAAAGACCGCCTTCTGCGGTATCTAGTATCCGGGCCTACGGAAGCAAAGGCGGATCTGAAGGAGAGCTTGGCTAAGCTTCACTTGAATCCTTACTATACTTTCCCTACCATTGCCCTGTTGGAGCCAACTGCTCCCGCTGACAATGAGCACGACAAGCTGACTTATCTGGAGAGTATGCGAGAAAGCCTTCAGCAACGAATGCCGGGCAACGGTATCGCTTTTCTCGATGGAGACGGGCGGATCGGGCTGCTGTTCTCGTGGGTGTCCAAGGATGTGCTTGAGCGGCTGCAGGCTGTACTTCTGGAACAATTCGCTCATCCCGTGAATATCGGAGTAGGGAAGCCTTGCAGCCAGTTGAGCGACATCCACCTATCCTATCGGCAAGCTTCATGGGCGTTGCAGAACAAGTTCTACAGCGGAACTGGCCAAATCATTCATTTTGGCGAGCTTCGCCGTCTGGAGCCGATCGACCGTTACCCAGTGGAGAAGGAAAAACAGTTGGTTGAGAGTTTCCGCTCAGCGGCCTCGGAACAGGAAATCTTAGAGGCGGTAGAGTCGTTTTATTCTGCGGTGCTGGAGCAGGGTCCGATCGACATCAAGAGCATGTACGAGCTGACGATCCGATTGCTGGTCGGAGTGGAAAGAAGGGTCCTTGCCGATGAAGAAAATGTAGGCGCTTACAGACCTTTTGAGGCGACATCGCTTGTAAGGTTAAGCACGCTGGAAGAGCTGAAGCACTACGTCTGCCTGTTTCTGACCGGGCTCTGGAAGGTCGTCTCGCCGGGTCAGAAAGAGAGCCATCGCAGCATCATTAAGAGGACGATCCTCTATATGGAGCAGGATTGCCAATACGCTTCGCTGCAGAGTGTTGCTCAGAAGGTGTACATGACGCCAACCTATTTGAGCATGCTCTTCAGGGCAAATACTGGGAAGACGTTTATTGAGCATTTGACCGATATTCGGATCGACAAGGCCAAGGATATGCTCCGGACGACGCATTATAAGAATTACGAAGTCGCCGAGAAGGTCGGCTATCAGGATTCCCGTTATTTCAGCCAAATCTTTAAGAAGAAGGTCGGAGTTTCACCAAGCGAGTATCGGGAATCGATGGGAAAATAAAGAAGGAAGCGGGTTCAACTCCCGCTTCCTGGTTCGTGATCATCTTCTCTATAGACGTACGTCATGTCTTGGGCCGTCCAACTCGTGCCGGCGCGCCTCCTCGAGTTCCTTCTCCCAGCTTAAATGGCGGTATTCGGCAGCCGCTTCATCACTCTGAAACCACTGAATGAAATCCTCCCACAGCGCGGTTGGCCAAGAGGCGTCGATTTGTGCGGTGGAATAGACGCCTTCCTTCAAGCGAATGAAACCAAATACGTCGCGGACTTGCGACTTCTCCGCTTGCTCGGCCGTCAACTCGGCAAGATGGGGAGGGATGAAGATGACGCCCGCCGGCGTTCCGAGCACGACGTCGCCGGGAAGGCATATCGCCTTGCCGATCCGGGTCGGCACGTTCATTCCCACCATCGTGACATCGCCGATCGCCGTCGGGTCACTTCCGCGATAATAGACGTTAATGTTCTTGATCTCGGACACTTGCTGATTGTCGCGGATCCCGCCCCAGATCACGGCGCCGCCCCGTTTCGTGCGGGTCGAGATGGCTGTGGACAGGTTACCGCCGACATAGGTGCCGAGATGGATCTTATCGAACATATCGACGACAACAACGTCATCCTCGACCAGGGAATCGATGACCCACTGATTGAAGAAGCCCCTTCGTCCTTCCTGTTCATGCCCGTAATTCAGCAGCGTCTCGTGCAGATCGGGCCGCTTTGGCACCATAACGGCGGTTACGGCCCGTCCCACCATCACTTGGTCGGGATGGACGATCTTAAAGTCGCCTTCAAACTGAAACGTATAGCCACGGTGCCATAGCGGCCCCCATGCTTCCTCCAGCGTAATTTTCCGTATTCTTCGCAGGACATCATCCGGCACCTTAGGCCGCCCATTCTCGAACCGTTCGCCCTTCCACAGCGGTGTCAATTGAATGAGTTCTTCCGGGTTATCGAATTTCATTGAAGCGCCTCCTCTTTGTTCGACATGACTCTATTGTTAGGGAGGGCCGCCGTTTTGTCGATGCGACTTTCTTAAGGCATTTTCCCCGCCAAATCATAATTTTTTCCACCGCTGTCGCCGGCGTTTCTCATGGGATCCACGGATTTTAAAAAATCAAACAATATCATAATTTCGTCACCTTTAATCGTGAAACCGCCTTCGAATACAGTAGTACTACTACAACATTTATCACAAGGTGTATCGCAAGAGGGGAGGAATCGAAAAGGATGGCTGCACAAACCAATACTGCTAACCCAACTGGAAAAGCTGGACGCGCCGTCCGAAAGCGCGCGAAGACCGGCGCAAACCATCTAGCCGGTTATATTTTTATTTCCCCATGGCTCATTGGCTTTCTATTACTGACGTTATGGCCGATCGCACAATCGTTATACCTGTCTTTCACCGATTATTCACTCCTAGAGGATCCGGTTTGGACGGGAACAAGCAATTACGTCAATATTTTCACGAATGATTCAACCTTTACGAAATCTCTCACCGTAACCTTCACGTTTGTCCTATTCTCCGTACCGCTCAAGCTACTTTTTTCCCTCCTCGTCGCTATGGCGCTCAATCAGAAATTGAAAGGGATGAACCTGTACCGAACGGCTATCTATTTCCCGTCGCTGATTGGCGGAAGCATCGCGGTTGCGGCTTTATGGCGCAATATGTTCGGTCTAGACGGCTACATCAATCAGGTGCTCGCCTGGTTTGGCATCCAAGGCATGGGGTGGATCACCAATCCGGACACCTCGCTCGGAACACTCATTCTGCTAAATACATGGCAGTTCGGGTCTACGATGGTCATTTTCCTGGCTGGGCTCAAACAGATTCCCCAGGAGTTATATGAATCCGCGGCAGTGGACGGCGCATACAGGTTTCGCCGATTCTTCAGCATCACGCTGCCGATGTTGTCTCCCGTCATGTTCTTTAACTTAATTCTCGGCGTGATCGGCTCCTTCCAAACCTTCACCTCCGCTTTCATCATCACCAAAGGGGGGCCGGTCAATTCCACGTACGTCTACGCCTTGTTCCTGTACGAAAAGGCTTTCAAGCATTACCAGATGGGGTATGCCTCGGCTCTGGCCTGGATCTTGCTTGCGATCGTGGGTCTGCTGACCGTCATTAACTTTGCCGCATCTCGTTATTGGGTGTTCTACGAATCGGAAGGGGGAGGGTCGAAATGAAGCTCAGGTCCAAGCTGACGAATCATCTGCTTCTGACTTTATTCTCCCTCCTCATGCTTTATCCGGTCATCTGGTGGGTTGGCGCTTCGCTGAAGAAGACGGAGGAGCTGAGCTTGCCGACGCTCTGGCCGAAGACGCCGCTATGGGAGAACTACAGCAATGGGTGGCATTACTCCAGCGATTATACGTTTGCCCATTTCTTCGGCAATACGCTTCTGATGGAGGTTGGAAACGTATTTGGTGGCGTGTTGACTGCCGCCGTCGTAGCCTACGGTTTCGGCCGACTGAACTTCAAGCTGCGGGGCTTCTGGTTCTCGATTCTTCTGCTGACCATGATGCTGCCCGGTCAGGTTACGGTCGTTCCGCAATATATCCTGTTTAACTCCTTTGGCTTCGTGGACAGCTATGTGCCGCTTGTTCTGCCGCATTTCTTCGGCGGAGGCGCGTTCTTCATCTTCCTTCTCGTCCAGTTCATCCGAGGCATCCCTCGCGATTTGGACATGGCGGCCAAGATCGATGGCGCTTCCGTATACGGCATCTTCGCGTGGATCGTCTTCCCGCTCATCAAGCCGGCACTCGTAACGGTTGCGATCTTCACCTTCATCTGGAGCTGGGACGATTTCTTCTCGCAGGTGCTGTATCTCAGCTCGGTTGATAAATTTACGGTTGGCCTGGCGCTCCGGGGATTCATCGACCAGTTCGAGATTCAGTGGGGGCAGTTGCTCGCGATGTCGCTGTTGTCCGTCGTTCCTTCCGCACTGATTTTCCTCTTCGCACAGAAGCATTTCGTGGAAGGGATCGCAACGACGGGGCTGAAAGGTTGACTTTGGCGTTACCCATTGAAGTCATGTGCTTGATTAAGAGAAATGGAAAGGGGAAATCGACAATGAGCAAATCGAGATGGATGAGCATGGCCGCACTCCTGCTGGCGCTGTTTCTAGTATTGACGGCTTGCGGCGGCGGTGGAGGAGGCAGTGCTGGAGGAAATTATTCGGGTGGGAATTCCGGTGGCAATTCCGGTGGCAATTCCGGAGGAAACGGCGGCGTGAGCGGTGGAAATGGAGATTCCGGCGGAGAGAGGACCCTCAGCATCATGTGGTGGGGGACGGACGCACGTCACGAAGCAACGCAGAAAGCATTGGATCTCTATACCCGGCAAAACCCCGGCGTTAAATTCAAACCCGAGCATATGGCTTGGGATGCGTACTGGCAGAAGCTGCCGACGCTAGCGGCATCCAAAACAATGACGGATGTGCTGCAGATGGATGCGGCGTACTTGCAAGAATACGTGAGTCGGGGACAGCTGGAGGACCTGTCGGATATCGACCTGACCGGAATCGTCGACCCGGGTGTCATCGAGAATCTGAAGATCGACGGCAAGCTGTACGGCATCCCTCTGAGCCAGAATGCACAGGGAACGGCCTTCAACAAGGCGGATCTCGAGCAATACGGCATCCCTTTGCCGCATAAGGATTGGACCTATGACGAGTACTTCCAATGGGCGAAGGACGCCCGCGCCAAGCTGCCGGAGGGCAAATACCCGATCGGCGACACGACAACCTGGGATTTCTACAATTATTACCAGACGGCGATGGGGAAACCGCCAATCATGTCTGACGGCGGGAAGACGTTTACACTCGATAAAGACCTGTTCATGAAGTTCTATCAAACCTATGAACAATTCCGCAAGGATAAAATCGTTCCTCCGGCGGAGCAGTCCGCCGCCTTCCTCGAGAACGATCCGCAGGCTGACCCGATGGCAAGCGGGGTCGTAATGACGAGAGGCGCAACAACCGGCTCGGTCAGCGCGCTCAAGCAGCTCATGCCGGGCAAGGTGGGCGTTGTGAATATGCCGACCGGACCTGCGGGCGGAGGCTGGGCGCAGTCGACGATCTTCCTCAGCGTCAGCACCAATTCGAAGAACAAGGAAGAAGCCAAGAAATTCGTCAGATGGTTTATTACCGATGAAGCCGCAGGGGATGCGCTGGGTCTGACGCGCGGGATTCCAATTAATCCGGACATCTACAAGAAGCTTGAACCGAATCTGGAGGCGAAGGATAAGCTCGGCAAAGAAATTTACGACCTGTCTGTGGGTAAAGCGTTACCCTTCTATTCACCGGCACCCGGCTTTACAGAGTGGGTGGATGCTTATAAGAAGGAGATGGACGCGGTGACGTTTGGTCAGCAGTCCATTGAAGAAGCTTTCAACAAAATCGATAAGCTCGGTAAGGAGCTGGCTGCCAAGGCAGGCAACTAAACGATAGAAAGAGGCGGATAACGACATGCAGCTTGCGGAATTTCTTCCATCCCAGCCAAGCCGGCTGTGGCATTTGGCGAAACAGATGAACGTCAATTACGCGGTCAGCGGGCTGCCGTGGGAAGAGAAAA
Organism: Paenibacillus mellifer; assembly: GCF_023195895.1. Lineage (GTDB taxonomy): Bacteria > Bacillota > Bacilli > Paenibacillales > Paenibacillaceae > Fontibacillus > Fontibacillus mellifer. The sequence goes on from NZ_JALPRK010000032.1 coordinate 37,599, forward strand.
CGGAGAAACCTTGGGATTTGATGCCGCTGATCCGGATGAAGCAACGTTACGCCGATTTTGGTCTGACGTTGTCCGTGATCGAATCGATGCCTCCAAGCAACAAGATTAAGCTGGGTGCGCCCGGCCGTGACGAGGAGATCGAGAATTTTCAACAGTTGATCGTGAATATGGGAGCCGCCGGCATTCCCGTGCTCTGCTATAACTTTATGGCTCAGTTCAACTGGTTCCGAACGTCGACGACGACCCGAACGCGGGGCGGGGCGCTGGTCTCCAGCTACGATCACAGCCTGATGGCGGATGCGCCGCTCACGGAAGCCGGAATTGTGACGGAGGAGCATCTGTGGGAGAATCTCCATTATTTCCTGGAAAAGATCGTTCCCGTTGCGGAATCCGCCCGGGTGAAGCTTGCGCTTCATCCGGACGATCCACCGATTACGCCGATCCGCGGCGTCTCGCGGATCTTGCGGAACGCATCGGCTCTGCAGCGGGCCATCGATCTGGTGCCAAACGCCTACAGCGGCATTACGTTATGCCAGGGGACTCTGGCGACAGCCGGAGAGGATATTCCGGCGGTCATTCGGCAGTTCGCCGACCAGCAGAAGCTGTTCTTCGTGCATTTCCGCGACGTGAAGGGGACGCCGGAGAAATTCGAGGAGACGTTCCATGACGATGGCCAGACGGATATGCTCGAAGCGATGAAGACGTATTACGAAGTTGGTTTTAGCGGCCCGGCTAGACCAGACCACGTACCGACAATGGAAGGCGAGGATAACGAAAACCCGGGGTATGAGCTGCTTGGCCGCCTGTTTGGCGTAGGGTATATCACCGGCTTGATGGAGGCGGCGGCCAAGATGAGCCGCGCTTCCGCCCCCCGCTAATAGAAATGGAAAGGATCGTCTTGACCGGCCTATGCCGGACAGGACGATCCTTTTCTTGTGAAAGAAAAAGCAGAGGAGCCTCAGCTCCACTGCCGGTCGTTAGAATAATGATGATTCCATTGATCCGTTGATTCCCAGAGGCCGCCGATTTCGGGATGAAGATGCTCAGCCAATACTTCGTCGTTCAAATCGTCGATTCCCAGTCCGGGAGCGTCCGTCAAGGTGATGAAGCCGTTCTGGACCAGCTTATCCGGGAGGCGGCTGCCGATGACGATGTCATCCCACCATTCCACTTCGCAGGAATGGTATTCGAGCGCAAGGAAGTTCTCCGTCGCCGCGGCGACGTGAGCGGCGGCCAGACAGGCGATGGGGCTTTCCGCCATATGGATCGCCATCGCAACCCCGTAATCCTGCGCCATGTCCCCGATTTTCTTCGTCTCGAGAATGCCTCCGGTCGTCAGCACGTCCGGATGGATGACGGACACCCCGCCGGCTTCAAGGAGAGGTTTGAAGTTCTCCTTCAAATAAATGTCTTCTCCCGTACAGATCGGTGTCGTCACGGCGCGGGAGAGGCGGGCGTATTGATCCGTATACCGCCATGGAATCATGTCCTCCATCCAGGCCAGATTGAATTTGTCGATGCGCTTACCCAGCTTTACGCAGTCCTCAAGTCCAATATGGCCGAAGTGATCGATGGCGAGCGGCACCGAGCTGCCGATGACCGACCGTACGTCCGCGACATATTGTTCCAGGATGTCGAGGCCTTTTTCCGTCACATGAATGCCGGTGAATGGATGAGGGATGTTGTAAATATCGTAGTGACGGTTCTTGATTTCGCGCAGCTCCTGTTCGGTGAGATTGCCTTTGTCACGGCGGTAACGGCGTTTCGAGATCTCCCGCATCTCTTCCAGGAAACCCAGCGGTGCGCTAAGTGCGCCTGGTTCGTCGATGAGCTGGCCGATCCCAAGATCCATCTTCAGGAAGGTGAAGCCGGCTTCCATCCGCTTCTTGAGCGCTTCGCCCATCGCTTTACCGGTGTCCTTGCCGACAACATCCGTGTCGCAATACATGCGGACCCGGTCGCGGAACTTGCCGCCGAGCATTTGGTAGATAGGTACGCCATATGCCTTGCCGGCCAGATCCCAGAGCGCAAGCTCGATTCCGCTGACGCCACCGCCTTGACGCGCATGTCCGCCGAACTGCTTGATCCGGCGGAACAGCTTGTCGATGTTGCACGGGTTCTCCCCGAGTAACCGGCTTTTCAGCATGAGGGCGTAAACCTTATCCGCACCGTCGCGGACTTCCCCGAAACCAACCAGCCCCTGGTTCGTGTATACCTTGATCAGGCTGCTGTGGAAAGGCCCGCCGACGATATCGGTAAAGCGGATATCGGTAATCCGCAGCTCCGAAGGGCTGGAGGAGGTACGAACATGGGCCAGCGTTTGTTCGTACGTTTCTTTGTTTACCATGAAATCACTCCTAATCGGTTGGTGTACTGCAGCCTCGTTACAGCAGCATGCTTCCGCCGTCGAGCCGGATGGCGGAGCCTGTCATATACTCACTTTCGTTCGAGGCGATAAAGCAGGCGAGGTGAGCGACATCAAGCGGGAGTCCCACGCGCCCCAGCGGAAACTTCTCCAACTGGTGCTTGCGCCGCGCCTCCCGCTTCTTCTCCGCATCCGGATCGTCCGGCGAGATGAGGTTGTATTTGCCCACATCGACGGCTCCCGGCTCGATCGTATTCACCGTAATGCCGTACGGGGCCAGCTCGATCGCACTTTCCCGCCCGAGCATGCGGATCGCGCCTTTGGTCATGGCATAAACCGGGTCGAAATCCGTCGGCCGTTTGGCATGTACCGAGGAGATCAGGATGATTCGACCGGTTCCTTTCTGCTTCATGCCGGGAATAACGGCTTGGATACACTGCCAGTAGCCCTTTACGTTCGTATCAAACATGCGGTCGAACGTATCGCCATCATGCTTAAAGAGATCGTAGTTCAGTTGTACGGCGGCGTTGTTGACCAGAATATCGATATCGCCGGCGCGGCTCTCAATGTGGCGCACCATCGCGGCGATCTCTTGCGGATTCGAGACATCCGCCCGGACAATGAAGCTGTCGCCCCCCGCTTCGTCAATTCGTCTCTTCGTTTCGAGCACGCCGGCTTCACTCCGGTTATAGTGGAGTGCCATTCTTGCGCCTCTATTTGCCATCTCGATGGCGATGCCCTGGCCGATGCCGGTGCCGGCTCCGGTTACGAGTGCGACCTTGCCCGCTAAGCTCATGGCGAATCACTGCTCCTTGGCCGTTTCATTTTGTGATCCATATAATGCAGGAGGAACCCTCCGTCCAGCCGGATATCCGCGCCGTTCACATACCCCGCTTCTTTTGACGCCAAGAAGTGGGCGACGTTTGCAATGTCTTCCGCTGTGCCCAGCCGAGCGTTCGGAACCTTGAGTTCGTAACTGCGGTAGAGCGTCGTCAGCGGACTGCGGAACCGTTCACCGTCGCCTTCGATCAGGCCGGCCTCAATCGTATTCACGCGGATGCCGTGCCGCCCCAGCTCAAGGGCCGCTTCTTTGGCCAGCATCTTGACGGCGCCCTTGGAGGCGCTGTAGGCGAAGGAGGAGCCGGTCGGCTTCTCGGCATGGATGGACGAGACGAAGATGATATTGCCCGCCTCCCGTGCGGCCATCGCCTTTCCGGCCGCTTGCGTGCAAAGAAAGGCCGACTTTGCGTTGGTATTCATTACTTCACGGTACGACGCTTCGGATCCGGCTTCAACGGATATAGGGACGTACCGGTCGTTATTATGGATCAGGACAGTAAGCGCGCCGAGTTCTCGCTCGGCCAGCAGGACAAGCTCGCTTGCGTTCGCCCCGGCGCTCAAGTCGACATTCTTCACGATCACTTTGGATCTGGAAGCTTTAGCCATGTCGATCTCGGCGGCAATTTGCGTGCCATCAGACAAACTGTTCAACAGGAAATGGGCGCCATCCTCGACGAAGCGGCGGATCATGGCCTTGCCTGTGGGATGGTCGGCGTCCGTAATCAGAATGACTTGCGCAGGTTGATTCATACATCACCCCCGGGGTACCCGATTTGTAGGGCGGGTAGCTATGTCACACTCTCATCATAAGTTTCAGCGGCCCCCGGGTTCGAGACGTTAATCTTATGATTTTGTTTGATTTCTTTCAGAAGCTTTTCGTATGATGAATTCAATCGGAATCCATGACACAAGGAGGTAAGACATGGACCCTACATTATATAAAGCGACGCTGGCGGCAGGCCCACGGCATTCCGTCGGGCTTCAATCGGACGGGACGGTCATCGCTGTCGGCGATCCTAAACACGGCCAATGCAAGGTTGAGGACTGGCGTAATATCGTGGCGGTAGCAGCGGGCAGCTATCATACCCTTGGTTTAAAATCGGACGGAACCGTCGTGGCAACCGGCTCGAATCAACATGGGCAAGGTGAGATCAGCAACTGGCGAGAGGTTGTAGCGATCGTCGCGGGGTGTGCCCATACGCTTGGCCTAAAGTCGGATGGCAAGGTGATCGCTTCAGGCGATAATCATTACGGCCAATTAGAAGTGAGCGGTTGGCGCAGTCTGCAGCGATCGGTTTAACATTATTTTACATACTTCATACATTTTCATAATATATGGTATTTATCATAGAGTACGGAACTCAAAACATTTAGGAGGTTCGTACTTTATGAAACTTGTAAAAAACATGCGCTTAAGAACGGCATTTGTGGTGACTGCGGCGGCAGCGGTAGCGATAACCGGCATTTTGACCGCACAAACCCCGAGTCCGGCAGTGGCAGCCTCCTCTAAGACGAAGAACGTGATCCTGTTCGTGGGGGACGGGATGGGGAATGCCGCACGCAACGCCATCCGGTTGGCTACAGTAGGAGAGAAAGGCAAACTGGCGATGGACGACATGCCGTATGCCGGACTGGTACATACGAGCTCGACGTCGGCCGTAACCGACTCGGCGGCTTCCGCTACGGCGTATGCCAGCGGGGTGAAAACGTATAATGGTGCAATCGGTATGGACGCGAACAAGAAATCGGTTAAAACGATTATGGAATACGCGAAACAAGCGGGATTGTCCACGGGGGTCGTTACGACGAGTCAGGTGACGGACGCGACGGGAGCGGCGTTTGGTGCCCATGTGGAGAATCGGTCGGCGCAAAGCGATATCGCGCTGCAATTTTTGACGAAGAGCAAAGTGGATGTGCTGTTGGGCGGCGGCGAGGATTTCTGGTTCCCGGCCGGTAACCCGGGCGCGTTCCAAGACGAACCGGCGGAGGATCCTTCCGAGAAGAGCAAGGGGACCCAAGGCAATCTGGTCGACAAAGCCAAACAACTGGGTTACACCTACGTCACCAATAAAGCGGACCTGCAAAAAGCAAAAAGCGGTAAGCTGCTCGGTTTGTTCGCGAATGAAGAGATGTTCCAGCAAAGAGAAGAAGGGGACGGCGATATCTATAACCCGGTCGTTTCTCTTCCGGATATGACCAAGAAGGCGATTGACACATTGTCCCAAAACAAAAAGGGTTTCTTCCTCATGGTTGAGGAGGAAGCAACCGATGAGATGGCGCATGAGAACAACGCCGCATTGACCATTAAAGCCGGTCAACAGCTGGATAAAGCCGTGCAAGTCGCTAAGGATTTCGCCAAGAAAAACCCGGATACCCTCGTATTGGTCTTGGCCGACCATGAAACCGGCGGTCTTTCGATCGAGTCGGTTGATGCGGAGGATGAATCTGGGGACGCTATCTCTAAGGAAGACGGACCGTTTGTAATCGCGGGTTCCAAGGAGCAATTCATTGTGGACTGGACGACGTCCGGACATACGGCGGTCGACATTCCGGTTACGGCGATGGGCAAGAACGCGAATCTGTTCACCGGCGCCTTCGAGAATACGGAAATCTTCACGAAGATGATGAAAGCATTGGGCTTTACCGCAAAATAAAGGACGTACCTCTCTAAATACACAGGCGATCGTCAAGTGGGGTGACTCTCTTGACGATCGCTTGTTTTGTTTTAAAGAAATGCGGATGAATTCTTTATTTTTAGCCTAGCGATCGTTTTTTTGGAAGCGCTATAATTCATCTATCTAATAATGGAGAGGATGAGGATTATGGATAGGAAACCATCGGAGGCATCCAGTATTCCGCAATGCGGAAGCCTCGAGGTCGTGGAATATTACTCCGCAACCGTTGGAACCCAGCGTAAAGCTAGAGTATATACCCCTCCCGGATTTTCCCGGAATCAAACGTATCCGGTACTTTATTTATTACATGGCATAGGCGGAGATGAAAACGAATGGTTTGATCATGGGGACCCGCATCTCATTTTGGATCGGCTTTATGCGGACGGGAAGCTTGTACCCATGATTGTGGTGATGCCTAACGGCCGCGCGATGCCGGAGGATCGGGCCGAGGGCGACCTGTTCGCTCCTGAGAAGCTTCAGGCGTTCGAACGGTTCGAATGGGACTTACTTCATGACCTGATCCCATTTGTAGAAGCTAATTATCCGATCCGTGCCGGGCGGGAGAGCCGCGCCATCGCCGGCTTGTCCATGGGCGGCGGGCAGTCCTTGAACATCGGATTAAGCCATTTGGATCAATTCGCCTGGATCGGCGCATTCTCCCCGGCTCCCAATACGAAAACTCCCGAGCAACTGGCTCCGAATCCGCAGGAGTTGGCGACGCGAATGAGCCTGCTATGGCTCTCTTGCGGCGATGAGGACAATTTGAAATACGTCAGCGACCGGACACATGCTTACTTCGCTGAGCAGGGGGTCCCCCACATTTGGGTGGAGGAGCAGGGAGGCCACGACTGGCCTGTATGGAGAAACGGACTTAGCGAGTTTTCTAAACGGATTTTCAGAAGTGAACCGGGAGAGGGGACCCGCCGATGAAAAAGCAAGGATTCAATCCGTATCTGCCGTCCTGGGAGTATGTCCCCGACGGGGAGCCGCATGTCTGGGGCGATAGAGTTTACGTATACGGGTCGCATGACCGGTTTAACGGCCATGTATTTTGCTTGAACGACTATGTGTGCTGGTCGGCTCCGGTGGAGGATTTGGGGGACTGGCGATACGAAGGCGTCATCTACAAGAAAACCGATGACCCGCTGAATCCGGACGGCCGGATGTGCCTTTATGCCCCAGACGTTACCGTCGGGCCGGATGGGCGGTATTACCTTTATTATGTGCTCGATAAGGTTCCGGTTGTTTCTGTCGCCGTCTGCGAGACACCGGCAGGGAAGTTTGAATTCTACGGGTACGCTAAGTATGCTGACGGTACGCGTTTGGGAGAAAAAGCCGGCGATGAGCCTCAGTTTGACCCCGGGGTGTTGACGGAGGGGGAGTTGACTTACTTATATACCGGATTCTGTGCGGCCGGGGACCGATCCAGACACGGCGCGATGGTTACGGTGCTGGGTCCTGACATGCTTACGATCATAGAGGAACCGGCTTTTGTCATGCCAAGCGAACCTTATAGCAAGGGGAGCGGGTTTGAAGGGCATGCGTTTTTTGAAGCCCCCTCGATCCGTAAGAAAGGCGATATTTATTACTTGATTTATTCCTCTATCGTCATGCATGAGCTGTGTTACGCCACCAGTCGATTTCCGACTCACGGCTTTGTCTATCAAGGAGTTATCATCAGCAACAACGATCTTCATATCGATTCCTATAAACCGGCGGACAAGCCGATGTATTACGGCGGAAATAATCATGGCAGCATCGAACAAATCCATGAGAAATGGTACGTCTTCTATCACCGGCATACCAACGGTACAGCGTTCAGTCGACAGGGCTGCATGGAGCATATTCGCTTCCGTGAAGACGGAACGATCCCCCAAGCGGAGATGACCTCCTGCGGCCCGAATGGAGGTCCGCTTGAAGGTCGCGGGGAATATCCGGCCTATCTAGCGTGCCATCTGTTTAGTAAAGATGAGGCGATGTATACCGGAGGCTTCGGCGCAGGAGCCTGGATGGACAGCCGGTTTCCGAAGATCACCCAAGAGGGCAGGGACGGGGAGAAGGAAATCGGATATATCGCCAATATGACGGATTCAGCTACGGCCGGGTTCAAGTATTTCGACTGCCGTGGCGTTAACAGAGTCAAAATCAAGGTGCGCGGGTATTGCCAAGGGGCTTTCGAAGTCCTGACGGCTTGGAAGGGTCCGGCGCTTGGAATTATCCCGGTTGACTTCACGAACGTCTGGACGGAATACGCTGCAGACATTGCCATTCCGTACGGCGTACAGGCCGTATATCTCAAGTATACCGGGAACGGAAGCGCGGACTTGGCTTCGTTTTCCTTGGAATAAGCGCGTTATGGCTGTTCGATAATTTCGGAAGGTTCACGCAATTTCGGGCTTGGTCACACAATTTCGGATAACAGCTAGAAGGTGTTCGAAATGTCGTATAATTTTTGTGAATTAACCAATCCGAAGGGGCGACTGAACCAATGAGACCAATAAAGATTAACGTGAGCGGCAACATAGAAATGAAATCGCTTCCAGAGGGCGGGCGTTTGATCGATATTTCCCCGGAGGGGGGAAGGCTCCATTTCGAAGGCCTGAAGTTTAAGAAAGGCCAATACCTGGTGCTGGAATTGACCGTTCAATCGATCACGGAGTTTCAGATGGCGCTTGGCTTTTCGAAGCGTACTCCCAGTTCGGAACAAAGTATACCGGACTTGTATTGCCTGACGGGATTCTTGCCGCAGATCCGTATTCGAACGTTTTTTGACCTCGAGCATTTAGATGCCCAGCATATCTTTCTGGAGCGGACACCGGGTAAACTAAAATCATTTTTGCAGGGAACCGCCATGGAACCGGAGCAAGTCCAACATTTTGAAATGATTTTCTTGCCGTTCTATACGAACCGTTCCTTTATTTTGCATGATTTGTATCTGGCAGACGAGAAGCCCGATTGCAGCCTGGGACAGGGGGGAGAGCCGATCGTCGACGAGCTGGGTCAATTGAAAATCAAGGATTGGAACGGCAAAACCAAGTCCGCAGAGGAACTTGTCCGTTATTTGCAGATGGAGGTGAAAGCCGGCTCGACCGCGCATTTTGGACCGGAATACAGTACCTATGGGGGATGCAAATCCATTCCTTTTGAACCTACGGGATTCTTTTATGTCACGCAGCAGGAGGAGCGGTTCTGGCTGGTGGACCCGGAGGGATACGCTTTCTATAGTAAGGGGCTGGATGTGGTCAATTCTGGGGAAGCGGGACGAATCGATGGCATTGAGCCTTGTCTGGAGTGGATCCCGGAAGAGGATGGACCTTTCCAACCGGCGTTCCAGGCGGGAGAAACGCTAAACGGGCATCGTTATTATAATTACGCCGTCAGCAATCTCATTCGGGCCTTCGGCGAGGATTATCATGTGGCGTGGGGCCAAATGACCCGATCTCGGCTGATCGATTGGGGGTTTAATACGATCGGGAACTGGTCGGATCTGAACTTTGCCCAAGAAGCGAAGCTGCCCTATGTTATGCCGTTGGCCGGATTTCCGACAACCCAAGAGACCGTGTACCGGGATTTCCCGGACGTATTCAGCGAGGAATACCTCGAGGCTTCCGAACGGTATGCCGCTCAGCTGGAGCCGTTTAAGGAGGACCGTTGCCTGATTGGGTATTTTATGACGAATGAACCGCATTGGGCGTTTGGCGAGCGAGTCAATCTGGCACGGGAAATGTTTCGCAGCGGACATTCTTTGGCAAGTAAGGAAGCGTTGATTCGCTATTTGGAGGAGAAATATGAAGGCAGTGCGGACGCCCTACGTGAAGCATGGGGGATGGAGTTGGTGGATTTCGACGCGATCCGCAAACTTCGCATTGAGGAATTTTCTGATGCGGCCGATACGGATTTATTAGAATTTTCACGTCGGATGGCCCATGAGTATGTTCGCATCCCGGCTCAAGCGTTGAAGAGGATCGATCCCCATCATTTAAATCTCGGAATGCGGTATGCTTTTATTTCTTCGGAACTGGTCCTGGAGGGAAGTGAGTACTATGATGTCTTTACTTATAACTGTTATAAGTTTAGACCGGATGAGGCTGACCTCCGCGCGATCTACGAACGAACCGGTAAACCGATCCTGATCGGAGAGTTCCATTTTGGAGCCCCGGATGTTGGGCTGTTAAGCCCCGGGTTGAAAGGCGTGTACACCCAAGCCGATCGCGGCAAAGCCTACCGTTATTACACGGAATTTGCAGCAAGTCAGAAGTATTTGGTAGGGACGCATTATTTTATATTGAATGATCAAGCTACGCTGGGCCGTTTCGACGGAGAAAACTATCAAATCGGAATCGTCGACGTCTGCCATCGGCCCTATGAAGACTTTGTGCGAGAAATCAAGGCTACCCATGCCGAAATGTTAGACGTCATTAAAGGGAAGAGAACACCGTACGAGGTTCAACCAACAGAATTGATTATCAAGTAGTCGTTAAG
>NZ_JALPRK010000033.1 GCF_023195895.1 Paenibacillus mellifer
CCGGTCCACTCAACTGCACAAAACGCCGCGGCGTTTGTGGGAATCCCTTAAATCTTTTATACTTAAGATGAACTGCACCTGGGAGGAGGAGAAGGAACGTTGCACGGCAAAGTCGCCTTAATTACCGGGAGCGCGAAAGGCCTCGGGAAGAAAACAGCGCTGACGTTGGCAGAGCAAGGATGCCATATCGCGCTGAATTACGTACATAGCGAAGCGGAAGCGCTCTCTCTCCAATTGGACATCGAGCGGCTTGGCGTTCGTTGTATCGCGGTGCAAGCTGATGTCTCACGCCGGGAGCAAAGCGAGGAGCTGGCTCGGCAGGTGAACGAACAGCTCGGGACGATCGATATTCTGGTCAACAATGCCGGACCATTTATTCGGGAACGTAAGCTGTTTGCCGACTACAGCCAGAGTGAAATGTTGGGGATGATCGAGGGGAATTTGGTCAGCAGTCTACTCTTAGATCATCTCGTGCTGCCGGGGATGCGGGAGAAGAGATGGGGACGAATCATCCATTTCGGGTTCGGCCATGCCTCCGAGTCGCGCGCCTGGCCACACCGAGCCGTCTACGCAGCCGCCAAAACCGGGCTGGTGTCCTTTACCAAGACGCTGGCCGTCGAGGAAGCATCTTACGGCATTACGGTGAACATGGTTTGCCCGGGGGATATCCGCGGGAGCCACAAGGAGATGTCAATCCATGAAGTTCGCGGTCTCCGCGATGGGGAGACGCCGCTGGGCCGTCCGGGAAGCGGGGAGGACATCGCCCGCGTGATCGCATTTCTGTGCCATTCGGACTCCGATTTTATCACCGGCAATATCATGGATATCTCCGGAGGCCTTGACCCGATCCGACCGTGGATCAAGCCATCCTGAACAAAACAAAAAACCCGGCCTTCCGGCAAATTGCCGGGGGCCGAGTTCGTTAAAACCCTCCTGCTGAAGAGCAATTCATTTATGGAGTGCTAATTAGAATACTTGAACAACCTCTTCTACGCCTTCCACTTCTTCAAACAGGGCGCGTTCGATCCCGGCTTTGAGGGTGATGGTGGAGCTTGGGCAGCTGCCGCAGGCACCCATCAATTTCAGCTTCACGATGCCGTCTTCTACGTCGACAAGCTCAACGTCGCCACCGTCACGTTGCAGGAAAGGCCGCAGTTTGTCCAATACTTCCAATACTTCATCATACAATTTATCTTGTACGTTTTCACTCATTGTATTCAACTCCTTTCTTGCCTTATTATATTACAAAAAGTCAAAAATTTAAATGCTTCTTCATGGGGAGGACGGAAGATGAAACCGATCCTTGAATTTTGTGCGAATAACGCCAGTTTAGGTACGGGGGAAGCCATCCGGCAAGTGAAGGAACAAATCGATTGCGACGTGTATGAATACGGGTGCCTAACCGCTTGCGGTACCTGTTATTTATTCCCGTACGTGCTGGTTGACGGGGAACAGGTAGAAGGGGAAGACGCGAAGCAGCTCGCAGAACGCATCCTGCAAAAAATCAGGGAGACACATCCATAGGCCTTCTTAGATTGGGTGTGCTCCCTTCTTTATTTTATCCAATATGATGCTTGGACATCCAAAGTACGCCGCTCTTGAGCAGGCGCGGGACGCGGCCTGTGACTTGCGTTCGGCCCATCAGGCCGAATCCGGCTTTTTTGCCTAACGAACCCAGCGTCCCCTTGAGCTTAATCTGCGAGAGCCGCGGCGTCTCGCCCCGCCAATACGCGCCTGCGATTTGACCGATCTGAGCTCCCTGAGCTTCAGCCGCCTGGGCGCTGGGGGAGAAGGGCAAGCTCGCGCAGTCGCCGCAGACGAACACCTCGGGATGCTCGGGAATCTGGTAGAATTCGTTCAGCAGAACGCGGCCTTGCCGGTCCTTGGCTACATCCAGCGCTTGCACGATCGCCGCCGGCTGGATCCCGGCTGTCCATACGGTTACATCCGAGTCGATTTCACCTTGCTCATGATGAATCACGCCGCATTCCACGGCCTGGATGGAAATCATCGATCGCATCTCGACGTCATTCTCGTGGAACCATTTGGCGACATAATCGGACACCTTCGCCGGAAAAGCGGAGAGCAAGCGGGTGCCGCGGTCAATAATCGAGATGTTCAGATCCGGACGGCTTTCCCGCAGCTCGGCGGCTAATTCCACGCCGCTTAGTCCCCCGCCAACGATGTTGATTTTCCCATATGGACTCGCATTATTCAGCCGCGTATACGTTTCACGGGTCGAAGCAAATGACTGGACACTGCACGAAAACTCGGCTGCGCCGGGAACCTGGTGGTAGTTATCGGTACAACCTAATGCGATCACGAGTTGGTCATATTCCAGCGGATCCTCCTCCGCGAAATGAATCAGCTGCCGGTCCATGTCGATGGCTTCGACTTCGCCGTATTTCAGAATCAGACCGGGGTAAGCGGTAAAGGGGACGCGCAATTCATAGTCGCTGGCCGTCCCGGCCGCCAAAGCATAATATTCGGTCTTTAGGCTCTGGTATGGCATCCGGTCGACCAGAACCACTTGCACATCCGAAGGAATAGGGGCTTTGAACAGCTCATGAATGACGGCCGTTCCCCCATATCCTCCCCCAAGCACAACGAATTGCCTCATACGTGACGATTCCCCTTTTTTTGCCGTGAAATAGCCGCAGGCTGCTGCCGAACGGAGTTATTCGTATACCCGGATCTCGTTATAGAAGGTGTCACGCTCAACCGGGATGCGTCCGGCACCTTTCACGAGCCAGATCAGCTCCTTCAACGTCAGCCCTTCCGGCGTTTGCGCGCCGGCGGCGTGGCTGATTTGCTCCTTCAGGATCGTACCGTGCACGTCCGAGGCGCCAAAGGCCAACGCGACTTGGGTCAACTGAACGCCGATATTAATGAAGTAAGCTTTGATGTGTTGGATGTTGTCCAGCATCAAGCGGCTGATCGCGATCGTCTTGAGGTCCTCGTAAGCCGAGTTGCGGCGCATGATGCTGGCGTTCTTGTTGCGTGGCTGCATGGACAAGGGGATAAACACCTGGAACCCGCCGGTTTCGTCCTGAAGATCGCGGATTTGCATCATATGCCGAATCCGGTCCTCATAGGATTCGATCGAGCCGTACAGCATGGTGGTTGGCGTCTTCATCCCCAACTGGTGTGCGGTCCGATGGACGTCCAGGTATTGGTCGACGTTTGCCTTCTCCACCTTCATCTTCTCCCGGTATTGGTCGGACAAGATTTCCGCGCCGCCGCCGGTTAACGATTCAAGGCCGGCTTCTTGCAGGCGGATCAGCACTTCCTTCGTGCTCAGGCCGCTGATCCGGGTGAAGAATTCGATCTCCGCTGCCGTATAGGCCTTGATCGTGACATCCGGGAAATTCTCTTTCATCGCTTTGAGAGAATCAACGTAATATTGGAACGGAACGTGATTGTTATGTCCGCCCACGATATGGAACTCGCGGACGCCCGGGGTGATATGCTGCTTCACGTAAGCGACCATTTCCTCCCCGGAAAGCGTATAAGCCCCTTCTTCTCCTTGATCCTTGCGGAAGCTGCAAAACGCGCAGTGGGATTCGCAGACGTTCGTGAAGTAGAGGCTCATATTTTCGATGAAATATACCTTTTTGCCGTTCTTGCGCAAATTCACTTCATTGGCTAATTGGCCAATGGTCAATATATCATCGCTTTCATATAAATAGACACCGTCTTCGAGGGTGAGACGTTCGCCTTGCCGGACTTTGTCCACAATTTCGGCCATTCTCTTATCGGTGTTTGGGGTGACTACAGTGAACATGACGTTCCCTCCGTTTCCAAATGCATGAAATGCCTCGTAACCTAACTGTATGAATTACCTACCTATTATAAACCTCACATTCCAAGCGGGCAATAAGCCTACGTTGAAGAAAAGGAATTGGCAACAAGAAATATCACAATTGTTGAGCGATTGGGGGAGAAGGAGTATAATTTTCGTAAAGGAGTGAGTACACGATGATTACCATTAGCGACAGCGCCATGGCGCGGATTAAAGATATGTTAGCCGAAGAAGAAACGCCGAATATGTTCCTGCGGGTCGGAGTGAATCCCGGCGGCTGCAGCGGCTTCTCCTATGGCATGGGCCTCGATGATCAGGAGAGCGAAGAGGACGTATATTTGGACATTAAGGGGCTTAAGGTGGTCGTGGACAAGGAAAGCATCCGTTATCTGAACGGCCTGGAGATCGACTTCAAGGAATCCGGCATGAGCGGCGGATTCACCATCCATAACCCGAACGCCATCGCCACCTGCGGCTGCGGCCAATCGTTCCGCTTCAAGGATGAAGAGGGTCAACCGCAGCCTTGCGATTGATAACTGAGCGCAAAACCATCTCCGTTATGAATTCGTGCATCTACGAATAACATAACGGAGATTTTTTATGCATTTTTAATGGCATCTTAAACTATCCGTTCCTCATAATTAAACCGGCTGGCTTATAATGCGGTAATCGAGGTCATTTTTTCTTTGGATGGGATGGGAATTATTACGAGACTATTGGAGATGCTTTTGGTTGCGGGGTGTGCCGGACTCTGGCTTATCGTACTATTCGCCCGCCATATTAACAAGGGAACGGGATGGGTGGCAATTGGATGTGGTCTGGCGTTATTGACGATCCATCTGGCGGTGGAAGGCCCTCGATGGCAGCTTTACCCCATTTACGTCGTCACGGTGCTGCTTATTTTATGGACAGCATGGAACCCGGGGAAATCGCGGTTGAAGCGAGGGGGGAGGAAAGCAGGAAAATACGTCATGTTAATCGTTTTCGCCCTCATCATCATAAGCTCCGCAACGTTGTCGGTTATGCTGCCTGTAGTTCGGTTGCCGGCACCGACCGGGGCCTATCCGGTTGGGACGCGGACCTTCCTGTTTACCGACTCCGAGAGGGAAGAAAGATATACGGGGGATCCCAATGACAACAGAGAATTGATGGTACAAATGTGGTATCCTGCCGTGAAACCGGAAGGACAACATCCTGAACCGCTGGTATCTGGCGTGGGCGATCCTCGAACGGCGAAGCGTTTTTTACAGAAGTTTGCCATAGCGCTGGAATTACCGGACTTCGCGCTGGAGTACTGGAAGTATTTTCTGAGCAACAGCTACCGGGACGCGGAAATGCTTCGTCCCGAATCCCCGTACCCGGTCGTATTGATTAGTCACGGCATGGGGACAACCCGCATGCTGCATGTGTCGCAAGCGGAAAATCTGGCAAGCCACGGTTACGTAGTTGCGGCTATCGATCATACTTACTCAACAACGGCGACCGTTTTTCCCGATGGCAGGATGACGGAACAGAAAGCGGCGCTGGACGGGGCACATTTTATGGCTACCGCAAACTGCTTGGGGAGCATCTGGACAGAAGATGTATCATCCGTAATCACTCGGCTGGACGAAATGAATTCGTCTTCGGATGCAAACGGCTTTAAAGATAGACTGGACATGAAGCATGTCGGAATGATGGGTCACTCCTTTGGCGGGGCGACCGCCTTCCATGTCGTTTCTTCCGATGAAAGAGTCATAGCAGGAATCAATATGGACGGAACTAATTATGACAGATACGATGAAAAACTAAACACGACGAAACCCTTCTTGTTCTTGGAGTCCGAAAATTTCAAACAGTTTGTGGAGAAACTTCGGCAGGTCCCGAGTCGGGATGGGCAGGAGTACGCCATCTTCTCGAACGAAATCGAATTAATCGGCAGTGCGGTCAGAAATGGTAGCAAGGCGTTATATTTGACGAGAAGCGAGCATTACAATTTCACCGATCTTCCTCTTTATTCACCGTTAGTCCATCTAACCGGAATGACGGGAGCGTTAGATCGAGAGCGGGGAGCTGAAATCGTGAATGCCTATGTACTGGATTTTTTCGATACCTATTTGAAAGAAAAAGAGCCGAGACTGTTGAAAGGTCCCAGCTCCGTTTATCCCGAAGTAAAATTCGATTTGGATTTGAAGCCAATGAAGTAAGCTAGTTGCCCGAATTAACCGAGGAACCGCTCTCTTCCGTTTTGGCTGGGGCATTCTCTTCATTCGTTGTCTCCTCGTACAAATGCGAACGCCGTTCAAACCATTGGAACAGGTGGGTGAAGATGACCTTCAGCACGGCGTAACCCGGCACGGCCAGGATGACGCCCAACACGCCAAACAAATTGCCGGCGGTCAGGATGACGAAGATGATCGTAATGGGATGAACGCGTAGCGTCTTCCCCATAATTTGCGGCGAAATAAATTTGCCTTCGATCAACTGGACAACCGTCCAAACGACGACCAGCTTCAGCAGCATGATCGGTGAAGTGACAATGGCAACGATGATTGCCGGCGTGATCGCGATGGCCGGACCGAGGTACGGTACGATGCTTGTAAATGAAGCGATAATCGCGAGCGTCAGGGAGTAATCCAGGCCGATGATCAGAAAGCCGACGTACATCAGCGCCCCGATACAGAAGCTGACGATGATCTGCCCGCGAATATAGGAGCTGATCTGGCCGTTCATCTCGGTCATAACGTGATGGGTTTGACCACGGAAGCGGACAGGCACGTAACGCAAAATGAATTTGGGCAGCTTCTTGCCGTCCTTCAGCAGATAAAATAAGATGAACGGCACGGTGACGATCGCAAGCACGACGTTCTTGATCGCGCCCAGGAATCCGCCGAGGCCCGACCAAGCGTTGTTTAGTAAGGAAGTTCCCTGCTCGGACAATGAGTTCGACAGGTCCTCGAGATTAAAGCCGGTCGACTCTTGCACCTGATGGTAGAAGTTGCTGCCGATCAAGCTTTCGAACTGCCGCTGCACCTCCGCGGTATATCTCGGTAGATTTTCGATTAAACTCGTGATCTGCTCCTGAACCAAAGGGATTACGGTCATAATTAGCACCGTAAGAATCCCCGCGATAAACAGGTACAACCCGGTTATGGTGTAGACCCGGCGGACTCGTTTGCTTTCCAACCAATCGACCAGCGGGTTTAACAGATAATAAATCGCCCCGGTCAGTAGAATCGGCAGCAGTACGGTTTTTAACAGCACCGTAAGCGGTTTGAACACGAACGGGATTTTGGCAAACACTAAGATGTTCAAGCCAATCAGTAATACGACGAGCAGAAATACCACGAATCGGTTATTTAGAAAAAACCTTCTGAATCGGTCTCCCCAAGGCTGTGTACTTCCCATGCTATTAGACCCTCCTGTATCTTCCTTTGCTATCCAAGCTGCGATGAAATGATTTCTATGTAGTAATACGTGAAAAAGGGAGTAGGTTTCCACAATTTTAAGGAAAAAAGCCCGGCCCGCCCCCGCAGGTGCTGACCCGAGCCTTTCATCAGGGGTCGAGAGTTGTCCCAACCCGGTTTAGAAAAATTGCCGATTCACCATCATCACGACCAGGGTGGCCGCCGCCAGAGAAAAGGCGATACAGCCGATTCCGAGGGCTTTGCGCGCCGTTTTGGCCATTTTCAAGCCCGTGAGGAACAAAGCGACGGTGATGCCTGCCAGCACCAGTGACATGGCAATCATAGCAAACCAGTACAGCACTTCGAACAGATTTGCTTCAAATGAAGAATTCCCCGAATTCAAAGCTTTTAATTTCCCCTTCCTCTGCTAGGTATAGACCAATGTCCCCCCTTAATATACGCGAATTTGCTCCTTTTGCATAGAAAGAGCCTGTGGACGAACACGCGGGAGAAAGGGCTGACGCCTTGGACAAACATCCAAGAATATTAATCTACAAATGAGTAGGATATCGTATAGTGCGAGAAAGGGGATGGTGTCATGGCGGGAAGACAATTGGCCAATAAATGGCTCAAGACCGAGGCGCTTCTAAGCAACGCGGACGTGGCCGCCCACATACCGCAAACCCGATTGTACAGTGCCGATTCATTAAGAAGCATGCTGCATCAGTTTGGCATGGTCGTGATTAAACCGCTCCGTGGCGGCGGGGGTTACGGTGTGATCAAGGTAACTTACGCAGGCGGCGTTTATGGCTATACCTATATGTCACGGAGGCATAACTTCGGAAGTTTTGAGGCGATGTTCCGGTCACTAAATCGCGTGAAGGTCGGGCGCAGGTACATGATCCAGCAAGGCATTCATTTAGCTCGGATCTCCGGTCGACCGATCGACTATCGGGTGAAGGTTGTGAAGGAGAACGGAGCCTGGGTATACCGCTCGATGGTTGGCCGGTTAGCTCGTCCCGGGCTGTTTGTAACTAATTTGTGCAAAGGCGGTACGATGCTCAGCGCACGAGAAGGGCTCGGCCGCTCGTTAAGCCGCAGAGCCTCCGGACGAAAACGGCGAGAGATGCGCTCATTGACCAATACGTGCGTGCAGATATTGGAGTCCCGTTTCCCGGGGATCGGTCAGCTGGGGTTTGATTATGGCGTAGACCGGAGCGGCAAGATCTGGATTTTTGAAGTAAACACTCGGCCGCAATAAGCTCGGAAAGACAAAAATCAAAAAAATTTTTGGAGAATTATGGGAACAAATGTCCTGTGAATAACTTTTGTCCACATTATCCCATTAGTTTTTTCAACGCTTTTCGATAATTACTAACACGTTATTCACAGGATTTCCACAAGCGTTTGTGGATAACCGGAACACTTGTTCTACTAAACTTTTCCTGTTATGATGAGGAAAATACTAGAAAGGATGTGTTATCAATGGCGCTGTTAACGAATGAGTTGCTCCTGGAATCCTATCAGAAGGCGACCGAACTGCAATTGGATCGGGAGTTTATCGCACTGCTGTTAGCAGAAATCCGCAAACGCGAATTAGAGCTTGCCGCGCCGTCCGTTCTGCACTGATTGTGGACAACCTGGCTATCTCCAGTTTTATTATGAAGTTATCCCCAACCATCAAGGCGCCTGCCAGGCGTTGACATGATATATATAAGCTTCATGACAATGCGGACACTGTACGACATGTTCGCAGCCGGAAGGAATACGCGCGGAGATGGCTGAGGTATATTGATCAGCGGAGCCGTAAGGGCTGTAAGGCCCGGCGTAGTCTTCTTTTTTTCCCGCATTCTCCAGAACGTATCCGCAATCGGGGCAGGTGGCGGTCATTGCAGCCAAGCCGTTGCATAACGGGCATATAAATGGCAAAGGGTATCTCTCCTTTACGGCATAATCTTCCGTAAAGGTAAGATACCCTTTTCTTTCTTAGAACATGTAAAACACGCGTAGTCCCTCTATAAAACTACAGCTTCATATTGCTGCTGTGTCCTGGAGACAGCTTCGCTTCCGGATCGATGTAAACTTTGGCATTGTTGACCGCTGTCGGCGCTTCGCCAAAACCTACCGCAATCAGATCCAATTTGCCGGGATATGTCGTAATGTCACCGGCGGCAAAGATGCCGGGAATCGAGCTCTCCATCCGAGAATCGACGACAATAGCGTTGCCTTCGATATCGAGGCCCCATTCGGCGATGGGTCCCAGCGAGGAGACGAATCCGAAGTTGACGATTACGTCATCTACGGCAATCTCTTGGGTCTCCTTCGTCTTCACGTCAGCCAGGGTGACGCGTTCAATTCGTTCGTCGCCGTGCAGCTCCGCGATTTCTGTAGGCGTGATCACCTGCACGCGGGAAGCCATCAACTTCTCGACGCTGTGCTCATGCGCCCGGAATTTGTCACGGCGATGGATCAACGTGACCTGCTCGGCGATCGGCTCCAGCATCAGCGCCCAGTCGACCGCGGAGTCACCGCCACCGCTGATCAAGACCTTCTTGCCGCTGAACCGGTTCATATCGCTGACGAAATAGTGCAGGTTGGTTTTCTCGAAACGGGAGGCGTTCTCCAGGTCAAGTCGACGTGGTTCGAAGGCGCCAACGCCTGCGGTGATAATTAAAGCACGCGCATAATGGACGTCCTTGTCGGTCGTTACCACAAAATGGCGATCTTCTTTCTTCTCGATTTGCAGTACCCGTTCCTCCAGACGAACGTCCGGTTCAAACAGCTTTAACTGCTCATTCAAGTTGTTGATCAACTCTTGGCCCGTCACTTTAGGAAAGCCGGCCACGTCATAAATATATTTCTCAGGATAGAGGGCAGCAACTTGACCCCCAAGCTGAGGCATACTTTCGATCAGTTTGACGGAAGCTTTTCTCATTCCGCCATAAAATGCGGCAAACATGCCCGCCGGTCCGCCCCCGATAATCAGGAGATCAGTGAATTCGGCGTTGTTTTGGGATGACACGGGCCAAACACCTCCAGATGGTTTCTTTTCTCTAACTATAATGTCAATTCTACTTTATTATAATCGTCACACCCCCGCTTGCAAAGGTAAGATCAAAACTGTCGAAAATATGGAATAGAATCCGTTAAAAGTCCTACAGTTACAGGTAAAATAAGACTTGATCTTTTAGGCAAAAGTCGATATCATTCAAATGTATGCACTCATATTTGTGACGAAAAAAGCACATTTATGATTATACGACAGAAGGCTTTTGCTCATCCTACAAATAAGGCTTAAACTAATTGTGACAATTGTCTCTGATTTCATGAAACGGTTTGATATGGTACAAAAGAATGGATTTTTATGTGTTAATTTTCACATTTCGTTTTTTGGTTTAATCAAATATAGAGTGTGCAAAATTGGAAGGAGAACAAATACATGAGTACCATACCCAAAATTGTAATTCTTGGTGCGGGTTATGGCGGCATTCTTACCGCGCAGCGGCTGCAGAAAGAGTTGAACTACAATGAAGCGGACGTCACCCTGGTGAATCGGCACGACTATCATTACTTCACGACCCATCTGCATATGCCGGCTGCCGGGACAGACTCCATCGAACATACCCGAGTTGCCATTTCCAAATTAATTGACGAGTTCAAAATTGACCTTGTGAAGTCAAACGTTCAGGAGATCCGCCTGGCCGATAAGAAGGTTGTACTACAGGACGGAACCCTTTCCTATGATTACCTGATTATCGCGTTAGGCGGTGAGCCGGAATCCTTCGGGATCCCGGGCTTGACGGAATATGCGATGACGATCCGCAGTATCAATTCCGTTCGGTTGATCCGCCAGCATATTGAATACCAATTTGCGATGTACAAAATGGACGAAGGTCGGACCGACCGCCTGAACTTTGTGGTCGGTGGCGCGGGCTTCAGCGGCATCGAGTTTGTAGCCGAGCTGGCTGACCGCATTCCGCAGCTGTGCAAGGAATACGACGTGGACCCGAACTTCGTGAACGTGTACAACATTGAAGCTGCACCAACGGCTCTGCCGGGTTTTGATCCCGAGCTGGTCGACTACGCCATGGACGTGCTCAAGAAGAAAGGTGTACAGTTCAAAATCGGCGTAGCGATCAAGGAATGCACGCCGGATGGTGTTATTTTGGCCACCGGTGAAGAAATTAAATCGCAAACGGTTGTTTGGACTGGTGGTATTCGAGGCAATCGCCTGATCGAAGCGGCAGGCTTCGAGACCGCGCGCGGACGGGTGAAAATCGATGATCATTTGCGTGCGCCTGGCCATGACAACGTATTTATCATCGGCGATAACTCACTGATGTTTAATCCGGAGGGGCGTCCTTATCCGCCTACGGCGCAAATCGCGATGCAGCAAGGGGTGACCTGTGCACAGAACGTGGTGGCGTCCATCCGCGGCAAAGAGCTCAAGAAGTTTGTGTTCAGTAATAAAGGGACGGTAGCTTCGCTGGGTAAAGGGGAAGCGGTCGCCAGTGCCTTTGGCAAGAAGTACAAGGGGTGGATTGCGGCCCAATTGAAGAAGTTGGTCGATATGCGATATCTGTTCATTATCGGCGGTATTCCGCTGGTGTTGAAAAAAGGAAGATTCTTCTAAGATGCGTCATTGCAGCGTACAGGTTCGAGGGCTGCTGACACGGGACGAGTTGGATCGCTACAACGCCTTAATGGAAGTGGGCTCTTATCTGGAATCGCAGCAGCAATACGATTTGGCATACACGGTCCAGAAGGAAGTGGATCTTCTCATTCTGCCGGCCATTGAACGATTAAAGGAGAAGAGCCGTGACCGTGACCGGGCGACGGCGGAGTTCTTGAAATCGCTGGAAGCGGAACAAGAAGAGGAAGAATAGGAAAAGGGTGTGCCGCTCGTTGGAACAGGCACACCCTTTATTATTGTGAGTTACAGCTTGAGCATTTCATCTAGCCGTTCGTTATTCAACAGATTGCCGACATAAAAGGCTCCGAATTCGCCGAAACGCGCGCTGACTTCGTCAAATCGCATTTCATAGACTAGCTTCTTGAACTGCAGCGCGTCGTCGGAGAACAGAGTGACACCCCATTCCCAGTCGTCGAAGCCGACAGAGCCGGTGATGATTTGTTTCACTTTGCCGGCATAGCTGCGGCCGATCAGACCGTGGCTGCGCATCATCTCTCGGCGCTCGTCCATCGACAGCATATACCAGTTATCGCTGAGCTCGCGCTTCTTGTTCATCGGGTAGAAGCAGATATGGTTTGATTTCGGCAGGATCGGCTGCAAGCGGGCCATGACCTCTGGATTCGCCTTCGGGTCACCGCCGCCGGAAGCCAGATAATTACTTAACTCTACAACGCTGACGTAAGAGTACGCTTTGGTCGTATATTCAGCGAAGGTGGTTTTGTTGAAGGCTGTTTCTATCGCATTCAGCTCTTCCAGGCTTTCGCGCAGATGCATGAACACGATATCGGCCTTCTGGCCGACGATCGAATACACGGCGGTGCTGCCCGTCTTGGACTCTTCCATCTGAATCCATTCATTCAGGAACGTATGCAGCTCCTCCAGAGCTCCGGCGCGTTCCTCGTCATCCGCCGCTTTCCAGGCGGTCCAATCGATCGTGCGGAAATCGTGAAGCGCATACCAACCTTCTAAGGTTAAGGTAGCTTCGTTCATGTATAATCACTCCTAGATAGATTCTGGATCCTCATTCACGAATCGTCCATTACGTTTCTTATTGTAGCGCAAGGTGCCTAAACGGGGCAAATCGATTCACCCAATTTTCATGCAAAGTTCATTGCTTCGTTACATAATATCTAGTAAACTAACTACTAGCTTGATTTCGTGTGATTTAAGTTATAGTTCGGTAAACTTCGTGATCGAAAGATGCCTTTTTGAATGACCGTTACAATGAAGATTCAAAAGGGCAGGTTTGGAGCACCGAGAAGGTTGGATGAAACCAGGGACTGAGTAGCGGAGCGTACGTATTGGGTACGTGAGCAACGGAAGGCCCGGCTGAATTCAAGATTCGAAGCCGAATCACCTTCATTGACCTGCTTCGTGATCGAAAGATGCCTTTTTGAATGACCTTTAGAAGGGTGGGGGAGCGATGGGTTGGCTCATCGTACTGGTGCTGATGGTTTTATTCTTCGTGATGATGTTCGGCATCGGTTTTATTCTGAATATGCTGATGAAAACAACCTGGTTTCCGGCATACGTGTTCATTATCGTGATTTTGCCGATCGTGGTGTACACCCTATGGGATCATGATCAGAGCTTTGGCGCTTATCTGGCGTCGTTCCGGTTGGTTGATTATTTGACCGCATTCGCCGGGCTGTGCGGGGCGATTCTGAGCGGGTGGACGATCCGCAAACTGCGGTTAGGCGGGTACAAAATGTTTTAGAGGTGGTTCAAAAAGTCATCTTTCCATAACGAAGCAGAGCATGAGAAGTAGATTCGACGTCGAATCTTGAATTCAGCCGGGCCCTCCGTTGCTCACGTACCTAAAACGTACGCTGCGCTACTCAGTCCCTAGCTTCATCCAACCTTCTCGGTCCTGAAAACCTGACTTTTTGAACATGCACTTTTAGGAAGTTGTTCAAAAAGCGCGAGTGTCGTCATGGGAAGTCCCTGGCGTCTCGCGCTTTTTTGCGTATATCGTTATTCCTGCTGGTCTCGTTTCCACTTCTGATATTCGAGGAAGTCCTTAAACTCCTTCTTGCTGACGCCCGAAGTCATCGCTTCCTGTACCAGCTCCGACCATTCCGGATCAAGCAATTCCGGTGCGGGGCGGTCGCCATACAATAGCAGGTTGATCGAGACGTTAAGAGCGTCGGCTATCTTCTCGATGAAGGAAATGGAGGGGTTCGATTGAATATTGCGTTCCACATTGCTGAGGTAGGATTTTGCCACATCCGCCTTCTCCGCCAGCTCGGATAAGGAGTACCCTCGGTCATGCCGAATTTTCTGAATACGCTCGCCAATATGTTCTGCCATGTAGCCGTCGCCCTTCTATCAGAATAATTTTGATGTCATTATATCAGAATAAACGGGATCGGACAAAGGAGTTAAGTCGGAATTTAACTAAACAAAGAACACCTTAGTCCCAGGAGAGGGGCAAGGTGTTCTGCTTCGGAGGATCCGATATTATCTGACGTCGCCAGCGCCTTGTTTCGCTTCAAACGTCCATTTCAGGTTCAAGGCGTCGCCTTGGAATTGGTTTTGGTCTTGACCGTTGTCCACGAATTCAAAGTCTACGATCATCGTGTCCGTGGAACCGGCTCTCAAACCGCTGCGTTCGCCGAGGAAAAATCCTCTTTCAACCGCATCCGGAGTTTGATTTTGCAAATCGTACAGCGTAGTTTCGTAGATTACGTCATTCAGCTTGTCGACATTGTACAGGAATTTCACTTTAATATGTTTGCCGAAGTCGTCCGTGTTCGCTGGAGCGCCGGCTCTATTCTCAATCGTATAGCTCGTTTTGAGCAACACTTCTTTGATATCGAGCGTGCCGTCGTTTTTCAGTTTGAACGTGCGAGGAATATGGTCGCCTGGTTTCAAGTTGCCGATATCTACAATCGCCGTTGGGTCGGCGTTGATATCCAATGTACCTGCGGCGAACGTCCCGGTCGTTTCCACCGAATCGCTAAAGTAAGCGAACGTGCCTCCACCGATTAAAGTCAAACCAAGTGCTGCTGTTGCTACTCCGAAACCTAATGTCTTTTTGATACCCATTCCTGAATTCCTCCCTGATTTTAAAAAGATTTTTTATATATTGCATCCTTATGAATACATAAGGAGAACAACCGAGTCATATTTGCTTCAATTGGGCTAAAGCGTCAATATCGTTCAGGATACTTTGGCGTCGGGCTGTGATTTGTTCGGGTCCGGTTTCTTATCCTCCAGCCCGGCGATCGCCTTCCATAGGGAAACGAGCGCGTACAGGAACAAGAGGAGCCCCGGGATAATCAGCAGAGCGACATTTCCCGTTTTGGTTCCGGCAAAGCTTAATACATAACCGATGTACGGAACGTTAAAGCCGGTATAGACACCGGTGACATTGGCCGGATTCACTGGATCCGAGTCAGCGGCACCATTGTTGTCGCCTTTGGTGCGGTATAACACCTGCCCGCTTTGCTCATCGCTCGTCACTTCAACGATGCGGTGAGTGATCAGCTTGTTGTCACTTGACCGGAAAGTAATGACATCGCCAACGTTGAACCGGGCCATATCTCCGCCAGGCTTAATGGCCGCAACGGATCCGGTAGGGATGGAGGGCTCCATCGAGCCGGACAGCACCGTTTTGAGTTGATAACCGTAGAAATTCGGTTCGCTGCCGGAAGCTTTCGAGAGCACCACCGATCCGGCCACGGTAAAAAAGGCGAGCGCCATCAGGAACGTCAGCGCGTTTCCCAACCATTTACGAATCCGCATGCTTATTCACCTGCTTTCGATGGAGTCACGGGAGAAGGGACCGCAGTCTGGGTTGAGGCTTCAACCTGAGTCTCATCCTCGTCTTCGTCATCATTCTCATCCTCGTCGTCCGTCAAGTCATCGTCGTTGACCGGGAGTTCATCCTCCGGTTTTGTCAGGACCAAATCGTCCGTTGGATCCGTCTGTGCGGGAGGCAATGGAGATTCCAGCACAGGCGTGTCGTTACTTCCAGGTGCATCAGGCGGAAGAGCAACGGAATCATCATCGGCAGGTGGATTCGGTTGATCCGCCGAAGGTTGCTGACCGGTTGAATCGTCAGGGGAAGCCGGTTGCTCGTCGGAGGAACCGTCCTCGTCCGCAGTGTCCTCGTCCGCAGTGTCATCGTCTGCAGCGTCATCGTCCGCAGAATTATTGTCCTCAGAACCATCATCGATAGTGTCGTTGTCTGCATCGCCTTCCTCAGTTTGATCGTCCGCAGGAGGTTGGACATCACCTTCACCGGAATCGCCCACCGTTGGAGGGACTTCGCCGTCAGTCGGTTCATCCGCTCCGGGCTGCTCTTCGCCAGGCTGTTGCGGATCGGCGGTCTCATCCGGATTAACTGGGTCTTTGGCCGCTTGTTCCGCTTCTTCCTTGGCTTTCTGTTCCTCCAGCAGCTTCACCCGTTCAATTTCAGCCAGACGCTGCGCTTCTGCTTGAGCCAACAATTGGGCTCGCTGCGCTTCGAGACCGGAGATCTCGGAAGTTAAACCGGCGATAGCTGATTCCAGGGAAGCTTGCACGCTCTCGAAATAGGCAAGATCTTCGCCGCCAACCGGATCGCTAAAAGCTGATTCGTCATAAGTTGACCTCCCGGCAAACGGACTGGCGAATGCGACAGCGGCAAATCCATCGCTCGAGATCGACAAATCGGATTGATGGACGGTACGCAAGTAGCTCAGGATCTCCTGCAGCGTTCCGCGAAGGGGTCCGGACAGCAAGCCGCTGCCCTTCAGAAGGTCTGCAATGCGATCAAGCAGCGTGGTTTGCGTAATCTCCGCGCAATTAGGCTCCAGATCATTCAGCGAGGTCAACAGCCCGTGAATAACAGCTGTTGCTGCGGCGAGTTCCTGCGCCAGCTCCTGCCAAATCGACTGGTTCAACGCTAGCTGCTGCTGCAGCTGTTGGATCGTAGCGCTCAGTTCGCTGATCCGCGCTGATAAGCCATCGGCGGCAGCTTCCAATTGTAAACTCGCGGAGAAATCCGCTGTAATTTCCAAGCTGCCGGATTTGCCGCCTCCGGCGTAAACATCGTCGGTTGTGGAAGGAATCGCCGGCGAAACTGGGGCGACCACGTCCGACGATACCGGAGCCGGGAGCGTAGTATCTATAGCAGCGCGGGTCAGGGTCGCGCCGATTAATCTTCCTTTAAGGGAGGCGGCCCGTTCCAGATGATCGGCCAACAACGCAAGCTGGCTCTCAATTTGGCTCGGAAATACGCGGCAAGCCTTGATTTCCGAGTTGTCCTCGCGTACGCTGGTGAATTCGCCAAAGGTCGTTCCGACCTGCTGCGAGGTCCACAAGAGCAGGGTCGAGAGAATTAATCCGGATTGCAGCGATTTGACCATATTTTGTTTCTTCCGCTTTTTGCGTAATTTGCGGATCACTTCAGCTCGAGATCTTCGCAGAGTAGTCGCTCCTTTCCAGGTATGTTTCCGTTCGTTCGCTAATATGTTCGTTATTGAGAACGAATTCCGTGATTCGAATATA
The DNA here is from genome assembly GCF_023195895.1 of Paenibacillus mellifer. GTDB lineage: Bacteria > Bacillota > Bacilli > Paenibacillales > Paenibacillaceae > Fontibacillus > Fontibacillus mellifer. Next base: position 17,378 of record NZ_JALPRK010000033.1, read on the forward strand.
CCCGATAGGATCGAAAAAAGGAAAATCGTAAATTCGGCGATTTGTTCTCAATAAAGAACAATTATCTTTATTTATCTTTAAAAATCAGCCATTTCCGTGGAATATTGCTGGCGTTTGTTCACTATAAGGAACGAAGTCCCGGTTTCTTAGCAGACGGCTGCTTTTTTTGCCGTAAATGACAAGATCGTAAGGGATCAAACAAAATAAGCTAACCTTTTCGACGAAAACAGGTTGGATGGTCTACGCAGAGTGACATACTTTTCAAAAACAGGCCGTTATAATAGGAACCAGGAAAGCTTACTGACTTAAGAGCCCGTGATCCAACGGCCAAACCAAAAGCACCAGTTAAAGGGTAAACCTGTTGAAAAGCAGGGGCACAAAGTCTCAGATCTAAGGTAGTGATACTAGGATGGCTGGACTGCCTGGGGACAAAACCAAAATAATGATCTTAGGAGGAGATTGTTGTTGAAGAAGTCCGCCCAGGTTATTGTTTATGATCGGTACCCCGGTAACGTCGATCCGGAGTGGGTGGTTTTGCTCGCCATGGCCAAGGAGGCGGGAATTTCCATTGATGAGGTTAGACGTTTTTTGGCGGGAGATCGATCGAATTTCGCAGAATGGCATGTACATAACGAATAGAGTGCGCAGGAAGAGGGAGTAAGGGATCGTCCCAGGGCGGAAGCGGGGGCGGTTCTTTTTTTTGTCTATTCTGGCGTAAATCGATGTCCCGGCGCGGAGCAAGCGGAAAAAGGGCGATTTTTGTAAGGTGGGGGCGATTCAGGACGTCGTCTTTTATGCTAAAATAGAGGAAGTCTATTTGTGCGTGATAGGGAAGGAGCGATGAAGCCGTGCGCATGAACAACATGCTGCATTTTACCGAAAATCACCGTTATTGCGTATACCGTGACTTCGGTCTCAGTCCCGTCGATGGCAAGATGCTAGGTTTGGTCTATCAACCGATGGTAGGCGCGTTTGCAATTTCATTCTATCGTTTGCTGGCGGATCAGGTTCCCCAAGAGCAGGTCGGATATTCGGACGTGGAGCAGCAGCGGAAGCTGTTTCTGACCCTCGGCCTGGATCCTAGCGAGAAAGGGCGGAAGTTCCTGATCGAGCAAACTTCACGTCTTGAGGCGGTGGGTTTGCTTCAGACGAACCGGCTGTATGTCCCGGACAGCGATGATTATATGTACGAATATGAGCTTCAGGCTCCGCTCGCGCCGGCCGAATTTTTCCGGACCCAACATTTGACCCTGCTGCTGCGGGACAAGATCGGCAAGTTCGCCGTATTGTCTCTGCGGGAGCAGTTGTTCCGTGAGGAACCGGTGGCGTGGTCAGGACTTGCCTTGAACAAGGAAAATATCACGGTACCGTTCTACGAGATATTCGAGCTGAATACGCATTCCATCGATTATGAGCTGGAGCAGGCCATCGCCGAGACGTCGATGGCCAGACAGCCGGGTCTCAAGCTAACCTTAGAGGAGGAGGAAGCGATCAATTACGCCGACATCATCCTCCGCTTCCCTCGAGAATCGAAGAATCGGGCGTTCGTTGAGGCGCTTCGGTTTGATCCGGAAGGGATGGGCGTGGTCAATTTTGTCGCTCGCAAATATGAGTTGAGCATTCAGGATCTATGCCGGCTATTGGATGAAGATGGCGTCTTCGATCCAGGCGGCGCCATTCTGCTGGATGCGCTCCAGCACATCGCCAATCTGCAGTTCCGTCAGGGGAAGCGGCGGCAGGAGGAGCGCGAGGTCGCTTACGGCAAAATCGTCGCTCTGCGCGGGGAAGAGTCGAAAGCAGCCGCTTCTTCTTCCGGGAATGTGACGGAAGAAGTGGCGGTGCAGATGGAGTACTATGTGGACGTACCGCCGCAATTCCAGAGCAAATGCGATATTCATCAATATAATATGATGCTTCGGAATGAGCCGTATACTCGGCTGCTGAAGACGTTCTTCCCGGGGACGATTCCGGACAATCTGCTGGATATCTTTGAGAAGATCGACCTGAACTATAAGCTGCCTGGTGAAGTGATCAACGTACTTATCCATTATTTGATGTCTCTGCTGACCTCGGGCGGAGAGCAACGGATTAACCGTAACTTCATCGACGCGATCGCCGCCAACATGCTGCTGAAGCAGATCAGCACATATGAGCAGGCGGTGCAATATATCCGTGACCAGTCGAAGGTCAAGGAGAAGGTGAAGGAGAAAGCAGCTGGCAGCACTACCAGCGGAGGGCGTGCACGGACCTATGGTGGCCGCGGGGCTAAGCCGAAGCCGGAAATTCCGATTGTGGAACGCACCGGAGCGGAAACGGCCGTGTCTGAGGAAGAATTCGCTGAATTGATCAAGATGGCGGAACGCATGCAGTCCGGTAAGCATAAAAAAGAAGTCTGAATCCGTTTGGGCTTGGGGAGGAAGGTGACACACCGCGATGGAATCACTGGGGGAATTACTCACACAGATGAAAAATACACAATTAAAACAACGGTCAGAGGAGCTGACTGCACGTCTATTTAATGATCCGCTGGTTTGGGAGCTTCGAGATCGTTATCCGGAGCTTGAGCAGGAGCAACTGACCCGCGGAATGGCAAAGCTTTATCAATACGTGAAAGACAGCAGGCACTGCGCCAATTGCCCGGGGCTTGCAAACTGTCCCAACGATTTCTCCGGTCACTTCACGAAATTGACGGTCGAACAGGTGGGCGGCAGCCCGCAGCTGGTGGATCGGCAGGTCCCTTGCCCGAAGCAACTTCAACATGAGCGAGAGTTGTCCGTCAAGAAGCGGATTCACAGCTTTTATGTGGATGAGCGGGCGCTGGAGGAAGGCTACAATGAGGTCGAAATTATGGCCAAGGATAGCTTGAGAGCTCCAGCTGTCGGCCAACTGTTTCGGTATATTGAAGAAACGAAGGAATCCGGTCTTCAAACGAAAGGTCTGTATTTGGAAGGTCCGTTTGGTACGGGTAAGACGTTCTTGATGTGTTATTTGCTGCACGAGCTGGCAAAGGAAGGATATTCCGGAGCGATCGTCTATATGCCGGAATTCGTGGAAGATCTGAAGAGTATGCTGCAGGACAGCGACAAGCTGCGGGATACGGTGGAAATGATGAAGCAAGTCGACCTGCTGATCTTTGACGATATCGGCGCGGAGAACCTCAATCCGTGGGCTCGTGATCATGTGATGGGCGCGATCCTGAATTACCGGATGAACCGTAAACCGACATTTTACACCTCGAATTATTCCCTGAACGCGCTGGAGAAGCATTTGAGCTTCACGAGCAAGGATGGGGAAGAGCGGCACAAAGGACAACGGTTGATGGACCGGATTGCCCCATTTGTCGATGTCGTGCAGGTGAACGGGACGAATAAACGCGGACGGGCGTGAAAACCTGACTATTTGAACATGTCATTAACGGCAGAAAAAAGAGCCAGACTTTCCCTTGCGAGGGAAACGCCTGGCTCTTTCGTTCATTTCGCGGCTCGTTACCGCCAGATCCGCTTAACTGGCGATAAATTTAATGATGACCATGCCGAAGAAAATTACGGCCATCAACGTTAACATGCCAAAAAAGCCGTTCATCAAATCAAACAAATCGTTGCGGGGTTCTTCGTTGATATGCTGCCGCGGATCGTTCGCATGCGTGTTAGCATCCATGGCGACGGGCCTCCTCAGGAAATAATCGTCTCGTCAATGAAAGATGTCATAGACAATCCGTTTTCAGGTTATTCTTAGTATAACCAAACCCTTTTCACTTTGTAAAGAAGGCGTTGTCATGCACTTTCTTTTTCTCAGTAGTGTGTGGTATAATTGGTTCGGCAGCTGTTTCCAGGCTGTCTGCATCATTTTTTGTCCAACTATCCAGTTGCTTGAGAACTCGTTAGGTTTCTATGCGAGACGGGCAACCCCAATAAGGAGGAAGTAATCATGGCTATCGTGAATGTATCCGATCAGTCCTTCAACGCAGAAATCGAAGGGCAAGGTCCGGTTCTTGTTGATTTTTGGGCTCCATGGTGCGGTCCTTGTAAGATGATCGCTCCGATTCTGGAGGAGCTGTCTTCGGAAGTAGGCGACTCGGTGAAGATCGCCAAGCTGAACGTGGATGACAATCCGGAAACGGCTTCCCGTTTCGGCGTTATGAGCATTCCTACACTCATCTTGTTCAAGGACGGTCAACCGGTCGACAAAATCGTCGGGTTGAACTCGAAGGACACGCTGAAGAACCTGATCTCTAAACATCAATAATCCAGACGATCAGGCGCGTCGCTTGACGCCTTGGATGACGCCTCCGGTTTGGGCCGGGGGCGTTTTCTGCGTTAATCTGGAGAGGAGAAAGGAGGAGGAAGATTGGACGCACCTACCAATGAAACGCTGAGTTATGAGAAAGCGATGGAGCGGATTCAACATAAATTGGCGCTGCTGCCCGATTCGCCGGGTTGTTACCTGATGAAGAACAAGGAAGGTACGATCATTTACGTTGGGAAAGCCAAAGTGCTGAAGAACCGGGTTCGTTCCTATTTTACCGGGAGCCATGACGGGAAAACCCAACTGCTCGTGTCCGAGATCCGCGATTTCGAATACATCGTGACCGGAAGTAACATGGAAGCGCTCATTCTGGAGTGTAATTTGATCAAGGAGCATCATCCGCGGTTTAATATTCTGCTCAAGGACGACAAAACCTTTCCTTATATTAAAATAACGAATGAACCGCATCCCCGGCTGGAAGTCACCCGGCGGGTGCTTAAAGATAAAGCGAAGTATTTCGGTCCGTATCCGAACGCCTATGCAGCACAACAGACGAAGAAGCTGCTCGACCGCATGTATCCATTGCGCAAATGCAACGTGATACCTAAGGAAGTCTGCCTGTATTATCACATCGGCCAATGCCTGGCGCCTTGTGTGCAGGAGGTGGCGAAGGAAACGTACGAGTCGATGACGCAGGAAATCACCTCGTTCCTTAGCGGCGGGCATGAGGAGATCAAGAAAGAGCTGCAGCGTAAAATGCACGAAGCGGCCGAAGAATTGCAATTTGAGCGAGCCAAGGAATTACGCGATCAAATCATCAATATCGATGCGCTGATGGAGAAGCAGAAGATTACGGTGAACGACGCGAAGGACCGCGACGTGTTTGGTTACGCCGTGGACAAGGGCTGGATGTGCGTGCAGATTCTGTACATGCGTCAGGGGAAAATGATCGAGCGTCACGCTTCGGTTTTTCCGTTCTACGGGGACGCCTACGGCGATTTTATGTCCTACGTGACGCAGTATTACAGCGATAATCCGGCGTTGCCGCAGGAGATCTTGCTGCCGGAGCAACCGGAGGATCAAGACGATCCGGCTTCGATCGACGCCCCTACCGCTCTGCAAGAGTGGCTTGGTGTCAAGACGCTGGTGCCGCAACGCGGCTTGAAGCGACAGATGACCAAGATGGCCGAGGAGAACGCGCGTGTCTCGCTGGACGAGAAGTTCCGTTTGATTGAACGGGATGAGGAACGGACGTCGAAGGCTGCCGAGAACCTCGGTAAGGCGATCGGGTTGGAGTCGGTGTCGCGTATTGAAGCGTTTGATAACTCTAACATCCAGGGGACGAACCCGGTTTCGGCGATGGTCGTGTTCATTGACGGCAAACCGGCGAAGAAGGAATATCGTAAATATAAAGTGAAAACCGTACAAGGGCCGGACGATTACGAGACGATGCGCGAGGTCATTCGCCGCCGCTACGAGCGGGTGCTGAAGGAGAATCTGCCGCGTCCCGACCTGATCGTGGTCGACGGGGGCAAAGGGCAGATTTCCGCCGCGACCGACGTGCTGGAGAACGAGCTGGCGCTGTTCATACCCGTGTGCGGCCTCGTCAAGGACGCCAAGCATAAAACGGCGCAGCTCATGGCGTTTGATCCGCCGGAGCCGGTTTATCTGCCGCGTGACAGCCAGGAGTTCTACCTGCTGCAGCGAATTCAGGACGAGGTGCACCGCTTCGCCATTTCCTTCCACCGCGAACAGCGGGCCAAATCGATGGTGACCTCGCGGTTGGACGCGATCCCCGGGATCGGGGAGAAACGCCGGAAGGCGCTGCTGAAGCATTTTGGATCGCTAAAAAAAATAAAAGAGGCCTCCGTCGAAGACTTCCGGCCTCTTTCTATCGGGGAAAAACTAGCCCACGAGATTATAAATGCCCTTCGGGACGAGGATTCGCCAGAGGAGTCGTAATATACGGCTCCTCTTTTTGCTGTTGCGGCGGCAAGCTCTTCCGTTCTTTACTCGGCGGGTTGAACAGGTAAATGACATAAGCGACGATCGCCGGCAGGGCGATATAGAAGATGCCGGCGCTGATATTCAGCGCTCCGCCCATAAACATCAAGCTCAGCGACATCAAGATGCTGTCGAAGATGACGTGCGAGAAGACGACAGCGGCGAAGCCGTAACGCAGGAACACGAAGCTGAACAACAGTCCGATAAAGGTCAACTCGATGGGGCGAGAAATGACCGGATAAATCGGATACAACGTGTGGCCAAATGCCCAGATCAAGGTCGACAAGAGACTGGCGATAAAGGTGCTGCGAAACATCTTCTTCAGCATCGGGATCCCGAACAAGCGATACACCGCTTCTTCGCCGATCCCGGCCACCCAAGCGAGCAGTGGCAGCAGCAGCGGATACACCATGTTGTACGGCGATTGCGTGGCGTCCGTTGTGGACCAGGTATGAATCGTCCGCTCCAGAATGAAGAAGACAACCGACTGCGCTCCCAGCAGGATCAGCGCCCAGGCGTAACCGTCGGCCATTGAGGTTAGCACATAACGGCCGTACCCTTCCTCCCGCGATCGCGGCCACAGGTTGATCCCGTTCTTCCGCCATAAGCCGTCACCGCCGACCAGCGAGAAATACACGGAAGCGGCGAGGAACAACGTCACTAAGCCTTGGAAGAAGAAGCCGAAGATGAGCACGCCGGATTCGAGACCGTCTTTTTGGAAGACCGGCATCATATTGATCGTCCCCACCGTGGATAACACGAAGTAAAGGGAGGCCAAGAAAATCCCGCGTTTAAATGAAGTATGGGCCCGTGTCATCGCGCTATATACGATGGCGAGAATCGCCAGCACGAACGTCAACAGGGCGTAACCGGCATACGTGAGCCAATTGGCGAGTTTCGTTTGCCCGGCTACGTAGTCCAAATGGGCCTGCGGTACACTGAAATAACGCTCAAACGAGGACACGGCGCCATACTCATAACTAAACTTGAGCTGCGCTTGGGACTCGCCCAAGGTGTAATCTTTGATCTGATATTGCAGACCGACATCTCCTTCGCCGGAGGTGAGCTCCAAATCGCCTGCTTTAAATCCAAAGGCGTTCAGGTAAGGCAACGTCAGCTGTTCCTTCTCGGCTAATGTCAAATCGCCTTCCCATGCCTTCATGGAATCGGTGGTTTCTGATCCCAGGTCCAGCATCATTTGCTTGTTCGCGTTGCTGGACGAAGCAATCTCTTCAAAGCCGACGACTTGGCCGGTCGTCATGTGAACATCAACCGTTACGGCGCTGAACGTCTCGGTAGGATCGTTGTAACGGACACGGAACACATCGTAGGGAAATTGCTTTTCGTAGGTTTTTAAGTACGGAGCCAGCAGATCCGCTCGGGTCAAATAACCAAACAGATCGGAACGTGTTTCGTATGTAATTAAGGCCTTATCTTTTATAGGTTCGGACAGATCCAGGTTTAAGACGGAATGGACGAAATCGGCTGCGCTGGCCGCTGCTTTCGATTTACTGATGACCTCATCCGCTTGCTGCAGCTGCAGCGACTCCGAGTCGGTGGTCGGGAACAACTGAACGGCGATAAACACAATGAATCCGAGAGCGGCCAGCAGCCACAGGTTCTTTGTTTTCATCCTGCGGCCAGATGGTTTCATAGAGGAATTCACTCGCAAAACTCCTTTGTTATTTGGTAAAATTACCTTTTTCATCACGTACCCTTTATATAGATGAGGTATGAATTTCCCTCAAGTACGTCAAAGTAAAGATAACACAGCTGTTCCCCCTGCGCCAGACAAGAGACAAAAATGACGAGAATCGGCAATAACTCAGGCATGCCTTCGCATCGCTCAGATTCAGGGCGAAGTTTCTCCCTTTCCCCCTTCATTTCGCCCTATTTTGGTCTTTTTCCTGAAAATCAAGCTTTGTAGCGGGAGGGAATAAGGGATATAATCCATTTGACGAAAAAATGAATGAAAACAATTGAAAAGAATCTCGGCCGAATTTCGTAATGAAAACGGGGGAACCGTATCTTTTGGGGTGAATTTCGCAGAACTTCGCGCAGCCGGCTAGGAAGCGGCGGAAGTGTCAGCGAATAGGGCAACTGTGCATGTCCGAATCCGTCAGCTAACCTCGTAGGCCTGTGCAGCAGGAACCAAACACCGAAAGGCATTGGATTTCCAGTGCTTTTTTCTTTTGTTCTTTTTTCAAAACAACAACGAGGTGAACGAGTTGCATTTCAAGAAAATAAGCCTTTCCCCGCCTCAGATCTTAGTGATCGGGTTTGCGCTCATCATTTTGCTGGGGGCGTTACTGCTGATGTTGCCGATCTCTAGTACGACCGGAGATTCCTTGCCGTTCGTCGAAGCGCTGTTCACGGCCACTTCGGCAACTTGCGTGACGGGGTTGGTCGTGGTTGATACCGGCACCTATTTTTCCACCTTTGGGCAAGTGGTCATTGTACTGCTCATCCAGATCGGAGGTCTCGGTTTCATGACCATGGCCACTTTGTTCTCTCTTGTCCTCAAACGAAAAATATCGCTGAAGGACCGTCTCCTCCTCCAGGAGGCGATGAATCAGACCTCGATGGAAGGCATTGTTCGTTTAATTCGTAAAGTGTTGATGTATTCTCTGATTATCGAATCCAGTGCGGCGCTTCTGTTCACCATACGTTGGGCATTCGACATGCCCTTGGGGAGGGCGCTGTATTTCGGGATATGGCATGCGGTCTCGATGTTTAATAATGCGGGCTTCGACCTGTTTGGCGATTATCAAAGCTTAACGAAATATGTTGCTGACCCGATCGTTAACTTCGTAGCGATGTTTCTGATCGTATCAGGAGGGCTTGGGTTTATCGTGTTGTCCGACCTTGTTGAGTTCCGGAAGCGCCGCAAGCTGTCGCTGCATTCGAAGGTGGTATTATCGATGACATCTGCGCTGATTGTGATCGGGGCTCTCGTTATCTTCATCTTTGAGTTCACGAACTCGCGGACACTTTCGCCGCTCGGATGGGGTGGGAAGATTTGGGGGTCCTTCTTCCAATCGGTCACGCCGCGTACGGCGGGAGCTAACACGCTGGATATTGGAGCTTTGCGGCAGGCAACGCAATTTTTTATGATCATCTTGATGTTTATCGGTGCTTCTCCAAGTTCGACGGGGGGCGGGATCAAAACAACCACGTTTACGATGTTGGTCGGAGCGGTAGGCTCGATGATTCGTGGACGTACGGACTTGGTCCTGTTCCGATACCGGATGGCCGAGGAGCGGGTTTTTAAAGCGCTGACGATTACCCTGCTTGCGTTATTCCTTGTTGTGGCAGTCGCGATGGTGTTGTCTACTACGGAGGATGCGAGCTTCTTATCGATCCTATTTGAAACGACATCCGCTTTCGGCACGGTCGGATTATCCATGGGTTTAACGGATGATTTAACGGCTTTCGGGAAGATCGTGATCAGCCTTACGATGTTTGCCGGTCGGCTGGGGCCGCTGACCCTGGCTTATGCGATCGGTCCTAAGAAAGGAAAAGAGCTGTATCGCCATCCAGAAGGCAAAATCATTATAGGATAAGGGGAAATTAACGTTTATGAAAAGACAGCAGTTTGTAGTCATCGGCCTCGGACGGTTCGGGTCGAACTTGGCCTTAGAGCTGATGGATTTAGGCTATGAAGTTCTGGGCATTGACCGGAATGAAGAGCTCGTCGAGGAAATGAGCGACCAGTTGACGCATGCCGTCGTTGCCGATGCAACGGATGAGGAGGTGTTGAAGTCGCTGGGGGTCCGCAATTTCGATTGTGGGATCGTGGCGATCGGCAACGATATCCAAATGAGTATCCTGGCGGCGATCTTGCTCAAGGATTTAGGCATCAAGACGGTGGTTGCTAAGGCGATCTCCGTGCTGCACGGCCGGGCCCTAGAGAAGCTGGGTGTTGACCGGGTCATCTATCCCGAACGGGATATGGGGATTCGCGTCGCACATCAGCTGGTCACTCCCAATCTGCTGGATTATATCGAGTTGTCGAAGGAGTACAGCATCGTAGAAATGAACGTCCCCGCTTGTCTGCATCAGAAAAGTCTCGGCGACCTCAACCCGCGGGCGCGCTTTGGCTGCAGTATCGTGGCCATCCACCGTGACGGTGGTATCCTTGTGGCACCAACGGCCATGGATCAGCTGACCGAAGGCGATATCATGGTGATTATCGGAGCGAAGAAGAATATCGAGCAATTTGAAACCATACTAAACCAATAGACAGGGAACAGTTTGGGCATTGGACGGGAGAAAAACATGGAACAACAGGCCATTTGGGCATTGGGTATTTTTTTACTAACCTACGCACTCATTATATCAGAGAAAGTGCATCGAACGTTGCTGGCGATGTCTGGCGCCGCATTGATGATCATGCTGGGCATTCTCGATCAGGAGAGCGCCGTGCATCATATCGACTTCAACACGCTGGGGTTGTTGATCGGAATGATGATTATCGTCAATACGACGGCTGAGACGGGGTTGTTCTCCTATATCGGGATGTGGACCGCCAAGTTGGCCAAAGGAAATCCGATCACCCTTCTGTGGCTGCTAGCGCTTATCACCGCAGTAGGCTCTGCTTTCTTGGATAACGTGACGACCATCATCCTGATGGTTCCCGTGGCATTTAGCATTACACGCCGTTTAAGGGTGCATTCGTTTCCTTACCTCTTCTCTATGATTATTGCAACGAATATCGGCGGGACGGCTACGTTGATCGGAGACCCTCCTAACATTATGATCGGCAGTGCCGTGAAGGAGTTAACTTTCGTTGCTTTTTTGGAAAATTTAGCGCCGGTAGCTTTATTGATTTTGGCGGTCATTTTGCCACTCGTGATCGTGATTTTCCATAAACAATTGAAGGAAGCTTCTGCTAACCGTCACCTCATTATGGACATCAACCTGGAGGGGTTGATTACGGAGAAAAAGCTGCTGATCAAGTGCCTGATCGCCTTGGGCCTGACTTTGCTCGGATTCTTCCTGCATCAATACATTCACTTAGAAACCGCAACAATCGCTCTGGCTGGTGCCTCGTTCCTGTTGCTTATGACCGGCGAACACGTGATGGAAAGAGCTTTTCGTTCCGTGGAATGGCCAACGATCTTCTTCTTTGTGGGGCTGTTCGTATTGGTTGGCGGGTTGGTCGAAACGGGTATCATCACGATGGTGGCTGAGTGGGTGATGCGGCTGACTGGGGGCGACCCAATGACCACCTCCATGCTGATCCTGTGGCTGAGTGCTATTGCGTCGGCCTTTATCGATAATATCCCGCTGGTCGCGACAATGATTCCGATGATCCAGGATATGGGCAGTTTGGGGGTTAGTCATTTAGAACCTCTGTGGTGGAGTTTGGCGCTTGGGGCTTGCCTGGGCGGAAACGGGACCTTGATTGGGGCCAGCGCCAATCTGATCGGAGCCGGAATGGCCGCGAAGGAAGGGGAGCCTATCAGCTTCCTCCAGTATTTGAAATACGGACTGCCGCTGATGCTCGTCACGATTCTGATCTCCAGCCTTTACCTCTATCTTCGATATTTTGTTTAATTAGGAAAGCTGCCGCTGTTCCGGGTATTAACCTGGAGCAGCAGCAGCTTTCTTTGTTAGATCGGCAGTTCCTTGACAAGGGACTCGCGGATTTGTGAGATCCATTCCTTCGTTTCGCTTGTCAGCTCCGATTTGTCGCCGTAAACGAGGCAGGTTTCGCGGCGCGTCTGAGCCAGCTCGGGAATTGGTACGGTGAGCAGGCCGTTATCCCTCAGCAACGGCATGCGCAGGTACGATTTAGGCAGCAGCGCGGCCGCTTTGCAGATGGGCAGAAGGCGCACGATCGCTTCAAACGAGTCGATCTCCATCCGGATGTCGGGCAGGATGCTGTAACGGCCAAACAGGTCGTCGATTAATCGGCGGTACCAGGTCCCTTTGGAAAAAACGATCATCGGCCGTCCGTTCAAATCGTCCATCACAAGTCGGCGTTTCTGGCCAGCCGCAGCCAACTCATGCCCCTTAGGTACGACCAGCTCGAGGTGGTCCTTAAACAGCGGTAGACACTTCAGGCCGGCTTCATTCACCATGGAGGCCACAACGCCGATATCCACTTTCTTCTCGCGGACGTAAGAGACGATTTCGTGGGTTTTGCCGGTAACCAGTTTCAATTCAATATCCGGGAACTTCTCCATTAACGCGGTCACAAGCGGCGGGAGCGTGGTTTGAATCGTCGTCAGGCTGGCGCCTAACGTCACGATGCGGCGCTCGGCTGCCTTGAAGCGGGACACCGACTGCAGGAAATTCTGATGGCGTTGCCGCTGCTCCAGCGCGTATTGGTAAGCCTCCTGGCCAACGCGGGTGAGCTCGAGACGCTTCCCTTTGCGATGAAACAGGGAAACCCCCCACTCCTCTTCCAATTTGACGATTTTCCGTGAGAGGGCCGGCTGGGACAGGTTCAGCAGCTTGGATGCCTTGTTCAAACTAGATTGCTCCACGACTGTGGTGAACACCAGCAGTTCTTCGAGCATGGGGGCGACCTCCTTTTTCTGGGCGAATGACATGATTCGACAGGTTTGCATATGTGAATTCGTTATAATGATTAATAAATATATTGCAATTCCATTATAAGATAAAAAGGAGTAACATGAAAAGTGACACAAGTTGTTCACATGTTACTTTTGGTACAAAGGGGTTTTAGCGACCGTGGTGTGGTGATTATCATATACAACATCTGCGCCTCATTAGGTCAAATTCATTAATGAAGAAATGCAAGTTGAAATGGATGATGGAATGAGAAAGGGGTACACGCACTTATGAAAGGGTTTTATTCCAGAAAACTGCACTCACTGCTGGGCGTCATTCCGCTGGGATTCTTCCTGCTGGAGCACATGATCACCAACTTTTCGGCGGTTGAAGGCGGGAGCGAAGGGTTTAAGGAGGCCGTGGCATTCTTAAATAGCCTGCCGCTCGTCTTGGTTTTGGAGATCTTCGGGATTTGGCTGCCACTGTTGTATCACGGCGTATATGGACTGTATATCGCGTTCCAGGCGAAGCCAAACAACGGTCGGTTCCCGACTGAACGCAACCTGCGTTATTTGTTACAACGGATTACCGGCGTCATCGCGTTTGTCTTCGTCATTTGGCATGTGTGGGAAACCCGCGTGCAGGTGGCGCTGGGCAATGTCACGCATGAGGAGTTGGGCGGCGTGATGCACGACATCGTCAACAACCCGATCTTCTTCGTGTTGTATTTGATCGGGGTCGTGTCGGCGGCGTTCCATTTTACGAACGGATTGTGGTCTTTCCTCGTCAGTTGGGGCGTGACGGTGGGTCCGCGAGCACAGCGCGTGTCCTCTTATATTTGCATGGGCTTGTTCGTTATTGTTGGGGTCATGTTTGTGTGGTCGCTGTTCGCTTTCCGCGGCGCGGAATTCCAGGCGGAAGGTACGGCCTTGCTGGAGGCGGCGAAGGCTTGGCTGGCTTAATGCTTAAATGATACTGAATGCTTACGAAGTAAGTTAACGCTCACAAAACGAAGCGGAAGCTAACGAAGTAAGTTTTGTTCGTAGATACTCGTTGATGTAACGCTCACAAAACTTTTAGGAGTTGAAATCAAATGGCTAAACAAAGCTTAATCGTCGTTGGCGGCGGCCTGGCTGGCCTGATGGCTACGATCAAATCGGCCGAGGCGGGCGTACCAGTGCAGCTCTTCTCGCTTGTGCCGGTTAAACGTTCCCACTCGGTGTGCGCGCAAGGCGGCATTAACGGGGCCGTTAATACGAAAGGGGAAGGCGATTCGCCTTGGGAGCATTTTGACGACACGGTATACGGCGGGGACTTCCTGGCTAACCAGCCGCCGGTTAAGGCCATGTGCGAAGCGGCTCCCGGCATCATCCACCTGATGGACCGGATGGGCGTCATGTTCAACCGTACGCCGGAGGGCTTGCTGGATTTCCGCCGGTTTGGCGGGACGAAACATCACCGTACGGCGTTTGCCGGAGCGACAACCGGGCAGCAGTTGCTGTACGCATTGGATGAGCAAGTGCGCCGCCATGAAGCGGCCGGGCTGGTGACGAAATACGAAAACTGGGAGTTTCTGTCCGTGGTGCTGGATGATGAAGGCGTCTGCCGCGGCATTACGGCGCAGAACCTGCGCTCGATGGAAATCACAACCTTCTCTTCGGATGCCGTGATTTTGGCGTCGGGGGGCCCTGGGATTATTTTCGGCAAAACGACGAACTCAGTCATTAATACGGGGACGGCAGCCAGCGCTGTGTATCAGCAAGGCGTGACGTATGCGAATGGCGAGTTCATCCAAATTCACCCGACGGCCATTCCGGGCGATGACAAGCTGCGGCTGATGTCGGAATCGGCGCGCGGCGAAGGCGGACGAATCTGGACTTACAAGGACGGTAAACCTTGGTACTTCCTCGAGGAGAAATACCCGGCCTACGGTAACCTCGTGCCGCGGGATATCGCGACGCGGGAGATTTTTCACGTGTGTGTGGATCAGAAGCTCGGCATTAACGGCGAGAACATGGTGTATCTCGACCTCTCTCACAAGGATCCGAAGGAGCTCGATGTGAAGCTCGGCGGCATTATTGAGATTTATGAGAAATTCATGGGCGATGACCCACGCAAAATTCCGATGAAGATCTTCCCGGCGGTTCATTATTCGATGGGCGGCATGTGGGTAGATTTCAATCAGATGACGAATATTCCCGGCTTGTTTGCCGCGGGTGAATGCGAATACCAATACCATGGGGCGAACCGGCTTGGCGCCAACTCGCTTGTCTCGGCCATTTACGGCGGGATGGTGGCAGGACCCAAAGCGGTGGAATATCTCCGCGGCCTGAAGAAATCGACGGAAGACCTCAACCCCGCTGTGTTCGAAAGCTCTCGCAAGGCGCAGGAGACGAAATACGAAGGTATTCTGGCGATGAACGGCACGGAAAACGCTTATGTCATCCATAAAGAGCTGGGTGATTGGATGACCGCCAACATGACGGTTGTTCGTCACAACGATAGATTAGAAGCAACCATCGGCAAAATCAAGGAATTGAAGCAACGTTATAAGAATATCAACATCAACGATACGTCCCGCTGGAACAATACGGGCGCGGCGTTCACTCGTCAGCTGTGGAACATGCTGGAGCTGGCCGAAGCGATGACACTGGGTGCATTGCTGCGTAACGAAAGCCGGGGCGCGCATTACAAACCGGAGTTCCCGGACCGGAACGACGAGGAATTCCTCAAGACAACTAAAGCATCGTGGACGCCGGACGGCCCGCAAATTTCGTATGAACCGGTCGACGTCTCTTTGATCCCGCCGCGGATTCGCGACTACTCGAAGGACAAATAGGAGGGGATACAAATGGCAATGGCGGAAACAGATGTATCGGCCAAAAAGTTTACGGCCAAAAAAGTAAAGTTCATTATCACGCGCCAGGATGATCCGAACTCGAAATCGTATACGGAGGAATTCGAGCTCGACTATCGCCCCGGCATGAACGTGATCAGTGCCTTGATGGAAATCCAGCGGAACCCGGTGAACGAGAAGGGCGAGAATACTTCGCCGGTCTGTTGGGAGTCCAACTGTCTGGAGGAAGTATGCGGCGCCTGCTCGATGGTCATCAACGGTAAACCACGCCAGGCTTGCGCGGCATTGATCGACAACCTGGAGCAGCCGATTCGCGTTGAGCCGATGCGGACGTTCCCGGTCGTACGCGACCTCGTAATTGACCGCAGCCGGATGTTTAACGCGCTGAAGAAGGTGAAGGCGTGGATTCCGATCGACGGCACGTACGATCTCGGACCCGGTCCACGGATGCCGGAGAAGAAGCGCCAATGGGCCTATGAGCTGTCCAAGTGCATGACCTGTGGCGTCTGCCTGGAAGCCTGCCCGAATGTCAACGAGAAGACGGACTTTATGGGTCCGGCGGCCATCTCCCAAGTGCGCCTGTTTAACGCGCATCCGACCGGTGAAATGAACGCCGATGAGCGCCTGGAAGCGCTGATGGAAGAAGGCGGCATCGAAGGCTGCGGCAACTCGCAAAACTGCGTCCGTGCCTGCCCAAAAGGCATCCCGCTGACCACCTCTATCGCTGAGATGAACAAAGCGACCACAAAGCATATGTTCAAAACGTGGTTCACGCAGTAACCTAGAGACATATCGGTTGACCGAAAAACGGTCCGCCGTTCATCCGAAAGTATCGGAGACAGAACTCGAGAGAGGGCTGTCTCTTTTTGTTCAACTAGACAGAAAAAGGAGGTATTAGGGATGTACATTCAGATTCACCGGATTGAAAACGAACAGATGTCCGTGAAATTGGCGGAGTTCTCAAGAGAGGATATAGGTAAGCTGCATGCCGTTGGGGGAGGAAAGTGGGATCCTAACGGGAAATTCTGGCGTTTTCCTTGCACGGAAGAGAAACTCCGGCAATTCGCAGAATGCTTTCCGGAAGCGGAGATTCGAATGGACGGGCTAGCCGTGTCGCCAAAGCTATCCACCGATGAGAAATTCGCTCAAGCCCTGGAGCAAAAGCTGCTCACCGCGCTCAAGCTGAAGGGATATAGTCTAAAAACGAGCAAGGCTTATCGGGGGCATGTTCGGCGATTCTTGCAGAACTTGGCTGATCACTTGGAGATGAAAAGTCCAGGAACCCTCAAGGATGCGCGGCTTACCTCCACGATCATCGATTCGTCTCGTGCGAAACAGTATGCTTTGCAGCTCCTTGAGCAAGGACACTCGTCTGCTTATGTGAACCAAGCCATCAGTGCGTTACGTTTTCTGGCTGTTGAGGTGCTCAAACAACCTTCCGAACAGACGAAATATATCCGACCCCAAAAAGAGAAAAAACTGCCCTATATCCTATCGGAGCAGGAAGTACTCCGCGTGATCCAAGCGCCGACAAATCTGAAGCACCGCACAATGCTGTATCTGGCGTACGCTTCAGGGCTGCGAGTGAGCGAAGTCGTCCGACTGAAAATCACGGATATCGACCCGGAACGCGGCATCCTTCGAGTCCGGCAAGGCAAGGGCAAAAAGGACAGACACACCTTACTCTCCCAAACAGCATGGGACATGATCCAAAGATACGTAGAAGCGGAGCGACTCTCCACCTCGATGTGGTTATTTCCGGGGCAACATCCGGGGAGCCACTTGCATGAGCGTTCCTTGCAAAAAGTATTTAAGGAAGCCCTGCTAACCTCGGGCATCACGAAGCAGGTCGGCATTCATGTCCTGCGGCATTCCTTCGCCACCCATTTGCTCGAGAACGGCACCGATCTCCGGTATATCCAGGAGCTGCTGGGCCACGCCAGTCCAACCACCACCGAACGCTATACCCACGTCAGCACCAAGAACCTGAAGCGTATTCAGAGCCCGCTGGATCGGCTTTTGCGTGACGAGAGGAGGGAGTAGCATAATTAAATAGGGGAGTAGAAATGAAATTACAAAATTAAGAAATGGAGGTATAATTAAGGGAGTGATAACAGGGGCCGCAAATCACCCGACTGGGGTGAGGTTTGCGACGGGCAGAGATTAAGGAGTTATACGAAAGTCTCTAGAAACTTTAAAAACAGGAGAATAATCTTATGGAGATCTCAATGAGTCTTCAACCACATGGTTGGTTAGTTGTCATGATTTATACGACTGAAGGTAAAAAATTTGATATACCTGTTTCTTTCTTGTCAGATGCTATCCACGAAATAGCTAGTAAGATATCTATTTTGGATAAAGACGTAAATGAAGTAATTATTACTATGCAAACTGAACCAGGTGAGTATCGATTAAAGATTTCAAAAATCTCAAATGTATTCTGTTTATTTCAGTTATTTGAAATGAGTGACAATTTTAGTACTGAAGCAACTGAAGAAGGCACGCTATTAATAACAGAAGAAATAAAGACAATTAGACTGCTGAGAATTATACATAGAGAATTAACAAAAATGAAAGATTTAGGGTCTGAAGGATTTATTAAAAGATGGAATTCAGATTTTCCGATAAATGCATATGAAAGATTAACCGATATGATATATAAATTAAAGCAATATGAAGCAAATTCATAGTAGAGAGACCTTCGTATAACACCGTATTCACGCTGCGGGTCTGACGCCCCTTGATCTGCAGAAGCGATGGCATAGTAGTTAATTCAGCAGACAACCCTGCACCACCTAACCGCATTGCGGCTGGCACTAACGTGCCTTAAGGTGGTGAGGGTTCGTGAATACAACAACGTTATCTGCCAGATTGGGCCCAAAGATTTGTAGGTAATCCATGCGCAACTTCCTGTTGCTTGAAGAGGGAAATTGATAGGTAAATACAAAGCAAAGAACGAGAATATAAAACGGGAAAAGACCTGTATAAACCCAGTATAAACCCAGTAAAGAATAAAGCTCGTATAAACCCGGAAGAAGCAATTACCTAAAGGGGACAAAGGAAAAAAGGTATAACATGCACGAGGAATACAAACTGAAAAAGGCGTAAAAAGAAGGAATAAACATGTGGGTCGACGTCCTGTCTCTATTCGAAGAAGTGGGCCCAATCCAACAGATAACACCATGTTCCCGCCAGCGGCTAGAGCCGCTGGGTCCGCCCGGAGTAATAAGAAGCGGAGTCACTACGTAGATAATTCAGTAGCAGGAAGTGAACTCAGGCGGACACGTCTGTAAGGCTAAGTGGCGGAGCCACCCGGTGACCCGGATCGCTGTGCTTGATGGGCCAACTGCTTAAGCCTTTCGACGTCGGGAACACAATACGTTATCGGAAATCAGCTTATGACATTTGAATGGTGGGATTCGGTGAAAAAGAAAGTGATAATAACAATAAGCTGTTTCATCATCTTTGTAGCTATTTATCTTATCTATGATTATCACCGTCCCCAACATATAGAGGTAAAACTTAAGGGCACAATTTACTCGATAGAATCGAAGTTCGAAAAACAAACGTCAATTTCAATCATTGGTGAACATTATAGAGTGCTTTTTGGCAAGGACATATTATTAGGGAAGATGATCGTAGATGACGATCTGGTTTACCATATAAAGCTTAGGAGAGAAGACAATAAATATTTTGAGCTCCTAACAAAGATAGACGATGAAGATCATGTTATAAAATCTATTGGATCAATTATGACTTCAATTGAATTTGACAAGGTATGGTTACAGTTGGATGACATAAATGAGAAATATAATTTAATCGAAGGATATGTATCAGGTCCAGCAAAAAATATGGAAGAAGGAAATGGTATTGCAACAAGTATCATCGAAGGAAGAGAATGAGTGCTTTACGTTTGTAATTCGAAGAGGACGCTGACATCCGATAACAATGTGTTCACGCATCGGGGGACAAGCCCCTCGATCCCGGAAGATAAGTCGGGGAAGCGATTGCCGGGACACATCCATTCACCCAACCGCATCGCGGCCGGCCAGGCGCACTAGTCGTGCGCTGAGCAGCTTAGGGTGAATGGACGTCGTGAACACGGAAACGTTATAGGAAATTCCGGAAAAGCGTACAAAACCCAAAAATACGAACGAATATTCTATTCATAACTTTGTCGATATGGTAAGATATAGAAGTACAATTGAATCTTGGGTGGTCATAGTTTCCCTTCGTAAGGAGGTGAAGCTATGGAGGTCAAAGACGCAATGACAATCATGTTTTTATTTGGCATGTTTATCCTTGCCCTCTTAACATACATTAATTCCAACAAGAGAAAGTAAAAACCCACCCCAAGGTTTCGCGGCCAAAGGTGGGTTTTTATTTCCGATAAGGACTTAGAAGGGAATAAACCATCCAAGCCAATTGTATAGCCGAGTGTTAGCGCACTCGGTTTTCTTATAAAGATCATAACACAAATTGGATTGACTGAAAACCATGAAAAGAGCTTAATAAAAACTTGTATAAAAACTTGTATAAAAACCTTATAACCCGTATGAAATAATTTGAATGAGATATCGAAGAGGGCCGGAACAACCTATAACAACGTATTCACGCTGCGGAACCTATAGGTTCCTAGGTCGCCTTGGAAGTTGAAGAAGCGAATTCATGACGGTGCGATTTCAGTAGCAGAGAAGCGGATTCAGGCGACAACCACTGCGAGCCTAAGTCCTGGCGGACCCAGTCGCTGCGCTCCTTTAAGGCTCTGGGATTCGTGAATACCAGAACGTTATCTGCCATCGTCTAATCGAAGAAGCGGGAAAGATAGAAGAGCTATATAACACGAAGCGGTTCAAACGTACTTAGATAACTACGAGAAGAGGGTTAAGAAGAAAGCAGGAGCGATGACTTAGTTTAGGAATGAGCATTAAGTAATTTATCGGCGCATCATCATGAAGAACATACATAGAAGTAATAAAAC
>NZ_JALPRK010000034.1 GCF_023195895.1 Paenibacillus mellifer
GGACCCGAAAGGGTCCTTCTTTCTTTTAGATGAAAGCGACACAACAAAAAAACCCTTACGCATAAGCGTAAGAGTTCATGTTCTTTAAAGTAAATGGCGGAGAGGGTGGGATTCGAACCCACGCACGCCTTGCGACGCCTAGTTGATTTCGAGTCAACCCCCTTGGGCCTCTTGGGTACCTCTCCACAGCAAGAATGATTGTACCATGAATTCATTCCGAATGCAATAGAGGCATCCTTCATCCCATAAACTGCCGATTCTTAAGCCGTTTATTGTCCGTCCTGCGCCGTCCCCTCCACTTCGGGAGCTGCAGAGCGGAGCACTTTACGCATGTTCTTCTCGAACTTGGCGCGGGGCACCAACACACTATGTTTGCATCCTACGCATTTGATGCGGATATCCATGCCCATTCGGATGATTTCCATTTCGTTGCTGCCACAAGGATGATTTTTCTTCATTTGCACGATATCGCCCAACTGAAAAGCTTTACGCTCCATAGCTTATTCCCCCTACCCCATCATCTTTACTCTTGTACTCGCCTATATTACGTTCTTCTCGTGTTAAGCGTTCATCTCAGCCTGCTCCAGCGACTCCTTGGCATAAGTCTGAATCTGCCGCTCGACATCGGCCCGTATGGCCGGTGGGCACTCTACGGCGATGCGAATGACGTATTCGCTTGCCGTTAGCGACTGGATGCCCAGAACACTTGGTACCTGTGGGATTTGCTCCTGCTCCTCCCTCAAGCGCTGCATGGCCCCTTGGAGCAGCTCTACGGCCCCTTCTAACCTTCGGGTGTTGCTGAACGGCAAGTCGACAACGGCCAGCGCGGTTCCCACGGAGAAGTTCGTCACGTTCGTGATCATCCCGTTTGGAATGATATGTACCTCCCCCGTCCAGCTTACTAATCGCGTGGAACGAAGACCGATAATTTCTACTGTCCCCTTCAGACTGCCCGTTTGAATTACATCACCGACGGCAAACTGATCCTCCAGGATAATGAAGAACCCGGTAATGACATCCTTCACCAAACTCTGGGCACCAAAACCTATAGCTAGCCCAAGAACTCCGGCACCTGCCAACAGCGGCGCCAGATCATAACCAAGCTCACCCAACACCAACATCACCATAATGAAGTTGCTGGTGATACTAGTGATGTTTTTCAGCAACTCACCCACCGTAATCAACCGCCGCGGGTTCATCTGCAGTCGGCTTTTTTCTCGCTTCTGCAAAGATCGATCGATCAATCGGTACACAATATGAACGAACAAACGGGTGAGAACAAATATAATGATAATTTTAATCCCCGCATATAGAACATTTATCCACATATCCATATTTGTAAACCAATTCCATATATTGTCTTTCCAGGTCGTTACCGTTTCAGTAGCATCTTGCATCAGTTCAGGTTCTTTCGCAAGCAGCATATCTATCAATCCTTTTCAGATTTCATAACTTGATGCTATCATAGCCCATCCCTTGACGGGAGTAAATCCCTCGAATCTCTACCGATTCCGAGGTGATTATCTTTCTAACCGTATCCAGAGATAATTGCGGGAACCGTATCGATAATGCACACCCGGCGGTAATCTCCTTTGGCGTAGGGCATAAGTCGATGTCTACCTCGGCATACTCCAAGAGCATCTCGGCACGCAGCGCTTGCTGAGTTGAATCAAAGGCCATCACCAACCAATCATCTCCCACTTCGATTCCTCTCCTTTTCCTCAATGAGACTTTCGTATGAGTATATAATAAGTGTTTCTTCCATATACTATCTACTAAATCTTTGAAGTGCGATTACTTCGCACATGATCCCCAGCCGAAAGGAAGATTCCATGTCACAGATTCAACCGACGTTTCCAGGGCAAGAAATTCCTTATTTGAAAATTCCTCATACCGAACCCGGCATTCATTCGGCGATCATTCACCGGTTGCTTCTGCATTTTGGACAGGTTGCCCCAGGGCAAGACATCGTTATTATCTGCATCGGCACGGACCGCTCTACCGGAGATTGCTTGGGACCACTGGTCGGCAGCGCGTTGGCCAAGTACCATAGCTCGAACTTCCACCTCTATGGCACCTTAGAAGAACCTGTACATGCAATGAATTTAAAAGAAACCCTGGACTTAATCCACTCTCGCTTCGTTGATCCGTATATTATCAGCATTGACGCTTGTCTAGGCCAAACGTCCAGCGTGGGCTCCATTCAGGTCGTTCAAGGGCCTCTTCGTCCCGGCGCAGGCGTAAATAAAGAATTACCGCCGGTCGGCGATATCCATCTCACGGGAATCGTCAATGTCGGCGGCTTCATGGAATACTTCGTATTGCAAAATACGCGTCTAAGTCTAGTCATGCGACTTTCAGAGATCATCTCGAATTGCTTGTATACTGCGATTAAGGAGTGGACTCGGGGGTCGATTTCTCTTGCCCGGCGAGAGCTATAGCCTCACGCTCTTCCGGAGAGAGCGCATGCGATGACTCCCCTTTCTCCAAGCCCTTTGCGTATACGAAAGAACCATCGCGATTGTAAAGTCCTGTAAGGACCATACCATCTTGCTGATCATTAACAATTGCAATGGAGAAGCTCAAATCGTTCCCCTTCTCGCCAAATGCATTATAACGTTTAATCCCGATCTTCGACTTTTGTAAAGGAATCCTTTTTCGGACTTGTGCGAGCTGTTGTTTTTGTTCCTCCTGGAGGTCTTCAATTTTACCCTGCTGCATTTTCAAATCGATCAGCAAGCTCTCCAGATCTTCAACACCGGCACCCTTCATCATGAGTTCGTATCTTTTCTTCATCTTACGAAGCTTACTTCCTTGGATCAGATTCCAGATCAATAGCCACAGAATCAGGAGGACCAAACCTCCAACGATCCAGCTTAATTGCTCAAAGATGAGATCATTCCATTCCCGCATGCGACTGTCTACTCCTCTGTGCTTGAGATCATTTAATCATTTGAATAATGGCATTCATGAACGTTTGAAGTTCCGCCTCCGTCGTCAGGTATCCGACACTGGCACGAACGGCTCCGCCTTGTATGGTCCCTGCCGTTTGATGTCCTAGTGGCGTGCAGTGATAACCGGCCCGAACGGCAATTCCATATTCCCTGTCCAGTGTAAACGCGACCTCAGATGCGTCTCTTCCTTCAATTGTAAAAGAAACGATGCCTGTCCGAGGCTGACCCACTTGCGGACCAATCAGACGAACACCTGGAACGGTGTGTAGTTCCTTCATTAAATATTGCGTTAATTCCCATTCATGGCGATGGATCCGTTCCACCCCGCGTTCCAGAACCGTATCTACGCCTGCACCTAATCCGGCAATCCCCGGAGTATTCACGGTACCCGCTTCATAACGATCAGGTCGAACGTGAGGTTGCTCGCTCTCTTCGGATTGACTTCCCGTGCCTCCATGCAGCAGCGGTTCCAAATCGATATCCGGGTGAATGTACAAGCCTCCTGTTCCCTGAGGCCCAAGCAATCCCTTATGGCCCGGAAATGCAAGAAGGTCAATCCCCATCTCTTGTACATTCACCGGATAACAACCCACGGTTTGCGCCGCGTCAACCAGGATCATCGCTCCATTCTCATGAGCCATCCGGCTTAATTCATGGATCGGCAAAATACATCCCAGCAAATTCGAACTATGAGAACATACAAGTAAACGTGTGTGGGGCCGAAAAAGTTTCTTTACCTGTCTCAAATCCAATTGACCCTGACGATCCACCTCGGCATAATCAACTTCAATACCCATCGTCCTTTTCAGGAATTCTAACGGACGCCTTACTGAATTATGCTCGACCGACGTCGCCACTACGTGATCTCCTGGCTTCAAGTAACCCTTGATGGCTAAATTCAAGGCGGAAGTAGCGTTTGACGTGAATGCGATGTCATTTGGATTCAGAATACCAAACAATTTTGCAAGCTTCACTCGGGTGTGATACAACACCCTCCCCGCCTGCAGCGCCATTCCATGATTTCCACGACCTGCATTGGCAGCTGGTCCGTTTAGTATTTCCAACATGGCTTCCCCTACCCTAGGAGGTTTTGGCCAAGAAGTGGCTGCATGATCCAGATAGATGACTGATTTCGTTTCGAGCAACGGGTTCTCCTCCTTGGGTAATTTAGGCTGCACAGGTGAGTTCTCATGAGTTCATAGACAGATCAAGAAATGACATACCCTTCTTTCGTGAGCCCCGCTAAATAGGCTGACCAAAAGATGGATATGTCATTTCATTTATCCCTTAGCTCAGCATATCAAGCAATCGTTGCAAATCCTGCTGGCTATAATAGTTAATTTCAATTTTACCCTTATCCTTATTAGCTTTAATTTTCACGGTCGTTTTGTATCGTTCACGCAAGCTTTCTTCTACTTCATCGATATAAGGGTCGCGCTTCTTCCCGGCCGCTTTCGGTTTCTCCTGTTTTTTACGGTCTAGTTGCTGTACCGCATCTTCCAGGTCTCGTACACTCCACTCATGATCGATACACTGCTGGGCTAACTGTTTGATCGTGGCTGGTTCCTTTAGGCCCACCAACGCTCGAGCATGTCCCATTGATAATGTTCCACGTGAAACATATTCCTTCACTTCCTCCGGCAAGGACAACAAACGCAAGAAGTTAGCGATATGAGATCGAGACTTGCCTACCTTCATCGAAAGTTCTTCCTGGGTCAATTGGAATTGATCCATAAGACCTTGATATGCTACGGCTACTTCCATTGCATTCAAGTTCTCCCGTTGCAGGTTTTCAATAAGTGCAATCTCCATTACTTGTTGATCAGAGAAGCTTCGAACTACCGCCGGAATCGTTGCATTTCCACAAAATTGCGAAGCCCGGAAACGCCGCTCCCCCGCGATAATCTCATATCCCTTGAGCACACTACGAACAATGATCGGTTGGATGACGCCATGCTGCCGAATGGATTCAGCCAATTCCCGTATAGCCTCTTCGTCAAAAGTTTTGCGTGGTTGATACGGGTTGGCACGTAATTGATTGAGCGGTATCTCTACCACCTTATCGTCATCTTGGATCGACAGTGCTGGAATCAAAGCATCCAATCCCTTGCCCAATCGTTTATTCATAAGATACCACTTCCTTCGCCAACTCAAGATAAACTTCCGCACCCTTTGAACGTGGGTCATACGTAATAATGGATTGACCATGGGATGGCGCTTCACTTAACCGCACATTTCGTGGAATAACCGTCTTGTAAACCTTCTGTTGAAAATACTTCTTAACTTCTTCAATAACTTGAATACCCAAGTTCGTTCTGGCGTCAAACATCGTTAACAAGACTCCTTCGATTTGCAAAGAAGTGTTCAAATGTTTTTGCACCAATCGCACCGTATTAAGAAGTTGGCTTAATCCCTCTAAAGCGTAATATTCACACTGAATAGGAATAAGTACGGAATCCGCCGCCGTCAGCGAGTTAATCGTCAAAATACCCAAAGATGGAGGGCAATCAATCAAGATGTAATCGTACAAATGACGGATCGGTTGCAACGACTTTTTGAGTCTCACTTCGCGCGAGATCGTTGGGACCAGCTCGATTTCCGCACCAGCCAATTGAATCGTTGCCGGAATGATATGCAGGTTATCGATATCGGTATGTGCGATCGCTTCTTTCGGATGAACCTCATTAATCAACACATCATAGATGCAATTTGCTACATCCGCTTTATTAATGCCAACACCACTCGTCGTATTACCCTGAGGGTCAATATCGATGAGTAGAACTTTCTTTCCGATGGCAGCTAGTCCCGCTCCCAAATTGACGGAAGTCGTCGTCTTTCCGACGCCCCCTTTTTGGTTAGCTATGGCTATGATTTTAGACAATCCAGTTCACCTCAATATAATAGAAGAATCTCTTTGTAGTCCTCATGTGCGCATTCTAAGCTGTCGCTACAAAAAGACCTATAACAATGCGTGGTGAATACACCTACCGCTCGATATCATCAGATGTCGTACCCGTATATGATCCACTTGTGCATCAAGGATCGGCTCCGTGTTCGCACTACCGAAAAAGAAGCTGACCTTCAACCTCGCGGTTGGGGTCAGCGAGTGAATTTATGAACGTTTCGGAATTTGAATCACGATCTCATAATGATCTTCATGATCCTTTTCTTCCGTTTTGATTTGCAATCCTGAGCCAGTGACCATATCGATGGACTGACGAATCGTATTCAGTGCAAGCCGTACGTCCTTCGTGAAAGAAATTCGTTTCGATGGAGACTTTTTGTTCTTATCCATTTCTTTATAGAAGGCAATACGAGCTTCTGTTTGTTTGACATTTAACTCTTTGCTAATGACTTCGCCCAAAACCTTCAATTGCAGTTCTTCCGTATCTAAGGACAATAAAGCACGCGCATGACGTTCTGTAATTTTCCGTTCCATCAACGCTGTCTTTACACCTTCTGGAAGCTGCAACAACCTGATTTTGTTAGCAATCGTCGATTGACTCTTTCCAAGGCGTTGAGCCAAGCTTTCCTGCGTCAACTGGTGTAAATCAATCAAATTCTGGTAGGCTAAAGCTTCCTCAATCGAGGTTAGCCCTTCTCTTTGCAGATTTTCGATCAAGGCAATCGAAGCTGCCTGCGAATCGTTGAAATCACGTAAAATCGCAGGGATAGACTCCAAACCCAACTTTTTGACGGCTCTCCAGCGACGTTCCCCGGCAATAATTTCATACTTTTCATTCCGGTAACGAACAACAATCGGTTGAATCACGCCATGCGTACGAATCGTCTGGCATAACTCATCGATTTTCTCGTCGTTAAAGATCGTCCGCGGTTGATAAGGACTGCCGACAATTTCCTCCACCGGAATTTGTCTTACTTCATCTCCGCCGCTTCGTTCGGTTAACCCAAACAATTTAGAAAATTGTTCTTTCATTCCGTCAATTACCACCTAGTTTCATAGTGACATAAGGCCAAACCGCCTTACGGATCATCCCTGCAGGATGACATTGCTCCAAACGAAATGCATAAAAAACCTGATATATCTATTCTACCACTTTTTCCTCTATAATCCTATTCTCTAATTGAGAGAAGTTATAGAAAAGAAGATAGATTTACCGAAATATAGACAAAAAAATCCCCCTTAGCTATGTTTCACGTGGAACATTTTGCTAAGGGGGGCAAGTTACACTTAGATCAACGGCATCTTAACCGGTGTCCCTGGTTTTCTAGGGTACTTTTTTGGCGTTGCAGCAGTCTTCTGGATGATGACCAAATGACGTTCCGAATTTTCCAGTGGAAGTGAAAACTCGGGGGTGTTAACCCATTTCCCTTTTAACTCAAACAAACTACGGGCAGCTTCCTTGACTTCGTCCTTCGGGTCGCTCCCTTTCATAGCCACAAACAACCCGCCGGGTTTAGCGAATGGGAGACAAAACTCGTTAAGAACTGCCATCCGGGCAACGGCTCGAGCCGTTACCAGATCAAACGCATCACGAAGTTCCTCCTGCCGACCCAAATCCTCAGCACGTCCATGCAGCAAGCGTACTTGGGATAAACCTAGTTCATTGACCACATGCTGCAAGAACTGGACTCGTTTGTTCAAAGAGTCTACGATCGTTAGCTGCAAATGCGGATAACAAATTTTTAATGGAATACCGGGGAAACCCGCTCCGGACCCAATATCGGCCATGGACCTCATCTCCCCCATCGGGACATGAAAAGCCAAGCTGATCGAATCGTAAAAATGCTTAATGTAAACCTGCTCCCGTTCCGTGATCCCGGTGAGGTTCATTTTCTCATTCCATTCAACCAATTCTTCGTAATATCGTTCAAATTGCTTCAACTGCTCCTCCGACACCTCAATGCCATGACCCTGGAGCAGCGAGCAAAATTGGGCTTGTATCGAATCCAATGGTTACCCTCCTGCAGCCGTGACCCGGTTATAATGCTCTAAATACACCAGCAAAATCGAAATGTCGGCCGGTGTAACCCCGGAAATCCGCGAAGCCTGACCAATCGAGATCGGCCGGATTTTGGTCAGTTTTTGCCGCGCTTCCATCGCTAAACCTTGAATATCCACATAGTTGATCGTTTCGGGTATTTTCTTCTTTTCCATTTTTTGTAACTTCTCAACGTGGATCAATTGTTTCTCAATATAACCCGCATACTTGATCTGAATTTCCACCTGTTCCTGCATCTCTTCATCGAGTTCAACCTCAGAAGCAGACAACGAAGCGATATGGGCATACGACACTTCCGGACGCCGCAAAATCGTAAGCAAGTTGCTGCCATCCTGAATTGGAGCCGAGCCAATCGACTCAAGCAGCGGATTGATATCGACAGGACGAACCTTCGTCGATCTCAACCGTTCAATCTCTTGGTCAACCTTCGCTTTCTTATCCATAAACCGTGCATACCGATCCTCTGAAATCAAACCAATGTCATGACCAATCGGCGTCAGACGCAAATCCGCATTGTCATGGCGGAGCAATAACCGATATTCAGCACGAGAGGTTAGCAAGCGATACGGCTCATTCGTGCCTTTCGTCACCAAATCATCGATCAATACGCCGATGTAGCCTTGCGAACGATCTAGTACGACAGGTTCCTTCCCTTGCACCTTACGAGCCGCGTTAATCCCAGCCATAATGCCTTGTCCCGCCGCTTCCTCATAACCGGAGGTCCCGTTGATTTGTCCCGCCGTAAACAGTCCAGGCAGGCGTTTCGTCTCCAAGGAAGGCCACAATTGAGTTGGTACAACCGCGTCATATTCAATCGCATAACCGGTGCGCATCATTTGCACGTTCTGTAGGCCTGGGACGGAGCGCAGCATTTTCAACTGTACCTCTTCCGGCATACTGGTGGAGAAGCCTTGCACATAATACTCCGACGTATTTTTACCTTCCGGCTCCAGGAAAATCTGATGTTTCGGCTTATCGCTGAACCTCACGATTTTGTCCTCGATAGACGGACAGTAGCGCGGACCCGTGCCTTCGATCACCCCGGAGAACATCGGCGCGCGATCCAGGTTATCCGTAATGATTTTATGCGTCTCTTCGGAAGTGTACGTCAGCCAGCAAGGGAGCTGCTCATTATCCGATTCTTTCGTCTCATAGGAAAAAAACTTCGGTTTTTCATCCCCAGGCTGAATCTCCGTTTGTGAGAAATCGATCGTATCCTTATGCACCCGCGGCGGTGTCCCCGTCTTGAAGCGAACGAGCTCAAAACCCAGCTCCTTCAAGTTTTGCGACAAGCGAACCGAAGGTTGCTGGTTGTTTGGACCGCTTTCGTACATCAGTTCGCCCATAATGATCTTCCCGCGCAAATAAGTTCCAGTCGTCAGTACAACGGCCTTTGCCCGGTACTCCGCGCCGGTCTTCGTAATCACGCCAACACATTGGCCATCCTCAACGATCAGCTCCTCAACCATCCCTTGGAGCATCGTCAGATTCGGCTCTTTCTCCATCGTTTCCTTCATCGTATGTTGATAAGAGAATTTATCCGCTTGCGCGCGCAGCGCATGAACGGCCGGGCCTTTCCCGGTATTAAGCATCCGCATTTGGATGAACGTTTTGTCGATATTACGGCCCATTTCGCCGCCCAAGGCGTCAACCTCGCGCACAACGTGGCCTTTTGCCGGACCTCCAATCGAAGGATTGCACGGCATAAAAGCAACCATATCCAAATTAATCGTAACCATCAGCGTTCGGCAACCCATCCGCGCTGCAGCCAAAGCCGCCTCGCAGCCTGCGTGCCCAGCGCCAACCACGATCACCTCATAGGATCCGGCAGCGTAACCCATCTATCGTCAACCTCCTTTACCCTACACCATTCAAACTCTATCCGTAACATCATACCATGAACCGGCTTAGCTGATACTAGAGAACGTTTATTTCCCCAAGCAAAATTGCGAAAAAATCTGATCGATCAACGCATCCGGCGCTGAATCACCGATCACCTCGCCTAGCTGCTCCCAAGCGTACCGCACATCAATTTGCAAAATATCGATCGGAATCCCGCTGTCCGCCGCCTCATAAGCGTCTGCGAGCGACTGCTTTGCCTTCTTCAGCAAGGCGATATGCCGTACGTTACTTACATACGTCAGATCGTTCGACTCCAGCTTCCCGCCGAAGAACAACTGGGCAATCGCTTCCTCCAGATGATCCAGCCCTTCCTCCGTTTTGACCGACAATTCGACGATCGCTTCCTCGGAAAAATAACGCCGTACTACCTCCCGATCCAACTGCTGCGGTAAATCGATTTTATTCAAAAGAACGATCGTGGACCGTCCCTTCAGTTGCTCCATCAAGGCAATTTCGTCCTCATGCAGCGCCTCCGCGCCGCTCAGCACGAGCAAGATCAAGTCCGCTTCGCTCACCGCTGCTTTGGACCGCTCCACGCCGATCTGCTCAACGAGGTCCATCGTCTCGCGGATCCCCGCCGTGTCGAGCAACTTCAGCGGAATGTTATTGATCGTCACATATTCTTCGATCACGTCCCGCGTCGTGCCGGGGATATCGGTGACGATCGCTTTATTTTCGCGTGCCAGGGCGTTCATCAGCGAGGATTTACCAACATTCGGACGGCCGACGATCGCCGTCGTAATCCCCTCGCGCAAAATCTTCCCCTGCTCCGCCGTTTTCAACAGCGCATCGATGCCCTCCGACACCGCTGTGCACTTCTCTTTGATAAACGCCATCGTCATCGATTCCACGTCATGCTCCGGATAATCGATGTTCACCTCGATATGCGCCAACGTCTCAATCAACGTGTGGCGTAACAACCCGATTTGGCGCGACAGTTGGCCTTCGACCTGCTTCAGCGCCACAGAGAACGCCCGATCCGACTTGGAGCGGATCAGGTCGATGACCGCCTCCGCCTGCGACAAGTCGATCCGCCCGTTCAGGAACGCGCGTTTCGTGAACTCGCCCGGATCGGCGAGGCGAATGCCGCGCTGCTGGAGCAGCAGGTCCATCACGCGTTTAACGGAGATGATCCCGCCGTGCGTGCTAATCTCCACCACGTCTTCCGTGGTGAAGGAGCGCGGCGCGCGAAAGACGCTGACGAGCACCTCCTCGAGCTTGTCGCCCGTCGCCGGATCCACGATGAAGCCATAGTGTACCGTATGGCTTTCCGCCTTCGGCAGCGCCGTCTTGGCGCGGAATAACCGCCCCACTTCACTGATTGCCTCCGGACCGCTGACGCGGATCACGGCGATGCCGCTTTCGCCTACCGCAGTCGATATCGCTGCTATTGTATCGCTAAGCATTTTGCTTCACCTCGCTAGTTGTTTGTTGTATTTCGATGAAGAATGTTCGTGAATTTCGTAGCTCCGCTGGTCGTATGATCCTACGATCGCTGTTGTTCGCGGATTTCTTGGATTGGACTACATTCAGAAGTTGTAGAAATCCGCTCACAAAGGCGAACGCAGCATATGCTCTCGATGTAGCTTTCTTTCAGAAAGCTTTCCTTCTTCGGATTCATACGCCCCTCTTCGCCCCCAATTCACTCACCCGTCAAAGCATCCGCGTGCAACGCCTTGCTCCTCATCAGTAAGACGTACCCCGATGGGGGTAAAAGCGTTCCACGCACCGAAGTAAAGCGCATCCCCGAAGGGGACAGCGAGCAGGAGCGCCTCTTCCCCTCCAACGTTCCTCCAGTTTGCGGGAGCCCAAAGGGCAGCAGGCCCTCGGACGCCCTCCCTTACGGTAAGGGAGGGGTGGGGTGGGTTGAGGCCTGGGGACAAAAAAAATGACGTCACCCAGCTTACGCCGAGCAAACGTCATTGCGTCTCATTCATTTACTATGCTTCAGAGTAATAACGACCCGCCGGTTTGGCTCTTCACCTTTACTGTAAGTTTTGACCTCCGGGTGATCCTGAAGTTTGGAATGAATCACTTTGCGCTCCTGCGGCGACATCGGTTCGAGCGTAACCTCTTTACGCGTTCGAACGACCCGTCCTGCCAATCTGTCGGCAAGTTCCTCCAGCGTTTTCTTCCGGCGTTCCCGGAAGTTTTCGGCATCGAGGACGATGCGGATGAAGCTCTCGGAATAACGGTTAGCGATGATATTCGCCAAATATTGCAGCGCGTCGAGGGTTTGCCCTCTCCGCCCGATCATTAAACCCAAATCATGGCCCGAAATGTTAAGCACGGTATGGTCTTTGCCATGAGCAACTTCGACTTTGACGTCCAAGCCCATGTTCTCGCCAACCTCCCGAATGAATGACGCCGCCTCGGCATAAGGATCCTTCTCGCCTCCCGCCGCCTTCTCCTCCATCACGGAAGCAGACGAACGAGGCGCCGAAGCGGTCCTATTCGAGGTGGGTACTGAAGCAGGGGCAGGTTCTTCAAGCAAAGTAAGCTCAACCTTCGCTTCCTTCCCCCCAAACAGTCCCAGGAATCCTTTTGACGGCTGCTCTAACACGTTCACGGCGACTTTATCCTCGGTGGTGCCGAGCTTGGCCAATCCTTGTCTTACAGCATCTTCAATGGTTTTTCCCGACGTCACGATTTTATTCATTTCGATTTTTTGGCCTCCTTGGCACCCTTACCGGGATGACCGGCTTTTAGATTGGAGCCGCCCCGCTTCTTGTTCCCAGAACCGGAAGATGAACCGCCGCCTCCGCCTGATGTAACGGCAGCCGTGGCCAAAGCCGGATCTTTCTTACGGTAGATAAAGAAGTTTTGTGCGATCGTGTACAGGTTACTGAAAATCCAGTACAACGGCAACGCTGCGGCGAAATTGTACGCCATCACAAAAATCAAAATCGGATAGACCCACATCATAAACGCCATTGGGCCTTGCATGCCCTGCGGATTCACGTTCGACATCATCTTCGTTTGAATGAACGTCGTCAACGCCGCAACCGCCGGTAAAATGAACAATTTGTCCGGTTCACCGAGCTGCAGCCACAAGAAGGAATGCTCCCGGATCGCCGAGTTGTAGTAAATGGAGTTATACAACGCAATGAACACCGGCATCTGAATGATCAACGGGAAGCAACCCGCCATCGGATTAACCTTGTGTTCCTGGAATAGCTTCATCGTCTCCTGCTGCTGTTGCTCCGGATTATCTTTATATTGCTCACGGATTTTCTGGAGCTGTGGTTGAATGGCCTGCATCGCTTTCGAACTCTTGACCTGCTTCAGTGTCAACGGCAGAATCAGCGTCCGAACGATCAGCACCATAATTAAAATCGCTACGCCATACGCACCATTAAACCATTCTGCAAACGTATCCAGTACAAGCGAGAAATAGTAAACCACATTCGCGGTCCACCACGAATTGCTATCCTTCATATTCTCCGTCGTAGTAGCCAAATGAGCATTCTGCGGTGCGCAACCCGCAAGAACCGCTACCATCACGACTGCCAGAAGGAGAAGAAGCCATCTTCTTCGGTTAGTCATCAAACGCGACACTTTAAAACCCCTCTCTTAACCTATCCATTCATCGTAAATCATAACATATTTGAAGGGACAAAGAAACAAGCCTCCTTAACGCCCGGGAGCCCGCAGCAGCGAAGCTTTTCGAAGCACGTGAAGCACGCTTTTTTCGAGGTCCTTATACTCCATTCCAACGGCCCCATTACGCACGATTAGGATCAAGTCGACATGGTCACGAATTTCCGCTTCATGCAGCCGGACGATCTCCTTTAACATCCGTCGCATCCGGTTACGGACGACGGCATTACCGATTTTCTTACTGGCCGATACCCCCAGGCGGAAACGTTCAATATCCGGTTTATTGGACCAGTACACCACCAGCTGGCGATTCGCAAAGGACTTGCCAAACCGATAGATGCGGTTAAAATCGGCGCGGTTTCTCAAACGAAGTTGTTTATGCACGAGCTATCTCCTTGATTCGACTTCTATAGAAGTTGTTTGAACTTCGATATAGTATAGACCCATCGTCGCCGTAGCTATTAGCGCAAGGCACAAGTATAAAAAAAAGACCACCGCGGTGGTCTTTACGCACGCTTTACGCACTCAGTACTTTTCTGCCTTTGAGACGACGAGCAGCGAGAACCTTGCGGCCGTTTTTCGTGCTCATTCTTTTGCGGAAACCGTGAACCTTTTTACGTTTGCTCACATTCGGTTTGAAAGTTGGTTTCATTTATCGCACCCCCTTACAGGATTATCATTATCTGTATGTTTACCATTTTCAAATCCACAGAAAATGCCTTTATACATTTAACCACACCGCCTAGGAAAAGTCAACCGAGCTTCTCGCCGCTCTCCCCCGGTTCTCGCTATCCATTATGCACAATCCACAGCCGTCGTAACAAAAATTTCACGCCCCAGTTTTCCACAGCTTTACCGCGATACTCTCCGCATAGAAGTTATACACATGTGGAAAAGTATTTTCAACCGGAAATACCCGTTATGAAGTGCCTTCACCTAGATGGTTTACAGCCCATTCGAATCGGAGTATATTCAAATTATAAGTTGTATACAAGTATACATTAGGTGAAAAGAGGTGCTTTTTTCGATGAAATTAGGCATGATTGGGCTAGGAAAAATGGGCTTTCATCTCGTCCTGAATCTGCTGGAGCACGGACACGAGGTTGTGGCTCACGACATGAATCCGCGGTCGGTAGCAGGAGCGGCCGAGAAAGGCGCGATTCCCGCCGCCAGCCTGGAAGAACTCGTTGCTGCTCTAGAAACGCCTCGATTCATTTGGGTCATGGTCCCGGCCGGGGCTCCGCTGCGCTCGGTTGTCGATCAGCTGCCCCCCTTGCTGGAACCAGGCGATATCGTCATTGACGGCGGAAATTCGCATTACAAAAACTCGCTGGAGTTATCGGAGCAACTGGCGGCGCAGGGCATCCGCTTCCTTGATGTCGGCACTTCCGGAGGTGTCGAAGGCGCGGAGCAAGGCGGCTGCTTTATGATCGGCGGCGAGGAAGAGGCTTTCCGGCTGATGGAGCCAATCTTCCGCGATATCGCTGTTAGCGACGGTTATCTGTATGCCGGTCCGTCCGGCAGCGGCCATTTTCTCAAAATGGTCCATAATGGAATTGAATATGGCATGATGCAGGCCATCGCCGAAGGCTTTGAGTTGCTTGACAAAAGTCCATACGATTACGATTTTGAGCAGGTCGCCCGGGTATGGTCGAATGGTTCAGTTATTCGCAGCTGGTTAATGGAGTTGACGCAAAACGCATTTGCCAAAGATCCGAAGCTGGAAGGGATTCACGGGGTCATGCACTCCTCCGGTGAAGGCAAATGGACGGTGGAGACGGCGCTGGATCTGCAAGCGAACGCACCGGTAATCGCGATGTCCCTTTTCATGCGTTATCGTTCGCTCCAGGAGGACACATTCCACGGCAAAGTGGTCGCGGCGCTGCGCAACGAATTTGGCGGACACGCGGTAGAATCGGCGAATTAATCTGTGATAAATCCTATAAAACCTATAGCGAGATTCCCCATCCGACAAAAATCATGCTATGATCGAAGTATTTAGGTTTCATCGATCATTAAGCGGGATCATATCCCTTGGAATAGGAGAAATATCGCATGCAATACCCTTCTTCCTGGTTAAAAGGTAGTTCGCTTGGCGAATCGATCGCCGCAGAGCTGCGACTGCAAATTATTGCGGGCACGATCAAGCCGGGCGTGGTCCTGTCGGAGAATCGCATCGCTGCAGATTTCGGCACGAGTCGTTCTCCGGTCCGCGAAGCGCTGAAAACGCTCTCCGGCGAAGGGCTGATCCGCCTCCAACGCATGGGGGCTGTCGTCAATGGCCTCAGTCTGCAGGACGTGGATGAACTGTACGATGTCCGTTATTTAATTGAAAGCTTCGCCTCCCAGCGGATGGCGGAAGACCCTGAGGCGCTGATCGCTCCGCTATCGCAGATCATCGACAAAATGGTCTTAGCCGGCAAACACCGGGACGTCGAGGAATTCGCCTATCAGGATCTCTGTTTTCACGATACGATTATCGCCGGAGCAAAGCATACCCGCATCTTGCATTTATGGACCAGCATCCGCCAAATCGTGATGACGGTCATGTTGATTACGACGCGGGAGGTTTTGTCGCAAGGAGAGGACAAAATCGACTATGTGATCAGTAAGCATCGCAAGCTGTTGCGTGGATTAGAGTCCCGTGACGCTGAGGTCATCGGCCGTAACGTTGAGGAGTATTTCGCTGACTCCCACCGCACGCTTCATACGAGCATCCCTCAATAAGAAGTTCAGGGGCGGTACACCGGGCCCTTAGGCCGGTTATTGTTGTCGACAAGTATACGAATTGACGAATTGATGTAGAAAGAAGGTAGAATATGGGTTCTTTGACGCATATGATCGGCCTGGATATCGGCACGACCAGCACGAAAGCCGTCTTATATGAACGCAGCGGTCAGGTGATCGCCACAGCCAACGAAGAATATCCGCTATACACGCCGTCCGCTGCGGTGGCGGAGCAGGATCCTGAGGAGATTTTTGCCGCGGTGATCGCGGTGGTAAGTCAAGTCATGATTGCCAGCGGGATCGCTCCAGATCAGATCGGCTTCGTCTCCTTCAGTTCGGCGATGCACAGCGTGATCCCGCTGGATGGCGATAGCAAACCGCTGATGCGTTGTCTCACCTGGGCGGACAATCGCAGTGCGGACTGGTCGGAGAAGTTGAAGAACGAGCTGGGCGGTCACGAAATTTATTTGCGCACCGGCACGCCCATTCACCCGATGTCTCCGCTGACCAAGCTGCTATGGCTGCGTCATGAACGGGCGGAACTTTTCGCACAAGCCCGCAAGTTCGTCTCCATTAAGGAATATATCTTCCTGAAGCTGTTCGGAGAGTATGTCGTCGACTATTCGATAGCCTCAGCGACCGGCCTCCTGAATCTGGAGCGCCTGGATTGGGACGAAGAAGCGCTGCAGTTGGCCGGCATCACGCCGGAGCAGCTGTCGAGGCTCGTGCCCACGACGCACGTGATGCAAGGCCTGGCGCCAAGCTATGCCAGCGCTATGGGACTCGCCCCCTCCACCCGCTTCGTCATTGGTGCCAGCGACGGCGTTCTGTCCAATCTCGGGGTCGATGCCATCGACCCTGGCGTCGTCGCCGTCACGATCGGCACCAGCGGTGCGATCCGCACCGTCGTCGATCGCCCCAGAACCGATCCCAAAGGCCGGATCTTCTGCTACGCGCTGACGGATAAGCACTGGGTGATCGGGGGGCCGGTCAACAATGGTGGGGTGATTTTCCGCTGGGTGCGGGATGAGTTCGCCGCTTCCGAGGTAGAGACGGCGAAACGGCTGGGGATCAGCCCGTACGACGTGCTGACCAAGATCGGCGAGCGCGTCCGTCCAGGCGCGGACGGCCTGCTCTTCCACCCCTATCTGGCCGGCGAGCGGGCGCCGCTGTGGAATCCACATGCACGCGGCTCCTTCTTTGGGCTGACGCTGCACCATCAGAAGGAGCATATGATCCGGGCCGTGCTGGAAGGCGTGATTTACAACCTGTATACGGTACTACTGGCGATGGAGGAACAAATTGGACGGCCGCAGAAAATCCAGGCCACAGGCGGCTTTGCCCGCTCCCCGTTGTGGCGCCAAATGATGGCTGATATTTTCGACCAACAAGTCGTGATCCCAGAGAGCTATGAGAGCTCCTGCCTGGGCGCAGTGGTGCTTGGTTTGTATGCTTTAGGCGAAATCGACTCCTTCGAAGTCGTCAAGGAAATGGTTGGCGGCACCCATCAGCATACGCCAATTCCAGAGCATGCGGCGATTTATAAACAATTGTTGCCGATTTATATCCGCATTTCACGTAAGCTGGAGGAAGATTACGAGGCAATCGCCAAGTTCCAGCAGCAACAATCCGAACAATAATACATCGACGCTAGATAAATAAATCCGACCAGCCCTTTGGGGCGGTCGGATTTTTGTTTTTGCCGATAAGAACGGAGCTCACTGTCTATCCCAGCCGGTTAATTTATGCACCATCCAATTCGGAAGTTCGAGCTTTCTTGTAATAACCTGTGAATATTTTTTTTTAGATTTTGGGACTCTCTGTCGAATTTTAAACAAATTATAAACAATATGTAGTGGTGTGAATGATAATTATGCACAAGTTATTGAATTTGTGGATAAAAGCAGAC
The DNA here is from genome assembly GCF_023195895.1 of Paenibacillus mellifer. Classification (GTDB taxonomy): domain Bacteria; phylum Bacillota; class Bacilli; order Paenibacillales; family Paenibacillaceae; genus Fontibacillus; species Fontibacillus mellifer. The sequence goes on from NZ_JALPRK010000034.1 coordinate 18,057, forward strand.
AGCTCATTGAAAAACAGGCCTTCTTTTGCTATGATTATATTGTTTTCGTTGTGAATATCTAAGTTTATCCGCTAATTTATTAACAGGCTGTGGATAACATTGTGAACAATTCGAAATTTTATCGTTTTATAATGATTATACTTTACTTAACACTGGGGATAAAATTCCCCTTTATTTATGTTTTTCGACCTCTTTCTGCATGGCTTAAGCCACAATTGGAAGATTTAAAAGGAGTGACAGTCTGTGGACAGCCATACTTCGGAAATATGGCAACATATTTTATCGATTATTAATACGAAACTGAGCAAACCGAGCTTTGACACCTGGTTCAAAGCGACCAAGGTGGTCTCCTTATCCGATCAAACGATCGTGATCTCCGCTCCGACCACGTTCGCGGTGGAATGGCTGGAGAGCCGCTACACCAAACTGGTGGCAACGACCGTTCTTGAGGTGATCGGCAAGCAAGTCGACGTCTCTTTCGTGATCGAGGAGTCGGCCCCGCCCGAGCAAGCTCAGGTTTACAAGGAACCCCCCGCTCCCGTCTCAAGCGAGGAAAGCGTTTCCCATATGCTTAATCCGAAGTATACGTTCGACACCTTCGTCATCGGCTCCGGTAACCGGTTTGCTCACGCCGCCTCCCTGGCGGTTGCCGAAGCGCCGGCCAGGGCGTACAATCCACTGTTCCTCTATGGTGGCGTAGGACTGGGCAAGACGCATTTGATGCATGCAATCGGCCATTATATTTTGGAACATAGCCCTAGCAGTAAGGTCGTATACATTTCCTCCGAGAAATTTACGAACGAATTCATCAACTCCATTCGGGACAACCGCGCGGAAAGCTTCCGCAACAAATACCGCAACATCGATATTTTGCTGATCGACGACATTCAATTTCTCGCCGGCAAGGAATCGACCCAGGAGGAGTTCTTCCATACATTTAACGCGCTGCATGAGGAGCGCAAGCAAATCATTATTTCCAGCGACCGACCGCCGAAGGAGATTCCAACGCTCGAGGAGCGGCTCCGTTCCCGGTTCGAATGGGGACTGATCACCGACATCCAACCGCCGGATCTCGAGACACGGATTGCGATTTTGCGCAAGAAAGCCAAAGCGGAGAACCTCGATATTCCGAATGAAGCGATGATGTACATCGCCAATCAGATCGATACGAACATCCGTGAGCTGGAAGGCGCACTCATCCGCGTTGTCGCTTACTCTTCCTTGATCAATCAAGACATCACAACCCATTTGGCCGCTGAGGCACTGAAGGATATCATTCCTTCCAGCCGTCCGAAGATGATCACAATCCAGGATATTCAGCAGAAGGTCGGCGATTACTACAATTTGAAGCTGGACGACTTCAAGGCGCGCAAACGAACCAAGGCGATCGCATTTCCACGGCAAATCGCCATGTATTTGGCCCGAGAGTTAACGGATTTCTCGCTGCCGAAGATCGGCGATGCGTTTGGCGGGCGTGACCATACAACGGTCATCCACGCACATGAGAAAATCACCCAGCAACTGAAAGCCGACCAAGAGCTATTCAAAATTGTGAACAACATTACCGAAAAAATAAAAAGTGCTACCTGAATAAGGGATAAGCCTATGCACATGATATTCACATGTGGATAGGCTTCATTTCATATTAATTTGGTTGTTATCCACATATTCAGTGCCCCTACTACTTCTTCTAATCTATTAAAGATATATACATCTTCATAAATCGCGGACAAGCCAACGACTCGGGAACTCCCTCAAAGCCGCCTTGTCCAAACAGAAGAGGAAGATCAATTAGGAGCGCCTCAACCTTACATACCTTTAGGTTATGCTTCGGAGGCAAAGAATATGACGTCAAGTTGCTTCCGTAGTGATGAAGTGAGTTTAACTATGCTGCTAAACATAGAATCCTATGCTTTATAAAACTGTTAGGAGTTGAATTTATGAAAATCCGTATTTTGAAACATGATCTTAATGAATCGATCCAACACGTGTCCAAAGCCATTTCGAGCCGGACAACGATTCCGATTTTGACCGGGATCAAGCTGGATGTGAACTTTCAAGGCATGACCTTGACCGCCAGCGATACGGACATTTCCATTCAAGCCTTTATTCCCGCTGAGGATCAAGAGAAGCAAATCGTTCAGGTGGAGCGTCCAGGCAGCGTTGTACTGCCGGCGAAGTTCTTCGTAGAAATTATTAAGAAACTGCCTTCCTCCGAGATCGAAATGGAAGTACAGGATGGATTCCAAACCTTCATCCGTTCCGGATCGACGGATATCCAGATGGTAGGGTTGGATCCAGAGGAATTCCCGGTACTGCCTAGCATCGAAGAGAATCAAGTCATTTCGATTCCCGGTGATTTGTTGAAGAATATGATTCGGCAAACCGGTTTCTCCATCTCCACCAACGAAACCTCGCCGATCCTGACGGGGGTATTGTGGAACCTGACGGATAATCAGTTCAAATTCGTTGCAACAGACCGTCACCGTTTAGCCAGTCGAATCGCCGGACTAGATGACGCGGATGGCGTACGTTTCAGCAATATCGTTATTGCCGGTAAAACCTTGAATGAGCTCAGCAAGATCATTCCTGATCAAAATACGCGCGTCGAGATCGTCGTCGCCGACAATCAAGTCTTGTTCAAAATCGATCGCGTATTGTTCTATACTCGCATTCTCGACGGAACTTATCCGGATACCTCCAAGATTATTCCGACCACTTATAAAACAGAACTCGTCCTGGATACCAAGAAGCTAAGCGATTCGATCGACCGTGCTTATTTGCTGTCTCGCGAAGAGAAGACGAACATCGTTCGCTTGCAAACAATGGAAGACGGGACAATCGAAATCTCCTCCAGCTCTTCTGAACTCGGTAAGGTAACCGAGCAATTGGATGTGGCTCAGTTCACTGGCGAGCCGCTGCGTATTTCTTTTAACTCGAAATACATGCTGGATGTACTCAAGGTCGTGGAAAGCGAACAGCTGCATATCGGATTTACGGGTGCCATGAGCCCGATCATTATCAAGCCGGTGGACGACAGTCAGAGCCTTTATCTGATCCTGCCATACCGGACTACGAACTAGTCGTTTTAAAGAAAAAAGGAGCAAACGCCAATGAAAATAATTTCCATCTCGAGCGAATATATTAAACTAGATTCTTTTCTGAAGCTGGCGGATTGTGTATCCACCGGAGGGATGGCGAAGGCGATCCTGCAGGAGGGTGCGGTCAAGGTCAATCGTGAACCAGAGGAGCGCCGCGGTCGGAAGCTCTATCCAGGGGATATCGTTGAGGTGGAAGGATGCGGTTCTTTTCAGGTGGCGGGAGAACAAGCACCCTGAATCGCTCTGCCCGGGGCCGAACCGTCGATGACCGACGGAAGATAAGGGGGCTTAGAACGTGTTTGTAAATCGTCTATCACTGCAAAACTACCGGAATTACGTCACCCTTACAATGGACTCCTTTGGCGCGGTTAATCTCATCATTGGGCGGAATGCCCAAGGGAAAACGAACCTTCTCGAGGCGTTGTTTGTACTCGCGTTAACGAAATCGCATCGGACCGGCAAAGACAAGGAGCTGATTTCATTCGGCAGCGACCATGCGGTGGTGTCGGCGGAAGTGGAGAAGAAGTACGGCGCGGTACAGCTGGAGCTTCGATTGACGCCGCAAGGCAAGAAGGCCAAGTTGAACGGCTTAGAGCAGCGGAAGCTGAGCAATTTTATTGGGGCCATGAATGTCGTCATGTTTGCTCCAGAGGACTTAGAAATCGTCAAAGGAACTCCCGGGGTACGGCGCCGGTTCCTTGACATGGAGATCGGTCAGGTTCAGCCAAGTTATCTCTATCATCTCCAGCAGTATCAGAAAGTGCTGATCCAGCGCAATAATTTGCTGAAGCAAGCTTGGGGCGCGGGCCCGGAAATGATGACGATGCTGGACATTTGGAACGAACAGTTAGTCGAACATGGTGTTAAAATTATCAAAAAGAGGAAACAATTTATAAGTAAACTGCAAAAGTGGGCGGAGCAGATTCACGAGGGGATCACCGGAGGCGGTGAAACCTTGAAATTGGCTTATCTTCCCTCGTTTGGCGAAGCCGAAGAAGAAGATGAAGCTGTCCTATTGCGGCAATTTATGATAAAGTTATCACAAATGAAAGATCAGGAAATTCGCCGCGGCATGACACTTTGCGGACCGCACCGCGATGATCTGTCGTTTATTATCAACGGCAATGAGGCGCAGGTCTACGGCTCGCAGGGCCAGCAGCGGACGACGGCATTATCCTTGAAACTGGCGGAAATTGAGCTCATTCACGAGGAAATCGGGGAGTACCCGATCCTTCTTTTGGATGACGTTTTATCGGAATTAGATCCTTACCGCCAAACCCAATTGATTGAGACGTTTCAGAGCAAAGTGCAGACGTTCATTACGGCTACAGGGATCGAAAGCATCAATGCGAGCCGGTTACAGGACGCCAGCATTTTTCATGTTCAGGAAGGACAAGTCCAAGGCTAAGGACGGAGGTAAACGGATGTATATTCATTTGGGCGGAGAAAAGGTGATTCTCTCTTCCGAGCTGATCGCCATTTTCGATATCACAATCGAGAAATCTTCAAAAATATCCAAGCAATTCCTCAGCCATGCGCTTGAGGTAAAGAACGTGGTGCGCATCGGCGAAGAAGAAGCGAAGTCGATCGTTGTGACCCAGAAGGAGATCTATTACTCGCCGATATCCTCCGCAACGCTGAAGAAGAAAGCGAACGTGATTTTGGCGGTTTAGCCTTGAGTTTGATTCTAGAGAAGTAGGTGAAGGCATTGTCAATGAACGAACAAACGTATGACGAGAGTAATATTCAGGTGCTTGAAGGCTTGGAAGCGGTGCGCAAACGGCCGGGGATGTACATCGGTTCGACCAGCGCCCGGGGCCTGCATCACCTGGTATGGGAAGTCGTAGACAATAGTATCGACGAAGCGCTTGCCGGCTATGCGAACAAAATCGACGTCATCGTTCATCCCGATAACAGCGTAACGGTTATAGATAACGGTCGGGGGATCCCGGTTGGTTTGAATGAGAAGCTGCAGAAGTCGACGCTAGAAGTCGTTATGACCGTACTCCATGCGGGCGGGAAATTCGGCGGCGGCGGATACAAGGTATCCGGGGGTTTGCACGGGGTTGGTGTTTCCGTCGTGAATGCTCTGTCCACTAAGGTCATTGTTGAAGTTAAACGGGATGGTCATGTGTATCAGCAGGAGTACCATCGCGGTGCACCCCAATACGATGTACGGGTGATTGGGGATACAACGGAAACGGGAACGAAGACGAGATTTTATCCGGATCCGGAAATTTTCACAGAGACGACCGTCTTTGATTACAATACGCTGTTGTCGCGGGTTCGGGAATTGGCCTTCCTGAATAAAGGCATTAATATCACCATTGCCGATGAACGTACCGACCACAGTGATTCCTTCCACTACGAAGGCGGGATCATGGAATACGTCCGTTTCCTGAATAACAATCGCGAAGTCCTTCATGAGGATCCGATTTACGTTGAAGGGCAGCGGGACATGATCCAGGTTGAGGTCTCGCTGCAGTATAACGACAGCTATACGGAAAATATTTATTCTTTCGCAAACAACATTCATACGCATGAGGGCGGGACACATGAGTCCGGCTTCAAGAGTGCTTTGACTCGGATCATTAATGATTACGCCCGCAAAACCGGTATGATCAAGGATAATGATTCGAACTTGACCGGGGATGACGTGCGTGAAGGTCTGACGGCCATTATTTCCGTCAAAATTCCGGAACCGCAGTTCGAAGGACAAACGAAAACCAAGCTGGGCAACAGCGAGGTACGTGGCATTGTGGAGTCGCTGTTCGCCGAGAAACTGCAGGAGTTCATGGATGAGAACCCTTCCGTGTCCCGGCGGATTCTCGAGAAGTCGCTGCAAGCTTCGCGGGCGCGAGAAGCTGCTCGGAAAGCGCGTGAGCTAACGCGTCGTAAGAGCGCGCTCGAAGTTAGCGCCCTGCCGGGGAAACTGGCGGATTGCTCCTCCAAGGACGCTTCGATCAGCGAACTGTACATCGTCGAAGGGGACTCGGCGGGCGGATCGGCGAAGCAAGGGCGGGATCGCCACTTCCAGGCGATTTTGCCGCTGCGCGGGAAGATTCTGAACGTCGAGAAAGCACGGCTGGACCGGATTCTTGGCAATGCCGAGATCCGGGCGATCATCACGGCGCTTGGCACCGGGATCGGCGAGGAGTTTGATATCGGCAAGGCACGGTACCACAAGATCATCATCATGACCGATGCCGACGTCGACGGTGCGCATATTCGTACGCTGCTGTTGACCTTCTTCTTCCGCTACATGCGGAAAATCATCGAGGCCGGTTATGTTTACATCGCACAGCCGCCGTTGTTCAAAATCGAGCGAAACAAAGTGGTTCGTTACGCCGGTTCGGAGAAAGAACGCGATGAAATCATCGCTGAATTTGGCGAAGGCGTCAAAGTCAACGTACAGCGTTACAAAGGTCTAGGCGAGATGAACGCCGAACAGCTTTGGGAAACAACGATGGATCCGGAGAGTCGCACGATGCAGCAGGTATCGATTTCCGACGCGATCCAGGCGGATGCCATTTTCGATACGCTGATGGGCGATAATGTAGAGCCGCGGCGGGATTTCATCCACGAGCATGCGAAATACGTGAAGAATCTCGATATCTAAGCGTTTAATAGACGCCATATAGAAAAGGCTGTTCTACCTGGCCAGGGTCTCCCTGGCAAAGTTGGAACAGCCTTTTTTCCTATTTCGCTTTAGCGGATTTATCCTTCAATCGGCCGTAAGCGACGGCATAACGCCGTATTTTCTGGTAAACCTCTTTCGGATGCAGCAATTTGAAGGGAAATAACGCCGGCTTTGTATTGACTTCGAGAATCCAGATTTGATGTTGCTCATCGATGGCGATGTCCAAGCCGATTTCCTTCAGTTTGGGGAATTTACGGGATAGTTGGACCGCTGCCTGTACGCCAACCGATTTCATTTCCTTGTATTTCTCCGTAAATTCTTTGGGTGTCAAATAGGAACTTAGCAAATCTTCGATCAACATGACGCTGCCGCCCCCATGATAGTTTGTGATGACCTTCTGCTGAGCGGCAATCCGTCCAATAAACCCGGTGGTTTCCCAGGTCTTCCGCGGAGTCAGCTGCACGAGGGCGCGGATATCAAACCTGCGGCGCCGGTAAGTGAGCAAATGGATGCCTTTTTGGATCAGGTATGGCTTTGGCCCGATCTTCGCGATTAGCGCGGCATGCAGCTCCTCCACCGTCGGGTATAGCTCATATTCAATCCCGTGCCGGAGCTTATATTGGAGCGGGCTGTCTGGGTTCAGATCGTCGGTCCAAAGCTCGATACTCATGACGCCGATGCCATAGGTGCCGTGATCCGGTTTGACGAAGACATAACCGTACGCCACCAGCATATCCCGGAGATGCTCAAAGGAGTATTTTCGCGTATCCGGAATGTATGGACGAAGGGATTCCTTCTGGCGGATCACTTTCGTTTTCTCCCACTTGCTTGCGATACGTTGGATCGTCAAATCGTTTAACCTTCCTTTCTTTCGGGCCGTGTGGTCCATCCTCATCTGTACGAAAAACATAGGACAGAAGAGAAAAACAATGGTATAATTATAAGATATGGGGATTTTATAAGCTTTTCAGCGATTCCAAGAAAATGCCTATATCCGTAGTGTATGAACGTACGATTCGATGGGAGTGGACACATCCCTATTTTTTTGCTGTCTATATGGATCGTGTACTTAAGACCGGTCACGTTTAATTGAGCTTGAATTGTGAAAGTAATATAATGAAAGTGGCGGTTTTTCGGGCTTTTTCCCATACGAAGGCACGTGGATAGATTATGAAGGAGGTCCAGCATGGCGGAAGAAAAATTCTCTCAAATCATAGATCGGGACATTAATGTGGAAATGCGCGAGTCCTTTATGGATTATGCCATGAGCATTATTGTCAGCCGTGCGTTGCCGGATGTGCGGGATGGTCTGAAGCCGGTGCATCGACGCATTCTCTATGCGATGTCCGATTTGGGGATGCATCCGGACAAACCGTTTAAGAAGTCGGCGAGAATCGTCGGTGAAGTTATCGGTAAATATCACCCCCACGGGGATTCCGCCGTTTACGAGACCATGGTGCGTATGGCACAGGATTTCTCGATGAGATATATGCTCGTCGAAGGCCATGGCAACTTTGGTTCGGTCGACGGCGATATGGCTGCAGCGATGCGGTATACCGAAGCACGGTTATCCAAAATCGCAATGGAAATGCTGCGTGACATCAACAAAGAAACGATCGATTTCATGCCGAACTACGATGGCGAGGAGCACGAACCGGTCGTCCTTCCTTCCCGCTTTCCAAACCTGTTGGTTAACGGGGTGTCGGGGATTGCGGTCGGGATGGCGACAAATATTCCGCCACACAATTTAGGAGAAGTCATCGACGGGGTTCATGCGTTGATTGAGAATCCGGAGATCAGTTCGCTGGAATTGATGGATTATATCAAAGGTCCGGATTTTCCGACGGCGGGTTACATCCTGGGCCGCTCGGGGATCCGTCAGGCGTATACGACAGGCCGCGGCTCGATTACAATGCGGGCGAAGACCACCATTGAGGAACACAACAACAAAGCGCGTATCGTGGTAGAGGAGCTTCCTTACCAAGTCAATAAGGCCCGTTTGGTTGAGAAAATCGCCGAGTTGGTCCGCGAGAAGAAGATCGACGGAATCACCGACTTGCGTGATGAGTCTGACCGTACAGGGATGCGCGTCGTCATCGAGCTTCGCCGGGATGTTAATCCCAATGTCGTGTTGAACAATTTATATAAGCATACGGCGCTGCAAAGCTCGTTTGGCATTAATATGCTGGCGATCGTCAACAATGAACCGAAGATTCTGACGCTGAAGGACGTTCTAAGTCATTATCTGAAACACCAGGTGGAAGTTGTTCGCCGGCGTACGGAATTCGATTTGAAAAAAGCTGAAGCCCGGGCGCATATCCTGGAAGGCTTACGGATTGCCTTGGATCATATCGATGAGGTCATCGCCTTGATTCGGGGATCCAAATCGGATGAAGAGGCTCGCGAAGGCTTGATGACTCGTTTCGGACTCAGCTTCGAACAGGCACAAGCGATTCTCGATATGAGACTCCGCCGGTTGACCGGTTTGGAACGCGAAAAGATTGAGGACGAATATAACGAATTGCTGAAGAAGATCGCCGAGTATCGCGAAATCTTGGCCAATGAACATCTTGTGCTCAAGATTATCGGTGAAGAGCTACAGGAAATCCGGGAGAGATTCGCTGATGAACGTCGTTCGGAAATTACGATCGGCGAAGAGAGCATCCTCGACGAGGATTTGATTCCGCAAGAGGAAGTGGTCATTACGATCACGCATACCGGCTACATCAAACGGCTGCCGGTAACGACGTACCGTAGTCAGAAACGGGGCGGACGCGGGGTTGTCGGGATGGACACCAAGGATAATGACTTCGTGGAGCATCTGTTCGTGACGAACTCCCACCATTATCTGATGTTCTTTACCGATCGCGGCAAGGCTTACCGGTTGAAGGCCTACGAAATTCCGGAGCTGGGCCGTACCGCGCGGGGGACGCCTATCATCAACCTGATCCAGATCGAGCAGGGGGAGACGGTTAACGCAGTAATCGAGGTCGAGCGCTTTGACGACGATAAGTACTTGTTCTTCGCTACGAAGAATGGCATCGTGAAGAAGACGCCGATCGAAGATTATATCAATATCCGCAGAGGCGGTTTGATTGCCGTTAACCTGCGTGAGGACGATGCGTTGATCGACGTGAAGCTGACTGATGGCAATGAGGAAGTCATCATGGGCACCGCGCAAGGGATGTCGATCCGGTTCCCGGAAAGCGATGTACGTTCCATGGGCCGGGCGGCAACCGGGGTCAAAGGCATCACGTTGGATGATGACGATGCCGTCATCGGCATGGATGTGGTTATTCCTGGCCAAGACGTGCTGATCGTTACTGCCAAGGGTTACGGCAAGCGGACTCCGGTTTCGGAATATCGCACGCAAAGCCGGGGCGGTAAAGGGATCAAAACGATCAATGTGACGGACAAGAACGGGACGGTTGTCGGACTCAAAGTCGTGAAGGATGAAGAGGACCTGATGATCATTACCGCGAGCGGTACGTTGATCCGGACGAGCATGGAGGGAATCTCCACGATGGGCCGGAATACACAAGGCGTGAAGCTGATTAACATCCGTGAGGATGATTCTGTGGCGACCGTCTGCCGCTCGGACAAGAGCGAAGACGAGGACCAAGACGGAGATACCGAACTCCCGGAGGGCCAAGACCAAGCGGTTGAGGGCAGTGGAGCAGAATCCGGACAGGATGGCGCCGAAGAATAACCTATAACAACGATAAGGACCCCTGAAATTCCGTTTCGGGGGTCCTTTTTTTGCTTTCTTTTCTCCTCCAAAAAAGAAAGATTGCTAGCCATTTTACCCACGTACTATAATGGGAATAGCGGTCTCTAGTTCTTTGTTCCTAGAATATGTAAAATTGAAGAGACTCGGAACCCTAGTCTTACCCTAAGGAGAGAATAAAGGATGGTTAGTATCTCAATCGTGGATGTCAAACCGGGAGTCAAGTTGTTGAGTCATGTGCATAGTCCATTAGGTGGTCTTTTGCTGCAAAAGGGCAAGGTTTTGCTTCCGAGAGATTTGGATATCTTACGCGCCTTTATGGTTCAGCAGGTTGAAGTAGAAGACTTTGCGGTTCCCGAGCGAAGAGGAGCTGTAGAGGCCACGGAATCGCCAAAGACGGCTATGGCTGGCGCAGTGGTTGCGGAAAGCGCCAAGCAAGAGGCGATCAGCACATTAGCCTCGCTGTACCGCGAATATGATCGGATGCTGCATCTCACGAAAAGTGCATTCCAATCCGTACTGGCCTCGGAGCTGCCGATCTACGAGCTTCGTCACCAATTGGAGGCGCTTGTGCGTCAGTTGAAGCATTATCATGCGCTGACGTTTATTCCGCGCAATATGAACGAATACGATTATTTGTACCATAACGCCATTCTTACCTCTTTGACTTCTTATCTGCTGGCGCAGTGGCATGGATTGCCTCAGAAGGATTGGATGCAGGTGGCTTTTGCGGGCCTACTTCACGACATCGGGAATACGAAAATCGATCCGGCGATCCTCTATAAGCCAACCCAACTGTCTGCGGACGAAGCCGAGGAAATGCGGATGCACACGACTTACGGCTATCAGCAGCTACGCAAAACGGCGGCGATTAATGAGGGCGTCCGGCTGACTGCATTGCAGCATCACGAGAAGATGGACGGCACCGGTTATCCGTTCCACTTGACCAGCGATAAAATTCATATCTATGCGAAAATCGTAAGCGTTGCGGATATCTTCCATGCCATGACGTTGAACCGTCGATATCGTAGAGCGAAATCGCCATATTTGGTACTGGAGGAAATTCGGTCTGAGGCTTTCGGTAAACTTGACCCGGGTGTTGTCCAAACCTTCGTTGATAAGGTTACCCAGTTTTTCCACGGGACGCGGGTGCGCTTAAACAACGGGAGCGAAGGGGAGATTGTATTCTCCGATCGAAATCATCCTACGCGCCCGATGGTATCAGTCCAAGGCCAAATCGTCAATTTGGTCGTGGAGCGACAGCTGCATATTGAGGAAGTTCTTTCCTAGGGTTGATTTTTAGGGGGAGTTCGGGGTATATTATTAGTTACCCGCTGAGATTTGTAAGACGATGAGTTATGAACTGGAATTCATTGGTTGAATAAAAAGTCTTGCAATATTTCACTCAGGGTGATATACTATAAAAGTTGTCGCCGATAAGACGA
>NZ_JALPRK010000035.1 GCF_023195895.1 Paenibacillus mellifer
TCCATCCTGGAAGGAAGCTTGTATGCCATGCATACTTGCTTCTCTTCTGGGGAAACCAACTCATATGGAGAGGTGTCCGAGTTGGCCGAAGGAGCACGATTGGAAATCGTGTAGGCGTCACAAGCGTCTCGAGGGTTCGAATCCCTCTCTCTCCGCCAGCAAGGACTTTGTTTGTGGCCCGTTGGTCAAGGGGTTAAGACACCTCCCTTTCACGGAGGTAACAGGGGTTCGAATCCCCTACGGGTCATTCTTCATCATCCCGGATATGGAGGCTTAGCTCAGCTGGGAGAGCATCTGCCTTACAAGCAGAGGGTCGGGGGTTCGATCCCCTCAGCCTCCACCATATAATATCTTATTACTGACGCGGGGTGGAGCAGCCCGGTAGCTCGTCGGGCTCATAACCCGAAGGCCGCAGGTTCAAATCCTGCCCCCGCAATTATCCTCAATTGAGGATGCAATGATTCTAGTGTGGAGCCGTGGTGTAGAGGCCTAACATGCCTGCCTGTCACGCAGGAGACCGCGGGTTCGAATCCCGTCGGCTCCGCCATTTATCTTCATCGTTCTCATTTGTACGAGCCATTAGCTCAGTTGGTAGAGCACCTGACTTTTAATCAGGGTGTCGAAGGTTCGAGTCCTTCATGGCTCACCAGTTTCATATTGTTTATGCGGACGTGGCTCAGCGGTAGAGCATCGCCTTGCCAAGGCGAGGGTCGCGGGTTCGATTCCCGTCGTCCGCTCCATCTTCATACGCGCCCTTAGCTCAGCTGGATAGAGCGTTTGACTACGAATCAAAAGGTCAGGAGTTCGAATCTCTTAGGGCGCGTTCCTTTGCCGGTGTGGCGGAATTGGCAGACGCGCGCGACTCAAAATCGTGAGGGAAACCGTGGGGGTTCGAGTCCCTTCACCGGCATCAAATAAGACAGGTTCATCGTTTGGCTTTCTGGCTAGCGATCGGGCCTGTTTTTTGTTTCCATGCACAAACCTCGCCGATGACCGTAGTTGCTGCTTGGGGTTGCGAGTTATAATGCGAAGAAAAACAGTGCGGAGCACGCCGGAGGGGAGCAATGTAGCGATGACGTTAACTGCCAGGGAACATAGCGATTGGATGGCAATCGCCATTCATGAAGCCGTTGAGAACGTCCACCATGTGCATGGAGGCCCGTTTGGAGCGATTGTCGTCAAGGACGGGGAAATCATCGGGATCGGACGCAACCACGTCACTGCCTTAAACGATCCGACGGCGCATGCCGAGGTACAGGCGATTCGGGAGGCGTGCCGCTATCTTAACGATTTTCAGCTGAGGGGCTGCACCCTATATACCAGCTGCGAGCCTTGTCCGATGTGCATCGGGGCGATTTACTGGGCGCGCCCGGATGCGGTGTATTTTGCCTGTACGAAAGAGGAAGCTGCGAATATTGGATTTGATGATCAGTTTATTTATGAAGAAATCGCCCTTCCCATGACTCAGCGAACCATTCCGATGAAGCAGATGCGAACGGCTCAAAGCCTGCTTCCGTTTCAGGCCTGGAGAACCTCAACCGATAAAATCGAATATTAAATATTGACTTCTGCGTTCAAGTCGCTATAATAGAAAAAGTGGCCCGATTTTTTTAGATCGGTAAACCATCGATTTCGGGACGTAGCTCAGCTTGGTAGAGCACCTGGTTTGGGACCAGGGGGTCGCATGTTCGAATCGTGTCGTCCCGATCCATGGAAACAGTCATCCTTTAAGGGTGGCTGTTTTGTTTTTTTTCGGGGTGGCTCTGCCATTTTCCATAATTGAATAAAGGGTCTCGCTATCGGCCACAATAGAGACAAAAGTCCGATAGAAGGGGATAACCGTGAATATCTTCCAAATCAAAAAACATCTTAAGAAACGATGGAGAAGATGGAGACGCGCCATATGGACCGCCAGCGCCTTTTGCTTGATTGCGGTTATGGCCTGGATGGGGCTCCCATTATCTGATCAAATGGAAAAGCTGATGGCACGCGAGCCGATGGCGATCGAAACTTTGGGGAAGTGGCGGGAAGCTGCACCTGATGCCGATCATGCGTGGTTGTTAGAGCTGGATGAGGATAAATCGCGAATCGTTCATTTGACGAAAATATATACCTGTGGCGAAGAAAGCAGCGTCCTTGGCATTATGACACCGGTGGAAATCACAGCCCTCATGAAAGATCACCCAGCGTGGGAAGGAAGGCTGGGCGCTGGGGGCGATGTTTGGATTGAGGAAAAAATCGACGGCCTTTCCGACACCTGCAAAACTCGAGGGTACATCGGTTTGGACAAGGACGGCAATTTGACATTGTTTGACGGTCCGCCGAAGAAGGAAAAGGTAATCCGTACTTTTTTTCAGATGGACGTGGAGATGATGGAGAGCGCGCTTCCGGCCGAAGTGATTCAACAACTCCAGCAGGGGATTCGCATTCAGGATGTGGAAGAGTATAATAGCGTGCTGTCGACCTTTAGCGATTTTGCGATCGAGCCGTCGGAGAGGGTCATGCAGCAGGATGAAGAATAATTATTGATGAAAAGACGTTACCCGGTAACGTCTTTTTTGTTTTTCCCGGAGGGTTATCTGGCGCTACAAAGTTTTTCCTCAATCTTTAGTGATCTTTTGCTATAATAAAGTGAATACATATGTTCGCTTTACGCTGGAAGGACTCCGTCTTAGGATCACGAGGAGTTTAAGCAACGATAGGGAGAGATCAGTCTTGCGTATACTTGGAATTGACCCCGGCATTGCGATAGTCGGGTTCGGATTTATTGATAAACAGGGCAGCAAGGTGACGCCGGTGCAGTATGGGTGCATCCAAACCGAAGCGCATACCCCTGACGAAGAGCGGCTTTTGCATGTTTATGAGGCCATGGTTCAGTTGATCGACAAATATAAACCGGAAGCGGTGGCGTTTGAGAAGTTGTTTTTTAACCGAAACGTCACCACGGCCATGTCGGTCAGCCAAGCGAGGGGCGTGTTGGTGCTCGCAGCGGTACAAAAAGGGCTGCCGATAGCGGAATATACCCCGATGCAAGTCAAGCAGGCGATTGTCGGTTATGGGAAGGCTGAAAAACGCCAGGTGCAGGAAATGACGCGTATGTTCCTGAAACTGCAGGCCATTCCGAAGCCGGACGATGTGGCAGACGCATTAGCGGTAGCTGTTTGCCACGCGCATTCTTATACATTAAATTCTAAAATAAACGAGGTATTGCGTTCATGATTGATTTTTTGCGGGGCCAGATTGCCCATTTGGAAACAGAGTACGTCGTCTTGGATGTGCAGGGAGTAGGGTATCGGGTGTTTTGTCCGAATCCGTACGCTCTGGCAACAAAAGGGCAAGAAACGGTGACGGTATACACCCATCACCATGTGCGTGAAGACGCCATTTTGCTGTTTGGTTTCCCGACCCGTGAGGAGCAGAAGCTTTTCCGTAAGTTAATCGAGGTATCCGGCATCGGTCCGCGCGTGGCGCTCGGGATCCTAAGCGGCGGCAGCCCGGACCATGTTGTGGCGGCGATTCATCAGGAGAATCTCGCATTTCTGACCAAGCTGCCGGGGATTGGGAAGAAGACGGCGCAGCGAATGATATTAGATCTGAAGGACAAACTGGAGGGCGTCGGCGGAACATTGTTTGATCCTGTGCCTGCTGCAGGCGGCGAAACGGGGCTGGATGGCGGCAACCCGGGGTGGCCAGAGGCTCGCGAGGGTCTGAAAGCACTGGGATATACGGAGGCTGAGCTGGACAAGGTATGGCATCGTTTGAAGGACGATGTCGGGCCGGACGAGGCGGTGGATTCCGTCATGAAGAAGGCGCTCAAGCTGCTGTACGCCGGTTAAGGATAAGACAGGAAGGGGAGCTTAGCGCATGATGGAGGACCGGATCATCTCCGCAAATTTGATGATGGAAGACCAGGCGGTGGAATTAAGCCTGCGGCCGCGTTATTTAGCGGAATATATCGGACAAAACCAGATTAAGGAAAATTTGAAAATCTATATTGAAGCGGCGAAAATGCGTAAGGAAGCGTTGGACCATGTGTTGTTGTACGGGCCGCCGGGACTTGGCAAAACGACGTTGGCCAACATCATCGCCAACGAGCTTGGCGTGAATTTGCGCACGACCTCGGGACCGGCGATTGAGCGCCCCGGGGATTTGGCCGCATTGCTGACCAATCTGCAAGAAGGCGATGTCTTGTTTATCGACGAGATTCACCGTCTGCATCGCACCGTAGAGGAGGTGTTGTATCCAGCCATGGAGGATTTCGCGCTGGATATTATGATCGGTAAGGGGCCAAGCGCCCGGTCGGTCCGGCTAGACCTGCCGCCGTTCACGCTGGTTGGCGCCACGACACGGGCAGGGCTCCTGTCGGCGCCGCTGCGCGACCGTTTCGGGGTTGTCAGCCGCCTCGAATTCTATAATATTGATGAGCTCAGCTATATCGTGTCGCGGGGGGCGGATATTTTCGGGATCGAAATGGTCGGAGATGCGGCGACGGAAATTGCGCTTCGTTCGCGCGGGACGCCGCGGATCGCCAATCGCTTGTTGAAGCGGGTTCGCGACTATGCACAGGTGAGAGGCGATGGCATGATTACCACGGAAATCGCCAAAGAAGCGTTACAGCTGCTGCAGGTTGACCCTATGGGGCTGGACTTAATCGACCATAAAATGCTGCGAGCAATGATTATGAGCTTTCGTGGTGGCCCTGTCGGGCTGGATACCATCGCCGCAACCATCGGTGAGGAGAGCCAGACGATCGAAGACGTGTATGAGCCGTATTTGCTGCAAATCGGTTTTCTGCAGCGGACCCCACGAGGGCGGATGGTGACGCAGGCGGCGTATCAACATCTGGGTTTGCCAATGCCGGAAACGCCTTAACTTCTAGTTAACTTTACTTGGCCCAACAACGGCATCATGAAGGAGGAGAAGCGGGTTTGAAAAGTATCAATCGGACATTTTCGTTAGGTCGATGGGGAAAAGGCATTCTAGCCGGATTTCTGCTAGCTGGGGTCATGCACCTTCCGGCGGCGGCCGACCAATCGGATACAACGCACGTGCGCGTGGCCATGTACATGGACCTGGGCAGCACTTATAAATCAACGACGCCGGCAGTTACGCTGAGAACAACGGCAGCTGCAGAGGCCAGGTTTGCTTTCAATTCAGTGGTAGAACCTTGGCTCCAATTGAGAGCGGGAGGAACAACAAGGTTTAGCGTCAACGGATATAAGGTCAAAGCACTGGAAGCCGCGGATTGGACTACGGTTGCGGCTGTAGTTAAGAAGCTCCAAGGTACGTCTGATAAGCCGGTAGCCTACGCGGTAGATCAAGCTGGGGGCACAGTATACCGCGTGTATACAGGCCCCTATGTCAGCGCTGCGGAAGCGCAAAAAGCGGCGGACCGGGTCAGCCAAACGTTGTCTGCTTCCCTGAAAGGCGGTAAGGCTGAGGCGCGGGGGCCATTGTTCGTATCCGCCGGTTCGTTTGCAAGTTTGGCGGAAGCGGCGATTCTAAGCCAAACGATTAATGTACAGCATGCAGAGGCGGTTGCCGTAATGACCGGACCGCAGCAATATGCGGTATGGGTTGGTGGTGCGTTAAGTGCATCGGAGCAGGCTGCGCTGCAAACCGAGTTATCCGGATTGCATCCGGGGATCTCCTGGGCACCGGTGAATGAGAATGTACCGGCATTACTTCTGCACCGCGACGTAACGCTGAATTTAGAGGCTCCTGCAGGCATTGACCATTACGAGCTCAGCGGTGAAGGGGCTAAACTTACGATTCAAGATGACGGCAATTCCCCAATCCAGGTCGTGGAGCGTAATGCGCGCAGTTACCGTGGAGATTTTGAGATTAGTAAAGTGAACGGTCAACTGGCTCTTGTCAACGAGCTGCCTTTAGAACAATATCTGTATTCTGTCGTCGCCGGTGAAGTCCCGTCGTCATGGCCTCAAGAGGCACTGAAAGCACAGGCGGTCGCGGCGCGCAGCTATGCCTTATACAATTCAGGATTAAACAAATTTAAAGTAGCCGGGCTTGTGGACACAACCTTAAGCCAAGTTTATAACGGTACGGAGAAGGAAGTATCCAGTATTGTCCAAGCAGTGGACGCCACGGCCGGTGAGGTACTGGTTGCGGCGAACGGACAAATCGTGGAAGGCATTTTCGCGTCCAACAGCGGCGGGGTAACGGCGGATTCGAGCGAGGTATGGGGGAATGTGAATCCGATCTATTCCAGCGTGCCCAGCGATGGAGACGAATCCGCGCAAGCCTCGTTGAAATCTTGGTATCAGGTGCTGCTGTCGAACGGGATCACAGGATATGTTCGTGAAGACAACACCGTGTTAAATGGAACGACACCGGCAGGCTTGCAGAAGCTGACGGTAACGACCAGCAACGTGCTGGTTCGGAAACTGCCGCTTATTCAATCCGATGTGGAGCCCCTTGAGAAGCTGAATCCGGGCGACCCAGCCATTGTATTGGACAAGGTGCCCGAATCCAGCTCCTATGTGTGGATTCGCGGTCCTTACAGCTCGGAGGAGCTGGTAAAGACCCTGAAGGGCAAAACGTCAACGGAAGCCCCCTCCCCGATTTTGAATTTGGAGATCACCCAGCGGGGGCCATCCGGACGTGTGACGCAGGTCAAAGCCAATGGGCAGCCGCTTGACGTTAAATATCCGGATATGTACCGCTCCGCTCTCAACGGCTTGCCTAGCACCTTGTTTGATATCGTCCAAACCGGGCGTTATACTGTACAAGGTGCAGGAGGAGCGATGGGAACGGGAACGGACACGTCAGCAACGACGATTCAGTCGGCCTCAGGCAAGACGACGGCCGGCGGCAAACTGGTTGTGATGAGCGGCGACAACACCGCTCGCGTGGTTGAACCAACGAACCAGTTCGTCTTCGTTGGGCGCGGAAACGGCCATGGTCTGGGGCTTTCCCAGTGGGGGGCTAAAGGATTGGCCGACTCCGGGTATGATTACCGGCAAATCTTGCAACACTACTACCAAAATGTGACTATCGTTAAGGAATGAATAGACCGATGAATGTGGATCTTTATGATTTCGAGCTCCCAGAGGAGCTGATTGCTCAAACGCCGCTGGCCGAGCGAAGTGCTTCACGTCTGCTGACGTTGAATAAGCAAACCGGGGAAATCCAGCATCATACGTTTTCTGATATATTGGATTATTTGCAGCCCGGCGATACGCTAGTACTGAACGATACACGAGTGATTCCGGCTCGGTTGTTTGGAGTGAAAGAGGATACCGGGGCCAAAGCCGAAGTGCTGCTTCTCAAAAATCTGGGTGATGATCGTTGGGAAGCCTTGGTCAAACCCGGCAAGAAGCTGAAGTCTGGCGTGGTCATCGTGTTTAGTGAGGAGCTGCGGGCCACCGTCGAGTCCGAGGGCGAAATGGGCGGACGTATTCTCCGGTTCGTTTATGAAGGGATTTTTAATGAGATCCTGGATCGGCTGGGGCAAATGCCGTTGCCTCCTTACATCAAGGAAAAATTGGATGACCGTGAACGTTATCAGACGGTGTATTCCAAACACGAAGGATCGGCTGCCGCGCCAACCGCTGGCTTGCATTTCACGGAGGATTTACTGGAGCAGGTGCGGGCCAAAGGGGTGACCCTTGCTTTTGTTACGCTGCACGTCGGGCTTGGCACGTTCCGACCGATGTCGGTGGATCGGGTCGAAGATCATGTCATGCATGAAGAATATTTTGTCCTCCCTCAGGAAACCGCCGACGCGTTGAACGAAACCAAAGCCAGAGGCGGGAGAGTCATAGCCGTCGGGACCACTTCCGCAAGAACGCTGGAGACGGTAGCCAAGCAATGTGGAGACGGACCCATTGTCAAAAGCAGCGGCTGGACGGGCATCTTTATTTATCCCGGCTATCGGTTTGGATTGGTGGATGCGCTTCTCACGAACTTCCATCTTCCGAAATCGACGCTGGTGATGCTGGTCAGCGCACTCGCGGGCCGGGAGCGGATCCTGAGCGCTTATCAGGAAGCGATCGACTTGAAGTACCGGTTCTTTAGCTTCGGCGACGCCATGTTTATTTATCAAGAGTAGAGGACGGTTGATCAGATTGGCAGCAGCAATAACGTATGAACATATTAAGACCTGCAAGCAATCCGGAGCCCGGCTGGGGCGTGTACATACGCCGCACGGGTCGTTCGACACGCCGGTATTTATGCCTGTCGGTACGCAGGCTACCGTCAAAACGATGAGCCCGGAAGAATTAAAGGAGATGGATGCACGGATCATTTTGAGCAATACGTACCATCTCTTTTTGCGGCCAGGACACGAAATCATTCGCCAAGCCGGCGGACTGCACAAATTTATGAACTGGGACCGTGCGATTTTGACCGATAGCGGCGGGTTTCAGGTGTTCTCGCTCAGCGAGATGCGCAAAATCACGGAGGAAGGCGTGCATTTCCGCTCTCATCTGAACGGCGATAAACTGTTCCTCTCCCCGGAAGTGGCGATGGAAATCCAGAATGCGCTGGGCTCGGACATCATGATGGCGTTTGACGAATGTCCGCCGTATCCCGCGGATTACGACTATGTGAAGAACTCGCTGGAGCGAACGACGCGATGGGCGGAACGCTGCTTGCAAAGCCATGCCCGTCCCCAGGATCAAGGCTTGTTTGCCATCGTTCAAGGCGGCATGTATGAGGACCTGCGCAAACAAAGCGCCCGCGATTTGACTTCGCTGGATTTCCCGGGGTATGCTATTGGTGGACTGAGTGTAGGCGAGCCTAAACCGCTGATGTACGAAGTGCTGGAATATACCGTGCCCCTGCTGCCGGCAGACAAGCCGCGCTATTTAATGGGGGTCGGTTCACCGGATGCGCTGATCGAAGGGGCGATTCGCGGCGTCGACATGTTCGACTGCGTGCTGCCGACCCGGATTGCGCGCAACGGCACGACGATGACCAGCCAAGGCCGCCTTGTTGTACGCAACGCTCAGTATGCCAACGATTTCGGACCGCTGGATCCCGAGTGCGACTGCTATACCTGCCGGAATTACTCCAGGGCGTATCTCCGCCACCTGATCAAAGCCGACGAGACGTTTGGGCTGCGATTAACTACATACCATAATCTGCATTTCCTCATTAATCTGATGGGCAAAGTCCGTCAGGCGATTATGGACGATCGGTTGTTGAGTTTTCGGGATGAATTTTTTGAGCAGTACGGTCTGTTTGGCAATGACAAAGGATTTTAAGAAATACCGTTAGTTCGATTTTGGAAAGGGGGATAAGACATGTTCTTTCAGTATGCCGCACAACAGCCGGCAGGTGGCAGTTCGCTGATCACCATGATCATTCCGTTTGTTATCATGATCGCCGTTTTTTACTTCCTACTGATTCGCCCGCAGAAGAAAAAGCAATCGCAGCGCACTACGATGCTGAATGCTCTTAAGAAAGGCGACAAGATCGTGACCATCGGCGGATTGCACGGAACGATTATGGAGCTGACCGACGATACGGTGGTGCTTCGCGTCAATGATGTAACCAAGCTGACGTTTGACCGCAGCGCGATCAGCCACGCGATTAAAGAGTCGGAAGGTTAATTCCGGTAAAGACAAACAAAGCAAGAGCCTGTCGAGAACAGGCTCTTTTTCTTATAACCCGGTTTATTTCCGTCCTAGATTCACCCCGATCATGCCGCCGATGGCTCCAATGACAAACCCCGGCAGGAGTAAAGCCCATTCCTGGTACCCCAGCGATGTATCCATAGCCAGAAAGCTGATCAGCAGCAAGAGCAGCACATATAGTGCTCCGGTCAGAGCCCCTTGATACCATCCTTTATGTTTCGCACGTTTGCCGGATACGATCCCTCCGAATAAAACAGCAGCCGCGTGTACGAGATAAGTGTACAACGTCATTTCAAACTCTTCTAGCATATCCCCTTGCAGCAGTAAAGATAAAATCAATGCGCCAATCATCATCCATAAAAATCCATACCATAACCCGGCAACGGTGGGTTGGGACAAACGAATCCCGGATAATCGTCGGAACAAATGCATCGTGCTCGGCCTCCTGTCCTCAATGTCTTCGACAGACGTATTACCACATTTTATGGTCAAGCTTACCCAGTTAGACCAGACTTGGCGAAATTGGGTGAGGAAGATTATTGTAAGCTTCCCGCATTTTAACCTGTGATATCTCGCATGGATTGGGGAAGCCGCGGCTAGAATAGCTATACCATGTCTTGTGCGAACTTCTAGATCGAGGAGGGATTACCCGTGGTTGAGCATATGGCAAACCATATCTTCCGAACCGTCCTGATGTATTTCTTGGTGTTTGGAGTCATGCGTATTATGGGAAAAAGAGAAATCGGCGAACTGTCCATCTTCGACCTGGTGATCTCAGTCATGATCGCGGAAATCGCCGTCTTTGCCCTGGAAGATACCGATCGGCCGATCTATGACGGAATTGTCCCCATGCTGACCCTGTTGCTAATTCAAATCGCGATCGCGATGTTGTCTCTTCGATTTCGCAAGATGCGGTTGTGGTTTGACGGCAAACCCAGCGTCATCATTCGAAATGGGCAAATTAATCGCAAAGAAATGAGGCGTCAGCGTTACAATTTGGACGATCTACTGATGCAGCTGCGTTCGCAAAAGGTCGACAGCGTAGCCGACGTCGAATTTGCCGTATTGGAAACGAGCGGACAGCTAAGTGTAATTCCCAAGGATAAATCCGAGGGAGGAAACAGCGGGGCGAAACCCAACAAGCAAGCAGCCAGCCTCTCCGCCAAAATCAAATATGAAGCTCTCCCACTGCCGCTCATTATGGACGGCAAGGTGGACGACGCGAACCTGCGTCAAATCGGAAAAACCCGCTTCTGGCTGAAGAACCAAATCCAATCAAAGGGATTAACAGATTTTAAACAGGTGTTCTTTTGCAGCATCGATCATAAAGGAAAGCTATATATCAATGCTATTGATGAGAAATAATCTAGGTGTGTTACTGTCGAAACCATTTGCCGAATACGGGGAGACGCTTGAGGTCCTGCAGATCAAACAATCCCATGATTCCGGCGAGAGCCAAATACAGCAACCCGGACAGCAGCGCCGCCATTAAGAATTGCCAGCCCATTTGTGAGCTAAGGACGAGGTTCTTATATAAATAGTCAGCGGCAGCAGCCATAATGACCATAGCAGCGCCAACTTTGAGCATATCGAAGTAGGGTAACCGGTAGCGAAGGGTCTTGGACACGCTGTACCCATGCATGACCGTGACGATAATGAAATTGACGATAATCGCGATAATCGCCCCGTAGATCCCCAGCGCCGGGTTGGAAGCCAGATAGAAAATTAACGAGATTTTGATGATAGCCCCAACCAACGTATTAATGAGCGCGCGCCCCGGTTTGTCCAATGCCTGCAACGTAGCCTGCAGCGGGGTTTGGATATACAACAGAAGGGCGAATGGCGCCATAATTTTGAGCATACCGCTGATGGAGTCGTCGTTATAAACAAGACGGCAAATCGGTTCGGCCAGAACGAACATGATCGCGGCAAACGGAGCGCCGGTAACGAGCGCAAGCCGCATGGATTGATGCAGGCGCAAATGGATCGTTTTGATATCTCCTCGTGCTTGCGCTTCAGCTAGGGAGGGCACTAACGACACTGCGAGCGACGACGTCAGCGCGCCGGGTAGCAGCAGCAGTGGAATGATCATGCCCTGCAGCGCCCCGTACTGGGAGGTGGCCATAGCAACCCCTACACCAGCGATCGCCAGACTTCGTGCGGTTGTTATCGATTCCAGCAGGTATGAGAGAGAACCGACCAGACGGCTTCCCGTGACCGGAATGGCGATGCGCAGAATCCGGCGTAACGTGGCTCCGAACGGATGAACAGTGGGGGCGGAGAAGTCGTCGGAGCTGGTAGCCTCGTCGGTTGGAAGAATCGCTTTGGCACTTGGTTTCGTGCTTCCCAGCTGCTCTCGCCGCCGTAACCGGCGATATTGCCACAGCAGGACGCCCATGCCGACCACTTCGCCGGCGACAACGCCAAGCATGGCTCCTGCAGCCGCATAGGCGATCCCCATCGGGAGCAGCAGATAAGAGAACCAGAGAACGCCGATAATTCGCGCGACCGTTTCCATGATCGAAGAGACCGCCGAGGGGATCATATCCTGTTTCCCCTGGAAGTATCCGCGGTAGACCGAAGATACCGATACGATGATGATCATCGGACTCATGGCGATAAACGTATGATAAACGCGTGGATCGGTGAGGACGTACCGGGTCACCCATGGCGCGCCAAACAGGCAGAGAAAAGTAAACAGAAATCCGGCTGCAGTGGTAAACACCAAGCTTGTCCGCAAAATCGACACCGAACGCTCCGGTTTGCCCGAAGATTCCGCTTCTGCCACCAGCTTCGCCACGGCGAGCGGAATACCGCCGGTAATAATCGTAACCAGTACGAGAAAAAACGGATATCCGAGTTGGTACAGCCCAACGCCCTCGGCCCCGATCACACGGGGTAGCATGATACGTGGAATGAAGCCCAGGAGGCGGTTCACGATCCCGGCCACTAACAGGATCATCGTACCCTGGATAAAGGTTTGTTTATTCAATCGTAACTCCACTCCCCCGGCAGCATTCGATGGATCTATGAAGCTCGATACCGATAAGCCGCCTAATAAACTCGTAAGCGAGGTCGTATAACCTCTCTCTTCATGGATATGACGGACCTGTCCCGGTTCATGACTTGTCTTTTTTGCAAGTTTTGAAAATGGAAGAACTCTTCTAAGCAGGATTCGGAGATTTAGGGTAGAATGTAATAAGACGGGTTTTCGAAGGAGGCTTGGAGCGTGGCTGAAGATCAAATGACGGACCAACAACTGAACGAGGCGATCGAAGGCTTGTGCCGCAGCAAGGCCGAGGAGTTCCAGCTTATCGGGTACGAGCATATCTCTGGACCTGACATTTGGGAGTGTATCAGCCATAAATACGAGAAGGGTGGAATCCCCCCTTTGTACCAACTGGTTAACGATATTCTTTCTCTGAAAGTAACCCAGTTTATGAACTATATGACGATGTCCGCCTATCGGGGATCCCGTTTAGATTGAATGGGGTCTTTTTTTCGTGCCGGTCGTTAATCAAATTGACAATATTAGATAAATTGACTGGTTTTTCGGCCATCGCTATAATAGGAATATTGAGAAATTGAAAGGGGAAAGAAGTACGGGATGAAAAGAATTATCGCATTCATAACCGTCGTGGTTGTCTCGTTTGGCATCATGGCATGGACAACCCCCGACCTGCTAAAGGACGTACGTCTCGGCCTTGATCTGAAAGGCGGCTTTGAGATTCTATATGAAGCCAGTCCGCTTGAAGGCGGAGGTCAGGTCACGAAGGAGTCCTTGATCCAAACGGCCAAGAGCCTAGAGGACCGTGCCAACAAGCTTGGGACGAGCGAGCCGGAAGTTACGACGGAAGGCACAAACCGGATCCGCTTGAAAGTGGCCGGCGTGACCGACGAAGAAACGGTTCGCAAGACGATGAAGGAGCCTGCCTCGCTGACGTTCCGCAGTAAGGACGGCACAGAGAAAAATGCCGACGAATACAACAAGATTGAAATGATCGGTACGGACTTCGCGGCGAACGGAGCTAAACTGGAATTCACTCAAATGAATGAACCGGTTGTCAGCATTAAAGTAAAAAGCAAAGAGAAATTTGCCGAAGTAACCAAACGCTTGTTGGGTCAACCTCTAGCGATTTATATGAACGAAGAATTGGTTTCCGATCCGGTCGTTCAAGCGGTCTTGACCGAGGGATCTGCGCAAATTAGCGTTGGTGGTGACTTGGATAAAGCGAAGGAATTGCGCGATAAGATTAACCTTGGTGCGCTTCCATTGAATCTGACGGAGAAATATTCACAAAGCGTCGGCGCCACATTAGGTAAACAATCGCTGGACAGAACGATTGAAGCCGGTCTGATCGGCTCACTTTTCATCCTGTTATTCATGATTGGGATGTATCGGATTCCGGGCTTGATTGCTTCCTTTACCCTCATCGTGCATACTTGGCTGCTCATTCTCGTATTCGTTTGGGCAGACTTTACTTTAACCCTTCCGGGGATTGCGGCTTTCATTCTCGGGATCGGGATGGCGGTAGACGCCAACATCATTACGAATGAACGGATTCATGAGGAAATGCGGACCGGGAAGAGCATTATGTCTGCGGTTAAAGCCGGAGACAAGCACTCCCTGCGTACGGTGCTGGATTCGCAGATTACGACGATCATCGTTGCGGCCGTGATGTATGCGTATGGTACGGGGGCCGTCAAAGGTTTTGCTTTGGTGCTCATCGTGGAAATCGTACTTAGTATCGCCACGAATATCTATCTCTCCCGTTTCCTGCTGAACCTGCTGCTTAAAGCCGGAAAGCTGTTGAAACCGAAATATTTCGGTGTGAAGGAGCGTGACATTCGTGAGCTTTAATAAGAACCTGGATTATGTACATCTGAGTAAATACTTCTACACCATTTCGATTGCCTTAACGATTGCAGGCATCATCTGCTTGTCGATCTTCGGATTGAACTATAGCGTTGATTTTAAAGCGGGATCCAATGTGGATATTGCGTTATCCAAGTCGCTGACAGCCGAACAAATCAAACCAATTCTAGAGGATATGGGTATTGACGACGCGGCGACCATCAGTCCCGGACAAGACCGGATGAATATTCGGTTTACGAAAGTGCTAAGTGAAGATAATGATGCTAAGCTAAAAGCTGAAATTTCAAAATTGGACGACAAGGCATCGTTTGAAGTGAATACGGTGGATCCGGAAATGGCTAAGGAATTGGCTCGTAATGCGATTTACGCGGTCTTGATCTCCTGCCTCGGGATCATCATCTACGTCAGCATCCGTTTTGAATGGCGGTTTGCTTTAGCTGCGATTGTAGCGTTGTTACATGACGCCTTTATGGTTATTGCCATATTCTCCATCTTCCGGTTTGAGGTGGACTTGACCTTTATCGTAGCTGTGTTGACGATTATCGGTTACTCCATCAATGATACGATTGTTATCTTCGACCGGATTCGTGAAAATCTGCGTTTCGCCAAGCAGAAGTCTCGCCAGGATCTAATCAAACTGGTAAACGAAAGTGTAGCGCAAACGATCATGCGTTCCTTGTATACTGCATTAACGGTGTTCGTGGCTGCATTCTTCCTCTTCCTGCTGGGCGGGGAGTCGATCCGGATGTTCTCGCTGGCAATGGTTATCGGCCTGTTATTCGGGGCGTATTCTTCGATCTTTATCGCCAGCCCGCTCTGGTTCGTACTGAAGAGCAAGCAAAAGCATAAACCGGCTAAAGCTTCCTAAGCGGCCGTTATGCCTGATTGAACCACCAATACATGAGCTGGATAAGGATAGAGCCGCGTCTTATGACGCGGCTTTCGCAACTTATCCGTTTTTACGTGCAACAGGAGGGTGATTATGACACGAGAACAAGCCGTTATTCCGGAACCAGCAGCATGGCCTGGCATCGTGGGGGATATCGTCCTGGCCGTATTTATGGGGACGGTGGGTCTGCTGTACGGAAGCTTGGCTTTACTGGCCGGGGCGTTATATGCCGCGTACGATGTCGCTGCAGGCATCGCAGTTAGACTTCCTGGACCGGGGCATTTGCGTTGGCTTCGAATCGAATCGATGTCCGCGCGCAAAGATTCGCCCGAGCCGCTGCCATCTATATTCTTCTCCGTCTTTCTACTGATGGGAGTTGTGCAGCTGTTGATTGCAGCGGTTACTAACATGGTCGGGGCGGATGCCGCTCCGCCGGAAACCTTCGTGTTGGCGGCGGTGCTTCTATCGATGGCCTTACGGGAAACGCTGTTTCAAATTAAGCTTCGGTTATTCCGGAGGAAGTCGAACTATGACCTGCAATCGCTTGTGGAGAAACATCGCCATGCTTTGTTCTCCTCCGCTTTGCTGCTATCAGGCGTGTTTGGAGCGATGGGCGGGCAAGCGTGGGATCTGCCCATCCTTGTCTATCTTGAGCCTATTGCCGCGATCCTTGTATCCTTACATGTGCTGATTCAAGTATATCGTCTGGTGAAACGCTCGATTTACGGTTCGTCTGCATCGCAGCTTCACGAGGAAGATGCCGCTTCATTGATCGAAACGGTCCAGCGAGTACACGGGGTGATAACTGTTGACGATTTGAAGGCGCAGGAGAACGGCCATTATGTGATCGTGACTGCTAAAATTTGCGTCAACCCGAAGATCTCCGTAATGGAAGCAAATGACATCGCCAATCGGGCCAAAATGCTGTTATTAAATCGATTTTCTCATATTACCGATGTTCGGATTCATGTCGCCCCTTATGAGGCGGGATATCCGTATAAGAGTAATGCCGAGGAATCGGATAGCGACTTGCCGAACTTGCTTCAGTGAGCTGGCCCTGGGATAGAACTGACAGGAAGAAAGAAGGTGACGTTATTGCTTCATTCCAAATACCGCTGGTCACCGCTGCCCTGCGATGAAGAGGCTGCCAGCCGAATCGCCGGTCAACTGAACATTTCCCCGCTGCTCGCGTCTTTGTTGGTTACGCGGGGAATGGAGAGCCCGGGAGAGGCGGAGTTTTTCTTAAAAGGAAGCCTTGCGGATCAACATGATCCCTTGTTGCTCAGCGGCATGAAGGAAGCCATTCCCCGCATTCGACGTGCGGTTGATAACGGGGAGCGGATCCTGATCTATGGCGATTACGACGCCGACGGCGTATCGTCCACGACGTTAATGATTTACCTGATGAGGCGCCTTGGCGCTACATATGACTATTACATTCCACACCGCACCAAAGAGGGGTATGGCTTGCATATTCCAGTGCTGGAGCATTTTCATAAGAAAGGCTTTAAGTTGATTGTGACGGTAGATACGGGGATCAGCGCGGTAGATCAGGTGGCTTACGCCAATGCGGCCGGGATGGACGTGATCGTTACCGATCACCACGAACCCCCGGCGAATCTGCCGGAAGCGTATGCCTTGATCAACCCGAAGCTTCCCTACTGCACGTACCCGTTTAAGGGACTGGCTGGGGTTGGAGTAGCTTATAAGCTGGCTCAGGCGTTGCTCGGGGAGGAAACCCCTGAAGCATGGACAGAGCTAGCTGCGCTGGGGACCATCGCCGATCTCATGCCGTTGACCGGAGAGAACCGTGTCATCGTCAAATCGGGTCTTGCCTCAATGGCGCGTTCGGCTTTCCCGGGAATGACGGCGTTGCTTGGCACTTCCGGCTGGTCCAGCGGAGAGGTGACTTCGACCGCCGTTGCCTTCGGCTTGGCACCGCGAATTAATGCCAGCGGCCGTATGAGCCATGCCAACCGAGCTGTCGCCTTGCTGACGGCGGAGAGCATGGAAGAAGCCGAAGCGATCGCCGAGGAGCTGGATGTGCTGAATAAGGAACGTCAAATGCTCGTTGAGGACATGGTGCAAGAGGCGCTTCAGCAACTGGAAGACCAGGCGGAGGCGGAGGGGGTACCCGACGTGATCGTTGTAGCCGGTGAAGGCTGGAACGCCGGTGTGGTCGGTATCGTTGCCTCCAAATTATTGGAACGTTATTATCGCCCGACCATCGTGCTGGGCATTCATCCGGAAACCGGAGAGTGTAAAGGCTCGGCCCGTTCCATCCCCGGCTTCGACATTTACGAAGCGTTAACGGATTGCGCCGACCTGCTGGATCATTACGGCGGGCATCCTTCGGCGGCGGGGATGTCCCTTGGCCGGGAGCGGCTGGAGGAATTCGGCCGACGGCTAAATGCATTTGCTGCCGGTCGGCTTGGTCCGGAACATTTCGTGCCGGTCTTGCCAACGGATTTGGCCTGTTCCTTGAAGGATGTCACCCTTCAAGCCATCGAGCAGCTTCAGCATCTTGCACCGTTCGGCATGGCTAACGCCTGCCCAAGATTGCTTCTCCGGGGCCTGAAGTTGCTGGAGTGCCGGCAGATGGGCAAAGACGGGAAGCACTTAAAGCTGATTCTCGGTCAAAACGGAAAGACGGTGGAAGCCGTCGCTTTCGGCAAAGGCGAAATCGCCTCGTTACTGGCGGAGGAAGCCTGGGTTGATATCGTTGCTGAAGCCGGAATTAACGAATGGAACGGGGCCCGCAGGCCGCAGCTAATGATCCAGGATCTGGCGGTCTCGCACCTGCAGGTGTTCGATTACCGCGGCTCCCGTAATCCGGCGCTGCAGTTGGAGGAGCTGCGGGGCAAGCTGGGTAAGCTGCCCGCCATCGATTCAGGAATGTCGGCCGTTGTTCTTAATTCCGGCTCCGCTTTTTTCCAGTCCCTTGATTTGAAGGATACCCCGGTTTGGGTATATGATAAGAACGTTGGCTTGTTGCCTGGCAACGACCTTGCGCAAACGGCGGGGAACGACGCGATGACAACGCTGTTTGTCATGGAGCTTCCGGAATCGCCGGAGGGTTGGACCGGGATGATATCCGCTTTTGCCGGACTGGAACGCATTTATATGTTGCATTCGCCGCGTGCGCCGCAGGAGCGAATTGAACCGCCATCCCGGGAGCAATTTAAGCTGGTGTACAGCTTGATCTATCGAGGGGCGGACAAAGGGCTGCGCGAGGAAGATCTGCTGGCTGTGCTTGCCACTCGCACCGGGTGGTCCAAGCGGATGCTGGAGATGTCGCTTGGCGTATTCGAAGAACTAGGATTTATTATCCGGGCATCGGGAATGATTCGGCTTCATCCGTCTCCTTCCAAGCAGGCCTTGGAAACCTCAAACCGTTACCGGGAACTGGGACTGTTGGCTGAAATCGAACAAATGCTGCAGTACGGCCGGGTACCGGAAATTACCGAATGGATGCTAACCCATACTCAGGGTGCTTCATAAATGAATTTTCGAAGTTTCATTGGAAATGATTCGCACGCATTTGAACTAGGAGGAGATTGGTTTGGATTTTAAAGAGTACATTCGGGTGATTCCTGATTTCCCTCAACCCGGCATCAGTTTTAAGGATATTACCACGCTGTTAAATGACGGTGCGATGTATCGCAAGGCGGTCGACGAGCTGAAGCAGCTGGTTTCCCATCTCAAGATCGATCTGATCGCCGGTCCCGAGGCTCGTGGTTTCGTGGTTGGTGCTCCGCTCGCTTACGCGCTTGGCGTTGGGTTCGTGCCGATTCGCAAAAGCGGGAAGCTCCCCTATGAAACGATCGAGGTGGAATACGACCTGGAGTACGGCAAAGACCGTTTGGCGATGCACAGCGATGCGGTGAAACCTGGGCAAAATGTCCTGATCGCTGACGATTTGCTGGCAACCGGGGGGACGATTTCTACCTCCGTTAATCTGGTTCGCCAATTGGGCGGTCATGTTGTTGGCACCGCGTTTCTGATTGAGCTGAGTGAACTGGACGGCCGTAAGAAACTGCCGGAAATCGATGTATTCTCGCTTGTAAAATACGAATAAACCTAAACGAATAACACAAGGGGCTGCAGCCATGAGATTCATGGCTGCGGCCCCTTGTTAGTTCATAAGAGAGCTTAATGTGCAGCGTCTTCATTGTCGTTGCTTAGTTTCAGGACCTGGATCAGCTTGAAGAACAAGCTGAGCAGGATCCCAGCGATCGTTGCAAGCGCCATGCCTTTTAGCGCGACATTTCCCATGGTCAGCGTGGTGCCGCTGAGGCCGATGACGAGCACGATTGTCGTCAATAGCATGTTTGTCGGCTTGGAGAAATCCACTTTCTGTTCGACGAAGATCCGCAGGCCTGAGGCCGCGATAACGCCGAACAGCAGCAGGGATACGCCGCCCATAACAGGAGGCGGGATCACGGCGATCAACGCGGAGAATTTCCCGGAGAAGGAGAGCAGGATCGCAAAGATGGCGGCTCCACCGATGACGAACACCGAATATACGCGGGTCAGCGCCATGACGCCGATATTTTCCCCATAGGTCGTATTGGGCGTCGATCCGACAAACCCGGAGATGATCGTAGAAATCCCGTTCCCCATCAGCGATCGATGCAAGCCCGGGTCTTTAGACAAGTCTTTGCCCACGATATTGCTGGTCACCAGCAAGTGCCCGATGTGTTCCACGATAACGACCAGCGCGACCGGTACAATCGAGATGATGACGGAGGTGTCCCATTGCGGGGTTGTTACTGTCGGCAGTGTGAACCATTTCGCCTCGGCGATGGCAGCGGTATTCACCACCCCCATAAAGTAGGCAAGGCCATAACCAACAACGATCCCGATCAGGATATGGATGATCTTCGGAAAGCCGCGGAACAAGACGGCGCCAAGTACCGTAACGCCTAACGTAACGAGCGACAGCGTGATGTCCGTCCCGTTTGGCGTCCACGCTTTCGTAGCGTCGTTGTTGATCCATCCGGCCATACCGGCCGCAACCGGAATCAACTCCAGGCCGATCAGGGCCACGATGGCGCCCATGGCAGCGGGCGGAAACACGACGTCGATCCACTTGGTGCCGGCGTATTTGATGACCAGGGCAATCACAACGAAGATGGCTCCGGTGACGATAAAGGCCCCGAGTGCCATGGCGTAGCCGTTCCCCGAGTGGCTGGTGATCACCGCTTGAACCGGTGCGATGAAGGCAAAGCTGGAGCCCAGGTAGGCGGGGATTTTCCCTTTACAGATGAGGATGTAGAGCAGGGTGCCGATGCCGTTCATCAGCAAAATCATGCCGGGATCTACCCCAAACAGGTTAGGTACCAGCACCGTGCTTCCGAACATGGCAAATAAGTGCTGCAGGCTTAGCAGCACGCCCGGTCCGAACGGGACTTTCTCATTCACTTGAATTTCACGTTGCAACGCGTTCACTCCTCTATAGGTACGTTCATAAGATAACTATCCCTAATAGGATATAGACAATGCCGACAATTTTCAACAGAAAATTGCTTGACTTTTACATTTTCTCCTTTCATCATCATTGCCAATGGCTGACTGCCGGTATACAACCAGGCTGTAGGCAAACCGTGCGGAGCCGATGTCCGTACAGCAGGGACAATACCCGGAGTTGACGGGAGGGAACGCAAGAGTCATAATTATAGGAAATCAAAATGAGGCGAATTATGCTCTTGTATGCGTTTTTTTAGTATATTTTCATATAGAAAGGAATCAACAGGATCTCAATGGGCATAGAGCAATTACTCGAAAAGGCGTCTGCCTATATAAAGGAACCGGATCTCGATCGGATTCGGGAAGCGTACGAGTTTGCGGACGAAGCCCATCACGGACAGGTCCGCAAATCCGGGGAACCTTATATTCTTCATCCTTTGGCAGTGGCGGATATTGTTGTTAACATGCAAATGGATGCGCTGTCGGTCATTGCGGCCCTGCTTCATGACGTGGTCGAAGACACGACGGTGTCTTTGAAGGAGATACAGGAGCATTTCGGCAGCGATTGTGCTCTGCTCGTCGACGGATTAACCAAGCTGGAACGGATCAAATTCCAATCCAAAGAAGAGCAGCAGAACGAGAACTACCGCAAAATGTTTATTGCAATGGCACAGGACATCCGGGTGATCGTCATTAAATTGGCGGACCGGTTGCACAATATGCGAACCCTCAAATACCAGTCGGAAGAAAGCCAGCGTCGGATTGCTTACGAAACGCTGGAGATTTTTTGCCCGATTGCGAACCGCCTGGGGATCTCGGCGATCAAGTGGGAGATGGAAGATATCGCTTTGCGATACTTGAACCCGCAGCAGTATTACCGGATCGCCAATTTGATGCGCAAGAAACGGGCGGAACGTGAGGAATATATCAAGAATGTCATCGCCCGCATCGCTGAGAAGTTGGAGGAAATGAGCGTACAGGCGGATCTGTCTGGGCGGCCGAAGCATATCTACAGCGTGTATAAGAAGATGACGATGAAAAACAAGCAGTTCAACGAAATTTACGATCTGCTGGCCATCCGGATCATCGTAGACAATATTAAGGACTGTTACGCGACCCTAGGGATCATCCATACCTTGTGGAAGCCGATGCCGGGGCGGTTTAAGGACTATATCGCCATGCCGAAGGCGAACATGTACCAGTCGCTGCATACGACGGTCGTTGGCCCGAACGGGGAACCCACAGAGGTTCAGATCCGCACGTGGGAGATGCACCGGACGGCGGAATACGGGATCGCGGCACACTGGGCTTACAAGGAAGGATCAGGAACCGGAGGCCTGGAGAATAAAATTACGTTCTTTAACGAAATCCTGGAGCTACAGCATGAGGCCAAGGATGCTTCGGAGTTCGTGGAATCGCTGAAAATGGACTTTTTCTCAGACCTCGTGTTTGTATTTACGCCGTCTGGGGAAGTCATCGAGTTGCCGGCGGGTTCCGTACCGCTGGATTTCGCTTATCGGATCCATACCGAGGTTGGCAACCGGACGATCGGGGCTAAGGTGAACGGGCGGATTGTGCCGCTGGATCATCGACTGAAGACCGGGGATATTGTGGAGATACTGACGTCCAAGCATTCGTACGGGCCGAGTCAGGACTGGCTGAAAATCGCCCAATCCTCTCACGCCCGCAGTAAAATCAAGCAATGGTTTAAGAAGGAAAAACGCGAAGAGAACGTGGAAAAAGGCCGCGAAGCGATCGAACGCGAGCTGAAGCGGGCGGGGATCGAGCCGTCCCAGTGGATGAGCGACGATAAGCTGCTGGAGGCGGCGAAGAAATACGCCTTCAACGACATCGACGATATGTTGTCGGCGATCGGATTCGGCGGGATTACCGCCTCTCAGGTCGTGACCAAGCTAACCGAGAAGCTGCGTAAGGAGCAGGAAGAAGCGTCCGGGCACATCGAGTTGACCTCAGAGGTCAAGGAAGTGAAAGCGCCGGAAGAACGCCGGCACCGGCCAACGAATGGAGTCGTCGTCAAGGGCATCGACAATTTGCTCGTCCGTTTTGCTAGATGTTGTAACCCGGTTCCGGGCGACGATATTGTTGGCTATATCACCCGCGGACGCGGCGTGTCGGTGCATCGGAGTGACTGCCCGAACATTCCAGGCGGCGGAGACGGTGAGGAAGCAGCGCGTGTGATCGATGTGGAATGGGAAGAGGCCATCGAAGCGAATTACAGTGTCGATATCGAAATTACCGGGCACGATCGCCGCAATTTCTTAAACGAAGTATTGCAGGCCGTCTCGGAGAGCAAAACGAATATTTCGGCCGTCTCGGGCCGGTCCGATAAGAACAAAATGGCTTTGGTGCATATGACGATCCTGATACGCAATACCGATCATTTGCAGTCTGTTGTGGAGAAGATCAAACGGGTGAAGGATGTGTACACGGTACACCGGATTATGCAGTAACGGATAGAAAGGATTCGAAGATCGATGAGAGTAGTCGTGCAGCGCTGCCGCGAGGCGCAGGTGAACGTAGCGGGAGAAATGGTAGGGGCGATCGGCCCGGGGTTGATGCTGCTAGTCGGTGTGACGCATGAAGACACCGAACAAGACGCCGCTTATTTAGCGGAGAAAATTGCTGGCTTGCGGATTTTCGAAGACGAAGCGGGCAAAATGAATCTCGCGGTGACGGAGATCGTCGGGGAAATTTTATCTGTCTCCCAATTCACCCTGTACGGGGATTGCCGCAAGGGCAGACGTCCGAACTTTATGGCAGCGGCTAGGCCGGAAACGGCGGAGCCACTGTACGAGCGGTTTAATGAGCTGCTTCGGGCGAAAGGGCTGACGGTCGAGACCGGCGTGTTTGGCGCGGAGATGGATGTCGAGCTGACGAACTGGGGGCCGGTGACCCTGATTGTGGACAGCCCTGGTGGCGAGAGTTAATACGAATAGGCAAAAGCGGGCTAAGACGCGAAGATTCCGTGCGTCTGGCCCGCTTTT
This sequence comes from Paenibacillus mellifer, assembly GCF_023195895.1. Taxonomy (GTDB): domain Bacteria; phylum Bacillota; class Bacilli; order Paenibacillales; family Paenibacillaceae; genus Fontibacillus; species Fontibacillus mellifer. Next base: position 23,839 of record NZ_JALPRK010000035.1, read on the forward strand.
TGTTAGGAGGTCGCAATCGGGAAGATTTTCTCATAAATGCTGATCTCGTTTTCCGGTTTCATTCCGGCTTTCTCGTAAAGGCGGTAGGCTCCCGTCGGATTGGCGGCGTCAACGCCAAGGGCGACGTTGAATTGCCCCGCCTGATAGGAAGAAGCGAATACATTCTGCAGCAGGGCTAGTGCCAAACCGCGACCACGGTAGGGGCGGCGGACGCCCAAATGTTCAATGTACAGCAAGTCTTCACTCAAGCGGCATAACGTAAACCCAGCGATGGTATCCTTCTCGGAATCCCAAGCGATCATCCACCATCGCTCCTCGAACGTCGGCAGCTGCGTTCTCTCCTGAAACTTCTCCAAGGAAGGTGCGGCAAAATCCCAATGATCGGAGAACGCCTCCGTGTAGGCATCGTAGACGGCTTGTTCATCGCGTCCCTTGACAAAGGGGGCGAGGATGAGGCCTTCTGGTAAAACACCGGCAGCAGGCTCCGCTTCCAAACGGTGGGTCATCCGCTTAAAGTAGCGGACGGGAGCAAACCCTTGTCCTTCAAACAAGGCTGCAGCATCGCTGCACGATGACGGGATCATGCCCTGCAGGCGCTTGGCTTTGCCGGATTCGTTCCGGAGCGCCAGGGCACGCGCTTCAAGCTCTGCAACGAGTGCGGCGCCAACACCCCTCCCGCGGGCGGAAGGCCGTACACAGCCATAGCTGAATAGCTTCTCTTCGCTGTCCTCTTCTAAGAAGGCGTATCCGATCAGATCGGTGTTCTCGTCTTCAGCCACCCATACATTTTGGTCCAGGTCAAAGCTTGACCACATATTCAGAACATCGTCCAGGACGATGTCGGGCGCTCCGAGATCTTCGGTGTCACAAATGGCCACCAGATCGCAGACGGCTTGGGCGTCGTCCAGTGTAGGGCGTCGGAGGCGAAAGCCTGGTTTGTTCATAAAGGAACCTCCTTATGAGGGATTTGACCCATTATACCTCAAGATGGAAACTTTTCCTTTAATTTTATCATAAGTTTTAAACTTCACTAGGATAAGCGGACCGTTTTTGGTACAACCTTGTGGTAAAGAGCATGACAACCAAAGGAGTTGCTGTCCGTGCACCAATCTGCGAAATTGAGAGACTGGCAGTCCATTCCGCTCATTATGGCGGGTCACCGCAGCGAAGCCCGGATGTCGGCCCGTTTGGCCGAGCCGGAACGTTTTGAACGGATGATGCAGGAGACTAAGCCTTCCGCCGAATGGCTGCCTCGACCGGGAAGCTGACGTTGATCATAAGGAGGTATGGGGCATGACCCAACATATTCAGGCCTATTTCAATACGGAGGATCAGGTGGAAGGCGCGCGTATCACTTTACGGGCTTATCAAATTAATGAGGTGGAAGCGGGGCATGTATCTAACGAATGGGGAGAGGACGACCGACTCCAGGTACCGTTGTTACCTCTCAATAATGGGGTAATCAGCGCATCGGGCGCGAACAACCCGGGAATCATTCCTGTGCCCGGAACGGTGCGCGGCGTGCAAAGCGTGCTGCCCGTCACGGTTATGGGGGAGCGTTATGCGGGCGATTCGTTAAACGGAGAGCGCAGCGAAGCTGTTGAAGGAGATCGGCCGATGGCATCGGAATCCCTCATCGACACAAGTGACGAGCCCCAGGGATGGAAATACGTACTTAGCGTAAGGGTGAAGGATAGCGATTACGAGACCGTCGTGCGGAAATTGCGCGAGCAAGGAGCATACATCGCCGAGGCGTAGACCGGTAGCCGTTTTTGATGTTCTCTGTAATATAACTGTAATATTAGATACATGTTCCCTTAACATTGCTTGTTTATAATAACAGCATGACCCCCTTTTTAATATAATACCTTTTGGACCTGCACCCCGTTGGTGACAGGTTTTTTTCTTTGTTTGGACATTTTTCGCGGGCTGGGCTTGACTTTAGTGCGGTGGTTTCATACAATCTAAAAATAACCGTTTGTGTTAGTTAAAATACTGTATTCGATGACGGGAGAAAGTAGTTTAACCCCACATCCACAGAGAGGAATCCCCGACTTCGACGGCGGTCTAACGGACGTATCGTATCTGTTACCCGAGTGGCGAAGCAGGCTGGAAGGATTCCGGTGATGATTAAATGAAAGACTTCCCCGAGAACCGGCGGCGAAATCCTGAAGCGAACCTTCGCATGGATCGTAGACGTACGGCGTAGGCGGGCGATAACCGCTTAAAGCGAATGCGAGGCTTGGAAGTTAACGCGTTGTCAGCGTGACAGGGCAACTTCAGACTCGAATTCGGAATGTGGGTGGCACCACGGGTGATTGCGAACCGATCTCTCGTCCCTGTTTGAATCAAACAGGAACGGGGGATTTTTTATATTGGTTTACGAGTCTGAGATGGAGGGTGAACGATATGGCTTTTCAGAAACCGACAGGTACGCAGGATTTGCTGCCGGGAACCGTCGAGAAATGGCAATTTATCGAAGAGAAGGCCAGAGATTTGTGCCGGCGCTTTAACTATCGGGAGATTCGTACTCCGATCTTTGAGCAGACCTCGCTGTTCGAACGCGGCGTAGGGGAGACAACGGATATCGTTGAGAAGGAAATGTATACGTTTCTGGATAAAGGGGAGCGCAGCATGACGCTTCGGCCGGAAGGAACGGCCGGTGTCGTTCGTTCCTACGTGGAGAACAAGCTCTATGGAGAACCGGACGTCAGCAAGCTGTATTATATCGGGCCGATGTTCCGCTATGAGCGACCGCAAGCGGGCCGCCAGCGCCAGTTCCACCAATTTGGGATTGAGGCGTTTGGAGCGACGGATCCGGCGATCGACGCTGAGGTAGTGGCGCTGGGTTATCAGTTTTGCCGGGAGTTAGGACTTCAGGGCGTGAAGGTGGAGATCAACTCCGTTGGCAATCCGGCCAGCCGGGCGGCCTACCGCGAGAAGTTGCTCGGATTCCTGCTGCCGATGAAGGACAGCTTGTGTAAAGACTGCCAAGCCCGGATCGAACGCAATCCGCTCCGCGTCCTCGATTGTAAGACAGATCAGGATAAATTCGACGGTGCGCCGTCGATCCTGGATAGTCTGGATGAGGAGTGCACGGCGCATTTTGCGAAGGTACAAGAGTTGCTGAGCGCGATGGAGGTCGAATACGAGATCAATCCTCGCCTCGTCCGCGGGTTGGATTACTACACCCATACCGCTTTTGAATACAAAGCGCAAGGCATCGGCGCGATCGACACGATCGGCGGCGGCGGGCGTTATAACGGATTGGTGGCCGAGGTGGGGGGCCCCGATCAACCAGGTATTGGATTCGGCATGGGACTTGAACGGATCGCGCTGATTCTGGAAAAACAGGAGATCGAACTCGGTGCCGTCAAGCCGCTTGATGTGTATCTCATCGCCCTGGGCGAGGCGGCGGATAAGGAAATCACGACCCAGCTGTTTAAGCTGCGGCAAGCGGGATTGTCCGCCGAACGTGATTACCTGGGCCGGAAGATGAAGGCGCAAATGAAGTCCGCTGATCGGATGCAGGCGCGCTACACCGCGATTCTCGGCGACGATGAGCTGGAGCGAGGAGAAATCGCCCTGAAGTCGATGGAGAACGGCGAGCAGCGCACGGTGAAGTTAAGCGATCTGATTCAAGAGTTGAAATAACATTAACTTATAAATATTAGCGAAAAGGGGAGTTACGATGAAACGAACGCATCAATGCGGGGCTCTTGGCACCGCGAACATCGGAGAAACCGTCACATTAAACGGCTGGGTGCAAACCCGCCGCGACTTGGGAGGCGTCCTGTTTATTGACCTGCGTGACCGCAGCGGCATCGTACAGATCGTCTTTAACCCGGCTTATTCCGGTGAAGCATTGCAAATCGCCGACCGGGTGCGCAGCGAATACGTACTGGCCGTCACCGGTAAAGTGGTGGCACGGGATGCCGAAACGGTTAATCCGAATCTGCCGACCGGCGACATCGAAGTACAAATTACGGAAATCGAAGTGTTGAATGCCGCGAAAACACCGCCGTTCTTCATTGAAGACGGCGTCGAAGTTGATGAATCGCTGCGCTTGAAATACCGTTACCTCGACCTGCGCCGTCCGGAAATGCAGCAAACGTTGTGGCTGCGCTCCAAAGCGGCCAAGGTGTTCCGCGATTTCCTTGACGGAGAAGGTTTTATCGAGGTAGAAACTCCGATTTTGACCAAGAGCTCACCGGAAGGCGCGCGCGATTATCTGGTACCGAGCCGCGTGCACCCGGGTGAATTCTTTGCTCTTCCGCAATCGCCACAGCTTTACAAGCAGCTGCTCATGGTCAGCGGGATTGAACGTTATTACCAAATCGCTCGCTGTTTCCGCGACGAGGATTTGCGTGCTGACCGTCAGCCGGAGTTTACTCAAGTCGACATTGAGACATCGTTCCTGTCGCGCGACGAACTGCTGGACATGATGGAGAAGCTGGTGGTACGTCTGTTCAAGGAGACGAAAGGAATCGAAATTCCTACACCGTTCCAGCGCTTGAGCTATGCCGATGCCATGGACAAATACGGCTCGGATAAGCCGGATCTCCGTTTCGGTCTTGAGCTGGTGAACGTGAGTGACCTGGTGGCCACTAGCGGAGTTAAGGTATTTGCTTCCGTCATCGAGAAGGGCGGGGAAGTGAAAGTCCTTAACGCTAAAGGCTGCGGCACATGGAGCCGGAAGGATATCGACGATCTTGGACCGTATGCGGCCCGTTACGGCGCGAAGGGTCTTGCCTGGATTCAAGTGAAGGAAGGCGAATTCCGCGGCCCGATCGTGAAGTTCTTTACGGAACAGGAAATCGAAGCGATCAAGGAACGTACCAGCGCCGAGGAAGGCGACCTGCTGCTGTTCTCCGCCGATAACAAAAAGGTTGTCGCTGACGTTCTCGGCGCGCTGCGTTTGAAAATCGGACGCGACCTCGGTTTGATCGACGACAGCGTGTACAAATTCGCTTGGGTGGTTGACTTCCCGCTGCTCGGCTGGGACGAGGAGCAAAAACGTTATATCGCCGAACACCATCCGTTCACCCGTCCGCGGGAGGAGGATCTGCCGCTGTTTGACACGGACCCGGGCAAAATCCTCGCTCAAGCTTATGACCTCGTGTTGAACGGCTACGAAGTGGGTGGCGGCTCGATGCGGATTTACAAACGCGATGTACAGGAGAAAATGTTCAAAGCGATCGGCTTGTCGCAGGAGGAAGCCCAGGACAAATTTGGCTACCTGATGGACGCGTTCGAATACGGCACGCCACCACACGGCGGAATCGCCTTCGGCTTCGATCGCTTGGTAATGCTGTTGACGGGCCGTTCCAATCTGCGCGAAACGATCGCCTTCCCGAAAACGGCCAGCGCGACCGATTTGCTGATGAACGCGCCTTCCGAAGTAGACGGATCGCAGCTTGATCAGCTTCATATTAAGCTGGCTGCCAAGTTGGCCGAAGCAAAGAAGTAAGATTAGTCGATCGAAGAACGATCTATAAATTGGAAAAGGCTCTCCTGCAGGAGAGCC
>NZ_JALPRK010000036.1 GCF_023195895.1 Paenibacillus mellifer
GCCCGGGCCGGAGTTCCACGACGTCGACGTGGAACTCGGCCCCGCGGGCCCAGCTGCGGCAGGCGCGCCGCCGGGCCCGGACCCGGCGCCGTGGGCTGCGCTGCTGCCCGGCGTGCGGGGGGCGGCGACGGGGCTGTCGCTCGTCGCCGAGCGGGTCATGCAGCGGGCGGAGGAGCTCGCCGCCCCGCTGCGCCGTAAGCCGCGCTGACCTGCCTTGCGCGGTCAGCCGGCCTCTGGCGAGGCCCGGCCCCGCCAGGGCCTTTCTCCGCAAGCTCTCCCTGCCACTGCATGTTCTATTTGCCACCGCAAGCTCTACCTGCCACCTTCAAGCTATGCCTGCCTTCGCAAGCTCTGACAGCCACCACATGCTCTGCCTGTTTCCGCAAGTTCTGCCGGCCACCGCAAGCTCTGCCCGCCTCTGATTCCCTCTCCCGCACGTTGCTGATAGTTCCTGATGTGACTCCCCAACCTGCGAACCTCTGCGTTCGGCTACTTCTTATACTTCTCTCTATGCGTACCTTGGGACACTCCCAGCATTTTGGCGCCTCATGCTCACTTACCCGTTGAAATTGTGCAGTTTCTGCAACATTTCTCCCATGCAGCTGCCAACTGAACGGAATTGTTGCAGGTATAGCAACATTTCCGGTTCTATCTCCGCGTTGATGTCCCATATGTTGTACAAATGACAACAATGCGGTCCCAGATTTGGAGATGTGGCACCAATGGCAAACCGGAGAAGCCGCTTCCTGAGTCGCAGGACGGTTTCACGGGGGTGTAAAATCTGGTATGATAGTGAATATTTCGCGGGGAGGAATCATCTCATGAATATTTTACAACGGCTGAAAGACGGTGCGGGCAAGGTTACCGATCGCGCTCAAAATGTCGTAGAGATCGGTAAACTGAACACCCAAATTTCAAATATCGAACGTGAACTTGGTTTATATTTTCAAAAAATGGGCGAAGTGTTTTACGAGGCTTACCGGAAGAAGGATATGGCCACAGCGGAGAAAGAGATGCTTGAGTTGGCCAAGACCTGTGATCTGCTGACGGAAGAGCGTGACGAGATTCGGTTAAAAATCGCTGAGCTCAAAAATGAACGCTTATGCGGCGCCTGCGGCCGGAACGTGGCGGAGGACGCCTTGTTCTGCCAATACTGCGGCCATAAGCTGGTCAAGGCAAAATCGGCCGTTCCGGCAGAGCTGTTAAAGCCCGCCCCGGAATCGGTTCAGCCGCCAGTTGCGAGCGAGGCGGCAGTCAGCGCCGAGCCGCCCGTCATGGAGCCGATCGCGGTCAACGAGATGGATACGCTGGTGCTTGCCGCTTCCCTGGTTCGCGAGAAGACGGAGCCGCGCGAACCGGCGCAGGTGTTTGAGCCGGAGGAACCGGTGGATCCCGAAGATGAGGAGCGTCGGCAACGTGACTTCGAGCGGGAGCGCAGACGCCAGGAAGAGCTGGATCGGCGCATTCGCAGCTGGGCGCAGAACGCCGCTGCGCCGGAACCTGAGAACCCGGAAGTGGAAGTGGTGATCGGCGGTGTGGCTACCGTCAAATGCCAAATTTGTTCCTCAACGCTGGTGAAGGGCACCAAATGGTGTCCACATTGCGGCTCAGAACAAATTTAACGGTACGTTAGAGCAACCCAACATCAGAAAGTTCATCAGGTTGTCATAAAGTAAACGGCCGCGGGAGTGCACTCATTCGTAGTAATAGATAAGCATGCGGTATTCGCCGGTACGGCGGCCCAGGGGCGAAGCGCTCTGCAGCTGTCGTACCTGTTTCGTTTTTAGCCGTGTATGGGGATGCATCGCTTTGGCGGATGCTCCCGCCTGCGGCGGGGGATGCTATACCGCATAATCCAGTGACTAGGAGCGTGAAGCGCGTGGAATGCATCGTACATTTTGACGTGGTACATAAGGATGAGGTGAAGAGCTTGCGCGGGCTGCTTTTCCTCGATCCCGGGAAGTCTCCATCCGAAAGCGACTTTCTGCAGATGTTCGAAGAGATGGGCTATAAACTTCGTCTGGAGGATCGGCAAAACCTCGTATTCAAGCCGACGGAAGCCGGCGCCGATTACAGTGAGATTCGGGTGCGCCGTCTCGATACGGGGGAGAAGAGCTACAAGGAAGACGGCGAATTGAAATCGCTGCTCACCAATCTTTTACCTAAGGAGTCCAAGCCGCTGTAAGCTGCCATTTACACGCGACAGCCTCGCGTGGTTTTGCAAAGTTTCACGAAACCCTCGAAATTCCTCTTTCTCTTCCCGGGCGGGATGCGTTATACTTCTAGCATTGTGTACTAAATCTATGAATTTTCCGTATAGGTGCAGGAATTGGCCTGCATGTCTCTACCTGATCACCGGAATGATCGGACTACGGGAAGTATCGCTGTGCATAAGCCCGGGAAGCAAGGTTTCAGGATGGTTACCGCCTGATGGTCTGGTTTCGCTTTTTTCTTCGGGCTCGCATCGGCTGCTTTCTATCTACATGTCCATTTCCGTTCAGGGAATGGGCTTTTTTGCGTTTGACTCATATTTAGAAATCGTCGATTTGGAGAGGGGACAACAGGATGAAATTGCTGAAGGACAAAGTGATGGCGGAAGGGATCGTGCTGGGGAACCAGGTGTTGAAGGTGGATTCGTTTCTCAACCATCAAATGGACCCGGTGCTGATGAAGGAGATGGGGGCTGAGTTCGCCCGGCGATTTGCCGGTGAGGGCATCACGAAGGTGCTGACGATCGAATCCTCGGGGATTGCCCCGGCGATTATGACGGCACTGGAGTTGAACGTGCCGATGATCTTTGCCCGCAAGCATCAGTCGCTGACGTTGAAGGACAACATTTTTGTGGAAAAAGTCTACTCGTTCACCAAACGGGAAACGAACGAAATCACCGTATCGAAAAAGTTTCTGCGTGCGGATGACCGGGTTCTGATCGTGGATGACTTCTTGGCAAACGGCGAGGCGGCCTTCGGATTGGCCCGCATCGTGGAGAAAGCCGGGGCTGCTATCGCCGGCATCGGAATCGTTATTGAGAAGTCGTTCCAGCCCGGAGCCCGGTTGCTTACGGAAGCAGGATACCGCGTTGAATCGCTCGTTCGAATTGCTTCGCTGGAAGACGGCGCGGTTGCTTTTGTGGAGGATGCACCTATTCATTCATGCGATTAACTAATCACCTGGGGAGGGTTAGACCAATGGAACGCGAACGAATATTTCAGAAACATCGTCATCCGATCAAAACCTTATCGCTCGGCCTGCAGCATGTGCTGGCGATGTATGCCGGAGCGGTTATCGTGCCGCTGATTGTCGGCGGAGCGTTAAATTTCACGGCGCAGCAGCTAACTTATCTGATCGCCATCGACCTGTTGGCCTGCGGCGTCGCCACGCTGCTCCAGGTGTGGGGGAACCGCTGGTTTGGCATCGGCCTCCCGGTCATGCTGGGTTGTGCCTTTCAGGCCGTATCGCCGATGATCGCCATCGGATTGACGGACGGCGCGGGGGTCTCCGCGATTTACGGCGCGATTATCGCCTCTGGGCTGTTCGTCTTCCTGTTCGCCGGATTGTTCGGCAAATTGATCGCATTATTTCCGCCGGTCGTCACCGGTTCTGTCGTCACGATTATCGGGGTCACGTTGATCCCGGTAGCGATCTCCGATCTTGGCGGGGGCAGTCCGGGTGAGAATCCCAACTTCGGGAGTCCGCTCAACCTTGCGCTTGGCTTCGGGGTGCTGCTGTTCGTTATTCTGATGAACCGCTTCGCTAAAGGTTTTCCGCGTTCGATCTCGGTTCTGCTGGGACTCATCGCCGGTACGCTGGTGGCGGCGCTCGCCGGCAAGGTGGACTTGACGCCGCTGAAAGAAGCCAGCTGGTTTCATGCGGTTCAGCCATTTTATTTCGGTAAACCGACGTTTCACGCCTCTGCGATCCTAACCATGATACTGGTGGCGATCGTCAGCGTTGCGGAATCAACCGGCGTGTTTATGGCCCTTGGGAAGATCGTGGGCAAGGAGATTACGGATAAGGATTTGACGCGGGGGTACCGGGCGGAAGGGCTTGCGATCATGCTCGGGGGGATATTTAATTCGTTCCCGTATACGACGTATTCCCAAAATGTCGGGCTTGTCCAAATGAGCCGAGTGAAAACTCGGGACGTAATTGTTGTGGCCGGCTCGCTGCTCATCCTGATCGGCTTCGTGCCGAAGATCGCTGCCCTGACGCAGTTGGTGCCGACGTCTGTGCTCGGCGGAGCGATGATCGCATTGTTTGGACTCGTCTTATCCTCCGGCATCCGGATGTTGGGCGACCAGGTGGATTTGAACCGGCATGAGAACCTGCTGATCATCGCTTGCTCCGTCGGCATGGGACTGGGTGTGACTGTGATGCCCGAGCTGTTTGACCGGCTGCCGGTCGCGCTGCGGATCCTCGTAGACAACGGGATCGTCGCGGGCAGCTTTACGGCGATCGTGATGAATTTGCTGTTTAACGGTTTGGGTGGTAAACGTAAAGTTGTTTCAACCGAAATTGAAGAAGCTGATTCTAACGAGACGGCTACAGCTACGGCATAAGCCATCGGCGACTTACGGGCCTTTAGCTTTGCACAATCTACATCCGTTGCAACTGCTTCTCCGCCAGCTCACCGATCCAAGGCAGCTTTAGCCATTTGCCTTGGAGCGTAGCCAGCATCAACACGACCCAAAGCGTCACGCCTAGCAGGGTCAGAAGCAGATTGACGACGATGCCGATGACCGGCAAGAAACCGGACAAGGCGTGGGCCAGCATCAAGCCGCCAAACAGCATGACCGATTGCAGGGCGTGGAACAGCACAAAACGGCTGCGCCGCTCCAGTGCGAGAAAAACGACGCCGCCGACAAACGCGAACAGGTAACACAGGAAGCCGGCGACGTTTTCGTAGAGGCCGGTGGATGATTTGAAAGGGGACATAAGGACATTACCTTCTTTCGGGAGAGGATTGTCTTACCCTAAATGTATGACGAGCCCTCTCACGTAAGAACCAGCTCGGCCCGCTTGGGCGCGAACCACTGCTGTAATAAATCCTCTGCGATGACCTCCGCGGCTTCGGGCCGGCGGAGGTTCTCGATTTTCTGGCGAATCTCGGTTAATCGCGATTCGTCCCCAAAGAGTTCGTCGATTTCCTGGGCCAACTCCGCGGGGGTGCGGGAGATGCTGGCTACCCCCTTTTGTGCCAGATAACGTGCGTTATTAAGCTCCTGCCCGGGAACGGGACGATAGATAAACATCGGCAACTTACAAGCCAACGCTTCGGACAAAGTAATCCCGCCGGGCTTGGTCACGATGCAATCGCTGCTTCGCATCAACTCGGCCACTTGTTCGACGTATCCCATAAGGTGCACGTCCGGATGGGGGCGGAGTTGCTCCTGAAGCCCCCGGTATAGCTCGCGGTTCCGCCCGCAAACAGCAATGATGCGGTATCGTCCGAGCGCAAGCAATCGTTCGATAACTTCTCGTACACCTTGCATGGACCCGTAGGCTCCCGCCATCAGCAGAACGGTGAGTTTGCCGACGGAACTCTCTGAGACAAGTCCTTGAAGGAACTCTGGGAGGAATCCGTCGCTCGGCTTAGAGTGGCGGGCAAATTCTGGTTTTACCGGAATTCCGCTAACCCGAATACGGTCTTCGGGAATCCCACGATTCATCATCTCAGCCTTCATGTCGTCAGTCGCTACGTAGTAACGGTCAACCCCTGCGTGAATCCATCGTCCGTGGAGGTCGAAGTCGGTTACGATGTTGGCGAGCGGTAACGACTGACCGGTCTTCTTCAACAGTCGGGGCAACGCTAATTGGGGAAAGGTATGGATAATAAGGTCGGGCCTTGTTTCTCTGAGTGTTTGTTGCAGCTTGTTAGCCCCAAAAGAATTGATCACCTCGAGAAGCGGCGCTTCTTGCGGAAGTTCTTTGGTAGCGTTATAGACCCAGCCGTAGAGACTGGGAATCGTCTTGAAGCTTTGCATATACACGAACCTCGTGAGTCCGTTAATCAGCGGATGCGCCTCCGCCATTAAATCAAGCAGCATCACATCCGTCACGCCTCTGCTCCGCAAGCTGGCTTCGACCGCTTTGGAGGCTTGGTAATGCCCATCCCCGTAGCTGGCATATAAAATGATAATTTTTGGAGGCAGGGAAGTCATGAGATATCACTCCTCTTCAAGGTCCAATCGATAACAAACGAGATGCGTGTAGTTTGCCCGCTCCTCTCGTATATAAATATGATTCAGGGAGCGGATAAAAAATGTACGATTGGAAGAAAGCTGAAACCTCATCCTGAATATGTTACAATAAGGGAATAGGAGGAGTCATTCCATACAACTGAATAGCCGGCACGACTTCATGATTGTGAACTTACACTTTTCGGCATCGCAAAATCGGAGCATCTACCTTAAGCGTTCTGGGAGGGAATCACTATGGCAACGAAAGGTCATGACGAAGTGAAAGAAAGTTTACGGGAAATGACCCGAATCTTCAAACCGAAGGATCCGAAGAAGTTCGTGAAAGAATATGTCCGCAAGTATCGTATTATGGGCGGCTATGAAGAGGAATTGACCCACCTGGTTGAGCATGAGCTCGGGAAATTGGATTCGTCCGTTTCCTGATCTATTTGAATGTTAGCATATCGCCGTTCCGTCGCCTTGGGCGTTCGGGGCGGTTTTTTTCGTCCGTTCCCACATATATTAATGAAACAGGCGGAAACTCACGAAATCAATCGTCGGACGGCAGCGGGAGGAGAACCGGAGCATGAAGGTACGTTTGAAAACAAAAGAGGACATTGAGCGGATCCGCGAGGCGGGCCGGATATTGGCCGAATGCCACCGCGAAATTGCCAAATTGATAGGGCCGGGAATCACAACCTTGGAGATCGACGCCTTTGTGGAGTCGTTTCTGGAGAAGCGGGGAGCCACGGCGGAGCAGAAGGGATACCACGGATTTCCGTTCGCAACCTGCGCGTCGATCAATGATGTGGTTTGCCACGGGTTCCCGGGGAATCACAAGCTGGTGGCGGGGGATATTGTGACAATCGACATCGTTGTGGGCAAAAATGGCTGGATGGCCGACTCCGGCTGGTCTTACCGGATCGGGCAGGTGAGCGAGGAGGCGGAGAAGCTGCTCACGAACACTGAGCAAGCCTTGTTGGCCGGAATCGCTGAGGCTGTCCCCGGCAAGAAGATCGGTGACATCGGTTATGCGGTGCAGCGTGTGGCGCAGGCGGCGAGCATCGGCATCGTCAAGCCGCTGATCGGCCACGGTATCGGCCGGGCGATGCACGAGGCGCCGGACGTGCCGAACTTTGGCCGGCCGCGCAGCGGGGTAACGCTGCAACCGGGCATGGTCATCACGATCGAGCCGATCTTTACCGGCGGAGACACCGGCGCCGTGTTGTGGGAGGATGACGGGTGGACGATCCGCACCGCGGACGGCAGCATGGGAGCGCATTATGAACACACGCTGGCGATCACGGAGGACGGACCGCTGGTGTTGACGAATGGACAATAGGTGTCAAAAGAGAGAGCGCACAGCGCTCTCTTTTTTCATAAGATTCTAACGGAACTCAGAGCCGTTATTTGTGCGGTTTATGGGTTTCCCGATGTCTTACGGAACCAGGAGACCTTATTTGGGGAGAACGAGGCTAAAACGCTGCGATATGAGCCCGATAAGGTCGCTGAGTTCCGTTACAGCGGGAAATAGTCGGGAAATGAGTAAATAAGGTCACTACGTTCCGTTAGAGTGTTGAAAGAGTTGCAGCATGCTATCCTTGGCATCACACCAACCGCAGTGCAGCAATATCCCCGCAGCACCAGGCCAACTACCAGCACCATTTCACCCTCCAGTATCCCCTCTGAGCACCTCAACACACCGCCCTCCAGCAATATAAAGGTGATTTTTTCTTCCATGGAGATGAAATAAAGTTTGAAGAAATGTCAAAAATGAAGCAGAGCGAGGAATCGTCACAATTCGCCGGGAAATGTTCAAAATTGGCAGCCTTTTCAGTCGGTGTCGAACCCGGGAAAACGTTCACAAAACCTTTTGTGGTGCGGCTTTTCGGATATTTGAACAATTTGTGAACTGCCCCTGAATCATTGACAAAAGAGGGGTTCGATCATATATTTAATAGGTGATTGTTGTAATTGACAGGAATGTAGTTTCCGTGATAGACAGGTAGATTTTCGAGCTGCTTAGGCTAGGAATCTCTGTGATGCTGCGGAAGAAAACGTAAGAAGTGGGGTAGATGAATGATGAAACCGTGGAAGGCTGTTAAGCGGCTGGTACCTATGTTTGCCATGCTAGCGCTCCTCTTGTCCGCATGCGGCCGCGAAGACCTGTCCGTGCTTAGACCGCAGGGTCCGGTAGCCGAGGGTCAACTTGGACTAATTAAACTGTCGATTACGATCATGGTGGTCGTTATGCTGATCGTATTCGGGATTGCCGCTTACGTGTGGGTTAAGTACCGCCGCAAGCCGGGTCAAACGGATATTCCGAAGCAAGTTGAAGGCAACCATAAGCTGGAGATCATCTGGACGGCCATTCCGCTGGTCCTGGTCTTGATTCTGGCGGTTGCAACGGTGCAGAAGGTATTTGCCTTTGGCGAGGATTATTCGAAGGATGCAAATGCGGTAAAAGTTAAAGTGACTTCGCATTTGTTCTGGTGGGAGTTCACTTATCCGGAGTACGGAATTACGACGGCTCAGGATATGATTATTCCTACAGGTAAGAAAATTGCGCTTGAGCTGAAGACAGCTGACGTGCTGCACTCCTTCTGGGTGCCTTCGCTCGGGGGTAAAACGGATACGAATACGGACGGAACGATCAACAAGGCTTGGCTGGAAGCCACGAACGAAGGGGTTTACCTCGGTAAATGCGCCGAGCTGTGCGGGAAATCCCACGCCTTCATGGAATTCAAAGTCAAGGCGGTTAGCCAAGATTCCTTCGACGCTTGGGTAGAAGCGATGAAGGCGCCGGTGCAAACGATTCAAGATCCGGCTGTGGCCGAAGTATTTAAAACGCAATGCTTAAGCTGCCACGCCGTGGGCGACCAAGGCGGACCGATCGGACCTAACCTGACGGGAATTGGCAGCAGAGAGACGGTAGCGAGCATTTTACATAATGCTGAAGCATCCGGCAAACCGATCGACGGCAAACCGGTCAAGGATAATTTGGTGGAGTGGCTGACGGATCCGCAGAAGGTGAAACCGGGCAATAAGATGCCAAGTCCGAAGGAAGATCTTGGACTAACGGATGCGGATATCGAAGCGATCGCCGACTACTTGGCAAACAGCAAATTATCTTATTAATCTTGCGTGTCACTAGGACGGCAGGGATGGATAGGAATTAATAGAGGGGGTACAAACCTTGGCTCATGCTCACACTGTCAAGCGGCACAAGGGGTTAATGGACTGGTTGACGACGGTCGATCACAAGAAAATCGCCATTTTGTATTTAGTGGCGGGCGGCTTCTTCTTTGGAATCGGCGGTATCGAAGCATTGCTGATCCGCGTGCAGCTGGCAAAACCGATGAATAGTTTTGTAACGGCACAGCAATTTAACGAATTAATCACAATGCACGGCACTACGATGATTTTCCTTGGCGTTATGCCGGTCATCTTTGCCCTGATGAACGCGGTGATTCCGCTGCAAATCGGGGCCCGGGACGTGGCGTTTCCTTTTCTGAACGCCCTTGGGTTCTGGACGTTCCTGTTCGGCGGCTTGCTGCTGAACCTCAGCTGGATCATGGGCGGCGCGCCGGATGCCGGTTGGACTTCATACACGCCGCTGTCGTCAACGACGTACAGCTTGACACACGGCGTCGACTTCTATACGATCGGCCTGCAGATTGCCGGCCTCGGGACACTGATCGGCGGCATTAACTTCCTGGCGACGATCATCACGATGCGTGCGCCGGGGATGTCCTTTATGCGGATGCCGATGTTCACCTGGACGTCGTTCGTCACGTCTGCGATGATCCTGTTCGCTTTTCCGGCGATCACGGTCGGATTGGTGCTACTAACGTTCGACCGGATTCTTGGCGCAAACTTCTTTAATGTAGAAAGCGGCGGTAACCCGGTGTTGTGGCAGCATATTTTCTGGATCTTCGGTCACCCCGAAGTTTACATTTTGATTTTGCCGGCGTTTGGGGTCATCTCCGAGGTAGTAAGTACGTTCTCGCGTAAGCGCCTGTTCGGTTATAGCTCGATGGTATTCGCCACGATTCTGATCGCCTTCCTTGGCTTCATGGTTTGGGCGCACCATATGTTTACGACAGGGATGGGGCCGGTGGCCAATGCGCTGTTCTCCATCGCTACGATGCTGATCGCCGTTCCGACGGGGATCAAAATCTTCAACTGGCTGTTCACGATGTGGGGCGGACAAATCCGCTTTACGACGGCAAACCTGTTCGCTTCCGGGTTTATTCCGACCTTCGTTATGGGCGGGGTTACCGGGGTCATGCTGGCTTCGGCGCCGGCGGACTACCAATATCATGATACTTATTTCGTCGTAGCGCACTTCCACTATGTTATTGTAGGCGGTTTGGTGCTCGGCTTGTTTGCTGGATTACATTATTGGTGGCCGAAGATGTTCGGTCGCATGCTGGATGAAAAACTCGGGAAATGGGAGTTCTGGTTCTTTATCATCGGTTTCCACATGACGTTCTTCGTGCAGCATTTCCTCGGTTTGATCGGGATGCAGCGCCGCGTCTTTACGTATTTGCCGAATCAGGGCTTTGATCTGATGAACCTGGTCAGTACGATCGGTGCATTCCTGATGGGCGTTGGCGTCATCTTGTTCCTGGTGAATATCGCGATCACGGCGAGAAAACCCGTTGGCGTTCCGGGCGATGCTTGGGAAGACGGACGTACGCTGGAATGGGCGATTGCCTCGCCGCCGGAAGAGTATAACTTCAAGCAAATTCCACTTGTACGCGGTATCGATGCGTTCTGGAAAGAGAAGATGGCGGGGAACAAGGAAATGACGCCGGCGGAGCCGGTCGGACCGATTCATATGCCTTCGCCAACGATTCTTCCTTTCATCATGTCGGTTGGCTTGTTCATCGCCGGTCTGGGCTTTATGTTCACCAACGATGATTTTGGCAACGGTCTGATGAACTTCCTCTTCAATAACTATATTGTCGTCGGGATCGGCCTGGCGATCACGTTCCTGTGTATGCTGCTCCGCTCGTTGTATGACGATCACGGCTGGCATATTGAACCAGAGGAACTGAATGGGAAGGGGGTCAAAGCATGAGTACGCCAAACACATCGCATGTAACCGGCACGTTACCGCATGAACCGGAGAAGGCGACTCTGGAAGGCCGTAATAAAATTTTGGGCTTCTGGTTGTTCCTTGGAGGCGAGGCCGTCCTGTTCGGTACTTTGTTTGCGACCTTCCTGACGTTGCGGAACCAAATCGCCGATGGACCGTCTGCAAGTGAGTTGTTTAACTTGCCGATGACCGCCGCTGCGACCTTTATCCTCTTGGTCAGCAGTTTAACGAGTGTATTCGCCATCCAGGCGATGCATCGCGGTGACAAGGGCAAGCTGGCAGGTTGGTTAGGTGTAACCGTCCTGCTCGGCCTCGCGTTCCTTGTCCTGGAGATTTATGAGTTTGCTGAGTACGTGCTTCATGAAGAGTACGGAATGACGACAAGTGCCTTCAGTTCGGCTTTCTACACGTTAGTCGGTTTCCACGGAGCGCACGTGTTATTCGGGATTTTGTGGATTTCTCTGCTCATCGGGCAACTCTTTAAGAAGGGCTTGAACGTTGTCACGGCACCTAAGGTTTATGTGTCGGCCATTTACTGGCATTTCATCGACGTTGTCTGGGTGTTCATTTTCACGGTTGTCTACCTGCTCGGAAAGGTGGTCTAACGGATGGTTAATCAGGAATCGAACGGTTCGCCAGCGGTAAAACATCGCCAGCGGCATGAAGGTCCGGAGAAGCATATCATCGCGTTTATATTCTCCATCGTCCTAACCTTAATCGCTTTCGCAGCGGTTGCGGCAGGCGGGGTGAACACCGCTTTTACCGTCATTTTGCTGCTCGTGATGGCGGTGTTGCAGGTGCTGATTCAACTGGGTTATTGGATGCATATGAAGGATAAGGGGCATTTGATCCCGATTATCTTCATGGCGGGCGGATTTTTCGTCGCATTTACCGCGATTATTGCCGCGTTATATTGGATGTGGTGGTAAGCGAAGAACTGGATATCTATAGGAACAAAGCAGAAACGGTACCGCCCCTTTGGGGCGCTGTCACCGTTTTTGTCGTATTTGCAGGCTTGTTCACAATTTGGACAGAACTGACGGCGCTACGGAAGGAGGGTTTGCCGTGCTGGGATTAGAATATTTTACATTTACGGCGGTTTGGAGTCCGGTATTCTTGGCCTTGATGCTAATGGTTACAGGCGGGTACTTCGTCTTGATCGGGCCGGGCAGTGATCGATGGGCGAAGGGGGATTCTCACGTTTCGGTAGGACGGAAGCTGTTGTTCGTTACCGGGATAGTGTTGCTCTACCTGGCTCAAGGAGGTCCGGTGGAACTGCTGGGCCACATGATGTTCAGCTTTCACATGCTCAGCATGGCGTTGTCCTATCTGCTGGCGCCGCCGTTATTAATGCTGGGACTGCCGCCTTGGGTTTGGCGGCGAGTGACCACTTACCTGGCCGGGAGCCCGCTGAGTAAGTTGAAGGTGTTTGCTCGTCCGGTCGTAGCGGCTGTGGTATTTAACGGGTTATTTTCGTTTTACCATCTGCCGGTCGTGCATGATTATGTCATGCTTCATTTCGGGATACATCGCTTGTATTACATTGTCTTATTTGTCGCCGCGGTGCTCATGTGGTGGACGTTGGTCAACCCGCTGCCGGAACGGGCCGGCGTTCAGGGGCTCAAGAAGATGGGGTTTATCTTCCTCAATATGGTTCTGTTGACGCCGGCCTGCGGACTGATCATCTTTGCCGATGAACCGCTGTACGCGACGTACAGCGATCCTGCGGTCTGGGCGAGGGCAATGGGCTACTGCGTGGCTGGCGATCCGGCGATGCTACTCCGCCAATTTGGCGGTCCCGAGTCCTTCGGCTACCTGCAGCCGGACATTGATCAGCAGGTGGGAGGGATCCTGATGAAATTTATTCAGGAGTTCATCTTTGCGTCGATGTTGGCTTATGTATTCTTCCAGTGGTACAAGCAAGAGAACCGGGAGAACGACGAAGAAGAGGAAAGGTTAGGGATGGCGCGACCGAATGATCCACTAAATCCGCCGCTGCCCCCGCAAGCTGGGCCGTGACATTACGGGGCCAGGGCACACGCTCACAAAATGAGGTCTATGTTTAGGAGGATGCAAATTGGATCTGTTCACGTTATTTCCGACGCTAAGCACATCATTTATCGTCATTAGTGCGGTGCTGGTTGCGATCGGTTGGGGGTTAATCATCAAAGGAAAACGAGAAGCCCACAAAAAGACGATGATCGCTGCGGCGGCGGCGGCATTGCTGTTCTTTGTGATCTATATGTCGCGGACCGTATTTATCGGCAATACGTCGTGGGGCGGACCGGACAACCTGAAAGGGTATTATCAAACGTTTCTTGTTTTCCATATCGTTCTGGCAACCGTTGCGGCTGTATTCGGTATCACTACGTTAGTGTTAGGCTTTAAGGCAAAATACGCCAAACACCGCAAATGGGGTCGGGTGACCTCAGTTATTTGGTTCTGTACGGCCATTACCGGTGTAGCTGTGTATGTGCTGCTGTACTTAATGTATCCAGGCGGACATACGAAGCCGGTGTGGGAAGTTATATTGGGAGCTTAGGGTAGGCTAGACTAGCGGAAAACTGTATTTGATCGTAAGGCTGAAAGTGCCAATGGCGGATTCTTGAGGAATCGCGCCGTTGGTGCTTTTTTTTTATTATTCGAGGAATAAGTTGACAGAGGCAAGCACAGTGATTATACTGTGTATAAAGATATAAACAGTAAGCACAGTGATTATTAAATCCCATCAGCGAATGAGAGAAACCAGCTGAATGCGAAGGGGTTGAAAAGAGGTTGATCGACTTGGACAGTTGGAAAGACGCGTGGTTCATCTTCAAAAAGGATTTTCGAAATGATCGATTGTTTCTGATCTGGAACGTCATCTTCATGCTCTATGTCGCGCTGATGCTCGGCTCCTTGGTGGGGGCTCGGGAAGAAACGGATTATATTATGAATCCGATGAGCGACTTCCTGATGCTGATGATGGTTCCGTTCACGGGATTCTTCTTTACCCGCCGATCATTTAACTACATTAAGGAAGATTCGTATACCCAGATGCTTCGTTACTATCGCGTATTGCCAATTCCCCTGAAGACTGTGATACGAAGCCGACTGATCCAGTTAGGCGCAGCGATGTTGCTGAACGGCATCTTGTTCTACGGGAGCCTCTATCTTGTAACCTACCTGATGAATGGCAGTGGGATGGGGCTGGGGCCGTACCTGGGGTTTTGCTTCACTTGGATGGGCTACGGGTTATTGATTAATGGATTGTTCATCTACTTCGAGCTTCTGATGAAAGGCAAAGTGTATTTATGGTTAACGTTCCTTATCATGCTGGTGCTTGGTGTAGTCGCATTCGTTACGAATTGGCAAGGCGGGAACTTATTCTCATTCACCTTGGATAACTCCCGGCGTTACGTCCTCCTGTCGCCATTGATGTGGGGATCCCTAATCGGAGGGGGGCTGGGATTGGCTCTCCTGTGCTCGGTGACGTTACGAAGATTGACGAAGAGGGATTTGGCCTAACGAGGCACGGAAATAGGGAGTAAGGCGGAGGTGAGCAAGAAAGGTGTGGATTCCCATTCAAATTAACGAAAATAGTGCCGCACCGCTGTACCATCAGATCGAGTCACAGCTCCGATCGTTGATCGTCAGCGGACAAATCGAGGAAGGAACATTGTTGCCTTCAATCCGGGAATTCGCCGGCGCCTTAAATTGCAGCGTGATCACGGTACGCCGGGTTTATCAAGACTTGGAGACCGAGGGCTTGCTTCGGACCAAGCAGGGAACAGGAACATTCGTTGCTAAGGTTACTGCTGGTGAGCGAGACGAATACCGAACTGCGGTGGTGAAGGAAGCGATCGAGAAAGCCGTTGATGCCGGACAATCGCTGCAATATGGGGCGGAAGAGTTAAAGCAGTTGTTTCTGCAAATCGTGAAGCAGAAATATGATTCGTCGCCAAGCAAGGGGGAAACGAACTAATGGAGCAACCAATGGCTATCGAGTTGATCGGGACGCTCAAGCAAGGGCGCCGCAAGACGATTGGACCGCTGCATTTGCAAGTACCGAAGGGGTATATCGTGGCTCTGGTAGGTCCTAACGGCTCTGGAAAAAGCACAATCATGAAAATGATCCAACAGACGCTTAGACCTGATGCGGGGGAGATTCGCTGGTTCGGGCAAACGATTTCCGAGGTTATGCCAGTTGAACTGCGCCAGCAAATTGCTTATGTCCCTGAAGCGCCCGAATCGGAAGAAAATCATATGACGGCGGAGCGGGCCGCTGAGTTCCGGTCGCATTGGTATCCATCCTGGGACGAAGAGCTCTTTGAAGCCTTAATGGACCGGTTTGATGTCCCGAGAAAGGAACGATTAAACCGGATGTCCAAAGGGGAGCGGCGGAAATTCGAAATCGCGGCGTCGTTGGCGGCTCGGCCGAAACTACTGTTGCTCGACGAGCCTTCCTCGGGCCTGGATCCGTTCGCCTGGAAGGGCATGATTGATGAGCTTCGGGAGTTCATGGCCGGTGAGGATATGACGATACTCATCGCAACGCATGTCGCTGAGGAAGTGAAACGGCTGGCCGATTACATCGCATTGGTGCATCACGGACAGGTGCTGGGGATGGCTGAGAAGGACCAGCTATTCAGCAGCTGGAAAGAAATCTGGATCCGAAGCGGCGGATGCTCGCCGGACGATTTACCGGAAGGAACGATCCTCTGCGTGGATGGCCCGTCGGTGACCAAACTGGTTGTACAGGAGCAGCATGAAGGGCAACTCCAGCGAAGTCTTGCGGACAAAGGTCTGCAAGTCATGCAGACCCGCAGCCTGGAACTGGATGAAATTTTGCAGCTGTGGATTCAAGGACACCCGCCGGCTAAACCGGCAACGGAAGCGGCTGTAGTTTAATGGCATAAATGATCTCAAATAGAAGAAGGAGAGGGAATATGGCAAATCCATTGGTTTTGGACAAAGTAATGAAGCAATTTGGCGAGAAGACCGCGGTCAACAACATCTCGTTCCAGGTGGAGGAAGGCGAAATTTACGGCTTGCTGGGTGCGAACGGCGCCGGCAAAACGACGACGATGCGGATGGTGTTGGGTTTAATCTATCCGGACGGCGGGCAGATCTTGTATAACGGCAACCCTTATGGCCGCGAGCTGCAAGCCGCCATGGGCTATTTACCGGAAGAGCGCGGCTTATATCCGAAGGTGAAGATCAGCGACCAGATCATTTACCTGGCACGCTTGCGCGGCATGTCTTCGTCGGAAGCCGACAAGAGCCTGAAATATTGGCTTGATCGGTTCGAAGTGCCGGAATATTACGACAAGAAGATCGAGGAGTTGTCGAAGGGAAACCAGCAAAAGATGGGCTTCATTGCCGCGGTTGTCCATAAACCGAAACTCGTAATTATGGACGAAGCGTTCAGCGGATTAGACCCGGTTAACGTCGAGCTGCTGAAGGCGACGGTGAAGGAGCTGCGCGATCAAGGCACCAGCATCCTGTTCTCCACCCACCGGATGGAGCATGTGGAGGAGCTGTGCCGCAACATCACGATTCTGCATCGCGGAAACACCGTGCTGCAAGGCAATCTGCGGGAGATTAAAAAACAGTATCCTCGTGAAGAAGTGTTGCTGCACACGATCGGTGAAGTGACCGGGCTGGAGCAGATTGCAGGCGTTGAGAAGGTAGAGCGGAAGGAACGCGGTTACCTCGTGCGCATCTCGCAGGTGGCGGCTGCGCAAGAAATCCTGCGTAAAGCGATGGAAGTCAGTGAAGTGGAGCATTTCGAGATCAAGGAGCCCACCCTGAATCAGATCTTTATTAAAGAGGTAGGTGAGTCGAATGAATAAAATGGGGACGGTCGTCGGCTTTACTTTTATGAATAAAGTCAGAACGAAATCATTTCTTATTACTACTCTTGTATTGGCTCTGTTGGTGACTATCGGGATGCATGTTCCTTATTTTATCGATAAGTTTACCGGCGGAGATGATCAGCCATCCAAGATTGGTCTGGTCTACGAAGGGCAGCCGGAGCTGGCGAAATCGCTCGAGGCTTATACAGAGAAGCAGCAGGCAGCAGGTTATACGCTGGTTCCTTACGAACAGGCGGATAAGGCGGTACTGCAGGCGGCAATCGATGCCGGGGACATCGACGGTTATCTGCAGTTCGCTGAAGCGGACAGTGGCGTCTTCCCGACCGTGACTTATACTTCCAAGAAAGACAGCCTCGGCATGGGGTTGCAAACCGCGCTGCAAGCGGCTCTGCAGAACGTCAAGGCGGAGTATTTGACGAAGGGCATGCTGACAGATGAGCAGATCGCAGCGCTGAGCGCGCCGGTGCAAATCGATGCGGTCAAGGCTTCCGTAGAATCGTCCGGAAGTGAAGCCGGGAATAAGACGGCGGAAACCGGGGCGATTAACTACGTGATTGTGTACGTATTGATCATCTTGTTCTTCATGACGATCATGATGACAGGGAATATGATCGCGGCCGAAGTCACCGCGGAGAAGAGC
Organism: Paenibacillus mellifer; assembly: GCF_023195895.1. Lineage (GTDB taxonomy): Bacteria > Bacillota > Bacilli > Paenibacillales > Paenibacillaceae > Fontibacillus > Fontibacillus mellifer. Next base: position 17,782 of record NZ_JALPRK010000036.1, read on the forward strand.
TCGCGCATCATGGAAATTCTCATCACGAGCGTATCGCCGCTGGCGCAAATGTTCGGCAAGATTCTCGGTATGTTCTTGATTGGCTTGCTTCAGATCGCCATCTTTGCCGGCGTCATCGCGGTCAACATTTCACTGCCATATAATCAGCCGGTACTGGCGGATTTCAACCTTCAATTGTCCGATATTCGCGTAGAAGTCTTAGTGCTGGGTCTCGTCTTCTACGTCTTGGGATACTTCCTGTATGCCACGTTGTTTGCCGCGATCGGTTCGCTGGTCAGCCGGACGGAAGAGCTGGGGCAGGCGATCATGCCGATTACGATGTTGTCGTTGGCGGCGTTCTATATCGGGATCTTCAGCTTAAGCGCGCCGAACTCGGTACTCATGAAGGTGAGCTCCTACATTCCATTCGTATCACCGGTATCGATGATAGTAAGGGTTGGTATTGGGGAACCCCCGGTTTGGGAAATCGCGGCTTCACTGGTCGTTCTGACCATTGCCATCTTCCTGTTTGGTTGGTTGTCCGCGAAGATTTACCGCACTGGCGTCTTGCTATACGGCAAACGTCCTAGCTTCAAAGAACTGCGCAAAGCCATGAAGGCGTATAAAATTTAAGGAGGGTTATCCATGACGAATGTGAGTAACGGCTATAACGGAGACCGATTTGAACGTTAACTGAAACAATTTTCAATACATGTTTGAGACACGATAAGACCCTTGATTTGTCGAAAACGTTGATAAATCAAGGGTTTTCTTATTCACTTATCGTGGTAGCAAATTGATTATCGTTCGAAGTTTGGAAGGAACAGGACTGAAATTTTTGCAATCATAACTGAGATAATCGTTGGATCTTCAGAAGGAGAAGCTTATGAGACAAATTCAATCATTCTATAAATTATTCTTGAGGGAACCCTTGTAGTTTCAAATGGTAGTCGGGGTTTCATTAGTGTCGTCTATTGTGTTTAGCAGTTTCGCTTTTTCGCTGGGCGGCTATTTGGAGAGCGTGTCGAAGCTCGCAGCTGTGATCTTTTTGGAGCATTCGGGTTTAATATGCGTAGAAATCGTCGGATTTCCTTACTGTTCTTTCCCGTTTCCAGAGTATGTCTGTATTTATCCCTGGATGCATTACTTTGAACATAACTGAGGTATATGAGGTATATATGAGGCTTTGTGAAACGGCGATGGACTTGGTCCATCGCTTTTTTTGTTGAGAACAGAATTGAACTATCGGAGCAGTTTAGTTCAGGAGCTAGGGACAGTAAGTTAAGTAAATTGGCAGTAATTATATGGTATTTCAAAGAAAATATAATCTGCATTGCCCAACAAAGGCTATGCTTGATATGATTTCGTTTGATTGGATTGAAGACTGCAAAATGGGTGGGTATTGGATATTTGGAATCTTTTCTTGATATCGAAACAATGCCTGAAAGAGTGTGGGAAAACCTTGGAGACTTTTGTTAATTCAAGGTGTTTTTTAAGTAGACATATGGTGTTGTATGGTTCTCCACCCACTCTTCTAATAATTTTAGGACAGGCAATAATATTTCTCCTTTTTCTGTCAAGGAATACTCCACTTTCGGGGGGACAACAGGATAAATTTCCCGACGAACCAATCCGTCTTCTTCTAATTCTCGTAATTGATGGGTGAGCATTTTTTTTGTAACGATGGATATTAATTTTTTAAGCTCCGCGAACCTTTTTGTCCCTTTTAACCCCAAATGACATAAAATAAGCAGCTTCCATTTCCCACCAATAATCGATAATGCGAGTTCTTTTTCACAATGAAAAACCCTATTTTCCTTATTGATCGGTTTCGGGTTATTCTCTGCCCACTCTTCCAACATTTTGATGATTGGCATTAGGCTTTTTCCTAGTTCTGTCAAAGAATATTCTACTCTAGGAGGAACAACCGGATGTACTTCTCGATGAACCAAGCCATCCTTTTCTAATTCTCGTAATTGGTTGGTTAACATTTGTTGTGTAATGCGGGGCATTATATTTTTAAGTTCCGTAAAACGCAGCATCCCTTTTAACGATAATTTGCTTAAGATGCACAGCTTCCACTTTCCCTCGATGATCGATAAGGTTAATTCCTTTTCGTAAAGATTGTTAGTCATCACATAGCTCCTCCGGTCCAATAGTCTACTTTAGGATACTATAACAAAAAAAAGTGCCTACTTCTATAATTCACTCTTAGTATTTATTATGGAGCATGAAAGTAATCCCTAGGGAAATTCAAAAAACGATCTGCATATCACACCTTTCAAAAGGATAAAAAAAGGAGATGGTTTTTATGACGAAATTTGAAAAATTGTTCTCGAAATTTCATTTAGGTAACCTTACATTAAGTAATCGTACGGTCGTGGCCCCGATGACAAGAATAAGTGCTACCGAAGATGGTCTGGCTACTGAAAGAATGGCTCGATATTATGCTAATTTTGCCAACGGTGGCTTCGGATTACTTATTTCTGAGGGAACATATTTGGACGAGACTTACAGCCAAAGTTATCTGAATCAACCTGGTATTGCGAATGAAGCACAGGTTGAATCATGGAAAAAGGTCACACATGCCGTTCATCAGCAAGGGAGTAATATTTTCTGCCAACTGATGTATTCAGGAGCTTTGTCACAAGGGAATAGCTATACAAATGAAACGATTGCTCCCTCTTCAGTAAAACCCAAAACTGAACCTGCATTAGCAGGGACAGGCCGAACTGAGTTTTTCTTACCGAGGGAAATGACATACGATGATATTCAAGCAGTTATAAACAGTTTCGCGGATTCTGCTGTTCGTGCGCGTGAAGCAGGATTTGATGGAGTGGAAATACATGGGGCGAACGGATATCTGCTTGACCAATTTTTAACCGACTATACAAACCAACGTACGGATAAGTATGGGGGCTCTATTGAAAATCGAGTGCGTTTGATGGTAGAGGTTATACAAGCGGTTCGTAAAGCTGTTGGTTCCATGTTTGTTGTTGGTATTCGAGTTTCCCAGACAAAGGTAAACGACTATCATCACAAATGGGCAAGTGGTGAAAAAGAGGCGGAGGTCATCTTCAAGTCCTTAGGCAAGGCTGGAGTAGATTTTATCCATATTAACGAATATGATGCTACGAAACCTGCCTTTGACGATAAAAGTTCTTCACTCGCTGCATTTGCCAAGAAATATGCCGGTGTAGCTGTTATCGCTTGTGGGCATTTGGAAGACCCCTCTAAAGGTGAAACTCTACTCTCTAGAGGCGAAGCAGATTTAATTGCTCTCGGCAAAGGAGCTCTAGCCAATCCGGATTGGATCAATAAAGTGGTTGAAGGGAGTTCGCTTAGTACGTTAGAAGATTTCACATATCCTATTAAGGATAAAGAACTATTGTGATTTGAACATGTTGTGCAAACTAGCAATGAAGGTGTGTAGCCTTGGTGGACTTACTCTAGTCGATCAAGGCTTTTTGCATGGTTACGACATTGATGAATTGGAGGCAACATGTTCACCCCAAGTTCACACGGCGGACACATCGCTTCGTTATACTTGGTTTTGCAAGGAGGAATGGAGGTACAGCCCGAATTCATAGAAGTGTAGTGGGAAGGCCAGAATACGAGCATAGGTGATGCCGGGATGAAACGAAGTATATTGCTGGTGGAAGACGACGCGCTGATGCGCGAGTTTATCACCGATTATTTTAGAAAAGAACAATGGGAAGTGCATGAAGCGGAAAACGGTCGGATTGCGCTCGAAATATTCGAGCAAACCGCCGTCGATCTGGTCGTGCTGGATATCATGATGCCCGAGATGGACGGTTGGTCCGTGTGCCGGCGGATTCGCGGCAAATCGGATGTGCCGATCATCATCATGACGGCCCGAGCCGAAGACGATGATCAGTTGCTTGGATTCGAGCTGGGAGCCGACGAATACGTGACGAAGCCGCTGAGCCCGAGAGTGCTCGTTGCACGGGCCACCGCTTTGATGAAAAGAAAGGAAGGCACGGTTGGCCGGGACAGCGAAACGCAAGTATTCGGCGGCCTGTCGATCAATCGGGAATCCCATGTCGTAACCGTCATGGGCGAGCTGGTCAATTTGACGCCAAAGGAATATGAGCTGCTGATCTTCCTAGTCAAGCATGCCGGCAAGGTACTGAGCCGAGAAGTTATGTTGGACGCGATTTGGGGTTACGATTATTTGGGGGATTCACGGACGGTGGATACCCATATTAAAAAATTAAGAGCCAAACTGGGAGACGAAGGCCGGTATATCGCGACCGTGATCCGATCGGGCTATAAATTCGATACCAGCCCATGAAAAGGCATAGCGTGGTTTTCAAGTTGTTCATTGTAACATCAGCTGTGGTCCTGCTAGCCTTCTTGGTGGTGATGGCGGCGGAGGGGGTATTCTTCGAACGGTTTTACCGAGGAACGAAAATCAGCCGTCTGGCCGGGAGCATGGAGAGCTTTGCCGCGTTATATAGGAAGCATCCTGATGATGAGCAGCAGGTTTCCCGGCTGTTGGGTGAATTTATGAATCGGCATGACGCCAGCATCGCGATTCTGAATCGAGAGTTTACGCAGCTTCACTATGAACCCTATTACATCGATTTAAGGACCTCGGATGGGAAAACGGTGAAGGTGGTCATCCCGACCGAAGGGACGACAAGCGAGGCGATTCCGCAAGTTGCCATCGGCGACCAGCTAACGGTCGATGGGATGTTCATGGATCAGCTGGATACGATCATGAATCCCGTAAACATCCGCTTGTCGGTGGAAGCGACCGAAGAGCCCGACATCGGATTGGTACGAGCGGAAGGTGAGGTGGCGGATCTGCTGCTGCCGGAGCTAAACTCCCGCTCCTACAATCCCTTTTATCAGGATACGCTCATCGATGATGCGCTCCAAACCTGGAGGGCCCAAACCAACGATGTCTCGTCCTCCGAGTCTCGGCTGAAAGGAGGGGAACCCGTCCGATTCGAATGGCGTGACACGTGGAGCGGCGTCGAATATGTGGTGCTGCTTCAGCCGCTCGCAAATGAAGGCCAGACCGTCCCCCGTTACATGGTGGCGTTAAGCTCATTGCAGCCGGTTGGCGAGGCCGTGGAGATCCTCCAGCGTTATGTCATTGTGTTAGCACCGCTGATCATCGTACTGGTGGTGCTGCTGTCCCTGATTTTCTCGCGGATCGTTTCCCGTCCGCTGCTCGCCCTGAATCGTACGGCGGCTCGGCTGGCGGAGCTGGACTTCTCCGCGGTGCCGGAAGCCCGGACGAAGGATGAGTTCGGCGAGCTGTCCCGTCATCTTGCGCGGTTGTCGCGTAATTTGGATCAGGCATTGAAGGAGCTAACCCGTGCAAACCATCAGTTGCAGCTCGACGTAGAGGAGAAGCGGATCGCGGAAGAACTGCGTAAAGAGCTGGTCGCCAATATTTCACACGAGTTAAAAACACCGCTTGGCATCGTCAAAGGCTTTGCCGAAGGGCTGCAGGACGGGGTGGCGGACGACAAGAAGGAACGGTATCTGGCCCTAATCGTCAGCGAAACCGACCGCATGAACGCCTTGATTATGGATATGTTGGAACTGTCCAAGTTTGAGGTGAAGAAGGTGCAACTCCATCCCCGCAGCTTCTCTCTAACCAGCCTCATCCAGCGGATGGCGGGGTCCTTTGACCAGCAGTTGGAGGCGAAGGGTCTTCGGATTGAGTTGAACCGGGGCCAGGAAGAGGACGGTCAAACCACTGAATGGCATGAAGTCACGGTTTGGGCGGATCCAAAGCGCATTGAGCAAGTCATTCTAAACTTGTTAAGCAACGCCGTTCGCCATGCCCGGGAGGAAAGTACGATTCACATCGCGCTGCACCGAGACGTGGACGGGAAGACAACGACGACGATCGAGAATGCCGGCCCCTCTATCGCTGAAGCGGACCTGGCCCGGATCTGGGATCATTTCTACCGGGCGGAGCGTTCGCGAGACCGCAAGACTGGCGGGACGGGGTTGGGACTGGCGATCGTCAAGCATATCCTGGAGCTGCACGGCAGCGAATACGGAGCTCGGAATACAGAGCGAGGCGTAGCTTTTTATTTTACCTTACTAGATAAAGAAACCCAAAACGGAGGAGAAACTCATGATGAAACGTAAAACACTTGTATTATTGATGACGACTTTGGCGGCTGCCCTGATGCTGAGCGCATGCGGAAGCAAAACCCTTACCGGAGCGCCGCAGAACCAGAATGCCCCTTCCAATACGGCTGGAGTCAGCGATCCGTCGCCGGCCAATACCAACTCGGGGAATAACTCCGAAAACTCAGCAAACTCAGGCAATGAGGCGAATGGCAATCAAAATGATACAACCGGAAACCAAGCTGATGCAAACGACGCCGCCAACGGGGATATCCTGATCGTCATCGATCAGACACCCAAACCGCTAGCGGAAGGGGGAAGCTTCGACTTCACCGTCAAGAAAGCGCCGGAGGGTTATATGCTTAAGGAAATTCACTGGAAATCCAAGAAAAACGACATCGTGAATACGTTGGAGGAAGCAATCCAGCATGGACAAAATGGCGGAGACGGCTTCTACATCAGCGGAAACGGGCAATTTATGGGGTTCCTGTATCCCGATGAAATGAAAGGCGAAGAAGGCAAAGTGACCTTCGTATTCGGCAATGACCAAGGTCAGGAGTTGACCTGGGAGAAAGACGTTACGCTAAAATAAGAATAAACAGTACGTTTCTATAAAATAGTCAACCAGGATAGTTTATACCTGGTCGACTATTTTTCTTTGTTGGGTTAGTTGCCACCAGCGTAAGTAATTAATCATAACGTCTGACCGCTATCCACTGTAATGAATTGCCCCGTCATGGCTTCTTGCTCTGTCAATAATTCCATGGTTATCCTCTCCATTCTTCGATTGAAAGTCATCCATAGGAAGCCGATAATAATGTAAAGAAATAGTCGCGCAGAAAGCTGCTTAAGAGAACGGAATAATTGATTTTTCCCGCTAATAATAATCCCTATCATCAGATCGATTCGTTCGGGGAAAAAGGGTAAAAAGCCGGCGCAATTCTTCAACTTATCAAGAGGGGGGATTTCATGAGAATAGCGGAGGATTATTTGAGTCTTCGGAATGTGTTTTCGGAATACGCTGAAGGTGAATCCTTCCATGTCTCGATGGGAGACTTGGCGGAAATATGGTATTGCACGCCGCGGAACGCGAAGCTGATTGTGACTAAGATGATAGAGTTGGAATGGATTCGTTTCGTCTCAGGGAGGGGGAGGGGGAATACCTCCGAACTTACGTTGTTGCTTCCTTTCGATCAATTGCTGCTTCATACCGCAGAAGATTTGGTGAAGCAGGGGAATGTTCCTGGTGCGTTCGACTGGTTAAAGACGTACGAAGGGGCAGTTGAGGTGCGAACGCAATTTCTTCAGTGGTTAACGGGGTATTTCGGTTATAGCAGCGAAAACCGTAACGGTGACCGGACTATGGAGACGTTGCGGTTGCCGATATACCGGGAGATTGTAACGTTGGACCCGGCGAGTGCGATGTTTTCGCTCGATACGCACATCATCTCGCAGATCTGCAGTCGACTCGTCGAATACGAACCCGAGACCGGTGTTATTCGTCCGGGTGTTGCGCATCATTGGGAAACGAATGAAGACGGGACAGAGTGGACATTTTTTTTACATAAAGGATTCTGGTTTCACAATGGGCGGGAAGTAACGGCCGAGGAGGTGAAGTCCTCTTTACTCCGTTTACGTGAGCCTTCCTGCAGTCATCGTTGGCTGGCTAACGATATTTCAAGGATCGACATTGATGGACGCTATAAAGTGAAGATCACACTTTGCAAACCCAATCGGCGTTTTCTATGGTTTATGAGCCACACCGCAGCTTCGATTGTTCTGGGGGAAAACTCCTGCGATCTGAAAGCGAAGTACGTTCCGGTAGGATCAGGTCCTTATCATATCGTCGAGTTCCACTCCGGTAAGTGCGTGCTGGAGGTATTCCCTTCTTACCACGGACAGCGCGGGATGATGGACCGGATCGAAATCATTATTGTGCCCGCCAATGAAGCGGAAGCTTGTTTTGGAACGAGCCCGGGGGTGTTGTCCGTGGTGACCGGGGAGTTCCAAGTCCCGTCTACGGCGATGCCGCAGCAGGAAACGATGACCGGTGTATTGATGTTGACGTTAAATATGAAGAAAGAGGGTTGGTTGCGGGATTGGCCGCTGCGGAAAGCAATCGTTCATAGCATTGATCGCATACGGATGATAGAAGAGCTTCCCGAACCTTGGGGCTATCCTGTGAAAGGCTTCTCTTTGAAGCATGAAATGGACCCAAAGGACTTATTATATCGACCGAACGAGGCGAGGTTAGCATTAAGCAATTCAGGATACGACGGGCAACCGTTACGGTTGTTGACCTATGGTCGACATGCAACTGCCGCCGCTTGGCTGAAACAACAATATGAAGCGATTGGTATTCGAATTGAAGTCAATATTCTGCCATGGAGCGAGATGATGGAACCTTCAACGATCGCTCAAGCGGATTTGCTGCTGTTCGAAGCCGTGTTAAGCGAGGGACCGCTGCGTTTGCTTGAATATTTTCTGTCGGAGGGGAGCTTTCTACGGAGCTCGTTAAGTAACGAAATTTGCGAAAAAATCGATAACCGCACGTTCGCCATGCTTGCAGATCCAGAGGTGGTAGCCGAAGAAAAGTGGCTTCAAGAAACCGAAGAGGAATTACATCGGGCATCTGCTTGTGTCTTTCTCACATCCAAATCAGTTACGACTCTATATGACTCTACGCTGCAAAATGTCAAAGTGAACCCGAAAGGGTGGGTAGACTTTTCATCTATCTGGTACAAACCGAAAAAGTAGAAATGATGAGCAGAGCCTTTACCCTTTTTGGATATCCGTTCACTCCCTACAATGGAACCATCACCTATCACTGATCGGTAATTGTTAAAGGGGGTATGACCTATGCAAGAGAAGTATTCCATCTTTAAATCGGCAAGAGGGGAGCGGAAGTTTCGCGAAGTCTACGAACAAAGCTTGAAGTTGTGGGCTGTCCCCTACGAGAGCAGGCTCGTAAATACCACATATGGGAAAACGCATGTGTTGGTTAGCGGCCCCGAGAACGGGGAGCCTATGATCTTGCTTCACGGAATGACATTTAATTCAACCATGTGGGTGCAGAACATATCCGCCCTTTCAAAGCGGTACAGGACGTTTTGCATTGATACAATGGGCGATTATGGAAGAAGCGTCGTCAAGGAACCATTGAAGACCAGGCAGGATTGTAACAAGTGGTTAAGCGAAGTGATGGATTCGCTTGGATTGGAACAGGCAATCTATGTAGGCCATTCCATGGGGGGATGGCTAAGCTTGAATTTGGCTCTGACTAGCCCTGAGAGGGTGGTCAAGCTTGTGCTATTGGCGCCTATTGCTTCGATTATACGATTGCCTATCGTCTTCATGTTGAAGGTTTATCCGGTAATGCTCCGGCCTACTCGGGAGAGGATTTTGCGACTATGGAAGTGGTTTTTAGCCAGAGGTTCGCGGCTTCACCCTTGGATCGAGGAGATGGTGGTTCAGGGGTGGATGAATTGTACTCCGCAACTGAGAGTCGTTCCTCATGTTTTTAAAAAGCACGAACTGTCATCTTTAAAACCGAAAACCTTGTTCCTCGTCGGTGATGAGGAGGTTGTGTACAACGCATCTCGTGCGATTAAGCGTGCTTTGCGGCTACTGCCGGGAGTGAAGGCGGAGGGTATTCCGAAGGCAAGCCATTGCTTTGTGGCGGAGCAGCCCGAGCTCGTAAACCAAAAAATTCTCCGATTCCTAGACAAGGGGGAATAAGAGGATGGCCTTCTTAGAGACTGTTACCGTGAGCGTTGATCTGACTATTCTGATCTGGTTGATTCCCGTCGTTTTTTTCATCCATGACGGGGAAGAAGTTCTGATGGTCCGCAGATGGCTGCGTCGTCACCAATCCCAACCGAGCATCGTGAAGGCAACCCGGTTTCTAGCTTCGGATAAATATGTCACAGGTCAGTTTGCGATTGCAATATTCCTATTGGGAGTTTCACTGCTTATCGTAACTTATACTGCCGCAGTTCAATACCATAGCCAAGGGCGATTAAGCGGATTGTACGCCGGTATCCTTGTAGCTTTGGTGATCGATGGTCTTAAGCATATTGGCATGTGGATCCGTTTGAAACACTATACACCCGGCGTAATTACTGCGATCGTGGTCGAAATACCCGTTGCATCCTATGCAATCTACCGCTTTTATTCATCAGGTGTCGCGAATTTTCAGACCTTTATATGGGGGTTCATCATTGCGTTGCCGTTTGTTTGGTTTGTGGTAGTCGGGGGACTAATCGTTGGCAAAGTAATGGCACCTCGCATCGGTTTCCGTAAACCATCACAGTAAGTGGATTGACATCATCGCATTTTCTCACTAAAATAATACCCATGGGGGTATTATTTGACTGCCGTGTTCTTTGAAGGAGGAACGAGTGATGGCGGATACTTATATGTATTCGGATGATGTAAAACGACGCATGAAAAGAATAGAAGGCCAGGTGCGCGGCGTGCTTCGCATGATGGAGGAAGGGAAGCCCTGCAAGGAAGTCGTGAGCCAGCTGTCCGCCGTGCGGAGCGCTGCAGATAAAGCGATGGCACAAATCGTTGCGGATAACCTGCAGCAGTGTATTTTGGAGGAACAGGCTCAGGGGGGCGACACCCGTCATTTGGTGAAGGAAGCGGTTGAGCTATTGGTCAAGAGTCGATAATAAGAAGGGAGACGATGAACATGGCATTTCAGCCAGAGAAGGAAATCAGCCCGGCTGAGCTGGCCGCGCGGATGAAGCGGGGCGAATCGGTATATGTACTGGACGTTCGGGAACCGATCGAATGGGCCGAAGGCCATATTCCGGGAGCTAAACATATTCCGCTGGGACGGTTGCCGGAACGACATACCGAGCTTGATTCGGAGGAAGAGGTCATCGTTGTCTGCCGCAGCGGGGGACGCAGCAGCCTGGCTTGTGAGCTGCTGGGCGAAAGAGGCTACAACGTAGTTAACATGACCGGCGGGATGATGTCCTGGCAGGACGAAGTGGAGTGACGGGAATGCTGGCCATGGCTGGAGGGATTTTGTCTGCCGCTGCCGTTTGTGGGTATTTGTTCCGGTTATTATGGCCTGTCTCGGGTCTGATGTTTGTGGAGGCCGGGGCCTTATGCGGGTTCGGAGTTCCGCCGCAGACGAAGAAGCTGGATGTTCGAGACGCCTTCGACTATGAGGAGTGCCACCTGGACGGAACGATCAACATTTCATTGGGTCGATTGCCGTTTGTGTGGAGTAAAGATCTATCGCCTAGCGATCCTGTCTTAATTATGACAGATAGCCGTTATGCTGCCATGAAAGCTGCCCGTATCTTGAGAAGACGGGGATTTCAGCAATTATATGCCTTGCGCGGGGAAGTTTGCCGGGTAAGAGCAGCGATGAAGTCGTGTATGGAGAAGAAACCCGCCTGCTGATGCAGGTGGGTTTTAAGTA
>NZ_JALPRK010000037.1 GCF_023195895.1 Paenibacillus mellifer
ATGCGGACCCGCATGTACGGTGGTGTGAGAGGACGGGGGCTAGTCACCCCCTCCTACTCGATTTGATTGGATTCAACCGCAAGCGCAGTTCAGCACTGGCTTCCGGGCTGCTCCGGTTTCGTCCAGTCGTGTGACTGGCGTCGTGTGTGGAGCGTTCCGCAGCAGGTCTGGATCCGTCTCGGCCTCCTGGGCGATAGCGATCATCACATCAATAAAACCGTCCAACGTTTCTTTACTTTCGGTTTCCGTTGGTTCGATCATGATACATTCCTCCACGTTGAGCGGGAAGTAAATGGTTGGCGGATGATAACCGAAGTCCAGCAGCCGTTTGGCGACGTCCAGCGTGCGGATGCCGTATTTCGCCAGCCCGCTGCCGGACATGACGAATTCGTGTTTGCAGGGTTGATCTGGATATGGGAGGTCGTAATAAGGCGCCAAGCGTCTCATCATATAGTTAGCGTTCAGCACGGCGTTTTCCGAAACCTGACGGAGCCCTTCCGGACCGAGACTGCGGATGTAGGCATAAGCGCGGACCAGGATCCCGAAGTTGCCGTAAAAAGCTTTCACCCGGCCGATCGAGCTGGCCGATCCGACGGTTCCGCCATCGGTTGGACCGCCCGCAGCTCCTTCGGTACGTGCGCCGCGGATCGCGTATCGGCCGGATTCGACCTGGACGATCTTCGGCTCGGGCAAAAACGGGATCAAACGCTGCTTAACGCCAACCGGACCGGCGCCGGGGCCGCCGCCGCCATGCGGGGTGCTCATCGTTTTGTGCAGGTTTAGGTGCACGACATCAAATCCCATGTCGCCGGGGCGGGTAATGCCCATGATTGCGTTAGAGTTCGCGCCGTCATAATACAAAAGGCCGCCGGCTTCATGCACGATGTTGGCAATCTCTACGATTTGTTCCTCAAATAAGCCCAGCGTGTTCGGATTGGTGAGCATTAGCGCGGCCGTGTCTTCGCCGACAGCTGCGCGCAGCGCGTCCAGGTCCACCATGCCACGGGAGTTGGACGGAATGGTCACCGTCTCGAACCCGGCGACCGCAGCGCTGGCCGGGTTCGTGCCGTGTGAGGAGTCCGGCACAATCACTTTGGTGCGTTTCTCGCCGCGGCTTTCGTGGTAGGCGCGGATCATCATCAGGCCGGTCCATTCGCCATGGGCCCCGGCCGCGGGCTGCAGCGTCACCTCGTCCATTCCGGTAAGTCCGGCCAAATCCTGTTGCAGACGGTACATCAGCTCCAGCGCACCTTGCACACTTTCTTCGGGTTGGTAAGGGTGAATTTTTGACAAGCCGGGATAACGGGCCACATCTTCGTTTACCTTCGGATTGTATTTCATCGTGCAGGAGCCAAGCGGATAAAATCCGTTATCCACCCCGAAGTTCCGGCGAGATAACGCGGTATAATGGCGAATCACGTCCACCTCGTACACTTCGGGAAATGCCAGACCCTCGCTACGCAGCATCCCTTGCGGCACCAGCTCTTCCTTCGGGACGGCCGGAACATCGCATTCGGGCAAAGAATAGCCGATTCGCCCCGGGCGGCTACGCTCAAAAATCAATAAGTCATCGGATTGCGTTGTCTCTTTTACTTCGAGCATATCGATTCCTCCAGTACGCGGGCGAATTGGTCGATCTCCGCTTTGCTGCGTTTCTCCGTCACGGCGACGAGCAAATGGCCGTTAAGTTCGGGGTAGCTGCGGCCAAGATCATAGCCGCCAATAAAGCCGGCGGTGAGTACATCCTTCTGCAGTTGAATCGGATCGGCTCCCTCTGGTAGCCGAAGTACGAACTCGTTGAAGAACGGCGACTCAAAAGCGGTGCCTACCCCCGGGATGGCGGTTAACACTTTTTGGGCATAGTGACTCTTCTGCAAATTCAACTCCGCGACTTCGGCCATTCCTTGCTTACCCATTACAGATAAGTAAACGGAGGCGGCCAGCGCGAGCAGCGCCTGATTGGAGCAAATGTTCGAGGTCGCTTTCTCGCGGCGGATATGCTGCTCGCGGGCCTGCAGTGTCAGGACGAACCCGCGCTTGCCGCCCCGATCCGTCGTCTGCCCAACAATCCGGCCGGGCATTCGGCGCATATGCGCTTCCGATACGGCGAAGAAGCCGCAGGTCGGGCCGCCGAAGGAGGGAGCCAACCCCAGTGGTTGGGCGTCACCAACGACGATGTCGGCGCCGAGTTTCCCCGGCGCTTCCAGCAGGCCAAGCGCGAGCGGATTGCTGCTGACGACCAGCAAGCTCCCGTGCGCATGAGCCAATTCCCCGATAGCGCGAAGATCCTCCAAGGAACCGAAGAAATTCGGGTTCTGGATCAGCACGGCAGCGGTGTCCTTGGTGATGGCCGCGGCGAGCGCTTCGCGATCGGTAACGCCTTGCGCCCAGCCGACCTCGACGATCTCGAGGTTTAAGCCATGGGCGTAGGTAGCAAGCGCCTCCCGGGCCTCCGGATGGACGGCCCGGGAGACGATCAGCTGTTTGCGCTTGGTAGCGGCTGCGGCCAGGTTGCCGGCTTCAGCCAAGGCAGTGGCGCCGTCATACATGCTGGCGTTGGCCACCTTCAGACCGGTCAGCTCGCAGATGTAGGATTGGAACTCGAAAATCGCCTGCAGCTCGCCTTGGCTGATTTCTGGCTGATATGGGGTATAGGCTGTATAAAATTCCGAGCGGGAAACCACATGCTGAATCACAGACGGAATATGATGATCGTAAAGGCCGGCGCCGAGGAAGCTGGTATAACGATCGGTGTCGGCGTTACGTCCGGCCAGTTCGGATAAGTGCCGGGTCAGTGCGTATTCGTCCAAACGCGGGGATACGGGGAGCTCGCCTTGAAAGCGGATGCCCTCCGGGATATCGTTGAACAGCTCCTGTACGGAGCTTGCGCCGATGGTTGCCAGCATTTCCGTTTGGTCTTGTTCGGTTAACGGTAGGTATCGGTGTTTTAGCATCTGATTTCAACTCTCCTTTCACCGCTTGGCGGATAGGTTTCGGCGATAGAATGGCAACGGAACGACCTTGGCCTTTAGTCGCTTGCCACGGATCTCGATCTCGAGGATCGTGTCCGGTACGGAATAACGGCTTGCGAGGATCGCCAATCCGAGGTTCTTTTTCAAAGTCGGCGATTGAGTACCGGTAGTTACTTCCCCGATCGGTTCTTCCGAGCTTTCGGCAAACACCGGGTAATGCGTACGCGGGATGCCGCGATCGATCATCTCGAGTCCGACCAAGCGGCGAGGGATGCCGGCGTCCCGCTGTTTGACCAGCGCATCGCGGCCGATGAAATCGTCTTGCTCCAGCTTTATGAACCGATTCAGGCCGGCTTCGAGCGGGGAGATATCCGGTCCTAGTTCCTGCCCGTAGAGCGGCAGGCAGGCTTCGAAACGTAACGTATCTCTGGCACCAAGCCCGGCGGGGAGCAGGCCGTAAGCTTCTCCGGCTTCCATCAGCAGATCCCAAAGCGCTTCCGCCTGATCAGCAGCCACATATAACTCGAAGCCGTCTTCCCCGGTATATCCGGTTCGCGATAGCAGCACGGGAATGCCGGCGACCCGCGCGTCCAGGATAAAGGTGAACGGGCGCAAGGCTAAGGGATCCGTCCCTTCGCAAAGCGAGGATAGAAGAGAGGAGGAGAGGGGCCCTTGTACGGCGAGCAAAGCCGTCTCGTCGGATTCGTTGCACATCGTTACGCCTTCGGTGGGAAGATGTCGCTGCAGCCAATTCCAATCTTTTTCGATATTGGAGGCGTTGACCACCAGCATGTACTTGCCCGGATTCAGCATATAGATCAACAGATCGTCAACTACGCCGCCATCGGGATAGCAAAGCAAGGTGTACTGAGCTTTTCCCGGTTCGAGTTGGGTCACGTCGTTGGTCGTCATGTGCTGTAAAAAGCGTTCCGCCTCAACCCCCTCTACGAAAAATTCGCCCATATGCGATACATCGAACAATCCGGCGCGCTCGCGTACGGCCTCATGTTCTTTCTGAATACCGCTGAACTGTACCGGCAGCTCCCAGCCGCCAAAATCGATGCAGCGAACCCCTTCATGATTCGCATACCTGGAGTAGAGCGGCGTACGTCGCATTGCGGATTCGGACATTACCATCACCTCGAAAGGGCCAGATCGGCCAATTTTAGGATAACAAAAAAGGACAGACCAAAGAAAATCCCGTTAGCAACCCTAACGGATCTTCCAGGCTCTGTCCCTTGTACCTGAGAGTTACCCTGTTGAAGCCATTGAAGCTTTGCGGCCTACACAGGTTTCCCCTTGGGTGATTCGCGTGAGCGAATGCTCTCCAGAGTTGCGTCCGGCAGAAGTCCTTTTGCCTGAGAGATTCACCGCATGGCGGCTTGCTCCTTCGGCGTTGCAATACGTCTTAATGCAATCTCTCCCTCTGCCATCAACCGCAGCTTACACATCTCATTAATACTCAATAACAGCCGTTATGTCAATAAAGTTATCATAATAATTTTAATATATTTCGTTAATTGGAAAAGGCTACGCTTACATTTTGATAGACTCTATCACTTGTGTTATTAATCTTGACATCAATACCGAGTTTGGAATAATCTGAACGAAGAAACATCGAACTCGGAGTCGGCAAGATCAGATGGGGAAGGTTGATCATCCTGAAAGAGGAGGAGCTAGTCTTGGCCAGTGAGATCAGGGAGAACGTTTGGTACAGTGATGAGCATGAATGGGTGCTTGAATTGGGGGATGGCACGGTGAAAATCGGCATCTCCGACGTAGCTCAACATCGTTTGGGCGATATCGTGTTTGTCGAGCTGCCCGATCAAGGGCAGGAAATCGAGGCGCAGGACGGGATCGGAACGATCGAATCCGTGAAGACGGTCGCCGATTTGTTTACGCCGGTGAGCGGTACCGTGCTGGCGGTAAACGGGGAGCTGGACACCGCGCCGGAGTTGGTAAACGAAGAGCCTTACGATGGAGGTTGGATGGTGCACATCAGGCTGAAGGAGGATCCGAATGTCGCGCTGGCCCATTTGATGGATGCCAAGGCGTACGTGGAATTTATCGAGAGATAACCTATTTTTCATGCGTCTAAATAAAAACTCGCGGCTAGCGATAGGTGAGAGGAAGCGGATCGTCGATCGGCCTAGCCCTGCTTATCGCACGCCGCGAGTTGTTTTCATTCGCCATATCGCCCTTTAGAAGGCAATAGCAGCGAACGATACAGCACTTCAAACATAAACTCCAATGCTTCCAAATGACGTTTAGCTTCCTTGACGCTGGAGCCCCAGACATATATTCCGTGATTATGCAGCAAAAACGCGGGTACTCGCGTATCCAGCTCGCCTGGAATTTGCTTAAGGATCGCTGAGAATTCAGCGGCGTTCTGCAGAATGGGCACCCGAATCTCGGGGTGTGTCTCCCAAATTCCCAAGTTTTTAAGCAGTTCGTAGCCCTTGAGCGGGATTCCGCCATCTGAGAGGAAAAATTCACTTACCACATTATTGTACACCGTATGTACGTGAATGATCGCGCCGCAGCCGGTCATCCGGTAAATTCTCGCGTGAATCGGTGTGTCGGGACTTGGCTTCAGTCGCGTCGGCTCGCAAGGCTCGCCGGCGGCATCCACGAACAAGACACCTGCCCGATGGGAAGGCTCCTCTGACAACTCCGGCCATCCCGTCTCGTCAGCCGCTGTGATCGCAAACGCAAACCGGTCCGCCGCCCAGCCGCCAACCCGTACCGACAAGCTTCCGCTGGTAGCCGGAAACCAGCCGCGGGCCGCGAATTCATCCCGTATGCGGTTTACCGCACTCAGCGCCGAAAGTTTCTCTTCCCATGGGATGTCGCCGTACATCTAGTTGACGTCCCCCTTTCGAACAGACTTCAAACCATCGCGAGCCGGACCTTCGACTACCTTGCTGCTTCGCTCCTACAACAACGCTTGCTTCACGGCTTCGCCCATTTCCTTTGAACGTTCGGCAGCCCGGTGGACCGCAGCTCGTACGTTCGGCTGGAAGCTACCGGCTTCCAATACGCCGATCGCTGCTTGCGTCGAACCGTTTGGCGAAGTAATGTCCGCGCGCAACTTCGTTGGTGCCTCGCCGGTTTCCGCCATCATCAAGGCGGCGCCCAGCACCGTTTGCACCGTCAGTTCGCGAGCTTGTTCAGCGGTTAAGCCGCCTTCGATTCCGGCTTCAATCATCGCTTCCATCAGGTAATATACATATGCGGGTCCGCTCCCGGATACGCCTGTCAAAATTTCCATTTGTTCCTCGGGAATCACACTTACCATTCCAACTGCCTCGAACATCGACAGTACCTGCGCGCGTTGCGTCTCGGTCGCTTCCGGCGAGAAGGAGATCCCGGTCGCACCATATCCGATGGAAGAGGAGGTGTTGGGCATCGTGCGCGCTACGGCCGCCTTCGTGCCGAGCAGGGCCTGGATCGTGGCGATGGACAAGCCGGCGATCAAGGAGACGATCAGTTGGCCTTCGCGAAGGAGCGGCCCGAGACCTGCCAAGGCTTCGCCGGCGTCTTTGGGTTTCATCGCCAGGACGATAATGGATGCATCCCGCAGATATACCTGTTTGGCGTCTTCTTTGATCGCCGTTTGGACCTGATACGTCCGCGTTAAATAATCGAGCCGTTCCCGATTCGAGCGGTTTAGCATGACAATTTGGCCTGCGCCGGCAACTTGCTTATGGAGCAAGCCGCGTACGATGGCTTCAGCCATCGATCCCGCTCCATAAAAACAGAGGGTGGAGGCGGCCAAAGTAGGGTTGGTTTGCATCGAAAATGACCTCCTGTTGTTTTAGTAAAAAAAGAGAAGGGGCACCGGCTCTTATTGCCGGATTTGCCCGTTCCCTTGAACGATGTATTTGCTTGACGTGAGAGCAGCCAGCCCCATTGGACCCCGGGCATGCAGCTTCTGGGTGCTGATGCCGATCTCCGCACCGAATCCAAACTCATATCCGTCGGTAAAACGAGTGGAGGCGTTATGATACACCGCGGCCGCATCCACTTCCTGTTGAAATCGCTCGGCGTTGGCGGCGTCTTGGGTGACGATGCATTCGGAGTGTTTCGTGCCGTAGCGGGCGATATGCGCCATTGCCTCGTCGAGGTTTCGAACGATTTTGACGTTAAGAATATAGTCGTTGTATTCCGTGGCGAAATCCTCATCCGTGGCTGGCACAGCCCAAGAGATCAGCCCTCGGGCAGCTTCGCTGGCCCGCAACTCAACACCGGCCTCCTTGAATCGGTTTGCCAGTTCTGTCAGATGGTTCTCGGCAAAATCCTCATGCACCAGAAGCGTCTCCATCGAGTTACAGACCGAAGGGCGTTGTACCTTTGCGTTCAAGGCGATGTCCGCCGCCATGACGGGATCGGCCGTGGCGTCCAAATACGTATGGCAGATGCCGGCGCCCGTTTCGATGACCGGAACCGTGGCGTTTTGCACGACAGTTTGAATCAGCGAGTTGCCACCGCGCGGAATCACGACATCGAGCAATCCGTTCAGCTTCAGCATTTCGTCGACGGAAGCTCGTTTCGGATCTTCGATCAGCTGTACGGCGTTGACCGGGACCTGGGTCCCCTCAAGCGCACCATGGATGACCTCCACGATCTTGCGGTTGGAGGACAATGCGGAGGAACCTCCGCGGAGTACAACGGCATTCCCTGTTTTCAGGCATAATCCCATCGCGTCCACCGTGACATTTGGCCGGGCTTCATAGACGATCCCGATCACCCCAAGCGGGACGCGGCGTTTAACGATATGCAGTCCGTTCGGACGGTCGAGGGTCTCCAGTACATCCCCAACCGGGTCCGGCAGTTCAGCGATTTGCCGCAGCCCCTCGGCGATGCCTTCAATCCGTTCTGAGGTTAAAGCCAAGCGATCCAGCATGGAGGAAGACGTTCCGTTGTCGCGTCCCCGTTGCAGATCTTCCTCATTCGCGGCGAGTATGGCGTCCGTGCTGCGCACCAGGGCCTCGGCTGACGCCAATAGGGCTTCGTTTTTTTGTGCCGTCGTCAATCGGTTCAGTACGGCTACGGCTTGACCGGCTTGTTCGGCTTTTTGTCTCACTTCACTCATGGGTTTACCTCCTTGATATCCGCTGGGGATGAGAATATTTAAGCTTTTAGCGAAATCCATTCGTCCCGATGGATGACCTCCAGGCGATGGACGCTATCCATTTTTTTAACAACTTCCGTGCTGGGAAGCCCGAGAATGCCGTGAAGCTGCTCCACGTCATAATTAACGATGCCGCGTCCCAGTACCTCGCCGTCAGCGCTAACAACCTCAACGACGTCACCGGTATGGAAATGCCCGCTCGCAGCTTTGACTCCGACCGGAAGCAGGCTGCGTCCGCCGTGGATCAACGCTTCTTCGGCACCGACGTCTACCGTCAACGTCCCGATTGGGGTGGAGAAGAAGCCCAGCCACTGTTTCTTCCGTGACAACGCCGCGCCATGAGCCTCAAAATAGGTGCCGCGACCGTCTCCGCGCAAGGCGGTCAGCAGATCGCCGGGATCGGCAACCTTACCCACAAAGACGGGAACGCCGCCAATCGAGGCAATTTTGGCCGCGTCGATTTTCGAGCGCATGCCGCCCGTGCCTACGGCAGAACCGGCACCACCGGCGATCGCATAGATCTCGCCGGTGATCTCCGATACCCGGCTGACCCGGGTCGCCGCGGGATCGAGTCGCGGATCCTTGGTGTAAAGACCGTCCATATCGGTCAGGATCAACAGGTGGTCGGCTCGAATGAGGTTAGCAACGAGGGCGGACAACGTGTCATTGTCCCCGAACTTCAACTCATCCACCGATACGGTGTCGTTTTCGTTAATGATCGGCAGCACATTATGTTTGAGCAGCTCTTCGATCGCCATGCTGGCGTTGCCCGTCCGTTTGCGGTTCTGGAAATCAGACCGAGTCAGCAGCACCTGGGCGGCGGAAACTCCATGCCGGGCCAGTTCTTCCCGGTAGGCTTGCATGAGCAGGGCCTGACCGACGGCGGCTGAGGCCTGCTTCTCATGCAGGAGCTTCGGCCGTTCAGGGTATCCGATTTCACGGAACCCGGCGGCAACCGCACCGGAGGTCACGAGCAGCGGCTGGTACCCAGCCTGAATCAGCCCGGCTAATTCGGTCGCGAAATAGGCGATCGCCTCCCGGTTTAATCCTCCTTCCGACGATGTCAGCGAACTGCTGCCGATCTTGACGACGATGCGTCGCAGCATGGGGATCACTCCTCGAACTTTTGATAAAAATAAAAAAAACTTCCGCCTTTGCACGCAAAGGACGAAAGTTTTGACTTCCGCGGTACCACCTTTATTGATGAGGGTTTTCTCATCCAACTTTAATGCCCGGTAACAGGGGCGCTGTCCGGCTTTGGCGGCCGGCCGCTCAGGGATAGGATTCGGAAAGGCTAGCGTGTAAATTCTTTCAGCCGGTGGAATTTACTCTCTTTAGCGCCGCGATCTTTCGTACTGGTCCCGTCTACGCGTTTCGATCATGTCCGTCGTGGATCTCATTTACGATAGCATAACACGCGATTCTCGCTAATGCAAAGGAAACACGCCTCGAACATGCAGATCGCTGCATACGCCCATTATGCCGGTTCGTCTTGCGTAACCGCAAGACCACTATTATGATGAGACTCAAGAACGCGATCGGTGTACGAAAGGAGAGGCCAAGCGATGAATCAGGTGTCCAATCAAGCGCCACATCATCAAGGCCGCTGGCGGATCGCTTTGATCCAAAGCGATATTGTCTTAGGAGAACCCGAGGTCAATCGGGAGAACCTGGAACGGGCTATGGAACGGGCAGCTAGGGCTGCAGAGAAGCCGGACATCATCCTGCTCCCGGAGTTGTGGAATACGGGATATGCCTTGACGGAAATGAGTACATTGGCCGATCCGGAGGGGCGAGACAGCCGGAAATGGCTGGCGTCTTTTGCAATCCGTCACGGCATTCATGTGGTGGGCGGCTCAATCGCTGAAATCCGCGAAGGTCATGTTTATAACACGATGCCGGTATTTAATCGCAGCGGTGAGGAAGTCGCGGCTTACTCTAAAGTCCATCTATTTCGACTGATGGAGGAGGAGAAGTATCTGCAGCCCGGTGAACGAAGTGTGACGTTCGTGCTGGACGGCCAGCAGGCTGGGGCGGCAATCTGTTACGACATCCGCTTCCCGGAGTTGGTCCGCAGCCTGGCCTTGCGGGGCGCGAAGCTGCTGTTCGTAGCGGCGGAATGGCCGCATCCAAGGTTGAACCATTGGCGTACGCTGCTTGCAGCACGAGCCATCGAGAATCAGATGTATGTGATCGCCTGTAATCGGGCGGGGACTAGCGGCGGCGACACCTTTTGCGGTCATTCTCTAATCATTGACCCGTGGGGCGATATCGTAGCCGAAGGCGGCGAAGGAGAGGAAATTGTTACCGGAAGCATCGACCTGTCGCTGGTTGATCAAGTCCGCCGCCGAATTCCTGTCTTCGCCGACCGCCGGCCGCAGCTTTATGAATGATAAAGCGTTTGGCGATGCTCCATCGTCGCTTTAAACGTTTCGATGAATGCCTCAGCCGCCTTGGACAAATAACGGCCTTTGCGATAAGCGATGACCAGTGTCCGGCTTGGGGCGGGGGCGGCGAGAGGCAAATAAGCCGGGATCAACTCGCTGCGTTTGGCGCGGGCGATAAATCGCGGTACGAGCGTGATTCCCATGCCGGCTGCAACTAGCGATTGCACGGTTTCGATGTTGTTGCTCTCAAATACGACGTTGGGTTCAAAACCGGCGCCTCGGCACAAATCAACGGTCAGTTTGCGGAAGCCTTGGCCTTTTTTGAGCACGATAAAAGGTTCATCCTGAAGCTGCGTCAGCTCGACGCCTCGCTCCAGCACCTCCGGAATTTTCGTTAGCGGGTGGTCCGGCGGAACCGCCAAGTCGATGATTTCTTCGCCGATTGGCACATAGGAAAGCGTCGGCTCCTGCAGAGGCAGAGAAAGCAGGCTAAGATCGGTACCGCCGCCGGCCGTGAGCTTCTCTAGGTTCAGTGACGTGTCTTCCCGCAGGGTAACTTGGATGTCTGGATACTGTTCCTTGAACGCTGGAAGCACGTAGGGCAATAGGTGGGAGCCGGTAATCGGCATACTCCCAACAACGACGCGGCCGGCTCTCAGCTGGGAGATGTCGTCCATTTCTTGCCGGAGCTCGGCGACGGCGTCCATGATTTTCTGCGCATGCGTGATAAAGCTGGCCCCCGCATAAGTCAACTCAACGGTGCTGGTATTCCGTTGAAACAGCTTCACCCCAAGCTCCTGTTCCAGTTTGGACAGCTGCTGGCTTAGCGACGGTTGGGCGATGTGGAGTTTGTCGGCGGCGCGGGAGAAGTTTTTTTCCTCGGCGATTTGTAAGGTGTATTGAAGTTGGCGAAGTTCCATGTGATTTACCCCTTCGTATCTTATAAGTAGAACCTATAAGCTCACTATATCATATAGATGTTTGTCATGGCATATCGATAGCCTTTATAATAGAGACAAACATCAAGTGGGTGGAGGTTAATCGCTTGAAACAGAAGAGATGGTGGAAGGAACTCGGCGGATGGGGCTTCTCGATCGCCCTTGGGTTTGTGCTTAGCATGATCATCGGCATTTTTGTCATTCAGCCCTATAAAGTGGATGGGCACTCGATGGAACCTACTTTAAACGACAACCAACGAATTTACGCCTGGAAATTCACGCATGTGTTGGAGAAGCTGCCCGCTTACGGCGACATTGTTATTATCGACAGTCGTGTGGACCGGAGCCGCACGTTCTGGGATGATGTGAAGGAACATCCGATCATCACCTGGCTGTCCGGTGGGGAAGAGGATGATGTATTCTATGTGAAACGCGTCATCGGTTTACCCGGAGATACGATCGAAGTGAAAGACGGACATGTGTTCCGTAACGGACAACAACTGCAGGAGTCTTACATCAAAGAGCAAATGGCTGCCAGTGCAGCACAGGTATGGGAAGTGCCGGAGAACCACGTGTTCGTGATGGGAGATAACCGGAACAACAGCAACGACAGTCGCAGTATCGGGCCCGTACCGCTGGATCATGTAATGGGGATCGATTCATTTTAGTTCTGAACGCTAAAGAGCAATCCGAAGACCGAGAAGTTACTCGGCCGGGTTGCTCTTTTTTATTGCGGAATCGATTTGGGGGTTGAGGTATAGGCGTTAACTATCAAGGATATTGGTTTCTGGTCTTGGACGATGGCTGCGGTCGGACGTTAAAATAGGGGGCAATTCAACATAGGGGGGTGCCGCTATGCTCCAAACGGTTGGTTCGACACTGCTTGGCGTCATTGTTCCGCTGTCGGTTCCGGTTGCCGCAGGGGCGTTGCTAGCCCGGTTCCGTGCCTGGGACACGAAACATCTGTTAACGTTATATTTGTACGTACTTAGTCCGGCTATCATTTTCGATACGCTGCGGAACGCCCAGATTTCAATGGATGAACTGTATAGCACCATCGGCTTCTCGCTCGTTAACCTGCTGCTGATGTGGGGAGTAGCTAAAGTCGCAGGGCGGATTACTCGTATGGATCCCGCGGAGTCAGCCGGTTTGACATTGATCTCGACTTTGACGAACAGCGCGAACTATGGGCTGCCGCTCGTGCTTCTGGCTTTCGGTCAACTGGGCTTGGATAAGGCTTCAGTGTATGTCATTACACAAATGATTATTGTAAATACAATGGGGGTCTATTTTGCGGCACGTTCCCACTTCTCCGTCAAAAGTGCGGTAAAATCCGTGTTTGCCCTTCCGGCGGTTTATGCGGCGGCGCTGGCCGTCTTTCTGAAGCTATTCGGATTTCATCTTTCCGCCGGCTTGGAGCAGGGGATCTCGATGGTAGCTGACGCTTATTCGCCCGTGGTGCTAACGATATTAGGCGCACAGATGGTGAAGGTGGGGCGCCCGGAGGCGAAGCGGGTGAGACCAGCCGTCTTTTGGACAGGTACGGCGGTTCGCTTGCTTCTAGCACCATTGTTGGCCTTGACGGCTTTAAAGCTACTTGGGATCACAGGTATGCTGTTCTCCGTCCTGCTCATTCAAGCCTCCATGCCGGTCGCGGTAAATGCCGTCGTGCTGGCCGAGCGGTTTGACGCCGCACCGGGTCTCGTGTCCAAATGCATCGTGTGGACGACGCTCGCTTCCTTTCTGACGCTTCCAGTGTTGATCGTGATGGTTCAGCTTATAAGCTAAACCTATTACATTTATAGATATTATATCTTGGAACAATTAACACGATCATGTTATATTGAATTCAACATTCAAGGCGGCAGGGCGGTCAACGCACTTACGTCTTGATCATTGGTACGAATCCTTGTGTGGGGTGAATGAACATGAGCAGCAAAAAGACAATGTATGAGAAAATTTGGGATAATCACGTAATTCATCAAGAGGAAGGCAAACCTAGCATTCTTTATATCGACTTGCACCTCGTGCACGAGGTGACTTCTCCGCAGGCATTTGAAGGACTTCGCCTCGGCGGCCGCAAGGTACGTCGCCCGGAATTGACCTTTGCTACGATGGACCATAACGTTCCGACTAAAGATCGCTTTAACATTTCCGATCCGATTTCCAAACAGCAGATCGACACACTGTCGCAGAACTGCCGTGATTTCGGTGTCACTTTGTATGACCTTGACACGATAGATCAAGGCGTTGTGCACGTTATGGGTCCGGAGCTGGGGCTTACGCATCCGGGCAAAACCATTGTTTGCGGTGACAGCCATACGTCTACACACGGCGCATTCGGCGCGCTTGCGTTCGGGATCGGTACGAGTGAAGTGGAGCACGTATTGGCCACGCAATGTCTCCAACAAGCCAAAGCGAAAACGCTGGAAGTGCGTTTTGTCGGCAAACGCAAACCGGGTGTGACCGCGAAGGATATGATCCTCGGCGTGATTGCAAAGTACGGTACGGACTTCGCTACGGGTTATGTCATCGAGTATACGGGTGAAGCGATCCGTGAACTGTCGATGGAAGAGCGGATGACCGTTTGTAACATGTCGATTGAAGCGGGGGCAAGAGCGGGCTTGATCGCACCGGACGATACAACGTTTAACTATTTGCGCGGCCGCGAGCATGTGGCTCAAGGCGCGGCGTTTGAACAAGCGGTAGCCGAATGGAAGAACCTTGCTTCTGATGATGGGGCTGTATATGACCGTGTCGTAGAATTTGACGTCGATTCGCTGATCCCGCAAGTCACCTGGGGAACGAGCCCGGGGATGGGGACAGGGATTAACGGTACGGTTCCGAACCCGACCGACTTCGCAACAGACAATGAGCGGAAAGCCGCTGAGAAAGCGGTAGAATATATGGGCTTGACGCCAGGAACGCCGATGACGGATATTGCCATTGACTATGTCTTTATCGGTTCCTGTACGAACGGGCGGATCGAAGACTTACGTGCGGCAGCGGAAATCGCCAAAGGATACAAGGTCTCGGATAAAGTAACGGCGATTGTCGTTCCGGGTTCGGGGCGTGTGAAACTGCAAGCCGAACAAGAAGGTCTCGACAAGGTGTTCGTAGAAGCGGGCTTCGAATGGCGTGACGCAGGCTGCAGTATGTGCCTCGCGATGAATCCCGACGTCCTGCAGCCGGGACAACGGTGTGCCTCTACCTCCAACCGGAACTTTGAAGGCCGGCAAGGGCGCGGCGGCAGAACGCATCTGGTTTCTCCAGCCATGGCGGCTGCGGCGGCGATCAAAGGTCATTTCGTTGACGTACGCGACTGGGAAATCAAAAGCGAAGTCCTGAGCTAATCAAGGGAAAAGGGGAGAATCGACGATGGAAGCATTTGTGAAACATACCGGTGTCGTAGGTCCGGTGGACCGCGTAAACGTGGATACCGATGCAATTATACCCAAGCAATTTTTGAAACGGATTGAACGGTCTGGATTTGGCCAATTTCTCTTCTATGAATGGCGTTTCGACACGGAAGGGAACGTCAATTCCGAGTTCGAACTGAACAAACCGCGTTTCGAAGGCGCATCCGTGCTTATCTCGCGCGTAAACTTTGGATGCGGCTCCTCGCGGGAGCATGCCCCGTGGGCGATCCTGGACTATGGGTTCCGCTGCGTGATCGCTCCGTCCTTTGCGGATATTTTCTACAACAACTGCTTCAAGAACGGCATTCTGCCAATCAAGCTGTCGGAAGAACAGGTTGAGGATTTGTTCCAGCGCACGGCGGCTCATGAGGGCTACAAGCTGACGGTCGATCTGGAGCAAAAAACGATCACCGATGAATACGGCTTGAATTTGAGTTTTGATCTGGATGAGCATCGTCGCCAATTTTTGCTGCAAGGCTTGGACGACATCGGTTTGACGCTCCAGCACGAGGATTTGATTGCGGCATACGAGAAGAAGAAGTTTGCGAATTTGGCTTAAACCGTCTGAGTTTGGCGAGAAGTCCCGGCTGCGATGAGCAGTTGGGGCTTTTTTTTGTCAATCTATGAAAATATGAGTCTATCAGGCCCGCGCTTTTTCTGATATTATGGAAGTAATTAGCAACGTTCTGGGAATGTTGGCGTTTACAAAGGTCGCTGGACCGCTAAGTAGGACGCATCCGCCAATGAAGTTCTAGATTCGGCAAAATACGAGGGTGGGGTAGGGATTAACGAATGAAGAAACTCGGCTTGATGATGTTTTTGTTGGTTGGCTTGCTGGTTTTCCCAGGTTTGGCGAAAGACGCCTACGCGGCCTCATCGGGAACCTCCGGGACGCATATTGTATTGGACGGCCAAGAATTGCAGCAGCCTGTCGGCGCTCAAGCCGGCATCGTGGGTGGGAATGTCATGGTGCCGCTGCGAGTAGTTGCTGAGGGATTGGGTTACCAAGTCGCCTGGGAGAAGAAGAGCGGGACGATTACCATCTCGCAGGAGGGGACGGAACTCAAGCTGACATTAGGCCAAAATACGGCCTCAGTTGATGGCCAGACGGTTAAGCTGAATAGTGCCCCCTATCTGCAGGGGGACTCTACGCTCGTGCCGCTGCGATTTGTCGGAGAGCAGATGGGCATGCAGGTCAGTTGGGATAATGTAACCAAGTCCGCTTATTTAACCAGTCCGGCGGGTGGTTCTTCGGGTGGTGTTGTACCTGGCACCGGAAGTCTGGCTCCTGATCAGGAAACTCCAATCTCCGTTCCGGCAGGACAGCCGGCAGCGGGGGATGATGATACATACGTACCGGTTTCCTCAACCGGTAACCAGGCTGTAAGTTCAAACGCGTTAATCCAGGGCATCAGCTTTAGCGAAAATCGCTTGATGTTTGCCGTATCCGGCAGTGTAACCCCTAACGTATTTAAAATGAGCGGTCCTGATCGGATCGTTGTTGACATTCCAAACGCCGAATTTGCTCCTACTTTTGGGGAAGTCCATCCGCTCGACGTTAGTCGAAAAGGTCAAATTGCTATTAGCGATTATCCGGATGTATCCCAAATCCGTTATTCTCTGTTCAGCACGGCTCCATCAACGATACGGATCGTGATCGACTTGAATCGAAGTGTGGAGTTCAAGGTAACTAATCTGGACGATGGCCTTGTGACCGTTGATTTGACACCTGGTAGTGCCGTTCCAGGCATCGGATTAGGCGGAAATGGCAAACCGATTGTTGTCATCGACGCGGGTCATGGCGGGAGTCAGCCCGGAGCAATTAGCGTCACAAAGAAACAGGAGAAGGAATTCACGCTTGGCGTGGCGTTAAAAGTCGAGGCGCTGCTTCGGCAGGAAGCGAATCTGGATGTGGTGATGACCCGCACGACAGACGTTACGATGTCGCTGCAGGACCGAGTGAAGGTCGCGAACGACCTCGGGGCCTCGGTGTTCGTCTCCATTCATGGAAACAGCATTGATCCTCCAAGTAACCCAAGCGGCTCGGAAACGTATTACACCCGGGACGAGAGCATTCCTCTCGCCAACGTCATGCATCGACATTTGGTCAATGCGACGGGCCTATCCGACCGGGGTGTCAGAAAGAGCAGTCTGCATGTCACCCGAGAAACAAAAATGCCGGCGGTTCTGCTTGAGGTGGGGTATCTTAGCAACAAGAACGACGCAGGCCTGATGTATACCGAGGAATTCCAACAACGCGTTGCAGAAGGCGTCGCCGCGGGTATTAAAGAATATCTGGGCCTATGACCGACAAAAGAGGCCGAATCGACAAGGGGGCAAGCGGCATGAAAAAAATAGCGATATTGCTGGCGATGGTCGCCATGTTGGGGGTTGCCGCAGGATGCGGGAACAAGCCGGTGGCTTCGCCGCCGGCTAACGGGAATGAATTGAATGCTGTGCTGAGCAGCGGTGCTCAGGGAACCGATCTTCAGGAGGTTCAAGAAGGTGGAAACGGTGCGAACGAGACAAACGCTGCAAACGCCGAAACGCCAGAGGCAGGGGTGGAGAAATTGACCATTCAGGTCTATTTTACCGATGATGACCTGATGGATTTGAAGCCAACCTCTCGCGAGATTGCATTTACGGTGGATCGGAGCAAATACGAAAGCGCTTTTGAGGCGCTGCAGAAGGCGGACGACGGCCTACTTTCCCTCTGGGAGAAGGTGGTCCTGAACACAGTGACGTTTGATGAGACGAACGGACAATTAAATCTTGACATCAGCCTGCCGGACGAAGCTCGCCTCGGCGCAGGCGGAGAATCTCTGGCCCTCGAAGCGCTTAAGAATACGATGTTCCAATTTGACGAAGTCAAGCAAATCGAGTTGACTTTGGATGGGGCGCAGGTCGAATCGTTGATGGGTCACGTCGATCTGGAGCATCCGATGAGCCGGTAGATAACTGTGAAGCCGGGTAACTGAATAGAAGAGCGCGGGAAGGCCGCCTTGTGAAATGTTCTTACGTTTCTTCAGAATCATTTCACCCTCTGGCCTTTAAGCGCTCTTCTTTTGCGTTAAGGCACACCCAGCGGCCTTGCTAACGGACCTCAGGGCCGTTATTTGCGATTAATTCCGTTAACTCAATTTGTAACGGACTGAGATAACCTTATTTGCTAACTTAGCCCGATCGATCGAATGTCAATGAACTGTCGGGTTCTTTTGCGCGTGATCGAAGCTATCTTCCGCTTTCAGGAAATACAGGATATTCGTAGGAAGCTCTGGCAAATGTTAAGCAGAAAAATGCCATATTTTCGCAACTTTCCATGGCTTTTGGCGTCTAATATGTCGTCTGGTGATGTCGAAGCGTAAATAGGAATCCTCATCGGTCATCATGAGGCAAAAATTCTAGGATGGTAGGGGTGACGGATGAAGAAAAAAGGTTTGGCGGCGCTCGTGTTCGCCTGGATGCTGCTGATGGTGATGGCGCAAACAGGACAAGCTGCGCCGGGCAGTACAAGTATTTATTTGGATGGGAAAGCGCTCGCTTTGCCCGAAAATGGACAAGTTCAAAATGTGAATGGAAATGTGATGATTCCAATTCGTGTCGTCGCGGAGGAGCTGGGTTTTGACGTCAACTATGAGAAAAAGACGAGCACGGTAACCATAAAGCAATCGGGTACAACGCTTATTCTCAACGTCAATAAAACGACCGCTTCCGTCAATGGAAGTAAGGTTAATCTGCCTATCGCACCTAAGCTTGCCGAGGACACGACGCTCGTACCGATGCGTTTTGTCGGGGAGCAGATGGGGCTGGAAGTGTCTTGGGACAACACGGCTAAATCTGCATACTTAACGTCGTCAAGCTCCGGGAGCGGAAGCGGGAATGCCGGCAATGCCGGGTCTGGAAGTGGCACAGGCAACGGAACCGACACGGGAACCGGAACTGGCGCTGACGGACAGCAACCGGGAACGGTTGTGCCTCCGGTGAATGGCGCCGAGTTAGCGAAAGTTACGGGGATCGGGTTCAGCAACAACAGCCTGATGATTGCGGTGGATAAGAACGTGACGCCGAGCATTTTTACAATGAGCGGTCCGGAACGGCTGGTGATCGATCTTCCGCAAGCGCAATTTGCAGACACGTTGGCTAATGGAGCGCCTCTTGACGTTAACAAAAGTGGAGCCATTGAAGTAATGGATTATCCCGATGTTTCTAAAGTCAGATATGCGTTGTTCAGCAGCAATCCATCGACCGTTCGGATCGTATTGGATTTGAACCATAAGGTGAATTATCAGTTGGTTAACGAAAACGACGGATTGATCTTCGTGAATTTGAATATGGATCCTAGCCAAGGCGGAAACTCCGGCGGCGATGGGAAGAAGACGGTTGTGCTGGATGCCGGCCATGGAGGAAGCGATCCGGGTGCGATCAGTGTGACGAAGAAAAAGGAGAAGGACTTTAACCTTGCGGTAGTTCTGAAAGTTCAGAAGCTGCTGCAGAACGATCCTAATATCAATTTGGTGCTGACGCGCGAAAGTGATACTTATCCTACGTTGCCGGACCGGGTGAAAATCGCAGAAAACGTTGGCGCGGACATTTTTATTTCCGTTCACGCGAATTCTGGTTCCGCCACTGCCAGCGGCGTAGAGACCTATTATACTCGGGCAGCAAGCCTAGATCTGGCTAAGGTTATGCATAAGCATCTGGTTCAAGCCTCCGGTTTGGCCGATCGCAAGGTCCGTACGCAAAGCTTGCACGTGACCCGGGAAACCACCATGCCGGCCGTGCTGCTGGAATGCGGGTACTTAAGTAACAAGAACGATGATGCGTTGCTGGCCACGGACGAATATCGCAACAAGGTCGCCCAAGGCGTCGCGGACGGCATTAAAGAATATCTCGGCCTTCAGTGATTGCCGGGCGAAGGAGGAAGTAACCGTGAACAGAAAAAGCTACTTCATGGGAGTTTTGGTTCTTCTGCTCGCCTTGAGCAGCGGCTGTGGGCAAAAACCGCAGGCTGCTCCAAACGCGGGTGCGGGGAACGCTGAGACCAACCAGGAGAACGTACAAGCTCCGAACTCGGCTTCGCCGCAAGATACGGATTCGGCGCAAGGAGCCGGAGGGTCGAATCAACCGCAGCAGAAAACGGAACAGATCGATACGTATTTTACCGACGATCAGATGCTGGAGTTAATTAAAGTGAGTCGTGAGATCACTTATCCGGCGGAGGAAGACAAATATTTGGCGGCCCTCAAAACGCTGCAAACCCCGAGTGATGCCAATCAATTCTCGCTGTGGGGCAAGGTCGAGCTTCATTCCGCCGATTTCAAGAACGGAACCGTAACTGTCGACTTGGCATTGCCCGATGAAGCGCGCCTTGGTGCGGGTGGAGAGGCGTTGGCTCTCGATGCGTTAAAAAATACGCTGTTCCAATTCAACGAGGTCCAAGCGATCGATGTATTGGTTGATGGAACTCCCGTTGATACCTTGATGGGGCATGTCGAACTGACGCATCCGATGTCAAGAAATTAAGGAATCGGGGAGGAACTCGCCCGTCCGCCGTCGAATGGGTAGATAGATCTTTTTTGGAGAAAGGAAGAATTTGATGGCATCCTATAAACGCACGTTTAGACGCAGTACCCAAAAAGCGGTTTCCGCCATGATGGTTACGGCCATGGTATTGGGCGGAACTTCTGCGGCATTCGCCGAAGAGACGACGACTGTAAACACCTCGCAAAATGTCGCCGCGGTATCTTTGTTTAGCGACGTACAGAGCGGATTTTGGGCGGAGAAGCATATATACAAGCTGGCGTCTGAGGGCATTCTCCTCGGCGATGCCGGCAGATTCCGGCCAAGCGATAGCGTAACTCAACAGGAAGCCATTACGATGGCTGTCCGGTTTATGAACCTGGATTCTCAGTTGGGCAGCGGGTCTACCGCTCCTGCAGATCTCAAGGTTGGCAATTATTTTAAACCTTATTTAGAGCTGGCTCTGTCTAAGAAATTGATTGACAAAAATGAAGAAGTTGCTGTCACAAAGGAAGGCGAATCCTGGGGGGAGAAAAAAGCTTCGCGGGAATGGATCGCCAAAATTCTAGTGCGTTCTCTCGGCAAAGATGCGGAAGCTAAAGCCTCGGCAGCAATGTCGACCGGTTTTGCCGACCAATCGAGCATCTCCGCGAACGCGCGCGGCTACGTCAATGTTGCGGTTCAGCTGAACCTGACCAAAGGGGTTGAAGGCAACCGATTCGATCCGCTTGGCAAAGTCACCCGCGCTCAGCTCGCGACCTTCTTCAGCCGCGGCGGCGAATACGTCAACCCGGGTTATGCCAACGTCTATGAGGGGATCGTAACCGAGCTTACGGATAGCAAGCTGACGCTGTATACGAACGGCCAGTTGAAGAGCTTTGCATTGGACAACCGTTCCGTTTATTTTACGAAGGATTCCGAAACGAAAGCTTCGAAGAGTGTATTGAAGCTGTACACCAAGGTTCTGGCCGTGGATAAGGTGGGCTCGGCCGCTTATGTGGAAGTGACGGATGCGAACCAGCAGCTGGAAGCTGTTGAAGGAACTTTGCTGCGGGTGTTACCGAATAACCGCCTGCTTCTGCTGGTGAATAACGATTCGGTGACTTATACCTATGATTCTAATACCAGCTTCCTAGATCAAAACGGAAACGCCATCAAAGCGAGCGACCTGACGTCTGAGAGCACCGTAGTCGTACAGCGTGAAACGTTTACGGCGGAGAAGAAGCCGGTTATTGTTCAAGTGAAATCGGCGTTGGTGGATAAGACAAGCAACGGTACGGTGTCTAAGGTGGATCTAACTGCAAAAACCGTAACGATCAAAGCCGCCAATGGGGCGGAAGAGACGTTTAAGTTCGATAACAATACGATTTTGCTGTATCAAAACCAACGACTTAATGCGATGGGAGAAGTGAATACAGGGGCTTCCGTGACTTATACGGTGAAGGACAGTGTATTAACTTCCCTTGAAGTCACTCAAGCAACGGAACGTACGGTGACCGGCACTCTGCTGGATCTCGTAGGCGATACGTTGCTCAGCTACACGAACGCTAGCGGGCGCGACGAAATCAAGCGGCTAGCGAAGAATGTTACCGTGCAAATTAACGGGATCGCGGACGCGAGCCTGGACGATCTCATTACGGACACCAAAGGCGGGGACAAAGTCGAAATGACCTTGAACCCGGATGATGAAGTTACGAAGATTGTTGTAACCGGACGGCAGTCCGAGCAGTTGGCGAACGCTTCCGTCATCAACTATGATGCGAAAACGAAGGCGCTCACCGTGATGGATTCCGCGGAAAAACCGTATGTCTTCGTGATTGATGACAAAACGAAATACACTTATAACACGACAACACCAACCTTGACCGGCCTGGAAGCGTTGTTGTCCAAGGGACGCAGAGTGGATCTGACGGTCGTTGGTTCGCGTGTGGTCAATGTAGAAGTGACTTACAAATACGAGGGCACATACGTTTCGGCCAATACGTCGACGAAGAAGATCACGATGTTGCTGGGCAACGGGAAAACCGTTGAAATCCCATATCAGGGAACAACGCCGTCGATCAGTATCTATGGCAAAGCGAGTGCGACGCTGGCCGATATCAAGGCTGGGGATCCGGTAACCGCGATGTTGACGGCGAACCAGGACGCCCTGCAAACCTTGGCAGTGAAGACCTCTATTCAATTCGAGGTCGCTTCGATGAATACGTCCAACAGTCGCATTCGGGCAACGGCGAATGGCGTGTCCAGCGAGTTCTACGTCGATCAGGCCGTATTGCTTGGAGAAAACGGCGGAGCGATCAAAGTCAGCGATCTGAAGGCAGGACAAACCATTAACGTTACGTTTAATGGACAAACCGCCGTATCGCTGCAGGTTGTGAAGCTGACATTAGGTAAGGTTCAAAGTGTTGACGGTTCGTCGTTAACGGTGAAATCTTTTGCCGGTAATGTAGAGACCTTCTCTCTGTCGAACGGCGTGAAAGTTCAACGGGGTACCGAAGTGAGCACAAACACGACTTCGCTTACGACTAACGATCATGTGGAAGTTCGCAAAGACACGAACGGCTCGGTCGTTATTAAAGTGTTAACCCCGCAAGAACGCAAGTTTTCTCGTTATGATGGGGTAGCCAAGGAAATTATCGTTCTGCGTTCCAGCACGTCGGATAACAATTATCGTTTTGCGGTAACGGCAGACACCTATATTCACCAAGGCGACACGACAATATCCGTGCAATCCCTCCAGAATAATGATAAAATTGTTTTGTATTTCAACGGAGACAAGCTGGTTGAAATCGAAAAACAATAATCATTTTCGTGAGATCAACCGTCTTGATGCGGGATGTTTCCCGGATCAAGGCGGTTTTTTCGCGGATAAATCCGAGCTGCCAGCAAGGGCCTCCAGGAAAGGAGTGGAGACATGAATGCGGCTGACGTCCGCCATATTTTAGACACCATCGGTGCCATGTTTCCGGATGCACGCTGCGAGTTGAACCACGAGAATGCGTTTGAACTTACGATTGCTGTGCTCCTGTCCGCGCAATGCACCGACGCAACCGTGAATAAAGTCACGGCCGATTTATTTCAAAAGTATAAAACGCCCGAGGATTATATTTCGGTTCCGTTAGAAGAGCTGGAACAGGATATCCGGAAAATCGGCTTGTTCCGCAGCAAAGCCAAGCATATTCAAAACCTGTGTCATATTTTACTGGAGCGTTACGGCGGTGAGGTTCCGCGTGAACATGAACGATTGGTTGAGCTTCCCGGCGTAGGGCGAAAAACGGCAAACGTGGTAGTATCCAACGCCTTTGACGTTCCGGCTATTGCCGTAGATACGCATGTGGAGCGCGTCAGTAAACGACTGGGTTTGGCTGGATGGAACGACTCCGTTCTTGAAGTGGAGAAGAAATTAATGAAGCGGGTTCCGAGGGATGAATGGACGTTAACCCACCATCGCTTGATCTTCTTCGGCAGGTACCACTGCAAGGCGCAGAACCCGAAATGTGAAGTCTGCCCGCTGCTTGACGTATGTCGGGAGGGCAAGAAACGTATGAAAACGCCGCAAAATAGAAAAAATAAGAAAAATGCGGCAAAACAAGATAACCCATAGGTGAGGATGAGAGACCCCATGAGATGCATTTCTGTGTATACTGATAATTTTGAACAATTTTCGGACGTGTTCGAGCAAGTGATCGATCTGAAATTAGGCGAAAACGACGAGCGAGAGGTTGAAGGCTTGGTTGTCAGCGATTCCGGCGAGGTGCCTGAGCATTATTTGGAACGGATGTCCGTTAAACCGGAAGTCGTTGTTATGAAGGATAAGACCAGAGGTATCACGATTTTGCAGCACGGCAAAGTGTTTGAAATTTTGCTTCCAACCGAAACGGCGGATGTTGTCAGTTAAATCGGGCGACAAAGCCGCATGAAATGAAGGATCAAATTAAAATCCCCTTGGGTAGTCGTGTTAGGAACACGGCAGACCGCAGGGGATTTTTGACGTTCCACAAGAGCGAACTTATGCTCGGCTTAGTCGGTTTTCAGGCGGGAGGAGATCCATAGCAGGCCGAAGGAGAACAGGATGGTGCAGCCTGTCAGCGCCCAGGCTAATTGCAATTTCCCGGCATCGACGGCAAAGTAGATGGCCGTCGGAATCGTTTGGGTTCGGCCGGGGATGTTGCCGGCGATCATCATCGTTGCCCCGAATTCGCCGAGCGCACGGGCGAACCCGAGAATAAACGCCGATTGCAGCGAACGGGAGGCAAGGGGCAGCACAATATAGATAAGCACTTGCCATTCCCCAGCTCCCTGCGAACGAGCAGCGTCTTTCAATTCTTTGTCCACCGCTTGGAAGCCGGATTTCAGCGATTGGTAGATCAACGGAAAGCTGACGACGGCTGCAGCGATCACTGCGCCGAGCGGTTGGAACACGAAGCTCAGGTGCAACAGAGATTCCGCGGCTTGCCCGATCCAGCTGTTCTTGCCCAGCATCACGAGCAATATAAAACCGACAACGCTAGGCGGCAGGACGAGCGGAAGCAGAAAGACGGTCTCCACCAGTGTTTTTCCGTAGAAGATGGCGGTAGACATGCGCCATGCCACAAGAAGGCCAGCCAAAAAGGCGATGGCCGTGGCGGCAATAGACACTTGCAGCGATAATCCAACCGGCTCCAGGAAGGATTCCGGAATCCCTAGTGCGTTCATAGGCGATTACTCCGCGGGGGTGAACCCGTATTTGCTGAACACTTGCCGGGCGGGGTCGCTTAACAAGAAATCGTAAAGTGCTTTGGCTTCGTCGGGATGAGCGCTGCCTTTGAGGACTCCGATCGGATATTCAATCGGGTCATGGCTTTCGACTTCAGCATTTAGCGCTACCTTCACTTTATCTGAAAGGGCAGCGTCCGTCTTATAAAGGAATCCGGCGTCGACGTTGCCGGTTTCAACATAGGATAAGACCTGTTTGACGTCTTTCGTCAGTACAAGCTTGGATTGCAAGGAATCCCAAAGCTTATGGTAAGTAAGAGTCTGCTGCGCGTATTTCCCGGCCGGAACCGATTCGGGGGTGCCGATGGCGATATCGCTGAGTTTTGTCAGATCTTCGATTTTGTCGATTTGTTCGGAGCTATCCTGCAGAACAACCAGCACAAGTTCATTGGTCAATAGGTTGGTTGTTAGACTGTCATCGATCAGGTCTTTGTCGATCAAAGCTTTCATCTGCTTGGTCCCGGCGGACAGGAATAGATCAGCCGGAGCGCCTTGTTCGATTTGCTGTTGAAGCGTTCCGGAGGCAGCATAGTTAAAAGTAAGCTTCACATGGCTGTGCTCGGCTTCGTATACACTCTTGAGCTCATCGAGGCTTTCGGTTAAGCTGGCAGCGGCGGAGACGAGCAGTTCGACCTGTTCAGCCGATTCAGACTTGTCCTCAACCGTTGTTGGTGAGTTGCTGCCGCATCCGGCGGATAGGAGCAGGATAAGAGCAGAGAACACCGCCAAAAAGGGCAGCTTCAAACATTTTTGCATATGGATCCCCTCCTTGGTTATATCTATTTATATCTAGATTATACGAAACATAACGAACTGCATAGATCCTAGGGGGAGTTTTCATTGAAAAAAAGGGAAATCCCCGGTAAGATGAGTCTAGTTGTAAGAACTATGGTGGAACAGATGAAGGAGTAAGCTATGACCGAACCGATCTCTTATACAGCCGAAGAAATCGCCAAGCTGTTAAAGGTATCTAAGTTAACCGTATATGATTTGATCAAAAAAGGGGAGCTTCCCGCATACCGGGTTGGCAAACAAATGAGAGTGGACTCCACCGACTTGGAGGCGTATAAGCACAAAGCTAGAAGCGGGGCCGGGTCGTCCGCTGCCACCGCCATGCCGGTATTTCAGGTTCCCTATACCGTACCGACCCGACCGGATGCCGACGGCGGAGAAGTGCGGGATGGAGCCAGGACGTTGGTCATTACCGGGCAGGATCCGGGGCTTGACCTGCTGGCCAAAGCGTTGGAATCTAGAGTTCGCGCATACCGTCCGCTGCGTTCCTTTGCCAGCAGTATGGACAGCTTAGTGGCCATGTATAACGGTGCGGCGGATATCGTTAGCACGCATCTGTACGACGGAGATACCGGGGAGTATAATTTGCCTTACATTCGCAAGCTATTCATTTCTCTCCCTTATATGGTGCTGAATTTTGCGGCTCGCAGGGCCGGCTTCTACGTCAAGCAGGGTAACCCGCTGGGGATCCGTTCCTGGGAGGACCTGGGGCGGCCCGGGATTCGGTTGATTAATCGGGAGAAAGGTTCGGGAGCCCGGGTGCTGCTGGATGAGCAGCTGCGCAAGCATGGGATCGTGCCTGCATCCGTCTACGGCTACGCCCAAGAAGAAACCTCGCATATGGGGCTTGGCGGACGGATTGCCTTAGGCCAGGCGGATGTTGGCATCGGCAGCGAACGGCCAGCAAGAATCGCCGGACTGGATTTCATTCCGCTGACCCTTGAACGGGTCGACCTTGTCGTGATGAATAAGCCGGAGAACCGGGAGTGGATCGCCAAGCTCCGCGAAGCGCTGGAATCGACCGAGTTGCACGAGGTACTGTCCTCATTAGGAGATTACGATCTATCACTCACTGGACAGGTGCTGGCGGATCGAGAGGTAGGTTTATATTAGTTCGTGGATGGATTTCACAAGAATGGAATTAAAGCTGCATATGGGTAGAACCGTCTCCTTGGGAGACGGTTTTTTGGTAGAAGGCGGACGCAAACAAACATCCTTAAGGGAGCGTATTCAAGCGAACGGGGAAATGTTAAAATATGAGTAATTAAAATGAAACTTGATTTCGCAGCGTGGAAAACGGAGGAACTAGGATGGATGGGACGATGACGGATACGGAGATATCATTACGTGAGCGGCTGCATCGGCTGCGAGATATGCTGGAAGGGGAGGGCGACTTAACCGCGGCGGCTGAACTACGAGAGGTTGGCGATAAGCTGGGCCGGAGAGAGCTGGTCGCGGCGTTCTGCGGTCATTTCTCGGCGGGAAAGTCGAGTTTAATTAACGCGTTATGCGGGAAGGTGGTCATGCCGGCTAGCCCGCTTCCTACCAGTGCTAACGTGGTACTCATACGGGAAGGGGAGCCGCGTGCGCTGTTGACGCCGGCTGATCCGGCCAAAGCCAAGGTAGAAGTGCCGGTAGAGGAGGTAGCGGCGTATTGCCGTAACGGCGAAGAATACACCCGCGTTGAACTTTGGGACCGGGGAGAGCTGCCGCCCCGCGGCGGCGTTCTGCTGGATACCCCGGGGGTCGATTCCAATGACGCCGGCCATGCGATGGCCACGCATTCCGCTTTGCACCTGGCGGATGTAGTGTTCTATGTGATGGATTATAACCACGTCTCCTCGGAGACGAATTTAAGTTTTGCCAAATCGCTAAGCGATTATGGTAAACCGGTATATATGGTCGTGAATCAAATCGATAAACATCGGGAAGAGGAGCTCCTCTTTGAGGAGTATCAACAGTCGGTCAGCCAGGCGTTCCGGGCATGGAATATCGCGGCGAAGGGAATATTTTATATTTCTTTGAAAAGAGATGATGCTCCGGGAAATATGCTGCCGCAGTTGAAGGAAGTGCTCCGCGCCTTGTTTGAGCGGGGAGACGGTTTGCTGGAGTACGGGGCTTACGCTTCGGCGGCTCAGTCGGTTGAGGGTTATTTAACACGCGTGGCTGAGTCGGAGCAAGCTCGTCGTGAGCGGCTTGAAGAAGAAGCGGGAGGCGAAACGGACGTAGCGGCAATGGAGGAAGAACTGCGCAGGCTCGAGGGGGATGCCTCGTCCGGAGAGCAGGCGTGGGATCCTCGGAAGCAGGAGGGGCTGCGACGGATCGGCAGCCTGCTGGATACGGCGCAGCTGATGATGCCGCAGTTACGGGAGCTTGCGGGACGCTACTTGGAAAGCCAGGCCCCGGGCTTTAAAGCGAAGGGCTGGTTCGCTGGCGGTAAGACAGAAGCGGAGAAGCGGAAGCGACAAAGCGAATTTCTGCAGGCGTTAGGGGAGCAAGTGGAAGCACAGCTGGATTGGCATGTGCGCCAGGAGCTGCGGGCGATCGGCCAGGAGCTGGATCTCTGGGGCGAAGCCTGGGAGCAGCAGCTCGACGAGCAGATGCCGAAGCCGGCGGAGGCCTGGATCACGGAGCCGCTCCCAGGCGGAGCGATGTTGTCCGGCGAGTCGACGCTGATCTACGCCGCGGCGGTCGGCGCCGGCATCGCGGCGCGTTACCGCCGCGCCGCCGTGGGCGTGATCGACGCGCTGCTCGCCGCGCCG
>NZ_JALPRK010000038.1 GCF_023195895.1 Paenibacillus mellifer
GAAAAGTTGTGAGAACTACAACATTCCTAACTAAACAAGCCATTTCGCGTTAAAAATGTTGCATGAAATACAACATTCCGAGGTTTCAGTTATTTGAAGCAACTCTGACGGCCGGTGAATTTCCGGCCTTTGGATCCTTGCCAAGCAAAATCGTCAGACCTAGCAGCGTCACAATGATCGTCGCCCCCATATCGGACATAACGGCGATCCATAGTGTTAGCCAGCCGGGGATCGTGAGCAGCAGGGCGATCAGCTTCAACGTGAGCGAGAGGCCGATGTTCCAGGCGATGATCCGCCCGGCCCGCCGAGCGATGCGGATGGCGCGGGGGAGCTGGCCGAGATGATCCTGCATCAGCACGATGTCGGCGGTCTCTACGGCGCTGTCCGTGCCTTGGCCCATAGCGATCCCCAGATCAGCTGCGGCCAGGGCCGGAGCGTCGTTGATCCCGTCGCCGACCATCGCCACCGTCCCGCGGCCGGCCAGCGCCTGAATGTGTGCGACCTTTTGCTCCGGCAACAGGCCGGCATGCCATTCGGTGAGGCCGCTGCGGGCGGCGATCCCTTGGGCTGCCGCGGCGTGGTCGCCCGTCAGCATGACGGTGCGGACGACTCCGGCGCGGTGCAAGGCCCGGACGACGTCCGGAGCTTCCGGACGGAGTTCGTCGGCGAGGCCGAACAGGCCTAACACGCGCGCGGATTCCGCGGCGAGTACTACGGTGAGGCCCTCCGCCTTCAAGCGCGCGAGGTCTTCGTCGACGCGCGCCCGCTCCTCGCCGCCGAGGGAGAGCTGCGCGAGCAGCGCTTCGCTGCCGACAAAGCAGCGAACGCCGTTGACCTCGGCGCTCAGGCCCACGCCGGGCAAGGTCACGAGCCCGGCGGGCTGCAGCCGCTCGGCGCCGCCGCTGCGGGCGGCGACGTGGCGCACTACCGCAGCGGCCAGCGGGTGCAAGGAGCCGCTCTCCAGAGAGGCGGCTACCGCATGAAAGCGCTGCGGGTCATACGCGATCTCGCGCTGCACTTCCGG
The DNA here is from genome assembly GCF_023195895.1 of Paenibacillus mellifer. GTDB lineage: Bacteria > Bacillota > Bacilli > Paenibacillales > Paenibacillaceae > Fontibacillus > Fontibacillus mellifer. Next base: position 1,025 of record NZ_JALPRK010000038.1, read on the forward strand.
CTGCCCCTTCGTCAGGGTGCCGGTCTTGTCGAACGCGATCGCGTCCACCTTCCCGAGCTGCTCAAGATGCACGCCGCCCTTGACGAGTACGCCGAGTCGGGCGCAGCGGGTCATTCCGCTGACCAGCGCAATCGGCGAAGACAACACAAGGGCGCAAGGGCAGCCGACGATCAGGATCGCCAGGCCTTCATAGACCCACTTCATCCACGGCTGCCCGAACAGCAGCGGCGGCACCAAAATCACAAGCGCGGCCAGAATCATAATGGCCGGCGTATAGCCCTTCGCAAACCGGTCAATGAACAACTCAGTGGGGGTTTTCTTATCCTGGGCTTCCTGCACGAGATGCATGATTTTGGCTAGCGACGAATCCTCATACGGCTTATCGATTCTTACCTGGAGCAGTCCCTCGCTATTAACGCTGCCGCCGAAGACCTGCTGTCCGGGCTGCTTCGTCACCGGAATGGACTCCCCGGTAATCGCGGCTTCGTTGACGGCGCTGGTTCCTTCCAGAACGGTGCCGTCCGAGGGAATCTTCTCCCCGGCCCGAACGAGCACCACATCCCCGACTTTCAGCCGCGCAATCGAAACGACGGTTTCCCGTTCGCCCTGAAGCACAACCGCTTCTTTCGGAGCTGCTTCGAGCAGCGCCGACAACGAGCGGCGGGCCCGGTTCATGCCGTAACCCTCCAGCAGCTCGTTCAGTCCGAACAATATCGCGACCAGCGTCGCTTCTTTCCACTCGCCGATGATCACCGCACCGGTTAATGCGACGGTCATTAACGTATCCATATTGAATTTCAGGCGAATCAAGTTACGGAGCCCGCGTAGAAACGTGGAATACCCACTGATCACGATGGCGGCCAGGTCAAGGACAATTCCCACCGCGCCTGGAACAGCGGGTATAAACGTCGCTGCGTACATGACGGCGGACAACACCAGCAGCCATAAACCCAAGCGGCTTTCGTGCTCTTCTGCCTCCCCGGCAGTACCGGCGGCCGCAGCGCCAGCTTGTGCGGGTGACCCTATCTCAACCTTAGCAGCTGCCTCTTTAGAAAAACCGTAATCTGGCTTGATCAATGTCGCCCCATCCCTCTTCAATATCCGTTCCACCTGCTGCAAATCCACGGCGGGATCGACCAACAGACGCCCGCTGTTATATAGAAGAGAAGCATCCTGACCATGTTCCAGGCGCTGAATTTCCTCCTGCATCTCCCGGGTGCAGTTGGCACAAGACAGCCCTTGAACGCGAAACTCCACACGTTGGCTTCCGCCTCCGGGTTCCGGATGGTTCTTCATCGTCGTATTCATCCGTTCATCGCTCCTTTTGATGCTCCAGCGTCATGGCCACCAACGTCTGAATATGATGGTCACTTAAGGAATAATAGACGTTCTTGCCTACCTTGCGCGACTTGGCAATATGGAATGCCTTCAACTGACGTAGGTGATGGGAAGCCGTTGCCACCGAAACCTCCAGCAAAGCGGCGATATCGCAGACGCATAATTCCTGGTGCTGCAAATAATAAGCGATCTTCACCCGATTCGGATCGGACAACGCTTTAAATACCAGGACCATTCCGTTCAGATCACGTTCCTCCAGAGTTGCTTGGAGCCCGCTCGAACGCGAGGGATCCGTACATAACGTCTCGCAACCTTCGGTTTCCTGTACCAAATCGGCCATGGATTAGCGACCTCCTATATTCAAATCAACATTAGAATGTATCTAAGAGCCAGTATAAACGATCCTTCAGCATATTCAAATCTTAATTTGAATGTCACCTCGCAGAAAAATGAAAAAGCGCCATCCGGCGCTCTCCATCAAAGATTCAATTGCTTCCCGCCCAAACTTCAGCCTGCTTATCAATAACCGACACATAAGGGTTGCCGCGAAAATAAAACCGCCACGGCTTCGCCGCATACTCTTCCGCATACGCGATGCCGACTCGCGGAGCCTGCACGATCACCTCATTCGGCGCCGGTCTGTCTTCCAACCAAAGCAGCCCTCCGGGCTGAGCGAGCGGCAAGCCATTCAACGCTTTGGTAATGTCCAGCGCCCGGCACAGCTTGCCCGGCCCACCGGACAGGTCAACCGGCTTGCGTGCGGCGGTACCGCGGTAGCGCCGCATTCCCGTTTCGTCCGCCGGGGACAAGGGCTCTACGGCTCGAATTAGTACGGCCTGCGGATCCCCTTCCGTCCCGGTCACGACATTCAAGCAGTTATACATGCCGTAAATCAGGTAGATGTAGGCCGTCCCGCCAGAGCCAAACATGATCTCCGTCCGCGCCGTCCGGCGTCCGCCATGAGCATGACTCCCCTTATCCTCGATGCCGCCGTAGCTTTCGGTCTCCACGATCCGGCAGCGGATATCGCCTTCTTCCGTACGGCGAACGAGCGTCTGCCCAAGTAGTAGGGGGGCGGCCTCCAGGGCCTTCAATCGATAAAAATACGGGGGCAGCGGCGCCCCCGGTTTGATCTGTTCCAAGATAGGGTCCATAGATAAGGAAGTCTCCTTCACCATATTTCTACTCCGGTTCGCTTCCTTTATCGTAAGAACTTTTGCAGAAGTTGTCCAACACTAGCCCTCTTAGTCCATCCACCAACGCTTCAAATCGTTCCACCAGGAATGGCTTTCCTTCTTCTCCTTCTCGGCGGGAGGCGGAAGCGGTTCGGGTTCGCCTTCCCCATGTGCGGAGCAGAACTCCGTTGGCTCAGTGCCCTGAACGAACACTTCCAGCTTCTTGTCCGGGCAATCCTTCGTGGCCAGCAGCCCGGTTTCCGGATCAATATACACACTGACCACCCCATCAGGGATTGGAAAAATCTTCGGAGGCACCTTTTCCAGCGCCTTCTCCGTGTACTTAGCGAAGATCGGCGCGGCTTTCCGCGATTCGGTTGTGCCCAGCGTTTTGCCTTTGTCGTAGCCGACCCAAACCGCCGTCGACAGCTCCGGCGTAAAGCCGACGAGCCAAGCGTCCGTACTGGTCGTCCCGGTTTTGCCTGCGACCGGCCGTTTGATCTCATTCGAGACGCGGTTGCCCGTGCCCCCGGTTTCAAACACGCTTTCCATCAGATGGGTCAGGACATAGGCGGCGGAGGGTTCGACGACCTGCTCGTTTTTGGCCGGCTTGGCTTCATATAGGACGCGTCCGCTGGCATCGGTAATTTTCAACACCGCAACCGGCTTGATGCTGCGGCCTTGATTGCTGATGACGGCGAACGCTGTAGCCATCTCGAACGGACTGACGGGCGATGTGCCTAGCGCCAACGAAGGAACTGCTTGTAGCGAACTGGTAATGCCCATTTTTCGCCCCATCTCGATGACCTGCTCCGCCCCAACCGTTAATATCGTATTGACGGCATAGATATTGTCCGAAGCCGCGATCGCCTGACGCATATCGATATCGCCCAAATACTTGTCGCCAAAGTTCTTAGGGCTATATGTTTTACGATTGTCATCGTAGTGGAACAAGGTCGGCTGGCTGCTGAACCTGCTGGCGCTGGTCATTTTTCTCGAAGAGAGCGCCGTCAGATACATGATCGGCTTAAAGCTGGACCCGGGCTGGCGAGTCGAAGCGAAAACGTGATTGTATTGGCTCTCCTTATAATTTGCGCCGCCGACCATCGCCTTAACGTACCCGTTGCGCGGATCGATAGAGATCAGAGCCGCTTCCAACTCCGGCGCATTTCCGAGCTCCGAGGCCACCGCTGCTTCCGCCGCCTGCTGCGCATCGGGATCCAGCGTCGTGTAAATGTTGAGCCCGCCGTGTTCAAGCAGCGTCTCATCAAAACCCAATTCGCCTACAATCACATTCCGAATATAATCCCGGAAATACGGGGCTTTATCGGTTGGGCTTTGCTGCTTCGGCGATTGGAATTTCAGCATGGCTTCGTAAGCTTGATCGGCTTCCTGTTGCGTGATCTCGCCTGTGGTGACCATCGCCGACAGCACAGTCCGCTGACGGTCCTTGGCGTTCTTCATATGATTGAACGGCGAATAATAGGTGGGGCCTTTCGGAACGCCCGCCAGCAGTGCGCTTTCCGCCAGACTTAGATCCTTGGCCGGCTTGCCGAAGTACATCTGAGCCGCGGCTTCGATTCCATACGCGCCGTGTCCGTAATAGATCTCATTCAAGTACATACGTAGAATGTCGTCTTTGGAATATTTCATTTCCAGCTGAGCGGTGTACATCGCTTCCTTGATCTTCCGCGACCAGGTTCGTTCATGTGAGAGATATAAATTTCGCGCCAGCTGCTGGGTTAAGGTACTAGCTCCTTGAACGGTACCCATTTCCTTGAGGTTCACGAGAGCGGCCCGGGCCATCCCCTTCATATCGAAACCGAAATGATTGTAAAACTGCCGGTCTTCCGTCGCCAGCGTCGCTTTGACGAGCCAGGGTGAAATGTTCGCCAGCTCGACGCTTTCCCGGTTCTTCCCGCCATCGGAGAACACAGCGATCGTCTCTCCTTTGCTGTTGATCAGCTGCGAGTTCCGGTCGGAATCGGCAAGCGGCAGCTCAGCCTGCCACAGGTAAAGCAGCAGGATGCCGGCGGCACATAGGCCAAGTAATCCGACGCCGAGGGTAAGCTTAAACAGCAGAAGCCACGGACGGCGAGGTTTACGCTTATGTTGATGTCGGTCACTGCGAACGAGTTTCTGCACGAAGGGACTCTCCTTTCCAATCCTAAAGCAAATCCGTGCTGCGGTTATCTTTGTTTTAGTATGGGAAAGTTTGGGAGAGATCATTCACGCCAGAAGGGCAGCAGCACCGATTTTCCGGGGAGATGTGTTATTATTTTTTCGTTTGGTACAATATAGGAGATGAAGTTTTGACGGAAATACAACGATCTTAGGGAAAGAAGGTTAAGCGAATGGAGTTATGGTTTACGGAGAAACAAACGCCCGTTTTTGGGATTACCGCAAAAATACGCGAAACCCTGGTCACCGAACAAACCGAGTTTCAGGATTTGGCGATGCTGGATACAGAGGAATTTGGCCGCATGCTCGTCCTGGACGGCATGGTTATGACGACGATTAAGGATGAATTTGTGTACCACGAGATGGTGGCGCATCCGGCGCTGTTTACCCATCCCAATCCCAAGCGTGTGCTCGTGGTTGGCGGCGGGGACGGCGGAGTGATTCGCGAGGTAATCAAGCATCCGGAAGTGGAGCAAGCGGTGCTCGTGGAGATCGATGGCAAGGTCATCGAGTACTCCAAGAAATACCTGCCGGAAATTGCCGGAGGGCTGGACAATCCGCGGGTGGATGTTCAGGTGGCTGACGGCTATATGCATATTATTGAAAGCAAAAATCAATACGACGTCATCATGGTCGATTCAACCGAGCCGGTCGGGCCGGCGGCGCCTTTGTTCGAGCGCGGATTCTATCAGGGGATTTACGAAGCGTTGAAGGAGGACGGCATCTTCGTGGCGCAAACCGACAACCCTTGGTTCAAGGCCGACTTGATTCAAAAAGTGAACAAAGACGTGAAGGAGATCTTCCCGATCGTCCGTGTTTATGGCGCCAACATCCCAACCTATCCTAGCGGCCTGTGGACGTTCACGCTCGGCAGCAAGGTTCATGATCCGCTCCAAGTGGATGAGTCGAAGATCCCGGAGTTGGACACGAAATATTATACGCCTCGCCTCCATAAGGCGGCGTTCGTACTGCCTAAATTCGTGGATGACCTCGTGAAGTAAATGGGACGGTTCCGGGAATTTTGGCTCGTATGGGTGAAATAAAATATGCCGTACGAACTATAAATGACCGAGATCAATTGTGATAGTATGATTTATGTCACTACTTTCTCATGGGATAAGGCGGGATTTTTATAAAAACGAACAACCCGGCCCGAAGTATGATTGCGGGCCTTACAATGATTATTGTGGTTATGGTGGCGGGCTGGATCTTTTACGGCCGCCCTGACGCTCCATCTGAAGCTTCGACGAACGCACCGGTTCAAGCGCCGGCGGCGGAACAGGGGGAAGCTGCCGGGGAAGCCAATAAAGAGGCGGCAGTTGAATCGCCTTATTTGCTAGACCATCTCCCCTTTAAGGAAGAGGAGGTTCAGGAAATTTCAGCGGGCGGGAACGAGCTGCACGCCAACGTTCCGGCGGAAAGGCAGTTTGTCCTCCTGCAATCGCTTCGTTACACGGATATGAAGAGCGCGCTTGCGGATCCGATTCCGGCGGCCTCCCGGAAGCCGATTGTTCTGCAATTTAAGCTGGCGGACACCAACTTTGAGCTCACCTATGATTTAACCGGCAATGCCTTTGAGTACCAAGGGAAGTATTACTATGCCGACGACCAAGTACTGCTGTTGATGCAGGGGCTATTTCATGAGCGGGAGGAGTTGGCTTCCCTGGATGGATTACTGGAGCAAGCAAGGGTCGAACAGGAGCAGGCAGGCACGGTGGATCCGGCTCCGCTTGAAGCGGAGGATGCCCTGGTGGACGGAATGGATTTCAACGGCTGGGAGCAGCAGCTGGATAAGGCCCAACCCGAGGATATCGTCTGGGCGAAGCCATTTTACGACGATGGCACCGGTCAGGTGAAACAGGCGCGTTTGTTTAAGGACGGAGTGTTGGCTTTAAATCGGATGATCGTCTTTACTCGGCCGGAGCATCAGGCCGCAGACGGCGTGAAGACGGGGATCGGTACGGACGGCGTGACCGCCAAGCTGGGGCCGGAGGCCCTGAAGCTGGTCAGCCGCTGGAGCTACAAGGTCGGCGATTATTATCGGTTTCATGTGTATTTTGCAGATGGTAAAGTCAAATACCTCGCGTTAAGCCAGCCTCTATAGGCCGCGGATAGGCTACGCCGGATCAAGAGAAGGAAGTCGCTGAAGCAGCGGCTTCTTTTTGGGTTGCGGGGCGCACTGTGCCGCGTATGTATTGAATTGCCGGGACGAACTGGCTATAGTAGTACAGTAAGGATCGATGTCGGAAGGAGATTTGCCCTATGCCGGAAACCAAGCCGGTGAGCCTCGTGCTGACGAGCCGACAGGAAGCGGAAGAAACCGTACAGCATTTGCGGGGAAATGCCGTTCGCCGGGGCGAGTCCGTATATATTCGGTATGAAGAGCCTGATCCGGGACCGGATGGCGCCAAGACGCGTACGATGATCAAGATAACCGGCGATGAACTGAAGATCATACGCCACGGAGGCGTAGAGGCCGAGCAGACCTTCCGCAGCGGACGCCGCTTGCCGGGGTTTTATCGCTCTCCCTTCACCCGGTTTAACCTCTCCACCGATACGGTGAAGCTAGAGTCGAGATGGGAAGGCAGGGTTGGTCAGGTCGTCTGGGAATACGATTTATACGTGTTCGAAGAATTATCGGGACGTTTTGAACTCAGTTTACATATACAGGAGGACGTTTAAATGCCACACAATCCGTTGGAACAAATGAACCAGGCGCTGAAGGAAGCGATTCTGGATGCGATCGTATCCGCAGGGCTGGCGCAGCGGGAGGAAATTCCGGCTATCGTGCTGGAAGTGCCAAAGGACAAGGCCCACGGCGACTTCGCTACGAATGCAGCCATGCAGCTGTCGCGGATCGCGAAGAAGAACCCGCGCCAAATCGCCGAGGAGGTTCTCGGCAAGCTGGATCACGGGCAGGCCGGGATTGAGAAGGCGGAAATCGCCGGCCCGGGTTTCATCAATTTTACGTTAAGCAAGAGTTATCTGTATCCGATTCTGCTGCAGGTGTACCGCGAAGGTGAGAGCTATGGACGTACCGGACTGGGGAATGGGAAAAAGGTGCAGGTCGAGTTCGTCAGCGCCAACCCAACGGGCAGCCTTCACCTCGGACATGCCCGGGGCGCGGCTGTGGGCGACGCACTCTGCAACGTGCTGGATTTTGCCGGTTACGACGTGACGCGCGAATATTATATCAATGACGCCGGGAATCAGATCGTCAATATGATTAAATCGATCGAAGCCCGATACCGTCAAGAGCTTGGACAAGACGTGGAGATGCCGGAAGACGGGTACCATGGCGAGGATATCAAAGGGTTTGCCAAGGAGCTCGTGGCCGAGCAAGGCGATAAGTTGCTCAGCATGTCGGAGGAAGAGCGGACCGTGTTCCTGCGCAAATTCGGACTCGATAAGGAGCTCGCCAAGATTCAGCGCGATCTGGAGCGTTTCCGGGTTGGCTTCGACGTCTGGTTCAGCGAAACTTCTCTGTACCAGGACGGCCAGGTGGAGGCTTCGCTTACCGAGCTGCGTGATAAAGGGCAGACCTACGAGCTGGACGGGGCAACTTGGCTGAAGACAACGGAATACGGAGACGACAAGGACCGCGTATTGGTGAAAAATGACGGTTCGTATACGTATTTGACGCCGGACATCGCCTACCACCGCAATAAGTATGATCGTGGCTTCGACCGGATCATTAACATCTGGGGCGCCGACCACCATGGGTATATTCCACGGGTGAAGGCTGCGATGCAGGCGATCGGCAAGGATCCGGAGAAGCTGACCGTGTTAATCGCGCAAATGGTCAGCTTGTTCCAGGACGGCGAGAAGGTGAAAATGTCCAAGCGCACCGGCAAAGCGGTCACGATGGTGGACTTGATGGACGAGGTTGGCGTCGACCCGATCCGCTATTTCTTTACGATGCGCAGCATGGATTCGCATCTGGATTTTGATATGGATCTGGCGATTTCGACTTCGAACGAAAATCCAGTGTATTACGTGCAATACGCACACGCACGGATCTGCAGCATTTTCCGCCAGGCGGAAGAGCAGGGGATCCAGGTTCCGGCCGCGGAGAGCGTTGAACTCGGCAAGCTGACGGCCGAGCACGAATACGACCTGTTGCGGAAGCTTGGCGAGCTGCCGGAAGAAATCGGCGTGGCCGCGGAGAACTACGCCCCGCACCGTTTGGTTCGCTATGTGTACGAACTGGCGGCGTTGTTCCACAGCTATTACCGGGCGGAGCGCGTCATTACGGAAGACGCGGATCAAACGGCGGCGCGACTTGTACTCCTCGGCGGGGTGCGCACGGCGCTTGCCAATGTTCTCCGCTTGATCGGCGTGTCCGCGCCGGAGAAGATGTAACAAAGCTGCGCCGGAGACGGCAAGGCGTTGCGGCTAACCGGCGGTTAGCTGCTGCGCCCCGGTTTGGCGCGCAGCAGGCGCGCTGCGCTGATCTCGCCGGCGCCGCCGCCTTTGGCCCTGGCTGCGGTGCTGGCTAACGGCTTGGCGGTGCGGCGCAGGCGGCGCTTGATTTCGGCCGGCTTCATGTCTGGCTTCATGGACAACAGCAGGGCAACCGCGCCGCTGACGTGCGAAGTCGCCATGGAGGTGCCGCTCATTTCGCGATAACCGCCTCCCAGCCAGGAAGAGCTAATTTTCTCGCCGGGGGCGTAAATGTCAATATTGGGACCATGGTTGCTGAAGGAGGCGATTTTGCCGTCCTTGCTGGTCGCGCCTACGGAAATCGTCTGAGGGTAGCGCGCCGGGTAGTCGGCGCCGCGGCCCTTTTTGTCGTTCCCCGAGGAGGCGACGACGACGATCCCCGCGTTATGGGCTTTCCGGATGATGTTTTGCAACGAGGCGCTGTTGCTCTTCATGCCGAAGCTCATATTAACAATGTGCATCCGGTTGCGTACGCACCAGTCGATGCCCATAATGATGTCGGAAACAAAGGCAGAGCCGTTATGGTCAAATGCCTTCACCGGAAAGATTAAGGACCGGGGGGCCACCCCCATCATCCCTTGCGATCCGCCGGAAGCAGCGATCGTTCCGGCGATATGCGTGCCGTGTCCGTTGTCGTCGTACGGTAAATTGATCCGACTCAACAAGTTGATCCCTCGGGCCAGGGAATGGCGTAAGTCCGGGTGGCTGAAGTCAGCCCCTGTATCGATGACCCCAATGCGTACCCGGTAGCCTGTGGACACGGACCAGGTTTCCGGGGCGCCGATTCGCCGGACCCCCCAAGGAATCGCGGAAGTTTGCCCCTTATTAGCCGGAGCCGGGCTATGAACGCTGACGAGGCTGTCTTGTTCGACCCTAAGGCCGAAGCGGGAGCGGGCGGCTTCTCCCCGCAAACCGAGGGGGCAGATCAGAGCTTGCAGTAGCGATGATGAGCGGACATGCCGCAGCGCGGGATGCTGGCGCTTGTGCTTGAACAATTGCCGTACGCATTCTGCGAAATCAGCCGGTTGCGCAAAGCGGATGATGATACGGCCGCTTTTTCCAGAGGTGTCGACATGATCGTTCAAATACCTGAGGAATCCGGAGTAGTCCATGTATAAGTTGCCCCTCCTACGAAGCGTGTTGAAGTATAGTATGAGGCTCCCTTTTTCATTGAATGGGGAAGCGGCCCTGTTTTGCGGAAATGGGCCCGGCTTGCCGCTTTTGGCGCGTAATACGGCGTGTCAAAGTACAAATCTGGACATAGGATGAAGGGAAGGCCTTGCGGCTTTCGCCAACCCAGGAGAGGGCCGGGGCCTTCTTTGGGGAAGGATACAGTCAAGGAGCAGAGAACCGGGGTTCTCCGCTCCTTCCCTTTTATCGGGCGGGGCTTTAGTGTGTTTTTAAAACTTGCAATTTGGGTCCAAATAGGTTTTACTATTGTGTGATATGGATATGTTAGTGAAGGAAACCGGCCCTAAGGCGTAGGTTTCATCTTTGCTTTATAGTGAACTATTTGCGTGAGAGGAAGTGTCCGTAACGTGAGTACCCCCTTGAATTTGAAAATCGACCCGGAGAAGGTCCAGGAAATCCCGATGGTCGACTTGGCCTTTATGATCTTGAAAGCGGCGAATACGCCGTATTACTACCGCGACCTGATGAATGAGGTTGCCCAGCTTCGCGGAATGACAGAGGACCAAATTAACGAAGCGATTGCGCAGCTTTATACGGAAATAAATATCGACGGACGTTTTGCCTGCGTCGGCACCAACCTGTGGGGCTTGAAGCGTTGGTATCCCATCGAGCGTTCGGAAGATCCCGTCGGCAACTCCAAACGTCCGCGCATTATCAATGATGACGACGATGATCTGGACGACGATTTTGTGGAAGAGGACGATACGTACGTATCCGACGACGAAGAGGATTACGATGCGATCGACGAGGATTCCGAAGACGAGCTGTTCCCGGACGACGACGATGACGACGTGGAAGAAGTCGAAGACGAGGAATTGCTCCCTGACGAGGAACTCGAGGACGAGGACGAACTTGCCGAAGAAGAGGAAGAACTGGACGCCGAAAAGGACTTCGAGGACAACGACGAGGATTGATAAGCGCCTCGGGACAGGGACTTCGCGGCTCTTAATGCGACAAATGAGAGGACGGCCTGAGCCGTCCTTTTTTATGTCTTATTTTGTTCAGATCTGCCCTCCGCCTTCACTTGACACGGACTTGGGTAACGGGTAAACTATTGCATGGGCTTATGATTCAAACCTATAACATATGCATTTTATTAAAAGTGCCCCGACCTATTCGGGTGTCACTTTTTTGTTTTTTTTATAGCCATTTTGGCTATGTTTTGCCGGATAATAGGTTACGCTAATGATCTAAGTTGCCTGAATTTCTGGGATCTGATTTTGTATGAACACGTACTACTTTAGGAGGTTTTGGGCTGTGGCAAAATATATTTTCGTGACAGGCGGGGTCGTATCCTCACTGGGGAAGGGCATTACGGCGGCTTCGTTGGGCAGGCTGCTTAAGAACAGAGGTTTGAAGGTAACGATCCAGAAGTTCGATCCATACATTAACGTCGATCCGGGCACGATGAGCCCGTATCAGCACGGGGAAGTATTCGTCACGGACGATGGCGCCGAGACCGATTTGGATCTGGGCCATTATGAACGTTTTATCGATATTAATCTTTCGAAGAACAGCAATGTGACCACGGGGAAAATCTACTCCTCGGTCATTGGCAAGGAACGCCGCGGTGAGTATCTGGGCGGAACGGTTCAAGTCATTCCTCATATTACGAACGAGATTAAAGAGCGTGTCTTCCGTGCCGGGCGCGAAGCGGGCTCTGATGTCGTGATCACCGAGATTGGCGGTACCGTTGGTGACATCGAAAGCTTGCCGTTCCTGGAAGCGATTCGACAAATCAAGAGTGACATCGGACGCGACAACGTCATGTATATTCACGTGACGCTGATTCCATATATCAAAGCCGCCGGCGAAGTTAAGACGAAGCCGACCCAGCACAGCGTCAAGGAGCTGCGCAGCATCGGGATTCAGCCAAACGTCATTGTTTGCCGTACGGAGCATGAGCTTTCGGAGGACATCAAGGGGAAAATCGCCCAGTTCTGCGACGTTGACGCCAGCGCGGTTGTGGAATGCCGCGATGCGGACACGCTGTACGAAGTGCCGCTTAACCTGCGCGACGAGGGGCTTGACGAGATCGTCGTCAACCACCTTAAACTGACGACACCGGCGCCGGATATGCGCGAATGGGAAGGTCTTGTTGACCGTATCAATAAGCTGGAGAAAACCGTGGAGATCGCCATCGTTGGTAAATACGTGGCGCTGCATGACGCATATCTCAGCGTGGTGGAATCGTTGTCTCACGCCGGCTTTGACGCGAATGCGGACGTGAAGGTTCGCTGGGTGAATGCGGAGGAAGTGACGGACGAGAACGTGGCTGAGCTGCTGAAAGGCGTAGGCGGGATTCTCGTACCGGGTGGTTTCGGCGATCGCGGCATCGAAGGCAAGATTACGACGATCCGTTATTCCCGCGAAAACCAGATTCCGTTCTTCGGCATTTGCCTGGGGATGCAGGTGGCTGTGATCGAGTCTGCTCGTTCACTTGCAGGACTTCAAGGCGCCAACAGCTCGGAGATCAATCCGTCCACCGAATATCCGGTGATCGATCTGCTGCCCGAACAGAAGGATATCGAGGATCTCGGCGGGACGATGCGGCTGGGATTGTATCCATGTAAGCTGGCACCGGGATCGCTCGCGATGCAATGTTATGACGACGAGCTGGTTTATGAGCGTCACCGTCATCGGTATGAGTTCAACAATACGTATCGCGAGACGCTGGAGCGTGTCGGCCTGCGCATTTCCGGAACCTCTCCGGACGGGCGGCTCGTAGAAATCGTTGAGCTTCCGGACCATCCTTGGTTCCTGGCGGTGCAATTCCACCCGGAGTTCACTTCTCGGCCAAACCGTCCGCAGCCGCTCTTCCGCGAGTTCGTGAAAGCTTCCATCGCGCACTTGTCCTAAACACGGATTGACCACAATTGCCATCCAGGGGACACTCTGTCAATTTGGTTCGACTGATTTTTTAAGGCTCTTTTTTCCAGTGGAGAAGGGTTTTGCAAATCGGGAGCGAAGTAATTAGGTATGACCAGGATTACAGGGTGGACTTGTAGGAGGGCTTTTCGGTGGAAGAGAAGAAAGTGTTAATTGTCGACGATCAGAACGGTATCCGCATTTTATTGATGGAAGTGTTCAGTAGCGAAGGGTATAAAACGTTTCAGGCGGCCAACGGCAAAATGGCTTTGGAAATCGTCCGCAGCGATTCGCCGGATTTGGTGCTTCTCGACATGAAAATCCCGGGCATGGACGGCTTGGAGATCCTTAAACATATCAAGGAGGCCAATCCGGAGATCAAGGTCATTATGATGACGGCCTACGGCGAGCTCGATATGATCAAGGAAGCGACGGACCTTGGGGCTCTGATGCATTTTACGAAACCCTTTGACATTGATGAAATGCGCGCAGCGGTCAACATGCAGCTGAAAGGTGGAGCTCGTCTTTAGGCGGACCGCGGATGAAAAGAAGGCCTTCTATAGGAGAGCGGCGTGGAATCACGCGGTCTCCTAAAGAAGGTCTCTTTTTCTGGAATAAATAAGCACAAGGCGTTCACAAACGAAGGGAAAGCATGAATAGTATTTTTGACAGGTTGTGGTATAATAAGAAAGTGTGTGAATGTCGGCTAAATAAGATAAAATCCCACATCCTTAGGAGGATTGAAACCCATGCCATTAGTATCGATGACTGACATGTTGAACAAAGCCCTTGCCGGCAAATATGCCGTAGGCCAGTACAACATCAACAACCTGGAATGGACGCAAGCCATTCTGGCTGCAGCTGAAGAAGAGAAATCCCCGGTTATTCTGGGCGTTTCCGAAGGCGCTGCCCGCCATATGGGCGGTTTCTACACCGTTGTTAAGATGGTGGAAGGCCTGCTGCATGACATGAAAATTACAGTACCTGTTGCAATTCACCTCGACCACGGATCGAGCTTTGATAAATGTAAGGAAGCGATTGACGCTGGCTTTACTTCCGTTATGATCGACGGTTCTCATCATCCGATCGAAGAGAACATTGCCATGACGAAGAAGGTTGTTGACTACGCTCATGCCAAAGGCGTTTCGGTTGAAGCTGAAGTTGGCACAGTTGGCGGTCAAGAAGACGACGTAATCGGCGGTATCCAATACGCTAACCTGGACGAGTGCGTTCGCATCGTCAAAGAAACCGGCATCGATACCCTGGCACCAGCGCTCGGCTCCGTGCATGGTCCTTACCATGGCGAACCGAACCTTGGGTTCAAAGAAATGGAAGAAATCCGCGACGCTGTTAAGCTTCCGCTCGTTCTTCATGGCGGGACAGGCATTCCGACGCATGATATCACCAAAGCGATTTCGCTGGGTACGTCCAAGATCAACGTGAACACAGAGAACCAAATTGCGTTCACCAAAGCGGTTCGTGACGTATTGGCTGCGAAACCAGATGCTTACGATCCACGTAAATACATCGTTCCTGGCCGTGATGCGATCAAGGCTACGGTAGTTGGCAAAATCCGAGAGTTTGGTTCCAACAACAAGGCTTAAGGATCAACGCCAAGCGTTTGCGCCGACCTCTGCTACAGTGGGGACGGTGTAACTTAAGGGCGGACAAGCGATTGGACCGTCCAGCTGAATAAGGTGACTTGGAGAGCACACCGCTTAGACGGTGTCTTTCCATTTCTGCCGCTAAAAATCATGGTCTTGTGTACCGACGCAAATACGTAGGGGGATCCTGGACTTATGGAGAAATTAATGATCCGTGGCGGACGTCCGCTGCGCGGAAGCGTTTCGATCAGCGGCGCAAAAAACAGCGCAATCGCGTTGATTCCGGCTGCGATCTTGGCAGAATCTGAAGTGGTTCTGGATAACTTGCCGATTTTGAGCGACGTGGCGGTATACTCGGAGATTTTGGAGGAGCTGGGCGCTCGTGTCATGTGGGATGGCAGTCAAATGCGCATCGATCCCACCCATATTCGTTCAATTCCGATGCCCAATGGGCCGGTAAAGAAGCTGCGGGCTTCCTATTATATGATGGGGGCCATGTTAGGGCGTTTCAAAGAAGCTACCATCGGGTTGCCGGGGGGCTGTAACTTTGAGCCTCGTCCGATTGATCAGCATATCAAAGGGTTTGAAGCGTTAGGGGCGAACGTAACGAATGAACACGGTGCCATTCATTTGCATGCGAAGGAACTGCGCGGCGCGAAGGTTTACCTGGACGTCAGTAGTGTTGGAGCGACGATTAATATTATGCTGGCGGCGACAAGAGCCAAAGGCGCTACGATTATCGAAAATGCGGCGAAAGAGCCTGAAATTATAGATGTGGCCACTTTATTAAATTCCATGGGGGCCGTGATTAAAGGGGCCGGTACGGAGACGATCCGGATTGAAGGCGTTACCGAGCTGAAGGGCTGCCGCCATTCCATTATTCCCGACCGGATCCAGGCCGGGACTTATATGATCGCCGCCGCGGCGACGCGGGGCGATGTCTTGATCGACGGCGTGATTCCCAAACACTTGGAGGCGTTGACGGCAAAGTTGCTAGAAATGGGCGCTCAAGTCGAGGAGCTTGATGAGAGCATTCGAGTGATCGGTCGCCCAGACTACCATCATGTCGATGTCAAGGCATTAGTTTATCCCGGTTTTCCTACGGATATTCAGTCACCGATGACGAGTCTGCTCACGCAGGCGAAGGGGGTCAGTGTACTGAGCGATTTTGTATACAGCAACCGGTTTAAGCATGTGCCGGAACTGGTGCGGATGGGAGCGAAAATCCGTGTGGAAGGCCGTTCGGCCATCATCGAAGGCGGACCGCTGAATGCCGCCAAGGTCAAAGCGGCTGACTTGCGCGCTGGGGCGGCGTTGATCGTGGCCGGGTTAACGATTCCGGAGGGAATTACCGAAGTTTTTGGCGTGGAGCTGATTGACCGAGGTTATGATCATCTGGTGCCGAATTTGCGGGCATTGGGTGCCGATGTTTGGCGGGAGACGGAAGAATAACTTTCCTCTCTCGCGCATAAGTTGCCAAGGATAGGGCATACTAGGCGAATAAGTCTATCATTATGCCATGACTTCATAGATTTCAATAAAATTGAATAGGTGGTTATTTTAATATGGATCTTCAAATCGCCGATCTGGATGGGATGAAGCTTACCGAGCTGTACAAGCTGGCGAAGCAATATCAGATCCCTTATTACGGCCAATTAAAGAAGAAAGAATTGATTTTTGCTATTTTAAGGGCACAGGCCGAACAAAGCGGTCTGATGTTTATGGAAGGCGTGCTCGAGATTTTACCGGAAGGGTACGGATTCCTAAGACCCATTAATTATTTGCCCAGTACGGAAGATATCTATATTTCCGCTTCGCAAATCCGCAAGTTTGATCTGCGTACCGGGGATCTCGTTTCCGGGAAGTGCCGAACGCCGAAGGAAAATGAAAGGTATTTTGGCCTCCTGCAAGTGAACGCCGTTAACGGCGAGAATCCGGCCATCGCGGCCGAACGTCTGCATTTCCCAGCGTTGACTCCACTTTATCCGCAGACCAAATTAGCGCTCGAAACTTCCCCAAATCACTTATCCACCCGAATTATGGATTTGCTTGCCCCGGTCGGACTCGGCCAACGCGGCTTGATCGTGGCGCCGCCTAAAGCAGGGAAGACCCTGCTGCTTAAGGAAATCGCCAACAGCATCTCCACCAACAATCCCGAGATTGAGTTATTCGTATTGTTGATCGATGAACGTCCGGAAGAAGTCACCGATATGCAGCGCTCGGTCAAAGGCGAAGTCATCGCTTCTACATTTGACGAGCTGCCGGAGAACCATATCAAGGTGGCGGAGCTTGTGCTGCAGCGCGCTTTGCGTCTGGTGGAGCATAAGAAGGACGTTGTGATTTTGTTGGACAGTATTACGCGTCTCGCCCGGGCGTATAACTTGGTCGTACCGCCATCGGGTCGTACGCTGAGCGGGGGGATCGATCCGGCCGCATTCCATCGTCCTAAACGTTTCTTCGGCTCGGCCCGGAATGTGGAGGAAGGCGGCAGCTTGACGATTTTGGCAACAGCTTTAGTGGATACCGGTTCGCGGATGGACGATATTATCTATGAGGAATTCAAAGGCACCGGTAACATGGAACTGCACCTGGATCGGAAGCTGGCGGAACGCCGGATCTTCCCGGCCATCGACATTCGTCGCTCCGGCACACGCCGCGAGGAAGTGCTGCTGAGCAAAGAGGAACTGGATACAATTTGGTCGATTCGCAAAAATATGAACGACTCTTACGACTTTGTCGAAGGGTTCCTGAAGAAGCTGCGTGACAGCAAGACCAATGCGGAATTCCTGGCTTCCTTCGACGTTTCCGGGAACACGCCTTCGGGTGGCGGTAACGGCGGAGCGCGCCGTCCGGTTCGATCGAGCTCCGCTTCTACGCGGACTGGTTCGACTTCTTCGAGTGCCGGGACCCCGCATAATTCCACAGTCTAAAAGTGAATCGGGAAGTCTTATTCCCGTGATGAATACAAAGAGGAGAACAACATGTACTTAGTGTATGCAGATGAACAAGGACAGGTCTATGATCACTCTTCGCTGTTCGGCTTAGCCCGCAGTGCGGATATGATTGTGGAGATCATGGAGGATGAGCTGATTCCGCTTCCGGATGGGGCTACGTTGGTAGGCCTACCATCAACCCGGCCGATTGGGATGGACCCGGAGACTGGCGAAATGAAGCCGCTCCCCGGCAATGTCCAGGCGGTTGGAGCTTTGCTTCCGCAAGGCTATACCCGTCTTTGTCTGCCGGGGTATGTGAAGACCGACAAGGATTATAAACTCCCTTTGTTCGGATATTCCGCGGTTGTCTGGAAAGACGGTCAGTTTTATGTGACGGCGCGCTTGTCGGACGATCCCGAGAAGTGGAATCCGCTGAACTGTGATCCTCTTGAACTGAAGAATCAAGTGAAAACCTATACCTCCCGTTATCCAGAGAATCGGCTGTATGAGCATTTATCCAACTGCGCGTTGGGTTATGAGTGCTTGACGGCTTCCAATACGTTCCTCAACCGTTGGGAAGGGGCGGTCCCCGTCTCTTATTCCTGTAACGCAGGCTGTTTCGGTTGCATTTCTGAACAGCCGGACGATAGCGGATTCGTCTCCCCGCAGACACGGATGAATTTCCGTCCGCGCGTCGAGGAACTGGTGGAAGTCATGCTGGAGCATCTCACCACCCCAGAATCGATCATCAGCTTTGGTCAAGGCTGCGAAGGAGAACCTTCCACGCAGGCCAAGCTAATTATCGAAGCGATTCGCGAAGTCCGGCGCCGGACGGATATGGGGTATATCAACATCAATACGAACGCAGGGTTATCCGATCACATTCGCGGAATCGTGGATGCCGGCCTGGA
This sequence comes from Paenibacillus mellifer, assembly GCF_023195895.1. Classification (GTDB taxonomy): domain Bacteria; phylum Bacillota; class Bacilli; order Paenibacillales; family Paenibacillaceae; genus Fontibacillus; species Fontibacillus mellifer. The sequence continues at coordinate 19,669 of NZ_JALPRK010000038.1, forward strand.
TCTGATGCGGGTCAGCACGATCAGCGCATTGGATGATCATTACAACGCCTACTACAAACCACGCGGCTATACGCTGGCAAATGTCGAGAAATCGTTGAAGTATGCTGCGGATCAAGGGGTGTACACCTCGATCAACTATTTGATTTTCCCCGGGGTCACGGACCGCGAGGAAGAAGTTGAAGCGATGATCGAATTCGCTCGCCGCAGCAAGCTGAAGCTGATTCAGTTGCGTAACCTGAACATTGACCCCGAGAGCTATCTGGACTTGATTCCGAAGGCGAAGGGCGAGATTCTAGGTATGAAGCAGGCGATTGAGATTTTTCAGGAGGAACTGCCGGATGTCGTGATTGGATCGTACACGCATGTCCCTCCGACAGAGTTGGCCCGCGTCAAGGTACGAGGATAAAACAGGCAATTGCATGAAAGATTGGCCCGTGCTATAATGCGATTGTGTGTCATTATAACTCTGTGCACGATTGAGGCTCAGGGCGGAAAGAGGTGAAAGTGATGAAAGAAGCAATTCAACCGAAATATCACGTGACTACGGTAACTTGCGCTTGCGGTAACACCTTCGAAACAGGTTCCGTGAAACAAGACCTGCGCGTTGAAATTTGCTCCAACTGCCATCCATTCTTCACAGGGAAACAGAAATTCCTGGATGCTGGTGGACGTGTGGATAGATTCAAAAAGAAATACGGTATCTAAGATACCCGTACACAAACGAAATGACGAAGAACGTCTTTGCCTATCTGATGATGGGCGGAGGCGTTTTTTTCTTTTTTACTGGCGTGATTTTATAAGTTCGGATAAAGGGAGGCGGCGGACATATGGAGTTTGATGAGACGCATCAACGTTGGTTGGCATCACATCGCAAACATCGTTCCGGTGAACGGAAGGATCGTTTGGAACGAGGGCATGGACATGGCGAACAACTATTTTTACGAAACGTATGGTGGCCTTTGCGTGGGAGTTTGGACAACCTGCATCCGGAATATGAGATCGCGGATTGGCGGGGGTGGCCCTATTTTGCGGACTTCGCTTGGCTCACGGAAGCCGTGAAGCTCATTATTGAGATCAAGGGCTTTGGGCCGCATGTTCGCGATATGGATCGCACGATGTATAGCCGGGAGTTGAATAGAGAAATTTTTCTGCAAGCTCTGGGTTATCGGGTGATTTCTCTGTCTTATGACGATGTGGAGCGACAGCCTGAAATTTGCATCATGCTGCTTCGGATGTTAATGAGTCGGTTTGAGGTATCTGGACAATGTGATCTGGCTAAGATCGCGTTGAAGTCTACGTTGCTGCAAGCAGTGCAAATAGGCAAATCTATTCGCCCGAAGGATGTAGAGAGGCAGCTTGGCGTAAATCATCGGACTGCGGTGCGGTATTTACAGCAGTTGTGCCAGCAAGGCTGGCTGCATGCGCATTCCAGCGGGATTTCAGGCCGGGTGTTGATGTATGACGTGGTACGGCGGGATTGGGATGCGTTTGATTGGTAGAAGGAGAAGTGCCCCATCGACCCCGACGGACTCCAAATGCCGCTCGATGCCAATCACCAAGTGTAAAAGTGCAGTTGATTCGAGCTGAAATTGGACAATTTGCTTGTTGGGATGTAAAAGTGCAGTTCAAAAAGGCCGAAAACGAGAAAACTCGCAGCAATAGGCGAAATTAGACTGCACTTTTGCATTTGAAACGGCAAATACATGTCAATTTGCCGAAATGAACTGCACTTTTACATTTCAGCCGGTTGAGATGGGATAGGGGGGCATCAAATAAAAAACAGGTCGGAGACGATAACCGACATCTGTCAGCCCTCGATCCAACCTGCTTATTCAACAAGCCATTACTTCTTAAATTCCACGCTTTGCTTAAGGCGGGTCCACTCATCACTCTTGATAATGCCCAGCCGCCATAAGGCGATGCCTTTGAGATCATAACGTTTCGCCAGACCGGTCAGCGTCTTGATGGTGTTCTCGTCCTCACTGTCCAGGTTGAGCCCGAGAATCAGTTTGCTGGCGCTCGTCTCTTCCAGAGCCAGACGAATCGCTTCATCCACTTTATCCACCGGTTGCGGCCGGCCGCTGTTGTCCCCCGGGAGGTAATCATAAGCCATAATCACGATTTCGTCCGTTAGGGCTCCCAACGTCTTATAATCATAACCTTGATAGGATGAGTTCAGCGGATGCAGTGCCAGGGATAGCTTGAGGCCGGCCGTCCGGGTTTGTTTCGACAATTCCTTAACGAAATTGTTAAAAGCCTGACGCGTTGCCGTCTTCTCCGTCGTTAAGCCGAGCCCTTCGAAATCCAGCATAATCCCTTGAAACGCCTTCTCTCTCGCCGCGTTGACCATATCGGTGATCGCCTGCTGACGTAGGTCTGGATCCTCGACGATTCGGGTGAGTTCGCCTTTCACGTCGCTGGAGTAGACCATGAGATACGGCAAGGTTCGGGCGGAGGCTGCGTCGTTCACGAGGCTGTCCGCAGTCACTTCACCTGCAGCCTGCGGCAGTCTGAATAGGTCGCCCGTTTGCGTGAATTTCCCGTTCTCGTCGATGCGGCTCCAGCCGAAAGCGACGGCGTCCAGACTAGGAACTGCCCCGACCTCCGAGAAGGAGGCAAAGGCGTAGAAGCCCAGGGTATACAACCGCTCCTGCGGTGAGGCGATGGACACAGTTTTCGAAGCTTGGTCCCATCCAACCTGGGCTCCGAACTGCTGGCTGAAGAAGCTAAGCGGAATCAGCGTATTGCCGCCTACGGATCGGGGGGCTACCGCCAATGGAACAGAGGCGTTGTTCACCTTCGCTGTTTTGCTGTTCAGCGTTAATTGCACATGGATGGCTTCAGCTCCCATACCTTTGACAGCAGTGATCGTTTTGGAGGTTTGATTCCAGGTGACCGTGATCCCGAGTGCTTCAGATATAGAGCGAAACGGAACCAACGTTGTGCCGTTCACGATCATCGGTTCTCCGGAAAAGGCCAGCGGGTATCCGTCCAGCATGATCCGCACCGATGACGCCGCCTCAACCTGAGACGGCCCCATTCCGGCCAAGCTTCCGGCCAAGAGCGCGGTGACCAGCAAATGTTTCCCGATTGCTTTCATTTGTTTCTCCTCTCTCATGCTCTATTTTCCAGTTTCTTATTCTATTAATATATCAAAATAAAACTAGAGTTGCATTTAGAGGGAGCGCATAAATCAGTGACAATCGAGGCATAAGGTAGGCACGCAGCCAACTTCTTCCCTTCGGTTGCAATTTGTACAGGCATAAGATATACTTAGTTTCACCGTGCTAGATGGGGAGGTAGCGGTGCCCTGTAACTCGCAATCCGCTGTAGCGAGGTTGAAGTCCTGTTAGAGGTCTTGTCGATGTGAGGCCGGTCTTTACGGCAGATGTTGACGGACGGGTCCTCCGCAAGGAGTACCTGCGAACCTGGTCAGGTCCGGAAGGAAGCAGCCATAAGCAGTATTACTCCTGTGCCGGAGGGCAGCCTGTCCCGAGTCATGCCGTAAAGGTGCCGCTCGGATCGCAATGATCAATAACAGGTGCACGGTGAATACTTGATAAGAATACATCTTTGTCTGCGGACAGGGGTGTTTTTTTTGTACATAGACCAAATGGCTATAGTATAATAAGGAAACGACAACCGTCGTTTGAGGAAAGAAAGAGGTGCCGCATAATGGAGCATATTGCGCTGTACCGGGCTTGGCGGCCGCAGTCGTTTCAAGACATGGTGGGGCAGCAGCATATCATCCGCACGTTGCAGAATGCGATCCGCGAACAGCGGCTGTCGCATGCCTATCTGTTCAGCGGTCCGCGGGGAACCGGGAAGACCAGTGCCGCGAAGATTTTGGCCAAAGCTGTAAACTGTGAAAAGGGACCTGCTGCAGAACCGTGCAACGAGTGCGATGCGTGCCGGAGGATCACCGCTGGCGCCGTCATGGACGTGCTTGAGATTGACGCCGCTTCCAACCGGGGGGTTGAGGAGATCCGCGATCTGCGGGAGAAAGTCAAATATGCCCCTACGGAAGTGCGGCAGAAGGTTTATATTATCGATGAAGTCCACATGCTGACCACGGAAGCTTTCAACGCGCTGCTAAAAACATTGGAGGAACCGCCTCCGCATGTGATGTTTATATTAGCGACTACCGAACCGCACCGTTTGCCGGCAACCGTCATCTCGCGTTGTCAGCGTTTTGATTTTCGCCGGGTATCGCTGGAAGAACAAAGCGAACGGCTGCGGATGATCTGCGAACAAGAAGGCATCGAAGCGGAAAAGGAAGCGATTGATTATATCGCCAGATTGTCTGACGGCGGGATGCGCGATGCGTTAAGCGTATTGGATCAGATCGCATCATTTTCGGGTCGTAAGGTCTCGTACCAACAGGTGCTGGACATGACCGGCGGCATCGCCTCTCGGCAGTTCGCGGAGCTGGCCAAAACCTTGCTCGCCGGCGATATCGGCGGGATGCTGCAGATGATCGACAGCTTTATGCAGGAAGGTAAAAGCGCGGATAAGTGTATGGAGAACCTTCTTTATTATTTCCGCGATTTGTTGATGGTCAAAATGGTACCGCAGGCGGACAAGTTGACAGAACGCGTGTTGGATCCGCAGGATTTTGCAGAGATTGCAGAAGCTTTCACGAAATCGCAGTTGTTCCGCATCATCGATACGTTAAATCACTATCAGACGGAAATGAAATACGCCGTCCAACCGCAAACGCTGTTTGAGGTCGCGTTATTGAAGATCTGTACGTTTGGAGCCGAAAGCGCTGAAGAGCAGCCGGCGGGAGCTCGCAGCACGGGCGCGTCTGCCGATGCTTCGGAGGTCCATCATCTCCGCCGTCAGCTTGCTGAGTTGGAAGCGAAGCTAGAACGCGCGCTGCAGGGCGGGCTTGCTGTAGGCGGCAACGCAGCTGGAGGCGCAGCGGCCGGAGGAAATCGTCCTTCGCGAAGCGCCGCACCACGTGTGGCTTCGAAGGCCAAAATTCCGACCGGGATGGAGCATTATCTTGCAGCTCGGAGTAGTCCGGAATTTCTGGAGATCCAGCAGAAATGGAACCAAGTGCTCCAGGCCGTCAAGGACGCCAAGATTACGATCCACGCCTGGTTTGTAAATGGGGAGCCCGTTTCGGTCACGGAGGAGAATGTGCTAGTCGCGTTCAAGAACGACATTCACCGTGAGACAACAGAGAAGCCGGCCAATAAGCAGGTCATTGAAACGGTGATGGAACGCCAACTGGGCAAGCCTTACCATTTGGTGACGATGATGCTGAAGGATTGGACGGATGCGCTGCAAGGTGCGGGCGAGCGGCCCGGCGGCGAGCCGTTTGAACTGGAACCCTTGCCTGAGGATGGCGGGTCCGGGAAAGAACCATGGGTGGACGAAGCGTTGAGTATCTTCGGGGATGATCTGGTCGTCATCAAAGAATGATGAACCCCCGGCCAGGTATAGACCTTAAAATCGTGGTTATGTTTTTTCTATATATCGCATGATGTACATGCAGACTACTTAAAGGAGATGTGAACGATCGTGAACAATATGAACCAAATGATGAAGCAAGTGAAGAAAATGCAGGAGCAAATGCTCAAAGCGCAGGAAGAACTCGCCAGTAAAACTGTCGAGGGCAGTGCGGGAGGCGGCGTAGTAACCGTAGAGGTGAATGGTCACAAGAAGGTGCTGGCTCTAACGATCAAACCGGAAGCAGTAGATCCGGATGATGTAGAAATGCTGCAGGATTTGGTGCTTACTGCAGTGAATGACGCTTTGACGAAAGCCGAAGAACTGGCGAACCAGGACATGGGCAAGTTTACGGGCGGAATGAAAATTCCAGGCCTGTTCTAATTTTAGGAACTGAAGGAGAAGGCCCCATTGTATTATCCCGAACCGATCGCGAAGCTGATCGATGCTTTTACCCATTTGCCCGGTATTGGGCCGAAGACGGCGGCGAGACTAGCTTTTCACGTATTGCGTATGAAGGAAGACGACGTCATCGATTTCGCCAAAGCGCTGGTAAGTGTGAAACGTAACCTTCATTATTGCTCTGTTTGCTGCAACATCACGGATACGGATCCTTGCCGGATATGTCAGGATAAGACCCGGGACGCTTCCGTCATTTGCGTCGTGCAGGAATCCAGGGATTTGGTGGCGATGGAGCGGACGAAGGAATTCGATGGCTACTATCACGTGCTGCAAGGGGCGATCTCGCCGATGGAAGGCTTGGGACCGGATGATATTCGGCTCAAGGAGTTGCTGACCCGGTTGAGCGATGAGCGGGTGAAGGAGCTGATTTTGGCGACCAATCCGAACATTGAGGGGGAGGCGACCGCCATGTATATCTCCCGTCTCGTGAAGCCTTTTGATATTCGCGTCACCCGGATCGCTCACGGGCTGCCGGTTGGCGGCGACCTGGAGTATGCGGATGAAGTGACGTTATCCAAGGCGCTGGAAGGTCGCCGAGAACTAAATTAGACTTTTTTTCATATTGTTTGGTACTGGAGAACTTTGGGTCCTGGCTTTCGCTTGGGGCTTGAAGTTCTTTTTGTTTTCCAGCTGTCGCGGTTCTAAGTTTGTCCTTTCCCCGATACACATGAAATAAAACCGGATGGGGAGGCGATCAAGCTTGAAGATATTGAAGGGCTGGGGCGAAGGGCGCTCAAACCGGGCTCGCGGAAACGAGGCAATGGAATACAAACAGGAATTGTATGTGGAGGTAATTAATGCGCTGAAGGAGTGGGAGCGAGCGCAGATCGCTTTTCAAGAAGCGGTAGGGCACGACGAGGTAGATGTGGCGATCTACACCCTGGAGGCGGCAGAACGAAGGTACCAAATCCAGCTTAAGGCGGCCAAGCAGGCTCATGTAGATTGGGACGCTTTTCGGAACGGGTCCTACTTTGGGGAAAGCTCATAAACATTTCATGTAGGAGGGGAAAAAGATGAAGCTTGTGCTAATCGGCATCCTTGCCGTGTCGCTGGCGCTGCTGTTATACATTTTGTTCTCGCGTAAAATCGGTTGGGGTTGGCTGTCGCGATTCGGGCTCCATATCGTGCTGGCGGCGCTGGGCATCTACGTGATCAATTTCTCCGGTTTAATGACCGAAGTTTACATCCCGTTGAATCCGGTCACTTTAAGCGCAGTAGTTATTCTTGGCTTGCCTGGTGTCGCTCTGCTGGTCGGTCTTAAATTAACTATGATCTGACGGTTGACTCGGTCAGATCATCTATGGTACATTATAAATCGCTTCGCCGGCGGGACAAGCCGGACAAGGCCTTCCAGATGATGACAATCAAAAAGACCTTGACTAAAGAATGGGCGGCGTGATATATTATAAAGGTCGCTGCTGAAACGAAGCGATAACGAAATACGAATGGTTTGATCTTTGAAAACTGAACAACGAGTGAGTAATACAATGAGATTTTTAAGGATGAATTTCAAACCGGTTCACTCCGGACTTGAAATTCGATCCGATC
>NZ_JALPRK010000039.1 GCF_023195895.1 Paenibacillus mellifer
GGATTGTTGCATAAAGTACAACATTTTTGGGGAAACAGATCGTTTAACGCCAAAAATGTTGCATGTAATGCAACAATTCGGAGGTGGGCGGGGCGCCGTCCGTTTCCTGATCGTCTTACATTGAGGTATTCATTTGTTGTGACTCATGCTTATCGCATATAATGAAAATATTGGTATGGGACAACACGTAATATGAAAATAAAGGATGAAATTTTAAATGACGAAAACGACATTTGCCGGACTGGGTATCAGAGAGCAGTTGACGGCAGCTTTGCAGGACTACGGGATATCGGAGCCGTCGCCGGTTCAAACGGAGTGTATCCCCGCAGCGCTGGAAGGTCGGGATATCCTTGCGCAGTCGCAGACCGGCACCGGGAAAACGCTGGCTTATTTACTTCCGTTGCTGCAGCGCATGACGTCCGAGGATAAAACGCTGCAGGGGTTGATATTGGCTCCAACCCAGGAGCTGGCCATGCAAATCCTGCGGGAAGCGGAGAAATACGGCGAGCCGCTGGGCATCCAAACCCAGGCGCTAATCGGCGGCGCGGCAATCAAACGTCAACTGGAAAAGCTTAAGTTGCATCCACAGCTTGTCGTGGGCACGCCGGGCCGAATTCGAGAAATTCTGGCACTTCGAAAGTTAAAGCTGCATACGCTGCGCACCGTTGTCGTCGACGAGGTGGACCAAATGTTCCAGCTTGGCGGCACGGCTGACGTAGAACATATCTTACGCGGGACCTTGCGGGAGCGCCAGCTGATGTTCCTGTCGGCGACGATCAATCCGGAAATCCGGGCGCTGGCGGCTAAAGAGATGAAGGAGCCGCTGGAGATCGGGATCGAGCCGGAGCAGCGGACGTCCAAAACCCTAGAGCATCTTTACTTCGTTTGCGAAGCGCGGGACAAGATCGATATGCTGCGGCGAATCGTACGCCACTTCGAACCGGAGCGGACGATCGTTTTCATTAACCATACCGATCAGATCGCCGAGGTGGAGGGGAAGATGAATTATGTCGGCCTCAGCGCCGGTGCCTTATACGGGGATGCAGACAAAACGGCGCGCAGCCTGACGCTGAAACGGTTCCGTGAAGGTAAGATTCGCGTGCTAGTGGCAAGTGATGTCGCCGCGCGCGGACTGGATATCGAGGAATTGTCACTGGTCGTCAACCTCGACCCGCCGATCGATGCCGAGCATTACGTTCACCGGGTCGGCCGGACCGGTCGGATGGGACGTAAAGGGCTGGCCGTCTCCATCATCACCCCGCAGGAGGAGTTCATCCTACGCAAGTTCTCTCGGGAGCTTGGCATCGAGATTGAACCGAAGGCGCTGTTCGGCGGCAAGCTGGCGGAGGCTGGAGCGGCTCCCTTCAAGCGAACTCGTTCGTCTGGAAGCGGTAAGACGGGGGCAGACGGAACAACCCATCGCGCAAGCTCGTCCGGGACGGCTCGCCGCGTCGGTGTAGAAGGGAATGGCGGACGGTCTGGCAAGCCCGCTCAAATCTCCGGCAAGCCGGGAAGCCGTCCGGCTTCCGGAAGCGGCGAGCCGCGGAAGTCTTCACCGACCGCCGAACGGAAGAAGGAGCGCCTCCAGGACCGGAAGAATAAAGGGGCTCCGAAATGGTTGAAAAATAAGCCGCCGCGCAGTTAGGCGGATTGTGGGAGGCGTTTGGTTTGAATGGAAGTGAAATGCCCGTATTGCAGGTCGAGGAGCTGAGCGGAGGCTACAGCTTGGGGCGGCCTGTGCTTCACGATATCACTTTCGAGGTGAAGCCGGGAGAAATGGTGGGGCTGATCGGACTGAACGGGGCTGGGAAAAGCACGACCATGAAGCATATCCTTGGGCTTATGACGCCGCATCGGGGCGAAATTCTGATCTCCGGCAACTCGCGCAACGAAGCGCCGGAGATTTATCAGTCGCAGCTGGCATTCGTTCCCGAGTCGCCGCTGCTCTACGAGGAACTCACCGTTTGGGAGCATCTGGAGTTCGCCGCCCGCGCTTACGGCGTGGAGCCAGAGGCCTATCGGGAACGGGCGGACCGTCTGCTGAAGCTGTTTCACATGGAGGAGAAGGCGGACAGTCTGTCGGCCCATCTCTCCAAGGGGATGAAGCAGAAGGTGATGATCATGTGTGCATTCGTTGCCAGGCCGCCGCTTTATGTCATCGATGAGCCCTTTCTAGGACTCGACCCGCTTGGTATCCGGTCGCTGCTGGATTTCATGCTGGAGATGAAGCAAGGCGGTGCGTCGATTCTGTTAAGCTCGCATATTTTGTCGACGATCGAAAATTACTGCGATCGCTTTATCGTCCTGCATCGGGGGAAGGTGCTAGCCCAAGGAACGTTGGCTGACATCGGGGGGCAGGCCCAAGCGTCGGGAGCTTCGCTGGAGCAGATTTTCTACGCCTTAGTGAAGGACGGCGAATAACGATGGAGCTTCGAACGCTGCGGAGTCGGCGAAAAGCGGCCTTCTGGGGCAAAGTGCTCCCGTTTTTGCCCTATGTGTTTCAAAGCGGCGTCGCCGTGCTGCTGCTCCTGCTCATGATTGCCTTCTCGGCTTGGTATACGGCATTTCTTCAGCAGATACCGCCCGGCTTGCCGATTCGTTGGATTTTGCTCGCATTATGGGGCCCTCTGACCGTGTACGCTGGGTTTCGAACCTACGCGCAGCCGGCGGACGTGATCTTCTTGTTGCCGCAGGAGACGAAGATCTCTGCTTATTTGGCTCCGGCCTTCCGGAACGGACTCATATTTAAGCTGATCGGACTCTATATCGTGGTGCTACTGGCCTGGCCGTTATATCAGCGAGGCGGTGGGATCATCCATCCCTTGTGGCTGATGCTGCTTGTCCTGCTGCTTCTCAAGGCTTTAAGCACCTACGGAGCTTGGCAAGAGCAGCGTATTACCGGGTCTCGGGCCAGAGCCGGGTTTCGTTACCTTCGCTGGTGCTTTATCCTGTTGATGACCGCAGCCTGGATCTGGCAGCCGGCCTGGAAAAGCGCCTTGTTTATGGCGCTGGTCAGCCTCAATTACGTTTTAATCTTGCGGTTTCCGATGAAATACAAGGTTCCATGGGATAACCTGATCGCCGCTGAACGGTCCTCGGCAGCTCGAGTGATGCTGGTGCTCGGCTGGTTCGTGGACGTGCCAGCAGAAGGCCAGAAGGTGATCCGCCGCCGCTGGTTATCCGGCGTTGGAAACGGAATCCCCTGGCAGCCAGCAGAAGCCTATCGGTATTTGCTCGTCAAAACATTCGTCCGCAGCGAATTGCTTGGCATCGTGCTGCGCCTGACGCTGCTTGGCATGGTGCTCGCCGGTTGGAACGACAAGTCCTGGCTAGGTCCGGTGCTTTATTTGCTGTTTGTGTTCCTGGCGGGTACGCAGCTGGCTTCCTTGCGCCAGGAACACCGCGATTCGCCGGCCGCCTCTTTCTATCCGTTGCCCGCCGGCGCGCGGAAGGCGGCGGCGCTGCGCCTTTGCTCGCGCTTGCTGCTTGCGATAACCGTGCTGCTCTGGCTGCCGATGGCGGTAATTCCGGGCGGGGATGCCGTCTTGACGTTCGGCTCCTTGGCCGCAGGCCTCTTGTTGGCATTTGGCCTGCGTTCCAACTGGGCGCGCAAATGGCGTGAAGAAGAGGATGACGAATAACAAAGCGGACCGTTTCCCGGCAAAGGAAACGGTCCGTTTTTGATTGAAGACTAATGTTAGGATCCTGTTACAGGATGGAACGGCTAACGATAACCAACAGGATAAAGAGAACCAGGATCACGCCAGTGCTCGTGAACAGGCCGCCGTAGCCGCCTCTTACTTCTTCAACTCCGCTCATTTTCATTCCCCTTTCCCATTCAGGCGTAGTGTGATCGTACACCGTATAGTATGAGAAGGGGCGTCCGCGTGCGTGGGCCATCGTGCCATTTCCCGAAGGGACAGCCGCCTATTTGCCTTGCAGGTCTTGTACGCCTTGGTAAATCAGGTCAAACAATTCCTCCAGATTCTCCTCCGCGATGCAGGAGAAGGCGATCCGCAGGTCGGTGTCGCCGAGGGCGATCGTACCGATGCCGTACTGCTGGATCAGATGCAAGCGGAGCGCTTCTGCTGCAACGGTCTTCAGCTTGAGACACATGAAATAGCCGGAATTGAACGGATAGTATTCCCATACGTCCCCGTACTTGCCGCTGTCCAGCAGGGCTTTGACCTTGTTCGCCCGGCCTTTCATGATTTGGAATTTCTCTTCCTTTTGTACGTCAAATTCCGCTGATTTTAACGCGTGCAGCACGAACGTCTGCGAAGGATGAGCGCCGCTGGATATCGTGGCGCGGATGATTCCAAGCGTTTTCTGCTCCAGCGCAGCTAGCAGGGCTTGATCCTCTGCCGCATAGGTGATAAATCCGACGCGGAATCCCCAGACGTATTCTTCTTTTGTCGCGCCGTCCACCTTAATCGGCAAAATGCGAGGATGCAAACCGGCCAGTTTGCCGAATAACGATTCCTTGAGCGAGTCTTCGAAGAATAAGCCGTAATAAGCATCGTCGGTGACGACGACCACGTTAATTCCTTCTTCCGCAGCCGCTTGAATCGCGGCGACGATTTCGCCGCCTTCCTTGGCGCCCGGAGTATAACCGGTCGGATTGTTCGGGAAGTTCAAGATGACGACGGCCTTGCCTTTCCCCTTCTGGGCGAGCAGGGCTTCTCGCAGCCCGGCGCTGTTGAAGGTCATGTCGTCGGTGAACAGCGGGAAATTAACGATGTCAGCGTGACGGCGGATGCCGAAGGTAAGCTCATAATTCTCCCAGTTTTTGTCCGGATAAATGACAACATCGCCTTCTTCGACGAACAGGTCAGCGACGATGCTAAGCCCGTGAGTCAGCGCGTTGGTCACGATCGGTTGGCCGAAGCTCTTACCGGTGAGCGACGGATTCTCCTGAACCATTTTGTCGCGCCAAACGCTGCGTAACTCGGGTTTACCGGCGGGCGGGGCATAAGGGTACAAATCCTGCGGTTTATAAGCGGACAGCGTGTCCTGAATGGCCGCCAGATGCATCGGGCCGCCGTTTTCGATGGCGATGCCGATCGTGGCGTTGTATTTCTTGGCGTGGGCCGAAGCTTCGGCAGATTGACTCAAGATGCCTTCCTTCGGGAAATAGATTTCCTTGCCCAGCGTCGACAGCATGTCATACACGTGCCTGTTGCCGGATTTGACGCTCTCGTTTAACTGCTCCGCGAGTGGGTTCATCTCATTCATCCTTCCAAATCGGTTTGATATTTTAGGACAGTACCGTCTTAAACTGCCTAACATTATATCATTTCGATCCGGGCGCGTCACGGTGAAATCGCGAGGTTTTTCGCCTAATTTTCACGATGCGCCGGACAGTATTTCTTCATAAGAGCGATCGTTTCCGCGTCAAGCTCACCGCCTCGTTGTTCCAGTCCCGAGGTAACTGCGGACAACTTCGGTTCCTTCAGGTTTTGACCGAACTTAAACTTGGCGCTGATCGCTTCCGGTACGATCCGGCATAACGCCACCGCTTTTAGCTCTCCGGCGTAGGCGGGATCGTCCGGTGTGATCGGCGCATAGCCGCCCTCCGGCTGCAGCTTTTCCATAAACAGGGTGAATGCGCGGGCCTTTTCTTCTAGATCGTCCACCTTCTCCACTCGCCCCCGCACCATCACGCTCTTGAAATAAGCGGAAGCCGGGCAGGCCATCTTTGGATCGGTGAAATACGACGGAATGATCGCATACTCTTTAGCGACGGTGAAGCTAACCCGAGAATCACGGGTGAGATGCTTCATTTTTTCCCCTGCCAGACTGCCGTGAAAATAGAAATACTCCCCATCGTATACGAAATTTAGCGGTGTGACCCGGCTCCAACCATCTTCGCCCACCGTACCGAGGAACCCGAAGCTCATCTCCTGCAAAAAATCACGAATTTCGGTGTCTTCCGTTATCCCAAATTCTCTTCTGCGCATTGCTGTTACCCCCTCCGTTGGTTTGACTCCCAGCTTACGCCGAAAATTGACAATACAAAAGAACCAATTTACATTAATTTTAATGGTCCATTTTAGAGAAAGGGCCGAATTCGAGCGTAAAGAGAGGGGACTACGGTGCCGGATTTTACGATTCCGTTAGCGGCATTCAACGAGAAATATCGTTATAAATATTTAGCGGTGTACTATGCGCTTCGCGCGGCGATCCTCGACGGCACGCTGCCGGAGGGCACGCGCCTGCCGGCAACCCGGGAACTGGCCGAATTATATGGCTTATCCCGCGGGAGCGTCTCGCAGGCGTACGACATGCTGCATGCCGACGGCTACGTGCGGACCTCGGTCGGCAGCGGCACGTTCGTCGCCGGCGGCCTGCAGCCGCCGCTAGCAGACGATGGCCCGAAGGCGCCGATCGCGTTGTCCCGCTGGGGGCAGCGCGCGACGGCCGCGATGGCCATCGGCGGAGATGCCGGCGAAGCGCCGCCGCCAGAAGGGGCCCCCGTCCCGATCTCGTACCGGGACGGCGGGCCGTGGGAGGCGCTGTTCCCGGGAGCGGAATGGAACAGCGCCCTTGCCTGGGCGGCGCGCAGCAAGCCCGGCGCCTCCTCGGGCGAAGGCGCGGACCCGGCCGGCGAGCCGGAGCTGCGCGCGGCGATCGCCGCGCATTTGCGGCGCAGCCGCGGGATCGCAGCAGAAGCGGAGCACATCTGCCTCTTTAACGGCTCGATGCAGGCGCTTACGCTGCTGACCCAGCTGCTGCTGGGGGAAGGCGAGCCCGCGGTGCTGGAGGACCCGTGTTACTACGGGATCTCGCGGGCCGTGGCCGCCTGCGGGGGCGTCGCCGTCCCGGCTGCGCTGGACGAAGGCGGCATTGTGCCGCGCGATTGGGAGGCGCGGCTCCTGTTCGTCACGCCGGGTCGGCAGTTCCCGACCGGCGCCGTGCTCTCCCACGCCCGGCGGCGCGAGCTGCTGGCGTGGGCCTCGCGGCGGAACGCTGTCATCGTCGAGGACGACTATGACAGCGAGTTCCGCTGGGGCGGCCGCCCGTTGGAGCCGCTTAAGGCGCTGGACCGCGAGGAGCGCGTCGTGTACGTCGGCTCCTTCTCCAAAACGATGTTCGCCGCCCTGCGGGTCGGCTATGCCGTACTGCCGCGCGCCCTGGTTCGGCCCGTCGCGAGCGCGAAGGCGCTCTACGAGCCGGTGCCGCCGGCGCGGCAGGAGCAGCGGGCGCTCGCCCGGTTCATGCGCACGGGCGGCTACGAGCGCCATCTGCGCCGGATGCGGCGTCACTACGGCGCCAAGCAGGAGGCGTTCCGCCGCTGCTTCGAACAGGAGCTGGGCAAATTGTTTCATCTTCGCCCCGCGGACGCGGGATTGCTGCTGTACGCCGAATGGCGCCGCAACCCGGAAGAGTACGCCGCTTTCCGCGCAGCAGCCGCAGCCCGCGGCGTCCGTTTTCGCGATGCGGCCGTCTACCGAATTACGCCTGGAAGGCCCGCGGCTTGCTTTCCCTTCTCTCATTTGGCGGAGGAGACGCTGATCGAGGGAGTATTTCGAATGAAAGCGGCATGGGAAGATATTCAAAGCCATCGGCTTTAAGGGTATAATAGAGTTAACTAGCTTGTCTTTATTTGTAGCGCGTTATGATATTTTTGGGAGGGAAGGACATGCTTCACGTTTCACCGTCTTCATTCGAATTGAAGCCGGCTTTCGCCAAAATTGTTTGCGAACCCGGATGGAAATGGCACAAACGAGAGAAGCCGCTGCAGAACTATGACCTGTTCTATGTGTGGAGCGGAGAAGGTACGGTTGTCCTGAACGACCAACCCATTCCGGTCAGCAAAGGCAGCTGCTTTCTGTTCCGTAAAGGGGATCATACCAGCGCCACGCATAATCCACAGCGTCCCCTGGTGCTGACGTATATCCATTTCGACGTTCACGAGACCGTAATGGAAGTACCGGGCTCGTACCGTGTGCTGGAGGATACGCTGGATTTCGAATACATGTTGTCACGTTATGTTCGTTTGTTCTTAATGAAGGCGTATGCCGCTGAAGAGGAGGCGCAGTTGATCCTCAAGCAGTTGCTCATACATTTACTCCGTCAAGAACGCCAGGTACCGGTGGAGAAGAAGGTCAGCAACCAGCTGCATGAAGTGATTCATGAGGTGGCCAATTACGTCTTGCAGCATCCGGGGTTGCCTCACAAAGTGCAGGATTTGGCCGCTCGGGCAGGCTTATCCCCGAGGTATTTCTCCATCAAGTTCAAGGAAATTATCGGGATGTCGGTGCAGTCCTACATTATCAAGTCCAGAATCGACCGAGCTCAGCATCTGTTGCTGCACGCCGGTATGAATGTGACCGAGGTCGCCGATGCACTGGGTTATCGGGACATCTTCTTCTTCAGCCGCCAGTTCAAACAATATACGGGAAAAAGCCCGTCGGAAATCCGCTAGGCCGATGAAGCCAAACCCAAACTTAAGTCTATGTAATTCATTTCTGTCAACCGCCGAGATTGATACTCCGGCGGTTTTTTGCTTATGGGCGATTCCCCTTTCCTTGACCAAAGTCTAGGTAACGAACCGGTCCCACGCCCGTGGTTGTTCCCGATCAGCTCGGTATAATTCAGAATAGGTGGAAATTTAAGGAGGACAATTAACTCATGAAACATACATCGAAAATCGCGTGGTTGGCGGCATCAGCCGTATTGTTAGCCCTAGCCGCCGGCTGCGGCCCGGCCGAGAATCAATCGCTGCAGCAGCAATGGGAGCAGACGGTGGGGAACACCGTCGATTCGGTAAGTCAATCCCTCAGCGATACCGCGGCATCCGTACAGCAGTCGGTGGCGTTGGCCGCCGGGGAGTGGAAGGGCGATCTGACGTTCACAGGACGCTCACACGAGCTTTCGACGACAGGGGAAATCGGCACCGCCGACAAACTGCAACTCGAGAATGCCGTGGGCCGTCTTGAGTTGAAGGAAGGCACATCCGATCAAATCGTGGTGAAGGCGACGATCCAGGCTGCAGATTTGCCTGGACGGAAGGATAAGCTGGATCAGTTGTTCGAACAGAGTGAGGTTTCCGTTATCCCTCAAGGGAACATTGCTCAGGTGCGCGTACACGCGAAAGGAGAATCGGATCAAAACCTATGGGATTGGGCTCAGAAGGAGCTGCATTTTACCGAATTCCGTATCGATTATGTCGTAGAGGTCCCCGCTGGAATTCAAGAGTTCGAAGTTACGAACAATGTCGGCGAAATCACAGCGAGCGGGCTGACGGGAACGTATCGACTGAATGGTGATGTGGGGTCGATTAAGGTTGAAGACGCCCGGTTGTCGGGCGAATCTTCGATCTCTACGGCAACCGGCAGCTTGAATTTAGGCATTCTTGCGATGGACGCCGGCAGCCGGCTACAGGCGAATGCCGATGTCGGCAGCATCACGGCGACGCTTGATCCATCGGTAGCTTGCGACCTGGAAACGAGAAGCGAACTTGGGGCCATCAATGGGGTGCCGGAAGGAAGCAGTGAGCGGGGCGGCGGAGGGCCGCTGCTCGCACTGGAGACTTCCATCGGCAGTATCACGGTGCAATAGTGGGGAAGAGCCGCCGGAAGAGAAGCCGGCGGATGTAACCAGATGATGGATCATTTTCCTGCGGCCGCGGGGTTGAAATGGCCCAGCGCTTCTCCCATGCGTACCTTCTGTCCGGGCTCAAGCCCGGGCAAAGGGGTGAAGGTCCCGTTCTGGGTGAGCAGGACAACCGTGGATCCAAATTCGAAGTAAGCCAGATCGTCGCCTTGCTCCCAGCTTTTGGCCGAGGGATCCGTGTATTGGATGCTGCTAACGTTCATAGCTCCCACCTTGACAAGGGCGATCTCTCCGTGGGTGTGGGAAATATAAGTGATCAAGCGTTCATTCCGGCATAAGACCTTCTTCATATGGCGCATGCCGAAGTCGTTGACGGGGTAGACCCGCCCTTTCACATGCTCGCTTTCCAGCTTCTTGCCGGACACAGGCGCATGAATTCGGTGATAATCGGTAGGACTAAGATAAAGAACAAGGGCGTAACCATGTTTGTACGTTTCTACGCGGGGGGAGCGTGACAGCAGTTCTTCCAGCGTATAATCCTGTCCTTTGACGTTTAGAATCGTGCCGGTTTGGACCTCGCCCATAAAGGTAATCAAGGCGTCTACCGGACTGATCATCGTCCCTGGCTCCGCGTGAAGCGGGCGCATGCCCGGTTTTAATTTTCGAGTAAAGAACTCATTTAACGTCCGGTATTCCCGAAGCTCCTTCTCCGCTTCATGCAGCGGAATTCCGTAGGATTTGGCGAAGAAGGGAATCATCGCCCGGCTCAAACCCGAATGGGAGAACTTGCCCATCAATCGGGATAGCCATTTTCGGGAGGACAGTTCCGTCATCCATTTCATCCATGTCGCGGCCAAATAGCATCCTCCTAGTCTGTCCGTTAGTGCTGCGTTGGTTTGATGAATTCGTTGCCACTTCCGCTTATCTTGACACAGAACAGGGCCGAAATCAATACAGCAGGCTGTAACCCCGGTTTACAAAATTGTACAAATTTATGCTTGATGCCGGGGCAAGGTTGGTGTATGTTAATAACAATCGCATAGGGATACGGGGGCTTGAGCGAATCAGGCTGAGATAGCGGCATACGGCGCCGCGGACCGTTAATCTGATCTGGATAATGCCAGCGTAGAGAATCGATCGTCCGGGATTGTATGTGCCCTTGTGCGCTTCCCCGCGACCTGACCACCGTCTGAGCTTATTCAGGCGGTTTTTTTGCGGATGCGATGGATTACAAATGAATGAGGAAGAGGAGAGATGGAAATGGAAATGTTGGAGGTTGTCCGAAAAAGAACGGGCCGTGGCCTAAAGCTAAGCGATCTGTTGGTGACGGTGTTAGTCTCGCTTGTGCTTGGTGTGGTGTACCACTTCTGGAGCTCGGTGTACAATTTGTTCTCGCCCCTGTTCTTCCAGGCGGATGAGTTGGTGTACGGGATGTGGTTCCTGGCTGCAACGCTGGTGTTCCTGCTGATTCGTAAACCGGGGGTGGCGCTGATTGCCGAGGTCGCGGCGGCCCACGTGGAGATTCTATTCGGCAGCGAATGGGGCATTCAGCTTGTCCTGTACAGCTTGCTGCAGGGCTTGGGGGCGGAGCTCGTATTCGCCGCGTTCCGGTACCGGAAATTTTCCGGCTCCGTTGCAGCGCTGGCCGGGATTGGGGCTGCGATTGGCTCGGTGATTCCGGATTTCTTCTACGGTTACGTACAGGATTATGAGCCTTGGCTCTTGACCGCCAAATACGCGATGCGGGCCGTCAGCTCGGCGCTGATCTGCGGTTACTTCGCTTACGCGGTAGTGAAGGCTGTGGAGGCGACAGGAGTGACCACGCTGCTGCGACCAGTTGATCCGAAAGACTACGCGGCGCTGAACGACTGATGCGGAAGGAAATAGCGGCTACGGAGGTACAGGAGCTGCGGTTGAAGTTCCCCGGGGAAGCCGAGTTCGTGTTCAAGGATTTGGACTTCTCGGTACAGCGAGGCGAACATGTGCTGCTGCTCGGCCCCAGCGGGTGTGGGAAATCGACGCTGCTTCAAGTCTTGTCCGGCATCATTCCGGACTTAGTGGAAATCCCGATGCGCACGTCCGCGCAGCAGCTCCCGACCTCGTGGCGGTTTCTTTTTCAGGACCCGGATACCCAATTCTGTATGCCCTATGTTGATGAAGAGCTGGCTTTCGCATTGGAAAACCTGGGCGTATCAGAGTCCGAGATGTCTGCACGGATGGAAGCGGTCTTAGCCAAGGTAGGCCTGGAATTGCCCGAGCTCCACGTGCCGATTGATTCGCTGTCTCAGGGGATGAAACAGCGGTTAGCGCTTGCTTCGGTCCTGCTCGGCGATCCGGAGGTGCTGCTGCTCGACGAGCCTTCCGCTTTACTGGACCCGCAGGGTCGCAAGCAAATCTGGCAAGCGATCGCCAAGGTGGCCGAGGATCGGACCTTGATCATTGTGGAGCACCGGATCGAGGAATTGACGGCGCTGGGACTGGTCGACCGGGTTGTGTTATTCGGACCGGACGGGCGGGTGCTGGGCGAAGGCGCACCGGATGAGGTGTTTGACACGTACCGATCCGAGCTTGCAGAGTTTGGCATTTGGTATCCCGGCGTCTGGGAAGAATACTTTGCCTCGGAAGAGGGCCGTCGTTTGCTGGAACCGGCCAGGAACGTCCGGAGTACGAACGGCCCTGGCACGGTGGAGTTGAGGAATTTTCGCGGATTCAGGCAAGGGCGTCCGGTCATTGAAGCTCCGCAAGTCACGGTAAGGCCGGGCGATTGGATCGCCGTCACAGGGCCAAACGGCGCAGGGAAGAGCTCGCTGCTGCTTAGCTTGATCGGCCTGCTCCCGACAGAGGGCATTTACATGCTCCAGGGAGGCCGGATGGAGACAGGGAAGCTGAGCAGCCGTGCCCGCAGACGGCAGTTGGAGCGGACCTCGCGTGAAATCGGATTCGTGTTCCAGAATCCAGAATTCCAGTTCGTCGCGGATCGGGTGGCGGATGAAGTAGCCTTTTCGCTGCGGGAAGACGGGCTTGGCACCGAAGTCGTCCACGAACGGGTACAGGTGTACTTGAAGCAGTTCGGCCTAACCGGCTTGGAGGGGCGTCATCCTTATCAGCTGTCGCTGGGGCAGAAGCGGCGGCTCAGTGTGGCCGCGGCGGCGGTGCGCGAACAGCGGCTGCTGCTGCTCGACGAGCCGACCTTCGGCCAGGACGCAGCGAATACGTTCGCCATCCTGCAATTATGCGAAGAGCTGCGTCGGCGCGGGACGGCGATCCTGATGGTCACGCACGAGGAACGGATCGCCGAGCAGGTGGCCACACAGCATTGGGAGGTGCGGGACGGACGTATCATCTCGTTGCGAAAGACTCCCAGGGCGGCGGATCCTCTGGCGGAACCTTTCGCCGAGCGAGAACAACGAGGACGGCCCGAAGCAGAGGCGGTGATGACGAAATGAGGAAATTCTTAACGCCGAAGCGGCAGACCTGGCTGCACCGGGCGAACCCGGCCGCCAAGCTGGCGTTGATGATCCTGTTATTTCTGTTGACGTTATTTACACATCGTTTGGATTTTATCTTCTATCAGGCGATCTTGTTTACGTTGCTGCTATTTCTGTTCAGCGGGTATGAGACTTGGAAAATCGCTTTGCTTATCCTCCCCTTCGCCCTCATCTTTGCCTCTTCGGCGGCGACGATGATCTTGTTTGGCAAAGGCGAACAGGTCTGGTGGGCATGGGGATTGTTCCGCATTTCCGAGGAAAGCTTCTTCCGGGGGATCCATATCGGGCTGAAGGCGGTGGCTTTCGCCGCCGAAGGGCTACTGTTCGTGTTGACTACGCCGTCGGTCGCCTTGTTTTACGCGTTGATGCAGCAAGCGAAGCTGCCGCCGAAATATGCGTACAGCTTCATGGCCTCGGTCCGGCTGCTCCCCATGGTCTGGGAGGAACTGCTCGTCCGTCGCAATGCGCTGCTAATCCGCGGCGTTCGCCGGCCGCAAGGGCTGGCCGGACTCGTCGCCCAAGCCAAGCTGTATGCCGTACCGCTGTTATCGCAGAGCATCCGCCGGGCGCATCGCGTCGCTGTCGCCATGGAAGCCAAGGCGTTCGACGGGAATCGGCCTCGCACGTATTATTACCGCACCGCCTATTCGCGGTACGATGTGCTGGTGCTGCTCCTCTTGGTCTTTGTCGCAGCTGCGGCTTATACGCTGGCACTGCTGTACCCGCCATTTCACATCGCGGATGTTCGCTATCATTAACTCTCATGAAATGAATCGAAGGGGCTTATTCCTCCGGAAACCACGATAACGGGTTCTGAGGAATAAGCCCCTTTGGTATGCGCCAACGCCTGTCTATTCGGATGCGTGCTGTGGCGTAACGTTCCGGTGAACGGAATGCCCGAGCAAGTAACGGGCGTAGGCCATGGGTTGGCGATAGGTATCCTTCCATACCTCGGACAGGCCGGCTTTACGGAAGCCGTAACGTTGGTCACGCCCATTGCATTCAATAAAATAAGGACGCCCGATGGCGGTTAGGCCGATGTCCAGCCCCAGATCGGCGAGGAGCGGCAGCTTAGCGCCCAGGTGGTTTGAGATTACCAGGGCCAGGTTCTCTACGTCAGCCAGGGCCGAAGATACGATCTCCTCCGAGAGGGCCTTGTCTAACAGCTCTTCGGCGGGGAGGGCTTCGCCGCCCTTGGCGATGTTGCAGACGAAGCTGCCTGCGGCGGCGACTTTGGCGAAACGCCCCGTCACGCCCCATTCGCCTCGGCTCCCCCGCTGCACGGTGATCCGCAGATCAATGGGGCGCCCTTCGTACTCCGCTAGCGGAATACGTTCCTGCACCAGATAGGGCGTACGCCGCAGGATGCGCCGCGTCCATGACGGCAATTCCCTCCGCTGGAGCCGTACGGTATTCCATCTCTGCTTGTTCATCGGCGAAGCATAAGTAAGTTCCCAACCGGACGACGGCGTGTAACGCAATCGCATGACGCCGTGGCCAACGGAGCCGCGAATCGGCTTCAAGATGAGATCGGGATGGCGAGACATCATCCTCCGCAAATTCCCGGAGGTCAGCGGCATTGCTGCCGGAAGGTACTCCTGTAATTGAGGAGCGTTCCAGAGCAGGCGGTGGATGAAGTCTTTCCCGTAACGATTATTTACGTTAAAGACGGTGATCCCCCGGTTCTTTAGGGATTGGAGTTTTTGATGGGCCGCGATTCGGGGATAAAGCGCACGGTTATGGATCACCGAGGGCAAGGGCAGCTTTTGTTCGACATATTCGATGCCGTTATATACATACGCGACACAGCTATTCCCTGCCGAATCGATACCACCCAGACGCAAGAAAACAGGGGTTAATCCATATTCCCGCGCCGTTTCTTCATACCCTGCGATCCACTCTTGGCCGGTTCTGTGCGTTGGGATCCCCCGGTACATGCTAGAATTCAGCAAGATTCCGACAGTGTCCTGACTCAAGTGGTGTCCTCCTTCCCATGCTTCTTCCTCCAATGTATGTTGTCCCGGGTAAAAAGAGTGGACGACTGTGCTGCGACAGCCGCCTGTTTTCGGGCGATCACCGGGAGGGGGCAGCGGTGGCGAATTGGGCTCATCTTCTGCAAAGGAGTCACATTTGCCGGATCGGTTTCGTATATTTAGGATAACGAATACAGCGAAACGGTAAGGAGGGAGACTTCACATGGATCGGGATAAAGTCGCGGTCATCGCACCTGGCGCCCTGGCGGCATCTTCAGGGAAACAACAACCGGCGGAGAGGGTGCTGGAGCGGATGATTCCTCACGCGGCGGAGCAATTGCATATTCGCATCTTCGGCATCGCGGACGGACATTTACCGTCGCAAGGCTGGATCGGCAGCGTTCCCTTTTACCGCCTTCCGGGGGGACGGAACTACTTGGAGTCGCTGCTGCGGCATTTGCGCAAGTGGCGTCCGGACACAGTGGATGTACACGGCCGGCCATTGCTGGCCTGCCACCTGAAAGGACGGCTTCCGCTTTCCCGCGTACTGTTAACAATGCCCTCCGCTCCGGTCTTCTCTCCTTCCTGTCATCCCAGAGCGTGTACCCCGCATGTTCTGGAAAGCGTGGATGGCCTGATCGTCAGCAGCGAACGAGCCAAGGCTGAGCTACTGGCGCATTTCCCCTCTTTACTCACCCCGGTTTGGGTTAATCTGCCGGGGGCCAGCTTGGAGGATCACGTACCGCGCTGGACGTTGGACGGGGAACAGCAACGCCGACAACGGCTGGTCGATCTGGGGTGGGCGGACCGCAAAATCATCCTGTTGGCCGGCTGCTTCCCCGCTCCGGGCGAACAGAGCCGGATTGCCTCGGCGCTCTCTGACGTTTTGAGCCGAATTCCAGAGGTGATGATGGTGTTCCTTGGCTCCGATGTTCCCGGCTCGCTGCGCGGATATCAGGAACTCGCCGCTTATTATCCGGAACGAATCGCCAACTTGCCGATCACCAAAGCCGGTCCCCATGCGGACGGATATTCTTTAGGAGATTGTTTGGTTCTCTTGCCTGGCGATGAAACGGCGTCGATGTCAACCCGTATTGAAGCGATGGCCGCGGGTGTGCCGACCTTGGATGCCAGCGACTCTCCAGTGATCGAGTTTGCTGCAGACGGCCTCCTCGCTGGTGGCCCGGAAGCGAGCCTAGCGGACCGAATCGTCTTGCTGCTGCAGGACGAGGAGCTAAGCCAAGTCTTGGGCCGTGCCGGCCGGGAGATCGTTCGCCGCCATTATCGCTGGGAGCATGCCGCTGACCGTTGGGTGGACCTCGTGCGTGCCGGGAGAGCTCAAACCGTAAGCCGCCGCAGCGTCAAACACTGAAACCGGCCAACAGGCCGCAAACCAACCCATCTATGGAAACGCCGAAAGGCGTTTTTTCTTTGTTTTGCGGCTGGGTCGGGCGGAGGGGCCTTTGCCGCATTCGTGTGGACAGCTGTACGTTTGCCGTTACCAGCCCCCCGGCATCACATACACTGTGGTATATGCTCCGGTATTATCATGTTTTGGGAGGAAATCGATGTGGTCAAAAAACGCAAGCCGCGCATCCGACTGAACCGCAAACCGATTCAGCGTAAGCCGACGTTACCGCGTTTGGTCAATCATGAGGACCCCATGGTATCCATCATCATCCCGGCGATGAATGAAAGGGCGACGCTGGCCGGCGTATTACGTGAAGCGGGCCGGGTGCATCCGCGCAGCGAGACGATCGTCGTCGCCAACGGATCGACCGACGGGACAGCCGAGCTGGCGAAAGCCAGCGGCGCCCGCGTGATCCGAACCCCGGAGCCGCTGGGGCATGATGTTGGCAGACGTGTTGGCGCGGAGGCCGCTCGCGGCCAAGTGCTGCTGTTCATAGACGCCGACATGGTTATTCCGGCTCGGGAGCTGCGCCCTTATGTCAAGGCGGTGCTAGCCGGCGTCGATGTTGCGCTAAACGGCTATTCGGGTCCAGCGGACCGGAAGGAGGCCCATCCGGTCGTTCTGGCCAAACACGTCCTGAACGGTTTATTGCATCGGTCAGACCTGAGGGGGGCTTC
The DNA here is from genome assembly GCF_023195895.1 of Paenibacillus mellifer. Taxonomy (GTDB): domain Bacteria; phylum Bacillota; class Bacilli; order Paenibacillales; family Paenibacillaceae; genus Fontibacillus; species Fontibacillus mellifer. The sequence goes on from NZ_JALPRK010000039.1 coordinate 17,108, forward strand.
CCTGACGGCGGTCCCGCATGCAATGAGTCGGAAGGGGATGGAAATCATCGGTTTAGACGCCCTGGAGGTTCCGCCACTGGCCTTGGCTAAGGCGGTGCGGCTCGGGTTAAACGTACAGGCGGTTCATACCGTTCCTGTCGGGAAGCTGAACCCTGCCCGGGGACGGATGCAGAACAAGGGGAAACGCGTTGATCCGCTGACAGCCCTGGTGGCAGGGGATCATTTGGAGGCCATTCATTGGCTGCTCCGCCAGCAGGGTCCGCGCGGGGGATACGGCGATCTAGGCCGGCAGCGCGGCAAGGTGAGGTGATACATGGATGGAAACAAAGCAATCGATCAGGCCGCGCCGGAGACGAAAAAGCGGATTTCGGACTCGCCCGCGTGGAAGTACTGGTCGCATGAAGAAGGGTTTGGCCCACAGAGGCAGCCGTCTAGCACGGCCGTCCGTCAGGAAGGGGCAGCCATCCGGCGGCTCGATGGTACGCCTTAAATCGAGGGCTCTAGCCGCAGGTGCTAGTGCAGCAGCGGAGCATGACAGGGGGGAGGCCGACTCGCCCCACATGCAGGTTTGCTTTCGAGAATGGGCCCGAGCGGAGCGGCTGGACCATAAACCTATTGGGACCATATTAGCGGCTTCCTTGGCGTATCGTCGCGGTTATGCGGCCGCTGCCGGACTGAATACGCCGTGGATCCCGCTGCCGCTGAGCGGGAGCGCCTCGGCGATCGTGACCGCGAGCAATGAGGAGAAGACGCTGCCTGCCGTCGTGGCGGAGCTTCGCAAGCTGCCGCTGCAGGAAATTATCGTCGTTCTGAACGGCTGCAATGACGGCAGCTTCACCGCGGTGGACCGGGATCCTCGAATCACACGACTCAGCTTCCCAGAACGTTTGGGCCATGACGTGGGCCGAGCGATCGGGGCTGCGGCCGCTACCGGGGATATCCTGCTCTTCACGGACGGGGATCTGAGCGTCGCTGCAGAGGATTTAGCCGCCTTTCTCATTGCCATCGACCAGGGGGAGGACTTGGCGTTAAACGATTTGTCGCCTTATCTCCCGCCTTTCTCACAGCAGGATGAGGTGACGCGCTGCAAGGCCTTCCTTAACTTGGCGCTGGGGCGCCCGGATTTAAAGGCGAACTCGCTGACCGCGGTGCCGAATGCCCTGTCCCGCCGCTTCTTGCGGACGGTGGGAACCGCCGCGCTGATCGTTCCACCGAAAGCCCAAGCGCTGGCTTTAGCCCGCGGTTTGAAAGCCGTCGCGCCCATTTCCGTGGACGTCATTCGCAAAAACCGCATTCGCACCAGCAACAGCGGAACGGGTAACGCGGTCGCGCAGATGATTGTCGGCGATCATATAGAAGCGCTCGGCGAGGTTATGAAGACGGAGGGCGTCCGGCTGCGCTTCACCACACTCGGACGAAGTGAATTGGCGAAAATGAGGAATGCTCGATGAGCGGAACCGGGATCACGAGCATCATTATTCCTACTTATAATGGATTGCACTTACTCGCCCCTTGTGTGGCGGCGATTCGCCAGTTTACGGATACACCTTACGAAATTATCGTCGTGGATAACGGCTCCGAGGATGACACCGCGTCGTTCTGTCTGAAGGAGCGTCTGATTCTCGTGGCGCTCCCTCGCAATGAAGGGTTTCCGGTTGCTGTGAATCGGGGGTTGTCCGTCGCTTCAGGCGACCAGCTACTCATCTTGAATAACGATGTCACCGTCTCTCCGCGATGGCTCTCTAACCAGTTGCAGGCGCTGCACAGCGCCGCCGATGTCGGACTTGTCGGCCCGGTGACCAATTATGCCAGCGGTAGGCAACAGGTTGTCATCGACTGGGCGGAGGGCGAGGACTTCGCGCAAGCGGCGGAACGCTATAACCACTCTGACCCTTCCAAATGGCAGGATGTCCAGCGACTTGTCGGGATGTGCTTGATGTTTAAGCGAGAGGTCTTGGAGCGGGCGGGGTTCTTCGACGAAGGTTATTCGCCCGGTCATTATGAAGACGACGATTTCTGCTACCGCGCGCGGCAGTTGGGCTATCGTCTGCTCATTTGCGGGGATACGCTGGTGTACCATGAAGGCAGTTCCAGCTTTAGAGCCCAACATCCGGAGGGGTGGAATGAACTCCTTGAACGGAACCGTTTACGGTTTATCGAGAAATGGGGAGTGGATCCCTGGCAATTTATCTCATGAGACATTAAATCTTTGGTGCAGGGGAGGAGCGTTCATGAAAGGCGTGATTTTGGCGGGGGGCAGCGGCACGCGTCTATACCCGCTGACCCGATTGATCAACAAGCATCTGCTTCCGGTCGGGAATTATCCGATGGTCTGTTACGGCATAGAACGGCTGCGTCAAGCTGGAATCACCGATATACTCATCGTGATCAGCAAGCAATCGGCCGGCCTGTATGCCGACTTCCTCGGCAGCGGAGAGAACTTCGGCGTGAACCTGACGTATCGCGTTCAGGAGTCGGCCGGAGGGATTGCCGAGGCCTTAGAGTTAGCCGACGGGTTTATCCCACCCGGCGGAAAATTCGTCGTGCTGCTAGGCGACAATCTGTTCCTGGACGATTTGACGCCCTATGTGGAGAGATTCAAACAGCAGCCGCCAGGAAGTGCGCGCGTGATGCTGAAGCCGGTGGACGACCCGCGGCGTTACGGCGTACCGGTGTTCGCCGAGGACGCGCCGGACCATATCGCTTATATCGAAGAGAAGCCGAAAAAACCGAAATCCAAGTTTTCGGTCACCGGCATTTACATGTACGATGACTCGGTGTTCGACATCATCCGCAGCATCGATCGTTCCGCCCGCGGGGAGTTGGAGATCACGGACGTGAACAACCGTTATGCGCGAGACGGCATGCTGGAATTCGACGTTCTCCAGTTATGGTGGGGGGACGCAGGTACGTTAGAGTCGCTGCAGGAAGCCGGTATTCATATGAAAGGCGTACTTCCCTAAATGATGAGGGAGGCTGGAAAGGAGGCACGGGATGGCTTCACGCGACGACAATTCAGCCGGACGGGGCCGCAAGGCCCGCCGCCGACAAGGTGGGGGCAAAGCGGCCGCAGCCGCGGCGTCCCGCCGCTCCGCCGACCGGGGGAAGGCCGGCCGTGTTGCCCGTAACGCCGTCAGCAAAGGCCCGCATTCCCGGCGGCGGGGTAGCCACCGGCGCCTGACCGGGCGCCGCGGAACCCGCTTGGCCGCATGGCGGCGAGCCCAGCAGGCCGCAAGCCGCACGGGCGGTGCGGACAATCCAGGTCGCAGCCCGGGAGGGGCCGCGGCGGCGGCGGCGCTCAACCCGGGTGCGGTAACGCCGGTGCCGCTGCAACTGCCCGAGTCTGAACCGGCAGGCGACTCCGAGGCCGTTTGGTCTGCGGCCGAAGCGGAGCGGGTCCGCGCTGCCGCTTATGAGGAAGGCTACCGCGAAGGCTTGTTCCAAGGCGGGGAAGCCAAGCTGGGCCGCTTGATTCCCTGCCATACCTTGCTGCCTGAGCTGCGGGTGGACGACGTTATCGCCGCAGGGTTCCCTGCCGTGGCCGCACGGCTCCACCCGCTGCTCACGCCGGCCGGCGTATTTGCCGCCGCTAACGAGGCGCTGCGGGAAGGCCGGCCGCTGTCCGTCGTCCGCCTCGGCGACGGGGAGCTGATTACTCTGGCGCACGGGACGGTGATCTCGATCGGGGAAGCGCTTCGCTGGGGCGCTTTCTTGCCCTATGCGGGCGTGCATCTGCCGGACCCGGCCGCGCGAGAGGCATTGGCAACCGCAGTGCGGTCCGCCGATATCATTGGGGTACCGGAATCCCGGCATCCATCCTATCAAGGGTTATTGTTCCCTGTGCTGCACCATTATGGGATCGACTACCGCACTTTAAGACTGACCACTTCGACCGTGAATTACGAAATGAATACCGCCGGTTATTTGACGAGACTGTTGCAAGGTCGGCGCGTCCTGCTGATCGGGAACCAGGCGGAGGCGCTGGCGGGATTTCTTGGGCAGCGCGGCGTGAACGTGGTTGGTTGGCTTGCCCCGGTTCGAGGCGTGGCGGATGCGACGGAGATTGCCATGCGTGTCCGGGAATTTCCAGACTTTGACCTGGCTTTGGTGGCCGCCGGTGTGGCAGCCGTCATGATATGTGTGCAGCTGTCCAGAGAGTGGGGCAAGGTAGCGCTGGATTTGGGTCATCTGGCTGATAAACTGATACAAGGCGAGGCGGCGTGGCCGCAGCTCGGGGAGGTGCACACCGGTGCAAATGGAGATTGACGGGGGAACCCATACGCAAGCGAAGCGCGTTTCGGGAACCTACGAACAAGGGTACGCCGCCGGCTATGCTCACGGGGTCCGCGAAGGCCTCCAGACGTTTGGTACGGGCCAGGATTTAACGAGTATCATTATTCCGACTTATGATCGCATAGACCTGCTGCTGCAGTGCTTGGATCATATTGATACATTCACGTTGTCCCCGTATGAAGTCATCGTCGTTGACAACGGCTCGACCGACGGTACGGCTGCGGCGGTACGGCGGCGGCGCGGTCGGGTACGGCTTGCGGTGCATCCGCAAAATTTGGGATTCGCCCGCGCCGTGAATACCGGCTTGATGATGGCCAAAGGAGATACGATCGTACTGTTAAATAACGACGTGTTGGTTACGGAGAGCTGGTTGGATCAGCTGTTGACGTGCCTCCGGCAATTTCCGGAGGCTGCTGCAGCAGGGCCTGTCACCAATTACATCAGTGGCGAACAGCAAATCGACGTTCCCTATGAAGATGTCGCAGATATGCCGGCTTTCGCCGCCAAGCACAACCAGTCCGATCCTCTAAAGTGGCGCGTGACCGACCGGCTGGTGGGTTTCTGCGTTGCGTTTCCGCGTACGACCTTGAACCAAATCGGTTATTTTGACGAGGGGTACGAAATCGGGAACTTTGAGGACGATGATTGGGTCGCCCGTTTGCGCCTGCAAGGGAAGAAGATGGTGATCGCACGGGACACCTTCGTCCATCATTATGGAAGCATGACGATGAAAAGCTTGGGATCCCAAGGCTTCCAAGAAGTCAACACCCGTAATCACCATTTTTTCAACGAAAAGTGGGGAGATCTGCACGCACTGTATACGCGGATGCCGGCATGGCGCGGGGAGCGGACGCTGCAGGCGGCGGATTTCTTCCCGACCCATGTGCGGGTTCGGGACGCGAACGGCGGCGTGCACTGGTTGGAGCACGGTGTTCGTCATCAGTTGCACCAGGCCGGTTCCCCGGTTCCGCAGCCAGAGCCGGCGCGGTTGTCCGTGCTAGATCTGCTTCAGCTGCCAGCTGAGCCAAGCCGTTCGTCGGATGAGTTGGCTGGGCTTAGCGGCGGGGCACCGTCTGAGGCTGGTATCGCCGACGGCACTGTCGCTGTCTGCGGCGGACGGTGGTATCAAATCGATCGTGGGCAGCGGCGGGAGATTATCTCGGTGTACACACTGCACGCATGGGGACTTGCGTCTAACTACGCCGACGTTTCGGAAGAGATCGTGGCCGCTTATTCTGAGGGGCTGCCGATTCTGCCGCCACCGCGGATCGTGAGTGAGGATTTATAGGCCGGAGAGGGCCGTTTCCCCAGGAACGCGCTTATTCGTACCGGCATATGTTAATGCAGGACATCTGAGGGGCCGGTGTCCATTTCCTGAAGCAAAAGGCCGGTCTTAAGCGGGGAGGAGTCAGGGTGGAACAGAAAATTTCGGAGATCATCGTGCACATGGCCCACTCTCATCAACAGATGGCGCGGGTGATCGATGCCGATCGGCAGGTTGCCGTGCGCATGGCGCAGATCGTGCACGCGATTCCTGACGCCGAGCCGGCGTTCGATGGAACGTCCGGCATTTTGGAGAATACGGGTCGGATCAACAAAAGCGTGATCTCCTATTTAAATGCGATTGCCGATTTGCAGGAGGCGATGGCGGAAAATTTGGGTGTTGTCATGAAGCAACTGAAAGGCCATGAGGAAGAGTGAGGTTAAAGAAGCGGGGTATGATGCCATGAGCAGGGAACAGGCCTACCTGAACATACTGGATGCGGCTGCCAAGATCCAGTGGAATGTCGCGATGATTTTGGAAGCCAAGGCCGTTGAATCCGAGAAGGTGCGCAACTGGATTTTGAATCATGTGCTGGAGAGCAGTTTCGAAGACCATGAGAAGCAGCTGGGAGACCCGCTGGACGTTCACGATCAGCTCGTGGAGGTGATCGAGGGATTGACCAAGCTGCAAAACGGGCTTTGCAGCAACTTGAAAACGATACTGCCGCCCGAGGAAGAGGAAGGCGGCGGCGACAGCGGCCTTGATGGCAGTTTTAGCGGTATGTTCGGTGGCGATTTCGATCTGGAGGATTCAAGCAAATGACCCTCTTTCCCCTACAGGCCGGGGAGGAGGCCAAACTTCGGTTGATCGATGCGATTAGCCAGAGCCAACTGGCGATGGCACGAATTCTCGGCAGCCTCGCCGATGTGACCGAATTGTCCCCGGACGCCGCCAGGCATATTGCCGGTAATATCGATAGATTAACGAAATATCAGGAAGCGATGGCCCGCACGGTCAGCGGGTTGACTTTTCATCGCATCAAATACGGAACTCCTTCGCCGCCGTGGATGATGGACGCTTGTTATGCTGCATACAACGCTACCCGAGGAGAACAGGAGGAAGAAGGATGGCAAAAACCAAACTCCGGCGCACCCGCCGTGTGAAACCGCGCGCGCTGAGAAAAATCAGGCCCCGCAAGAAACGGAAGCTGTCTCTGCGCCGGGGGAGCAAGCTGACCTCTGCCCGCCGCAAACGGCGCAAGGTGGTGCATAAGCTGCGTTCACGCCGCAGCAGAAGAAGAGGGAGACATCGGCGCGCGGTTCTGCCGGTCCCCGCAGCTGTAGTTCCTATGCCTGAGCCGGTTGCCGTTGCAGAACCTATTGCCGCCCCGCCGGCCACGCCCGAAGACGCCGTGGTATACGATCAGGCCTATAATGAGTCGTATCAAGAAGGATTTAACACGGGTTTCGCCCAAGGTTACGAGGACGGGCATAAACTGGCCTATAAGAATCAAATCTAGCAAAAACGCTGTCGGTGATCCGGCAGCGTTTTTTTCGTAGTACGCCCAGCATGAGCGTCATCTCTAGGGTGAAAGTCACGAACGGGGGCTGGCAAGCGCCA